>NZ_OZ248548.1:0-2819 GCF_965234735.1 Limnohabitans simekii (SeqCode) | reverse complement strand
CGCGGTAGAGCTGACGGATGGTTTCCTTGTCCGCTCCTTCAATTTGCGCCAGTCTGTCTTTCAAGCCTTGGGTCTTGTCTTTTTCAATCCGGTTACCGCACATGATGGTGATCTCTTTCTCATGCTCGGTGATCAAAATCATGCCCATGTTTTCTGCATGTTCTTTGCCGTGCCAAATCAGGTTTTGCACACCCTCCATGAAGACGGCAAAGATCAATTTGGAGCGTTTGACCTCGTCATTGGCCACCAGTCGCTCTTTGAGCAAATCGGCCAACGTGACCATCAGGTCGTCTGTCACCGTGCCGTTGTAGGCCATGATGACGTTGTTGTGGCGCAGGCTGTTGCGCAACAAAATGGCTTGAGATAAATCCATATTCACAATTCCTTTTCAATCAACAGGGTGCAAGTTTGTTTTTTTTCGTCACTACAGCGAAAACACCACCGCGGTGACATCGTCACGCCGTGTGTGTGTTCCTTGCCAGCGAACAAAGTCTTGGCGCAGCGCATCAATGACTTGCTGCGCCTGCCCACCCGCATGGGCAGACAACACTTGCTCCAAACGCCGATACCCATAAGACACTTTAGGTTTGCCAGCCGCACCGCCCACTTGATCTGTCAATCCATCCGTGACGATGACAAACAGATCGCCTTTTTCATAGGGCAAGACCTTGACCTCGGGTATCTGTGTCGAAGGCACGCGGTCTTTGTAGCCCAAGCTGACGCGTTGTGCCATGTGGCGAGTGACCACACCAGCAGTGTTCACATGGAACAAGTCGATCTTTGCGCCAGCATATTCCACGCGTTGCAAGCGCCGGTCAATACGCAATACCGTCGCGTCACAACCGTCGTCGCTTTCACTGTCAGGACGGTCTTGGTTCAAGCCGGTGCGCACATAGTGGTCCAACGAGGCCAAGGCAGACACAGGATTTTCCATGGTGTCATTGGCGTAAATACGTTCTAGCGAATTACTCACCAGCAAGGACAACATCGCACCAGGGACGCCATGGCCCGTGCAATCGGCCACTGCCAACACAAACGGCCCGTCATGCTGCGAGGATGAAATCCAATACAAATCGCCGCCGATGGTGTCGCGTGGTTCCCACATCGTGGCGAACGATTCAAAACGTCCATCCAGACGAATTTGGCGCGGCAACTGCCCGCGCTGCAAACGGCTGGCGTAATTCACCGAACCCACCACCAATTGATGCGCTTCATCCAGTTCTTGGTGCTGCGCCTCGAGTTCTTTGGTGCGTGCCGCCACGGTTTCTTCCAACACCTTGTTTTGCCCCTCCACCAGCACTTTTTGCGCGTCAAGCGATTTCGCCAATTCTTTTTGAATCCACACATTGCGGCTGATGACGGCCAAGGCCATGATCAGGGCTTCGCCGCACAGCCCCATTGATTGAGAAACATTGGTGTTTTGAAGCAGGTAACTGAAACCAGACTCCGGAAGGTAGCTGAATACGGAAGGAAAACCCATCAAGCCAGAGACAAAAATCAATCTAAATAAGAAATAGGGTATGGATGCAATCAGCCAAAACATCGCAACGCTCATGCCTTGTTGGTATCTTTCGATGGCTGCCTTGTAAAGCAATAGAAATACAACCAACGGTAAAAAGGCATTGACACCAAAAAATATTTGCGGCGAAAGATTGTGAACAAGCCCAAGGTTGGCCCACATATGGAGCAAAAAATACCCGATCAAGATATAGATCGCCATTTGAGTTTTGGGATAGAACTTGGCAATTTGCAGGTAAGCACTTGCAAAAATAAAGTAAAAAATGATTTGCCCGTAGGACCCAACGTAGGAATAGAACCCCGCCATCGAACTTACGCCAAAATATTGGTCATCTGTATTGATTAAGAATTCAGTAAGGTGTGATCCGTCGTGCGTTGGGAGTGAAGCGATTTGCAACAGCGCAAACGAAATCCAGATGCCGTAAAAAAGTCCAGCTCGGTCTTTGTTCACAAAATACGAGTACCAGCCAAATATGGCCAATGCGAAGAGGATGCCAAACAAACCACCCTCAACATAAAGACCAAAACGCCTGGTCTCTAAATAGCGTTCGTTGTCCACCACTTGCAAAACCAATGATCTGGGTGGCAGCGACGAAAGCGCAACGGCTTTGGTCAGCAGGGTCAGCGTTTCACCACTGCGCAGCGTAAATAAGGCCTCTCGGCTTGGTTGCGCGGCTGAGGACGGCTTAGCTGGATCAATGTCACTTAGAGGTGCGTACTTCCCTCTGTAAAAACCAGACGATTTCAAGGCCTGAGGTGGCTCATCGGGCCTGATGACGTGTGTCCAAATGACTTTCCACGATCCTTCAAATCTGAAGTTGCGGTCTGTCGGCAAAGCACTGCTGATTTTTTGCAAGATCCAATAGTGTTTGAGGGCATCGATACCGCCCATTTCTGAGGCTGGTTTGAATTGTTCTTGACGCTGGAGAACATCCTCCAATGTGAATGAGCCGTCCGGGTCTTCAAGTACCAGCGTGCTTTCTACAGGGCTGAAAACAATCGGCGTTGAGGTGCTTACCTCATAAGGGGGGAGATTTTCCCAGCTGGCAGCTCCCGCATGTCCCATGGCCAACATGCATAGAACTGCGCAAAAAAACCTTGAAAAGTTCATGGTTGGTGTTCTTTAAGGTGCTGTTTTTTCTGTTTTGAATTTGCCAGAATTATTAAAAACAAGGCGGATTCAAGTTCGAAGCGCAACGCGCTTGAGCGATTGATGAAACACCTCTGAGGGTGTTTTGAATCCCAATCTTTTTCTTGGTCTGTTATTCAATCTGTTTTGAATCATTCTAATTTCCTCATCG
>NZ_OZ248547.1:0-31047 GCF_965234735.1 Limnohabitans simekii (SeqCode) | reverse complement strand
CTCTGTAGCCGCCAATGCCTGTCAGGTATTCCTGAACTACTTGTTGCTTGAATCTCTCGTCATATCTCGCCATGAAAAACACCCCAAAGGTTGGACTGGTGTCCAGCTTTTGGGGTGCAGTTCACTGCGGGGCTTTTTTTGCGCTTTCAACCCTGGGCTGGGCTGCGGTAGTGCATGGCCTGCGCCACATGGGGCTGTTCAATCTGCGCGGCACTGGCCAAATCGGCGATGGTTTGCGCTACTTTTTTCACCCGGCTGATGGCCCGCCCCGACCAGGCGAGGCGGCTGGCGGTTTGCAGCAAATGCTGCTCAGCTTGGGCGCTCATTGGCAGCTCTTGCAGTTGCGCTGGGCTCAGGTCTTGGTTGCGCACCCCTTGGCGGGCCAAGGCGCGGTCGTGGGCGGCTTGGCATCGCTGTCGCACAAGCTCGCTGCTGTCGCCGCTGGGCGATTGCAGCATCAGCTCGGGCGGCAAAGCAGCCACCTGCACCTGCATGTCCAAACGGTCCAACAGCGGGCCGCTCAACCGGGCTTGGTAACGCGCGATGTGTTCAGGGGCGCAACGGCAGGCGGGTTGCTGAGCGCCCAGGTAGCCGCAGGGGCAGGGGTTCATGGCGGTCACCCATTGAAATTGCGCGGCCAAATCGGTGTGGTGCCGCCCCCTGGAAATCAGGATGCGGCCACTTTCCAAGGGCTCGCGCAAGGCTTCCAAGCTGTGCCTTGAAAACTCCAACAGTTCATCCAGGAACAAGACGCCGTGGTGCGCCAAAGAAATGGCCCCCGGACGGGGTGGCGCACCGCCGCCCACCAAGGCGGTGGTGGTGACGCTGTGGTGCGGTTGGCGAAATGGCCGCTGGCCCCAGTGCTGGGGCTGAAACTGTCCGGCCAAACTCAACACCGCCGCCGATTCCAAGGCTTGTTGTTGGGTCAGCGCGGGCAACAAACCCACCAAACGCTGCGCCAACATGGTCTTGCCGCTGCCCGGCGGCCCCATCATCAAGAGGCTGTGGCCACCTGCGGCGGCGATCTCCAGGGCGCGTTTGGCATTGGCCTGACCGCGCACATCGCGCAAATCCAAGCTGCCATGGTTGGGTGCTGACTGCGGCCAAGCGGGCGGCTGCAAGCGCTGCCAGCCCTCCGAGGGTGCCAGCACACTGGCGTGGCTGCCAGGCAAGAAAGCCTGCACCACGTCGCGCAAATGCGCGGCCCGGTAAACCCGCGACTGCGGCAACAAGGCCGCTTCTTCGGCGCTGCCCGGCGGCAACACCCAGGTCCAAGCCTCGTCATCTGCGGCCATGCCCAGGGCCATGGCCAGGGCACCGCGCACCGGGCGCAGCTCACCCGACAAGGACAACTCGCCGGCAAACACATGCTGCCGCAGCGCGACTTCATCCAGTTGACCGCTGGCGGCCAAGATGCCAATGGCGATGGGCAAGTCAAAACGCCCCGAGTCTTTGGGCAGGTCGGCTGGGGCCAGGTTGACCACGATGCGCTGGTTGGTGGGGAAGTCCAGGCCGCTGTTTTGGATGGCCGAGCGCACCCGTTCGCGGGCTTCGCGCACCTCGGTGTCGGCCAAACCAACCAAGGTGAAGCTGGGCAAGCCATTGGCCATGTGCACCTCGACCGTGACGCGGGGCGCTTTCATGCCCAAAACCGCGCAGCTGTGCACTTGTGCGAACCCCATCTTGGTCTCCCTGTGTTGGTGCGCTCCCCAATTGGGTGCGGCATTCATGTTTTTGGCGCACCGAAAAAGTGCAAAAAAGCCAGTTTTGGGGGCGTCTTTCCCAGATTGACTGGCCTATCCAGCCCAAAGTGTGCTTGGCACAGAGACTGCTAAGAGGTACCTGCACTGCGTGTTTTTGAACGTGCAGCTTTCGCTCAACGCGCAGACCCATGACTCAAGGAGAACCCATGAAACTGATCACGGCCATCATCAAACCCTTCAAGCTCGACGAGGTGCGCGAAGCCTTGTCAGCCATCGGGGTCCAAGGCATCACCGTCACCGAAGTCAAAGGCTTTGGTCGACAAAAAGGCCACACCGAGCTCTACCGCGGTGCGGAATACGTGGTGGACTTTCTGCCCAAAGTGAAGATCGAAGCCGCTGTTGCAGCGGGTTTGGTGGACCAGGCGATCGAAGCCATCGAAAACGCAGCACGCACCGGCAAGATTGGTGACGGCAAGATTTTCGTCAGCAGCCTGGAACAAGTGGTGCGCATTCGCACTGGTGAAACTGGCACAGCGGCCATTTAATTCTTTCGACAAGGACTTCCATCATGAAAAAACTACTTGCCACGCTGGCCCTCGGCTTGGGCCTGGTCTTCGCCTCCGGCGTTGCCATGGCCGACGACGCGCCCGCCAAACCTGCGGCTGAAGCCGCTGCCATTGCACCTGCGGCACCTGCCGCCGCCGAACCTGCTGCAGCGCAAGCCGCACCGGCCCCGGTGCCCAACAAAGGCGACACCGCTTGGATGACCGTGGCCACCGTGCTGGTCATCCTCATGACCATCCCCGGTCTGGCCCTGTTCTATGGCGGCTTGGTCCGCTCGAAAAACATGCTGTCGGTACTGATGCAGGTGTTTGTGGTGTCGTCGATGATTTATGTGTTGTGGGTGCTGTACGGCTACTCGGTCGCCTTCACATCCAGCAATCCTTTCTTCGGCACCTTTGACAAATTCTTGCTCAAAGGCGTGACGGTTGAATCCTTGGGCGCCACATTCAGCAAAGGTGTTTACATCCCTGAGTTGACTTTCGTGGCCTTCCAAGCCACCTTCGCTGCCATCACTTGCGCCCTGATCGTTGGCGCGTTTGCTGAGCGCATGAAGTTCTCTGCCGTTTTGTTGTTCTGTGCCCTGTGGTTCACTTTCAGCTACCTGCCCGTGGCCCACATGGTTTGGTATTGGGACGGTCCTGATGCCATCACCGACGCCGCCTCGTTGGAGAAAGTCACGGCTGCTGCTGGTTGGTTGTGGGCCAAAGGCGCACTCGATTTCGCAGGCGGCACCGTGGTGCACATCAACGCCGCTGTCGCCGGTTTGGTGGGTGCTTACATGATTGGCAAACGCATTGGCTACGGCAAAGAAGCCATGGCGCCCCACAGCCTGACATTGACCATGGTCGGTGCCGCCTTGTTGTGGGTGGGTTGGTTCGGTTTCAACGCCGGTTCCAACTTGGAAGCCAACGGCCTGACCGCACTCGCTTTCGTCAACACCTTGGTGGCCACCGCTGCTGCCACCTTGTCATGGATTGCCGGTGAAGCCCTGAGCAAAGGCAAAGCCTCGATGTTGGGTGCAGCCTCTGGTGCTGTGGCTGGTCTGGTGGCCATCACCCCAGCCTGCGGCTTCGTCGGCCCCGGCGGCGCGATCATCATCGGCTTGGTGGCTGGCGTGCTGTGCTTGTGGGGTGTCAATGGCCTCAAACGCATGCTGGGTGCAGATGACAGCTTGGATGTGTTCGGTGTGCACGGTGTCGGCGGTATCGTCGGTGCCTTGTTGACCGGCGTGTTTGCAGCCCCTTCTTTGGGTGGTACCGGCGTCTATGACTATGTCGCCAATGCAGTCAACCCAAGCTACTCGATCGGTGGTCAAGTGTGGATCCAAGCGCAAGCGGTGCTCACCACCATCGTCTGGTCTGGCGTGGTCTCGGTCATCGCTTACAAACTGGTGGACATCGTCTTGGGTCTGCGTGTCTCTGAAGAAGAAGAGCGCGAAGGTTTGGACATCAGCTCACACGGCGAAACTGCCTACGGTCGTTGATTGCACCATTCCTAGATCACAAGCAACAACGCTCACAACCACCTGGTGCAAACCAGGTGGTTTTTTTCGCCTGTCGCCGCAGTCGAGATGGCGTTTGAAAGGCGATTGATGACCAGCAACGCAGGCGATTTGTCGGCCTAAAGGTTGGGCGCGAGCAAACGCTGCAAGTCTTTGTCTGCCACGCCTTGACGCTGCGCCAAGTCGTGCACTTGGTCGTCGCCGATACGCCCCACATTGAAATACGTGGCCTCGGGGTGCGCCAAATAAAAACCACTGACGCTGGCTGCAGGGGTCATGGCCATGCTCTCGGTGAGCGTCATGCCAATGTCTTGGCATTGCAGCAACTCAAACATCTGTTGCTTCACGCTGTGGTCGGGGCACGCTGGGTAACCGGGTGCAGGCCGGATGCCTTGGTAGTGCTCTTTGATCAATTCTTCATTGCTCAAGTTTTCAGCGGCTGCGTAGCCCCACAGGTCACGGCGCACCCGTGCATGCATGCATTCGGCAAAGGCTTCGGCCAGGCGGTCGGCCAGGGCCTTGAGCATGATGGCGCTGTAGTCGTCGTGGTCATCGAGGAAGTATTTTTCTTTGGCATCCACGCCGACACCCGCGGTGACCGCGAACAAACCCACATGGTCTGCGCCTTGGCCGATGGGTGCGACAAAATCAGAGAGGCAACGGTTCGGGTTGTGCACACCTTCACGCAAAGGTTTTTCGGTTTGCTGGCGCAAGCCGTACCAGGTGAGTGCTTTTTGACTGCGTGATTCATCGGTCCAGAGCACGATGTCGTCACCCACGCTGTTGGCCGGGTACAAACCGACCACCGCATGGGCTTGCAACCAACGGCCTTCAATCAGGCGCTTCAACATGCGCTTGCCATCGCTGAACACGCGCTGCGCTTCTGTGCCCACCACCTCGTCTTTCAAAATTGCTGGGAAAGGCCCCGCCAAGTCCCAGGTTTGAAAGAACGGGCCCCAGTCGATGAAGGGCTCTAATTCGGCCAAATCGAAGTTTTTGAACACGCGTTTGCCAATGAATTTCGGCGCCGTGTGTTGCAACTTGGCCCAATCGAATTGAGGTGCATTGGCACGTGCTTTAGCGAGTGGCAACAGCGGCGTTTGTTTTTTGTTGGCATGTTGCTCGCGCACTTTGGCGTAGTCGGTGTTGAGGTCTTCAATGAACTGCGCGGCTTGGTCGCTGAGCAAGCCTTGGGCCACGCCCACACTGCGGGACGCGTCGGGCACATAGACCACCGGCCCTTCGTAATGCGGCGCGATTTTCACCGCCGTGTGGACCCGGCTGCAGGTGGCACCACCAATCAACAGCGGAATTTTGCGCAAGCGGAAGTGATCGTCCTTTTGCATTTCAGACGCCACATACTGCATCTCTTCCAAGGATGGTGTGATGAGGCCCGACAAGCCAATGATGTCCGCACCTTCCACCTTGGCCCGCGCCAAAATTTCATGGCAGGGCACCATCACGCCCATGTTGACCACGTCAAAGTTGTTGCACTGAAGCACAACGGTGACGATGTTTTTGCCAATGTCGTGCACATCGCCTTTGACCGTGGCGATCACGATCTTGCCCTTGGTTTTCACATCTTCACCGGCGGCTTCTTGCAGGCGTTTTTCTTCTTCGATGTAGGGGATCAAATGCGCCACAGCCTGCTTCATGACCCGGGCGCTTTTCACCACCTGTGGCAAAAACATCTTGCCCTGGCCGAACAAATCGCCCACCACGTTCATGCCGTCCATCAACGGGCCTTCGATCACATGCAAAGGTCTGCCGCCCTTGGCCAACACTTCTTGGTAAGCCGCTTCGGTGTCTTCGTTGATGAAGTCGGTGATGCCATGCACCAGCGCGTGGCTGAGTTTGTGCGCCACGCTGACAGGTGCATCAGCCGTGCCACGCCAAGCGAGTTTGGCGCTGTCGTCTTTGGCCGCGCCTTTGGCACTTTCGGCCACTTCAATCAAACGCTCGCCGGGTGTCAGGTGTTCTTCGCCTTCTTTGTATTTCGGCATTCTGTTCAACACCACGTCTTCGACGCGCTCGCGCAGCGTGGGCTCGAGGTCGTCGTACACGCCCACCATGCCCGCATTGACGATACCCATGTCCATACCGGCTTGAATGGCGTGGTAAAGGAAAACGGTGTGGATGGCTTCGCGCACCGGGTCGTTGCCACGGAAACTGAAAGAGACGTTGGACACACCGCCACTGACCTTGGCGCCTGGCAGATTCTCTTTGATCCAACGCGTGGCGTTGATGAAGTCCACCGCGTAGTTGTCATGCTCTTCAATGCCGGTGGCGATGGCGAAGATGTTGGGGTCGAAGATGATGTCCTCGGGCGGGAAGCCCACTTCATCGACCAGCACGCGGTAAGCGCGTTCGCAAATTTCCACCTTGCGTTGGAAGGTGTCGGCTTGGCCTTTTTCATCGAAGGCCATGACCACCGCTGCTGCGCCGTAGCGGCGAATCAGCTTGGCTTGGCGCTTGAATTCATCCAGGCCTTCTTTCATGCTGATCGAGTTCACAATGCCCTTGCCTTGGATGCAACGCAAGCCCGCTTCAATCACGCTCCACTTGGAGCTGTCGATCATGATCGGCACCCGCGCAATGTCGGGCTCAGACGCGATCAGATTCAAGAAACGCACCATGGCGGCAAGGCTATCGAGCATGGCCTCGTCCATGTTGATGTCGATGATTTGCGCACCGTTTTCCACTTGTTGACGCGCCACGGCCAATGCTTGCTCGTACT
This sequence comes from Limnohabitans simekii (SeqCode), assembly GCF_965234735.1. Lineage (GTDB taxonomy): Bacteria > Pseudomonadota > Gammaproteobacteria > Burkholderiales > Burkholderiaceae_C > Limnohabitans > Limnohabitans simekii. The sequence continues at coordinate 24,542 of NZ_OZ248547.1, read as the reverse complement.
CGCCGTTCAAGATCATGCGGGCAAAGGCTTTGGAGCCGGTGACGTTGGTGCGCTCGCCGATGTTGACGAAGGTGGCTTGCACCGGCGTGCTGTCGTCGTCGGCGCGGACCGTGGTGCCAATGCGCACAGGCTCCAAGCCGGAGAGCTTCATGGGGGGAACGGCAATGTGTGGGGTATTCATGGACTCACCTGAGGGATGCAAAACAGGTGAGCGTCGTTGCGAGAAAAGACCCAAGCCTGGCTTCGTGTGAAGCTGCAACGCTCCTTGGGATGACAAGATTTTAGCTGTTTGCAGTTGACGCCTCATGCGCTGGCAAGCAGCGACCACTTTGAGGCTGGATCAACGCAAATTCCAAGCCAGTCTGTAACTTAGTTACAATGAATTATTCCTCGAGTCAAAAAAGTTACATCTCATGTTGGACCGCATTCAGGCCTCGTTGCACACCCTCTCACCTTCAGAACAAAAGGTGGGCGAGTTGTTATTGCAAGACGCCCGGCATTTCGCCAACACGGCTGTCGCTGAGTTGGCTGCACAGGCCCAGGTCAGCAAGCCCACGGTGGTTCGGTTTTGCCGAAGCCTGGGTTATGCAGGCTTGAGCGACTTCAAACTGAAGTTGGCTGGCAGCTTGAGCGAAGGCGTGCCGTTCATCCACCGCAACGTGAACGCCGATGACAAAGCGGGCGACGTTTTGGTGAAAGTGGTTGACAACGCGGCGGCGGCTTTTTTGAAATACCGCAACGACGCCTCCGGTGCCGCGATTGAAAAAGCTGCCAAAGCCATGGCCCAAACCCAACGCAAAAACAAGCGGTTGGAATTCTTTGGTGTGGGCAACTCGGGCTTCGTGGCGCAAGACGCGCAGCACAAATTTTTCAGGCTGGGCTTTCACACCAGCGCCCACAGCGATGGCCATTTGCAAATCATGAGCGCATCCTTGCTCAAGCCCGGCGACTGCTTGGTGCTGATCTCGAATTCAGGTCGCACCCGGGACCTGCTCGACGCCTGTGAAATCGCGCACAAAAACCGGGTCACCACCGTGGTCATCACGGCCTCGGGTTCACCCTTGGCCAAAGCAGGTCAGATCCACCTTGCGGCCGATCATCCCGAGAGTTATGAAAAATTCAGCCCCATGGTGTCGCGCCTCTTGCATTTGCTCATCATCGACATCCTCACCACCACCGTGGCCTTGCAACTCGACCGGGCGGTGTTGCAGCCGCAACTTCGCCAGATGAAAACCAACCTGCTTCAAAAAAGATATTCATGAGCACACCTGTTTCAACTTCCAACGGCCTGGACATCGTGATTTTTGGCGGCGCAGGCGACTTGTCGTTTCGCAAACTGCTGCCCGCGCTCTACATGGCGCATGCCCACGACAAACTCAGTGACGACACACGCATCCTGGCCGTGGGTCGGCAAGCTTGGGACACGGCTGCGTATTTGAAGTTCATCGATGAGAAGTCACCCGGCTTCATCGACGCCAGCAGTTTTGACCGCGCCGCGTGGCAAGGCTTTTTAAAGCGCTTGGTGTATGTGAGTTTGGATGTCAGCTCCGCACCTGCTTATGCCGCTTTGAAAACAGTGTGCAACACGCCACGCTTGCGGGTGTTTTATTTGGCCACCGCGCCGAGTTTGTTCAGCCAAATTTGTGCGCATTTGCACAGCGCCGGCTTGGTGGATGCGCAGTCGCGGGTGGTGCTTGAAAAACCCTTGGGCACCGACTTGGCCTCGGCACGCGCCATCAACCAAGAGGTGGCCCAGTATTTCAACGAGCCACAGATTTACCGGATCGACCATTACCTGGGCAAAGAAACCGTGCAAAACCTGATGGTGCTGCGTTTTGGCAACGCCATCTTCGAGCCTTTGTGGCGGGCGCCTTACATCAAGAGCGTGCAAATCACCGTGGCTGAAACTGTGGGCGTGGGCAGTCGTGCAGGTTTTTACGATGGCGCAGGTGCGATGCGCGACATGGTGCAAAACCATTTGCTGCAACTGCTGTGCATCGTCGCCATGGAGCAACCCATCTCTCTGGATGCAGATGATGTGCGCGACGAAAAACTCAAAGTGCTGCGCTCGTTGCGCCGCATGGGTTTGGCCGACATCAAGCGCGACACGGTGCGCGGCCAGTACACCTCAGGCGCCTCTGAAGGCCAAGCGGTGAAAGGCTATTTGGACGAAGAGAACGTGCCACCCGACAGCCGCACCGAAACCTTTGTGGCGCTGCGCTTGCACATCAACAACGCGCGATGGGCGCAGGTCCCGTTCTTTTTGCGCACGGGCAAACGCCTGCAAAACCGCCAATCGGAAATCATCATCGAGTTTGCCGAGCAGCCCTTTTCGGTGTTTGGCCAAAGCGACATGAGCGAACCCAACCGGCTCATCATCTCGCTGCAACCCGAAGAATCGATTGAACTCGCCATGATGGTGAAGGAACCCGGCACCGGCATGAAGATGCACCCCGTGCACTTGGGTTTGGACTTGCAACAGTCCTCTGAGAAACGCCGCGCCGAGGCTTATGAACGCTTGCTGATGGACGTGATCAAAGGTCGCTTGACGCACTTCATGCGCCGCGATGAACTGGAAGCCGCCTGGGCTTGGGTGGATCCGATTTTGGCCGGTTGGGCCGAGTTGGATGACAAACCTCGACCTTACTCGGCAGGCAGTTGGGGGCCAGCGGCTTCATCGGCGTTGATGGCGCGTGATGAACTGTCTTGGTTCGAGGAAAGCTGATGAAGACGCGGCTACACACCGAAGAACGAAGCGCTGCAGACCTGCCAGCTGCGTTGGCGCAAGACATCGCCGCCCGTTTGCAAGCGGCCATTGATGCGCGTGGACAAGCCGTGTTGACGGTGTCGGGTGGCAAGTCTCCCATCGCCTTGTTTCAGGCGCTTCGCGTGTTGCCCTTGGCTTGGCATCAAGTGACCGTCACGCTGGCCGATGAGCGCTGTGTGGCCAACACCCATGCCGACAGCAACGCGCTCTTGGTGCGCACCCATTTGCTCAAAGACCAAGCCCAAGCAGCACGCTTGGTGCCGATGATTGCAGATGACTTGCCTTTGAGCACACCTGCCCAGATGGCTGCGCAAGCCACGACAAGCTTGCGCGTCTTGGGTGACGCCGATGTCTTGGTGTTGGGCATGGGCACGGATGGCCACACGGCATCCTTGTTTCCTGAGGCACCGAATTTGCCCTTGGCGATGGACCTGACGCAACCGCCCGCATGTGTGGCCATTGAATTGAAACATCCACCGGCCCATGCGCCCTATGCGCGTATCTCGCAAAACCTCAGCATGTTGCTGAGTGCGCGGCACATTGTTTTGCCGATCAGCGGCACGGACAAACTTTCCGTGTTGGCAAGCGCCAAAGCCCAAGCCAGTTTGGCGCTGCCCGTCTCCATCATCTTGCACCAAAACCGCACCTCGGTCACCCTGTGGCTGTCCCCTTGAAAGCAACAACATGTTGAACACCACACTGGCCGCCGTCACACAACGCATTGAACAACGCAGTGCGGCAAGCCGCGCAGCGTATTTGGCGCACTTGGCGCAGGCGCACAAACCCGGCCCGTACCGCGAAGGCTTGGGCTGCGCCAACGCGGCCCACGCCTATGCCGCCATGCCCGCCTCCGACAAACTGGTGTTGCGCCAAGAACGACAACCCAACCTCGGCATCGTGACGGCCTACAACGACATGTTGTCCGCGCACCAGCCTTACGAACACTACCCCGAGATGATCCGCGCCACGGCCCGCGCAAGTGGCGCCACCGCGCAAGTCGCGTCGGGTGTGCCAGCCATGTGTGACGGCGTCACCCAAGGCGAAGACGGCATGGGCTTGTCTTTGTTCTCACGCGATGTGATTGCCATGGCCACCGCAGTCGGCTTGTCGCACAACGTGTTTGACGCGGTCTTGTTGCTGGGCATTTGCGACAAGATCGTGCCCGGGATGTTCATGGGTGCTTTGCAATTTGGCCATTTGCCTGCGTTGTTTTTGCCTGCAGGCCCGATGACCAGTGGCTTGTCGAACGACGACAAGTCCAAGGTGCGCCAGCAGTTTGCACAAGGCTTGGTGAGCCGCGCCACGCTCATGGAAGCCGAGCAAGCGGCCTACCACGGGCCAGGTACTTGTACGTTTTACGGCACAGCCAATTCGAACCAAATGCTGATGGAAATCATGGGCCTGCAGTTGCCTGGCTCCAGCTTCGTCAACCCGAACACGCCACTGCGCCAAGCCTTGAACCAAGCCGCTGTGCAACGTGCGATGGCACTTAGCCATGCGGACATCGGCATGGGCCACCAAATTGATGCCAAAGCTGTGGCCAACGGCATCGTCGGTTTGCTGGCCACCGGCGGCTCGACCAACCACACTTTGCATTTGGTGGCGATGGCACGTGCGGCTGGCATCCTCATCAACTGGGACGACTTCTCCGAACTTTCTGCCGTTGTGCCTTTGTTGGCCCGGGTCTATCCCAACGGCTCGGCCGATGTGAACCATTTCCACGCCGCGGGTGGCATGGGTTTTTTGATCGCACAGTTGTTGCAATGTGGGCTGCTGCATGAAGACGTGCACACCGTGATGGGCCAAGGCTTGCAGCACTACACCAATGAACCTTGGCTCGACAACGGTGTGTTGGCGTGGCGTCCTGTCCCCCCCACGTCTGCGGATGACACCGTGTTGCGACCCTTCGCCAACCCTTTCAGCGCCGATGGTGGTCTGCGTTTGTTGCAAGGCAATTTGGGCCGTGCCGTGGTGAAGGTGTCGGCGGTGAAACCCGAGCACCGCATCGTTCGTGCGCCAGCCGTGGTGGTCGACAGCCAACAAGAGCTGCAACAACTTTTCAAAGACGGTTTGCTGGACAAAGATTTTGTCGCCGTGGTGCGTCATCAAGGCCCGCAAGCCAATGGCATGCCCGAGTTGCACAAACTCACGCCCATGTTGGGGGTGTTGCAAGACCGGGGTTTCAAGGTGGCACTGGTGACCGATGGCCGCATGTCGGGCGCGTCCGGCAAGGTGCCTGCCGCCATCCATGTCTCGCCCGAAGCGATGAATGGCGGTGCGATTGGCAAGGTGATGAACGGCGACATGCTGACGCTCAATTGCGAGACGCAAGAACTGACGCTTGAACTGAGCGACGCAGCGCTGGCCGCGCGACCGCATCCACCACGCCCCGCTGAAGGCTGGGGCAGTGGCCAAGGCTTGTTTGGTTTGTTTCGGCGCAACGCCGCCTTGGCCGAAGAAGGCGCGTCGCCTTTGTTGTCATCCATGCCGAGTTGAACGCCCATATGAACCATCCCACCTTCCAACGCCCTGTTTTCAAATCTCGCGTGGTCCCGGTCATCGTCATCAGCGACGTATCGCAAGCCGTGCCGATGGCACATGCGCTGCTGGCCGGTGGCATCGATGTGATGGAAATCACGCTGCGCCACAGCGCTGGTTTGGCAGCCATCGAAGCCGTGGCCAAGCAGGTGCCGCAAATGCACGTGGGTGCGGGCACGGTGACCCGCGCTGCCGAGATGCAGCAAGTGCATGACGCTGGTGCGCGTTTTGCACTGTCGCCCGGCATGAGTGATGCCCTGGTGCAAGCGGCCATGGACTGCCACATGCCCTTCATGCCTGGCGTGATGACGCCCAGCGAAGTCATGCGCGCACGCGATCACGGTTTTGGGCTGATGAAGTTGTTTCCCGCTGCACAAGCCGGCGGCGTGGCCATGCTCAAAGCCTTGTCCGGCCCTTTGGGCGATGTGCAGTTTTGCCCCACGGGGGGTGTGACGCCAGAGAACATGACTGACTATTTCAATCTGTCGAATGTCGCCATGGTGGGCGGCTCATGGCTCACACCCGCTGACGTGGTGGCCGCGCAAGACTGGGGTCGCATCACCGCCTTGGCCAAAGAAGCATTGGCTCGCGTGCCTGCGCTACAGTGAACCACGTTTGAACAGCCCGCCGCATGATCCACTTCAACCGCCCCGAACAACGCCCCGCGTGGCAAGCCTTGCAAGCCTTGGCCGATGCACCTGCGCCGCATTTGCGCGAGCTGCTGCAAGACAGTTCGCGCAACGCCAGCTTGCAGTTTGAAGCTGCCGGTATTCAAGCCGATGCCTCGCGCCAACGCGTGACGCCTGCCGTGATGCAAGCCTTGTTGCAACTGGCCAACGAAAGCCATGTGCTTGAACAAGCGCAGGCCATGTTCAAGGGTGACGCCATCAACACCACCGAACACCGGCCGGTGTTGCACATGGCTTTGCGGGCTGGCCAGAGCGCATCACCGCCTTGGGGCGCGGCCATCAGCGCCGATGTGCAACGCGAGCTGGTGCGCTTCACCGACTTCGCCGAGCGCTTGCGCCACGGCGCGCTGCAAGGCTTCAAGGGCCAGGCCATCACAGACGTGGTGAACCTGGGCATTGGCGGTTCAGACCTGGGGCCGCGCATGGCCACCGAAGCGCTGAGCCAGCTCTCTGCCGACTTGAAAGCGCCCGCTGTGCGAGTGCACCATGTGTCGAATGTCGACCCTTGGAGTTTGGCCACCACCTTGGCCCCTTTAGACGCTTCTCGCACCTTGTTCATCGTGCAAAGCAAAACCTTCACCACGCAAGAAACCCTCACACTTGCGGCCTCGGCCAAACGCTGGTTGCAAGACGCGGGATGCAGCACATCGCAGTTGCCCCAACAACTGGTGGCGGTCACCGCCAAACCCAGCTTGGCCCAAGCCGATGGTTTTTTGCCAGAGCACTGTTTCGTGTTTTGGGATTGGGTCGGCGGGCGGTACTCGGTCTGGTCGGCCATTGGTTTGCCCTTGGCCATCGCGATTGGCCGGGATGCGTTTTTGCAGATGCTGGCTGGTGGTCAAGCCATGGATCAGCATGTGATGCACACGCCACCAGAGCGCAACCTGCCGCTCTTGATGGCTTTGTGGGGCGTATGGAATCGGAATTTTTTAGGCGCCAGCACGCACCATGTGGCGCCCTACGCTGCACCGCTGGGTCGCTTCGTGCCGTTTTTGCAGCAAATGGACATGGAGTCCAACGGCAAGCGGGTGCATCTGGACGGCAGCATCGCCAGCGTCGGCACCGCGCCGGTGCTGTGGGGCGGTTTGGGCATCGATGGTCAACACGCTTACTTTCAGCTCTTGCACCAAGGCCAACATTTGGTGCCCATGGATTTCATCGGCGTGCGGCAAGGCCATGCAGGCCTGCCACTGGCAGCGGAACACCAACGCGTGGTGCTGCTGAATTTGCAAGCGCAAACCCAAGCGCTGGCGCTGGGACGAAGCGTGGCCGACACCGCGCAGATGCTGCGCGATGGCGGCATGTCTGCGTCGGATGCGCAGGCCTTGGCGCCGCACCGCAGCTTTGCTGGCAATGTGCCCAGCACCGTGTTGTGGCTGGAGCAACTCACGCCGCACAGCTTGGGTGCGCTGATTGCGCTTTACGAACACAAGGTGTTTTACCAAGCGGCCATTTGGGGTGTGCATGCCTACGACCAATGGGGAGTGGAGCTGGGCAAGACCATGGCCAAGGCCCTCGAAACCAATGGCGGGGGTGAAAGCCTGACGTCATGAGGCGCAAGGGTAATTGGGGTCAGATTCCAATTAAGTCCAATTCATTGGCTATTTGCCCGCCGCGCTGGGCTCAAACGCCGCTCACCGCAGCGGAGCTGCAACGTTCGCTACGCGTTTGACCCAGCACATCGGTCAAGTTGAAAAGGCTTGTATGGTGATTGAAAAATCAGCACACCAATTTGTCTGGATCCAATCAACCTTGCACCGAAACATCACTTCAGAGCCGCACGGCCTGGGGACCATTTTTTGAGCGAAAGACCAGAAAAATGCGTCCCCATGGCGGGCGGCTTAAGCGTGACCTCTTGACGCGCCCACGTCGCGCAAAACCAGCTGAGCGACATCACTCGTCGCTTGCCACCGGCACCCGGGGTGCCAAGGCGCACATCAACTCGTAGCCCACGGTGCCCGCAGCAGCAGCCACCTCGTCAATGCACAGCAGCTCGCCCGTGCTGGCCTGGCCCCACAAGGTGGCCTCGCTGCCCACTTGCGCTGCAGGCACCGGCGTCAAATCCACACACAGCATGTCCATGCTGATGCGACCCACCGTGTGTGTGCGTGTGCCGTTGACCAACACCGGTGTGCCGCTGGGCGCATGGCGCGGGTAGCCATCGGCATAACCACAGGCCACCACACCGATGCGCATCTCGCGCTCGGCCCGGAAGACGCCGCCGTAACCGACTTCATCACCCGCCTTCAGTTGCTGCACGCTGATGAGTTGGCTGCGCAAACTCATGGCGGGGCGCAAACCCCAATCTGCTGCTGTGTGAAGCGGATGGTCGGGCGCACTGCCATACAAGGCGATGCCTGGGCGCACCCAATCCGCACTCACGGCGGGGTTGTGGCCGTGGCGCAGCAAAGCCGCGCTGTTGGCCAAGCTGCGCTCACCGGGCAGGTCGTGGCTGGTGGCGTTGAAGACGGCGAGTTGCGCGTCCACGCCCACCGCTGTATCCGCATGGGCGAAATGGGTCATGAGGGAAATCTCATCCACCTGCGGCAAAGCGTTCAAGCGTGCCCAGGCCGCGCGAAAACGCTCGGGTGCAAAACCCAGTCGGTTCATGCCGCTGTTCATTTTCAAAAACACACGTTGCGGCACCTGCGTTTTGTGGCGGCTCAGCATGTCGATTTGCGCCTCGGTGTGCACCACATGCCAAAGGTCCAAGCGTGAACACAGCTCCAAGTCGCGTTGCTCAAACGCGCCTTCCAACAACAAAATGGGGCCGCGCCAATCCAGCTCACGCAGGGTCTGCGCCTCGGCCAAGTCGAGCACCGCAAAACCGTCGGCGGCCCGCAGCCCGGCGTAGGCCCGCTCCATGCCATGGCCATAAGCCCGCGCTTTGAGCACCGCCCAGACCCGCGCATCCGGCGCGGCTTGTTGCAGGCGCGACAAGTTGTGACGCAATGCGGCGGGGTGGATCAAGGCATGAATCGGGCGAGGCATGCAGGCATTGTCGCAGGCCAAAATGCCGCAAAGCCCGTGATATAACTCGACACGCTCTTGGGCCTATGAACTTGCAAAACCTTTGTCTCTTCCCCTTACAAACCGCACTTTTCTACTGATGGCCCCCACATGAAGCGCGGTTTTTACACCATCATGGCAGCCCAGTTTTTCAGCTCCTTGGCTGACAACGCCTTGTTTGTGGTGGCGGTTGAAATGATCAAAGCCTCGGGCGGTGCCGAATGGCAGCGTGCCGCCTTGGTTCCCATGTTCGCTTTGTTTTATGTGGTGTTGGCCCCCTTTGTTGGCGCCTTCGCCGATTCGCGCCCCAAAGGCGATGTCATGTTTGTCAGCAATGGCATCAAAGTCATCGGTTGCGGCCTGATGCTGTTTGGCTCGCACCCGCTTTTGTCTTACGCCATCGTCGGTTTGGGCGCAGCCGCCTACTCGCCGGCCAAATACGGCATCCTCACCGAACTCTTGCCCGCCTCTTTGCTGGTCAAGGCCAACGGTTGGATCGAAGGTCTGACAATTGCATCCATCATTTTGGGCGTTTTGCTTGGCGGCCAGTTGGTCGGTCCCTACATTTCCTCTCTACTGCTCAGCGTTGATCTGCCCTTGATCAACACGCCGATTGACACGCCGCCAGAAGCAGCGATTTGCGTGCTGGTGTTGTTTTACGCACTGGCCGCTTGGTTCAACACCCGCATTCCCAACACCGGTGCCACCTTGATGCCGATGCACAGTCAACGCCAGCACAGTTTCGCTTACAACCTGTTGGCCTTGGTGCCTGATTTTTGGCGCTGCAACCTGCTGCTGTGGCGCGACAAGCTGGGGCAAATTTCCTTGGCCAGCACCACCTTGTTTTGGGGTGCCAGTGGCAACCTGCGCTACATCGTGTTGGCTTGGAGCGCGGTGGCGCTGGGCTACAGCACCACCCAAGCCTCGGCTTTGGTGGGCGTGATCGCGATTGGCACCGCGGTAGGCGCCGTGGTGGCCTCGATGCGCATGAAACTGGTCGACGCGCCGCGCTTGATGAACCTGGGCATCGCCATGGGCTTGCTGATGTTGGTGATGAATTTCATTGACAACGTCTGGTTGGCCGCGCCCTTCTTTATTTTGTTGGGCGGCTTGGGCGGCTTTTTGGTGGTGCCGATGAACGCCTTGCTGCAACACCGCGGCCACAACCTGATGGGCGCGGGCCGCTCGATTGCCGTGCAAAACTTCAACGAACAAGCTTGCATCTTGGCTCTGGGTGCGCTCTACGCCTTGGCCACGGGCCTGGGGCTGTCGGCCTTTGGTGCGATTGTGGGCTTTGCGCTGTTGCTGGCCGGTTGCATGTGGCTGATCAAGCGCTGGCACCAAAGCAACTTGGTGCACCACCCGGAAGAAGTCGCCCGCTTGCTGGACATCGCGCGGCGCGACCCGGGCCATTCTTAAGCCATGCGCCAACCTGTCTTAGGCCCGGTGTTGGGCTTGCTGTTCAATGCCTTGGCGTTTGGCGTGTCTTGGTGGCCGCTGCGCGAAATGCAGCTGCGTGGTTTGCACCCGCTGTGGGCCACGGCCTTCATGTATGGCCTGGCGCTGGTGGCCGTGAGCTTGCTGCGGCCGCAAGCCTGGCGCGGCCTGCTTCGCCACCCGGCGCTTTGGTGGTTGTTTGCCGCCTCGGGCCTGACCAACTTGGGTTTCAACTGGGCGGTCACCATGGGCGATGTGGTGCGGGTGGTGCTGCTTTTTTACACCATGCCCGCTTGGTCGGTGCTGCTGGCTTGGTGGTTGCTGGGAGAGCGGCCCAACCGCTTGGCGGTGTTGCGATTGGGTTTGGCCTTGGCCGGTGTGGCGCTGGTCTTGAAAACCCCAGAGATGGACTGGCCGTGGCCGTCATCGCTGTGGGACTATTTGGCGCTGTTGGGCGGCGCCAGCTTCGCCTTGAACAATGTGATGCTGCGCAAAATGGCCCACACCCCCGAGGCTGAACGCATGACCGCCATGTTTGCCGGTGGCACCTTGGTCACCGCCTTGACCGCCACAGCTGGCAGCAGCGTGGGTTGGATCGCGGCGCCGCCAGACCTGTCATGGTGGCCGATTGCCGTGGCCTTTGGCTTGTGCATGTTGCTCTCCAACCTGAGCCTGCAATATGGTGCGGCCCGTTTGCCGGCGGCCACCACCTCGCTGGTGATGCTGTCGGAAATTGTGTTTGCCACCTTGTCTTCGGTGGCCTTGGGTGCGGCAGAATTGAGCGAGCGCAAACTTTGGGGCGGGGCGCTGATTGTGTTGGCCGCCGTGCTCACCACGTTGAACAACAAGGAAAAACCATGACTGCATTGCAAGATTTCCAAGCCAAAACCATCGCCGGTCAAGCATTCCCTCTTGCTGATTTGCAGGGCAAAGCAGTGTTGATTGTGAACACCGCCAGCGCCTGTGGCTTCACGCCGCAGTTTGCCGGCTTGCAAGCGCTGCACGAAGAATATGGCCCGCAAGGCTTGGTGGTGCTGGGCTTTCCCTGCAACCAATTCGGCAGCCAAGACCCCGGCAGCAATGAAGAAATTGGGGCGTTTTGCCAAGCCAACTATGGCGTGAGTTTCACCATGATGGACAAGGTTGAGGTCAATGGCGCGAATGCCCACCCCTTGTTTCAATGGCTCAAAGCGCAAGCGCCGGGCTTGCTCGGCAGTGAAGGCATCAAGTGGAACTTCACCAAGTTCTTGTTGAATCGTCAAGGTGAAGTGGTGAAGCGCTATGCGCCTTTGGACAAACCGGCCAGCTTGGCGGCAGACATTGCCGAAGTTTTAAAGCAAAGTTAACTTCACAAGCGCCAACCTTCACCTTCAGGCTTGTTTGAATCCGCCCCTTGGTCCATCAGGCCAAGGCCGCGTCCAGCGCTTCCACCCAATGCCGCACCGGCAGCGCCGTGCCGCTTTGCAAATGCGTGATGCAGCCGATGTTGGCGCTCAAAATGGCCTGCGGTTGCATCTCGTTCAGGTGGCCCAGCTTGCGGTCGCGCAATTGGGTGGCGATGGTGGGTTGCAACACGCTGTAAGTGCCTGCCGAGCCGCAGCACAAATGCGCTTCATTGCTGGCCACGCGCACCTTGAAGCCCAAGGCGCCCAAGTGGGTTTCGACACCGCCTTTGAGTTGTTGACCATGTTGCAAGGTGCAGGGCGGGTGAAACGCCAACAAGCCTTGTTGCTGCGCTTTGTGTGTTTGCAACTTGTTTTGCAACTGCGGCACCAAGCTGGGCATCAACTCGCTCAGGTCTTTGGTGAGTTCGCTGATGCGACGGGCTTTCTCGGCATACAGCGGGTCGTTGCGGAAAATGTGGCCGTAGTCTTTCACGGTGACGCCACAGCCAGACGCGTTCATCACAATCGCTTCCACGCCTTGGCCCACATAAGGCCACCAGGCATCGATGTTGTTTTTCATTTGCACGTGGGCGGCGTCTTGGTCGTTCAAGTGAAACTTGACGCCGCCGCAACAACCCGCGAGTGATTCGACGATGGTTTGAATGCCGCAAGCATCGAGCACACGGGCGGTGGCGCTGTTGATGTTGGGGCTCATCGCCGGTTGCACACAACCGGCCAGCATCAACACCTTGCGTTCGTGCGTGGCGGTGGGCCACACACCCGCCGAGCGGCTCTCGGGCACCTTGGCCTTGAGGCTGTCGGGCAGCAAGGCCCGCACCGATTGGCCCAGCTTCATGGCCGGTGCAAACAAGGGTGAGGACAAGCCTTCTTTCAAAGCCCAGCGCACGGTTTGTTCGGCAGCGGGGCGCGGCACTTTCTCGTCCACCAGCTTGCGGCCAATGTCCACCAAGTGGCCGTATTGCACGCCGCTGGGACAGGTGGTTTCGCAGTTGCGGCAGGTCAGGCAACGGTCTAGGTGCAGTTGGGTGTCGCGCGTGGGCGCCACGCCTTCGAGCACTTGCTTGATCAGGTAAATGCGGCCACGCGGCCCATCGAGTTCATCGCCCAACAGTTGGTAGGTGGGACAGGTGGCGGTGCAAAAACCGCAGTGCACACACTTGCGCAAGATGGCTTCGGCTTCTTGGCCGTCGGCGGTGTTTTGGTATTCGGGGGCGAGGTTGGTTTGCATGGTGAGGTTTACTGAAGACCTGCGCGACCCGTGTTGAACACGCCCTTGGGGTCAAACTGCTGTTGCAGGGCTTGTTGGATGCGCTGCTGCGCCAACGGCAAGGGGTGGAACACGGGTGGTGTGGCGTTCATGGTGTGGGCTTGGCGGAACAAGGTGGCGTGGCCGCCTGCGGTTTGGGCTGCGCTTCGCAATTCACCGTGCGCCTCTGCGGGCGCCCACAGCCAACGCAAAGCACCATGCCATTCAATGTAGGGCGCGTAGGGCAAATTCAAAACCGGCGCGGTTTGCGGCAGACTCAAACGCCACAAACAAAGTTCAGGCGAAGGCGCTTTGAAAAACGCCAAGCTTTGTTCACGACCCGCTTGCCAATCGGCTGCAGCCGTGTGCTGGTCCATGCGCGAAGCGGTGCCACCCAAGGCTTGCACCTCGGCGATCATGCGCGGGCAAGCAGACTCGACGGCCGCCACCGCGCCCCGCAAGCGCACAAACAACAGGTCTTGCGCGGGTTTGGCGGTGGGGTCGTGCACCCAGGCACTGGCGTTCAGCGGCAGGGCTTGCCCGCCCCAGCGGTGCAACAGTTCAAGCGCATCATGTTGGGACAGGGCACACATCAGCGTGGCTTCGGCCGGTGCCACGGGCAAGACCTTCAAGGACATCTCGGTGATGACACCGAGCGTGCCCAGACTGCCCGCCATGAAACGCGACACGTCGTAACCGGCCACGTTCTTCATGACTTGGCCGCCAAAGGTGAGCGACTCGCCCAAGCCATTGAGCAACTGCACGCCCAGCACATGGTCGCGCACACCGCCGACATTGGCGCGGGCTGGGCCCGCCAAACCCGCAGCCACCATGCCGCCGACCGTGGCACCCGCGCCGAAGTGCGGTGGCTCGTAGGCCAAGGATTGGCCTTGCTCGGCCAGCAAGCTTTCAAGCTCTGCCAAGGGTGTACCGGCCTTGACCGTCACCACCAATTCGCTGGGCTCGTAGCTGACCACGCCGCGCCAGCCCCGGGTGTCGAGCACCTGGGTGTCTGCGTGGGTGTCGCCATAAAACTGCTTGGTGTTGCCGCCTTGAATGCGCAGCTTGTGCCCGTGGGCCGCCGCATCCAAGATGCGGTCTTTGAACTCAGAAACCACAAAAACCTTTACTTGGCGATGACCCGCACCATTTCCAAACACTTGTTGGAGTAACCCCATTCGTTGTCGTACCAGGCAACGATCTTGACAAAAGTACTGTCCAGCGCCAAACCCGCATCCGCGTCAAACACGCTGGTGCAAGGCTCGCCACGGAAATCGGTGGCCACCACTTTGTCTTCGGTGTAACCCAGCACACCCTTCAACGCGCCCTGGCTTTGCGCTTTCATTTCGGCGCAAATTTCGGCGTAAGAGGCTTCCTTGTTCAGCTCCACCGTCAAGTCCACCACCGACACGTCGGAGGTGGGCACACGGAAAGACATGCCGGTGAGTTTTTTGTTCAGCGCGGGGATGACCACGCCCACCGCTTTGGCGGCACCGGTGCTGGAAGGAATGATGTTTTCCAAGATGCCGCGGCCACCGCGCCAGTCTTTGTTGGACGGGCCGTCCACGGTTTTTTGCGTGGCCGTGGCGGCGTGCACCGTGGTCATGAGGCCGCGCTTGATGCCCCATTTGTCGTTCAACACCTTGGCCACCGGGGCCAAACAGTTGGTGGTGCAAGACGCATTGGAGACGATGGTTTGACCGGCGTAGGTGGCGTGGTTCACACCGTACACAAACATCGGCGTGTCGTCTTTGGAAGGCGCCGACAGCAGCACTTTTTTGGCGCCTGCGGCCAGGTGTTTTTCGGCGGTGGGTTTGTCGAGGAACAAACCGGTGGCTTCAATCACCACATCGGCATGCACCTCGTTCCATTTCAACGCAGCCGGGTCGCGCTCTTGCGTGAGGCGAATTTTTTTCCCGTTGACGATCAGGTTGCCGCCGTCGACCGACACTTCGCCTTGGAAGCGACCGTGCACGCTGTCGTACTTCAGCATGTAGGCCAGGTAGTCGGGTTCCAGCAAATCGTTGATGCCGACGATTTCAATGTCGTTGAAGTTTTGCACCGCGGCGCGAAACACCATGCGCCCGATGCGCCCGAAACCGTTGATACCTACTTTGATGGCCATGATGGGTCTTTCTTCTTTCAAGTTTCAAAAAAGGGGAGGGCTGGCAACGACCGCGCCAGCCCGTGAATTTCAGCGTGACGACAGCACCTTCAACACCGTCTCAGCGACATTCTTCGGCGTGAAGCCAAAGTGCTCGAACAGCACCGGCGCTGGGGCACTTTCACCATAGGTGTCGATGCCAACCACGGCTGACACGCCGTATTTCCACCAGCCGTCGGTCGAGCCCATTTCCACCGCGACGCGAGGAATGCCTTGGGGCAACACGGCCGATTTGTAGGCCACGCTTTGGCGGTCGAAGGTGGTGGTGCTGGGCATGGAGACCACGCGCACAGCAACCTTGTGTTCGGCCAACAAGGCTTGGGCTTTCAGGGCCAGTTGCACTTCCGAGCCGGTGGCGATGATGACCGCTTGGGCTTTTTTGTTCAGGCCCACTTCAGAAGGCTCGGCCAGCACGTAAGCACCCTTGTTGATCGCGTCCAAACCGCTGGCGTCTTTGGCGGCGCTGTCACCCTTGGGCAGGTAGGGCAGGTTTTGACGGCTCAGCAACAAGGCGGTTGGGCGGTTGGCGTTTTGCAAAGCCACGGCCCAAGCGACGGTGGTTTCAGCCGTGTCCGCCGGGCGCCAGACATCCAAACCAGGAATCAAGCGCAATGACGCGGCGTGTTCGATGGATTGGTGGGTGGGGCCGTCTTCGCCCAAACCGATCGAGTCGTGGGTGAACACATGGACCACGCGCTGCTTCATCAGCGCGGCCATGCGGATGGCGTTGCGTGAATAGTCAGAGAAGGTGAGGAAGGTGCCGCCGTAGGGGATGAAGCCGCCGTGCAAAGCGATGCCGTTCATGATGGCGGCCATGCCGAATTCGCGCACGCCGTAGTTGATGTGGCGACCGCCCTGGCCGTGCTCGTCCTTCACCACATGACCGGCCAGATCGACCCGCAAATTGGGTGTGGACTTGGTGTTGGTCAGGTTCGAGCCGGTGAGGTCGGCGCTGCCGCCGAGCAACTCGGGGATGGCGGCGGTGAAGGCTTCCAGCGCCAATTGGCTGGCCTTGCGGCTGGCCACGGTTTCGGCTTTGGTGTTGGCGGCCACCACCGCATCGACCACGGTCTGATGGAAGTTTTTCGGCAAGTCACCGGCCATGCGGCGTTTGAACGCGGTGGCCAAGTCGGGGTGCGCCGCCGCATATGCCGTGAACTGGTGGTTCCAGTGTGCTTCGGCTTTGTGCCCTTTGTCTTTGGCGCTCCAGTCGTCGTAGACCTCGGTGGGAATGACGAAGGGGGCGTGGGGCCAATGGATGGCGGCGCGGGTGAGCGCGATTTCGTCAGCGCCCAAAGGTTCGCCGTGGGCTTTGGCGGTGTCCACGCGGTTCGGGCTGCCCTGGCCGATGTGGGTTTTGCAGGCGATGAGCGTGGGCTTGTCGGCGCTGTGCTTGGCGCTGGCGATGGCGCGGCTGACCGCTTGCACATCGTGGCCGTCCACGGTGACCACGTTCCAGCCGTAGGCTTTGAAACGTGCCGGGGTGTCGTCGATGAACCAAGGCGTGACCTTGCCGTCGATGGAAATGCCGTTGTCGTCGTACAAGGCGATGAGTTTGTTCAGCTTCCAAGCACCGGCCAAGGCGCAGGCCTCGTGGCTGATGCCCTCCATCATGCAACCGTCGCCCATGAACACATAGGTGTGGTGGTTGACGATGTCGTGGCCGGGGCGGTTGAACTCAGACGCCAAGAGTTTTTCGGCCAGCGCCATGCCCACCGCGTTGGTGATGCCTTGGCCCAGCGGGCCGGTGGTGGTTTCCACGCCGGGGGTGATGCCCACTTCGGGGTGACCGGCGGTTTTGCTGTGCAACTGGCGGAAGTTTTTCAGCTCGCTCATGGGCAGGTCGTAGCCGGTGAGGTGCAAGAGCGCGTAAATCAGCATCGAGCCGTGGCCGTTGGACAGCACGAAGCGGTCGCGGTCCGGCCAATGCGGGTGTTGGGGGTTGTGTTTCAGGTGCTCGCCCCACAAAGCCACCGCGATGTCGGCCATGCCCATGGGTGCGCCGGGGTGACCGGAGTTGGCTTGCTGGACCGCATCCATTGCCAGTGCGCGGATGGCACTGGCCATTTGTTGGTGGTTGGCCATGGGAAAGGCTCCGATCAAAAATAAAGCGTTGGGGGGAGGGTCGACCATTTTAGCCAGACGCTGGCTACACTCTTTGGCGTGAACAACCTCCCTGAAACAAGCCCTTTGTCCGCCGCTGAGGCTGCGCCTCACGCCGGCGAAAAAGCTGGTTGTCGGGCCCAGGCCATGCTGCTGGCCGCAGGGCGCGGCGAGCGCATGCGCCCACTCACCGACCACACACCCAAGCCCCTGCTGCACGTGCGCGGCCGTCCCTTGCTCTGGTATCCCTTGCAGGCTTTGGCTTTGGCAGGCGTGCCGTCGGCGGTCATCAACACCGGTTGGCTGGGCGATCAGATCGAACCGGCCTTGGGGTCTGTCTTTTCGCCAACTGTTGCTGATGTCGGCATGACACCCGCCGCCAGCTTGCAACTGCGCTATTCCCACGAAGGGCGCGGCGCAGGCGAAGCGCTGGAAACCGCGGGCGGCATTGTGCGGGCCTTGCCGCTGCTGGAGGAGGTGTTTTGGGTGGCGGCAGGCGATGTGTTCGCGCCGGACTTTGCGTTTTCTGCTTTGGACTTTGAGCGCTTCAAAGCCAGCCCCCATTTGGCGCACATTTGGCTGGTGCCCAACCCCGCGCACAACCCGCGCGGTGACTTTGGTTTGTCGGCGCAGGGTTTGGCTTTGAATCTGGCAAAACCTCAGGTGGGGCTGGCACCGCCCGTCCCTGAAAGCGCATGGCTTCAGCCGCCAAGGGCTTTTCCATCAGAGCCTTCGCCGCCGCTTTTCACGTTCAGCACCATCGCGCTGTACAAACGCGCTTTCTTTCAAGCCGACTGGTGCCCGATTCCTGCCGGCAACCCAGAGGGTGTGAAAGCGCCTTTGGCCGCCATGCTCAGGGCCGCCATGGACCGTGGGCTGGTGGGCGCTTCTTTATATGAAGGTCTGTGGGTGGACGTGGGCACGCCCGAGCGCTTGGCGCAGCTCAATTAATTGGGGTCAGATTCCAATTGTTTTAATTGTTCCGAGAAGGGTGTTTTGGGGCGGCCTCAAAATGCCTTGTTTTGAGGGGTGGTCAGCAAGGACGGGGCTTGCAGCCGTTTTCATGATACATAAATTCAGCGTTTTGCTGAAATTTTGTATCACGCACTGAGAAAAATCCCGCCAAATTAATTGGAATCTGACCCCCATTTTTTTGCTTGAGTTTCTCGTTCTTTTTTCAAGGGCTGTACTTACGCCAACATCTGCCACGCGCGGTTGAAATCCAATTGACAAGCCAACTTAGCGTAGCTACATTAAATGGACATCGCGTTTGACCCCTTCAAAGACCAAGCCAACATCGCCAAGCATGGCCTGTCCCTCGCTCTGGCCCCAGAGCTTGATTGGAGCGCGGCACTGGTTTGGGTGGATGAACGGCAAAACTATGGTGAATTGCACATGATTGGCTTGGTTCCCAAAAGCCCCAAGCTGTTTTATGTCGCGTTTGTCGATCGCGGAGATGTTCGCCGAATCATCAGCCTGCGCCGCGCCAACCAACGAGAGGCGAATCACTATGTCCACAACACCTGAACGAAGCCGCATCCGCATCCCGACAGCCGCCGAGGACCGGGCCATCACAGCCGCCGCAAACGCCGACCCAGAGGCCCAACCGCTCTCAGCACAGCAATTGCGCGACATGGTGCCGCTGCGAACGCTGCGTGGACGCCCCAAATCGAACCACAAAAAGTTGCTCGTGTCGGTGCGTTACAGCCCGGAAGTGATCGACTATTTCAAATCCACGGGTGAAGGTTGGCAATCGCGCATGGACGGCGTGCTGCGCCAGTATGTTGCGCAACAAGCCAACCGCAGTTGAACAAGCCGCTCCTACAATCCCGCCATGACCTCCATTCACGCGCAACGCCGCGCCGCATTGGCCGCCAAACTCGGCACGGGCGGCGTCGCCATCATCCCGACCGCACCGGAACGCGCCCGCAACCGCGACAGCGATTTCCCGTACCGCCACGACAGCTACTTTTATTACCTGAGCGGCTTCACCGAGCCAAACGCCTACCTGGTCATCCACGCCAATGGGCAGACCACTCTGTTTTGCCAACCCAAAGACCTTGAGCGCGAGATTTGGGATGGCATCCGCTTGGGGCCGCAGGCCGCGCCCGCCGCTTTGGGCGTGACCCAAGCCCATTCGGTGAATGAGCTCGACAAAGAGCTGCCCAAACTGCTGGAAAACCAAACCACGGTCTGGTTTCCGTTCGCCACCCACGCCGCCTTGACCGCACAAGTCGATGGCTGGCTCACCAGCGTTCGCGCAAGAGCCCGCATGGGCGTGTCCTGCCCCTCGGCGCAGCAAGACCTGTGCGTTGTGTTGGACGAGATGCGCCTCATCAAAGACGCGCAAGAACAAGACACCATGCGCCGCGCCGCCCGCATCAGCGCCCACGCCCATGTGCGGGCCATGCAAACCAGCGCCCGCATGTTGCGGGCTGGCCAAGACGTGCGCGAATACCACCTGGACGCCGAGTTGCTGCACGAATTTCGCCAGCACGGCTCGCAGTTCCCCGCCTACACCTCGATCGTCGCCGCTGGCGCGAACGCCTGTGTGCTGCATTACCGCGCCGACGCCGCACCCATCCGAGATGGCGAGTTGGTGCTGATTGACGCTGGTTGCGAGCTTGACGGCTATGCCTCGGACATCACCCGCACATTTCCCGCCAACGGTGTGTTCAGCGCCGCGCAAAAAGACCTCTACCAAGTGGTGCTGGCCGCGCAACATGCGTCTGCCGCCGCCACCAAAGCGGGCGCACGTTTCAACGACCCGCACGAAGCCGCGCTCAAGGTGTTGTCGCAAGGTCTGCTGGACTTGGGCCTGCTGCAAACCGCCAAGCATGGTTCTCTAGAGGATGTGCTGGAGAAAAAAGCCTATTTCCCGTTTTACATGCACCGCACCAGCCACTGGCTGGGCATGGATGTGCACGACTGCGGCAGTTATGTCGAGCCAGGTGAGGCCAACACCACGCCTGCCAAAGCCGACCCGCTCACCGGTCTGATGGTGCAAGCGCGGCCCAGCCGGGTGCTGCACCCGGGCATGGTGCTCACGCTCGAACCGGGCCTGTATGTGCGCCCCGCTGATGATGTGCCGCAAGCGTTTTGGAACATCGGCATTCGCATCGAAGACGACGCCATCGTCACCGCCACCGGTTGCGAGCTGATCACCCGCGATGTGCCGGTGGAAGTGGCCGAGATCGAAGCCTTGATGCGGGCTTGAGACTGTCTGTTCTTCAAGCCCTGACAAGCTTCAGGCAAAATCGCCCCCCTATGACAAACACACTCTGGCGCTACGGACGTGTCTTGGCCGTTCTTTGGATGGCAGGCTCGTTCAGCCTGTTTGCAACAGCCGAGACCTTGCTGTGGGGCGGCCGCCCCGAGTTCGGCATCGAATTAGAAGAAGAAAAATCACCCGACGGCACGGGCTTGACCCATTCCATCACCTACATCCCCGCTTTGATGTTTCCAAACGGCCCGATCAACCGCTTTGACCTGCTGTTGATGGATGAGCGCGAACAAGAAACCACCGACGGCGTGGTGGCCAAAACCAACATCACCAAGGTGGCGTTGCGTGTGCGCAAAAACATCCGGTTTGGCGGCGACTGGGGCATGTATGTGCGGGCCTTGGTGGGGCATGCCAACACGCCCAGCGAGCGCTACAACTATGGCTACACCGACCTGGCGCTGCGCTATGAACATGATTTTTTTGGCTTCATTGCGGGTGTACGGGTGCAGCGCAGCTTGGACGGCACGCCCGGCCATGACCGTAACAAATTTCGACTCGGCCCCAGCTTTGACATCGGCGAGCACCACGAGTTGGAATTCCGCTGGGTGCGGGCCTGGGATGCCCACACACACGCCCGCGAAAGCGACGCCACCATCCTCGAGTACACCTACAAATTTTGAAGCCGTTTTTGGAGATTGACCATGCCTGACCGCAAAACGGCGCCGACCGACCACACCAGCCCCGAAGCCCGCGCCGAATTGCGCCGCGCCGCCCTCGAATACCACGAGTTCCCCATCCCCGGCAAAGTGGCGATTCAAGCCACCAAGCAGTTGGTCAACCAGCACGATTTGTCGCTGGCTTATTCGCCCGGTGTGGCCGCGCCTTGCGAAGAAATCGTCAAGGACCCGAACAACGCCTACAAGTACACCAGCCGGGGCAATTTGGTCGCCGTCATCACCAACGGCACCGCCGTGCTGGGCTTGGGCGACATTGGTCCACTGGCCGCCAAGCCGGTGATGGAAGGCAAGGGCGTGCTGTTCAAAAAGTTCGCTGGCATCGATGTGTTTGACATCGAGGTGAACGAGAAAGACCCGGACAAACTGGTCGACATCATCGCCGCGCTCGAGCCCACCTTTGGGGGCATCAACCTCGAAGACATCAAAGCGCCCGATTGTTTTTATGTCGAGCGCCAACTGCGCAAGCGCATGAAGATTCCGGTCTTCCATGACGACCAGCACGGCACCGCCATCGTGGTCGGTGCGGCCATCTTGAATGGCTTGAAAGTGGTGGGCAAAGACATCGCCCAGGTCAAGTTGGTCGCCTCTGGCGCAGGTGCTGCGGCCTTGGCGTGTTTGGGCATGCTGGTGAAGCTGGGCATGCCTTACAAAAACATCTGGGTCACCGACTTGGCTGGCGTGGTTTATGAAGGCCGCACCGAGTTGATGGACGAAGACAAAATCCAGTTCGTGCAAAAAACCGATATGCGCACTTTGGGCGAAGTGATTGACGGCGCCGATGTGTTTTTGGGCTTGTCGGCGGGCGGCGTGTTGAAGCCCGAGATGGTGCAAAAAATGGCGGCCAAGCCGCTCATCTTGGCGCTGGCCAACCCCACGCCGGAAATCTTGCCCGAAGAAGTGCTGAAGGTGCGCTCTGACGCGATCATGGCCACCGGCCGCACCGACTACCCCAACCAGGTCAACAACGTCTTGTGCTTCCCCTACATCTTCCGTGGTGCCTTGGACGCTGGTGCGTCGACCATCACCTCGGAGATGGAAATCGCCGCCGTGCATGCGATTGCCGAGCTGGCGCAAGCCGAGCAAAGCGAGGTGGTGGCCGCAGCTTATGCCGGTGAAACCTTGGCGTTTGGCCCCGAGTACCTGATTCCCAAACCGTTTGACCCGCGCTTGATGATGAAGATCGCGCCGGCGGTGGTGCAGGCCGCGATTGCCAGTGGTGTGGCGCAGCGCCCGATCACCGACATGGACGCTTACCGGGAAAAGTTGCAGTCGCTGGTGTATGCCTCCGGCTCGGCCATGAAGCCGGTTTTTGCAGCTGCCAAGCGCGGCAGCAAAAAACGCATTTGCTTTGCCGAGGGCGAAGACGAACGGGTGTTGCGTGCCGCGCAAATCGTGCTGGACGAAGGCTTGGCCAAACCCATTTTGATTGGTCGCCCGGCCATCATCAGCCAGCGCATCGAACGCTTTGGCCTGCGCCTGAGCGAAGGCAAAGATTACCAAGTGGTGAACGTGGAAGACGACCACCGTTACCGCGATTTTTGGCAGACCTACCACCAACTCACAGAGCGCAAAGGCGTCACCGCCCAACTCGCCAAGATCGACATGCGCAGACGCCTGTCGCTGATTGGCGCGATGATGGTGCACAAGGGCGAAGCCGATGGTTTGATTTGCGGCACCTGGTCCACCCCCGACTCGCATTTGCACTACATCGACCAAGTGATTGGCCTGCGCCCAGGTGTCAGCACCTATGCCTGTATGAATGCCTTGTTGCTGCCCGACCGCCAAGTGTTTTTGGTCGATACCCACATCAATTACGACCCCAGCGCCGAGCAATTGGCCGAAATCACCATCATGGCCGCCGAGGAAATGAAACGCTTTGGTGTCGAGCCGCGTGCCGCTTTGCTGTCGCACTCGAATTTCGGCAGCAGCAACCAGCCCACCGCCGTGAAAATGCGCCAAGCCCTGGCCCTGATACAGCGCCAAGCGCCCTGGCTGGAAGTGGACGGGGAAATGCACGGCGATGTGGCGATTGACACACCTGCACGCAAGGCCCTGATGCCCAACAGCAGCTTGCTGTCTGATGCGAATTTGCTGGTTTTGCCAAATTTAGACGCGGCCAACATCACCTACAACCTGCTGAAAACCGCGGCAGGCGGCAATATCGCCATCGGTCCGGTGTTGCTGGGGGCCGCCAAACCGGTGCAAATCCTCACCGCCAGCACCACGGTACGTCGGATTGTGAACATGACCGCCATCACGGTTGCCGACATCAATGCAATAAGGTAGATTGTTTTGGCGCTAGTGTGCGCCAACATTTTTTTATATTTTGACCCTTCGCCGAACACAGGTGAGATGCACAGCCCTTGCCAAAAACCCGTCCTTGGCCGATAATGGCCAGATTGTTTTTTCGGGTTAACCCTTGGCCTCTGTGTTTGTCAGAGGCCATTTTTTAGGAATACTGTGGCGATGGACATGCCTCTTCGTACGGTCAAAACCAATATCGTTCAGTCGATCCGCGCATTTCGCGTGGCCGATCTGCAAGACGCCGCGGCCCAACTGGGCCAGCACTTCTTGTATGCCAACCTGGCTTCTGCGCAAAGCAAGCAAGACATTTTGGACATGACGGCTCAGCAGTTCATCTTCCCCGCCCAGTCCAGCAAAAACTTCGACACCTTGTTCGACAGCATGAGCGATGCTTTGTACAAGTCGGGCGCCCAGCCTGGTTTTGTGGTGGTGTTGGAGCACATCCCCGCCCATGCCAAATTTGACAAAGAGGCCCGCGAACAATTGCTGGACGTGTTCCGCGAAGCCGCCGAGTTCTGGGCCGAGCGCAAAGTAACTTTCCGCTGCTTCTACTCTTTCTCGGTCGCGCGTGCCGCCGCTGGCGAACGTGCCACTGACGTCGCAGAAGCCCATGGCATCGACTTGGGTGACGGTGAAAAAATGCCCACCGACAAATTGGTCGACGTCTCGCCCTTGGCACTGCGCATGAGCAGCCCATTCAACGCCGGGTATTGGCTCACAGCAGCCTGATTTTTCAAGAGCGCTGCATCACCAAGCCCCGCACTTGTGAACTGCACCCCAAAAGCTGGACACCAGTCCAACCTTTGGGGTGTTTTTCATGGCGAGATATGACGAGAGATTCAAGCAACAAGTAGTTCAGGAATACCTGACAGGCATTGGCGGCTACAGAGCGCTTGGTACCAAACACGGCATCGATCAA
>NZ_OZ248546.1:0-107432 GCF_965234735.1 Limnohabitans simekii (SeqCode) | reverse complement strand
CATGTCCACAGTCAGCGATGAGGAAATTAGAATGATTCAAAACAGATTGAATAACAGACCAAGAAAAAGATTGGGATTCAAAACACCCTCAGAGGTGTTTCATCAATCGCTCAAGCGCGTTGCGCTTCGAACTTGAATCCGCCAATGATTAAACCAATTCCACAGCTGCTTTTAACTGGGTTGGGCTGGTGTACAGGTATGCAGCAGTAGTGCTGATGCTGCGGTGACCAGCAAGCGTTTTCAAGATATGGATGGCAGTGCCTTTGTTGGCCAGTGTTGTTAAAAACGTTCTGCGTCCGCTGTGACTGCTTGCGCCTTCAAGGCCAGCGCCTTCGTAAAGCAGAGCAAACGTTTGCGCCAAGCTGTTTGCGCCGAAACCAGATTTGATGCTTTTTTGGCTTGCAAAGAATGGGTAGCTGCGATCCACGCATTTGGCTTGTTCAGCGTAGGCCTGTAATTCTGCTTTCAGCTTGGCGCTGACAAACACTGTACGAGCATGACGACCTTTGGTCATGTCGGGCAGCAAACGGATCTCATCTTTGATTTCGCCATTTGTGGTTGTGACATCGCTCCAGCGCAAGCAGGCTACTTCGCCGATCCTTAAACCTGCCCAGTGTGTGAGCATCATCATTGATCTGTTACGGGCTGCGTACTTGCGTGTATTGATATGCGTTAACAAGCGCTCAATTTCAGCAGTTGTCAGTGTCTTTGCTTGTGCCATGGTGTTATCTCCTAAATCATGTGTTTGCGTTAATTGCATTGTGTTTTCATATATTTATCTGGACAACCTGAGTCCTGCCAAAGTGATGGGTTTCTAGCTTGGAGTAGGGTGAAATGAACTGACTGTGGATAACTTTTTAGTGGTTTTTTTCTTTAATGATTTCAACGATCAAACCTTGAAATCTATGAAAACTAACATTTTTCGTGATTTTTCTTGGATAACTCACGCGCTCTGTGGATAACCAGAGCAGATTGGCGAGCAAGCCCTACAAGCGCTGATCTGGGTCCTCAGCACTCAAAGTATTCGGGCTGGGAATTTGATGCGCTGTAGCTCGTTTTAAACGGTGGGTTTTTGTAGACACTTACTTGTTGACAGCAGTTATGCAGCAAATCCGTGAGATTTTTGCCACGACCTAGCTCGCTGCTCAAATGGGTCCCGCAGGTCTAAATTTCTGCGCTGCGGATTTTTTAGGACCAGTGCTTGAACTTCGTGCTTGGTGAATTTAGACCGATGTCCCGCCAAATCATCGGGTTACCAAATGTCGGTTGCCCATCTGCGTGTCTGAAACAAAACTGTGGTCATGTCTACGAACAGGAACACAGAGATGAAAACACACCGAGAACTTCAACAGTTGGGACTGGACAGTTTCACCATGTCTCGATTCACAGGCACAACAGCCTATTACAGAATCAGTCGCAGGCATCTGTTGACCGATGGCACCAAGCATTTGGCAGAAAAGGCGGCTTGCTTTTGGATGATGGATGCCATTGCCAGTCACTTGTGCGAGATTGGTACTGAGGACTGGTTTGTAGTGGTTCACGTGAAGGTCACTGAGGGCAGGGCGGTGATGATCTACGAGGATGGCAATGACAAGGAACACGCCAGACAGGAGATTCCATATACAGACTTTCCCCTGGACTCCATCACGCTTTACGCCTGCTGGGATCAAGAGAACTGGGTGATCATGTTGCCCAGCGAGTATTGATCGGTATGGATAGACTAGGCGGATGAGTATCGAAAAAATTCCGCAATTCACACCAGAAGCCGCAAAGTTATGGTCAGAAATTTCAGCTCAAGATAGAAAGTTCTTTTTATCCAATACGTTGTGTACTGGCTGTGGCGGCGTTGTTCGGATCAAGAATTTCAATGGCCGTGTAGACACTGGAGATCTAGTTCTGGTTGGGCAGTGCAGTAACTGCGACGCTGCTGTAGCTAGAGTTATTGAAGTTGGCTGAGCCAAAGGCTGCGACTAATTCAGCTGTTGACTTTTAATGGCCCAGCTTGAATGCTGTGAAATCCATACTGCGCCCAAAGCAACCAACGAGCGTCTTGACTGCTTGGTGCCCGAACTTCAGTGCGTACTACTTGGCTACGACCATTGTTGGCTCTGACCTTGACGGATGCTTGGTAGGTATGCATCCAGTATTTAGCCCCTACAAGTAGCAAATCCATATCCCGATCAATTCCGGAATCAGTCCCAGTGGAAAAACAAGGACTTGCTTGAATTGGGATCAATCAGGTCAATGACCCAGGTAATTGGGCTATTTGGGTATATGGGAAGTGGCAACAATTACTATAAGCGCATGACTTTTTAATGTGAAATCAACTTTCGCTAAACAACCCAACTCAGGACACAAAAGACGTTGTTTAGTTGAAATGAAAAATTTGAGATTACTTGCTTGATTTCAAGCCGTATTTGATTCTTGCTTCTAGAAGAAGATCGTCTATTGATTTTGTTCCGGCAATATAGTCTGAATGTTTATAGAAAGGCTTTCGCTTGGCTTTAGTTGCTCTATCCGCAGGTTGGCCAGCATATTTGATACAGCATTTTCACGAGCAGCTCTGTCCGTATCAGATTTTGATGATTTCATGATCAATATTGAAGCGGTTATGCATCAAACTCCATGATGAATTCTTTGAGTAATGGCCCCTCATATGCGATTCGATCCTCAGGATCTGTTGCCTCATCCACGGGGCTGTCCATGAAGACTTTCATGGGTTTATTGATTCCGCCATAAAACTCCCATGTGTCCCAGTGAAAATCCTGATCGTTTGGATTGGGTTTTTTAGACGCATCAGGAATCCATCCATTGCCCTTGATTGATACATGTTCTCCAGATTTAATTCTGGACCAAGTTGCAGCATCAATCTTTATGCGAACCCACATCCATTCGTATCCACAGTCAGGTTCAATCTCTGCGTACTTTGAGGGTTGTGTAGTGGCTTGAACTAAGACTTGGACTTGTCTGCGAAGTTCAGCAATTTCCATCGACTGCGTTAGAAGAGTCTGATTGATCTCTTTCAGTGCAAGTTTGATTTGGTGAAAGTCATCCACGGTAGGACTCTTCTTGCATCAAAGTGATTTACTTAATGCTATGAGTGATGCTCTTGTTGATCACGCAACTTGATCAAATCAGCTGCTGTCAATTCAATGTTCTTGCCGTCAACTGCAACAACGATACCCGTGTTAGTTTTGATGGCTAGATCTTGGGCTGCACGTGCTGCTCGTTCCATGGCCGCGAAGGAGCCTGCTAAATCTGGATCAGTGGAGGTGCGAATGTCTTTGGTGTTCATTTGTTACTCCAGTCAATGAGCTTAGGGTGCATGCCAGAACTGTCATAAAAGGCCCATGAATTAACTATCTTGCTGTAACGCTCATGAAAGTTAGCCAAGCCTGCTTTAAAGCGTCTGCGTATGACATGCTCAGGGATATTGTGCCCACCCTGTTGAACACGATGCGCCACCCTGGACACGGCAATGTCTTCATTGGGCAATGACAGGAACCACAGTTTGACTTGGTAGCCGTGGGCCTGCCACAAGGCTATCTTTTTCAAATAGACCATGCCAGACAGCGTGGTTTCAAAAGCAAAGCTGTGCCCAGCATCCACACACTCATCAATTTCTTCCAGCATCAAGCGGCCAGCCTTGAATGCAGCAGTATCTGGATTGAATGGAGCCAAGCCCGCAGCGATCAAGTCGGCGTTGATAAAACGCAGCGTTTGGGCTTCAGCAGGCAAAAAGTCACGGGCAAAAGTGGTTTTGCCAGCGCCGTTGGGTCCTGCAATGATGATGATTTTCTTCAAAATTTAACTGTGTTTTCTAGATTTTATCCCCTGCAGTGCCGCTTGCCAACCGCAGGTCGTGGGCCACGACCTCAGACCTATGCCTCGATTAACAAAAACAAGGACTTGCTTGAATTGGGATCAATCAGGTCAATGAACCAGGTAATTGGGCTATTGGGGCATATGGGAAGTGGCAACAAATTACTATAAGCGCATGACTTTTTTGTATTTGCCAGGTAATCTGTATATTCCAGCTAAATACCTGTGAATTTCAGGATTTCTCAAGTCCTGACTGCAAGGGGGCAGCGCTTGATCAAAATCACCATTGACGCAAAGGTTTACGAAGCCCTGAGTCTGGCTTTTCCTAAACCTGCCAACTCTGCTCACAGAGCCTTGGCTAAATACATCCGGGTACTTGAGAACAAGCTGTTCAAAAGCTTGCACTTTGCAGCCACACCCCTGCAGCAAAAGTTAGATCTATTCACCATTTCCCTTAAAGAACTTGCAAATGAGGGCGGACAAATTGGCGCACAAAAGATGGTCTTGCATCGTTGGTTGCGTGAGAACAAGCTTAGCCTCGTGGAACCAGTGGTACTTGGATCCAACTTGACTGGTGGTGTTAGTCAATGCCGCTTGACGGATCTTGTGACCATGGTGGACACCTTGGCTATTGAGGAAACAATATTGACATCTATCAGCAATGACCGAGAGTTAGATCAGTACCTAGGGGGAGATGAATTCAGCTGTTATCAATTGGTCAACCTGCTTTACCCAGAAATCAAACGCCGAGCAAGTGACGCGGAACTGGACGATATATTTGATGTGCTGCCTGTGGACGTGGAAAGCGTCAAGAGTTACATCGTGTGGCTGAGTACAGAAGCTGAACTCATCACTTTACAAAAGAAGAATCAAGCCCTGCGCCAAGCCCGGATTATTTTGGCCATAGCCAGCGTGATGAATGGTTACTACCTACAGCGCAAAAAGCCCAGTGACTTTGGCCGCTTGTATTACGAGGGCGTGAGCGTGCAAAACATCAACAAGGAACTGCGCCGAGCAGTGCTTGGTGACTGCTGGGAATATGACATCCGCAGCAGTGTTGTGGCTTGGAAGATGGGTTGGGCCAAGCAGTACATAGGCAGTCGAGGCCAGGGCGCGGATCTGCGAAAGGTATTCAGCGCCACTCTGGGATTCTTGGAGGACAAGAATGACTTCATGGCTACTGTGCGCCACTTCACCTTTGATGAGAGCAGTCCAGTGCCCCTGGACCTTCAGCCAAAGTTGCTTAAGCAAGCTTTTACTGCAATCAGCTTCGGCGCAAGGGTCACCACACACGGTTGGCAAAACGAATCGGGTGGTTGGTCAAACCCTGCATTGGTAGACATCATCAGGAACAGCGCAGACAGGGATAGGTTTCTTAATGACTTGACAGTTCAGGCATTTATCAAAGAGCAGGGCATCTTGGATGCACACCTGTACGAGCGTGTCAAAGCCCAGCGCCGGGATTTGCTGAGCAAGCCGTTCCTGCAAACACCTAGTGGCAGACCCAGTAAATCCAAGATCTTGGCGTACCTGTACCAGCACGATGAGACCGAGGTCATGAACGTGGTCTGCGCCGTTGCCGAAAAATACGACCGTGCGCCCATTGCCCGAGTGCATGACGCCATATTCTTCAAGCGTAAGCTAAGTGTAGATTTGCGCCATGAGATGGAGCTTTGCATGCAAGAGCACAGCAAAAATCCTTATTGGCGCTTGAGCCACAAGCAATTAGAGCGATATGAACCGCGTTATTTGGATTTAAAAAAAGAACAAGAAGCCCACGAGGAGCGTATTCGCGTTGAGACTATTCGCGCTCGCGAGCATTACGCAAACTTGTCTGTTGATTGAGTCTGATTTTGAATCTGTCAACCTTAGCCTGAGTCCCGCCAAGTCATCGGGTTACCAGCGATTTCGGTTGTCCAGAGCCATGGTCTGACAATAAATTTGCTATTCCTGCAACACACATAAGGAGTAGTACATGTCAGGTTTAAGCGCATTGAAATTAGTACAGGCCAAGCAGACCCAGGGCACAAGCCCCAAGCATGCCCGGCGTCAAAAACTCAGTAGCAAATTGCATGAGCAGATCCAATTGGCCAAGGCTGAGCAAGCGGGCACCCAGTACCAGCCTACCAAACTTCGCACAGTTAAAGACGCTGTCACGGGTGAGTCCCGTAAGGTTGAAATCCCCAAGAGGATCAAACCTTGGTGGTGGCCCAGTGACAATGGCAAGTTATGCATCACTGTTCGTTACGGAGCACGTACGCTAGAAGTCATCGAAGGCAAAAACGCCATCGAGACTGACAGCATTGCAGGTGTTGTGACCACACTTGAGGTCTTACGCTCT
Source organism: Limnohabitans simekii (SeqCode) (assembly GCF_965234735.1). Taxonomy (GTDB): domain Bacteria; phylum Pseudomonadota; class Gammaproteobacteria; order Burkholderiales; family Burkholderiaceae_C; genus Limnohabitans; species Limnohabitans simekii. Next base: position 101,269 of record NZ_OZ248546.1, on the reverse strand, counting down.
GCAGTTGACGCTGGGGAGTTAGATGCCCGGATAGAGGCCATCAGTGGCTTGGTGAAATCGGGTTTTGACAAAGAGTCACAAGGACCTAAGCGTCCAACTTTGAAGCTACCTAGTAAGTCAAATTAATCTGGTTTTCCAAACAAAGAGGCTGACATCAGTTTTAAAAACTCCGGTAATTTAGTCATAAGCCAGGTCACTTCTTTGTTTTGTGCCATTTGATTGCTTGTCTAATATTTTTCTTCTGACAACTTCAGCAATAAGAATACCTAAGGGCGCTGACACCCAAATACATAACAAAATGTTTGCCGATGGGTAATCGCGCAGAATGGGTCCCATCACAAACAGTATGACTCTAAAAATCCAAAACGCCCCCCACATTGATCCAGCAAATCTGATCATCCAGATTCTGTGGCTGGTGACATCCCCTCTTCGTATCGCTAAAACACCCATCACAGCACAGCCATAAACAAAGAACGACATGGACCAAAACCCATACATGGAGAGGTTTCCGCCGTATTCATCAACGGAGCCGTGAGAGGCTGCAAGCCAAATGGCACAGACCGTTCCTATGGTCAAACAAGCAAAGGAAACTCTTCCAAGATACGCGTGCAAGGTAGCGTTTGCGCCAGAGCCAGGGCGCCATAGCTGAATGTGCATCAAAACAAAGACGATGGAATTGAAAGCTAAGTGTGCGTAGAGAAGGTTTGTTCTAAATTCTGTGCCATTTATAAATCGATCGTGAAAAGCTGTGCCCCATGAAGGATGCAATTCATAAGTCGAGCCCCAAACAGTACAGGCGTTATCTGGACAAGTTGCCAGTGCTGCTGCTGTTTGACCGGACTGCAAGCCGATGTTGTCGAGAACATCGTAAATTCCAATAAAGAAAGCAATGGCTGCTGGAGCGCCCTCAATCAAGTAGCGGACATTCATGAACAGTAGAAATGCAATTCCGAAAATAATGAAGGGAGTGAATTTTTTATGGGTTAGGCCCCAAATCAATAATCCTGCCCAGAGAGTTAATGAACCGAAAAAAATAGTTAGACCAAATGGCATGTTCATTCAATAGCCCTCTCGCTTGTATAAACCGACGTTTGAAATATCGAGCAGGATCATCCTATGAGAGCCAATGCAAATATGTCAATCGGGTAAATAGTTAGCTAGGCCCTGACAAATTGAAACTTAATTGAGTGTTTCCGCACATTTGGCGCATATGCAGGCTTTTCCTTTGGCTGCAGCGGGCACTTGATCCATCACTGCAGGTGTAAACACGGCGTCCATGCACCAGCAGCGCTCAGGCTTTGTGCCAGTAGCTTTGGCCTTTTCCATGGCGCAAACATTAGGCTCTTGACAGATAGGGCAGCGGGTTGGGTCAATGGTGTTCATAAGTCCTAAGCCTATCAGCTTAGACGGGTGCTTTCAATCCAGGATTTCGCAGACGTTGCAAAGCTTGCTGTGTTCGTTGTGTCTTTTGTCGCAAGCGTTCTTGCTTGACAGCGTCCTTGGCTCTTTTACTGGCGGCGCTGAGTTGATCAATTCTCAGTTGACCGGGTGTTTTGGGTTTGATCAATTCAAAGATTCGCATATTTCTATTTATGACCCAATCAAAAGAAGGGACTGCATATGCCCGAATTTTGCTAAATAAATGTATGAAAAGGAGACCAGAGATGAGATTTACAGAGATAGCCGATCCAGAAGATCAACTGGCACTTTGGCGTTTGATATCTGACAACGGTTGGTCTGCTGTTGCTGCACAGGCAAAGGAGTTAGCCAGACAAAAAGCCCAAGCTGCTGCAACCCCAAAGATAAAGAAAATCAAGCCTAAGAAGGCCCCACCCAAGCCAGCTCAACCCCCAAAGCCAAAACCACCAACCCCCAAGCCACCCCCACCTAAAAGTCCGGTGCCTCAGCAGGCTAGAGCAGTGACCCCCAGTCGGCCCCCACCACTACCCAGCTCACAACCAGTGCTGAGACCCACGCACAGCAGTAGTTTTAGCCAGGCAGATCTTCATGGGTTGCAGCAGGGAATGCAGGCAGCGCCACAAAGTTTCACCCCACAAAATCCCTTCTAAAGGGTCAAAAGCGTGGTTTTTAGGCAGAAAACATAGTGCTTTTTTGAACCGTAATCGCGGTCATGACAGGCATAGCGCAAATGGTCTCCCATTGGCGGTAATAATTTCTGAATGGAAATTTCTTTCGACTCGCTGGATACACCAGCCCTGACCAAGGCCCATCTTTCAGAAATGCTGCACGAGCAGTTGGGCTTGAATAAGCGAGAGGCCAAGGACTATATTGAGGCCTTCTTTGAGGTTATCGCTGCTGAACTGGTTGAAGGGCAGGATGTCAAGATTTCAGGCTTTGGCAACTTTGAGATTCGTTCCAAGGCTGGACGACCAGGGCGTAATCCACGTACTGGCGAGCCTGTACCAATCCCACCTAAACGAGTTGTTACTTTCAAGGCCAGCGCAATGCTCAAAGACCAGATCAACTCTGGCATTGAGCAATGAGGGTCTGGTTCTGCTATCCAGCAGCATGCCTAGAGGAAAGAAACGATTTCTCCATGTTGTTCATAGCTGCCAAGATGGCTAGCTCTCGAACAATGGGCGCTCCCTGATCGTTGAAGAGATCTAACCCTTGATCAGGCAGCATGAACGTGTGTTCTAGGTCCAACCAGTCCTTGGGCGGCCATTGACCTGTTGAGACTGCTTGATCAAGTCCTGCTTGCTGCGATTCAGTCCATCTAGGTTTTGCAGTGACTTTGGCTTTAGATGGAAACTTTCCAATTTCCACATTGGAAATTAGACTCAATGCAGAAGCATTGTTGCGGCTTTGATCAGTTCGCATGCTGCTGCGCTTGGCTTTTGCAGTTTTGGGTGAATCGTAAATGGTTGTTACATGTTCTGGGGTAGCTTTGAGTTGCTTGCCCATTTCGTAGCTCTTCCACTTATGTATTGGATTGCTACTTTGGCTTTGCTCAACACAGAGTTTCAACGCCCAGGTGCAGTAGGCTGGAATTAGTTTGCGCAAAGTTCTTGGGTCTGTGTAAATCAACTGGTACTTGGCATCTTGGTCATAGTGTGCGCCTCGAACATTGGCGATCTTGAAAACCGCCTCAACAGCTGCCAGCATTTTCTTTCTATCAAGATCCAAGGGAATTGCGATGCAGATCTTGCCTTTATGCGGATGAACTAGATCTTTGCGTTTCAACACCAACATTCCACTGGCTAGATATTCCACAAAATCCATCTCAACTTGGGGTGAATCGAATAACCCAGAGCCTCGGTCTTGCCACCAATGCATCAGCGAGTTGTATTCAAAGACGTCGCCAAAGTCCTGCCAGACCTTGACCAAGCGACTGTCCAAGCAATTGCCTTTTTGTTGGCAGATCCACCAATAGTCTTTGCTGCATCTAAGAAACGCCACCCACCAAAAGTGCAGGCTTGAAGAAATTAACTGTGAGGTACGCAAGGCCATATTCGGGGTATCCATGACGGTCTCCGGTTTAGTTAATGGCCTCTCAAATTATCAAATTCATCAAAAAACTGTTACAGAAGAATCCTTAGGCAGTTCTGTAACGCATTTCTCTCCTAATCTCGGTTTTCGCAGTGCATGTCGCCTGCGAAGTCCCGAATTTCCTAGGAGAAATGCCATGCAACTTTCAAACGGCGCTATCAAAACCATCGCACCACCACCCGCCCTGATGAACCAACTTGCTACACAAGAACTCGAGGGCGTGGATCTCGAGACATTTGATTTGAGTGCTTTTGTGTCAACAGGAATTACCAAAGACAAATCCACTGACAAGGCAGTGTTGTCGCCTGAAGTTCAAAACTTCATGAAAGAAAGCGAGGAGTTGTTCAAACTGGGTGAGAAGTTTGAAGTCGAAGTCGTGGAGCGTGGACACCAGGCCTTGTATGAACTCTTGGCATCAATCTACAGTCTTTCGCTGCGGATTGAGGAAAGCCCACATAAGGAAAAGATTGTGGAAGCCATTCGCACCGATCTCAAAAATAACCACCAAATAAACATTCAAGCCAACAGCACACCTATTGCGGCCATGGTTAGGTTTGTGGTTCGCACTGACAAAACCAATGCAACTCGCTACACCAAGGTTTTGACAGTGGCCAGAGATGAAAACCAATCGGTGTTGGATTTGCCTGCCTACATCACTCGTCGCGGTGGTATCAGTCAGGCACAAGAATTGGAATCAGTGGCCTTGTCCAAGAAAGCGGGAGATAAGAGCACCAAAGAGCGTACTGCTTTGATCCGGGAATTTTTTCAACTCACAGGTATGACATCCAAGACAAGTTTTCAGTTCAGCGGTGAAGTCAATGTCCACACCGAGCCCAAAGAAAACGAAACAGATTCATCTAGCTTTTGCGTGTTTGTGGCGCACCATGTGACTGGGGACCAGTACAAGATGATCTCTGCCAACGATCTAGGCAAATCATGGGAAGACAACTTAGTCAAATATTTGGGCAAAAAAATGCCCAGCAACCTGTATTTGCTTGAGCGTGGTGTCCGTAATTACAAGCGCAGTATTTCCTTGGATCCCACTCAGCCAGAGAGTCTGCGCAAGGAGATGGAACGCCAATTGGCAATCCCGATGAAGTACAAGCAGACTGAAGTCATTGAGATGGATGACACTGACGAAGCTCCTTACTAATTTCAGTCCGTCAACCAGTCAAGGCCCAATAAATTGAACATGAGATGGCGATTCAATGAGCGTGGGTCTTGGCTGATCTTTGTAGCTACTGCAACAGTTATTCAACAGGAGACAAACAAATGACCAAATACATTGTGATTGAAAGAAGCACGGATTCCCCTGTGATCAGCGCCAGTGGCAGTGATGAGGAGACGGTTTGCGAGATAGCCACAACGTTGATGCGCAGCCCCTGGCCCGCTGATTCGCTCATGGCTGTGGCCGAGACTTCTGCTATTTCCACTTTTAGCGCACTTAAAAACCAAGCCCTGTGTTCCTTGGAAGTCACGCAGCAGACCTTGAACACTTGGCGCAGGGATGTGGGCCATATCCGTAGCGCTTTGAGAGGCCTTGATGCTGCCAAGAACCGAGCCGAATCCTTACTCGAAAGTGCGCTTGAGGATTTGGATGAGGCCTATGGCAGCAGTGATGCCTTTGATGGCTATGTGCCCAGTGATGACATCAGCGTCTACGGAGTGCTGGATGACTTGGGGGTCAGTGAGGTTGAGAGTTCTTTCGATCGTGCCCTGCGTGACATGTACAAATTCAAACATATTCAGACTCAACATGCTTAAAGGGACAAGAGGATATGGAACAAGCTCAACTCTTCAAGCGGCTCTATGACATGAGCATGGATGAGATCAATCTGTTTATTGATTCAGATGAACCAATTGAAAAAGCCTTATACAAATTGGACATCGCGGCAAGAACACGTCACATCATCCATGCTGTTCAATTAGAGGATCTTTGGCAGGCCTTGGACGAACAAACCGAAACCTACGATCTGTATCTTTCCATGCGCCTTGCACCCATGACACTGCAGTCTTGCTACCACTTAAACCACGACATGAATAATTTGGAGTGGCGGTTTGTTTTCCCAACTTACAAAGCAATTCCACACGATGCCAAGCCCAATAACTTTGGTGAATACCTTGCATTGAACAAGAATGTGCAGATCATTGATATCGAGAAATACGATATTGATATTGCCTGTGCATTTTTGGACAAAGCCTATGACTTCACACCACACAAGCTCAGGCAGGCCTCTAGACCAATTAATCCGCGCCAGCAGGGTGGCGTTAGCCAGTAAGGCCGATAAAAGTTAGTTGCTTCTCAAGTTCAATGCAGGCCATTTGAGCTGCCATGGGGTTCTTGCCTGCATTGATGGATACGGTGTAATTTTCACCAGCAGTGGTGATATGAACTTTCACCGTGCCAGCTTTGCTTTTAAATTGGTAGGCGACATCTGCCCGTGGTAGATGTTCCCGTTCATTAACAACCAAACTGATCTTGTGTTTGCCAATGTCTTGCAGGCGCTGGTTTAACTCCCAGGCTCCTGCAACTTGGGCTTTGTAGTCTGCGATGGCTTCCTTGACCACGGTCATGGTGCCAGCAGCCCCAACTTTGGCAATGATGGCTAGTTCGCCACTCAAGTCTTCTTTCTGCACCAACCTCAGTCTGATTCGTTCATAGTAGTCAACCGCAATCAAAGAAGCCTTCATCTTGGTGATAGCGTTCTCTGCATAGCGCTCAAAATACTGGGTTAGGAGTTCAGACATTTTGTATTTTCAATGCAAGGTGTTTGTGGTGCTGCCACCATTGCGCCTGTCATCGGCAGTTCTAGTGATGATGGAGTTGATTTCCTTTTGGGCAATATCGGCAATTTGAGTCAATTTATGCATCAATTCGCGCATGATCAATTCTGTATCGTTAGGATTTGATGGAATATCAACCACTCCCGCAAACATAGCAGCCAAGTCCTCTAGATCATCCAAGCCAGTGTTTATCTCAGGCGGCAAGCGCATTTTGTCCTGACCTTGAAAGAACCCGGCGATGAAATGATCAATTTCTTGATGCTTGACCTGAGCAAAGCGATTGATTTCTTTGTGGTTGTACTTGCCCACAAATTCAGTGAGCAAAAAGGGCTGCTCAGGATCACAATGAGCAGACAACTGATTCCATAGTCCCATTGCAAATACCTGCATGAGTTCATTGACTGCTTCTATGTTTTTGACTGGTGGCAGTGCGCCATTCCACAGTGATTTGAGTTCTTGCATGGGATTGACCTGATCAATGGGACTTGCAATAGCTCCCATGAACTGAGCTCTGACTTCGTGTAATTCATACTTACATTTATATTTTGTAAGTAAGCGCCGTACATCAGCATGCAAAGCATTGATGGGTATGGTGGACTTGGGTACAGATTTCATTGGCATGGCTGTTGTTTGTAGGACGATTCTTCAGTCGTGAGGGCAGGTCGGGTTAGTTAATTGTTCAAAAGGGGTTTAGGCTGACTTTCGACGCTGAGCTTTGAGCCGGTTCTCAAAGTCATCGGTCAATTCAGGGCTTTGTGCAATCAGGGGCATGACAAGACCTGTACCCATCTGCACCAAGTTCAGGATGTTGTTGTTAGCCATCTGTGCACTCATGATGGCTCTAATCTGTGCAGCTTCACCACTGGTGGCATTGGGGTCCACAACGCCAGCGAACTGCTTGGCTTTCATCAGTGGAGTCAAGTGGCTGTAGTGCTTGGTGATCATCAGTACTGATGTGCCCATCTGCTCAGCTAAGTCGTGAATGGGAATTCCTTCAAGCAAACGCTGGGTGGCGTAGTAGTGCCGCAGGCTGTACAGGCTCCGCTCTTTGCCAGTCACAGGGCAATTGAGTAATTCAGATTCCTCAAGCCACTGGCGAAAGGGTTTGTTCCAGTTATCTGGCACAGAGCCATCCGATAGGCGGAACAGCAGCTTGGGGACTTTTTTCTTTAAAACTTCCTCAAGCGTCATGTGGTTCAAGTCCGGACTGAGCTGACGTAGGCGCTCTAGCAGCAGCCAACAACTGTTGTGGGCTACAAAGTTACGTGCGCCGCGTTTGCCGCGCTGTAGACGGAAATGCAGGATGGGCTGCCCATCGCGAACTTCTACATCAATGTGTCGCCACTCAAGGTATTCAGCTTCAGTGCCTGGGCGCATGCCAGTTGCAGCCATGAAGGGTACATAGATAGCCAGCAGCTCACGGATGACTTTGGTGCGAGCAGTCCGCCCATCTGCAATGAACTTGGCGGCGTACTTCATCATGGTTTCCAGCTCTTCGTGGCTGAACTCCGCACGACGGTCACTCTCAGCACCAGTGTTCTTGGTCAGTGGGCGTTCATAGGCTGTCATGTACCCACGTTCAACAGCTTCATCAAAGATAAGGTTCAGCGCAGCGTTGTGGTTGTTCTGAGCACTGCCTGAGAGTTCGCGTCCTACCTTGTCACGCCGCCACACATGGAATTCTGAGATCACAGAGGGTTTGATGCCGTCCACGTTGTAGGCACCGTAGAAGGGGATGAGGTACAGCTTGATGGCAGACACATAGTCACGGGCGCTGGGCTTGGCAGTACCGGCAGCAATCTCTGCTTCAAGGCGATGCAAGACAACCTCAGCCACAGGCTTGAACTTCCTGCTGATGACTGGGCGACCCTCCTCAAGATCGAAAGTGGCTTTCATCCACATACGCTCGGCAATCTTGGCAGCTTCCTTGACGTTGGCTGTATCAGTGCTGCGGCGGAACCAAGTTTTTAAATTCTCCAGCTTGTAGTGTGCTTGCCACTTTTTACTGTCGTCACGGCGCACCAGCCTAATTAGCTCAGGCTTGACTACGATTGTTTCGTTGCCGGGTGTGCGCATGAACACACTTTAATATCAAAAAACAAGTAGTGCAACCAGCGGCAGGGCAATGAATTCGTGTAATAACCGTGTAATTAATACTTTAGATTAAAATCAAGTTGTAAGTGCTTGATTTTAAAGGGGTTTTGGCTCCTCGACCTGGGCTCGAACCAGGGACCTACGGATTAACAGTCCGGCGCTCTACCGACTGAGCTATCGAGGAATGTATTCGGTTTTTTCTAGCAAGAAACATGCTTGAGGGGTGTCACCTGTATGGGTTGACTCCCGCATATTTCGTTGATGAAACATTGTAGCAAATAATTTATGGAACCTTGAATTTGCTGAGTTTTCAGTTCAAAAAGCAACATCAATTTTGACCTAATTTCCTGTGCAATCTTCGATGGATAAAGGGTTCGACTCCGAGTCCAGTATCCAATTTTTGGAATAGCCCCAATAGGTCTCGTCGGGGCTATTTCCAGGGTTCTTAGATCAGAACCTTGCGAATCACCTCAAGCTTTTGTTCCAATGAATAACCAACTGTTCCATACACAGCAAAGTCAGATTGACCGCGCCCATGTCCAGTGATGCTTTCAGCCAAGGGCAGTGGAATGTCATTGCAAGCTTTAAGCCGGTCAATGAATGCATGCCTGAACATGTGGCTTCTGAAGTTGAGTGGCTTCAGGTTCTTGTTCAGAATGGCTGAGCATGAGCAACCACCAAACTCCTTGGCGTACTGAGGCAACAGCCAGGGTGAGTTTTTGCGCTGTGCGCGGCTGTGCAACTCTTTGGCGGCTTCAAGTGATATACCCAAGAGGGGTACAGCCCGGATGCTTGCTCTGGTCTTGCGGTCAGATAACTCGTTCTTTCTGATCCACAGGTGCGGAATGTCATGGTCCAAAACCAAATCCTCCAGTCTTGCAAGCGTGGGCTCAGAGATTCGAAATCCTGTATTGAGTTGAATCAGCCCCACCATACTGGCTGGAGTGGGGTGGGCAATCAGAAATGCCTTGACCTCATGCATCAGTTCCTTGGTGATGTTTGGGATAGGTCTGGTGTTTTCACCTTCTCCTCGAATCTGCAGACCTCTGAATGGGCTGAGCCTGTCAATATCCAAATGCTTGAATGCCATGTTGATCATGGCGTTGAGGATGTTGTTGTGCTTTCGAACGCTGTTGGGATGAAGGCCTTCAGCCAAACGGTGATCTCGGTACTGGGTGATGTGCCAATGTCTTAGTTCATCCAAGTACATGTCGCCAAACTGCGCCACAAAGCGTTTGAAGTACTGATTGGCATTGAGTTTGAATTTGCGTCTGTGGGCTGAGGTGTTCTCAGTCATGTAGATTTCAAACGCATCCGACAACTTGGGGCGTTGCTTGCTGTTGAAATCTTGAAGGTGTTTGATCAGCAACTCCTTGATCAAGTCCTCATCAACATCGATACCGCTGACGTTGATGCGCCTTGTGATCTGGGTGTTGAGATAAGTTCGTGGTGCAATTTGAATTTCATTTGTCATGTGATTCTTAAAAGGTGCACAGCCTAAGCAAATGCAGCAGTTCAGTGGACTTCACATGAATTTAGCTTCAGCACCACGGTTTGGGAAACCGCTTCGGTGAGTGTCCCGAAGCATTGGACGGATTCTCAAGCTGCTTGGAAAAACAGAAATTCAATAAGTACTCAAATCAAAGTTTTGGGCAATGAAAGCCGACTTTGTTTTGGGTCGTTAAGAGGAGGGTGCCATCCGCAGAAAACAGGTTTTCAAATCTTCAGTTGCAATATGCAACTTCCCATAATGTGAGAAGCCTACAAAGAATTCGTGTAATAACCGTGTAATTGATTCTTTAGGTTAATTATTGGATATAAATCGTTGATTTGTATGGGTTTTTAGGGGGTGTTTTTTAGTAAGAAACTGTTTCTGCGGAGTTAACAGAAATCCAGGCTCGTCAAAAACCATTATAAATCAATGACTTACATGCGTTTTTATTAAACGTGTAATATTTCGTGTAATAACCCCAAAAGTTACATAATGTAACTTTCCAGCCAAAACATGCAAATTTGCGTTCAGCGCTGTCATTTTACAAGTGAAAGTTAGACGCTAGGCTTGGGGCTCCGACCAGTTAGAGTAAAAGTTGGGATCTACACGCGGGGCTCGAACTTGATGATTTGAACAGCATCGGAAGTGAAAACCGTGTCATAAGTCGTGCGATTGGTTTGCAGTTCGTAGGCTGGTAGGCGACTATCTATCGCAAACCATTTGAAGACGGACACCCTGACGTTCACCAAAGGCATTCGCATTCATGACACTGATCCAAACATTTTGCCTTTATGCTCTTACCGCTTGCGCAGAGATTCTTGGTTGCTACTTGCCGTATTTATGGCTTAAGAAAAGTGCGTCTCCATGGTGGTTGATCGTTGCCGCAGCAAGTTTGTCTTTGTTCGTTTGGCTGCTGACGCTGCATCCTCATCCCGCTGGACGTGTGTATGCCGCCTACGGTGGGGTGTACATCGCTGTTTCAGTCTTGTGGCTATGGTTAGTTGATGGCGTGTTGCCTGATCGTTGGGACTTGGTAGGCGCATCACTCGTGCTTGCCGGAGTGGCTGTGATTTATTTTGCACCGCGCAACGTGTCGCTTTGACTCAGTATGTGCTTTCGAGTGTCTAGGCGATAAGCGCTGCCCCCGCTTCTCAGAGTCATGCTCAAAACTCTCCAAACGAACCATTCCCAATGACAGCTTGGCATGGCAGGTGCTTCCAGAACATCAGAGCAACAAGTGCTACAAAGACCATCCAAAGTCTTGCGGAGTAAAGATGGTACTTGTCCAGACAGGTTGAAGCAATCCCGCCAATGACAATCAGTCACGGCGGATGGCCTCAGAGCATCAAAGCAAAGTGATGTCTTTGATCAAACGAGAACGCAGTGCGCGCTGTTTGAGTTGATCCACTGAGTCATTCGTCCACTGATGCGAAGATTTGCCCCAAAAATAATCAGTACCCGTAATTCCCAACAACCGAACTTCTCCCTTCGTACCTGAAATTGTTCGGTCAAACGTTTTACCTCCAACATTGAAAGTGATTTGATGAGTCCCCTCTTTTAATCGCAGGCGAATCATGGAGTTTGGAACAGTCTCCATCGCTGCGCCACCATCCACAGAAATGTCCAACGGATGATGTCCGTCGTCCCTATAACGCAAGACGTAAACCGTTAGAGCTTCTGGCACTGAGGCAAACGACTTTGCTTCATCATCTTTGGCAATGCTGGGTGCAGGATCTTTTGTGCAGTAAGCATTTCTTCCTGAATGCGTATGGCAATATGGCTTCTCAGCCATTCGATCAACGGGTGTAGCGCAACCTGCGATGCCAAGTACGCAAGCTGAGACGACGTTTATTTTAATAGTCCAAATTTTCATGATATTTTCTCAAAATTGATCCACCATTTGTGGCAAAAAAATTAAGTTGTAAACGCCTCATTTCAGTACAAAACGTGCAGAAGTAGTTTTCCCAGCTGTACTTAATTGAGCAACAACCTTTGTCCCAGGAGCTACCTTGAAGCTACCTTTGGCTTCAAGCTTGTCGCCTGTTGGTTTCAACTCAACTTCTTGCTTGTCAGCGCCAGAAAGCAGTGTGACTTTTGCCGTCGTTTTACTCACGTCAACGGGTTTGCCATGGTCACGCACGAACAACTGCAGCACATCAGGTTTGGCGACCAGTTCGTAGTCAACATCCTTGACGGTGGTCAAAACACCCCCTTGCATGGGTTTGTGATCTGTATCGTGTGGCCCTGCCCATGCGAGTCCGCTGAGGAAAAGTGACGATGTGATCAAGAGCGTATGGAATTTCATGAGATGTCCTTTTGAGGTTTTGGTTGAGGTTGAAGAAACGAATGAATGGTCAGAATGCTTCAGCATCTTTGTCTTGCAAAAGCGCCTCGGCAGGTTTGCGGCCAAAGAGCCAAAACATGGCAGGCGTCAGAAAGGTGTCGAGCAGCGTCGAGCTGATCAAGCCCGAGAAAATCACCACGGCGACCGGGTGCAAAATTTCGGTGCCGGGGCGTTCGGCCTCGAAGAGCAAGGGTGCCAATGCGAAGGCGGTCACCAAGGCTGTCATCAACACCGGGCTCAAACGTTCCATCGAACCGCGCAAGATCATGGACTTGGTGAAGGACTCTCCTTCAAAGCGCATGAGGTTGATGTAATGGCTGACTTTCAAAATGCCGTTTCGCACCGAAATGCCAGCTAACGTGATGAACCCGACCAAGGCGGCCACCGACAAGGGCTGACCTGACAACCACAGACCCAACACAGCACCCACAAGCGCCAAGGGAATGTTCACCATGATCAAGGCAGACAAAACGGTGGACTTGTAGCGGCTGTAAAGCACCACAAACATCAACACCACAGAGACCACCGAGAGCAAAGAGATCAGGCGTGAGGCTTCTTCTTGCGCCTGAAACTGTCCTCCAAGGGTGATGAAGTAGCCCTCTGGCAATCGAGAATCCGCCGTCACTTTGCGTATGTCGGCCACAACTTCTGACAATGGGCGGCCCGAAGCGTTGGCAGAAATCACGATACGCCGCTTGCCATTGTCCCGACTGATTTGGTTGGGACCATCGGCGTCCTCAATCGTTGCGATTTTGGACAGTGGAATTCTGCCCGAGGGTGTTTCGATCAACACCTGGCCCAAGCCTTCCAGCGATCGTGCGGATTCTGGTAAGCGCACGACCAGCGCAAAGCGGCGACCTCCCTCCATGATTTGCGTGACACGTTCACCTTCCACCAGGGTCTGCAGTGTAGAAAGTACTTGCGCGCCAGACAGTCCGTATTGCGCTGCTGCGGCATAGTCCAACCGAACCTTGATCTGTGGCGCAAGAACTTGTTTTTCGATTTGCAGGTCGGCCATACCCTCGATGCCTGACAGCCGTGAGCGCAGCGCATCGGCTTGACCGCGCAGCACGTCCAGGTCTTCGCCAAAGATCTTGATGGCGATTTGTGAGCGCACCCCAGACAGCATGTGGTCGATGCGGTGTGAGATCGGTTGCCCCACCTCAATCGAAGCAGGCAGGTTGACCAAGCGTGCACGGATGTCGGCACGGACCTCATCCATTGAGCGCCTCAACTCGCCTGAGGGTTTGATGCCCACGTCCAATTCGCTGACATGAACGCCTTCGGCATGCTCATCGAGTTCAGCACGTCCGCTGCGCCTGCCCACATGCAGAACTTCGGGCACCTGCTTGACCAGCACTTCGGCCTGGCGTGCCAGGTCAGATGACTCTGTCAATGTGACGCCCGGGTTCAGTCGTATGCCCACCAGCAAGGTGCCTTCATTGAATGGTGGCAAGAAGGTGGTCGGAAAAAACGGAACAGCCGCCGCTGCAAACACTACCGCCACACATGCACTGGTTATCGCCATGCGTGGCTTGTCCAGCACTTTTTGCAAACTTCCTTTGTAGCCTTGCTTGAGCCATGCCAGCACTTTGGTGTCGCCATGGTCCAGGTTTTTCATGCCCGGCAAGAGGTAGTAGCTCAGCACCGGCGTCATCGTTACCGACACCAGCAAAGAGGCCAGTGTCGAGATGATGAAGGCAATGCCCAGCGGAACAAATAACTTGCCTTCCAGGCCCGGCAAAGCGAAAAGCGGAAGGAAGACCAGCACGATGATCACCGTCGCATAGAGGATCGCCGAGCGGACTTCCATGGACGCCTTGGCCACGAGCGCGAGCAGCGACAGGCGCTGGCTTGGGTCTTTGGCGCGGTCTTCTTTCATGCGCCGCAAGATGTTTTCCACATCCACCACGGCATCGTCCACCAGTCCGCCAATGGCAATCGCCAGCCCTCCAAGCGTCATGGTGTTGATCGACAAGCCAAAATACTTGAACACCAGTGCCGTGATGAAGATGGACACTGGGATGGCGGTGAGCGCGATGATGGTGGGGCGAACCGTACCCAAGAAGAAGAAAAGGATCGCGGCCACAAACAGCGACGCACCGATCAACTTGCCTTGCAGCGTCGAGATAGAAGCCTCAATGAAGCTGGCTTGTCGGAAGGTCACACGGGGTGCCTCCATACCCGCAGGAAGGGATGCCTTGAGATCCCCAATCGCTTCTTCAATCGACTGTGTCAAACGCGTCGTGTCAGCGGTTGGCTGCTTTTGAACGCCCAGAATCACGGCTGGCTTGCCTTCAAAGCCTGCATCCCCACGTTTGATGGCTGCGGCAAAAGTGACCTCAGCGATCTGGCGCAACAAGATGGGCTGACCGTTCTTGGCGGTAATGGCCAGATTGCGCAAGTCCTCCAGGCGGGAAGTGCGACCAAGATTTCGAATCAGGTACTCGCGCCCGTTGAGCTCCAGAAATCCCCCTGAGGTGTTGGCCGAAAACCCGCGCAACGCCGACTCCAACTGGTCCAAGGAGATACCCAAGTCCGACAGGCGCGCTGTGTTGGGCTGCACCTGAAACTGGCGCACTTCGCCGCCAATGGGGATGATCTGTGCGACGCCGGGGATGGCCAGGAGTCGAGGCCGGAGCACCCAGTCGGCGTACTCACGCACGGCCATAGGGGAGATCTTCTGCGGATCGACAGGAATAGCGATCTGCATGATCTCACCCATGATGGAGCTGATCGGCCCCATCCGTGGTATTACCCCGGCAGCCAAACCTTCTTCCATGGACGAGAGGCGTTCAGACACCAGTTGGCGTGCCCGAAAAATCTCCGTGTCCCAGTTGAAGGTGACATACAAAAAGGACAGGCCAGCAGAAGAGGTCGAACGAACCGATTCGACCCCAGGCAAGCCATTCATGGCCGTCTCCAGAGGAAAGGTAATCAGTTGCTCGACCTCTTCAGGCGCCATGCCACCCGCCTCGGTCATGATCGTCACAGTAGGTTTGTTGAGATCGGGAAAGACATCGACTGGCGTTCGAGACAATGTGAATGCCCCGTAAGCCATCAATACGGCACCCGCTATCAACACCAGAAGCCGGTTGGTCAAGCTATTTTCGAGAAGCCACTTGAACATATCGTGACCCCTTTACCGGACTTGATTGATGAGCGTGGCACCTTGGGTCGCCACACGATCGCCAGACTTCAAGCCCGAGATCACCGTGACACGCGCGCCATCAAGGGGCTCGAACGTCACCGTGCGGGGTTCAAACTGCTCAGCTGCAGACTTGACCCACACCACGTTCTGATTGGCAGCGTTTTTCATCAGTGCCGACTGGGGGACCGCAATACCCTGTGTCTTTTGCTTGGACTGCACATAGACTTTGACAGGCTGTCCAACGGCCAGACCTAGTAGTTCCGGGCTTTGCACTTGGAAGTTAAGCGGGAGCGCTTGCTCGCGCAAACTGCGCGCTGCACCCATGAAAACCAGTGGCGTGCGCTGGTCGCCGACAGCCAGTGAGGCACTGCCGATGTTGTTGGTCAGTGCGCTATCAAAAGCCAAGGCTTCGATGCGCAGTCGCCTAGGGTCGACAATTTCGAAAATTAATTCACGCGTGTCCACCACTTGACCTGCCACGACATGCGCCGAGGCAATCACGCCAGAAACTGGCGCGACCAGTGCTTCCTTGCTGTTCAGGCCGCCACCGACGGCCGACATGCGTTCGGTCAGGCTGAGCACGTCGCTCTCTGCGGCTTCCACTTCCTTGCGCGGCACCGTGTCCGATAACTCGCGCAAACGTGCCAAACGCTTTTCAGCAAGCGCTTTAGCCGCGCGAAATTCGGCCAATTGAGTCAACTGACCTGCACGCTCTAGGGGGGCGAACGCAGGGACGACGTAGGCCAATACCTGTCCTTTATTCACGGTTTGCCCTGCGTTGGGCAGGCCATTAGGGCCGGGTTCTATGCGTCCGGCGTTGATGGGCTGGACTTTCCCCCCTGCGTTGGGGTCCATCAGCACCCGACCATTGAGTTCAAAGGCGCGTGGCAGCTCGGTGGTTTCCACCACAAGAGTGCGCACATTCAGTTGGCGTTGGGCTGGCTTAGGCAAAAAAACGCTGCCATCGGCCATGCGCTGTGGACCATTGGTATTGGCCATCGTAGGCGCAGCCCCGTGGTCATGGCCTTCGCCCGCGTACGTAGGCAGCGCAGCACCTGCAAGGGTCAAAGCTGCAGCCATTGCCGTCAAGTGGTGTGGTTTAAAAGTATTGATTTTTTTCATGCTGGTGGCTCCTTAAGCCGTACGAGCTTGTTGACGAAAGCGAACGATCGCGCCCAGCGCCATCAGTGCGAATAAACCCGCGCCGATCCACAGGGCGATACTTTTCCAGGAAGAGCGATGGCTAAGTACATCTTTGTTCTCATGCAAATCGAGCTCGGTAGCCAACAGGTCATTCAGATCACCGGCCTGAATGGTTGCAGTGATGGCAATGACGCCAGGTTTGAGCGTGTCCTTAAGGATGACTTCGTATTCACCTACGCCATGTTTTTCAGCTTTGTATTTGCTGCCTTCGATGTCAATGTCAATTTGAGCGTCATTGACGGGACTGTTGTCTTTAAAACGGTCCAGGTAAATCGTCAGCTGCTTGCCATTGACGATGCCAACCATTTCCAGATCCTCTGAAACCGCGACGAAACGCGGCAGTGCTGTGCCCTGTGCTTGTGGAGCAGCTTCTCCATGGTCGTGACCCGCACCGGCAATGGCCATGGGACTAAGCAGTGTGAAAATTAGCGCCAAGAGAGTGGCGGCTGCTGAATGAATTAAATTCATGGTGTTCCTTGAAATTTTGAGGGGTGTCAGCATCACTCGGGCAGCAAGCCCAAGGACTGCCGCAATGCCGAAATGGCGGAGGCTAGGTCAATTCGGCTTCGAGCGGCTTGTCGCGCGGCCTCTGCAGCCTCGGCCTCAATGCGCAAGCGTGTGGGCAGATCTGTCTCGCCCAGCCTGAACGACTTGTCGAAAAAACCTCGGGACTCGTTGGCCAGCATTGCTCGTCGTTGCGCGGCGACGAGTTGGGTTTTCACAGCCTCTAGGCGAGAAGCAGCGCCTCTTTGATCAGCTTGAATTTGGTCCCTCTCAAGGATCAGCTTTGACTGCACTTCAATAGCCTCTGCCTGTGCCGTCGCGATACGAGCGTCATACCTGGGCCCTGAACCAAACGGCACTCGAATGCCGATGAGCACAGTCTGGCCATAGCGGTCTCCAAATGCCCCACGACCGCGCGTTGTGGCCACCGTGAGTTCCGGGTTGGATCGCTTCTGGGTGCTGATCAGCTGAGCCGTCCGCTCGGCCATCGTGATGCGGTCCTCCAGTTCAGCCAACAAGGGATGACCAACCGATATAACCGAACTGGGGGTCGGTTCAGCTGCAGCGTTGACTGTCAAGTCAGCCTGAGCCGTTCTGCCTGTCAGCGACATCACTTGTGCCAAGGCTGCGGCAGAGGCCGCTTGAGCTTGGGCGGCATGCGCCTGGGCCGCAGCTAGAGCGCCTTCGGCTTGATGCCGGTCCGACTTGGCCAGATCACCCGCGCTGGTACGTTTAGCAACATCAGCGGCGAGGCGTTGCGAATTGGCCAGTTGTTCGCTCGCCAGTTCAGCATCGATGCGAGCTCGCAACCAGCCCCACCAAGCATCCCTGACGGAAGCGGCGAGCCGCAGTTGTGAGGCGAGCAGCTTGCGCTCAACCAACGAGATTTCAGCCTGCGCCAGATCGGCACTGGCCGTGCGTTGCCCGGGTAGCCAAATGGGAATGGCAATTCCCACCTCGGTTTCACGCGAACCGTTGTTGCCAGTCATCTGGTCCGATCGCTGACTGATATCCAGCGATGGTGGCTCGGGAGACAGCATCAATGCGGCTTTAGCCTGGGCCTGGGCTGCATCGCGACGCGATTGAAGCGCGTGCGCCTCGGGCTGCCTTTGCCACGCCGTATCGAAAACATTTTTCAAGGACACCGAGCCACTCAACGCGGCGGCGGATGTGCCTTGTGCTTGGGCCGTCAGCACCAAGCCACTCAGGGTCATGACCGACAGCGCGATTCGAATCGATATCGATCTTTTTTTGTACAAACTCATAGCTCATCTCCAATGGTGAAAACATCCAAGGAGATCAGCGAGCAGCGACAACACGTCGCTAGGCGATGAGGCAAAACGCAAAAAGCGTCATGCTCACTCGCGCACAGGGGATTCGAAAAGAGGTGGAGAAACCCGAGACTCGCCGATCAGGCAAGCACAGGCCAATTAGGCCGCTCAGGGCGTTCTCTTGAAAGCTGAGAAACAATCACCTGAGGGTGAAGTGGATGATCGTCAGAGACCGCTGCTGAGATCGTGTTCAGGTAGTTGACCAGAGCAGCTGCACAACCCATATGGCAAGTGGCACAGTCATGGTCCACGCCCGCCGATTGGGGTGAGTTTTTGCTGGACTCTTGCTGGTCAACTGACGCATGGTCATGGGTGTGGTGACCAGGGTGCGTGGCATTCACACTGGTTTCGTGCTCGCAATAGCTTGCCATTGCTGCCCAGCTGTATTGCAAGGGCAACAGAACTAGCAGGAAGATTGCTAAGAACTTTCTCATTGATTTTATTTTAAAGATTTAGTCCTTCATCGTGAAGGTTTGTTCAATTGCCCTCATGGATGCTCCGGTTTATTACAAAAAATTCAAATGTTGAATTTTATTGATTGCATATCAGTCGAGCATGAATCAACTTGAAGAACGAAATTTCATTTAACTTAGTTAAGAGCCCACAGAACCCCTGATTAACAGTCCGGCGCTCTTCCGACTGAGCTATCGAGGAATTTACAAAAAAGATTGTAGCAAAATTATTTTGTGGCTCTCAATTTGCCGCCTTTTCAGCGACAAAAGCCAAATTGTTCCTGGTGCCTTTTCCCTTGAAGCTTCGATGAATGAAGGGGTTGACATGGCTATTGTGGGTGGCAGGGGCTAGTCACGCTTGATGAGCTTGGCAACGAATGCTTTGACGTGCCTTAAAAAATCTTTGCCTAGAAAAATCAAGCTTAAAAAAAAAGCCACTTCGCCAGCAATCACCAATCCTGTCGTCCAAGCAGCCATCATGGCGATTGATAAATCTGTCCATGCAAGTACAGCAATAGCGCCCCATGCCACGAATGACAAAACGAGGAGAAAGTAGCCGATTGTTTTTTTCATCTGCTTCAGATTGGATTTGGACACGACCATTTGTGATTCGAACTTTACTCATGCTTTCTGATCCTTCATCACATCGATGACGCTTTGTAGACAGTTTTGCAAATAGAGTTCCCCCTCTCGCGTGCCATGCCTGGATTTTTGGTCATGGTTTTGTCACATAGTTCCAATATCATTGAAATATGGAAGATAAAATCGTGATCAAAGCACTGGCCGCACTGGCCCAGCCAAACCGGCTGCAAATATTCCGTTCACTGGTGGTCACAGGCCCCGACGGCCTGACGCCTGCCTTGCTGGCAGACAGCTTGGGGATTCCTGCAAACACACTGTCGTTTCACCTCAAAGAGTTGATGAACGCCGATTTGATTTCCCAAGAACGCAGTGGCCGCAACCTGATTTACCGCGCCCAATACGACCACATGAATGCGGTGCTGGCTTACTTAACGCAAAACTGTTGTCAGGGCGAGGTCTGTGAAGTCAGCCCCGACGACATTTGCAAAACCTGTTGATTTAAAGGAACCCGCATGACCGATACCCCACCACTGAACGTGCTTTTTTTATGCACCCACAATTCAGCCCGCAGCATCTTGGCCGAGGCCTTGTTGAACCACATCGGGCGCGGCAAATTCAAAGCGTTTTCGGCAGGCAGCAGTCCGAAAGACAACCAGCAACCCAACCCCATGGCCCTGGCCACCTTGCAAAAAGCCAACATTTCAATCGAAGGCTTGAGCAGTAAAAGCTGGGACGTGTTTGCAGAACCGAACGCGCCGCACATGGACCTGGTCATCACCGTGTGCGACAACGCCGCAGGCGAGGTCTGTCCCTATTGGCCCGGTCAACCGGCCACCGCGCACTGGGGCTATGCCGACCCTTCCGCAGGCGAGGGCAGTGACGACGAAAAAATGGAAGCGTTCAAACAAACCTTGCATCTGATCAAGCGCCGATTGGACATCTTCACCAGCCTGCCGATGACCAGTTTGAACAAAATGGCTTTGGAAAAAACAGCACGCGACCTGGCAAAACAATGATCCATTGGCAACGCTACTTCGCTGAATTGATCGGTACGGCTGCACTGCTGTGCGCGGTGATTGGCTCGGGCATCATGGCCGAGCAACTGGCTGGCGGCAACATGGCCGTGGCCTTGTTGGCCAACACCTTTGCCACTGTGTTTGCCTTGTATGTGCTGATTGAAACCTTGGGCCCGGTCAGTGGCGCACATTTCAATCCCGTGGTGTCTTTGGTGATGGCTTGGCGCAAAGACTTGGCGCGTCATCATTTGCTGGGCTATGTGTTGGCGCAACTCATGGGTGCGGCTTTGGGGGCGTGGTTGGCCCATGCGATGTTCGAGCTTGAAATACTGCAATGGTCAGTGAAGGTGCGAACCGGCCCCGCACAATGGTTGGCTGAAGCCGTGGCCACTGCCGGTTTGTTGTTCGTGGTCTTGCGTGCACCCGCTGGCAAAGCCTCGGCAATGGTGGCTTGTTATATTGGCGCGGCATATTGGTTCACAGCCAGCACCTCGTTTGCCAACCCTGCTGCTGCCTTCGGGCGCATGTTCTCCAATACCTTTGCGGGCATTTCACCAGCCGATGTGCCTGCATTCATGTTGGCTGAGTTGGTTGGTGGCCTCTTGGGCTGGGGCTTGCACCGTTTGCTTTTGTCCAAACACGATCAACACCATCACTGACGCTTTCACCACCACAGGCCCCATGACCGACCAATCCTTGCCCCAGTTGGACGCAGACAGTTTCCAAACACCCCAACTGCAGATGCTGCGCAGTGAAAACGCCTCAAGCCATGCGCCGCGCATTTTGATGTTGTATGGCTCGCTGCGCGAACGTTCTTACAGCAAACTGCTCACCTTAGAAGCCGCGCGTTTGTTGGAACGCATGGGCGCTGAGGTGAAAGTGTTCGATCCTTTGGGTCTGCCGCAGCCCGATGCCGCACCCGACAGCCATCCCAAGGTGCAAGAGCTGCGCAACTTGGCGACATGGTCCGAGGGTATGGTTTGGTGCTCGCCCGAGCGGCACGGTGCCATGACCGGCATCATGAAAAGCCAAATCGATTGGATTCCCCTGTCGGTGGGCGCAGTGCGTCCCACACAAGGCAAAACCTTGGCGGTGATGGAGGTGAGCGGGGGTTCGCAGTCGTTCAATGCGGTGAACCAAATGCGCATCTTGGGCCGCTGGATGCGCATGTTGACCATCCCGAATCAAAGCTCGGTGGCCAAGGCGTTTTTGGAGTTTGAAGAAAACGGCCGCATGAAGCCTTCAGCCTACTTCGACCGGGTGGTGGATGTGATGGAAGAGTTGGTGAAGTTCACTCTGCTCACGCGCGACGTGGCGCCTTATTTGGTGGACCGTTACAGCGAACGCAAAGAGTCTGCTGAAGCGCTTTCTAAGCGGATCAATCAGAAGACCATTTGAGCAGGGCGCAACCCTGACAAGCGGTGTCTTGAATCAAGTGCGAAAGAGATTTTCAAGGCGTTGAACATCTTCAACCGTGTTGAGATTGCGAAACGCCAAGGGGTCTTCAAACGGCACTTCCACGGTGTGATGCAGCGCGGTCCAAGCGCCTATTTTTCTTCCGCCCTCTGCCAAGAAGCTTTGCAAGCTGTCCTTCAGCGTCACCTTCAACACACAAAACACCGGTTGTCGGCGCAGCACGCCATCTTCTTCCGGGGCAGCGGCCATTGCAATATCTGCCCCTTGGTTTTGCAAGGCAAGTACCAAACGCTCTGCTAAATTCAAAGGAAAAAAAGGCGTGTCACACGGCACAGTCAGCAGGTAGGGATGGGGGCAGTGCGTCATGCCCACCAAGAAGCCCGCCAAGGGCCCTGCAAAGTCGGCTTGCGCATCGGGCCACACCTCAAAACCCAAAGCTTGGTAGTCGGCCAAATGCCGATTGGCATTGATTGCAACGGATGCCACGGCCAAACTTTGCGCTTGCAAGCGCTTGACCGCATGCATCACCAAGCTTTGCCCTTGCAGCAGTTGCAAGCCTTTGTCCACGCCGTTCATGCGTGAACCTTGACCACCGGCCAACACCACCCCGCCCAGTTTCATGTCTTCATTCATTGTGGTTTTGCTTGGTAACAGATCGCCATTATCTTGGCGAGCGCTTCGCGCCTGAGCCACTACGGGTTAGTCCTAGGGCACATGCTGGTGTAATTCGCTCTCGGTGATATCTCTTCACCATGGACTCTCAAGGATTTGGATATGCCCCAAGCTGGACTGATGATGGAACTGCCTTTGCTGCTCTCAGGGGTGCTGCAGCACGCCGAGGCGCAAAACGGCCAGGTGGATGTGGTGTCCCGCGAAACCCACGGGCCGCTGTTTCGCTACACCTATGCCGATTGCGCCAAGCGGGCACGTCAGTTGGCCAATGCGCTGGCCGGTTTGGGTTTGCAAGCAGGCGATGTGGTGGGATCCATCGCGTGGAACAACCACCGGCATTTGGAGTCCTATTACGCGGTCTCGGGCAGTGGCATGGTGATGCACACCTGCAACCCGCGCCTGCACCCGGATCAACTCATCTACATCATCAACCACGCCGAAGACAAAGTGGTGTTGTTTGACACCACCTTTGCGCCTTTGGTGAAAACGATTGCCGCCCATTGCCCGCAGGTGGTGGCCTGGGTCTGCTTGGGGGACGCGGCCAGCACGGCGGCCCTGGAAGGCATCCCGCATTTGCATGCCTATGACACCCTGGTGGACCAGGCCTCAGACAAATTCGAGTGGCCGCAGTTTGACGAGCACACCGCCGCAGCGCTTTGCTACACCTCGGGCACCACGGGCAACCCCAAGGGCGTCATGTATTCGCACCGCGCCATCGTGCTCAGTGCCATCACTTGTTGCATGCCCAGTTTGCTGTGTTTGTCTCCGCAAGAAACCATCTTGCCGGTGGTGCCCATGTTCCACATCAACGCCTGGTGCATCCCCTACGCGGCGTTTGTGGGCGGCGCCAAGCTGGTGCTGCCCGGCCCGAAGTTGGATGGTGCGTCCCTTTATGAATTGATTGAGTCCGAGGGCGTGACCATCAGCGCGGGGGTGCCTACGATTTGGCAAGCCTTGTTGGCGCATGTCGAGCAACACAATTTGCGCTTCACCAGCATGCGCCGCACCGCGGTGGGCGGCTCGGCCATGCCCAAGGCTTTGATTGCCAAATTCATGGCGGTGTATCAGGTGGAGGTGCGCCACGGTTGGGGCATGACCGAAACCACGGCGGTGGCCACCATGGGCACGTTGACACCCGCCCTCACGCAACAAGCGGCTTCGGTGCAATACGACCACTTGGCCAAGCAAGGCAAAACCGTTCATGGCGTGAGCATCAAACTGTTGGATGAAAACGGCCAGGACATTCCCCGCGATGGTCAGACCCAGGGCGAGTTGATGGTGCGCGGCCACTGGATTTTGTCGTCCTACTTCAAGGGCGAAAAATCACCTTTGGTGAATGGCTGGTTTCCCACCGGCGACATCGCCACCATCGACGCCGATGGTGTGATGCAAATCCGTGACCGCGTCAAAGACGTCATCAAAACCGGTGGCGAATGGATCAGCTCGATCGACCTGGAAAACGTGGCGCTGGAACACCCGGCAGTGGCCATGGCCGCAGTGATTGGCGTGGAAGACCCGAAGTGGGGCGAGCGGCCTTTGCTGTTCATCGTGCGCAAGCCCTCGGCCACGCTGGAGAGCGCCGACATTTTGGATTTCTTGGCCAGCAAAGTGGCCAAGTGGTGGGTGCCCGAGCGGGTGGTTTTCCTCGATGCACTGCCCTTGGGCGGCACTGGCAAGATTCAAAAATCCGAATTGCGCAAGGCTTACCGATAAGGGCGTTTAAAAAACGGCAGGGTCACCATCGGGGTTCAGACCCCTTTCACTTGCCTTGCATACAGGCCTGCAGCTGCCTGACACTGGCGGCCACGTCCTCGGCCCCGGTGATGGCCCGCACCACGGCCACCGAACCCACACCACTTTGCAAAACGCTGGGCATGGCGGCCAAGTCGATGCCGCCAATCGCCACCAATGAGCGATGCCGCATCAAACGCGCGTATTTGTTCAAACGCCCCAAGCCTTGCGGCGCGGTTTCCATGCGTTTCAAGGTGGTGGGAAACACCGCACCTAAGGCGATGTAGCTGGGTTCGTGTTGTGCGGCACGCAGCATTTCCACATAGCCGTGGCTGCTCAATCCCAGCCGCAAACCACTGGCGCGGATGCGTTCCAGCGGCGCGTCTTGCATGTCCTCTTGGCCCAAGTGCACGCCATATGCACCTGCCTCGATGGCTGCTTCCCAGTGGTCGTTGATGAACAACAAACTCTGGCTGCCTTGAACGGCTTTCACCGCAGCTTGCACCTCGCGCTGCACAGCAGCAGCGTCATCTGACTTGAAACGCAGTTGCACCGTGGGCACACCCAGATCCACCATGCGAGCCACCCATGCCGCATCCGGCAGCACGGCGTACAAGCCCAGAGCTTGCGGGCAGCGTGCAAAAGCCTTGGCGCTGGGCTCGGTGGACAAACCAAAGTCAGCGGGTTCTTCGGGCCAAGCCGCAGGGTCGAAGCTGCCGGTGCGCTGGGTTTGCGCGGTCCAAGCCTGGGCCACGCACTGGGCATCGTGTTCCAAAAAACCCAACAGCCGAGCGGCCATCAGGCTGGCGGCAAAGCTGTCTTTAGTTTGCACACCTCGCTGAACATCCGCCAAGTCGGGTGGATTGCCAATTTGCAAGCTGCTGTGCAGCTGCGCCATGTGTTGCGCTTGTTCGAGGCTGTTCATGCGTGGTGCCAAAAAGGAGTGCCCAACACGGGGGTGCTGGCTTGGGCGGTTTCTTGGGGCTGCATCGCACCCGACAGGTAGGCGGCGCGTCCGGCTTTCACCGCGTTGGCAAAGGCTTCGGCCATGGCGGCAGGATGGGTGGCCAAGGCCACGGCGGTGTTCAAGAGCACCGCGTCATAGCCCCATTCCATCACCTGGCAAGCATGTGAGGGCAGGCCCAAGCCCGCGTCCACGATCAGCGGCACCTTCAGGCGTTCACGCAGCAGTTGCATGGCGTAGGGGTTGATCGGGCCCTTGCCGGTGCCAATCGGTGCAGCCCAGGGCATGACGGCTTGGCAGCCCACATCCACCAGGCGCTGGCACAGCACCAGGTCTTCGGTGCAATAGGGCAGCACCTTGAACCCGGCTTTGATCAGGCGTTCGGCGGTCTCGGGCAGCTTCAAGGTGTCGGGTTGCAAGGTGTAGTCGTCGCCCATCAGCTCCAGCTTCAACCAATCGGTTTCAAACACCTCACGCGCCATCTCGGCGGTGGTCAGCACCTCTTGCACACTGTGACAGCCCGCGGTGTTGGGCAGCACCGGCACTTTCAGTTCTTTGAGCAAGTTGAAAAACTCGGGCGAGGCTTTGGCATGGGCGGTTTGCCGCCGCAGCGAGGCGGTCAGCATGGCCGGTTGCGCCAAACGCACCGCATCGGCCAGCACCTGCGGCGAGGGGTAGCGCGAGGTGCCCAGCAGCAGGCGGCTGGCGAAGCTTTCGCCGTACAGCACCAAGGGGTCGTGTAGGGGGGTCATGAGTTCATCCTCCGGTGATGGGTGCGATCAATTCCACCTGGTCGTTGGCCGAAAGCAGGTGGGTGGCGTACTGGCTGCGTGGCACAAACTGCAAATTCACGGCTGCGGCAAATGGCGGCGTCACACCAGCCGCTGTGATGGCGTCTTGCAAACAGGCTGGTGCGGGCAGTTGGTAGGCCATTTGATTGATCAAAACAGTGATGTTGTCGCTCATGCATCACCTCCGATGGCCGCCTGCGGGGGCGCTGCCCTGTGCAACAGGCCAAACTGCTGGGCCAAAGTGGCATCGCCTTGCAGCAGGGCCAGCGCCGCGTCCAGCATCGCCGTCGCGATCAAAAAGCCATGGCGGTACAGGCCGTTGATTTGCCACACCCGTGGCCCCAAAGCTTGGATGGCTGGCAGGTTGTTGGGCAAGGTGGGGCGGGCTTGGGTGTTGATTTCCAAAATACGCGCTTCGGCAAAACCGCTGTGCACACTGTAGGCCGCACTCAGCAGTTCCAAGGTTGATCTCACGCTGGCGGCAGAGACATCGTCGGTTTCAATCTCGGTGGCGCCCACCACAAAAACGCCGTTTTCTTTGGGCGCGATGTACAGCGGGTAGCGTGGGTGGATGAGCCGAACAGGGCGGCTGATGTGCACCTCGGGCGCATGCAGCCGCAGCACCTCGCCGCGCACACCCCGCAAGCTGCGCCACTGGGGCTTGGCACCCAAGCCCCGGCAGTCAAACAGCGCATCAGCCTGGGGAAAATCTTCAGGAACATGCGGGCTGTGCCAATGCAACTCGGCGCTGCTGTGTTGCAGGCCCAGCAACAAGGCGTCCAGCAGTTGGCGGTTGTCGAGTTGACCTTCTTGCGGCAGCCACAAGCCTTGTTGAAATTTCTCGGCCAATGCCGGTTCCAAATCAGCCAATTCGGCAGCTTGCAGGGTTTGCGGAGCGGGCAAATCAGGCAGTTGCTGGCGCGTGTGCTGCAGTTTGTCGGCAAAGCGTTTGGCGTCCGAGGCATCTTGGCGGTGCCACACAATGACCGTGCCTTCGCGCTGAAAAAACACCGGCGCGGGCAGGCTGGCCAAGAGCTGTGGCCAGCGTTGCAAGCTGTATTGGCCCATGCGCACCACCGGCAGTTCGGTGATGGCCGATTCAGCCAATGGGGCCAACATGGACGCCGCCACCAGCGCTGCCGCGCCTTGCGCATCTGGTCCCTGGGCTTCAAACACCTGCACCCGATGACCTGCTTGCACCAAACCCCAGGCCAGCAAGCGGCCCATGAGTCCGGCTCCTAACACCACGCAATGCTGGGGGCTCATGCGGCCACCCCGACATAATCAGGGCCATGAACACACATGAATTCACCGGCCAGTACCTTCGCGTGCTGACGATTGCCGGTTCGGACAGCGGCGGCGGCGCAGGCATCCAAGCCGATTTGAAAACCTTCTCTGCGCTGGGCTGCTACGGCATGACCGCCTTGACCGCGCTGACCGCGCAAAACACCCAGGGCGTGCAAGCCATTCAAGGCATTCCAGCTTCGTTTTTGAAGGCGCAGCTGCAATCGGTGCTGGACGACATCGGTGTGGACGCGGTGAAGATTGGCATGCTGCACACCCCCGACATGGTGGAGGTGGTGGCCTGGGCCATCGACCACTACCAACTGAAACAAGTGGTGCTGGACCCGGTGATGGTGGCCACCAGTGGCGACCGCCTGATTGCCGAGGAAACCGTTTCGGTCTTGGTGCGTGAATTGTTTCCTCGGGTGCAACTGTTGACACCGAATTTGGACGAGGCTGCCTTGCTGCTGGGACGCCCCTTGCGCCAAGTGCCGCAATTGCAAGCAGCCGCCAGCGATTTGCAGGCTTTGGGTGCGACAGCTGTGTTGCTCAAAGGCGGTCACTTGGAGGGCAACGAGGTGGTGGATGTGCTGCATCAAACCGGCCATGCGCCCGAGGTGTTCACCTCGGCGCGGATTCACAGCCCGAATGTGCACGGCACCGGTTGCAGTTTGTCGTCGGCCATCGCCGCGCACTTGGCGCTGGGGCACACCCTGTCTTCGGCGGTGGCGCATGCGCGGCAGTACATCTTGCAAGCCATCGCCACCGGTGCCCAAGTGCGCACCGGTCACGGTCATGGACCTTTGAACCATGGCTTCAAACCCGTGGTCATGCATGTGAAACCGCAGACGACACCGGGCGGCTGAACCAAGCCAGCGCGAAGCTGAAGGCCAAGGTGGGCAAAGCCGCGCCGTATTGCGGTGCCCAGTTGGCGGCGGCATGATAGACGCAGATACCAGCGAGCCAAATCAGCGCCGCACCCCATTTCACTGGTACCTTGTCCGAGGCCACGGTGCCTGTGCCCAAGCGGCCCAAGATGACGCCGTAGAGCGGTACGAACACCGAACTGAGCAGCAGCAAAAACGGCTCCAGGTCGTGCATTGGCAACACCACCGCCAAACCGGTGCAAAGCACGGCGATGGCCAAACCCCAATGCTTCACACTCAGGCGCGACCACAGGCTGTGGCTGTTCACCGAAGCCGAGTAGACATCGCCATACGCGTTGTCCAACTCGTCGAGCAAGATCAAACCCAGCGCCAACAAACCGGCTTGCGCCAGCAACAAGGTGTTGACCAAATTCGCGTCGGGGGCCGACACGCTGATGACCATCACACCCAAGGCGTAGCACCACATGTTGGCGATGGCGTAGCCGATCCAGCTGCCGCTCAAGGCGGTTTTGCTGTTGTTGCCGTGGCGTGCATAGTCGGCAATCAGCGGCAACCAAGACACGGGCATGGCGATCACCAAGTCCATGGCCGACAACATGCTTTTCTCGCCGGTGCCGGGGCGGTTCCAAAACGCCGCCCAGCCTTGGGCCTGCAACAAGCCGACAAACTGGTAGCTCAGCCACAGCAGCGACAACACCACCAAGGGCAAGCCGAAGCGGCTGACAAAACTGCGCACCAAGCCCAGCATGGAGCCGGTGGTCAGCAGGGTGAGCACGGTGCCCCACAGCAGGGTGGCGGTCAGTGCTGCGCCCCACCAACTGTCGCCAAACATGGCCAGGGTGCCGTCGCGCATCACCACCAATTCAAACGTGGTCCAACCCACCAATTGCAGGATGTTGAGCAGCACTGGCAAGCGGGCGAAGGAGCTGCCATACACCTGGTGCATCAATCCCGCGCTGGACAAACCGGTGTCGCAGGCGATCTTGGCCACCCAACCCAGCAAGCCTGCGCCCAGCACCGAGCCGAGCACGATGGCCAGCAAAGCATCTTGGGTGCCGACGGCGGGCACCAGGTAAGCGCCCAGTTGAATCACCAGCAAGCCCACGCCCAAGGAGAACCAAAGGGAGGCGTGGCTGTACCAGCCGAAGACGCGTTGATCGGCACCGACGGGCGCCAAGGATTCGTTGTGTGATGTGTTTGCCATCTTGTTCTTTCAAAAAGAATGGCAGTTCGGCGAGGCCTGCAAAGGCTGAAGAGAGCAGCAATGGAGGCCATGCTTCCCTGCGCGAGGATTACCTCAATCAGGTTCAAAGGGACTTTCTCAGCCTTGGTTGTTCAACCTCAGCACCCCTAGCGGATGTCCCCCAAGCTTGGGTGACTGGGTCATTGTAGGCCAGCGTTGGAGGGAGCTTGGTCACTGCGCCATCCGATTCAAAGTGCAGCTGCCCCAAGCCCTTTAAGGTTCAAACGCCCAGGAGCTTGTGCAGTCTGGGCGAGGCCGTGGTGTATTCGAGCGGGATTTTTTGGCCGGGGTTGAGGTAGGCCGCTGCGCCAAAGGCGGCCAAGGTGGCTTCGTGAAAACCGCTCAGGATGAGCTTGCGTTTGCCCGGGTAGTGGTTGATGTCGCCCACCGCAAAAATGCCTGGTGCGCTGGTGGCAAAGTTTTCCGTGTTCACGTTCAGCTGTTTTTTCGCCATTTCCAAGCCCCAATCAGCCAAGGGCCCCAACTGGGGTGTCAAGCCCAGCAGCACCCAAAGTTGATCACAGGGCAGTGGCAGGCTGGCGCCTTCGGGCGTAGCGATGTGCAGCGAAGACAAACGACCGGCTGAGGCATCAAGACCTTGCACCTGGCCCACTTGCAGCCGCACTTGGCTGCTGTCGCAGGCTTGTTTGAAGGCGGTTTGCAAGTGCGCTGAAGCATCCAAGCTGGCGCGGCGGTGCACCAAGGTGACGCTGGCGGGGCCGTGGTTTTGGCTGTCCAACACGGCTTGCACCGCTGCATCGTCACTGCCCACCACCACCAGGTGTTGGCCTTGCAGTGCCAAGTTGTCGGGCATGTGGTGAAACACCTGCGTGCCTTCAAAGGCCTGCAGTTCTGGCAGCGCTAATTTGCGCGGTAAGAAGGCCCCAACACCCGCCGCAATGAACACCATGCGGCTGATGAACTGCTGACCCGCCGAGGTGCTGAGCAACCAGCCGCCATCTGGGTGTGCGGACAAAGCTGAGACTTGCTGGTTCAAATGGAATTGTGGTTTGAAGGGTACGGCTTGCTGCTGCAAGCGATCCACCAGTTCGCGGCCTGTGCAAACCGGCAGGCCAGGGATGTCGTAAATGGGTTTGTCGGGGTAGAGCGCCATGCACTGGCCGCCCACCATGGGGAGGGCATCCACCACCTGGGCGTGGATGTCTTGCAGGCCGAGTTGAAACACCTGAAACAAACCCACCGGCCCAGCGCCTATGACCAAGGCGTCGGTGCGGATGGGGGGGGTGTGGGCAGTCATGGGCAGTTTGGCCAAGCCCAGCAGGCTTTAGCGTTGCAGTTCAGACAGCTTGCCGGTTTTGTCTTTCCAGTCATCGGCGTCTGGCAAGGGCGTTTTGCGCTTGGTGATGCTGGGCCAGCCGATGCGCGACAACTCGGCGTTCATGGCGGTCATGTGCTGCTGATCAGAGGGCACATCCTCTTCGGCGTAGATGGCGTTGACCGGGCACTCGGGGATGCAAACCGCGCAATCGATGCACTCATCAGGGTCGATGGTCAGGAAATTCGGGCCTTCGCGAAAGCAATCGACGGGACAAACGTCCACACAGTCGGTGTATTTGCAGCGGATACAGGCTTCGGTGACAACGTGGGTCATGGTGGGATCTTCAAACGAGGGAAATCAACAAAAGGGTGGATTTTAGGGGCAGGGCCAAAGCGGCTCAAAAATCAGGCTTGAACCAGCGCTGCCGCCGAGGTTTTGTGGCTGGCGGTGTCCACCAAGACCAAAGAACCCAGGATGCGCGACTGCTCGAAAGGCAGGCTGACCAAGGGCTGCTGAAACGCCAGTTGCACATGGCCAATGGCGTTGGAGGGCAGTTCGGTGGCGTCGTGCTCTTGCAAGGTGTTGATGTCCAAGCGGTGCAGGATGCGGCTGACTTTGGCCTTGACCCAGCGGTGGCCATGCAGCGCCCAGTAAACCCGACCGGCCACCAGCGGCTCATCGTCCAGCCAAGCCAAGGTGACATTCAGCTGGGTTTCGGCTTGGACCGAGCTGCCCTCGGCCAGCAGCCAGTCGCCACGCGACACGTCGACTTCATGGTCCAGCACCACACCGGCGCTGTGCCCGGCCGCCACGTCACCGGTTTGCCGAACGGCTGACAACACTTCCTTGATCACCGCGCTTTGACCGCTGGGGAACACCTTGACGCTGTCGCCCACACGGGCCACACCGTTGCCGACCCGGCCCCAATAGACCCGGCGGCCTTTGGAGGTGTCGGCGCTGTCATGGAATTTTTCGACCCATTGCACCGCAAAGGCCAAGGCACCTTCTTCGTCAGCCGGGGTCACCGGCAGCCGCTCGAGCAGTTCGAGCAGGCTGGGGCCGCTGTAGTTGCACCAATCGGCTTGGGCGCTCACCACGTTCCAGCCTTTCAAAGCCGAGATGGGCACGATGGCGTTCACGTCCATACCAGCGTCGTCCGCGAACTGTTGCAAGGCTTGGGCGATGTTGACGAACGCGCTGCTGGCGTCGGCCACGGCGTCGAGCTTGTTGATGGCGAAGATGACCGAGGGCACGCGCAGCAGTTTGAGCAACAGGCTGTGGCGGCGGGTTTGTGGCAGCAGGCTCAAGCCGGGCTGGGCCCAGTCCACCTTGGTGGCGTCCACCAACACCACGGCGGCGTCGGCGCTGGAAGCGGCGGTCACCATGTTGCGGGTGTACTGCTCGTGGCCGGGGGCGTCGCCAATGATGAACTTGCGGGTTTCGGTGCTGAAGTAGCGGTAGGCCACGTCAATGGTGATGCCTTGCTCGCGCTCGGCCGATAAACCATCGGTCAGCAGCGCCAGATCGGTTTCACCTTGGCGTTGCACACCGGCCAAGTGGTCTTGCAACACGGATTTGGAATCAACCAGCAAACGACCAATGAGCGTGGACTTGCCGTCATCCACAGAACCGCAGGTGATGAACTTCAGGGCAGGGCGGGTGGCGAGGTTGGTCGTCATCAGAAATAGCCTTCTTTTTTGCGTTTTTCCATGGAGGCGTCCGAGGTTTGGTCGTCCATGCGGGTGGCGCCGCGTTCACTCACGTCGGCGGCCAGGGTTTCAAGCACGATGGCTTCGGGGTTGGCCGCGGTGCTTTCCACTGGGCAGGTGCAAGTGATGTCGCCCACGGTGCGAAAACGCACTTGGCGTTGCTGCACAGTTTCGCCGTCTTTCGGTGGTGTCATGTGGGTGACCGGCACCAACAGTCCCCGGCGTTCGATCACATCGCGGGTGTGGCTGTAATACAGCGAGGGCAGCGCGATGTGTTCCCGCGAGATGTATTGCCACACATCGAGCTCGGTCCAATTCGAGATGGGGAAAACACGGAAATGCTCGCCCGGGTGCAAGCGGGTGTTGAACAGGTTCCACAACTCGGGGCGTTGCGACTTGGGTTGCCACTGGCCAAAGCTGTCACGGTGGCTGAAGATGCGTTCTTTGGCGCGGGCTTTTTCTTCGTCGCGGCGTGCCCCGCCAATCAAGGCGTCAAAGCGAAATTCTTCAATGGCTTCAAGCAAGGTGACCGACTGGTGCACATTGCGGCTTTCGCCCGGGTGCGCCAAACGCACGGTGCCGCGTTTCATCGAGTCTTCGACACTGCGCACGATGAGTTCAGCACCCAATTCTTTGGCGCGGAAATCGCGGAAGTCGGTCACTTCGGGGAAGTTGTGGCCGGTGTCGATCATCAAGAGGGGATAGGGGATGCGGCCAGCACCAAAAGCTTTTTCTGCGCACTTGAGCATGACCAAAGAATCTTTGCCGCCTGAAAACAGCAGGGTGGGGCGCTCGAACGCAGCCGCCACTTCGCGCAGGATGAAGATGGTTTCTTCTTCCAGTGCATCCAGGTGGGCGTTGCTGAGGTGAGGCAACTCGGTGTGGGTGATGGCGTTCATGTTCTTCTCGTTCAAATGTTGTACAGATTCGTTTCAGTGCATTGTGGGTTGCGGCAGGTGACGATTTGTGGCGCGAAGCGGCTCATGAGGAACCTGTCGCAACACACAACGCACAGGCCATCAAGCCTTGACATGCAAACCGCACTCCTTGGCGTTCTCGTCCTCCCACCACCAGCGGCCAGCGCGGAAATCCTCGCCCAAGCTGATGGCGCGGGTGCACGGGGCGCAGCCGATGCTGGGAAAAAACTGGTCGTGCAGCGGGTTGTAGTCCACCTGGTGCGTGGCGATGTAGTGCCACACGTCGCCCCAGGTCCAGTCCACCAGTGGGTTGAGCTTGAGGATGGGCACACCGTTGGTGACATCGGCCTCTTGGGCGGCCACTTCGGCGCGGGCTTGAGATTGTTCACGGCGCAAACCGGTGATCCAGGCTTTTTGACCTTGCAAGGCACGGCCCAAGGGTTCGAGTTTGCGCACACCACAGCAGGCTTTGCGGTTGGCGATGCTGTCGAAAATGCCTTGTTGACCAGGACTCTTCACAAAAGCCAACACGGCTTCGTGCTGGGGCTTGAACACCTGAATGGGTGCGCGTGAATGGGCTTGCAAGCGCTCCAACAATGCCAAGGTATCTGCATGCAGAGCGCCGGTTTCCAGCACAAACACGGGAATGTCGAGTTGCAAACTGTTCAGAATATGGGTGATGACCACGTCTTCAGCGCCCAAGCTGGAGGCCTGTTTCAAAGGCTGCAGTTCAGCGGCTGCGCTTTTCAATTGCGCTTGTGTGGCGGCCAGCTTCTCTGCGAATTGGGCGCTGGGTTTGGCGTGCAGTTGTGTGGCGGGGGTGAGGGGTTTCATCGTGCAAACAGAGGTTGGGGTTGGGCCACATCGCCTTGGTAGAAAGCGCTGAAGTGGGACAGCAATTCTCGCCCCTTGGCCAGGCTCTGGTCGGCGCGAAGCACGGCGCTTGAAAAGCCGCAGCGTTGCATTTGCTGCAATTGGTCTACCAGCACATCGCCGGTGGCGCGAATATCGCCTTTGAAGCCGCAGCGGCGGCGCAGCATCAGGGCTTGGCTGAAAGCGCGGCCATCGGTGAAGCTGGGGAAGTGCAGCTCAATGATTTGCACGCCTTGCAGGTTTTGCGACAAGGCATCCGCGTCATTGCCCAGTTGCAAATCGGCAGCCTGAAGTTGGTCTGTGTGAGAAAGCAATTGCATGGTGTTCTTTCAGGCGGCAGGGCTCAAGGCTTCGTCGTCCGACGGATGGCGTGCCGCATTGGCTGCGGTTTTGAAGGTGTCAAACCCCAAGCGCTGTACCGCGTCAATGAAAGTCTCGCCATGCTGGCGCTGCTCGGAATACACCTGCAACACCGCATCAATCACATCCACCACTTCAGCCGACGAGAACGACGGCCCCACCACTTTCCCGGGCTTGGGTGTGCCACTCAAGGCAGAACCATCCGAGCCACCCAAGGTCACCTGGTACCACTCTTTGCCGTCTTTATCCACGCCCAAGATGCCGATGTGGCCGCTGTGGTGGTGGCCGCACGAGTTGATGCAGCCGCTGATGTGCAAATCTATTTCGCCCAGGTCGAACAATTCGTCGAGGTCTTGGTAGCGCTCGGTGATGGCAGCGGCCAGGGGCAAGGAACGCGCATTCGCCAAATCGCAATAGTCGCCACCGGGGCAGGCGATCATGTCGGTCAACATGCGGATATTGGGTTTGGCCAAGCCCAAGGCTTTCGCGGCTTGGTAGAGCGCTGGCAATTGGTCGGCCGCCACCCAAGGCAACACCAAATTTTGATCGTGGCTGACACGGGCTTCACCGGCTGAAAACTGGTCTGCCAATTGCGCCGATGCGTCAAGTTGATCGGCTGTGGCGTCGCCAGGCGCTTGTCCCAAGCGCTTGAAGGACAAGGTGACCACGCGTAAATGCGGGTTGCGGTGGGGTGCCACGTTTTGTTGCAACCAACGTGCAAAGTTTTTATCGGCGTCCGCGGCTTGGTTCAGTTGCGTCAACACCTCCTCGGCGGACAAATGGGTTTTGTCCGCCAAACTGGGTGGCACAAAACTCGCAGTCACGCGGTTCAACTCGGCCTGGGTGATGGTGTGCGGCGCACCGTCTTGCGTGACGATGCGCTGGTACTCGGCTTCGACTTGGTCAATGTAGTTTTGACCTTCGGCCTTCACCAAAATTTTGATACGGGCTTTGTACTTGTTGTCACGGCGACCAAACAGGTTGTAGACCCGAATCACGGCTTCCAAAAAATTCAGGATTTGATCCCAAGGCAAAAACTCACGGATGACGGTGCCGATGATGGGTGTGCGGCCCATGCCGCCGCCCACCATGACGCGAAAGCCCACGTCGCCCGCAGCGTTGCGGTGCACTTGCAAACCCACGTCGTGCCAGGCCGTGGCGGCGCGGTCTTCTTCAGCGCCGCTGATGGCGATTTTGAATTTGCGCGGCAGGAAAGCGAACTCGGGGTGCAAGGTGCTCCACTGACGCAAGATTTCAGCAAAGGCACGCGGATCGACGATTTCATCCACCGCCACACCCGCGCGTTCATCGGCGGTGATGTTGCGGATGCAATTGCCACTGGTTTGAATGCCGTGCATGTTCACCGAGGCCAACAGGTCCATCACATCCGCGCTTTTCTCCAGCGGGATCCAGTTGTATTGCAGGTTTTGCCGCGTGGTGAAGTGGGCATAGCCATAGCTCAGCGCTGGTGCGGGAATGCCGCCAATCGCGTCTTGTTTGGTTTGTGCTGCTTTAAACAGGGCTTCATCCGGACGGTCAAATTCACGGGCAATGCGGGCCAAGACACGCAGTTGGGCGCTGTTGAGTTCGCCATACGGCACAGCCACGCGCAGCATGGGCGCATAGCGCTGCAGATACCAGCCGTTTTGCAAACGCAGCGGGCGGAATTCTTCCTCGCTGAGTTGGCCATTCAGACGGCGGGTCAGTTGGTCGCGGTATTGGGCGGCACGCTCTTGCACAAAGCGGCGGTCAAAGTCGGTGTATTGGTACATATAACGCTCAGATGAAAACGAGTTTGCTGCCAGCCCAAGCCAGCAACACGGACAGGGCGGAACGGATGACGCGCTCGGACACGCGGGTGACAAAGTGCGAGCCCAGCCAAATGCCTGGCAAAGAACCGCACAGCAACAGGCCCAGCAGTTCCCAGTCCACCGTGCCCAAGGAGGCATGGCCCAAACCGGCCACCAAGGTGAGCGGCACGGCGTAAGCAATGTCCGCAGCAACGATGCGGTACAGCGGCAACTGCGGGTAAAGCAGCATCAATACGGTGACGCCAATGGCACCCGCACCCACCGAGGTGAGCGTGACCATCACGCCAATGAGGGCGCCAAACAACACGGCCCAAAAGAGGTGTTTGGTTTGATCGGGCGCAAGTGAAGCATCTGATGGATCTGTCATTTCCAAACGACGAGGACCGCGGATCGCTTTGTACAAGGTGGCTGCGGCGGTGAGCATGAGGGCGATACCCAGGGTGAAGGTGATCGCGTGTTGAACTTCGGGATTGGACGTGCCCAAGTCGTGCAAGACCCAAAGCGTGAGCAAGGCAGCAGGCACACTGCCCAGGCTCAGGCTGAACACCACCCGCCAAGGAATGATGCGCTGTCGTGCAAAGTTCAACATGCCACCAAACTTGGTGCCCGCTGCAAAGAGCAAATCGGTGCCCACGGCCAGGGCAGGCTTGATGCCAAAGCCAAATATCAACAAGGGCGTCATGAGGGAGCCGCCGCCAACACCAGTCAGGCCCACGATGAAGCCCACCACCAAACCCGCCAAAATGAATGCTAAATTTTCCATAAGGGCGCGACTATAGAGTTGGGTATCAGGGTTACCAACTATTTTTAAGTTGTACGCATATGCCATAAATGTATAAGACGGATTCGTTATGTGTATAGAACGAATAAGTTGTTGGAGACTGATCAAGCCTGATGAACAATCACTTCACTATTTGTAAAAAGGAGACTTTATGAAGATCGAAACCATTGCCGTGCATGCAGGCTACAAACCCGACCCCGTCACCAAGGCGGTGGTGCCGCCCATTTACCAAACCGTGGCTTATGCGTTTGACAGTGCACAGCACGGTGCTGATTTGTTCGACCTGAAAGTGGCGGGCAACATTTACACCCGCATCATGAACCCCACGCAATCGGTGTTGGAAGAGCGGGTGGCAGCGCTTGAAGGCGGCATCGCTGCACTGGCCTTGGCCTCGGGCCAAGCGGCCATCACCTATGCAATTCAAACCATTGCAGAAGCCGGTGACAACATCGTGTCGTCCAGCGCTTTGTATGGTGGCACTTACAACCTGTTTGCCCACACCTTTCCGCAGTTCGGCATAGAAACCCGTTTTGCCGACTATAAAAACCCCGCCAGCTTCGAGCCGCTGATTGATGCCAAAACCAAAGCCATCTATGTGGAATCTTTGGGCAACCCGCAAGGCAATATCACCGACATCGCGGCCATTGCCGCCGTGGCCCACAAGCATGGTGTGCCGCTCATCGTGGACAACACCGTGCCCAGCCCCTATCTGTGGCGTCCCATCGAGCACGGTGCGGACATCGTGGTGCAGTCGCTCACCAAGTATTTGGGTGGACACGGCAACAGCATTGGTGGCGCCATCATCGACTCGGGCAAGTTCCCTTGGGCCGAGCACAAAGCACGCTTCAAACGCTTGAACGAACCCGATGTGAGCTACCACGGTGTGGTCTACACCGAAGCCTTGGGGCCAGCCGCTTTCATTGGCCGTGCTCGTGTCGTGCCCTTGCGCAACACCGGTGCGGCCATTTCACCGTTCAATGCCTTCCTCATCCTGCAAGGCATTGAAACCCTGGCACTGCGCATGGACCGCATCAGCGACAACGCATTGGCTGTGGCGCAGCATTTGAAGAAACACCCCAAGGTGAAATGGGTCAACTACGCGGGTCTGCCAGACCACCCCGACCATGCTTTGGTGAAAAAGTATTTGCGCGATGGCAAAGCCTCGGGCCTGCTCACCTTTGGCGTGGACGGTGGCCGCGAAGGTGGGGCGCGTTTCCTCGATGCGCTGCAACTCTTCACCCGCTTGGTCAACATTGGGGATGTGCGCTCTTTGGCCACGCACCCTGCATCCACCACGCACCGCCAACTCAACCCCGAAGAGTTGGCCAAGTCGGGCGTGACAGAGGACACCGTGCGCTTGTGCGTGGGCATCGAGCACATCGATGACTTGCGTGCAGACCTGGACCAGTCCTTGGCCGCTGTTTAAGCAGCATCAGTCACAGCGCATCGCTTTGAGCAAGCTCTCCGACACCGGGGGCTTGCTCTTTTCCATTTGCGCGGCCAACACATCGGCGCACAGCAGTGACAGCGTGAGGCCTCTGGAGCCCATGGCGGTGAGCAGGTGCAAGCCGGGGAATTGCGCTTCGTCCAGGGGCCCGACTTTGGGCATGCGGTTGACCGAGGCGCAGCGCACTCCGCCCCAGCTTTTCAAATGTGCAGCATCTGCAAACTGCGTTTGCAATTGGGCTTCAACCACAGGCAAGAGTTCAGCCAAGCGTTGTTGGTTGTCGTTGTGCGCGGCTTCATCGCTGGCCGCTTTCATGGCGTTGCGCTCGAAGGTGGCCCCGGTGTACCAAGCAGGGCCATCTGGCGTGGGCACGCCGCTCACAAAACTGCCATGGCCGTTCACCGCAAACGGTGGCAAAGGCGTGACATCTTGTTGCAAGCCCCAAGACACCATGCCTGCAATCG
The DNA here is from genome assembly GCF_965234735.1 of Limnohabitans simekii (SeqCode). Classification (GTDB taxonomy): domain Bacteria; phylum Pseudomonadota; class Gammaproteobacteria; order Burkholderiales; family Burkholderiaceae_C; genus Limnohabitans; species Limnohabitans simekii. The sequence goes on along the minus strand of NZ_OZ248546.1, from coordinate 62,177 downwards.
GGTGCAAACCCATGTGGTCCAGGTACAGCACTTGGTTCAAAAAATCAGGCGTGTGCGCACCCAAGGCCAACACCACATGCGGTGCAGTTTCGGTGCTGTAGGTGTGTGAGCTGCCCATGTTGGGAATGCTGATGTGGTTTTTCACACGCAAGTGCCATTCGCCTGATGCGTGGCGCTGCATGCTTTCCACCTCGGCTCGCGTCACCACCAAGATGTTGTCGTGCTTCAACAGGGCTTGCACCAAGGCTTGCGGTTTGATCCAAGCGCCTTGCGCTTGCCACAGGGCTTGCGTGGTTAAAGCGGTCAAACCTGCTTGCGCTATCTGTTCATCGGTGGCCAGTTGCACATGGCCATCCCACACATTGTCAGATGCTGGTTCTTGCCAAGGTTTTTTGTCAGCGCCATCGGGTGACAAGCGACGCTCTAAAACGCCGCTGCCCAACCAATCCACACCTTCTTCCAAATGCGCTTGGGCAAAGCGGCGGGTCCGTTGCATGCCTTGGCGGGTGAGTTGCGACAAGGGGTTGTCGTCCACCGACACATGACACGACATCACGCCGACCGGCACACCCGAACCGCCGTGGCCTGGCGCTTCGGCCATTTCCAAGACATTGATCTGCCAGCCGCGTTCGGCCAACGCCCGGGCAGCGGCGGCACCCGCCAAGCCCGCGCCAACGACGATGGCTTGTTTGTGCTCAGGGTTCATACAGCCGAATCAGGCTGCAGGCGGCACATAGCCTTGCGCGGCATCGGCACCATCGCCAAAGAAATGGTTTTCCATTTGACGCGCCAAATATTGACGGGCACGCAAGTCGGCCAGGTTCAGGCGGTTCTCATTCACCAACATGGTTTGGTGTTTCAACCAAGCAGCCCATGCGTCCTTGCTGACGTTTTCCCAAATGCGTTTGCCCAGGTCACCGGGGTAGGGTGGGAAGTCCAGGCCTTCGGCCTCTTTTTCAAGCTTGATGCAGTGGACAGTGCGTGCCATGAATTTCCTTGTGCGCTATAGACGAGGCGTGACTGTAGCAAGCTTTGAAAAGACTTTTTCATCAGCGCATGACCTGTCCCCAACCAAGGGCAGCATGTGGCCGCTAAACTCGGTCATCACTTCATACTTTTGTCGACATGATCAAGCAACTTTGGAACACCCTGAGCATCACCCAAGCCTTCGCCTTGTTGGCCCTGGGCTGCACAGGCTTGCTGGGGTTTGGCATGTATTTGCAGCATGTGGTGGGCCTGGAGCCTTGCCCCATGTGCATCGTGCAACGCTACGCGATGACGCTCATTGGTGTGGTGGCCTTGCTGGGTTTGGTGTGGCGCTCTGTCTTGGGTGGCCGCGTGTTGGCCCTGCTGGCCGTGTTGCTGGCGGCTGGTGGTGCATTCGTGGCGGCACGACAAACCTGGTTGCAGTGGTACCCGCCCGAGGTGGCCAGCTGCGGGCGCGACTTCTACGGGATGATCGAATCCTTCCCCTTGCAACGTGCCATCCCGCTCATCTTTCGGGGCAGTGGCGATTGCAGCAAAGTGGATTGGACGTTTTTAGGCGGCTCGATTGCCAACTGGAGTTTCGTGGCCTTTGTCGCCATGGCAGTCTGGATGCTTTTGGTTTTATTGACCAAACTGCGCACGGTGAATGTGGCGAATGATGACGCGCATTGAGCTTTTTGGTGTGAGCTGTGTTCCAGCTAGCCACAAACCCCCCAGCTGGTAAGCCTCAAAGCGCCAATCGCCTTAGACCAGTTTTTTCACCAACACCACGCTCTTGCGGTCCACGTTGTATTTGCGTTGCCGCGCTTCGGGCAACCATTCGATAGGCGACTGCACAAATCCGCGCTTCAAAAACCAGTGCATGGTGCGCGTGGTCAATACAAAAATACTGTCCAAGCCTTGGGCACGGGCGCGTTGCTCGATGCGGCGCAAGATTTTTTCGCCGTCGCCTTGGCCTTGCGAAGACGGTGACACCGTGAGGGCCGCCATTTCACCGGTGCGCTTTTCGGGGTAGGCATAGAGCGCGGCGCAACCGAAGATGACGCCATCGTGCTCGATGACGCTGTAGTTGCCAATGTCGCGTTCCATCTCGGTGCGTTCGCGCCGCACCAAGGTGCCGTCTTGCTCGAACGGTTCGATGAGTTGCAACACGCCGCCCAAGTCGTCCGAGGTGGCTTCACGCAGGCTTTCCAAACGCTCGTCCACCACCATGGTGCCAATGCCGTCGTGCACATAAATTTCCAGCAGCAACACGCCGTCCACCGCGAACGGCAGGATGTGGCTGCGTTCCACACCCGCTTTGCAGGCTTTCACGCAATGCTGCAAATAAAAACCAATGTCGGTGGGTTGCGTGGCCGAGGGCTCTTTGGCCAGCAAGGCCTCGGCCACATCCAAGGGCATTTCCGTGTCGATGGGGTTGTCTTCGCTCTCGGGCTCGTGGGGACGCACACGAATGCCGGGCACTTCGGCGACAAAGATGAGTTTGTCGGCGTGCAAGGCGATGGCCACCGAGGTGGCCACTTCTTCCATGGTCAGGTTGAAAGCTTCGCCCGTGGGTGAGAAGCCAAACGGCGAGATCAACACCATGGCGTCGAGGTTCAGAATTTGGCTGATGCCGGACACGTCGACTTTGCGCACCATGCCCGAGTGTTGGAAGTCCACGCCATCGACGATGCCCACCGGTTTGGCGGTGATGAAATTGCCCGAGATGACGCGCACCGTGGCACCAGCCATCGGCGTGTTGGGCAGGCCTTGACTGAAGGCTGCTTCAATTTCATAGCGCAGTTGGCCTGCGGCTTCTTGGGCGCAATCCAGGGCCACGCTGTCGGTGATGCGCATGCCGTGCGAGTACTGCGGCACATGACCTTTGGCCGCGAGTTGTTCGTTCACCTGCGGGCGAAAGCCGTGCACCAACACCACTTTGACGCCCATGCTTTGGATCATGGCCAGGTCTTGCACCAAGCTGGGCAACTTGCCCGCCGCAATGGCTTCGCCCGAAATGGCCACGACAAAGGTTTTGCCACGGTGCATGTGGATGTAGGGCGCCACCGAACGGAACCAAGGGACGAAGGTGAAATTGAAGACAGTGGACATGGGCGCAGATAATCGGGGGTTGTGAGCCAGTGCGGCCCATTGTCACTCAAGTACCTTTCGTTTTGAACCTCAAGCCTGAATTGAAGATTGACTTCCCCGAGAACCTGCCCGTCAGCGAGCGGCGTGAAGACATCATGGCCGCCATGCAGGCGCACCAGGTCATCATCGTCTGTGGTGAAACCGGCTCGGGCAAAACCACGCAGCTGCCCAAAATGGCCTTGGCGCTTGGGCGAGGCAGTTGGGTCAACGGGCCAAAACAATGGGGGTCAGACCCCCATTTAACTTCAGCCAACTCGCCATCTCAATTGGGGTCAGAGCCCGAGTTTTGCTCCGCAAAATCGGGATCCGACCCCAAATGCTCATCGGACGCTGATCTCAAAAGTACCGACTCGAAATCGGGGTCAGACACCGATTTTGCGGAGCAAAACTCGGGCTCTGACCCCGATATCGGTGCCCGTCAAAGCAAAGGCGCTGCCCCCGATTTCGTTGCCCGTCAAAGCAAAGGCGCTGCCCCCGACGCCGGCAAACCAAAACGTCGCCAAATCATTGGCCACACGCAGCCTCGCCGGATTGCCGCCACCTCGGTGGCCAAGCGGATTGCCGACGAGCTGAAAACCCCGCTGGGTGAGGTGGTGGGCTACAAGGTGCGCTTTCAAGACAAGCTGTCGCGCGACGCCTCGGTGAAGCTGATGACCGACGGTATTTTGTTGGCCGAGACGCAAACCGATCCGCTGCTGCTGGCCTACGACACGCTCATCATTGACGAGGCGCACGAGCGCAGTTTGAACATCGATTTTTTGCTGGGCTATTTGCGCCAAATCTTGCCGCGCCGCCCCGATCTGAAAATCATCGTCACCTCGGCCACCATCGACGCCGACCGATTTGCCCAGCACTTCGCCTCGGCCAAAGGCCCCGCGCCTGTGCTGATGGTGTCGGGCCGCACCTTCCCGGTGGAGATGCGCTACCGCCCCTGGGAAGAAAGCCGCGAGCACGATCTGGGCAATGCCATTGCAGACGCGGTGGACGAGCTGTGGACCGGCGCACCACGTGGCGACATTTTGGTGTTTTTGCCGGGCGAGCGCGAGATTCGCGATGCCGCCGACCACCTGCGCGGCCACTTGGCGCACAACGCCTACACCCGTCATGTTGAGGTGCTGCCGCTGTTTGCACGGCTGTCGCAGGCCGAACAAGAGCGGGTGTTTGAAACCGGCGGCGCACCGCGCATCGTGCTGGCCACCAACGTGGCCGAAACATCGCTCACTGTGCCCGGCATCCGCTATGTGGTGGATGCAGGCATGGCCCGTGTGAAGCGCTACAGCTTCAGAAGCAAAGTGGAGCAACTGTTGGTGGAGCCGATCAGCCAAGCCGCCGCCAACCAACGTGCTGGCCGCTGTGGCCGGGTGGCCGATGGCATCTGCATTCGCCTCTACGACGAGAAAGATTTCAACGGCCGCCCGCGCTTCACCGAGCCCGAAATTTTGCGCAGCTCTTTGGCCGGCGTGATTTTGCGGATGATGTCTTTGCGCTTGGGCGATGTGGCCGACTTTCCGTTTTTGGAAGCGCCTCGGCCCAAAGCGATTTCGGATGGTTTTCAACTGCTCAACGAGCTGGGCGCGGTGACCGAAGACCACAGCCTGACGCCCATTGGCCATGAGCTGTCCAAGCTGCCCCTGGACCCGCGCGTGGGGCGCATGATCTTGGCGGCCCGCGAGCAACAAAGCCTGCACGAGGTGCTGATCATTGCCTCGGCGCTGAGTGTGCAAGACGTGCGCGACCGCCCCTTGCAAGCGCAAACCCAGGCCGACCAAGCGCATGCCAAGTTCAAGGACGACAAGAGCGAGTTCAGCGGCTATTTGCGTTTGTGGGATTGGCTGCAAGGTTCGCGTGGCGGGGAGAGTGCTGCGGCTCAGCCAGAAGCGGGTGCAGGCCCAGCGAAAAAAGGCATGGCACCTGCCAGCGCCACCGGTGCCACGCACAAACTGTCAAACCGCCAACACGACAACCTGCTGCGCCAAAACTTCATCAACATCCGCCGTTGGCGCGAGTGGCGTGATGTGCACAGCCAGCTGCTGACGGTGGTGAAAGAGCAGCGCTGGACCCTCAACGACAAGCCCGCCAGCTACGAGCAACTGCACCTGAGCATGTTGAGCGGCTTGCTGGGCAACATCGGTTGGAAGCAAGACGAAGAAGACATTTACTTGGGCGCACGTGGCATCAAGTTCCACCGCCATCCCGGCGTGCATTTGCGCAAGAAACCCGGCAAGTGGTTGGTGTGCGCCGAGCTGGTGGAAACCACGCGCTTGTTTGGGCGGGGCATTGCCAACATCGAGCCGACATGGCTGGAGCAGGTGGGTGCGCACCTCTTGAAAAAACAACTGCTGGACCCGCACTGGGAAGCGCGGCACGGCGACGTGGTGGCCTTTGAACGCGCTACCCTGTATGGCCTGGTGGTGTACAGCGGGCGCCGCGTGCCCTATGCCAAAGCCGACCCGGTGTTGGCGCGGCAAATTTTCATTCGCGAAGCGCTGGTGGAAGCGCAGTGGCAAACACCGCTGGCCTTCATGGCCGCCAACAAAAAACTCATGGCCCAAGTGATGGAGCTGGAACACAAATCGCGCCGCCAAGACGTGCTGGTGGACGAGGCCATGATCCAAGCGTTTTACGAGCAGCATTTGCCCGAGGACGTGTGCAGTTGCAAAACCCTGGAGCGCTGGCACCGCGATGAAAGCCGCCGTCGCAGCGCAGCGGGCGACCAGACCGAGCCGCTACTCATGACCCGCGAAGCCCTGATGCGCCACGAAGCCGTGGGCATCACCGCGCAAGCCTTTCCAAAAATGGTGCGCTTGGGTGGCGTGGACTGCGCCGCCCAGTATTTGCATGCGCCCGGCGACAGCAAAGACGGACTGACCGTGACCGTGCCTTTGTTTGTGCTGAACCAAGTGAGCGAGGACCGCGCCGAGTGGCTGGTGCCCGGGATGTTGAAAGACAAGATTCAGGCGCTGTTGAAAAGCCTGCCGCAACGCCCCCGCAGCCGCTTTGTGCCCCTGCCCGAGAGCGCCGCCCGACTGGCGCAAGCACTGTCTGCGCCCGAGGTGTTTGGCGCAGGCGGTTTGACCGATGTGCTGCTGAAAAAAACCCGCGATGAAACCAGCTTGGACATCAAACGCACCGACTTCAAACTTGACATGCTGAGCGCCCACTTTTTCATGAACTTCAAAGTGGTGGACGAACACGGCCGCCAACTGGGGCAAGGCCGCAACCTCGGCGCCCTGAAAGCCGAACTCGGCGCCCAGGCCCGCGGTGCCTTCCAAGCCCTGGCTGGCCTGAAGGTGAAATCGCTCGCCGATGAGAAATTGGGGTCAGATCCCGATTTGGCACAGCCGCAGAAGACGGGCTTTTCGAAATTGGGGTCAGACCCCGATTTTGCTCAGCCGCATAAGACGGGCTTTTCGAAATTGGGGTCAGACCCCGATTTTGCGAAGCAAAACTCGGGCTCTGACCCCAATTTCAATCAAGCATCTAAAGCAGGCTCTGACCCCAATTTCAACCATTCGGCGAAAACCCGCCACACCACCTGGTCCTTCGGCGAACTCCCCGAGCTGATGGAAATCAGCAAAGGCGGCCAATCCCTCATCGGCTTCCCCGCCTTGGTGGACCTGGGCGACGCCGTCAGCATCGAGGTGTTTGACGAGCCCGACCTCGCCGCCACCAAGCACCGCGCTGGTCTGCGCCGCCTGTTTGCGCTGCAAATCAAAGACGCCCTCAAGTACCTGGAAAAAAACATCCCCGACCTGCAAAAAATGACCGTGGCCTACATGCTGGTGGGCAAGACGCCCGAGGGCGCGGGCGGCGGCACCTCGGAAGAACTGAAGCAGCAGATTTTGGATGTGGCGCTGGAACGCGCGTTTTTGCTCGAGCCGCTGCCCAACGACGAGGCCAGCTTCAAGCGCCGCGTGGACGAGGGCAGAGGGCGCTTGACCCTGATTGCCAACGAAGTGGCACGGCTGGCTGGCGGTATTTTGTTGGAGTTTGGCGCGGCCGCCCGCAAGATCAAGGACACGAAAAATGCGCCCGACGCCACCGCCGACTGCGCCCAACAACTGCAACGCCTGATGCCCAAACACTTCATGGCCGCCACCCCGTGGCCGCAGTTGCAGCACTACGGCCGCTACCTGAAAGCCATCACCTTGCGGCTGGATAAGTACCGAGCCGACCCTGCCCGTGACGCCCTGCGCTTGGCTGAGCTGAAACCGCTGGAGCAAAAGTATTGGCGCTTGGTGGCCGATCGCAAAGGCCAAACCGACGCGCGGATGCTGGAATTCCGATGGTTATTGGAAGAACTGCGCGTGAGCTTTTTTGCGCAAGAACTGCGAACCCCGCAGCCGGTGAGTATCAAGAGGCTTGAAAAAGCTTGGGCTCAGCTTTCGCAATGAGCCCCTGGCTTTTCAGCGCAGACTCACATCTGCCTGAAAGGCATGTGAGTCGAAGCTAAAAGGTTTGGGGGCAGTTGAATCATTGAGGCAAAACCCAAGGGTTGATGACGGTCAGGCCTGCTGCCTCAAAGGGGCCAGTGTCACGTGTAGCGACCATCAAGCCATGTTGAATCGCGGTTGCCGCAATATAGCCATCTGCAGCTGTAATCGCTTGGCCTTGTGCCCTTGCCAAGGCTCGCAGCGCTGCATAAGCTTCGGTCGTTGCTTCATCAAAGGCCAAGATTCGGCCCACAAACAAGGGCAAGATGCGTTGCTCTAGGCTAGTGTGCAGGGTGTCTTTTCGCTTTCCTGCTGGCATGCTTGCAATACCAAAACGCAATTCAGCCAAACTGATCGTGGACAAATACAGTGTTTCGATCAACTGGGCGTCCAGCCAAGCTAAAACCTTCGCATCGCCTCCAAGCTTGATAGGCTCAGAGATGACGTTGGTGTCAAGCAGAATCATTCGAAGCTCAGCGGTTCAGTGGGTGTTTTGTCGCGTTCAATCATCAGATCTACGCCACCAGCCAGCTGCCCAATTTCGGCCAGCAATGAACCCAGTTTGACGCGGTCGTCTGGCCGGGCCGCGCTTTCAAGAATAGCGCGTACTTCGGCCTCGGTACTCCTTCCGGCCATCGCGGCCCGAACCCGCAATGCACGATGTGTTTCTTCAGGAATGTTGCGTACGGTGATGGACGACATGGGCATCTCCAGGAAATTGATCTCAATGATTGCATATTACATTAAGTGCAATCACTCATGTCATGGTTGGCTAAATAATAAATTCAAAATTTGATATTGCGCCATGCGCGTGTCTCATGTGCTCAAAGGTGATCGACCCGTGACTGCTGAATTGGCTTTGCGACTTGATCGCGCCTTTGGTCAAACCCCGCAATATTGGCTCAACCTGCAAGCCACCTATGACTTGAAGCTGGCACAAATCGAAATAAAAGATGATTTAAAGCAGGTGAGGTAGTTGGCGGGTTCGTGAATCAGTCTTTAGACGGAACTCAATGCGCTACCGACGCCGCAATCCTCTCGGCATTCAACTCGGGGTTGAGCAACTGCGCAAACTCATACACAAACTGGCGCAAATACGCGTGGCGTTTGAAGGCAATACGCGCCAAGTTGTGGCCAAACAAATGACCGGCAGGGCGCACCACCAGGTCGGTGTCGGTGATGTCACGCACCGCCATCTCGGCCACGATGCCCACACCCAAACCCAGTCGCACATAGGTTTTGATCACGTCCGAGTCAATCGCTTCCAAGGCAATGCGCGGCGACAGGTGCAGCGCGGCAAAAGCTTTGTCGATGCGGGTGCGGCCGGTGAACGAGGGGTGGTAGGTGATGATGGGTTCGTTCGCCAAGTCGCTCAGTTGCAGGTCCGGCACGTTCACCAGCGGGTGGTCGGCGGGCAGCACCAGCACGTGCTGCCATTCGTAGCAGGGCAGGGTGATCAACTCGGGGTAGTCCGACAGGCTCTCGGTGGCAATGCCAATTTCAGCGGTTTCATCCAACACCATGCGGGCCACTTGATCGGGCGCACCTTGGTGCAGGCTGATGTTCACATTCGGGTAGGCGCTGCGCAGTTGTGCCACGGGCAGGGGCAACACATAGCGGGCTTGGGTGTGGGTGGTGGCAATCGACAAGGTACCCGAGTCTTGGGCGCTGTACTGCTCACCAATGCGCTTCAAGTTGCTCACCTCGCGCAAGATGATGTCAATGCTTTTCAAGACATGCTCGCCGGGCTCGGTGACACGCTTCAAGCGCTTGCCGTGGCGGCCAAAAATCTCGATGCCCAACTCGCCTTCCAACTCCAGAATGGCTTTGGACACGCCAGGCTGCGAAGTGTGCAGTACTTTGGCCACTTCGGTCAGGTTGAGGTTGCGGCGGACCGCCTCTTGGACAAAGCGAAATTGGTGCAGGTTCATGGCATTAATGGCATAAGAAAGGCGTTCATTATGCCTTTTGCTAGGGGTAAGCCCCCCGCGCCTAGCTGGGGTTGGCGATGGCGATCTGGGCCAGCAGATCCAATAAATCCGGGTGTTCTCCTACCGCGGGCAGGGGCTCGAACGCCACATTGGGGTGGGCATCGCGCAAGGCTTGCAGCATCACCGGCAGGTCTTCGCGCACATGCTTGCCCACGCCAAAAAACATGGGCACCACCCGCACCTGGGTGCAACCCTGGCGCACCAACGCGGCCACCGCGTCGCTCAAGGAGGGGGTGCTCAGCTCCAAGTAGGCGCAGGCCACGGCCACATCTGGTTGCAGGGCGGCCACACGCTCGGCCACGGCTTGCATGGGGCGGTGCCAAAGTGGGTCGCGTGACCCATGCGCAAACAAAACAATCGATTTCATCGTCAATGCCTCAGAACCAGCCAGCCAAAAGCCAGCAAGGATGCCGTCATGTAAACAATGCCGGGGGTGGCAGCCGCCAGCCAAGGCGACCAAGCGTTGAGGTTGCCCACAAAGCCAAACAAATTGTTGAGCAAAATGAAACTCAAGCCAATGATCACGCCCAAAAACACCATGCTGTTCATGTTGGTGTTTCGCAGGTGCAAGTAGCCAAAAGGCAAGGACAAAATCACCATCACCAAGCAACTCATGGGGTAGAACACTTTCTTCCAAAAGTCGATTTCATAGCGCTGTGAGGCTTGGCCGTTGTTGTTCAGGTGCTGGATGTAATTGAACAAGTCGATGGTGGCCATGCGCTCGGGCTTGAGCAAGGCCACCGACACCATGTCCTCGGTCAGGCTGTTGGGCCAGTTGTAGCTGTCCAGCACCGAGCGCTCGATGTTTTGGTTCGAGGTGTCAAGCGGTTTGAAGGTGTCTGTTTGAACCGATCGCAACTGCCAATATTGCCCATCTGGCGAAAACGAGCCTTGCGCGGCCATGAGCATGCCGCTCAAGCGGCCGGCGGCATCAAATTGAAATACCCGCACACCGGCCAACTGTCCGTCGTTGCTGAGTGCGGCCACATTCACCACATTGGATCTGTCGCCTTGGGACTCTTTCAGCCAAGCGCCTGATGTCCCCAAGCTGATGGTCACGCCCAAGTACTTGGCTTTGAGCAACTGACCTTGCCGACTGGCCATGGGTGACAAATAGTCGCCGACTAAAAAGGTGACCACCACGAAGAGCAAACCCATTTCAAGCAGCAGACGCAGGGCCTTGAATGGCCCCAGACCGCTGGTGCGCAAAATCGTGAATTCCGAGCTTTGTGCCAAGCGTGCCATGACAAAGATGGTGCCAATCAGCACAGTGATGGGCATCAACTCATAAACATGGTTGGGCACTTGCAGCGTCACGTACATCAGGGCGTGTCGCATGTTGTAGGCGCCGCCGGGACCTTGGCCAATGCGCTTGAGTTCTTCTACCAAGTCGAAGAAAAAGAACAAACCAACAAATCCCAAGGTGACAAAAATCACCTTCGACAGAATTTCCTGGTACATCATTCGGCGCAAGGTTTTCATGTGGGTTGTCCTTGCAGGCCAGGCATTCGGCGGCTGCGCTTGAACATCATGCCTTGCTGGGCACGCCAAAGCAAAATCAAACAGGCCAACACAAACACCGGCAAGTGCAATGCCAACAGCATATCGGTCATGCCGAGTTTGCCCACCACCACCCAGTTGCGGCTCATGTTGACGAAGTTGTAATAGGTGAAAAAGCTGACCAAGGTCAACATCAACGAACCCGAGCGACCACTGCGTGGGTTGATAAAGGGGATGCCAATGGCCAACAACAAGAGATTGACAGCAGCAACGATCATGCCGATGCGCCAGGTCAACTCGCCTTTGCTGGCAGGCGTGAGGTTGGCGATCAATTCTTGTGGTTGCTTGGCCTGGGCATCTTGCAAGCTTGTTTGCATCGGTTTGATATCAACCAAGGAAGAATAGGTATCGAACTCCACGACCTGGAATTCATTTTTTTCGGCATTGATTTCTATCCGCTGACCGTTGCTGAGAACCAAATAACGGTTGCCCATGCGGTTTTCCAGCAGTCCGGTTTGCGAGCTCACAATGGTTTGCGTGTTGTTCTCGTTGGCAACAATGAATATCTGGTTGCCTTGGCCTTGAGAAGCGCTGGATTTGTCGATGAAAAAAATGCGTTTGCCATCGGCCGACTCCTGGAACAAGCCGGGTTGTATGCGCTCCAAGTCACCACGTTGTTCAAACCGCTCGCGCACTTCAAAGATTTGCTGGTTGGACCATGGCCAAGCAAACAACGTCAAGACAATGATCGCCAACAACCAGGGCAGGGCAAACAAAAGGGTCGGGCGCAGAAGTTTGAAGGTGCTTTGGCCACTGGCCTGCCAGATCACCATTTCACTGTCGGCGTACATGCGCGACAAGGTGGACACCGTGGCCACATACAGGCTGAGCGTCAGCAAGGAATGCAGGTTGCTCAGCATGGTGTAGCCCAGCACCAAGCTCACGTCTTCCAAACTGATACGCCCAAATGAGGCATCACCAAAAGTGCGAATCAGCCACACCGTCAACACGATGGTCGTCAAGACCACCAAGGTTGCCCAGAAATAGCGGGACAACTCGTTGCGGATGGAGGAATGGAATAACATACAAAGCAATTGAAAAGGCAGATTATGAACTTGGAACTTCAGACCCTCTCTTGGGCGCAGGCGGCATCGGCCAAAACCGATGCTTTGGTGGTCTTGGTCTCGAAATCTTCGCAAGTCCAAACGGGCCTGATTGCCAACATGCTGGCACAAGCGGAAAAGTCAGGCGATTTCTCCTCTGCCGCCGGTCAATGCCTGTTGTGGTGGAAACCCCCGGGCCTCAAAGCTTTGCGTTTGGTGCTTGTTGGCGTTGGTGAAGGCCGTGCCGCCGATGTACGCGCAGGTGTCACAGCCGCCATCACCGCTTTGAAGAAATCCAAAGCCGCCAGCGTCACGCTGTGCTTGTCTGCTGATCAAGCCGAGCACCTGGTGGTGGCAGCCCAAGCTGCTGCTGACGCCAGCTACGTCTACACCGCTACCAAGCCCAGTGCCAAAGCGCAAACCATCGTTAAAGTGGTGCTGGGTGTCCCCAATGCAACCCAAGCCAAACCTGATTTCGCCGTCGCCCAAGCCCAAATGGCCGGTGTGGCACTCGCCCGCGAATGGGGTAACCGACCCGCCAACCACGCGACACCAGATCATCTCGCCCAAGCGGCCAAGGGATTGGCCAAGCATGCGCGTATCAGCTGCCAAGTGCTCGGTCTGAAAGAAGTGGAGCGTTTGGGCATGGGCTCTTTCGCCGCTGTGGCCCAAGCGTCGGCACAGCCCCTGCGCTTCATCATCTTGCATTACAAGGGCGCAGCCGCCACCCAAGCGCCGGTGGTGCTGGTGGGCAAGGGCATCACCTTTGACACTGGTGGCATTTCATTGAAACCAGGCCCCGGCATGGATGAAATGAAATTCGACATGTGCGGTGCGGCCAGCGTGTTGGGCACCTTTGAAGCCTTGGCGCACTTGAAGCCAGCTTTGAACGTCGTCGGCCTGATTCCCGCTTGCGAAAACATGCCGGGCGGCAAAGCCCTGAAGCCCGGGGACGTGGTCACCAGCATGAGTGGTCAAACCATCGAGATTTTGAACACCGACGCCGAAGGCCGCTTGGTCTTGTGTGATGCGCTCACCTATGCCAAACGCTTCAAGCCTCGTGCTGTCATCGATATTGCCACCCTCACGGGTGCTTGCGTCATTGCGCTGGGTCATTTGCGCAGCGGCTTGTACGCCACCGACGAATCCTTGGCCGCACAGCTGTTGGCCGCTGGGGAACAAAGCCTCGATTTGTGCTGGCGCATGCCCTTGGATGATGAATACGCGGAAGGGCTGAAGTCCAACTTCGCCGATGTGGCCAACGTGGCCGATCGTTCTGCTGGCTCTGTCACGGCGGCCAAATTCTTGCAGCGATTCACCAAAGACTACCCTTGGGCGCACTTGGACATCGCGGGCTCGGCTTGGAAAAGTGGCGCTGCCAAGGGCGCCACCGGTCGGCCCGTACCCTCCTTGCTGGCCTACCTCATGGCACAAACACCGACGGCCACCAAGTCGACCAAACGCAGCGCCAAACCGGCCACCAAGCGCCGTTGATGCAGGGCTGACAAGCGCATGACCGAGGTGGCTTTTCATTTCAACGCGCCCGACAAACTGAGTTACGCCTGTCGCTTGTTGCGCAAGGCTTGCAGCAATTCCGCCCAAGTGGTGGTCATGGGCACAGACGACTTGATGGTCGACTTGGATGCGGCCCTGTGGACCTTCTCGGCCACCGCCTTTGTGCCGCATTGTTTGGCCAGTGCGGATGCCATCACCTTGCAACATACCCCTGTGGTGCTGGTCCAGGGTGACCAAGTGCCTGCTGGTTTGCCGCACCACCAGGTGTTGTTGAACCTGGGCTCAACGTTGCTCAGTGGATTTGAAACCTTTGAAAAAGTCATTGAAGTGGTGACCCATGATGAGCAAGACCGCGCCATGGCCCGTCTGCGTTGGAAGCATTACGCTGACCGTGGCTACCCTCTGGTGCGCCATGATTTGGCTTTGAAAGCCTGACCCATGAACAAGCCACACATTCCCAAGTCGCCTGTGCCCATGCTGACAGAAGTGGTGCAGGTGAATGGCAGCTTGCGCCCGGCTGTGTTTCCTTGGGCACCAAAAGCGCCACAAGCGCCCAAAGTGCCACCTTTGAAAACCATGCCTCAGACAGCACCCTTGGCATCTGAACAAGCCTTGCTAGCCGACAAGGTGATTGCACGAGTTCATGCGCAATTGGCCCTCATCCTGCCAGAGATGATGCGCACCGCGGTGGATGAGGTGCTGAACGAGCACTTGCAGGCGCAAGGCCCACCCGATCAAAACTCGCCACCCAAGTGAATTTTGGAAAACGTTTATCCCTTAGCCAGGGCAAGGTGTATTATTCAATAATGATTCTTTTGGATTAACTCAACCTCGGGAGCTGACTGTGAAACTTCAAATGACTTTGGCTGCGGTATTGACTGCTTCATGCCTTCAAGCAATGGCACAAGATGTGATCAAGATTGGTCACGTAGGGCCCGTGAGCGGCGCTATCGCTCACTTGGGCAAGGACAATGAAAACGGCGCACGCTTGGCGATTGAGGAACTCAATGCCAAGGGTTTGTCCATCGGTGGCAAAAAAGTGAAGTTTGTCTTGTTGGCCGAAGACGATGCCGCTGATCCCAAACAAGGCACAGCAGCTGCCCAAAAATTGGTGGATCAAAATGTCAACGGCGTGGTTGGGCACTTGAACTCGGGCACTTCCATTCCTGCCTCCAAAATCTACAGCGATGCTGGCATTCCTCAAATTTCGCCCTCATCCACCAACCCCAAACTGACCCGTCAAGGCTATAAAACCACCTTCCGCGTGGTGGCTGACGACGTGCATCTGGGGGGCACACTGGGGCGCTATGCCATCAAGGGCTTGAAAGCCAAAACTTTTGCGGTCATTGACGACCGCACCGCCTATGGTCAAGGGGTGGCCGATGAATTTGCCAAGGCTGCCACGGCCGCAGGCGGTACTCAAATTGGCCGCGAATTCACCACCGACAAAGCCACCGACTTCACTGCCATCTTGACCACCCTCAAAGGAAAAAAACCGGATGTGGTGTTCTTTGGCGGGATGGATGCTGTGGCCGGTCCCATGCTCAAACAAATGAAGTCCTTGGGTTTGAATGCCAAATTCATGGGCGGTGACGGTATTTGCACGGGTGAATTGATGAAGCTTGCAGGCGACAGCATGGCTGATAACCAGGTTTTTTGCGCTGAAGCTGGGGGCATTGAAGAAAAATCTGCCAATGCGTTCAAGGCCAAGTTCAAGAAACGCTTTGACACCGATGTCCAGCTGTATGCCCCTTATGTGTATGACGCTGTGAATGTGATGGCAGACGCGATGGTGAAAGCCAATTCATCCGATCCAGCCAAATACCTGCCGGTTTTGGCCAAAACCAGCGGCTACAAAGGTGTGACGGGCGATATTGCTTTTGATGGAAAAGGGGATATCAAAAACGGCGCACTGACGTTGTTCACCTTCAAAGCCGGTAAGCGCGATTCCATCAAGATCGTTCGTTAATGGGTCAGGAGTTGCAGCGTCCAGCTGGTTTTTTGCCAAGATAAAACTTCCTGCTGCAACAAATGACTTGACTGCGGGAACCGCTGTGACCATAGCGGTTCCAATTTCAATTCAAAGCAGCGTGGCACCTGGCTCGACAAACTCAGATGCATGCCTTCGAACTGGGGCTCTCGTCTGGCGTGACACAAAATCACAGCCAGCCGAAGGCTGAGCAACTGATAGACAAAGAACACGTCTTCAAAGTCAATCTCAAGCTTGCGCAACTTCCCTTTGTGACCCAATACCAACAGGCTCAAGCGGTGCAACTCTTGCATCACGAAACCCGGTGTGTCGGTGTTTTCTAAAATGTAAGCACCGTGTTTATGGGCATCGGTGTGGGAAATTTGGGTGCCAATTTCATGCAGTTGCGCTGCCCAATGTAATTTCTTCAAATACCTGGTCCAAGCTTGTTCATCATGATCCACGGGTTGCAGTTGCTTGAGGAAAGCACATGCCACACGGCTCACACGTTGTGCTTGCTGGATATCAGCATGAAAGGTTTTTTGAATGCCTTCAACGGTGATCGCACGAATGTCTTTGTCTTCATCTTCTCGTTGTATCAAATCGTATAAAAGGCCGTGACGCAGCGCCCCAGGTGTGACCTTCAGGGTCTCGATGTCAAACAAATCCATGACGGCACTCAACACACTCAGGCCGCCGCCAATCACGGCTTTGCGGTCTTCACGCAAACCATCCAGTCTGAGCTTGTCCACATGTCCAATTTGAACCAGATGGTCTTTGAGCCAATGAATACCCTTGCGCGTGATCACATCTGAGGGCCATCCAGCTGCTTGCAATGCTTCTGCAACCGCCCCAACAGTGCCAGACGAGCCATAAGCCACATCCCAAGATTTTTTTGGGAAAACCGCCACGGCTTCATCCAGGATGGCTTTGGCAGCCACTTCAGCCTTGTGGAATGCTTGTGCAGTGAGGTCACCAGTGGCGAAGTACTTCATGCTCGATGCCACGCTGCCCAAACGGTAGGATTCCAGCACTTTCGCTTGCTTGCCTTGACCCAAAATGCACTCGGTCGAACGCCCCCCAATGTCAATGATGAGACGGTTTTCAGAAGAATGAGGCAGCAGGTGTGAAACACCTTGGTAGATCAACCGGGCCTCTTCTCGGCCAGACACCACCTCGATGGGGAAACCCAAAATTTTGTGCCCTTTGTCCAAAAACACTTTGCGGTTGCGGGCTTCGCGCAGTGTTTGGGTGGCCACAACCCGGACTTGGCTGGCTTTGAACCCGGCCAGTCTTTCTGCAAACCGGGACAAGCAGTCCCAGCCTCGCTCCATGGCCGCCGGGCTCAAGTTGCGGTCATCGTCCAAACCGTTGCCTTGCCTGACGGCCTCTTTCAGGTATTCGATGCGTTGAATCAGGCCGTGGCTGTAGCGACAAATTTCCAGACGAAAGCTATTGGAGCCCAGGTCAATGGCTGCAAGCAAAGTTTCGTTTTTCATGAGGGATCGGGGGGTTGGAGATGCAACGCAAAGTTCAAATGTGCATTGATTTGTATTATTTTTGGGAGATCGCAGGGTCAAGATCGCATTATCATATGACGCTTATATGACCAAAAGATGAATAATTCCTTGAGGGCGGACATGGCAGACATCAAAATGTCATATTCCCAGAATAGAGTGAAGAAGTTGTCAGTCGTTTTGCCGCACACAGCGGCTTGTTTCTTCCCTCTCAAGGAGTATCCATGAAATTTGTTCAAAGTGCGATGTTGGGTCTAGGTGCAGTGCTTCTGGCAGGCGCCGTTCAGGCCCAAGACATCACTGGCGCAGGTGCCACTTTCCCATTTCCTATTTATGCCAAGTGGGCTGAGGCTTACAAAGAGACCACTGGCGTTGGCATGAATTACCAATCCATTGGTTCATCCGGCGGCCTCAAGCAAATTCGCGCCAAAACCGTGACTTTTGGTGCCACAGACGCGCCAGTTACTGGCCCAGATTTGGACAAAGACGGCATGGTCCAGTTCCCAGCCATCATTGGCGGTACTGTTCCAGTGGTCAACTTGGCAGGTTTCAAGCCTGGTGAGTTGCGCATCACAGGTTCCATCCTGGCTGAAATGTACATGGGCAAAATCACCAAATGGAACGATCCCAAATTCACCGCCTTGAACCCAGGTAAGAACCTTCCCGACGAATCCATCACCATTGTGCACCGCGCTGATGGCTCGGGCACCACCTTCAACTTCACCGATTACCTGTCTTCCATCAGCAAAGACTGGGCCGACTCTGTGGGCAAAGGCGCTGCTGTGAAGTGGCCAGCACCGTCTTCGGTGGGTGGCAAGGGCAACGAAGGTGTGGCTGCGAACGTCAACCGCATCAAAGGCTCTGTGGGCTACGTGGAATACGCTTACGTGAAAAAGAACAAAATGAATTTCATGCAATTGCAAAACGCCAATGGCAAGTACGTCAGCCCTGACGACTTGACTTTTGCCGCTGCGGCTGCAGGTGCCGATTGGTTCAGCGTCCCTGGCATGGGCGTCTCCATGGTCAACGCCAAAGGCGATACCAGCTGGCCGATCTCTACCGCATCATTCATCGTGATGTACAAGACGCCTGATAACAAATCGGCATCTGAGGCAGCTTTGAAGTTTTTCGACTGGTCTTTCAAGAATGGCAAAAAAATGGCGGCAGAGCTTGACTATGTCCCATTGCCAGATGCTTTGACGGATCAGATCCGCAGCAAAGTTTGGACTCAAATCAAAAAGTAAATTGATTCATCAGAAGATCGGTTGGTGGTTGAATGACCGCCAACCGATTGGTTTGATTGAGCTGTTCTTTTGAAAGATCCAGGCATGCAATCGACATACCCAATAGAAGCGCACAACATGACGACAACCATCAGCAAATCTAATCTCCATGCAGTGGGTAGACGTCAGCGTTTTCAAGATGCCATCTTTCATCGCTTAACCCAAGGCTTTTCTCTCTTGGTGTTGTTGGCATTGGCTGGGATCATCGTCTCGTTGTTCATCAATGCGTGGCCAACTTTCCAAAAGTTTGGATTTAAATTTATTTGGTATGTCGAATGGGACATCATCAATGAAGAATTTGGCGCTGCCATCGCCATTGTTGGCACATTGGCCAGTGCTGGTATTGCCATGCTTTTTGCAGTGCCACTGGCCTTTGGCATTGCGGTTTTCCTGACTGAAACTTGCCCTGTTTGGCTGCGTCGCCCCTTGGGTACAGCCATTGAATTGCTGGCTGCTGTTCCATCCATCATTTACGGCATGTTTGGCTTGTTTGTTTTTGCCCCCATATTTGCCGACTACATTCAGATGCCACTTCGTGACCTGATGGCTGGCATGCCCATCATCGGCTCGCTGTTCAGTGGTGCAGTCAACGGCATGGGTATCTTGGCTGCCGGTATTGTGTTGGCTTTCATGGTGCTGCCATTCGTTGCCGCCGTGATGCGCGATGTGTTTGAAATCACACCCTCCATCTTGCGCGAATCGGCATATGGCTTGGGATGCACGACTTGGGAGGTGGTTCGCAAAATCGTTCTGCCTTACACACAGAAAGGTGTCATTGGCGGCGTGATGCTGGGTCTTGGCAGAGCGCTTGGAGAAACCATGGCCGTGACCTTCGTGATTGGCAATGCCAACCGGATGCCAACATCGCTTTTCTCCCCCGGAACTTCCATCGCATCAACCCTTGCGAATGAATTTGGAGAAGCTGCTGATTTCCACATCACTTCATTGTTCGCCTTGGGCTTCATGCTATTCATCATCACCTTCGTGGTGTTGGCAGCTGCCAAGATCATGATCAACAGAGCTGAAAAAGCAAAGGGCTTCTAAAGTGGAAAACAACATGGACTTGGGCATTTATCGTCGTCGGCAGCTGGTTAATTTTTGGGGATTGCTCACCTCCATGCTGGCCATGGCCATCGGTTTGGCCGTCTTGTTCTGGATTTTGTTTGTGCTGTTTTCCAATGGCTTTGCCTCTTTGGACTGGAACATGTTCACCAAAGACACGCCAGCGCCGGGCACCGAGGGCGGCGGATTGCGCAATGCCATCGTGGGGAGTTTGATGATTGTTGGCCTCACCGTGCTGGTGGCCACACCCGTTGGTATCTTGGCAGGCATTTACATGGCCGAGTACGGCGACACCAGTGTCACGGCCAATATCACCAGATTCGTGACAGACATCATGTTGTCTGCGCCATCCATTGTGATTGGCTTGTTTGTCTATGCCATCGCTGTTGCAACCTTGGGCACCTTCTCTGGCTATGCGGGCAGTTTAGCCCTGACACTCATCGCTATTCCTGTGGTGATGCGCACCACTGAAAACATGCTGCGATTGGTGCCCGGAAGTCTTCGAGAGGCAGCTTTTGCACTGGGTGCACCACGTTGGAAAGTCTCGTTATCAGTCACCTTGCGTGCTGCCAAAAATGGCGTCATCACAGGCTTGTTGCTGGCGGTTGCCCGCATCAGCGGTGAAACGGCGCCGCTGTTGTTCACAGCGCTCAACAATCAATTCTTCAATTCAGACATGAGCTCGCCCATGGCCAACTTGCCTGTGGTCATTTTCCAATTCGCCATGAGTCCTTATGACAATTGGATCCGCTTGGCTTGGGGCGGTGCGTTGATCGTCACCATGGCCGTGTTGGTGCTGAACATCATGGCGCGAATCTTTTTCCGCAGCAAACAAACCACTTGATTTTGTTCATGCTCACCTCATTCGACAGTTACATCACGCAGGAAATTTATGGTTGAAACCACACCCAAAAATGCCATTGAAGTAAAAAACCTTGATTTCTATTACGGAAAATTTCAAGGATTGAAAAAGATCAATCTCAATATTCAAGAGAATGCTGTGACTGCTTTCATCGGCCCCTCTGGATGCGGCAAGTCCACCCTGCTCAGAACATTCAACCGCATGTACAGCTTGTACCCAGGGCAGCATGCGGAAGGTGAAATTCTTTTTTACGGTCGAAACATCTTGGAAAAATCACAAGATTTGAACTTGCTTCGCGCTCAAATTGGCATGGTTTTTCAAAAACCAACGCCATTTCCCATGTCGATTTATGACAACATTGCTTTTGGCATTCGCTTGTACGAAAACCTTTCGCGCAGTGAGATGGACGACCGCGTCGAGTCAGCCTTGCAAAAGGCCGCGATCTGGAATGAAGTCAAAGACAAGCTCGGTCAAAGCGGACTTTCGCTGTCGGGTGGACAGCAGCAACGTCTTTGCATTGCCAGAACGGTTGCCGTTCGGCCCAAAGTGATTTTGTTAGATGAGCCCACTTCAGCCTTAGACCCGATTTCAACGTCCAAGGTTGAAGAATTGATCAACGAGCTGAAAAAAGAATACACCGTGGCTATCGTGACCCACAATATGCAGCAAGCTGCGCGGGTATCTGATTTCACCGCCTACATGTACTTGGGTGATATGGTGGAATTCGGCGTCACAGAGCAAATCTTTTTCAAGCCTCAGCGAAAAGAAACTGAGGACTACATCACTGGTCGATTTGGTTGATTTGAATTTTTTATTGAAGGATTTCTATGCCTGATAAACACCTGTCGTCACAGTTTGACTTAGAACTCAACAACGTTTCGTCCCGGTTGATGGAGATGGGTGGTTTGGTTGAGTCGCAGATTCAGCAAGCTATTTATGCACTGTCTCTTTTTGTGGTTGATGTTGCGGATCAAGTCATTGCCACAGAAAAACGAGTGAATGCCATGGAGGTTGAAATTGACAGAGAAATTTCAACCATCATCGCCAGAAGGCAGCCTACCGCCAATGATTTGCGTCTGCTGATTGCCCTGTCCAAGGCAACAGCCAATTTGGAGCGTGCTGGGGATGAGGCCAATAAGATTGCCCGCATGGTCAAGTCAATCGCATCAAGCGGTATCTACAAGTCCTTGCCATCATCTGAATTGCGCAAAAGTGCGGAACTGGCCAGCGGCTTGATTCGCAAATCTCTCGATGCATTCGCTCGCCTTGACACAAGCACTGCACTGACCATCATGAAAGAGGATGATTTGATCGACAAGGAGTTCGACGGCTTTGTACGCAAACTCATCACTTACATGATGGAAGATCCCCGCACGATCACTCCTAGCCTAGATTTGTTGTTTGTCGCCAAAGCGCTAGAGCGCATCGGAGACCATGCCAAAAACATTGCTGAGCTCATCATCTACATCGTCAAGGGTGAAGATGTTCGGCATGCAAGTTTGGAGCAAATTGAATCTAAACTTCAATAAAAAAACATGCGTCACATGCCCCGAGTGTTGATTGTTGAAGACGAGGCCGCTATTGCCGAGTTGATTTCTGTGAATTTAAAACACAATGGCCTATCCCCCATTTGGGCTGAAGATGGCGAAAGTGCACAGCGCGAAATTGATGCTGTCTTGCCTGATGTCATCTTGCTTGATTGGATGCTGCCAGGGCAGCACGGCGTGGTATGGGCTCGAAAATGGCGAAGTGATCCTCGCACCAAATCTGTTCCTATTTTGATGCTCACAGCCAAAAGCGAAGAGCATGACAAAGTTTCAGGCTTGGACGCGGGTGCTGACGACTACATTACCAAACCTTTTTCAACCCAAGAATTGCTTGCACGGATTCGCTCTGTATTGCGTCGTCGCGCCCCAGAACAAGCTGAAGACAGCGTCACCATTGGGCAATTGCACTTGGATGGTGCTACCCATCGCGTTTCATTCAATGGCCTTGCACTCAAACTAGGCCCCACGGAATTTAAGTTGCTGAATTTTTTCATGCACCATGCTGAGCGCGTTCATTCCAGAGCACAACTGCTCGACAAAGTATGGGGTGATCATGTTTTCATCGAAGAACGAACGGTGGATGTCCATGTCAAGAGGTTGCGCGAAGCCCTTGGCGAGGCTGGCGCCATGGTTGAGACTGTCCGTGGTGCAGGCTATCGATTTACCCATAAAGTTCAGTCTCAGCAACCATGATCTTTGAGCGACTGGTCGCTTTATTCTTGCTGCTTGTATGCGCAGGATCAGTTGGCTATTTTATTTTTCCAGCCCATCTTTCGATGCAAGGTGCACTTATTTGCATGCTGCTGATGTCTATCGGGACGGTCCTGTCGGATATTTTGAATGCTTCGCGTTTTTTGAAATGGTTGAAGTCAGATGATCATGCTTTTGATCCTTTCAAGTCCGGCTTTTGGGAAGAGGCGAGTCTGCGGGTACGCAAAATTTTCAAACAGAAAGAATCTGCCCGCATCGCCAGTGAAGAAAGCCTGCGTCAGTTTTTGGCGGCTATACAAGCATCACCCAATGGCGTCTTGCTGCTTGACTCCGATTCGCGAATTCAATGGAGCAATCAAACTGCTGCCAAGCACCTTGGTATTGACCCGCAAATCGATGCGCATCAGTTGATTGGTAATTTACTGCGAAACCCAACATTCAGTAGTTATGTGTACTCGAAAAGCTTTGACCACGAAGTCATCATTGAAGGTCGACTGCATCGCGTTGACCGGCCACACAGGTTGGGCGTTCAAATATTCCCCTATGGCGACGGTCGCATGTTATTGCTTTCAAGGGATGTCACATTGATTGAGCAAGCTGAGGTGATGCGGCGTGATTTTGTGGCCAATGTTTCTCATGAGATCCGCACTCCTCTCACCGTGCTTTTGGGTTTTGTTGAAACACTGCAAACGCTTCAACTAACACCACAAGAGCAAGAGAATTATTTGCAACTGATGGCCAAGCAAGCTCTTCGAATGAAATCCTTGGTTGAAGATTTGCTGACTTTGTCTAAGCTTGAGGGCAGTCCCTATCCAAGTTTTCAAGAGTGGACTTCTTTGAAATCAATTCTCAAGCAATGCGAAGAAGATGCCGATGGTTTGATGAAAACTTTGCAAGTTGATGGCTCACCACCACACGTCATGTCTTTTCATATTTCTGATTCGTTGGCAGATGTTGAAATTTCCGGATCTATTCAAGAATTAACCAGTGCATTCACCAATCTCATCAGCAATGCATTGAGATACACCCCGGGTGGAGGAAGTGTCAATGTCTCATGGTCAAAACAAGAAGAGGGTGCAGCCTTTATTGTCAAAGACACAGGTCCAGGGATCAGTGCTGAGCACTTGCCAAGGTTGTCCGAACGTTTTTACCGAATTGATCGAAGCCGATCCAGGGACACTGGTGGTACGGGCTTGGGCTTGGCCATTGTCAAGCATGTGATGCAACGCCATGGTGGACATTTGCAAGTTGAGAGTGATTTGAACCAAGGCTCTCAATTCACACTGCTTTTTCCAAGCAGTCGATTGAAAGAGCCTGAAAAAACAAGTTAAGTACGCTATTGGGCTTTGGTCAATTGCTTGAAATGGTAACGAATCAGCATCAACAAGCATATCGATACCAAAATCAATCCAAGGATGCTCATGAGCCAAAAAGCCTCGGCATTGGGCATGGCGCTGAATGGCCCAAGACCGTTAAACGCCAGCTGGAAACCACCCGCTAATCCAATACCCCACAGCAAAATACTGTAGATGAATGCAGGTGCAATCGTTACCTTGAAGCTTCGCAAGATAAAAAAGCACAAGGTTTGTAATGCATCAAACAAGTGGTAAAAGCCAATGAAGATGAGCAATCGACCTGCCATGTTCGCAACATCAGTGTCTTTGGCATACAAACTGGCAATCGATCCATGGAAAAGCCATAGCAAGCAAGCCATGCTAAGCGCTAGCGCCATGGTGATGCGAAAACCGATGAACAACGACTGCTTCATCATGTCAAGCTGCTGGGCACCTTTCCAATAGCTCACACGTGCGCTGATGGCAATGGAAAATGACAATGGCATCATGTACAAAAGCGCAGCCATGCTGCTGGCAATTTGGTGACTCGCGGCCGCTGTGGTGCCAAATCGGGAAATAAACAAAGCCATCAATGTGAATGAAGTGACTTCTACTGTGACGCTGAAACCATTGGGGAGGCCCATGCGGCACATTTTTTTCAATGTTTGAGCGTCTGGGGGTTCGGGTTTCATCCAAACATTGAATGGTTGGTAAATACTGTTGAACTTCAGTAACAACAGGGCGATAACCATCATGCTGTAGTTGACGATGACAGTGGCTATTGCACAGCCAATCAGACCTAAAGCAGGCCAATCAAACATGCCAAATGTGAGCGCAATTGACAATGGAATTTTCAGCAACAAAGCCAAGATTTGGATGAGGGTGACCAGCTTGGGTTTGCCTAAGCTTTGATTGAGCGAACTAAACAGTCTGAAAAAAAGTGCAGGTGGCAATGCCAATGCCAAGATGGCCAGGTAATTTGTCGATTGATCTTGCAAATGAACTGGTACCTTCGTCCATTCCAAAAGATAACTGGGAGACAAGAGCAGAACAACGCCTGTGACAGTCAATCCAGCCCACAAGTAGAGCCCTTGACGAAAGACTCGACCAATTTTGAAATGTTCCTTGGCGCCATGTAACTCTGCAAACATGGGAATCAGAGCTTGCAAAATTCCTAGCAAGCCAACGTAGACAGTGATGTAGATGGCTGCACTGATAGAAAGAATTGCCAATGCCTCTGGGTCATACCGACCTGCAATGATGGTGTCCGCAACGCCAAAGCTCACAACAGCGAGTTGACCAACCAATACGGTTAGCGCGTGTTTGATGATGAGTCTTTGTTCACTCATACATCATGGACCAACTCTTTTGAAGATCAGTATTTCTTCATTTCTATCTGCGGGTCGTTTGCTCCTGTGCACCATTTGCCAGCCTTGAATTTCATTGGACATTGATAAAAGTTGTGAGCTTTTTCTTGTCATCAACCAATCACATGGTTGACCGTCTAACTTGCTGTGAAATTCAATGAAAACAAATTGTCCGTGGTAGCTCAGCCCTGCTAATTGATTGCGTTCAAGTCCATCCGCATAAACACAGCTCGGATAGTTCATCAAGGCAACCAATTGGGTTGACCATGGTCTGTAACTCAACGCACGATCCAAAATTGGTAACCACAGGGTCATCAACAATACCCAACACAGTGTGGCTCCACTGGCTGGCAGCACCAAGCTTTTCCAAATGACAGTCGGGTGCCTGCCAATGCGCCACTGCACCAATTTCAACCAGACTGCGGATACAAGCACGGCAACACTGAAACTCAGGACATCAAAGTTGTGAACGTACCCAGGCACCAGTCGCGCAACATTGAGGGCGGGTTGTGCTGGCACACCGGTTTGCAATGAAATCCAAACGCCCCAAATCATCAAAGCGCAACCAGTGAAAAAGAGCAAGGTGAACCAATCGATCAGGGCCGCCACACTTCGACTCAAGGTGGGCAAGGCAAACGCTGCCAATGCGGCCAAACTTGGGAGAGCCAACAACAATGTTTTTTCGGGGGCACGCGTGGTCAAACTGCCCATCAGGGTGACGATAAACACGAACAAGGGGAGGATCAGGTGTTGACTCCACAACTGTGTTCGCCAGTGACCACGCCATCGCCACAAGGTCCAAGCGGCCAAAGGCCAAGCTGGCCAGAGAAACCACATTAAAAGTTCCGCTTTCTCTCGCCAGTGCTGTGTCAGCTCTGCCGTGGGCAAAATTTGCCAAGTCCATAAATCCAAAGAGACTACCAACCCCAACAGACTGAACAATGTCAAAAGCATCAGCCCCACTTGTTGCAGTTGTGCTTGAGGATGTTTAAACCAGAGGAAACAAGAGCCCATGCCCAAAATCAAGGCCATGCTTGGTGCCCCGCTCATGGTCATCACCAACAACCCGCCAAACCAAACCACCAACGCTCTTTGGGGGAAGTAAGCCATGGCACTTGCACCCGCAAAAAAAATGGCAGTGCCAAATAGCTGCATGGCCATCGGAGTTGTTTCATGGCTAGGTAATGCCAAACCCAAACAGGCCATGTAGGCCAATAAACCAGCATCTGCCAACGATCTTGCATAGTCTTTGGGTTGCGCTTCACCCCCAAATGCAAAAGCAACGGGTTGTGCCCTCGGATTTCTGGCCAAATGATAGATGGCGTACCAGAGGAATGTCATGCTGGCCAATGACATCAAGCTAAAGGGCAGACGCACAGCCACTTCGGGCGCTAGCCAACCCTGGGTGGCTTGAATGCTCCAAGCACCCAACCAGTAAGGTAGGTAAGCTTTGAATTCAGGCGTGACACCTGCAAGTTGCAAATTGAAATAACTGGACTGCTCTTGGGCCAAGGACCACATATAGCCAAACGAAGCGACATCAATCCGTTTCCAAGGATCGTGGCCGGTCATCCCAGCCAAAACGTACAACAAGCAGATGCTGATGAGCGCCAATCGCGGTAGACGTCTAACCGCTTGCTGAGAAATCAAAGCAGGAGAGGGGGTATTCACAAGGCTGAGTTTGACATAAGCGGTTCATGGGATGACAAAAAAAAAGCAGCCTTGAAGCTGCTTCTTTTTGCCGAACACCAATCACTTGGCGGTGGATTTTCCATATTTATTACGGAAGCGCTCCACACGTCCACCCATGGTGTCAACAGATTTTTGAGTGCCTGTGTAGAAGGGATGGGATTCGCTAGAGGTGTCCAACTTGTACAAGGGCAACTCTCGACCGTCATCCATTTTGATGGTTTCTTTGGTATTGGCACAAGTGCGTGTGACAAATTTAAAACCATTGGACAAGTCTTGGAAACAGACTTCTCGGTACTCAGGGTGAATGCCATCTTTCATTTTGATTCCTTTTTCAATTCGACAGCCACAAGAGCCAATCTCCTGCACTTTTCGCAACCAAATATTATGCCTTAATGGGAGACTCAACCACCACGACGCATCAAATCGAAGAAATCGACGTTGGTTTTGGTGGCCTTCATGTTCTTCAACATCAATTCCATGGATTCAATTTCATCGAGGTTGTAAATAAATTGTCTCAATATACGGGTCTTTTGGAGGATTTCTGGGGCTAGCAGAAGTTCTTCTCGGCGTGTGCCACTGCGGTTCAATTGAATGGCTGGAAAAACTCTTTTCTCGTAAAGGCGACGATCAAGGTGAATTTCACAATTGCCGGTGCCTTTGAATTCTTCAAAAATCACCTCATCCATGCGACTGCCTGTGTCAATCAAGGCTGTTGCAATGATGGTGAGTGAGCCGCCTTCTTCGACTTTGCGGGCGGCACCAAAAAACCGCTTGGGCCGTTGCAGTGCGTTGGCGTCAACACCCCCAGTCAGAACTTTGCCAGAGCTGGGTACTACATTGTTATAGGCCCGAGCCAAGCGAGTGATGGAATCGAGCAGAATGATCACGTCTTTTTTCAGTTCAACCAATCGTTTGGCGCGTTCGATCACCATTTCTGCAACATGCACGTGGCGCGCTGCTGGCTCATCGAAAGTGGAGGCAATCACCTCTGCTTTCACTGAGCGCTGCATTTCGGTCACTTCCTCAGGTCGCTCATCGACCAACAGAACCATCATGTGGCTTGCGGGGTAGTTGGCTGCAATAGCGTGAGCGATGTGTTGCATCATCACCGTTTTGCCGCTCTTGGGCGGGGCGACAAGCAGCGCTCGTTGGCCTTTGCCAATGGGCGCAATGATGTCGATGATGCGGCCGGTTATATTTTCTTCACCTTTGATGTCCTGCTCGAGCTTCATGTGCTCACGCGGAAACAGCGGGGTCAAGTTTTCAAACATCACCTTGTGTTTGTTGTTCTCTGGTAGGTCACCATTGACTTGATCGAGTTTAGTCAAGGCAAAGTAGCGCTCGCCATCCTTGGGAATACGCACTTCACCTTCGATCATGTCCCCCGTGTGCAGATTGAATCTACGCACTTGGCTGGGGCTGATGTAGATGTCATCTGTGCTTGCGGTGTAACTGGTATCGGGGCTTCGCAAAAAGCCAAAGCCATCAGGCAAAATTTCAAGGACACCGTCTGCAAATACTTGTTCCCCTGCACGCGCACGCTTTTTGATGATGGCAAACATCAACTCTTGCTTGCGCAAGCGCCCAGTGTTTTCTATTTCGAGTTCTTCGGCTTGCTTTAAAACCTCAGACACATGAAGTGCTTTGAGTTCGTTCAGATGCATAGGGGTACTCCAGTGGGGAGTTGAGTCAGAAGAGGGGGGAGGATCGTGCTGGCAGCCTGCAAGCCTCGCAGGTGCTTAGCAACAAAGCCAAATTCAGCTTGGTTGCACTAAATGTGAATTATGACAGGAAAAAACAGGTTTAAGAAGCCAGTTGTTGATCGATGAATTCAGTCAATTGGGCCTTGCTCAATGAACCCACTTTGGTGGCAGCAAGTTGCCCGTCTTTGAAAAGCATCAAAGTGGGAATGCCGCGAATGCCAAACTTGGCTGGAATGTCACGGTTCTCGTCTACGTTCATTTTGGTGATTTGCAATTTGCCCGAGTAAGTTGTGGCAGCTTCATCGAGTACAGGGGCAATCATCTTGCAAGGGCCGCACCATTCCGCCCAAAAATCAACCAATACAGGTTGTTTGGCGTTCATGACAGTCGATTCAAAAGATGCGTCAGACAGGTGTTGGATGAGGTTGTTTGCCATAAGTATTCCTAGGTTTTATTCGATTCTAAAGGCAATTTGCTCAGGCCCTGGCTGTCAAGGTGGTCGCTGCTTCTTTCATAGAATGCCTGCATGTTTGTCCATCTGCGTCTCCACACTGAATTCTCTGTTGCTGATGGCACCTGTCGCATTGACGATGCCATCAACACAGCCAAGGCAGATGGGCAAGTGGCGCTGGCAATCACCGATTTGAACAACCTGTTTGGGACTGTCAAGTTTTACTCTGCGTGCCGACTAGCGGGTATCAAGCCCTTGATTGGGGCTGAAATATCCGTTCGTTTGGCGGATGAAGACTTGAATGCCGAACCAGCCAAATTGTTGCTATTGGTTCAAAACCACAAGGGCTATTTGAACCTGTGTGAATTGCTCACCAAGCTGTGGACCCAAGACGCTGTCCGCACGCACAACGCTCTTGATTGGCGCTGGCTTGAAGGTGACATGTCCGAAGGTTTGGTCGCCTTGTCGGGTGCACAAGCAGGACCGCTTGGCCCGTTGTTGATCGCTGGCAACATTGAACGAGCACAAACTTTGGCTGCAAAAATGAGCCAACTTTTCCCCGATCGCTTTTTCATTGAGTTGCAAAGAGCGGGCAGGCCAGATGACGAGCGCTACATCAGTGCTGCCGTTGATTTGGTGCAAAAGATGGGTTTGCCATTGATAGCGACGCATCCAATTCAGTTCATCAAAGAGGATGACTTTGAATCGCATGAAGCCCGTGTATGCATCGCACAAGGTGAAATTTTAGGCAATCCTAAACGCCCTAAACGATTCACTCGCAAGCAGTTTTTCCCTAGTGCCCAAGAGATGGTCGAACTATTCGCAGATTTGCCCTCTGCGGTTGCCAATGCGAATGCAGTAGCCATGCGTTGCAATCTGAGCTTGACGCTTGGCAAGCCTCAGTTACCCGCATTCCCGACACCTTTGGTGAATGGATCGCCGGTTCCAACAGATGACTATTTCCGATCAGTCTCTTTTCAAGGTCTGGAGAGTCGTCTTTTGCATTTGTTTCCCGATCCCTCTCTGCGGGAAGCCAAGCGATCTGTCTATGAAGAGCGCTTGAATTTTGAAATTGAAACCATTTTAAAAATGGGCTTTCCTGGCTATTTTTTGATCGTCAGTGATTTCATCAATTGGGCAAAAAGCCATGGTTGTCCGGTGGGGCCCGGTCGAGGTTCCGGCGCGGGCTCTTTGGTTGCCTACGCATTGAAAATCACCGACTTGGATCCTTTGCAGTACAACCTGCTTTTTGAGCGTTTTCTCAACCCTGAACGGGTCTCGATGCCCGACTTTGACATCGACTTTTGCCAGACCAATCGGGACAGGGTGATTGAATATGTAAAGAACCAATATGGTCGCGAAGCGGTCAGCCAAATTGTGACTTTTGGCACCATGGCTGCGCGTGCCGCCATTCGGGATGTGGGTCGTACCCTTGACATGAGCTACCCCTTTTGTGAAGGGCTGTCCAAGCTCATTCCCAACAAACCGGGACAGCACATGACGATTGCCATTGCGCTGGAACAAGAGCCGCAATTGGCACAGCGCATGGCGCAAGAGGATGAGGTCAAAATTTTGTTGAATTTGGCCCAAAAACTCGAAGGACTGACGCGCAATGTAGGCATGCATGCAGGGGGCGTTTTGATCGCACCTGGCAAATTAACTGATTTTTGTCCCTTGTATCAACAGCCCGGTAGCCCAGCCGCCGTCAGCCAGTTTGACAAAGATGACGTGGAATCCATTGGTTTGGTGAAGTTTGACTTCTTGGGTTTGGCGACCTTGACCATTTTGGAGATGGCCAAAAATTTGATTGCTGAAAACCATCCGGCCCAATCTGATTTCTCTTACGACGATATTCCTCTGAATGATGCGCGCACCTACCAACTGTTTGCCGATGGCAAAACAGAAGCCGTGTTTCAGTTTGAAAGTCGAGGCATGCAAGCCATGTTGCGAGATGCCAAGCCCACACGCTTAGAAGATTTGATTGTGTTGAACGCATTGTTCAGACCCGGACCCATGAGTTTGATTCCCAGTTTTGTGGCTCGCAAGCATGGTCGAGAGAAGGTGGAATACCCGCATCCATTGGCTGAACCTATTTTGGCTGAAACCTACGGCATCATGGTCTACCAAGAGCAGGTGATGCAGACTGCGCAGGTGCTGGGCGGCTACTCGTTGGGCGGCGCAGATTTATTGCGACGTGCCATGGGCAAGAAAAAAGCCGATGAAATGGCATTGCATCGTTCCATTT
The DNA here is from genome assembly GCF_965234735.1 of Limnohabitans simekii (SeqCode). Lineage (GTDB taxonomy): Bacteria > Pseudomonadota > Gammaproteobacteria > Burkholderiales > Burkholderiaceae_C > Limnohabitans > Limnohabitans simekii. The sequence continues at coordinate 30,772 of NZ_OZ248546.1, read as the reverse complement.
TTCGCGAGGGCGCATCAAAGAACAACATTTCAACCGAACAGGCTGATGCCATTTTCGATTTGATGGAAGAGTTTGCTGGATACGGTTTCAACAAATCGCATGCGGCTGCTTATTCGCTGCTGGCTTACCAAACAGCTTGGATCAAAGTCCATTTCACATCTGAATTTTTTAGTGCCAACATGACTGTTGAAATGGATGACACGGACAAGTTGAAGATTTTGTTTGATGACGCTCAGTCCATGGGGATTCAATTTGACCGTCCCGACATCAATGCTGGTGTGTATGCCTTTGTCCCATTGTCTAAATATCGAATACGTTATGGACTCGGAGCCATCAAGGGCACAGGACAGTCAGCCATCGAAGCCATTTGTGAAGCGCGGGCTGAGGGTGGTCCATTCAACAGCTTGTTTGATTTTTGTGCGCGTGTAGACAGATCTCGCATCAACAAACGGGCCGTCGAGGCCTTGGTTAAGTCGGGGGCATTTGATGGCCTAGGTGACAATCGCGCACAGTTCTTGGCTTCGGTTGGCCTGGCTTTTGAATATGCGCAGACGCAAACTGATCATGTGCATCAGGTCGGGTTGTTTGACGTTGAAGACAGCCATGGTTCGAGTAAGAACGAGCCCGCTTTAGAAATGGCTTCGCAATGGGGCGTGCGAGAAAAACTGACCCATGAAAAAGCAGCGGTTGGATTTCACTTGTCTGGACATCTATTTGAAGAAGCTCAAGCAGAGCTGCGTCAATTTCTCAAAACAAAACTCTCAGACTTGAGCGAAAGCAAAGAACCGCAATGGGTGACTGGCATTGTGCTTGATGAACGCACTATCAACACAGCCAAGGGGCGATTGACTATTTTTCTGCTTGATGACATGAGTGCATGCTTGGAGGTCAGCGCTGATGATGCTGTGTTTACAAAGTATAAAAATCTCATCAAGGAAGACTTACTGCTTGTGGCTCGCGTCAAAGTGCAAGTTGATCGGCGCAATTCAAGCCTGCGATTGACCTTGATTGACGCCATGGATTTGACCCAGGCCCGTTGTCAATTTGGAAAGTACGTCCGCTTATCGCTTGGTGCGGCTTTACCTGACATTGCAACACTGCTCACTCAATATCCACCCAGACCCATGAGCGGTTCTGTGCCTGATTCATCCGCTGGACTTGGGATGCGTTTGAATCTGCACGTAGGCGGATCAATCGTCGAACTGCAACTTGGCCAAAAAGCTTGCTTTTTTCCGACTGATGCTGCTTTGCAAATGATCGCATCTCATCCGAGCGTTAATGACATGTCAATCGTTTACGATTAGATTCATGTTCTTCAATATACCTACCCTCATGACTTGGACGCGAATTCTCGCGATCCCCTTGCTGGTTTGGGTTTATCAGTGGCCTGTAGAAATGCCATTGCGTAACTTGATCGCAACCCTGATGTTCATCATTTTTGCACTGACAGATTGGGCCGATGGTTACTTGGCACGAAAGCTCAATCAAACCTCTGCATTTGGTGCTTTTTTAGACCCTGTGGCAGACAAGATTTTGGTCTGCGCCAGTTTGCTTGTTTTGGTTGACTTGGGTCGCGTCGATGTGATCGTGGCGCTGCTGATCATTGGACGTGAAATTGCTATTTCTTCATTGCGTGAATGGATGGCGCAAATCGGCGCTTACAAAAGCGTGACTGTGCACATGCTGGGTAAAGTCAAAACCACGGTTCAGATGGTCGCTATTCCATTTTTATTGCTGGATTCGAACTTGGGTTGGGGAATCCATACCGGCCAGTGGGGGCGCATTTTGATTTGGCTTGCAGCCATTTTGACTGTTTGGTCCATGATTTACTACCTGCGCAAAGCTTTGCCTTATATCAAAGAAAACGCCAAGTGATGCCTTCACAGATCGGTTCAGTATTGAAAAACCGACTAGAATCAGCCCGCGCTAGAATGAGAATTCAGGATGCTCAATAGCTTGTAACAAGTTTTTTTCTTTTGTTCCAAGCCCTTCTTCATCCTTTTCTTCGTTCAAAATGCAAACCCATTTTGAACGTATCCATCAAAAAAATCACACCTGATGTCAAGGGGACCTTTGTGAATAAAACTGAACTGATTGAACATATTGCCGCCCACGCAGATATTTCCAAGGCTGCAGCAACACGTGCTTTGGAATCCACCATTGATGCCGTTAAAGCCACTTTGAAAAAGGGCGATTCCGTTTCTTTGGTTGGCTTTGGAACTTTCGAAGTGACCAAGCGTGCCGCTCGCAACGGTCGCAATCCAGCCACTGGCGCAGCGATCAAGATCAAAGCTGCCAAAGTGCCTAAATTTCGCCCAGGTAAAGCATTGAAAGATGCATTGAACTAAGCTGCGGATGCGGTGGGGTGCTTAGCTCAGTTGGTAGAGCGGCGCCCTTACAAGGCGTAGGTCGGCGGTTCGAGCCCGTCAGCACCCACCACCCACTCTAAGGCGAACTCTGGTTCGCCTTTACTTTTTCAAAGAGCCACGCCATGTTTGATTTCATCCGAACGCATAAAAAGATCATGCAGATTCTGCTGATCATTTTGATTTTTCCTTCCTTCGTTTTGTTTGGCCTAGAGGGTTACACCAGTTTTCAGAACAAAGGTGAAACAGTAGCCACAGTTGACGGTCTTGATATTTCCAAGGAAGAGTGGGATCAGGCTCACAAAATTGAAATTGATCGCATGCGTGCTTCCATGCCCGGCGTCGATACGAGCATGTTTGATACGCCAGCATTGAAGTATGGCGTTTTGGAAAGACTGGTTCAAACAAAAGTGCTTGAGGCGTCAGCACGAAATCTCAAACTGAATATTTCTGATCAACGTGTCGTTAAAACGATTTCAGACATGGAGGCTTTGGCGGCACTGAAGAAGCCTGATGGCACATTGGATATAGAGAAATACAAACAGTTGCTTGCTGCACAGGGCATGTCGCCCGAGTTGTTTGAAGCCCGTATGCGTGGTGATCTGTCTGTACGTCAAGTTGTCAACGGCGTAACGCAAAGCACTCTCACGTTTCCTTCGCAAGTTGATGTTGCCATGCAAGCCTTTAAGCAACAGCGGGAGGTGCAGGTTGCCATTTTTTCTGCCTCGGATTACTTGGATCAAGCCAAACCTTCCGATGACGAGCTTAAGGCTTATTTCAACAAGCACGCTGATGAATACAAGTCGATTGAAACTGCGGACATTGAATACGTCGTTCTCGATCTTGCATTCATAGAACAAACCATGGTTGTGAACGAGTCAGAGTTGAAGTCGTACTTTGACCAGAATCAAGCTGCATTGGCTGGCAAGGAGGAACGACGCGCGAGTCATATCTTGATCAATGCGCCCAAAGGGTCAAGCGAGGCCGATCTAACAAAAGCCAAAGCCAAAGCAAGTGAGCTCTTAACCCAATTGCGTCAAAAGCCAGAAGATTTTTCAGAGCTCGCCAAAAAATTCTCTCAGGATGCGGGTTCTGCACCCAATGGTGGAGACCTTGATTATTTTGCCAAAGGCGCCATGGTCAAACCATTTGAAGATGCCGCTTTCAAGCTCAAACCCGGCGAGATCAGTGATGTTGTTGAATCTGATTTTGGATTTCACATCATCAAGCTCACTGACATCAAAACTGCATCGGCTGGTAATTTTCAACAATTACGCCCTCAACTTGAAGCCGAGTTGAAGAAGGAGCAGGCTAGAAAAAAATATGCTGAATTGGCAGAACAATTTTCAAACCTTGTCTACGAACAATCGGATGGTTTTGACGCTGTTGTGCAAAAGCTGAAGTTGCCTGTCCAAAATGCCAAAGGAATCACCCGCGAGGTGAATGGTGGTGGAAAAGTTATTTGGGCGGATCCAAACTTGTTGAAATCTATTTTTTCCCAAGAAAGCATCAGTCGCAAGCGCAATACCGAGGCTGTCGAAACGGCACCCAATCAATTGGTTTCAGCTCGCATCACAGAATATCGTCCATCAACACAATTAAGCCTAGACAACGTCAAGCAACTGGTTGTTCAGGCCTTGCTTCGAGAGAAATCTTTGGCGTTGGCTGTCAAGGACGGTCAATCCAAATTATCGCAATGGCGCGACAAGCCTGAGACAGGTTCTTGGCAAGTTCCCGTCACCATTAGCAGGGAGCAGACGCAGCAATTGCCTGCCAACTTGGTTGATCTCGCAATGCGTGCTGATGACAAAAAATTGCCCTCGGTGCAAGGAGTCAGTCTGGGTGCGAAGGGATTCGGCATTGTCAAGATCAACAAAGTCGTGCCAGCTCCAACTGCTTCGCAGTCCCCCGAGTCCTTGGATCGCTTTACGCAGGCTTGGGCAACTGCTGAAAATCTTGCTTACTTCAATTTGCTTAAAGATCGTCTGAAGGTTTCTGTCAAAGTACCCGATCCACTTCTCAATGACGCGGCCAAATAAGGGGTTATCAGCCCGTTGAATTGATCGTTATAATTTATCTCCGCGGTGGCTGTAGCTCAGTTGGTAGAGTCCAGGATTGTGATTCCTGTTGTCGTGGGTTCGAGCCCCATCAGCCACCCCATATTTCCATCTGATTGCATGTCGGAGTAAAACAATGCCTGGACTTATTCCTCAAATTGATCCGGATGGCTTGCTGGAATTCTCGGTTGTCTACACCGATCGCGCTTTGAATCACATGTCCAAACGCTTCCAAGGCGTGATGTGCGACATCTCCAAAATCCTCAAGTCTGTTTATCAAGCCCATTCATCTGTTTTGGTGCCAGGCAGTGGCACTTTTGGCATGGAATCTGTTGCCCGGCAGTTTGCCAATCAGAAAAAAGTGCTGGTGCTGCGTAACGGCTGGTTCAGTTACCGCTGGAGCCAAATTTTTGACATGGGGCACATTCCTTCAGAAACGATTGTCCTGAAAGCGCGCCCGCTGACGGATGCTGTTGACGCCTCTTGGGCCCCTTGCCCTATTGATCAGGTGGTTGCCACCATCAAGACAGAAAAACCCGCTGTTGTTTTCGCCCCGCATGTCGAAACCTCGTGCGGCATGATCTTGCCTGATGATTATTTGAAGCAAGTTGCAGACGCTGTTCACTCGGTTGGCGGCTTGTTTGTCTTGGATTGCATTGCATCTGGTGCCATGTGGGTTGACATGCGTACAACAGGCGTCGATGTCTTGATCAGCGCGCCTCAAAAAGGATGGAGTGGCTCACCTTGTTGTGCCATGGTCATGTTGAGTGAACGTGCCAGACATGCCATTGACGCGACTCAAAGCAGCAGCTTCGCGTGCGATTTGAAGAAGTGGTTGCAAATCATGGAGAGCTATGAAAATGGCTCGCATTCCTACCACACGACCATGCCAACTGATGCCTTAACGCGTTTGAGCGAGGTCATGCAAGAAACTCAGGCTTACGGGTTTGAAAAAGTTCGTCAAGAGCAGATCGAACTTGGTCACCGGGTCAGGGCCTTGCTTGAAAGCCGTGGTTTTGTCAGCGTCGCCGCTTCTGGATTCAAATCTCCAGGGGTGGTGGTCAGCCATACCTCGGACCCCCAACTTCAAAACAGCCAAAAATTCCTTGCTTTGGGATTACAAACAGCTGCTGGCGTTCCTTTGCAATGTGACGAGCATAAAAACTTCATGACCTTCAGGATCGGCTTGTTTGGTTTGGAAAAGCTTCATCACATTGACCGAAGCGTTGGCCACTTGAGTGCCGCTCTAGATCAGCTTGGGTTTGTTGAAAAAATACCCTTGGCAGCTTGAGCATGCTTTTGCAAATCGGTCTGTTTCTTCTACAGTCGATATCGCATTTGGTGGTTGCAAGTTTTCTCTTGAGGTTTTATGCCTTTCTATTTCGAATCAATATCAGTTCGAACAGTGCAGGCTTGGGTCAATTTCTTTTCGCTGTGACTGATTGGGCCGTACTGCCGCTGCGAAGTTTTTTGCCACGTTTATCTCGGATTGATTTATCTTCTTTGCTGCCAGCCTTGGCCATTTTGCTGCTACTGAGTTTGGTCAAGTCGTGGGTAATGACACGCCAAATCGACTTGTCGCATGTGTCTTATTTGTTTATCTTTGACACGTTGAGTTTGATCATTACCTTGCTGACAGTGATGCTCATCATCCAAGCCGTGCTCAGTTGGATTCAACCGCAATCGCATGTTCAGTACTTCCTGCATCAACTGTCTGATCCTCTGCTAAGACCAATCAGAAACTTCATGCCGCTTATAGGTGGCATCGATCTTTCACCATTGGTGGCCTTGTTGATCCTACAAGTGCTAAGCATGGTGATTCACAGTTACAAGTTTTAAAAAAACCTCTCAGCCCTTTATCTTGAGCTGAGAGGTTTGTGTCAAGTTATGAAAATCTAAATCAGTCAAAGACCTGCATTTTGCTGGGCCACCATCATGTAAAGCATGGAGATGGACAGCATGGTGTTCACCCGCGAGGTGAGCATGGCCACACGCGCTGCCTTGGCTTTTTCAGGGGCTTCAACAGTGACGATTCCTAAGGCTTTCTTTTGGTTTGGCCAAATGATGAACCATACATTGAAGGCCATGATCAAGGCTATCCACATGCCCAAGCCAATGGCCACAACGCCAGGCTGAAGGGTGAGGGCCATCATCAAATAACCTTGCATCCAAGCCACCAACAATCCAGTGATGACCGTGGCCAAAGCGGCGTAACGGAACCAGAACAATGCCGTTGGGGCGATCACTTTGCTGATGGCAGGTTTTTGCTCATCGGGAATATTGGGCATGGATGGGATTTGCACGAAGTTGAAATACCAAAGCAAACCAATCCACATGACACCAGACGCCACGTGCAGCCAGCGCATCACAAATGTGCCCCAGGCATGGCTAAAAGGAATGCTGGTGCCTGATATGGATGTTTCAACCAGCAAAATAATGATCAATAAGACCACGCCAGCGATGACGGTCTTGAGGAGGGATTGCAGAATTTGAGCCATGAAGTACCTTTACGTGAAGTCAAACACCATTCAAACCATGCATTTGTACAACCAACGCATGAACGAAACTTTTAGATTTTGCCACTGAACTTGAGACCTGCAATTACTCAGGGTTGACCATGACCAATTTGCCTTGCACCGCCCTGGAATTCATGCGTTCATAGGCTTGCATCAACTGATCCATGGGCATGGTGCTGTCGATAAAGGGTTTGATCTTTTTGTGCTCATACCAATCGGTCAAGGTGACCATCATTTCGGCATTCTTCTGAGGCTCTCGCTTCGCAAAATCTCCCCAGAAAACGCCAACGATGGACGCTCCTTTGAGCAAGGCCAAATTCCAGGGCAGGGCAGGGATGGGACCCGCCGCAAAGCCCACCACCAAATAACGTCCACGCCAGGCGATGGATCTGAAAGCCGGCTCGGAGAATTCACCCCCCACTGGGTCGTAAATCACATCGGGTCCTTTGCCCTGTGTCAAGGCTTTGATTTGTTCACGGAAGTCTCCGTTGGTGTAATTGATGACCTCATCTGCACCCAATTGACGGCAGAGCGCGCATTTCTCGTCGGTGGATGCCGCAGCAATCACTTTGGCACCCATAGCCTTGGCGATTTGAATCGCCGAGGAGCCAACGCCACCTGCCGCGCCCAAAATCAACACGGTTTCACCCGCCTGGAGTTCAGCACGGTCCACCAGGGCATGGAAGGAGGTGGCATAGATCATGATGAAAGCCGCAGCATCAACGGCGTTGAAGCTTGGCGTGAGGGGCAAGCACAGCTTGGCAGGCGCCAAGGTGTGGGTGGCGAAGCCGCCCGTGCCAGACAAGCACGCCACGGTTTGGCCTACTTTCAAATGCTTCACATCGCTGCCGACGGCTTCAATCACGCCAGCGTATTCCGAGCCCGGCACAAAGGGCAGGGCTGGCTTCATCTGGTATTTGTTTTGAACGATCAACAAATCGGGAAAATTCAAACTGGCCGCTTGAATTCGAATCAGAACTTCATCTGCCCCTGGGGTGGGTGTGGGCAGTTCGGTCCATTTCAATGCTTGTACACCAACCGGGTTCTCGCAAAGCCAAGCTTTCATGGTTTCTTCCTCAAAAATTAAAAGTGGATAGCTAAATTCTTCTCAATACTGAAACGGCTGCGCCGGATCAACCCAGGCGGCCCCTACAATGACATTTTCCCCAGGATACGCATGAGAATTTTGATTTCCAATGACGATGGTTACCAAGCGCCTGGCATTATCGCCTTGTACCAAGCCTTGAAAGATATTGCCCAGGTTGAAGTCATCGCGCCAGAACACAACAACAGTGCGAAATCCAACGCTTTGACCCTGCAGTCGCCTATTTACATTCGGCATGCTGAGAATGGTTTCAAGTACGTCACTGGAACGCCAGCGGATTGCGTGCACATTGCCCTGACGGGACTTTTAAATTACAAACCCGATTTGATCGTCTCTGGCATCAACAACGGTGCCAACATGGGTGATGACACCATTTACTCGGGAACTGTAGGTGCTGCCATGGAAGGCTACCTGATGGGCATCCCAGCCATTGCTTTTAGCCAGGTAGAGCGCGGCTGGACTCATTTGGACGATGCCGCTCTGCGTGCCAAAGACTTGGTTTTGGCCCTGATGGCAGACGCCTCATTGAATCAAGCCCCTTGGCTGGTCAACGTGAACATTCCAAACTTACCCAAAGAGAAATTGGGTTTGAATCAATTGTGTCGCTTGGGTCGGCGTCATCCTGCACAACAGGTCATCACCCAGCAAAGCCCGCGTGGCGAAACCATGTATTGGATTGGCAGTGCAGGGGCAGCCAAAGATGATGCCCACGACACTGATTTCTACGTGACGTCTCAAGGCCATGTTTCTTTAACACCATTGCAGGTTGATTTGACCGACCATGAAGCGCTTCCTTTTTGGCGGACATCCATTGCGAACTGGAACGCGCAGGCATGAAAGAACGACCCAGCTTCCCGGCCAAGTTGCAATCGTCCGTGGCGCCGGTGTCTAAGCAGCCTATTTCATCCAAAACATGGACGGCGTCACTTCAAGCCCAAGCGAAATCACCTCTACAAAGCACAGCTGCTTCAGGTTTTGGACTGGATTCAGAAACTGTTCGTGCAGCCATGGTTCGCAAACTGATGGAGCAGGGCGTTGAAGACGAGATGGTGTTGAATGCGCTCGGTTCGGTGGAGCGCCACAAGTTCATTGACAGTGCCCTCGCCAACCAAGCCTATGAGGACACCAGCTTGCCCATTGGTTTCGGTCAAACGATTTCCAAGCCCAATGTGGTGGCCCGCATGATTGAACTCTTGCGCCAAGGAAACAACTTGAAAATCACCGGCAAACTTGGTCGGGTATTGGAAATTGGGACCGGTTGCGGCTACCAAGCAGCGCTGCTCAGCAAGGTTTCGCAAGAGGTCTACAGCATTGAACGCATTAAGGGACTGTATGAAAACGCCAAGGAAAATTTGCGACCCATGCGCATTCCGAATTTGCATCTCATCTTGGGAGACGGCATGCTGGGATGCCCTGCGGGCGCACCGTTTGCAGGCATCATTGCCGCGGCCGGTGGGGACGCCATCCCACAAGCTTGGATCGATCAGCTGGCCGAAGGCGGACGCATCGTGGCACCTTTGGCCGGTGCGCAAGGCGTCCAGAGTTTGGTGGTGATCGACAAGCGTTCATCGGGTCTGCATCAAACCTTGTTAGAACCAGTGCACTTTGTTCCTCTCAAATCAGGTGTGATCTGAATGAAAAAATCTCTCGACACCTTGGCCGCCCGTACCTTTTTGGGTTTGTTCATGATGCTTGCTTTGATCTTGACGGGTTGCGTCAGCTCAGGGCGCAGTTCGCCCGCCCCTGTTGAAGATCATCCCACCGTCAAAAAGAAACAAACGACGAAAGCAACTTCACCAGCACAAACACCAGTGCCAGCGCCCACCACTGCCGCACCAGATCAAGCTGCCAAGCCGGGGTATTACACCGTCAAGCAAGGCGACACATTGATACGCATTGGCTTAGATCACGGTCAAAATTGGCGCGACATCATGCGTTGGAATGCGTTGGAGAACCCCAACCTGATTGAAGTTGGGCAGGTCTTGCGTGTGGCATCGCCCTCTGCCATTGCTTCATCAGAAGAAGTGGTGGTCAAACCCGTCACGCCACCAGGCCATGTGGCGGGCTCCCAGGTCGAAGCCAAACCCAATCCGCAAAATCAACCGCCCGCCACCAACACAATTGCCCCTGAGGGATCAGAGGAACAACTGACATTTTTGTGGCCGGCCCAAGGCACTGTGTTGGCTGGCTTTGATGAGGCCAAAAACAAGGGCATCGACATTGGCGGCAAATTGGGTGAACCTGTGTTGGCCTCTGCGGATGGCAAAGTGGTTTATGCCGGTTCGGGCTTGCGAGGTTATGGCAACCTGGTGATCTTGAAACACAACAACACGTATTTGACGGCCTACGCCCACAACCAAACCTTGCTGGTCAAGGAAGACCAACAGGTCAAGCGCGGTCAGAAAATTGCAGAGATGGGCAACTCGGATTCAGAGCAAGTCAAATTGCACTTTGAGATCAGGAAGTTAGGCAAACCTGTCGATCCCGCCAAATTACTTGCGCCTCGCTAAGCACTACGCCTCAGCGCTTTAAAAATGTCAAACAGTCCGTTAACCATTGAATCCATGGATTTGGAAGCGCAAGGTATTGCGCACCGAAGTGATGGGAAAGTGGTGTTTGTGGAAGGCGCACTGCCGTTTGAAGTGGTCAGCGCCAACATCCACCGCAAAAAGAACAACTGGGAGCAAGGCAGCTTGCTGCAGATTCACCATGAATCCTCTCAGCGCGTGAAACCTCATTGCCCCAATTTCGGTTTGCAAGCAGGTGCCTGTGGCGGCTGCAAGATGCAACACCTGAATGTGTTGACCCAAGTTGCCGTCAAGCAAAGGGTGTTGGAAGACAACTTATGGCACTTGGGCAAGGTCAAACCCTTGCAGATCCTGCGTCCCATTCAAGGCCCGGACTGGGGTTACCGGTACCGTGCACGTTTATCTGTTCGCTATGTCATCAAAAAATCCAAGGTCTTGATTGGCTTTCATGAGCGCAAGAGCCGCTATGTGGCCGACATGGAAAGCTGCGCAGTGTTGCCGCCCCATGTGAGCGCATTGTTGTTACCGCTTCGAGACTTGATTGGTGGTTTGGATGCCAAAGACAGCTGCCCGCAGATTGAAGTGGCTTGTGGCGACACAGTCACTGCATTGATCTTGCGACACCTGTTGCCTTTGTCGGATGCCGACACCCACTGCCTGCAGCAATTTGCCCATGACCACCATGTGCAATGGTGGCTCCAACCCAAAGGTCCCGACTCGGTTCACCCCTTGGCCTTGGCCGACGGCGCTGAAGCCGAATCGCTTTTTTACGGACTTCCCCAGTTTGGCTTGTCCATGCATTTTCGCCCCACCGATTTCACCCAAGTCAATCCGCACATCAATCAGGTGTTGGTCTCCAAAGCCATGGGAATGCTTGATATTCAACCCACAGAGCAATTGATTGATTGGTTTTGCGGCTTGGGCAATTTCACCTTGCCGATGGCCACCCTGGCCCGTCATGTGATCGGGGTGGAGGGCAGTCAGTCCTTGCTGGACTGGGCTCAGAAAAACAAAGATTTGAATTCACGATGTGCATTGGATGGAAGTCATGCTCAGCCGATGTGTGATGTTGAATTCAGGTCACGCAATTTGTTTGAGATGGGTACGGAAGACTTGGCGTCCTTTGGCCATGCGGACAAGTGGTTGATCGACCCGCCGCGCGAGGGCGCATTTGCGTTGATCAAAGCCTTGGCCGCATTGAAAGCCGATCCATCGGCACAGTGGCAAGCACCTGCACGAATTGTTTACGTCAGTTGCAACCCTGCCACCCTGGCCCGGGATGCAGACTTGTTGGTGAACACAGCGGGCTACGAATGCTCAGCTGCTGGCATGGTGAACATGTTTCCCCACACAGCGCATGTGGAAAGCATTGCTGTTTTCAATTTGAAAAAATAAAAGACTTTTTCAGCCTTCACAAGCAAAAGGAAGAAGGGCCTGAAAAATACAAACGGCCCATAGGACCATAAAAAAAGGCCTCGAAAGGCCTTTTTGGGAAGATCGAAGCGCGGAGGGCTTAGTCTCTTTCGCCGCCCATCAATCCAAGCAAGGCCAACATGCTTTGGAAAACGTTGAACAGGTCCATGTAGAGTGCAAGTGTGGCACTGATGTAGTTGGTTTCACCGCCATCAATGATTTGTTTGATGTCAAACAGCATGTAAGCACTGAAAATACCAATCGCGAGCATGGAGATGACCATCATGCCAACAGATGAGCCCACGAAGATGTTGATGATGCTGCCCACCATCAACACGATGGCGCCGACAAACAACCACTTCGCCATGCCACTCAGGTCGCGCTTGATCACTGTGGCCAAACTGGCCATGAGGAAAAACACACCGGCTGTGCCTCCAAAAGCGGTCATCACCAGCTCGCTGCCGTTTTTAAATCCAAGCACCATGGCAATCATGCGCGAAAGCATCAATCCCATAAAGAAAGTGAATGCCAATAAGACCGCAATCCCCTTGGAGGAGTGTTTGGTTTTTTCAATGGCGTAAATGAACCCGAAAGCACCGGCCAAGAAAACAATCAGGCCCAAACCGCCGGAGAGGGCGTAACTCAAGCCAGTGGTGATACCAACCCATGCACCCAAAACAGTGGGCAACAAGGTCAAGGCCAGCAACCAGTAGGTGTTTTTGAGCACCTTGTTGCGCTCAGAGGTGACCGAGCCTGTATCGGCATAGTTGAAGTTCTGAATTTGTTCGCTCATGTGAATAACTCCTATAGAGGTAGATATAGCAGCAATTCTAACTTTTTCAAGGGCTTGATGCCAAAAGGGTTATGCTTGGTTTTTTAACAATGCAATCAGGCCACAAGCATGCAAACAAAATCATTTCTTGAATTGGCGGACATCAAAAAAATAGCCGCAGCAGCAGAGGCCGAAGCCATCAAGCATGCTTGGGCCGTCACCATTGCCATCGTTGATGATGGCGGACATCTGTTGTGGTTACAGCGGCTTGATGGTGCGGCACCGGTTTCGGCCCATATTGCACCTGCTAAAGCGCATACAGCGGCTTTGGGTCGGCGTGAAAGCAAAATCTACGAGGACGTCATCAATTCCGGTCGCTATTCTTTCCTGAGTGCGCCAGACCTCAAAGGCCTTCTGGAGGGCGGTGTTCCCATCATCAAAGATGGCCAAGTGATAGGTGCCGTAGGTGTGAGTGGCGTCAAGTCCAATGAAGATGCGCAAATAGCCAAGGCGGGCATCGCTGCATTGGGTCTTTAAAGCCTCAGGTCCGTTCAGTACGTCAATCTTTCAGGGCGGATTTCTTGCAAGATGGTGGTGGCTATTTCCTCGATACTTTTGGTCGTGGTCGACAGCCATCGAATACCGTGTCGGCGCATCATTGCTTCACCGTCATGAACCTCTTGTTTGCAATTTTCCAAACTGGCGTATTTTGAATTGGGCCGTCGTTCATTTCTGATTTCGCTCAAGCGTTCTGGCAAGATCGTCAAGCCAAATATTTTGCTGAGATGCGGTTTGAGCGCTGGCGGTAATTGTTGGCGTTCAAAGTCCTCAGGAATCAACGGATAGTTGGAGGCTTTGAGGCCGTATTGCATCGCCAAATACAAACTCGTGGGTGTTTTACCGCTCCTGCTCACCCCCACCAAAATCACATCTGATTTGTCTAAATCCGAGTTTTTTTGGCCATCGTCATGCGCCAAACTGAAGTTGATGGCTTCGATGCGGTCGTGGTAGGCCTGGCTCTTGCTGATGTCCGAAAAGCGGCCAATGCGGTGGTTGGATTTGATACCAAACTCAAGTTCGAGTGGTTTGACAAACGTACTGAACATGTCCATCAAAAGTGCATTGCAACCATCCGCTAAAACCTGCAATACCTCGTCTTTGGCCAGGGTGGTGAACACAATGGGTTTGACTCCTTCGGCTGCGGCGGTGGCGTTGATTTGAGAAGCCGCTTGTTGGGCTTTCTCAACCGAGTCAATGAAGGGCAAACGCACATGCCGGGGCTGCACTTCAAACTGCGCCAAGATGGCATTGCCAAAGGTCTCCGCCGTGATGCCGGTTCCATCTGATACAAAAAACACGGTGCGATTGGGCATGAGCAGTCCAGGGTGCGCAAGATTAGGCGCCTAAAATAGGAAGATTCCCTATTACAACATGCACCGCCCCGAACCGATGTCCATTCCAACAACAAGACAACATCAGCGTTTGCGCGAGTGCACGGCAGGCCGTCCAAGGAGCACCGCCTGCCCCGACCCCGTTTTAACTTTTGGAGTCTTGCCATGTCAGCGCTTTTCAATTCGACCGCCCTGGTCGTACCGTTTGAAAACTTAAGGATGTCCGACGTCGAGTCGGTTGGCGGAAAAAACGCCAGTCTCGGCGAAATGATCTCTCAACTCCCCAGTGGGGTTCGCGTCCCCACCGGCTTTGCCACCACTTCCCATGCTTTTCGCATTTTTTTGAAGCACGAGCAACTCGACGAACGCATCCAAGCCGCATTAGACGCCTTGGACACCGACAACTTGCACGATTTGTCAACCACCGGTGAAAAAATCCGTGCTTGGGTCACGGCGCAACCCTTTCCCGCCCAATTGGAAACCGAGATCAAAGCGGCTTATGCGGTGCTCAATGGCCATGCCACCGCTGCCTCTTATGCGGTGCGTTCCTCAGCCACCGCCGAAGACTTGCCCGATGCTTCTTTTGCGGGCCAACAAGAGAGTTTTTTGAACGTCTTGGGGATTGATGACATTCTTCACAAAATCAAAGAAGTGTTCGCGTCTTTGTACAACGACCGCGCCATCAGTTACCGTGTGCACAAAGGCTTTGCCCATGCCGATGTGGCGCTTTCTGCGGGTGTTCAGCGCATGGTCCGCTCAGATTTGGGAGCCGCCGGTGTGATGTTCACCATGGATACCGAGTCGGGTTTTGACGATGTGGTCTTCATCACCTCCAGCTATGGCTTGGGCGAAACCGTGGTGCAAGGTGCTGTGAACCCTGACGAGTTCTATGTGCACAAACCGATGCTTCGGGCTGGCAACAAAGCCATCGTGCGACGAAGCCTCGGATCCAAATTGATTCAAATGAATTTTGCAAGCGAGGCACAACGTCAAGCTTCTGGCAAATTGGTGCACACCACCGATGTCCCTGCCGAGATGCGCAACCGTTATTCATTGAACGACGACGAAGTGTCCGAATTGGCCCACTACGCCCTGATCATCGAAGCGCATTACGGTCGCCCGATGGACATCGAATGGGGCAAGGACGGCATGGACGGCAAGTTGTACATCTTGCAAGCTCGGCCTGAAACTGTGAAGAGCCAAATGAAAGGCCAGACCGAACTGCGCTACAAACTCAAAGGGGAAGGCACCGTTTTGGCGGAAGGCCGTGCGATTGGTCAAAAAATCGGCACTGGACCGGTTCGTTTGGTCAACAGCTTGGCCGAAATGGATTTGGTGCAAGCCGGTGATGTGCTCGTGACCGACATGACCGATCCGAACTGGGAACCTGTGATGAAAAAAGCCAGTGCGATTGTCACCAACCGAGGCGGCAGAACCTGCCACGCAGCCATCATCGCCCGCGAGTTGGGCATTCCTGCGGTGGTGGGGTGTGGCGACGCCACCAGTCGTTTGGCCAACAACACTTTGGTCACCGTCAGTTGCTCGGAAGGCGATACGGGGTTCATCTACGACGGTTTGCTCGAGACCGAAGTCTCTGAGATGCAGCGCGGCGACATGCCCAGCATTTCCACCAAGATCATGATGAACATTGGCAACCCAAGTTTGGCCTTTGACTTTGCACAACTGCCCAATTCGGGCGTGGGTTTGGCGCGACTGGAGTTCATCATCAACAACAACATTGGGGTGCATCCCAAAGCCATCTTGGATTACCCGCACATCGATTCCGACTTGAAAAAAGCGGTTGAATCGGTGGCCCGAGGACACGCGTCACCCAAAGCATTTTTTGTCGACAAAGTCACCGAAGGTGTGGCCACCATTGCCGCAGCTTTTTGGCCCAAGCCCGTGATTGTTCGGCTGTCAGATTTCAAATCCAATGAATACCGCAAGTTGATTGGCGGCGGCCGCTATGAGCCTGAAGAAGAAAACCCGATGCTGGGTTTCAGAGGAGCTGCTCGCTATTTGAGCCCAGAATTTGAAGAAGCTTTTGCCATGGAATGCGAAGCCTTGAGGCGGGTGCGCGGTGAAATGGGCTTGACCAATGTGCAAATCATGGTGCCCTTTGTGCGCACCCTGGGGCAAGCCAAACGCGTGGTGGACTTGTTGGCCGCGCACGGCCTGCGTCGCGGTGAAAACGACTTGAAACTCATCATGATGTGCGAGGTGCCCAGTAACGCCATCTTGGCCGAGGACTTCCTGGTCTACTTTGATGGGTTCTCCATCGGCTCGAATGACTTGACCCAATTGACCTTGGGGCTGGACCGGGACTCCGGCATGCCCTTGCTGGCTGCTGACTTTGACGAGCGTGACCCGGCGGTGAAATTCATGTTGCTGCGGGCCATCCAAGCTTGCCAAAAACATTCGAAATACGTGGGTATTTGTGGCCAAGGCCCCAGCGACCACCAAGATTTCGCCAAATGGTTGGTCGAGGCAGGTATTGAATCCATTTCACTCAACCCCGACAGCGTGGTGGCCACATGGCAGGCCTTGGCTGCTGGCTGAAAGCCCCCGACGAAGTTGAGTACAATGATGGGTTTCCCACCTTGCTACACCACGCATGACGCTGTGGGTAGCTCAATCCACAAGGAGAGTTCATGCGTCATTATGAAATCGTGCTTTTGATCCATCCCGATCAAAGCGAGCAAGTTCCAGCCATGCTCGAACGCTACAAAAGCCTGATCACCAACGGCGGCGGCAAAGTCCACCGCCTTGAAGATTGGGGTCGTCGCCAGTTGACCTACATGATCAACAAATTGGCCAAAGCCCATTACTTGTGCTTGAACATTGAAGCCAACCAAGATGTCATGGGCGAGCTTGAGCATGCCTTCAAGTTCAACGATGCCGTTCTTCGCCACCTGACCGTGCTGAAGAAAAAAGCAGAAACAAGCCCTTCACTCATGATGAAAACTGTGGAACGAGAAGAAGCTCGTAAAACACAGCACGCTGAGTTTCAAGCCTGATTGAACTGATCACGTTTGGGAGATGTGAATCGCTTCGAGATCGTTGCACGGATTGCTGAAGTTTCCGCAACGAGGTACACGCCAGCTGGCTTGCCAGTGGTTGATTGCCAACTCGAACACGAATCAACACTGGAAGAAGCGGGGACGCAAAGAAAAATCCATTTGCTGCTGAAGTCTGTTGCCATGGGTACCATGGCCGAAAAGATGATTCACATGCCACTGGAAAAACTTTGCAGATACACCGGTTTTCTGGCTTCCACGCAAAAATCAAAATCAGTCATCTTCCACATTCAAAGTATTCACACTGACAATTAGGAGCCTTTTTCATGGCCACGTTCAAAAAATTCAATAAAGACAAGCGCCCCAAGCGCAACACCCAGTCCTTGCTGTTCAAGCGCAAGCGCTTTTGCCGCTTCACCGTCACTGGCGTTGAAGAAATCGACTACAAAGACATCGACACTTTGCGCGACTTCATTGCTGAAAACGGAAAAATCATTCCTGCGCGATTGACAGGCACCCGTGCCATTTACCAGCGTCAGTTGAACACCGCCATCAAGCGTGCACGTTTCTTGGCGATGTTGCCCTATACCGACCAACACAAAATCTAAGGAGCGAAAACATGCAAATCATTCTGCTTGAAAAAGTCGTCAACCTTGGCAACCTGGGCGAAGTGGTCAAAGTCAAAGACGGCTATGCCCGCAACTTTTTGATCCCTTCCGGTCAAGCGCGTCGCGCCACCGATTCAGCTATCAAAGAATTCGAAGCGCGTCGTGCTGATTTGGAAAAAGCGGCTCACGAAAAACTCGTGGCAGCCCAAGCACAAGGCGAGAAGTTGAGCGGTACCACCGTCAAAATCACCCAAAAGGCTGGTGTCGATGGCCGTTTGTTTGGCTCCGTCACCAACTTTGACATCGCCGAAGAATTGGGCAAATCGGGTTACACCGTGTCCAAGGCTCAAATCAGAATGCCCAATGGTCCGATCAAGATCGTTGGCGACTCTGAGGTGAGCGTGGCTTTGCACACCGATGTGTTGGTGGATATCAAAGTGTCTGTCTACGGCGAAACAGCCTGATCCGTTCAGTCTGACGCCCCTTTGAAAAAACCGCTCTTACAGAGCGGTTTTTTCTTGGCCATCGGCCTTTTGAGAGGATTTATACAAGTCTGTCAGGTACTTATAAATAGCTTATTCACAGGCTTATCCCATGACAAATTTCATGTATTTCTATAGGATGGGTCTTTTAAAAGGTGATCGATGTCTGTTGGTTTTTCAAGCGAAGAAGACTTGTCTATGAGTGATCGACAAGTCGCGCAACTGCGCATCCCCCCCCATTCTTTAGAAGCTGAATCCAGCGTCTTGGGTGGACTGCTTTTGGACAACAGCGCATGGGATCGTGTTGGCGATCTTTTGTCTGATAGCGATTTCTACAGGTATGAACATCGATTGGTTTATACGGCTGTGAGTACCTTGGTGAATGCCAACCGTGCTGCGGATGTCATCACCGTTTTTGAAAATTTGCAAAGCCAGGGAAAAGCCGAGGAAATTGGCGGTCTGGCCTACTTGAATTCATTGGCGCAATATGTCCCCAGCGCTGCGAACATTCGGCGCTACGCAGAGATTGTTCGCGAACGTGCGATTTTGCGTAAATTGGTCAGTGTGAGTGATGAAATCGCTACCTCTGCGCTCAATACCAACGGTCGACCTGTACCGAATATCTTGGATGAAGCCGAGCAGAAAATTTTCAATATTGGTGAAGAAGGCTCGCGCATGCGCCAAGGCTTTCAGTCCATGGGCAATTTGGTCGTCGAGCTGCTCGACCGGGTTGAAGAAATGTCGCAGAACCCCAATGACATCACGGGTGTGCCTACCGGCTTTTTCGATTTAGACCGCATGACCTCGGGCATGCAGGCCGGTGATTTGATTGTGTTGGCGGCACGGCCATCCATGGGCAAGACCGCCTTGGCCATCAACATCGCCGAAAACGTGGCCTTGAAAGAAGGTTTGCCGGTGGCGGTGTTCTCCATGGAGATGGGCGCATCCCAGCTGGCCATTCGCATTGTGGGCTCCATTGGCCGCATTGACCAAGGCCGTTTGCGCACAGGCAAATTGCAGGATGAGGAATGGCCTCGATTGGCTGAAGCTGTAGAACGTTTGAGAACAGTTTCTTTGTCGATTGACGAAACCCCTGGCCTCACGCCGAGCGAACTTCGCGCCAGTGCACGTCGCTTGGCCCGAAATTGCGGCAAGCTGGGCTTGGTGGTGGTGGATTATTTGCAGTTGATGAGTGGCAGCAGTGGCAGTGATGGCGACAACCGCGCCACCGAGTTGGGAGAAATCTCCAGGGGCTTGAAGATGCTGGCCAAAGAGCTGCAGTGCCCGGTGATTGCCTTGTCTCAGCTCAACCGTGGTGTTGAACAACGCACCGACAAGCGCCCCATGATGAGTGATTTGCGCGAGTCGGGTGCGATTGAGCAAGATGCGGATGTGATCATGTTCATTTACCGCGATGACTACTACAACAAAGATTCGAAAGAGCCTGGCGTGGCGGAAATCATCATTGGCAAGCAGCGTAACGGGCCAACCGGTACTGTGAAACTCACCTTCCTCAAACCCATCACCAAGTTTGAGTCTTATGCAGGCGGCAATACGGATTATTGAAACGCTAGAGCACTTCGCTGGCGAAGTCTGCCAGGCGTGAACGCTCGCCACGCGCCAGGGTGATATGACCACCGTGGGGCCAGCCCTTGAAGCGATCGACGGCAAACGTCAGGCCGGATGAGCCTTCAGTGAGGTAGGGCGTGTCAATTTGTGCGATGTTGCCCATGCAAACAATTTTGGTGCCGGGTCCAGCGCGGGTGATCAAGGTTTTCATTTGCTTGGGCGTCAAGTTTTGCGCTTCGTCAATGATGACAAACTTGTTCAAAAAGGTGCGACCGCGCATGAAGTTCAAGCTCTTGATTTTGATCTTGCTGCGGATCAACTCGTTGGTGGCAGCGCGGCCCCATTCACCGGCACTGGTATCGGTTTTGCCCAGCACTTCCAAGTTGTCATCAAGAGCCCCCATCCATGGACCCATTTTTTCTTCTTCGGTACCAGGCAAAAAGCCAATGTCTTCGCCCACACTCACAGTGGCGCGGGTGACAATGATTTCGGTGTATCGACGGTCGTCCAATACTTGCAGCAAACCCGTGGCCAGGGCCAGCAAGGTTTTTCCCGTGCCCGCCGTGCCCGTGAGTGTGACGAAGTCAATGTCCGGGTCCATCAGCATGTTCAGCGCAAAGTTTTGCTCGCGATTGCGCGAAGTGACACCCCAGACCGCATTTTTGATGTGGCTGAAATCTTTCAAGGTTTTCATCACCGCGGTTTTGCCACGAATTTCGGTGACACGGGCATACAAACTGGGCTCACCCGGGGACTCGAAATAGACAAACTGGTTGATGTGCATGTTGGCCACCACTGGGCCGCCAATGCGGTAGAAAGTTTGTCCACCGGCTTGCCAGCTCTCGACCGTTTTCGCTTGCTTGGACCAAAAATCGGGGGCCAACGCCATTGAACCCGAATACAGCAAGTCACCGTCTTCAAGCGTTTTGTCGTTTTGGTAGTCTTCTGCGGGCAACCCCAAGGCGCGGGCCTTGACCCGCATGTTGATGTCTTTGGACACCAGCACCACTTGGCGAGGCGCATGCAAGAGGCCCAACGCCTGCACCACACCAAGGATTTGATTGTCGGCTTTGCCTTGCGGCAAACTGGAGGGCAATTCAACCGTGAGGGGCGTGGTTTGGAAAAAAAGCTTGCCACCGACTTCTACATGGCCAGTGCCACTGAGTGACAAACCTTGTTCGATGTTTTCGTGGCTGGCACTGACCAAGGCATCCAAGCTGCGGCTGGTTTGACGCGCATTTCGCGCCACTTCGGTCATGCCCTTTTTATGGTTGTCGAGCTCTTCGAGAACCACCATGGGCAAAAACACATCGTGTTCTTCGAAGCGGAACAAACACATGGGATCGTGCATCAGCACATTCGTGTCCAGCACGAACAGCTTGCGCGGACCATTTGTTCTTTTGGCTGCTTTCGGTGTGAATCTGGGGGTTGTCTCTAAGCCGTGATCCTGAGGGGCAGGGGGTGTCTTGGTTTGGCTGCGGCGGGCGCTTGTTAGCGCGGCCTTGCTGATGTTGCGTCGCGGCTTGTCGGAGGAAGAAGCGGCCCGGTTTGAGGGGGTTTCAGGGGCAGAGGCCGCGCTGGATGGGGTTGACGGGCTAGACCCGTCCAAGCGCATCTGGTCTGCACGCTTGCGTGGGGCAGGGGGGAGCGGCATTGAAATCAGGCAGAAGCAGTGGAGGATTTTTTCAGTGCTTTGACCGCTTTGAGAACTTCATCGACGTGCCCGGGAACTTTCAGGCCGCGCCACTCTTGTTTCAAGATGCCATCAGCACCGACCAAGAAGGTGCTGCGTTCGATGCCTTTGACTTTTTTGCCATACATGATTTTGTTTTTGACCACGCCAAACATGTGACACATTTTTTCTTCTGTGTCGGCAATCAGCTCAAAGGGAAGCTCTAATTTTTCTTTGAAGCTGTCGTGTGAGCGCATGTTGTCACGGGACACACCAAATATGACGGCGCCCGCTTTGGTGAAGTCTTTGAATTTATCGCGAAACTGCATGGCTTCGGTGGTGCAACCTGGGGTGTTGTCTTTGGGGTAGAAATACAGAATGACGATTTGACCCACATGCGTTTGATGGGTCACTTTGATCCCACCGGTAGCGTTTGCTTCAAATTCGGGGAGGTGTTTATTGACAACAATCGCCATGGTTTTATTCCGTTATGCCTAGAGAGCCAAAAGTAGATCTTCGGGTGAAACGCATTTTATCTCGAAAAAATGCCGACGAACTTTGGCCTGTTTCTGAGCCGATAGATGCGCCCAGAAAAAACGATTCAAAGCAGATCCGTTGTCAGCAACACGGCAGCCACTTGTCGCTGCTCCGCCGCCAAAATATTGAAGGTTCGACAAGCGGCCACAGTGTCCATGCATTCAATGCCCACGCCTTTGGCAATCAGCGATTGGTACAAAGAGGGATGAAGGAATTGATGCTTTGAGCCCGAGCCAAACAGAATGATTTCTGCGCTCAATCCAAGCAGCATTTCAAAGTGCGCAGGCGCAAGTGCTGAAAAATGTTCGCAGGGCCATTTGATATTTTGTCCGTCCGAGGTGATCAGGAGGCTGTGTTCAAAGCGTTCGCCGTTGATGGCCAACCAGCCCGGTCCATGGGCGGTGACGGAAAGTGTGTCTGCACGATCGGGCTGTAGTTTCATAACGCGGGTCCAGGTTGAAAGCCAAAAAGTGCCAAGAAGTATGGTCAAATTATAGGTTTTACGCCGTCAGTACCACCGGAGTGTCTTTTGAAAACCATCCAAAAATCGAACAAGTTGGCCAATGTTTGCTACGACATTCGCGGGCCCGTGTTGGACAAAGCACGCCAAATGGAAGAAGAGGGTCAAAAGATCATCAAGTTGAACATCGGCAATTTGGCGGTGTTTGGTTTTGATGCCCCTGAAGAAATTCAACAAGACATCATTCGCAACTTGCCCGGTGCGGCCGCTTATTCCGACAGCAAAGGCATTTTTGCCGCCCGCAAAGCGGTGATGCACTACACCCAACAGCAAGGCATTGAAGGCGTGCTGCTTGACGATATTTACCTGGGCAATGGCGCCAGTGAGTTGATTGTCATGGCCACCAATGCACTGCTCAACAACGGCGACGAGTTGCTGCTTCCTGCGCCCGACTACCCCTTGTGGACCGCGGCCGTTAGTTTGTCCGGCGGCACACCGGTGCACTACATGTGCGACGAGGCCAATGGCTGGATGCCCAACATTGAGGACATCAAGTCCAAGATCACGCCCAACACCAAAGGCATCGTGGTGATCAACCCCAACAACCCCACGGGTGCGCTGTACTCCGACGCCTTGCTCAAAAGCATCGTCAATTTGGCGCGCGAACATGGCTTGATCATCTTTGCCGACGAGGTCTATGACAAGGTGCTCTATGACGGTGTGCACCACACTGCCATTGGCAGTTTGTCCAAAGATGTGCTGACGCTCACCTTCAATTCGCTGTCTAAAAGCTACCGCAGTTGTGGCTACCGTGCCGGCTGGTTGGTGGTGTCAGGCGATAAAAAACCCGCCAAGGACTACATCGAGGGCTTGAACATGCTGTCCTCCATGCGCTTGTGCGCCAACGTGCCTGGCCAAAGCGCTATTCAAACTGCTTTGGGTGGCTACCAAAGCATCAATGATTTGGTCAAGCCCGGTGGCCGTTTGTGCCGCCAGCGTGATTTGGCCTACGAGCTCATCACCGCCATCCCAGGTGTCACCTGCGTCAAGCCCCAAGCAGCGCTCTACATGTTCCCCAAGCTCGACCCGAAGATGTACCCCATCAAAGACGACCAGCAATTCATCAACGACTTGTTGCAAGAAACCAAGGTGTTGTTGGTGCAAGGCACGGGTTTCAATTGGCCCAGCCCTGACCACTTCCGGATTGTGTTTTTGCCGCATGAAGATGATCTGCGCGTGGCCATCGGTCGGATCGCTCAATTTCTAGAACATTACCGAAAGAATGCACTCGCATGAAACCCATTCAAGTTGGCCTGTTGGGACTGGGAACGGTTGGCAGCGGCACTTATGAAGTCCTGAAGCGCAACCAAGCTGAAATCCAGCGCCGCTTGGGCCGCCCCGTGGTCATCAGCATGGTGGCCGACCTGGACACTGCCAAAGCCCATGCGTTGGTTGGCAGCGATTGCCAAGTGGTCTCTGACGCCAAGCTGGTCATCGCCAACCCCGAGATTGACATCGTCATCGAATTGATTGGCGGCTATGGCATCGCCCTCGAGTTGGTGCTGAGCGCCATTGACGCAGGCAAACACGTTGTAACCGCCAACAAGGCCTTGCTGGCTGTGCATGGCAACGAGATTTTTGCCGCTGCCCAACGCCAGGGTGTGATGATCGGTTTTGAAGCGGCTGTGGCTGGTGGCATTCCCATCATCAAATCTTTGCGCGAGGGCTTGAGCGCCAACCGCATCGAATGGTTGGCGGGCATCATCAACGGCACCACCAATTTCATCCTGACCGAAATGCGTGAAAAGAGCTTGAGTTTTGAGGCTGCACTCAAGCAGGCCCAAGCACTTGGCTATGCCGAAGCCGACCCTACATTCGACATTCAAGGTATTGATGCCGCCCACAAATGCAGTATCTTGGCGTCTATTGCTTTTGGGATTCCCATGCCTTTTGCCAAGGCCTATATTGAAGGCATCGTCCATTTGCAAGCCGTGGATATCGAGTTTGCCAAACAACTGGGCTACCGCATCAAGTTGTTGGGCATCGCCAAGAAGACGGCCCATGGCATTGAACTCCGAGTACATCCCAGCTTGGTGTCCAAGGAATCGCTGATCGCCAATGTGGAAGGTGCGATGAACGCGGTCATGGTCAAGGCTGATGCTGTGGGCACGACCCTTTACTACGGCAAAGGCGCTGGTGGCGAACCCACTGCCAGTGCAGTCATCGCTGATTTGATCGACATTGCTCGCTTGAGCACGGCCGATGCCGCTTGCCGGGTGCCTTACTTGGCCTACCAGCCTTCAGCCATCCAAGACCTGCCCGTGCTGTCCATCGACGATGTTCAAACCTGCCATTACCTGCGTTTGGGCGTGGCCGATCAGGCGGGCGTGTTGGCCAATGTGACTGGTGTGCTGGCCGAATTTGGCATCAGCATCGACGCCATGCTGCAGCAACCCGCGTCCCAAGGCCATGACCAAACCGAATTGATCATCCTCACCCATTTAGCCCAAGAGTCGGTGATGAACGCAGCTATTCAGAAAATTCAGCAATTGCCCACGGTGTTGCATCCCGTGGTTCGCATTCGCAAGGAAGATTTGAGCTGATGTTGTATATCTCGACCCGGGGTCATGCGTCCAAGCAACGCTTTTGTGACATCTTGCTGGAGGGTCTGGCCCCCGATGGTGGCTTGTATTTGCCAACCCATTACCCCGCCCTGGATGCCCAGCAGTTAGGCGCTTTGCGCCAAGTTTTCGAAACCCAAGGCTATGCGCACTTGGCATTTGAAATTCTGCGTTTGTACATTGACGACATGCCGGCAGATGATTTGTCGGCGCTTTGCAAAAAGACCTACACCGCTGACGTTTTTGGCTCGCCCCTGATTGCCCCTGTGCGGCCGTTCGAAAAAAATGTGTTTATTTTGGAATTGTCCAATGGCCCCACGTTGGCTTTCAAAGACATGGCCATGCAGTTGTTGGGCAACTTGTTTGAATATGAATTGAACCGCCGCTCGGCAGAGCTGAATATTTTGGGCGCCACCTCGGGCGACACCGGCAGCGCCGCTGAATATGCGATGCGCGGCAAAAATGGTGTTCGCGTGTTCATGACCAGCCCACATGGCCGCATGAGCAAGTTCCAGCAAGCACAAATGTTCAGCTTGCAAGATCCGAATATTTTCAACATCGCTGTGGAAGGCGTGTTTGACGATTGCCAAGACATGGTCAAAGCCGTCTCGAACGACCTTGAATTCAAGCGCCGCTACAAAATTGGCACGGTCAACTCCATCAATTGGGCGCGTTTGTTGGCGCAGGTGGTTTATTACTTTGCCGCTTACTTTCAGGTGGCCAAGTCCAACCAAGAACGCATCAGTTTCACCGTGCCCAGCGGCAACTTCGGCAATGTTTGCGCCGGGCACGTGGCCCGCATGATGGGTCTGCCCATCGACCATTTGGTGGTCGCCACCAACGAGAACGATGTGTTGGACGAATTTTTCCGCACCGGTATTTACAAAGTGCGCACCAGCAGCCACACGTTTGAAACCTCCAGCCCGTCGATGGATATTTCAAAAGCCAGCAATTTCGAGCGCTTCATCTTCGATTTGACCGGCCGAGATGCCAAGAAAACGGCCCAGTTGTTCGGCCCCGATTTGGCGGGCAAGGGACAGTTTTCATTGGCGCATGAGCCATTTTTCAACCAAACCGCGCAGCAGTACGGTTTTCAAAGCGGCAAAAGCACGCATCAAAACCGCTTGGACACCATCCGCGCCGCCGCCGCGCAGCAGGGTCAAATCCTCGACCCCCACACGGCTGATGGCATCAAGGTGGCCCGTGACTGGGCACTGCCTGACACCCCCATGGTGGTGCTGGAAACCGCGTTGCCTATCAAGTTTGAAAGTACCATTTTGGAAGCCCTCGGCCGCAGCCCCGACATGCCACCGAAGTTTGCGCATCTGGAAAGTTTGCCGCAGCGCGTGGAAGTCATGTCGACCGATGTGAACCAGATCAAGACCTTCATTGAAACCCACTGCGCCACGCCATGAACAAGCCCTCGCTGCTTCCCTTGGACGACGCCTTGGCGCAACTGCTGGGCCATGCCCAGCCGCTGGGTGCCGTCGACCACGTGTCCACCATGCAAGCCGATGGCCGCGTGTTGGCGCAAGACTGCGTGGCCGAACTGAACGTGCCGTCTTTCGATAATTCTGCGATGGACGGCTATGCCTTCAATTGCCAAGACTGGGCTGCCGCTGATGGTGTGCTGAAGTTGGGCCAACGCATTCCAGCAGGCAGCGCCCCGTCTGAATTGCAAGCTGGTCATGCAGCACGCATCTTCACCGGCGCACCTGTGCCGCAGGGTGCCGATGCGGTGGTCATGCAAGAAGACTGCGTGGCCTTGGAGGATGGCCGGGTGCATATCCAAACCCCACCCAAAGCAGGCCAATGCATCCGCCAACAAGGCGAAGACATCGCGCAGGGCCAGGTGGTGCTGCCCAAGGGCTTGCGCTTGACACCCGCCTCGCTGGGGCTGGCTGCCAGCATTGGCATGGCGCAGTTGCCGGTGCATGTGCGACCCCGCGTGGGTCTGTTGTCCACTGGCGATGAATTGGTCATGCCCGGCGACCTTGCGCCCCACCAGTTGCCGCCTGGGGCCATCTTCAATTCCAACCGCTTTTTCCTGCGTGCTTTGCTCGAGCGCCTGGGTTGCGTGGTCACCGATTTGGGCAACCTGCCCGACAAACTCGAACCCACCCAAGCCATGTTGGCCCAAGCCGCCCAGCAGCACGACCTGATCCTCACCAGCGGCGGTGTGTCGGTGGGCGAAGAAGACCATGTCAAACCTGCGGTGCAGGCCTTGGGTGAACTGCATTTGTGGGCCTTGGCCATCAAGCCCGGCAAGCCCTTTGCCTTTGGTCAACTGCGCCGCACCGACGGCAGCACCGCGCATTTCATTGGCTTGCCCGGCAATCCGGTGTCCAGCTTGGTCACTTTCATGTTGCTGGTACGCCCCTTCGTCAGCGCTTTGCAGGGCGTCAGTTCAACAACACTTCAGCCGTTTGCCATGCGGGCCGATTTCGTTTGGCCACGTGCCGACAAACGCCGCGAGTTTTTGCGGGTTCGGCGCAATGCCCAAGGCGGTCTCGACCTGTTCGATAACCAAAGCTCGGGCGTGCTCACCTCGGCCGTGTGGGGCGATGGCTTGATCGACAACCCACCCGGTCGCACGATTGCGGTTGGTGATATGGTTGATTTCATTCCTTTTTCACATTGGATGTCATGAAAATCACACTCCGCTATTTCGCTTCGGTGCGCGAACAGTTGGCGCAAAGCCAAGAGCAGGTGGACACGTCGGCCACCACCTTGGACGGCTTGCGTGAAGAGCTCATTGCCCGTGGTGAGCCCTATGCGCAGGCACTGGGCTTGGGCAAAGCGATTCGCATGGCCATGAACCAAAAGGTCTGCGATGGTGATGCCGCCTTGCTGCCGGACGCTGAAGTGGCCTTCTTCCCCCCTGTGACGGGCGGTTGAGCATGGCTTTCACGGTTCAGATTCAAACCCAAGACTTTGACCTCAGCCACGAGGTGGCGCAGCTCAGAGCCGGTCAGCCCGCAGTCGGCGCGGTGTGTTCCTTCATTGGCACGGTGCGGGACCGCAACGAGGGCGACCAGGTGTCCTCGCTGGAACTCGAGCACTACCCCGGCATGACCGAGCAGTCCATCCAAGGCATGATGGCCGAGGCGGCCGAACGTTTTGACATCTTGGGTGCGCGGGTCATCCATCGGGTGGGCCTCATGCAACCCCTTGATCAAATCGTCTTGGTCGCCGTCACCTCGGCCCACCGAGGAGAGAGTTTTCAAGCCTGTGAATTCCTCATGGACTACTTGAAAACCCAAGCGCCATTTTGGAAAAAAGAAGCCACGCCCGGCGGCCACCGCTGGGTTGATGCCCGGGTGTCGGACGACAAAGCTTTGGCTCGTTGGGGCATTCAGGCCAGCAACGCCAGCAGCACGTAGCCAATGGCCCGGCCAGCCGGGGCTTGAATTCGCACTGCATTGCCTCACGTGCTGTGGGTAGTCTCCAAGAAGAGGTCCAGATGCGTGTTGACAAGTTAACCACTAAGTTTCAAGAAGCCCTGTCCGAGGCCCAAACATTGGCCTTGGGTGCAGACCATGCCTACATCGAACCCAGCCATTTGTTGGTGGCCTTGTTGCGCCAAGACGATGGACCCCGTGCGCTTTTGTTGCGTGCTGGCGTGAACATCGCGGGTTTGCTCAAAGACGCCGAAGAGGCCATGCACAAGCTGCCCCAGGTCCAAGGCCAAGAACAGGTGCAGGTGGGGCGCGACCTCATTTCCTTGATGCAGGCCGCTGAAAAAGACGCTATGAAGCGCGGCGACCAGTTCATCGCCAGCGAATTGTTTTTGTTGGCCTTGAGTGACGCGAAAACAGACTTGGCGCAAAAAGCCAAACAACACGGCCTGACCCGCCAAAGCCTGTCCTCTGCGGTGGAGGCATTGCGCGGCGGCGACAAAGTGAATTCCGCAGATGCCGAAGGCCAGCGCGAAGCCTTGAAAAAATACTGCATGGATTTGACCGAGCGAGCCCGCTCCGGCAAGCTCGATCCGGTGATTGGCCGAGATGATGAAATTCGCCGCGCCATCCAGGTGCTGCAGCGCCGTAGCAAAAACAACCCGGTCTTGATTGGCGAGCCCGGTGTCGGCAAAACCGCCATTGTGGAAGGCTTGGCGCAACGCATCGTCGCCGGTGAAGTGCCCGATTCGCTCAAAGGCAAACGTGTGTTGTCCCTGGACATGGCGTCTTTGCTGGCCGGTGCGAAATTTCGCGGTGAGTTTGAAGAGCGGTTGAAGTCGGTGTTGAACGAGTTGTCCAAAGACCAAGGGCAAACCATTTTGTTCATCGATGAAATCCACACCATGGTGGGTGCCGGTAAGACAGAGGGTTCGATGGATGCTGGCAACATGTTGAAGCCTGCTTTGGCACGTGGCGAGTTGCATTGCGTGGGCGCCACCACCTTGGATGAGTACCGCAAATACATCGAAAAAGACGCAGCCCTGGAGCGGCGTTTTCAAAAAATCATGGTCGATGAGCCGTCAGTGGAAGCCACCATCGCTATTTTGCGCGGCTTGCAAGAAAAATACGAAGTGCACCACGGCGTCGAAATCACCGACCCGGCCATCGTGGCGGCGGCCGAACTGTCTTACCGCTACATCACCGATCGATTCTTGCCCGACAAGGCGATCGATTTGATTGACGAAGCGGCCGCCAAAATCAAAATTGAAATCGACTCCAAGCCCGAGGTGATGGACAAACTCGATCGGCGCTTGATTCAATTGAAGATTGAACGCGAAGCGGTGCGCAAAGAGCAAGACGATGCGTCCATCAAACGAATGGCCTTGATTGAAGAAGAAATCGTCAAGCTGCAAAAAGAATACGCCGATCTGGAAGACATTTGGAAATCTGAAAAGTCCCAGGCCCAAGGCGGGGCGCAAATCAAAGAAGAAATTGAACGCTGCCGCATTCAAATGGAAGAGTTCAAACGCCAAGGCGACTTCAACAAGGTGGCCGAGTTGCAATACGGCAAGTTGCCCGAGTTGGAAAAGCGCCTGAAAGACGCCAATGCCAGCGAAGACAACTGGGACACGGCCAAACAAGGCACGCGCCTGTTGCGCACCCAAGTGGGTGCCGAAGAAATCGCCGAAGTCGTGGCCCGCGCCACCGGCATTCCCGTGTCCAAACTGATGCAAGGCGAGCGTGAAAAACTGTTGCTGATGGAAGAGCGATTGCACGCCCGGGTGGTGGGGCAAGACGAAGCCATCGTGGCGGTGTCCAACGCCATCCGCCGTTCA
This sequence comes from Limnohabitans simekii (SeqCode), assembly GCF_965234735.1. Lineage (GTDB taxonomy): Bacteria > Pseudomonadota > Gammaproteobacteria > Burkholderiales > Burkholderiaceae_C > Limnohabitans > Limnohabitans simekii. The sequence goes on along the minus strand of NZ_OZ248546.1, from coordinate 422 downwards.
CGCGCGGGCTTGAGCGACCCTTCACGGCCCACAGGATCGTTCTTGTTCCTGGGGCCCACCGGTGTGGGCAAAACCGAGCTCTGCAAAGCCTTGGCGGGCTTTTTATTTGACAGCGAAGACCACCTGATTCGCATCGACATGAGCGAGTTCATGGAAAAGCACTCGGTCAGCAAACTCATTGGTGCCCCCCCGGGTTACGTGGGCTATGACGAGGGCGGCTACCTCACCGAACTGGTCCGGCGCAAACCGTATTCGGTCATCTTGATGGACGAGATTGAAAAAGCCCACCCTTGAACTGCACCCCAAAAGCTGGACACCAGTCCAACCTTTGGGGTGTTTTTCATGGCGAGATATGACGAGAGATTCAAGCAACAAGTAGTTCAGGAATACCTGACAGGCATTGGCGGCTACAGAGCGCTTGG
>NZ_OZ248545.1:0-180390 GCF_965234735.1 Limnohabitans simekii (SeqCode) | reverse complement strand
TCATTCACCCAAGCTGGCACCGTATTGGCGTTACGGCTGTTCTGCGCTCGATCAGCAGACATCTCACAAGCCTGCTTGGGGCGGTAACCTCGAGAGCCAGTGTTGCGGCTCAACTCCCGACTGATGGTGGACTTGTGCCGGTCCAGCAGTTTGGCTATTTGAGACTGATCGTGTCCGGCTTTCATAAGGGCATGAATCTGATATCTTTCAGCTTGGCTGAGGTGTTTGTAGGTCATAAGCAACTTCGACTGCCAGGTCAAGAAGCTTTGAATGCTAAACATTCTCAGCCACCTAACCATTAGTTAATCAAAGTTGCACTTCGTGCTTGAATCCACCCAACTAAAAAAGAAGTCAAGTATGAAAAATTAATAATTTAATTATCAAATGGGGTCAGAGTCCAATTAATTCAAACCTGAAATCTGTTTGAACGTGATACAGAAATTCATGAAAACAGTTAATTTATGTATCATAAAAACGCGTGAAAGTCCTGTCTCTGCTGACCCCCTGCCTTAAACAAGCGATTTTTAAGCCTCTCCAAACAGGTCTCTTTTCCTTGATTTCCGGGGACTGGCAAACATTGGAACCTGACCCCAATTACCTGAATTCATGCTTAAGCCGCCCGCCATGGGGACTCATTTTTCTGGTCTTTCGCTCAAAAAATGGTCCCCAGGCCGTGCGTCTCTGAAGTGATGTTTCGGTGCAAGGTGGCGCGGTTTGCGAAAAATCGCTTTCAGCCGTTTAGTCAACCAAACAAACCTCTTCAGCTGGCCGAACATGATGGGTCGGTCGCGTAGCGAACGTTGCCACGAAGTGGCGGTGAGCGGCGGACGAGCCCACCGTGGTTGGCAAGCCGCGTGAATTAATTGGAATCTGACCCCAATTTCGCCTAATTAATTGGAATTTGACCCCAATTTCCTACATCGAGGCGGTCAGCATGTCCCGGTAATCCTGCACCGATGCTTCGCGCGGATTGGTTTTGTGCGAATGGTCGGCCAAGGCGCCTTTGATGATCTCGTCAAACTGCGCCTCAACCACGCCCATGGCGGCCAAACCGCTGGGCAGGCCCAAGCGCTGGTTCATGGCGCGAATGGCATCCCCCAAGGCTTTTGAGGGGTTGCTGCTTTCGGGCAGCCCCATGGCTTGGGCCATGCGCTCCAGGCGCTGCGCGGCCTTCAAAGCCGGGACGTCGGCATTGAACGCGATGACGGCGGGCAGAAACACCGCGTTCAAGGTGCCGTGGTGTAAACGCGGGTTGATGCCGCCCAAGCTGTGGCTGAGCGAATGCACACAGCCCAGGCCTTTTTGAAACGCCAACGCGCCTTGCATCGAGGCGCTCATCATGTGCAAACGCGCCGCTTGGTCTTGGCCGTTTTGGGTGGCGGCCTCAATGTGCGCCCAGCCGCGTGTCAAACCGTCCAAGGCCATGCCGTCAGCCGGTGGGTTGAAGGCCGAGGACATGAAGGTTTCCATGCAATGGGCCAAGGCGTCCATGCCGGTGGCCGCCGTCATGAGCGGGGGCAAGCCCAGCGTCAGTTCGGGGTCGAGGATGGCGGCTTTGGGCATCAAATGCCAAGAATGAAAACCCAGCTTGCGACCATCGTCGACGATGACGATGGCGCCGCGTGCCACCTCGCTGCCGGTGCCTGCCGTGGTGGGCACGGCAATCAGGGGCAGAACCTTGTCGGTGATGCGCCCCGATCCGCCTTCGATGGTGGCGTAAGTGGTGAGTGGCCCGGGGTGGGTGGCGGCAATCGCCACGCCTTTGGCGCAATCGATGGACGAGCCGCCGCCCAAAGCAATCAGGCCATTGCAACCGGCAGACTGTGACAGCGCCGTGGCGGCACGCACCGCGCTTTCCGTGGGGTTGGAGGGCGTGGCGTCAAACACCGCGCAATGCAAACCGGGCAAGGCGTCCAAGGCTTTTTGCAACAAACCAGCGGCCTTGATGCCTGCGTCGGTCACGATCAAAGGCTTGGTGATGCCGTGTTTCTGGCATTCTTCGGCCAAGAATTTCAAGGCGCCAAATTCAATGTGGATTTGGGTGAGGTAAATGAAACTGGACATGGTGAGGGGCTCGTGCAAGCGTTGTAGGATCCCTCGACTTTAACGCCCCTGCTCATCACCATGAACCGCCAAGAATTTCGTTTCCTCCACCCCTTGCGTGTGCGCTGGGTGGAAGTGGATTTGCAAAAAATTGTTTTCAATGGCCACTACCTGATGTATTTGGACACCGCCATGGGCGACTATTGGCGAGCCATTGCACTGCCCTACCAAGACACGATGCACGATCTGGGAGGCGACCTCTATGTGGTCAAGTCGGGCTTGACATACAAGGCCTCAGCTGAATACGACGACTTGCTGCACGTGGGCTTGCGCTGCGCCCGCATCGGCACCTCGTCCATCCAATTCGAGGCGGGCATTTTTCGCGGCCAACAGCTGCTGGTCCAAGGCGAGCTGGTCTATGTGTATGCCAACCCCGACAGCAAAACCTCGCTGCCGGTGCCGCAGGCCCTGCGCGACACCATGCTGGGGTTTGAGCAGGCCGAGCCCATGACCACCCTCAGCTTGGGCAGTTGGGCCGAATTGAAGGCCGATGCCGCGCCACTGAGAAACCAAGTGTTTGTGCAAGAGCAAGGCGTGCCGCAAGACATGGAGTGGGATGAGTTTGACGAGCATTGCATCCACGCGGTGCTGCGCAACCGCTTGGGCCGCACCATCGCCACGGGCCGCTTGCTGCCCGCTGTGGACGGCGTGGCCAAGATCGGGCGCATGGCGGTGTTGCGCCCCATGCGCGGTCAGCGCTTTGGCGATTTGGTGTTGGCGGGTTTATTGCAAGCCGCCAAAGCGCGTGGCGACAAAGCGGTGTTGTTGCATGCGCAGTGCAGCGCAGAGAAGTTTTACGCGCGGCAAGGTTTCACAACCCAAGGGCCGGTGTTTCAAGAGGCGGGCATGGACCATGTGGAAATGGTGATCACGCTTTAAGTTCGCAAAGCAGGTCCGCAGGCTACTCGTGCAGCACGTTCAAAGCGGCTGCACCAAGCGCATATCGGGCTTGTCCAGCCACTGCGCAAATTCATCGGCCAGTTGTTGCGCCTGCCCCACCGCGGTTTGCCAAACTGCCACCCGTGCGTTCAAGTCTTGCCCATAGGTGCTGAAGTCACTGCGGTCTGGCAGCTTGCCATGAGGCAGTGTCTTCACCCATTCAGGCCGGGGTGCCAACACGATGGTGGTGTCTAAAAAAGGCGTGCTGCCGTGCCGCCACGTCAATGCTTTGTCCAGCCAGCCGGGCACCACGTTTTTTTGGAAATGCGGGTAGAGCGTGAGGCCTGGCGCAGCACGGTAGTCCAGATGCAAGTGGTAATCGGTGATGCCGCCATCCCAATACGAACCCTTGGGGGCATCCGGAATATCGTTGACCGCTTCCAGCACAAAGGGAATCGAGCAACTGGCTTGCACCGCGCTTAAAAAATTGCGTTCGTTCAGCACGACATGGCGGGTGCGGTAGTCGTCGGTGGCGAAGGGCAAGGGGTGGGCTTGGCCCATGAAGCTGCTGGAAAACACCACACGCTCGAGCCACGCACCCATGGCGCGGCGGTTCACCAAGTTCGTGAGGTAAGCCCCGGCATAGCCCAAGGGCGTTCGCCAAGCTGATGCGTGGTTCAAGATGCCGCGCCCATGCGACGTGACCACATGCAGTTTGTAGCGTGGGTGTTGCAACACCTGCTGTTCGCGGCCACTGTAGAAACGGTGCAAATTGGCCGAGAAATCGGCACTCACCTGGGCCGCGGTAGGCCTGCTTTGGCCGGGCTGCAATTCATAGTGTTGGTGAATGTAAGCGTCTTCCAGGGCTTGCAATTCTTTCACCGGATGCGCCAAACAGGCCGTGGCCATGCGCCAAGCGCCAATCGATGCGCCCACCAAATCAATGGCTTGGGCACTGGTGGGCAACCATTCGCCAAACAAAAACCGGTCTAGGGGCCCCAGCAGCAAGCCCTTGGGGCCACCTGCGGCCCCGGGAATGACGGCAATGTCTTGGGCCTTCAAGCCTTGGGCCTGCAGATGCTGCATAGCCTTGGGTCCGGCGTAGATGGCCAGGGCTTTCATGCCCAAGGGCCCCACATCCGTGCAGGGCCAAACTCCGCCCTGCTAGGCAGGTTTTTGGCAGCGGCGTGTGGCTTCTGGCAACTGGGCCAACCACTGGGTGTAGGGTGCTTCACGGGTCATCGACAAATTCAGTTGAATGATGCCCATTGTCTCTTGACCAAAACTGCGGCACATGCGGGCGGCCATTTTGTTGGCCAACTCGGTTTGGCCCTCCAAAATCATGATTTTCAATAGCGGGAAATTCACGAACTGGTTTTGATCGTAGGTGTTGGCGTTTTCCATGGCCACGCGCTTGATGAAGCCTTGGGTATCGGCATTGATGGTGGCTTCAAACGTGATGATGGATTCATAGACCAACCTGAACCACTGCACGCCCTCAAAGTCTCGGGTCACCTGCTCTTTGTTGCCGGTCAAGTTGTAGCGCTCGTAGGCAGAGAAAGTGGTGCGGTGGTCGATGGTGACCCAGGTGGTCAGCACCAGCAGCAAGGCCGCTGCGCTTTTGAAAAGCCAAGCGGGTGCAGTGAACCTGAAGGTCTGCGCGGGCAGCAAAGCCAGGGCAAAACCCAGCATGAATAAATGCAGCGCATGCCACAAGGGGTATTCCAACTGGCTGTGGATGCCCAAGGACATGGCCACACCGATGAGTGCAATTTGGTGGCCTTGCGCCTTCTCCCAAGGGCGGTTTTTCAACAACCAATAGGCCACGAACAGCAACAAGATCAAGCTGCCCAAGACGCCCAACTCGGCTTGGATTTGCACAAACAGGTTGTGGCTGTGGTCGGCCGGATCTTCAATGGCCGGTGACATGACGCCAGCAATTTGGTAGCGCCGCCAGCCCACGCCCAACCAGGGGTTGGCTTGGATCAAGAGCCAGGCTTCTTTCAGCAAATCGAAACGCGCATTGGCGGAATGGGCCGCACCCTCGGCCACGGCTTTGGAGGTCAGCGCCAAGGCTTGGCGCTTGAATTCAAACCCGTCGGGCAACAGCGCAAGGATGTGGGGCATGGCGTCGATCAGCAAGGACAGACCCAATTGCCACAAGGCCAAACCACACCACACCCAAGAAATCTCAGCGCGGCGGCGCATGAAGATGAACAACAGGCTCAAGGCCACGATTTCCACATAGCCCGTGCGTGAACCGGCCCCATAAATGCCGATCATCAACAACAGCAGGGCTGCCAAGCGCCAGGCGCTGGGGGCTGCTGCTTTTTCTTCGCGTGCGCCAATAAACACCAAGCAAACCATGGCACAGGTCATGAGTGACGCGCCCAAATTGGGCTGGCCCATGAAGCCGCTTTGGCGCGGGTAATGCGGCGAGGCATTCAGCCAAGGCGACAGCAGGTCCTCCAATTGCAACATTTGCAGCAAGATGGAGGTGGCGCAGACCAAGCCCGCCACCACCACCGCCCCCATGAAGGCCTGGGCCAGCTCGGTGCCCCTGCCCGCCTCCACCCAAAGTTGCACCCAGGCCGCCAGCAAGATCATGGCCACCAGGTAGGAAATCGAGATGAGGAAGAAGCTGATGTAGGCCTCGGACAGCCCACCGACCCATTGCGCGAGCGCGATCAACAGCCAGCTGCCACTCAACAGGCTCAAGGGGTTGAGACTGAACTTGGTTTTCTGCGCCGGCAAACAAAAACTGCTGACCAGGCCAAACAGGCCCAAACCAAAAAAGGCCGTCAAATCGGCGTTCAGCCTGGGGGTCACTGGATTGACATAGGGCATGCTGGCCCCGGCAAACAAGATGATCAGGCTGAGGACAAGTCGCCAGTCGCCATGGTGGAGTTTGAACATGTTCATTCCCGAAGGTTTAAAAATGAACAGTTTAATCCTCACTAAGTATTACTTTTTATATTTCAAGCCTTTTTAAGAGTATTAAATAAAACAAATATCCAAAATTTGTTGCTTTTAGAAAACACTATCCTTTGGATTTTTGTAATTTGGCAAATGCCGAGGCCATGGCTGAAGCCGCCACAGGCTGTGTCGAGTGGTCATGCTGGCTGTGTTGGCCGTTGCCCGCCCCTTTAGGCCGATGTTGTCCGCCGCTGTCTGAGCGGGCGGCAGGCGATGCGTCCAGCTTCATGGTGAGGCTGACACGTTGGCGCTGCAGATCCACCTCCAGCACCTTCACTTTCACAATCTCGCCGGTTTTCACCACCTCGCGGGCGTCGCTGATGAATTTGTGGCTGAGCTGGCTCACATGAATCAGGCCATCTTGATGAACGCCTAAATCGACAAAGGCACCAAAGGCCGCCACATTGCTGACCGTGCCTTCCAACACCATGCCGGGCTTCAAATCCGCCACGGTTTCAACGCCCTCGTTGAAACGCGCCACGGCAAACGCAGGCCGCGGATCACGCCCGGGTTTTTCCATTTCTTTCAGGATGTCGCGCACTGTGATGACACCCACGCTGTCATTGGCAAACAACTCGGGGCGCAAGCTGGCCAGCATGTCGGCGCGGCCCATCAGGCTCTCAATGGCTTGGCCGCTGTGTTTCAAAATCTGTTGCACCACCGGGTAGCTTTCGGGGTGCACACCGGTCATGTCCAAGGGGTTGTCGCCGCCCCGGATGCGCAAAAAACCGGCGCATTGCTCGAAGGTTTTCGGCCCCAAACCTGACACGCTGAGCAGCTGCTGCCGGTTGGCAAACGCGCCGTGGCTGTCGCGCCAACGCACCACCGATTGCGCCATGTGTTTGGACAAGCCCGACACTTGACTTAGCAAGGGCACACTGGCGGTGTTCAAGTCCACACCCACCGCGTTCACGCAGTCTTGCACCACCGCGTCCAAGCTGCGGCTGAGTTCAAACGGATTGACGTCGTGTTGGTACTGGCCCACGCCAATCGATTTCGGATCAATTTTCACCAACTCGGCCAAGGGGTCTTGCAAGCGCCGCGCAATGCTGGCCGCACCGCGCAAAGACACATCCACCTCGGGCATTTCTTGGCTGGCCAATTCGCTGGCGCTGTAAACAGACGCACCGGCCTCGCTGACCACCACTTTTTGCACCGCCAAGGCTTGTGGCAGTTTGGCCAAACGGGCCATGAGTTCAGCGGCGAGTTTGTCGGTTTCGCGGCTGGCCGTGCCATTGCCAATCGCAATCAAGTTCACGCCGTGCGCCACACAGAGTTGCGCCAAGGTATGCAGTGAACCTTCCCAATCGCGGCGCGGCTCGTGCGGGTAGACCGTGTGCGTGGCCACGAGTTTGCTGGTGGCGTCCACCACCGCCACTTTGACGCCAGTGCGGATGCCCGGGTCCAAACCCATCACCACGCGCGGGCCGGCAGGTGCGGCCAACAGCAAATCCCGCAGGTTGTCGGCAAACACCTTGATGGCGACTTTCTCGGCGGATTCGCGCAAGCGGCTGAGCACATCGCGCTCACACGACAAACTCAATTTCACTTTCCAGGTCCAGTCGATGCATTTGCGCAGCAGGTCATCGGCGGGCCTGGATTGATGACGCCATTTCAAATAACCGGCGATGCGACCAAGGGCCAAGGACTCGGGCTTGGCTTTGCTGTCGGGTGCCACTGGCGTTTCAGGCACCCACATCTTGGCGTCCAAGAGTTCCAAGGCGCGACCGCGAAACACGGCCAAGGCACGGTGTGAAGGCACCTTGCACAATGGCTCTTGGTAATCCAGGTAGTCGCGAAACTTCGCCACATCCGGGTGGGTTTCTTCCTTGCCTTTGGCCAACTGGCTTTGCAAACGGGCCTCGTTCCACAACCACTCGCGCAGCAAGGCCAACAAGCCTGCGTCTTCTGCCCAGCGCTCCGACAATAAATCGCGCACACCATCAAGCACCGCTTGCACCGTGGAGAAATCCGCGCCTTCAATCGCATCGGGTTTCAACACAAAGGCTTGGGCTTGCACTTGCGGGTCCAGGCTGGGGTCGGCCCACAACATGTCGGCCAAGGCTTCCAAACCGGCCTCACGGGCGATCATGCCCTTGGTGCGACGCTTGGGCTTGTAGGGCAAATACAGGTCTTCCAATTCTTGTTTGGTGGCGGCCAGCAACAAGGCTTGCTGCAAGGCGGGTGTCATCTTGCCCTGCTCGGTGATGCTTTGCAGGATGGCTTCACGCCGTGCTTGCATATCGCGCAAATAGGTCAACCGTGTTTCAAGTTCGCGCAACTGAATGTCATCCAGGTTGCCCGTGGCTTCTTTGCGGTAGCGGGCGATGAAGGGCACGGTGGCCCCGCCATCGAGCAAGGCCACCGCACTTTTCACTTGTTCAGGCCGGACCTTCAGCTCTGCGGCGAGCTGGCTTTCAATCGACACCATGCACTCAACCCCGCAATGCTTGTCGCAGTTGCACGCCGATGTCGGGGCGTTCGGCAAACGGATCGGGCGGGTTGTGACCGTGCACGATGGCGTCAAAACGGGTTTGCGCATTGCCCAAGGCCTTGGGGTGGCTGTAGATGTAAAACTGATCGGCAAGCATGGCATCAAACACCATTTGCGCCACTTGCGCGGCACTGACTTTGCCGCTGCTGACCGCCTTGTTGCTCATGGCTTGACCAATCAGTTGGCTTGGCGTGACCACTTGGGGTTTCAAGGCATCGGGCCGATTGCGTTCGCTGTTGTTGATGCCGGTGGGCACGAAATACGGACACAGCACACTGGCACTGACTTGGTCGGACACCAATTTCAAATCTTGGTAAAGGGTTTCGGTGAGCGACACCACGGCGTGTTTGGTGACGTTGTAGATGCCCATGTTGGGCGGCGTCAGCAGGCCCGCCATGCTGGCGGTGTTGACGATGTGGCCTTGGTAATGCGGGTCTTGTTTGGCGGCCTCCAGCATCATGGGGGTGAACAAGCGCACGCCATGGATGACGCCCCACAGGTTCACGCCCAACAACCATTCCCAGTCCTCTACTGTGTTCTCCCAGACCAAGCCACCGGCGCCCACACCCGCGTTGTTGAACACAAAATGCGGCGCACCAAAGCGTTCAAACACGGCGCTGGCCAAGCCTTGCATCGCGTCGGCATTCGACACATCCACTTTTTTGGCCATCACCGTGGCACCCAGGCTTTTCAGTTCATCGTGGGCTTGCATCAAAGCGTCGGCTTGCACATCCACGATCACCAGGTTCATGCCCAAACGTGCACCGATGCGGGCGCACTCCAGGCCAAAGCCCGAAGCGCCACCTGTCAAGATCGCTGTCTTGCCTTTGAAATCAGAAATCATGCGTCAACCTTTTTCATGATGAAGCCCAAGCGGGGGAAATGCACGTGCACCGTGCCGGTTCGTTCGTGTTCGCGGCGCAAGGTGTAACGGGTGCGCGTGGCGGCCACCAATTCGCCGGTGGTGGGTTCGGTGCCAAAGCTTTCGGCGGCCACCGTGACCATGCTGCCCAAAGCAATGCCGTGCTCGTCTTGGAAAAATTCACCAGACACGGCCACAGGGGTGGCGGCTTTAGCCACCGCCAAGGCTTCTTCGGCGCTCATCTTGGTGGGGCTGCCCTGACCGAAGGCCGCCATGCGGGCGGTCCAGGCTTTCACCACCGGTGTGGCGTCCAAGATACCGGCCAAGATCGGCACTTGCACCTGGGTGAACCACACCGAGTGGTACACCGAGAAATCGGCCAAGCATGGTGTGTCACCCAACAAAAACGCCTGGTGTTCCAACATGCTGGCAATACGACGCAACTGGCTTTTGTACATGCCGGTGCCATCAGCTTGGTGCATGCGGGCGCCACCACCGCGCATGGCTTGCCGGTCTGCGGCAAATGCCTTCACGGTTTCAGGCGTGAAACTGGCCATCACTTGGGCCGCGCCTTGCGGTTGAAAGTTGTAGGCCATGGCCACTGGGAACAACAAGGTGTCGGCCCATTGCGCCACGCTGCGCACCAAGCCCTTGGGGGCTTTGTTGTAGAGCGAGGGCGTGGGTGCCACCTGCTCCAGCACATCGCAAATGAGCGCGGTGTCGCAGTACACATCCGCGCCGATTTGCAGCACCGGTGTTTTGCGGTAGCCGCCCGTGAGGGGCATCAGGTCCGGTTTGGGCATGACCGATGGAATCATCACGCTGTGCCAGGCAAGCTGTTTGAAACCAAAGACAGCGCGGATTTTTTCTGCGAACGGTGACGCGGGGTAGTGGTGAAGAATCATGGCGGATTAAATTTGAACAACTTGTTTGCCGAAGTTTTGGCCCTTGAGCAAACCGAAGAAGGCTGCTGGTGCGCTGGCCAAACCTGCTGCCACGGTTTCGCGTGGGCGAAATTTCCCACTGCCCACCAGTCCGCCGAGTTCTTGCAAAGCCAGCGGCCAATCATCTGGGTGTTCGCTGACGATGAAGCCCTGCACTTTCATGCGGTTCACCAGAATCAGTGACGGGTTGGCCATGGGCAGCGGTTGACCGTTGTAGCCTGCGATCATGCCGCAGACCGCGATGCTGCTGAAATGGTTCATGCGCAACATGACGGCATCCAACACCATGCCACCAACGTTTTCAAAATGGCCATCGATGCCGTCTGGACAAGCCTCTTTCAAGGCTTTTGACAAGGACAGATAGTCTTTGTGTTGTTTGTAGTCGATGCAGGCGTCAAAGCCAAGTTCTTTCACCACATAGTCGCATTTGTCTAGTCCACCGGCGATGCCGACGACGCGGCAACCACGTGCTTTGGCCAGCGCACCAAAGGCGCTGCCTACCGCGCCACTGGCGGCACTCACAGTAAGCGTTTGACCTGCCTTGGCTTCGATGATGCGCACCAAGCCATGCCATGCGGTGACGCCGGGCATGCCCACGGCACCCAGGTAATGGCTGATCGGCACGTGGGTGGTGTCCACCTTGCGCAGCATGCCGGGGGTGTCGGCATCGACCACGCTGTAGGTTTGCCAACCGCCCATGCCGACCACTTTGTCGCCCGCTGCAAATTTGGGATGGCGGCTCTCGACCACTTCACCCACGGTGCCGCCAATCATCACGCTGTTGAGCGGCTGCGGCAGGGTGTAGCTTTTGGTGTCGTTCATGCGGCCACGCATGTAGGGGTCGAGGCTGAGGAAGGCGTGTTTGACCAAGACTTGTTTGTCTTGCAAGGCCGGGGTGTCCAGGGTGACCAACTTGAAGTTGTCGGCCGTGGGTTCGCCGGTGGGGCGGCTGACCAAATGGATTTGGGGGTTTTGGGGCATGAAAGTCTCCTGAAGTTATCCGCCGGTGATGCAAGACACACCGCCGTCGATGGCCAGCCATTGGCCGGTGATGTGTTTGCCTGCATCGGATGCAAACAACACGGTGATGCCTTTCAAATCTTCGTCGTCACCCAAGCGTCGCAAAGGCGCATGGGCGGTCAACACGTCTTCGCCATAGGTTTCAAACGTGCCAGCCGTCATTTTGCTGGGGAAAAAGCCGGGGCAAATGGAATTGACGCGGATGTTGTGAACGCCCCATTCGCCAGCCAGTGCACACGAGAAATTGATGACCGCGGCTTTCGATGTGTTGTAGGCGATGGTGTTGATGCCGGTGGGGTTGCCGCCCAAGCCGGTGATGGACGCGATGTTGACAATGCTGCCACTGCGGCGTGGAATCATGCTGTGCTTGCCGATGTATTGGCTCAAGATGAAATAGCCGCGCACATTCAGGTTCATCACCTTGTCCCAGCCCTCGATCGGATGGTCTTCGGCGGGTGCACCCCAGGCCGCACCAGCGTTGTTGAGCAGCACATCGACATGGCCAAATGTTTTCAAGCTGTGTTCACCCAGTTTTTTCAAATCCTGTTCATCGGCACAGTTGGCGGCCATCCAATGCGCATCAATGCCGGCAGCTTTCAATTCCGCCACGGCTTGCTCTAGTTCTGCGGCCTTGCGTGACGCGATCATCACTTTGGCACCCGCCTCGCCCAAGGCATGCGCCATTTGCAAACCCAGGCCGCGCGAGCCCCCGGTCACCAAGGCGGTTTTGCCGGTCAAATCAAACAGTTGTTTCACAGTGCGGGTCATCTCAGGTTCCTTCAGTGTCAACATCAAAAAGCATCTTCGGGCATGTGGGCGCAAGTTGCGTCTTGACTTGCAACCACGTTCAACCATGCGCCGATTTTGGGCAATTCATAGTGATAGAAAAATTGGCAGGCCTGGCGGCGTCCGACATGAGCCGCCGCTGTGCCCGTGCTGGCCAAGTGCAATTCCAACCAAATCCAGGCCAACACCGTGTGACCAAAGGCTTGCATGTAGGGCACGGCGTTGGCCAGACTCAGGGCGGGGTCTGTCCCCTGCCAAGCCGCATGGGTGGCTTGCAGCACATCGCTCCACGCGTTTTGCAATGCCTGTGCATAGGCTTTGGTTTCTTCGGTGTGGGCCTTGGCCATGGTGACTTGCATGCGCTCGCCCAACAGCGCGAGTCCCAGGCCTTTGTCCATCAATACTTTGCGCCCCAGCAAGTCCATGGCTTGAATGCCGTGGGTGCCTTCATGGATCATGTTCAGGCGTTGATCGCGCCAATACTGTTCCACTGGGAAGTCGCGCGTGTAGCCGTAGCCGCCATGAATTTGGATGGCCAAGCTGTTGGCTTCTAAGCACCATTCGCTGGGCCAACTTTTGATGATGGGTGTCAACACTTCCAGCAACCACTGGGCTTGATGTTGTTGTTCAGGTGTACCGGTGTGCAAGTCATCTACCAAGGTCGCGCCATACAAACCCAGCGCCAGTGCGCCTTCGCCATAGGCTTTTTGCGCCAACAGCATGCGCTTGATGTCGGCGTGTTCAATCAAACGCACCGGGGCTTGCGCCGGGTCTTTGCCCGCCGGGCCCACTGGGCGGCCTTGGGTGCGGGTTTGGGCATAGTTCAGCGAGGCGTAGTAGCCCGCCAAACCCAACATGGTGGCGGCCAGACCGACACCAATGCGGGCTTCGTTCATCATGTGGAACATGCATTGCAAGCCTTTGCCCGGCTCGCCCACCAAATAGCCAATCGCACCTGCACTGCCACGCACCGGGTATTGGCCTTCACCAAAATTCAGCAAGGTGTTGACCGTGCCGCGCCAACCGAGTTTGTGGTTCAATCCGGCCAAAGCCACATCATTGCGTTCACCCGTGAGCTGACCTTGTGTGTCCACCAAATTTTTGGGCACGATGAAGAGCGAAATGCCTTTGGTACCCGGGATGGTTTTGCCGTCAGCCCCGGGAATTTTGGCCAACACCAAATGAATGATGTTCTCGCTCAATTCATGGTCGCCGGTGGAGATCCACATCTTGTGGCCCTTGAGCCGAAACCGGGGGCCCAAGGGGTCTTGCAAGTGGTCTGCGCCATCGGGGGTGGCGCGGGTGGCCACATCCGACAACGACGACCCGGCTTGTGGTTCGCTCAGGCACATGGTGCCAGTGAATCGACCGTTGAATTCGTTCAGGGCAAACACTTCTTTTTGCAAGGCACTGCCATGCTTCATGAGCAAATTGGCATTGCCCACGGTGAGCATGCCACCGCCGATGCTGACGGAGGCACACGCAAAAAAAGCATTGGCGGCCGCCTCGACGGTGAATGGCAATTGCATGCCACCGATGTCATGGCTTTGTGACGCGCTCAACATGCCACTGTCGACATACGCTTGGTGTGCATCGCGGGTGGACTCGGGCAAAACAACCCGCAACCCGCCTTGGCCGTCAGGCTCGGTGCGTGGTTCTTGGGTATCCACTTCACGGTTGAAGGGCGCAAATTTGTCACGGGCGATGCGCTCGCAGGTGTCAAGAACCGCGTCAAATGTTTCGCGACTGTGGTCGGCAAACCGAGGTCGTTGCGTCAAATCTTGAACGCGCAACCAGTCGTGAAGTAGAAATTGCAGACAAGCAGAAAGATGCATGGCACGACACAAAAAAAGGCAAGAATGACCACTGTAGCAGTCATTGACTGCCGCGATTGACTCTGAGATGACACCTCTGGCCTGGCCACTGCCCCTTGTTGGCAGTGGCATTGAGAACGCTAGAGCGGGCTTTGGCGGGGACGCTGAAAATGCAAGCTCAAATCACAACTGCCCCCGCCTGCAAACCAACGTGCTTCAACCTTGGACTGCGGTGACAACCAAGTTTGCGACACCGTGGCATTGCCACGGGTGTAAGAGGCCAACGAATGCGCCATGCCCAAGCGTGGAGACAGTGCATGCACCCAGTCTTGGGCCCGCGCTTTGCAAACCTGATGGGTCACGGCAGCACCTTGGTGCGGCACGCTTGCCACGATTTCGACAATCTGCCCGCCAGCATCGGCCATGGCCATGACGGTGGCAGACATGCCAGCCACCGTGGCTGTCACGACCGATTGATCACGTTCATCACAACCGGGCCCGATTTGCAACGCAGCGCGGTCCCATACAGCCATATGCTGCGCGGCCGTTTGCAGGGCGGATCCAAGCCGAAAGCTGCTCAGCCCCTGAGGATGAAGGGTCAAGTGGGGTGAGGTGGTATCGGCACAGGCCAAGCTGGATGCCAAGGTCAGCCAGCTCGCCACACCAGTGGCGCAAAACCCCTGCCAGCCGTTCACTGCACAGGCTTGACCACGCCGCAGTAACGACGGGCACCGGCTCCACCAATGGGTTGGGCCAAATGATCGTCGCGGTTCTCGTGGATCACGATGGCCGCTCCGTTGTCGTCTAGCAGCGCAGGTCGGCCACCTTGTCCGCTGAGGCTGGCCAGCATGGTGAACAACTCCACCTCCACCGACCCATCAGCATGCACCATCAAATTGGGGAGATCACCAGCATCAGGCCCTTCGGGGTTCATCAGCCCGTGCTTTTTGGCAGAAGGGTTCAGGTGGGCACCGGATGCCACAAAACCTTTGTCACCATCGGCGCAAGTGCCGACCTGATGGACGTGCATGCCTTTGGGCCCTGCAGGCAAACCCTTGGCGCTGACGTGCAGCAAGATGCCATGGGGGCCATCGGTGAAGCGAACTTCACCAACGACTTGACCTGCGCGGTCTTGCAGCACTGCCATGGCTTGATTGCTGGCTTGGGCGGACGCCGTGAACGTCAGTGCAAGCAAGCTTGGCAAGACGGCCATCCATGTGTTCTTCATTGAAATTCCTTCATGATTGAAAAGCTTTACAACACCTCAAACACACCAGCCGCGCCCATGCCGCCGCCAATGCACATGGTGACGCAAACACGTTTGGCACCACGGCGTTTGCCTTCAATCAGGGCATGGCCGGTCAGGCGTTGACCGCTGACACCATAGGGGTGGCCCACAGCGATGGCGCCGCCATTCACGTTCAGCAGTTCAGCGGGAATACCCAGCTTGTCGCGACAGAACAGCACCTGAACTGCAAAGGCTTCATTCAATTCCCACAGGTCGATGTCTTGCACCGTCAGACCCAAACGTTTCAACACTTTGGGAATGGCATACACCGGTCCGATGCCCATTTCATCCGGTTCACAACCGGCCACCGCAAAGCCCAAGAAACGGCCCAGCGGTTTCAAATTGCGCTTGGAGGCCAAGTCTTCGCTCATGATGACGCAAGCACCGGCACCATCGGAAAACTGGGACGCGTTGCCAGCCGACACCACGCCACCGGGCATGGCGGGTTTGATGCCTGCAATGCCTTCTTTGGTGGTGCCATCGCGCAGACCTTCATCCACACTGACGGTGACTTGTTTGGTCATCATGCCCATGACCTTGTCGACCACACCCGCTTGCACCGTGATGGGTGCGATTTCATCGCTGAACTTGCCCGCCGCTTGCGCAGCACACGCTTTTTGCTGGCTGGCGGCACCGTACTCGTCCATGGCATCACGGCCGATGTTGTAGCGCTTGGCCACTTGCTCGGCGGTTTGCAACATGTTCCAGTAAATCTCTGGTTTTTTCTTGTTGAGGGCTGGGTCCATCAGCATGTGCTGGTTCATTTCTTGTTGCACACAGGAAATGCTTTCCACACCACCGGCCACATACACCTCGCCTTCACCCGCGATGATGCGTTGTGAAGCCAGCGCGATGGTTTGCAAACCGGAAGAACAAAAACGGTTGATGGTCAGGCCACTGACGGTGACGGGGCATTCGGCCATCAGGGCGATTTGACGCGCGATGTTGGCACCGGTGGCCCCCTCGGGGTTGGCGCAACCCATGATCACGTCTTCGACTTCGTTGGCTTCGATGCCTGCGCGGGCAATGGCGTGTTTGACCGCGTGGCCACCCAAGGTGGCACCGTGGGTCATGTTGAAAGCACCGCGCCAACTTTTGGCCAAGGGGGTGCGGGCGGTTGAAACAATGACAGCGTTGGTCATGGTGGTTCCTTAATTGAAAGTTTTGCCGTCAGCGACCAAACGGGCCAACAAAGGCGCGGGTTGCCAGAATTGAGCGTCATCATGCGGGTTTTGCGCAAAGCGTTTCATGGCTTGGATGACGTTGAACAAACCGAATTGATCGGCATACAGCATGGGGCCGCCACGGTAGATGGGGAAGCCATAGCCGGTGATGTAGACCATGTCGATGTCGCTGGCCCGGGCTGCAATGCCCTCTTCCAAAATGTAGGCGGCTTCATTCACCAAGGCGAACACCAAGCGTTGCACGATTTCGTCGTCGCTGATCTTGCGGGCGGTGATACCAAGCGAAGTGCGGTGCTTGGCGATCATGTCTTCCACGTCTTTGTTGGGGATGGCGTCGCGCTTGCCCGCCACATAGTCGTACCAGCCCTTGCCCACTTTTTGGCCAAAGCGCCCTTGTTCGCACAACAAGTCGGCAGTTTTGCTGTACTTCATGTGGGGCTTTTCCACATAGCGGCGCTTGCGGATGGCCCAGCCAATGTCGTTGCCCGCCAAGTCGCCCATGCGAAACGGGCCCATGGCGAAACCAAATTTCTCCACCGCTTTGTCAACTTGTTGAGGCGTGCAACCTTCCTCGATCAGGAAGCCTGCTTGACGGCTGTATTGCTCGATCATGCGGTTGCCAATGAAGCCATCGCACACGCCTGAGACCACAGCGGTTTTCTTGATTTTCTTGGCCACGTCCATGACGGTGGCCATGATGTCTTTGCTGGTATCAGCACCGCGCACAACCTCCAGCAGTTTCATCACGTTGGCAGGGCTGAAGAAGTGCAGGCCCACAACGTCTTGGGGGCGCTTGGTGAAATGGGCGATGGCGTTCACATCCAGGGTGGAGGTGTTGGACGCCAAGATGGCACCGGGCTTCATCACCTCGTCGAGTTTGTTGAAGACCTGTTCCTTGACCCCAATTTCCTCGAACACGGCTTCAATCACCAAATCGGCATCGGCCAAGTCTGCGTAGTTCAAGGTGCTGGACAACAAGGCCATGCGTTGCTGGAATTTGTCTTCCTTCAACTTGCCTTTTTTCACCTGGGCTTGGTAGTTCTTCTCGATGATGGCAATGCCTTTGTCCAAAGCTTCTTGCTTCATCTCCAAAATTTTCACCGAGATACCGGCATTCAAGAAGTTCATGCTGATGCCGCCACCCATGGTGCCCGCACCAATCACGGCCACGCTCTTGATCTCGCGTTTGGGCGTGTCGGCCGGTACATCGTCGATTTTGGAGGCCGCACGTTGGGCCATGAACAAATGGCGCAAAGCGCGGGACTCTGGGGTCCACATCAGGTTGATGAAGATTTCGCGCTCGGCTGTCATGCCATCGTCGAATTTCATTTTGGTGGCGTTTTGCACCGCTTCAATGCATTTCAAAGGCGCAGGGTATTTGCCCTTGGTCATGCCGTTGACCATGTTGGTGCTGAATTTGAAGAAGGCGTCTGCATTCGGGTGTTTGCAAGGCAGGTCGCGCACACGCGGCAACGGACTGGTGCCCACCACGCCTTTGGCAAAGGCCATGGCTTCATCCAGCAACTTGCCAGCGGAGGACGCCATCTCGTCGAACAATTTTTGGCCCGGCAACATGGCCAGCATCTCGCTTTGAATCGCTTCGCCGCTGACGATCATGTTGAGGGCGGCTTCAACGCCAATGACGCGGGGCAGGCGTTGGGTGCCGCCCGCACCAGGCACCAAGCCCAGCTTGACCTCGGGCAAGGCCACCGAGCAACCAGGGGCGGCCACGCGGTAATGGCAACCCAGCGCCAACTCGAGACCGCCGCCCATGACCACCGTGTGGACCGCCGCCACGGTGGGCTTGGGACAGTTTTCCAGCGCCGTGATCAGGTTGAGCAAATTCGGCTCTTGCAGGGCTTTGGGCGAACCGAATTCTTTGATGTCAGCGCCGCCCGAAAAGGCTTTGCCTGCGCCGGTGACCACGATGGCTTTGACCGCGTCATTGGCCACCGCTTGGTCCAGTCCCTGCATGAAGGCTTGGCGCGTGGCCAAACCCAAGCCATTGACCGGCGGATTGTTCAAGGTGATCACGGCGACGTCGCCGTGAACTGCGTAATCAGCACTCATAGGGGTTCCTTGTCAGAAGCGTTGTTGCGTGGAGAAGTATAAAAAAGAACGACCGTTCTATTTTATACCTCAAGCCATTCTTGCCGAATCGACGCGTTTTCACGCAGCTCGGCTGGGGTGCCATCGAACACGATGCTGCCGTGCCCCATGACCAAGGCGCGGTCGGAGATGTTCATGGCGATGGTGAGTTTTTGTTCAATCAGCACCACGGATACGCCTCGGTTGCGCAACTCGCGCAGAAAGTCACCCACCAAGGCGACGATCTTGGGTGCCAAACCTTCGGTGGGTTCATCGATGATGACCAGATCGGGGTCGCCCATGAGGGTGCGACACAGGGTGAGCATTTGTTGTTCTCCACCTGACAAGACCCCTGCTTCGGTGTGCTGGCGTTCGCGCAGCCGAGGAAACAAGTTGTACATGTCCTCAAAGTTCCAGCGCCCGGTGGGTTTGTCCCCTTTGAGGCCGAGCAACAGGTTTTGCTGCACTGTGAGTTTGGGAAAGATGTCACGGTTTTCAGGCACGTAGCCCAAACCCATGTGGGCGATGTCAAAGGGCTTGCGATTGAGCAAGCTCTGGCCTTTGAACTGCAAATCGCCGTGGCATTGCACCAATCCCATGATGGCTTTGGCGGTGGTGGATCGGCCCGAGCCATTGCGACCCAACAGCGCCACGATTTCACCCTGCCCGACGCTGAAATTCACGCCTTGCAACACATGGCTTTTGCCGTAATACGCATGAAGGTCTTGGATGTGCAGCATGTCAGTGGCCTTGTTCTTCCATGCTGCCCAAATAGGCCTCTTGCACCCGCGCATTGGCGCGGATCTTGTCGGGGGTGTCGTAGGCAATGATTTCGCCATACACCAGCACGGCGATTTTGTCGGCCAAACCAAACACCACGCCCATGTCGTGCTCCACCGTGAGCAGGGTTTTGCCCTGGGTGACGTCTTTGATGAGTTCGATGAAGCGCTCGGTTTCGCTGTTGCTCATACCGGCCGTCGGTTCATCCAGCAACACCACGTTCGCGCCACCAGCCATGGTGATGCCAATTTCCAAAGCACGCTGCTCTGCATAGGTCAGGTTCATGGCCAAGACCTCGCTTTTGGCCTGCAAATGAATGCGTTCCATCCATTCATGAGCCAAGGCATTGGCGTCTTTCAGGTTGCCCAAGAAAGACCAAAAACTGTAGCGGTGACCCAGGCCCCACAAGACCGCGCAGCGCAAGTTTTCAAACACGCTGAGCTTGGGGAAGATGTTGGTGATTTGGAAACTGCGCGACAAGCCCAGCCGGTTGATCTCGAAGGGTTTGCAACCGTCAATGCGTTGCTGGTTCAAATAAATCTGCCCACTGGTCGGGGCAAAACGTCCGCTGATCAAGTTGAACAAGGTGGACTTGCCTGCCCCATTCGGGCCAATGATGGCCACGCGTTCGCCGCTGAAAACTTCCAAGTCCACACCGCGAATGATCTCTGTGTTGCCAAATTTTTTCGCGACTGCTTGCAAACGCAATGAAACAGAATCGGTCATGACTTCTCCTGCTTTGCTTGCGCGTTGATTTCGGATTGAATATCCGCCCAGATCGGCATGAAGCGTTGACGCAACCATTCAAAGCCAGCCAATCCCACCAAGGCGATGGCCAATGACGCCAGCCAAGTACTTGGTGCTTGGGCATTGAGTATCAAACCAGCAAATGGCAGATCAGGTCCCAAAGAGGCATTGAGTTGCTGGTGGTAAATCATTTCAACCAAGGCACCGGCACCTGCCAGCATCAGCAAACAAGTGAAAGCCATGCCCACATAGATGGGCACCAAGCGTCGCAGCGCACCAACCTGCATCACCCGCACATTGGCCATGATCAAACCGGCCAAACCGCCGGGCGCATAAATCACCATGAACAAGAACACCAAGCCCAAATACAACAGCCAAGCTTTGGTGATCTCTGAAAGCAACACAAAGGCCAAGACCATCAAAATGCCGCCAATGATGGGGCCAAAAAAGAAAGTCGCACCGCCCAAGAATGTGAACAACAAATAAGCACCCGAGCGAGCGGGCCCCACCACTTCGGCAGTGACAATTTCAAAATTCAAGGCGCCCAAGCCACCGGCAATGCCAGCAAAAAAACCGGCGATGATGAAAGCACGGTAGCGCACTTGCTGTGTGTTGTAGCCAATGAACTCGACCCGCTCTGGGTTGTCGCGCACCGCATTCAAGATCCGTCCCAACGGTGTTTGAGTGAAGGCATAAAGCAACCCAACCGAGACAAATGTGTAGATGGCGATCAGGTAATAGACCTGTCTTTGCGGACCAAATGTGATGCCCCAAAAAGCTTGGCCCACGACACGGTTGCCAGACACACCGGCCTCGCCACCAAAAAACTCCGAGAACATGAGCGACATGGCAAACACCAACTCGGCCATGCCCAAGGTGATCATGGAAAAAGCGGTGCCGGACTTGCGCGTGGTGACATAGCCGAGCAACACCGCAAAGCCCAAACCGGCCACGCCCCCCACCAAGGGCAACAAGACGACAGGAATGTAGAGGTTGCCGTTGCTAACCGCATTCAGCGCATGGATCGTGAGGTAACTGCCCAAGCCGGTGTAAACAGCATGGCCAAAACTCAGCATGCCCCCTTGACCCAACAAGATGTTGTAAGACAGGCAAGCAATGATGGCGATGCCCATTTGAGACAGCATGGTCATCGACAGGTTGCTGATGAACACCCAAGGAGCGACCAACAACACCAAGGCAAAGCCCAGCCAGATGGTGTAGTTTGCGGTGCTGGAGAGGTGCTGATGTCGCATCATGTTTCACGCTTTCCCAGCAAGCCCCGCGGGCGAAAAATCAAAATCAAGACCAAAAACAAATACGGCAAGATGGGCGCGGCTTGGGACACCGTCAACTTGGCGAAAGAATTGTTTTGCAGGCTTGCACTGCTGGCGACGCCCAAGTCGCTTAGCAATTGCAAAACGGAATAATCAATGGCCACGGCAAAAGTCTGAATGATGCCAATCAGCAAGGAAGCCAAAAAAGCGCCGCTGAGGGAGCCCATGCCACCGACCACCACCACCACAAAAACCACCGAGCCGACTGTGGCCGCCATGGCGGGTTCGGTGATGAAGGTAAAGCCACCAATCACGCCTGCCAAAGCAGCCAGACCGGTCCCCATGGCAAACACCATCATGAAAATACGCGGCACGTTGTGGCCCAGCGTTTCGACAGTTTCGGGATGGGTGAGTGCGGCTTGAATCACCAACCCCGCCCTTGTGCGGGTGAGCACCCACCAAAGACTCACCACCATGGCAATCGCGGTGACCATGATGAAGGCTCGGGTGGCTGGGAATGGGGTGCAAATCACGCGCACCGCCTCTGCCGACTGGCAAGCCGCACCGGCGGCACCAGCGACCAATGACAAACCTTGCTCGGCATGGTTGATCAAGGTGAAGACCGGGCCCTGCAATTCACTTGGTGGATTGAATTCAACAGCCACCCGGCCCCAAATCAACTGAACCAACTCCAACACAATGTAGGACAAACCAAAGGTGACCAGCAGTTCCGACACATGGCCGTATTTGTGTACCTTGCGCAGCACCTGGCTTTCAAACAAAGCACCGGCTGCGCCAGTGAGGATGGGGGCCAATAGCAAGGCAGGCCAAAAGCCGATGACGCCTGCCAAGGTGTAGGCCAAATAAGCACCCAGCATGTAGAAACTGGCGTGTGCAAAGTTCAACACGCCCATCATGCTGAAGATCAGCGTCAGGCCCGAGCTGAGCATGAACAGCAGCAGGCCATAGCTCAGGCCATTGAGCATGGAGATCAGAAAAAACTCCATGTCAGCCTGTTACTTGAATTCTGTGCAAGGCTGCATCCATTCCCACCAACAGCATCTTCACGGTTCAGGGCATTTTCATTTGGCAACTGGTGGGTGTGCTGGACACATAAGGCTCGAAAGTTTTGACAAGTGCCAAAGTCATGCCCGTGTTTTCAGCGCTGTAGGGGAATTTTTTATCTGCTTTCTGCCAGACGGTGACAAACAGTGTTTGTTGCAACTGGTGGTCGAGTTTGCGCATCTCCATGTCGCCATTGAAACCTTTGAATTTCATGCCATGCATGGCGGCGGCCACCTTGACCGGATCGGTGGATTTGGTTTGGGCCATGGCTTGCGTCAGCACATCAAAGATGCTGACCATCGAGCCGGTGTAGAGATCGTCGTTGTGTTTGGCTTTGAAGCCTGCCATGTGCTTGCCCATGACACCGCCCATGTTGTAGTGTGCATAAGCCACTTGATAGACCCGTCCTGCGGCGTTTTGACCCAGCGCAGTGGGCGTGCCTGTGACACCGGTGTAATAGGTGAAGAACTTGCCGTTGTAGCCACCTTCGTTGGCCGCTTTGACCAACAAAGCCAGGTCGGAGCCCCAGTTGCCGGTGATGACCGAGTCGGCACCAGAGGCTTTGATTTTGGCAATGTAGGGTGCGAAGTCGCGCACTTGGGCCAAAGGATGCAGGTCTTCGCCCACGATTTGGATGTCCGGGCGCTTGCGTGCCAAGTTTTCCTTGGCGTACTTGACGACTTGCTGACCGTGCGAATAATTTTGGTTGAGCAAATAAATTTTCTTGACCGAGGGTTGCTCTTTGATGAAGGTGGTCATGGCTTCCATTTTCATGGAGGTATCTGCATCAAAGCGGAAATGCCAGTAACTGCATTTGCTGTTGGTGAAATCAGGGTCCACCGCCGAGTGGTTCAAGAAAATAATTTCTTTGCCCGGATTGCGCTCGTTGTGCTTGTTCACCGCGTCAAGCAAGGCACCGGCCACCGAAGAGCCATTGCCTTGCGTGATGTAGCGCACGCCTTGGTCGATCGCAGACTTGAGCAGGTTCAGACTTTCGGCTGGGCTGAGCTTGTTGTCCAGGCCCAAAATTTCAAATTTCACACCAGCCACATTGTTTTTGTTGTATTCCTCGGCCAGGTACTGAAGTGTTTTGAGCTGATTGGAGCCGACAGGCGCCATCAGGCCGGAGAGTGGATCGATCCATGCAATTTTGACGGTTTCGCCTTTTTGAGCCCAAGCATTGACCGAGCTCAACAGACCCCATGCCAACAACCAACCGAATTTGCCAAAGCGCATGCTTTTCTCCTCATTCAAAGACTTCAGAGCCTAACTTCAATTGATGGACCGACCGGCTAGGGAATCCCCTAGCAAGGCCGATCTTGTGAAAAGAGCCAGCCTGCTCAGATCGGCAGTTTGTAATCGGCAAGTTGCTCTCGCAAACGGGTTTTGAGCATCTTGCCGGTGGCGCCCAAGGGAATGGCCTCGACAAACACCACGTCATCGGGGATTTGCCATTTGGCGATCTTGCCCTCATAAAACTGGAGCAAAGCGTCGCGCTCTAACGTGGTACCAGGTCGCTTGACCACCACCACAATGGGTCGCTCATCCCACTTGGGGTGCGCCATCCCAATGCAAGCAGCCATCGCCACCTCAGGGTGGGCCATGGCGATGTTTTCCACGTCAATCGAGCTGATCCACTCACCGCCAGATTTGATGACGTCTTTGCTGCGGTCGGTGATTTGCATGAAGCCTTCGGGGTCCACGGTGGCCACGTCCCCGGTGGGGAACCAACCATCCACCAGCGGTGAGCCACCCTCTTGTTTGTAGTACTCGCGCACCACCCACGGGCCTTTGACCAACAAATCGCCATAAGCCTTGCCATCGTGCGGTTGCTCCACGCCTTGGTCATCGACGATTTTGAAATCCACACCAAAAATAGCGCGGCCTTGCTTCAAGCGGATTTTCATTTGCTCGTCTTTGGGCAACGCCAGGTGCTTGTTTTTCAGGGTGCACAAGGTGCCCAAGGGGCTGAGCTCGGTCATGCCCCAGGCGTGCAGCACTTCCACGTTGTAGTCGTCGTTGAAGGCTTGGATCATGGCCGGTGGGCAGGCTGAGCCGCCAATCACGGTGCGCTTCAAATGGCTGAATCGCAAGTTGCCGGCCTTCAAATGGCCCAACAGCATTTGCCAAACCGTGGGCACGCCAGCGGCCAAGGTCACTTGCTCGGTCTCAAGCAATTCGTAAACCGACTTGCCATCCAACGCCGCCCCTGGAAAAACCAGTTTGCATCCCACCATGGCCGCGCTGTAGGGGATGCCCCAGGCGTTCACATGAAACATGGGCACCACCGGCAAGACACTGTCGCGCGCAGACAAACACATCACATCAGGCAAAGCGCAGGCATAGGCGTGCAGCAAGGTCGATCGGTGGCTGTAGAGCGCGGCTTTGGGGTTGCCGGTGGTGCCACTCGTGTAGCACATGCATGAAGCGGTGTTCTCGTCCAGGTCGGGCCAGTGATAGGTGTTGGCTTGCGAATGAATCCAAGATTCATAGCTCACCAGGTTGGGGACGCCCGTGTCGGCAGGCAGTTTGTCGGCGTCGCACAAAGCCACCCAATGCTTCACAGTGGGACATAGCGCATGGATGTTTTGAACGATCGGCAAAAACGTCATGTCAAAACACAGCACATGGTCTTCGGCGTGGTTGACGATCCAAGCAATTTGCTCGGGGTGCAAACGCGGATTCAAGGTGTGCAAGACACGGCCACTGCCGCTGACACCAAAATAAATTTCCAAATGCCGATAGCCGTTCCAAGCCAGCGTGGCAATCCGCGCACCTTGCGCCACCTTCCAAGCATCGATGGCATTGGCCACTTGGCGGGAGCGCTTGGCGATCGTGGCCCAGTTGCTGCGGTGGATGTCGCCCTCGATGCGACGTGAAATGATTTCTGTGTCTGCGTGGTGCTTTTCAGCAAACTCGATCAGCGAAGCAATCGACAAGTTTTGGCTCTGCATCAATCCCAACATGGGAAGTCTCCTTAATGGCACTCGGGTGCGTGTTGTTTCCACGTATTGTGCACAATCCCCTCATGCCAGCCTTAGACAACCAGCCTTTCACCTTGCCCTGGCGCAACCGTTATGCGGCGCTTGGCCTTGATTTTTTAAGCCCTGTGGCGCCAACCCCTTTGCCCGATTTGCATTGGGTGGCTCAAAACACCGCATTGGCTTCGGACATGGGTTTGCCCGCTTCATTCTGGAACGACCCACAGGTGTTGGCCGCGCTGGGAGGCAGTGCCACCTTGGATGGAAGCACGACCTTGGCCAGTGTCTACAGCGGCCACCAATTTGGCGTCTGGGCGGGCCAATTGGGCGATGGCCGCGCCTTGTGGCTTGGTGAAATAGACACGCCCATGGGGCCTCAAGAGTTGCAACTCAAAGGCGCCGGCAAAACCCCCTACTCCCGCATGGGCGATGGCCGCGCCGTTTTGCGCTCCAGCATCCGAGAGTACTTGTGCAGCGAAGCCATGCATGCGCTTGGCATCCCCACCACCCGGGCCTTGGCCTTGGTGGGTTCACCTGCCAAAGTGATTCGCGAAGAGCTTGAAACCGCCGCCGTGGTCACCCGCGTGGCGCCCAGTTTTTTGCGCTTTGGTCACTTGGAACACTTCGCGGCCAAAGGACAGCTTCAGCAGCTTCAAAGCTTGGTGGATTTTTTCATCGCGCACCAATGGCCCGATTTGCAGTCCTTTGACGCAGGCCCAGCGCGTTACACCGCCTTGTTGGCGCGGGTGTCTGAACGCACCGCTGCCTTGTTGGCGCAATGGCAATCGGTCGGTTTTTGCCACGGCGTGATGAACACCGACAACATGAGCTTGTTGGGCCTGACCATCGACTATGGTCCGTTTCAATTCTTGGATGGCTTTGACCCCAGTCACATTTGCAACCACTCTGACCACCAAGGCCGTTACGCTTATGCGCGTCAACCGCAAATTGCTTTTTGGAATTTGTACTGCCTGGGACAGGCGCTGATGCCCCTGATCAACGACCAAGACCTGGCGGTTTCTGCTTTGGAAGGCTTCAAAACCGACTACCCCAAAAGCTTGGACCAACAATTTGCAGCCAAGTTGGGCTTGCAACAGCGCCAAAGCACAGACCATGATTTGATTCACAGCTTGCTGACATTGTTGGCCACCGAAAAAACGGATTTCACGATTTTTTGGCGGCGCTTGAGCCATGCTGTGGCGGATCTCGCCTCAATGAGCACGGCAGTTGCATTCACACCGGTGCGTGATTTGTTCATTCAACACGGCGCTTGGGATGCTTGGTTGCCCGATTATTTGCAGCGTCTTGAACCGCAAAATGCGGCTCAGACGGGCCAACAGATGCTCAACACCAATCCCAAATTCGTGCTGCGCAACCATTTGGGCGAGGCCTCCATCAATCAAGCGAAAATAGGCGACTTTGCCGGTGTGCAAACACTCTTCACCCTGCTGTCCTCGCCCTTCGAGGAACACCCGGGGTTTGACGACTTTGCCGCCTTTCCGCCCGACTGGGCCTCCTCCATTTCCATCAGCTGTTCCTCATGACCTTGCCTGACAACAACGCCGATTGGCGTGCCCATTTGGCCGCCAAAAACGCCGAACCAGTGGCGTTTGAAGTGACCCGCATGGCGGCCACCGAGCGACCTTTCACTGGCCGCTACGAAGCCCACTGGGCTGCGGGCAGCTACCACTGCATTTGCTGCGACGCCAAATTATTCGATGCCGACACCAAGTTTGACGCTGGTTGCGGGTGGCCCAGCTTTTCCAAAGCCGCACAGCCGCAGGCCATCGAGGAACGTGTCGACAGAGCGCACGGCATGCTGCGCACTGAAACGGTTTGTGCCCATTGCAAGGCCCACTTAGGACACGTCTTTCCAGATGGTCCTGCACCCACGGGTTTGCGCTACTGCATGAATTCAGCCGCTTTGGCGTTTGAACCTGCCAAGGATTGACGCGATGAAACTGCTGATTGATTTTTTCCCCATCATTTTGTTTTTCGTCACTTTCAAATTGGCGGGTATTTTTTATGCGACTGCTGTCGCGATCCTTGCCACCTTGATTCAAATTGCCTGGTTGTTCAAGAAAAACGGTCGCGTTGAAGCCATGCATTGGATCAGCTTGGGTGTCATCGTTGTGTTTGGCGGGGCCACCCTGCTGACTCAAAATGAAACCTTCATCAAATGGAAACCCACCATCTTGTATGCGCTCATGGGCGGCGTTTTGTTGATCGGGCAGTTCATCTTCAAACGCAATTTTTTAAAAAGCCTCATGGGTTCACAAATGGTTTTGCCCGAGGCTGTTTGGCGGCAATTGCTCTTGAGTTGGGTCGGGTTTTTCAGCTTCATGGGCCTGCTCAACCTTTGGGTGGCCTACAACTTCGACACCGACACCTGGGTGAATTTCAAAATGTTCGGCGGCCTGGGTTTGATGGTGGTGTTTGTCATCTTGCAAGCCTTGTTCCTTAGCCGACACGTTCAGCCCGACACCAAAGAAGAAGAAGCCAAACCATGAACATCACTGCCGACCAATTGCATGATCGTCTTTCCACCCAATTACAGCCCTTTGCCTTGCAGGTGCTTGATGAAAGCGCAGACCATGCCGGTCATGCGGGTTCGGATGGGTCGGGTCAAGGCACGCATTTTCGGGTGCGCATCGGGGCTGGGGTTTTTCAGGGCTTGAGCCGCGTGGCCAAGCATCGGCTTGTGTATGATGCCCTGCAACAATTCACCGACCAAGGCATGCACGCTTTGGCCATTGAAATTGTGGATACAACTGATTGATATGTTTGGTTAGTTTCAAAGTCCGGCCCTTGGCCGCCCCGATCAATTCGAAAGTGATTCATGAATAAAACATCTGTGACATCGGCTGCTGCCTTGCTGGTTTTGGCCTTTGCGAGCCTGCATGTCAACGCCCAAAACCTCGCCATTGTCAATGGAAAAGCTGTTCCAAAGGCAAGAATGACCGCACTGGCTGCACAACTCGAGCGCTCTGGCAAGCCCGTTGGACCGGAAATGGAACAACAATTGCGCGAAGAAGTGATTGCGCGTGAAATCTTCATGCAAGAGGCCCAAAGACGAGGCATGGAAGCCAATGAAGACTTTAGATTTCAAATGGAAATGGCCAAACAAAGTCTTTTGATTCGCGAGTTGTTCACTGACTTTCAGAAGAACACGGTGATCAGCGATGCTGAAGCCAAAGCCGAATACGACCGCTACATGGCCAACGCAGGCGACGGCAAAGAATACCGCGCCCGACACATCCTGGTTGAAAAAGAAGACCAAGCCAAGGCCATCATTGCGAGCTTGAAAAAAGGCGGCAAGTTTGAAGAGATTGCCAAAAAGCAGTCCAAGGATCCAGGCTCAGGTGCCAATGGTGGCGATTTGGAATGGGCGACACCCCAAACTTTCGTGAAGGAATTTTCGGATGCGATGGTGGCGTTGAAAAAAGGACAGTTCACTGAAACACCTGTGAAGAGCCAATTTGGTTTCCACATCATCCGTCTGGATGATCTGCGCGACACACCCCAACCCAAGTTCGAAGACGTCAAGCCAGAAATCGTGCAACAGCTCCAGCAAAACAAACTGGTTGATTTTCAAAAGGCTTTGCGGGATAAAGCCAAAATCGAATAACTGCGGTTATCAGGCACCCCTTAGCGGTGTTTGAGGCCAGCTTCTAGATCCTGCAGCCAAGCTGGCCACCTCAAGTTGGGCCTGATTCATCATCAGGCCCAACCGCTCAATGCGAACTGGGGTTGATCAAGTGGCTCAGCGTGAAAACTTCGCTGTTGAGCAACTTGGCAGTGCGGATTTTTTCAAATTCGTTGAGGATGCTTGACGCATCCGTGTGATTTTGAATCAGCAACTTGATGAGTTGCTCTTGCTGTCGGTGCAAGATGGCCACTTTCTTCAGGGCATCGGCCAATGCCTTCATCTCGGGCGATTCATCTTTGGTTTCATGGGGAACGTCCATCAAGCCCTGCTTGTTCTCACCCAGTGTCAACGCTGTTTGATGGCCTTGATGGTGGCTGTTCATGACGTTCAAATCATCTTGCAACTGGCTCAAGTGGTTCACACTGTTGTAGAGCAAATCTGCCAGTTCACGGTCTCGGGTGATGCTCATGGGGTTGCTTCTCAATGGTTGATGACAGGCCTCAGTCTACCCAACGGCGGGCATTGCGCCACAAGCGTATCCAAGGGCTGAGATCTTCAGGCTTGGCATCAGCATGGCCAGGTGCCCAGCTGAACTGCAATTGGCGAAACACCCGCTCGGGGTGCGGCATCATGGCGGTGAAGCGGCCGTCAGGCGTGGTGACAGCCGTCAAGCCTTGCGGGCTGCCGTTCGGGTTGAACGGGTAGGCCTCGGTGGCCAGTCCATGGTTGTTGACAAAACGCATGGCGGCAATCGCTTGAGTGGGATCGCCCCGCTTTTCAAAATTGGCAAAGCCTTCGCCATGTGCAACGGCGATAGGGAGGCGGGAACCGGCCAAACCTTGGAAAAACAAACTCGGTGAATCGAGCACTTCCACCATCGACAAACGCGCCTCAAAGCGTTCGCTTTGGTTGGTGGTGAAGCGGGGCCAGTGCTCGGCACCCGGAATCAAGCTGGCCAGCTCAGCAAACATTTGACAGCCATTGCAAACGCCCAGTCCAAAGGTGTCACTGCGGTCAAAGAAGCTTTGAAATTGCGCAGCCAACACCGGGTTGAAGGTGATGCTTCGCGCCCAGCCGATGCCTGCGCCCAAGGTGTCGCCATAACTGAAGCCACCACAGGCCACCAAGCCCTTGAAGTCTTTCAGGTTGGCGCGGCCTTGCTGCAAATCGGTCATGTGCACGTCATAGGCTTCGAAGCCTGCTTCGGTGAAGGCATAAGCCATTTCCACATGGGAATTGACGCCCTGCTCGCGCAAAATGGCAACGCGTGGACGGCTTTGACCCACATAAGGCGCGGCCACATTGTCCAAAGCACCTGCGGACAAATGCAGATGCAAACCAGGGTCTTGGGGGTCACCGGCTGCAGCATGTTCGGCATCGGCCGTGGCGGGGTTGTCGCGCTCGCGGGCGATTTTCCAACTCACGCTGTCCCATACTTGGTGCAAATCCTGCAATGGCGCACTGAAAATTTCTTTGGCATCGCGCCAAACACTCACCTGACCCACACCACGTTGCACTTCAGAATGCGCGGGACGGGTTTTGCCAATCACATGGCTGTGCTTGGACAAGCCGTGTTGCCGCAGCACCTGCATCACGCGGTCGCGTTCTGAGCCCCGTACTTGAACCACCACGCCCAACTCTTCATTGAACAAGGCTTGCAAACTGCGTTCGTCTCGGCGCACTGAAACTTGTTGCGCCCAGTTTTTGCTGTCGCCGTGGTCGGCGCGGCTGTCTTGGATGCCGTCGCCCTCGTTCACCAGCAAATCGATGTTCAAGGTCACGCCCACATGACCGGCAAAGGCCATTTCACAAACCATGGCCCACAAACCGCCGTCGCTTCTATCGTGGTAGGCCAACAGCAAGCCTTGTTGACGTAAATCGTTCACCGCATGCACCAACTTGATGAGGTCTTGGGCATCGTCCAAATCCGGCACATCGCCACCGGCTTGGTTCAACACTTGCGCCAAGATGCTGGCACCCATGCGGTGCTGGCCTTGGCCCAAGTCAATCAAAATCAGGCTGGTGTCGTCTTCGGCGTTGAGTTGCGGGGTCAACGTGCCGCGCACATCGGCCAGTGATGCAAAGGCGGTGATGACCAAACTCACCGGTGACGTGACCTGTTTGGTTTGACCCTGGTCTTGCCAGCGGGTTTTCATTGACAAGCTGTCTTTGCCCACCGGAATCGAGATGCCCAGTTCGGGGCACAACTGCATACCCACGGCTTGCACCGTGTCAAACAAAGCAGCGTCTTCACCGGGTTCGCCACATGCGGCCATCCAGTTGGCCGACAACTTCAACTTGCCCAACTCGATGGGTGCCGCCAAGATGTTGGTGATGGCTTCAGCCACCGCCATGCGCCCGGAAGCGGGCGCGTTCAAAGCCGCCAGCGGGCTGCGCTCACCCAAGCTCATGGCTTCACCGGCCACACCTTTGAAATCAGCCAGCGTGACCGCGCAATCAGCCACCGGCACTTGCCATGGCCCGACCATTTGATCCCGGTGGCTCAAACCGCCCACGGTGCGGTCCCCGATGGTGATGAGGAAGCGTTTGCTGGCCACGGTGGGGTGGCTCAGCACTTGAATCACGGCGTCTTGCAAACGCACATCGCTCAGGTTCAAAGGCGGCGATTGGCGCTGAACGCGTTGAACATCGCGCAGCATTTTGGGCGGCTTGCCCAGCAACACGTCCAAGGGCATGTTGACCGGTGTGTCCAAGGGTTTTTGGCTGACCACCAGTTTGCGCGTCGCCGATGC
Organism: Limnohabitans simekii (SeqCode); assembly: GCF_965234735.1. Taxonomy (GTDB): domain Bacteria; phylum Pseudomonadota; class Gammaproteobacteria; order Burkholderiales; family Burkholderiaceae_C; genus Limnohabitans; species Limnohabitans simekii. The sequence continues at coordinate 148,703 of NZ_OZ248545.1, read as the reverse complement.
CACACCGACCACCGCAAAAGGGCAACGCTCGCGCTCACAGAAAGATTTGAATTGATCCAACGAGCTGGGGTCGATCGCCAACACATAGCGTTCCTGGCTTTCATTGCTCCAAATTTCTTTGGGCGACAAACCACTTTCTTCCAGTGGCACTTGGCGCAAATCAAAACGGGCGCCGCGACCGGCATCATTCACCAATTCAGGGAAAGCGTTGGACAAACCACCGGCGCCCACATCGTGGATGGCCAAGATGGGCGTCATCGGTCCCAAGGCATTGCAATGGTTGATCACCTCTTGGGCACGACGCTGAATTTCGGGGTTGCCGCGTTGCACCGAATCAAAATCCAGCGCCACGCTGTTGGTGCCACTGGCCAAGGAACTGGCAGCACCGCCGCCCATGCCAATGCGCATGCCCGGACCACCCAGTTGAATCAGCAAGGTGCCGGGCGGGAATTCAATTTTGTGGGTCAGTTCTTGGCGAATCACGCCCAAGCCACCGGCCAGCATGATGGGCTTGTGGTAGCCCCGTTGCACCCCATCCACCACTTGCTCGTATTCGCGAAAGTAACCCAGCAAATTGGGGCGGCCAAATTCATTGTTGAAAGCCGCGCCACCCAAGGGGCCTTCGGTCATGATGTCCAAGGCTGAGGCCATGTGGGCCGGTTGACCCAGCGTGCTGCCCCAGAGCTTTGACACGCTGAAACCGGTGAGGCCTGCTTTGGGTTTGGCGCCGCGCCCGGTGGCGCCTTCGTCGCGAATTTCCCCGCCCGCCCCCGTGGCGGCCCCGGGGTAAGGCGAAATGGCGGTCGGGTGGTTGTGGGTTTCCACCTTCATCAAGACATGTTGCACACCTTGGCCCTTGTCGTAGCGCGGCATGAAGCCCGTGAGGGGTGCGCTGAAGGTTTCGACCCGATGCCCTTTCATCACGGCGGCGTTGTCGGCATAAGCCACCACAGTGTGTTGCGGGTTCAGTTGGTGGGTGTTGCGGATCATGCCAAACAAGCTGTGGTTTTGCGCTTGGCCATCGACGATGAAGTCTGCATTGAAAATTTTGTGGCGGCAGTGCTCGCTGTTGGCCTGCGCAAACATCATCAGCTCGGCGTCACTCGGGTTGCGATCGAGTTGTTTGAAAGCTTGCAGCAGGTAGTCGATCTCATCGTCAGCCAGCGCTAAACCCCAGTCGGTGTTGGCCTTCACCAGGGCTGCACGTCCACCTTGCTTCACATCCACAAAGGCCAGGGGCTGGGCTGGCAAACTGGTCAACAAAGATTGCGCGTCCTGCCTGTTGGGCCAAACCGATTCGGTCATGCGGTCGTGCAACAAGGCTTGCAATGCCGATGTCACTGACGCTGAAAGGCTGGGCTTGAGACCTTGCAAGTGGAATTCGGTCAGTCGTTCCAAACGTCGCAACTTGAAACCGCAGTTGCGGGCGATGTCGGTGGCCTTAGAGGCCCAAGGAGACACCGTGCCCATGCGCGGCGACACCACGCAAGAGACGCCAGCGGCTGCCGCTTCAGAGGGGCTGCTTTGGACATCGAGCAATTGCGCCATGCGCTGGTGGTCGGCCGTTGCCAGCGGCTGTTCGGTTGCCAACAAGTAGATGTGGTGGGCAGTGAAACTTTGGATCTCGGGGCAAACCGCTTGGAGTTTGGCCAGCAGGCCTTGGGATTTGAATGCGCTGAAGGCGGAGCCGCCATCAAAAAAACGGATATGAAGTGTCACGGACGGCCTTGGACGTTGAGAGCTTGCGCACGTTGGCGTACTGCAAAGAAGCCCGAATTTTAGCGATAAGCCTCTTTCGGCCAGAGGCCACGGTCAGCCTGAGATAATTCCATCCATGATCACTTACAAAGACGAACAAGGCATTGCTGGCATGCGTGTGGCTGGTCGCTTGGCCTCGGAAGTGTTGGATTACCTGACCCCGCACGTGCAACCTGGCATCACCACCAATGAATTGGACAAATTGGCCTTCGACTACATCACGCAAGTCCAACAAGCCATTCCTGCGCCCCTGAACTACAACCCCAGCGGCAACAACCCCTACCCCAAGTCGATTTGCACCTCGATCAACCACCAGGTTTGCCATGGCATTCCCAGTGACAAGCAGCTGAAAAAAGGCGACATCGTCAACATCGACATCACCGTCATCAAAGACAGCTGGCATGGCGACACCAGCCGCATGTTCATCGTGGGTGAAGGCTCGATTGCCGCCAAACGGCTGTGTCAAATGACCTACGACGCCATGTGGCACGGCATTGTGAAAGTCAAACCCGGTGCCCATTTGGGCGACATTGGCCATGCCATTCAGGTGTTTGCCGAAGGATTGGGTTTTTCCATCGTGCGCGAGTTTTGCGGCCACGGCATCGGCCAAGTGTTTCACGAAGAGCCCCAAGTTTTGCACTACGGCAAACCCGGCACCTTGGAAGAACTCAAAGCAGGCATGGTGTTCACCATCGAACCCATGGTCAATGCGGGCAAGCGCGACATCAAGGAAATGAACGACGGCTGGACCATCATCACCCGGGACCATTCCTTGTCGGCCCAATGGGAACACACCGTCTTGGTGACCCCGACTGGCTATGAAGTGCTCACCCTCTCAGACGGCAGCCCACCCCTGCCCTCGTTCGTCAAAACCACCAAGTGTTGAACTGGTGAACCCCGCAACAGCGCCTTTTCGGCAAGAAAAAACCGACTTGTTGGCGCAGTGCGCCCAATTGCAAAGCCTGAAACGCGCGCACCGGGTGCATGGGCACTTGCAGCGCTTAAGCAACTTGTGCGATGCGCATTTGCAAACCTTGTGGCAAGTAGCCGGTATGCCCGCCCACGCTTGTTTGGTGGCCGTGGGGGGCTTTGGCCGAGGTGCTTTGTTCCCTTATTCCGATATCGATGTGCTGGTCTTGTTGCCCGCCCATGTCTCGGTGGATGAAGACGATGCCATAAAGTCCAAAGTGGAACAGTTCATCGGCAGTTGCTGGGATGCGGGTTTGGAAATTGGCTCCAGTGTGCGCAACCTGACCGAATGCCTGAGCGAGGCGGCCAAAGACATCACGGTGCAAACCGCCATGTTGGAGTCGCGCCCCGTGGTGGGTGATCCAGCCTTGTTTGCGCAATTCAGCGAAGCCTTCAAAGCGCAAATGGAAGCACGCGCCTTCTTCACCGGCAAAACGCTGGAAATGCAGCAGCGGCACAGCAAATTCGAGAACACGCCTTACGCCTTGGAACCCAATTGCAAAGAGTCGCCGGGCGGCCTGCGCGACCTGCACATGCTGTTGTGGTTGGCCAAAGCCAGCGGCTTGGGGGCCACTTGGAAAGACTTGGCCGCCAAGGGCATGATCACCGAACTGGAATGGCGCCAATTGCAGCGCAACGAAGATGTGTTGTCCCTCATCCGTTGGCGGCTGCATTTGTTGGCCAAGCGGCGTGAAGACCGCTTGGTGTTTGACCTGCAGACCGCTGTGGCACAAGACCTGGGTCTCTCAGCCTCGAAAGACGGCTCACCGCATCCACGCAAAGACAGTGAAGCCTTGATGAAGGAGTATTACTGGGCAGCCAAAGCGGTCAGCCAGCTGAATCAAATCCTGCACCTGAACATCGAAGACTGGTTGTTCCAGCAAGCCCAGGCCCATCCACCCCAAGTGCTGAATGAGCGGTTTTTGGACAAATCGGGCATGTTGGAGGTGGTGGATGATGGCCTGTACCAACGCCACCCCGAAGCGATTCTGGAAACGTTTTTGCTCTACCAAGAAACCGTGGGCATCAAAGGTTTGTCAGCCCGCACCTTGCGAGCGCTCTACAACGCCCGGGGTTTGATGGACGCGGGGTTCCGGCGCAACCCGGTCAACCGCGACATGTTCATGCGGATTTTGAAGTCGCCACAAGGCATCACCCATGCCATGCGCTTGATGAACCAAACCTCGGTGCTGGGCCGTTACTTGTGGGTGTTTCGCCGCATCGTTGGGCAAATGCAGCACGACTTGTTCCATGTGTACACGGTGGATCAGCACATCCTGATGGTGCTGCGCAATGTGCGGCGTTTTTTCATCGTCGAACACTCCCACGAGTACCCGTTTTGCTCGCAGTTGGCCGCTGGTTGGGACCAGCCTTGGATTTTGTATGTGGCCGCCTTGTTTCACGACATCGCCAAAGGCCGTGGCGGTGACCATTCCGATTTGGGTGCCCATGAGGTTCGCATCTTTTGCAAACAGCACGGCATTGCCAAAGCCGATCAGCAGTTGATTGAATTTTTGGTGCGCGAACACCTGACCATGAGCCACGTGGCACAAAAGCAAGACCTGAGCGACCCCGACGTGGTGCAGGCCTTTGCCAAGCGCGTGGGCAATGAACGCTATTTGCGAGCGCTCTACCTCCTGACCGTGGCCGATATCCGAGGCACCAGCCCCAAGGTGTGGAACGCTTGGAAAGGCAAGTTGCTGGAAGACCTGTACAAAACCACCGCGGCGGTGCTGGGCGGTCAAGCCCACGACCCGGATGCCTTGGTGGAAATGCGCAAGCGCGAAGCCTTGGAAACCCTGAACCTGTACGCCATGCCGTTCGAGTCGCACAAAGCCTTGTGGGAAACGCTGGACGTGGGCTATTTCATGCGCCATGAAGCGGCGGACATTGCTTGGCACACACGCCAGTTGTCGCGCCCTTTGGCCTTGGCCAAAGCCGAAGGCAAAACGCCCGGCGTGACCGTGAAAGCCCGGCTATCCCCCTTGGGCGAGGGTTTGCAAGTGATGGTCTACACGCCTGATCAAACGGACTTGTTCGCTCGCATCTGTGGCTATTTCGACCAGGCCGGTTTCAGCATCTTGGACGCCAAAATCCACACCGCCCGCAACGGTTACGCCTTGGATACGTTCCAAGTGGTGACCCCGATGTTGAATGCCCACTACCGTGAACTCACCAACATGGTGGAAAACGATTTGAAAAACACCGTCGAGCAAGGCGGCCCCTTGCCCAAAGCCGGGCGCGGCAGGGTGTCTCGGCGAGTGAAAAGCTTTCCTGTGGCACCGCGTGTGCGCTTGCAGCCGGATGAAAAAGCCCAGCGTTGGCTGTTGTCCATTTCGGCCAGTGACCGCGTCGGCCTGTTGTATGGCGTGGCGCAGGTGCTGGCCCACCACCAGATCAACGTCTTGTTGGCCAAGATCAGCACCTTGGGGGAGCGCGTGGAAGACACGTTTTTGATCGATGGCGCGGCCTTGCAACAAAACAAAGCGCAGTTGGAAATCGAAACCGAGTTGTTGGCAGCCTTGCAGGCTTGAATTCAAACGCAGCCCAAGTCAATCGTCGGCGTCGTCCAAGCCCGGAAACAGCACCTCGGTGTAGCCAAAGCGCGAGAAATCCCGCACCCGCATCGGGTACAGCACGCCCATCAGGTGGTCGCATTCGTGTTGCACCACCCGGGCGTGAAAGCCCTCCACCGTGCGGTCGATGGGCTGGCCCTGTGGATCGAAACCTTGATACCGCAAGTGCGTGTAACGCGGCACCATGCCGCGCAAACCGGGCACCGACAAACAGCCTTCCCAGCCCTCTTCTTGATCTTCACCCAGCGGCGTGAGCACCGGGTTGATGAGCACGGTGTAGGGCACCACCGGTGCATCGGGGTAGCGCGGGTTGACCTCGCCCGAACCAAACACCACCACTTGCAAATCGACGCCAATTTGCGGGGCGGCCAAACCCGCGCCGTTGGCCGCGACCATGGTGTCGTTCAGGTCTTGCAGCAATGCTTGTAGCGTTGGCGTGTTGAATTGCGTCACCGGTTGCGCCACTCGCAGCAGGCGCTCGTCGCCCATTTTCAAAATCTCGCGGATCGCCATGGCTTAGTTGCTCACGTCGCTGCTGTGCGCGTTCACCAAGGCCAACAACGCAGCTTCATCCAGCACCGGGATACCAAGCTCTTGGGCTTTGTCGAGCTTGCTCCCCGCCTCGGCCCCGGCCACTACGCCATGGGTTTTCTTGCTGACGCTGCCAGCCACTTTGGCCCCCAGGGATTCGAGCATGTCTTTGGCTTGATCGCGGCTCAGCGTGGGCAAGGTGCCGGTCAGCACATAGGTTTGACCCGCCAAGGGCAGGCTGGCCCCGGCACTGGGAACGCCTTCGCTCCAGGTGACACCACAGGCCCGCAGTTGTTCCACCACTTCGCGGTTGTGGGCTTGATCGAAAAACGTTCGCAGGCTTTGCGCCACGATGGGCCCAACATCCGGCACTTGCAGCAATTGGTCGACGGTGGCATCCATGATGGCGTCCATCTTGCCGAAATGGCGGACCAACTCTTTGGCCGTGGCCTCGCCTACATGGCGAATGCCCAGACCAAACAAAAAACGGGGCAAGGTGGTTGGCTTGGATTTCTCAATGCTGGCCAGCACGTTGTTGGCGGATTTTTCAGCCATGCGGTCCAAGGTGGCCAAGGCGCTGAAACCCAAGCGGTAAATATCGGGCAAGGTGTTGACCAAGCCTGCGTCCACCAGTTGCTCCACCAGTTTGTCGCCCAAGTCTTCAATGTCCACCGCACGGCGGTGCGCAAAGTGCAGGATGGCTTGCTTGCGCTGGGCGCTGCAAAACAAACCGCCGGTGCAGCGGTAGTCGGCCTCGCCTTCTTCGCGCACCGCAGGGCTGTTGCACACCGGACATTGGTGCAGCATGGTGAATATTTGCGCGTCTTGCCGTTTTTCCAGCACCACCGACACCACCTCGGGAATCACATCGCCCGCACGGCGCACCACCACGGTGTCGCCCACCCGCACATCTTTGCGGCGGGCTTCGTCTTCGTTGTGCAAGGTGGCGTTGGTGACGGTGACCCCACCCACAAAAACGGGCGCCAACTTGGCCACAGGCGTGAGCTTGCCAGTGCGCCCCACCTGCACCTCGATGGCTTGCACCGTGGTGAGTTCCTCTTGCGCGGGGTATTTGTGCGCCACCGCCCAGCGCGGCTCGCGGGTCACGAAGCCCAGCTGCCGTTGTGCGGCCAAGCTGTTCACTTTGTAAACCACACCGTCGATGTCAAAGGGCAAGGCATCACGTGCTTGACCGATGCGTTGGTGAAAGCCCACCAGGCCAGTTGCGCCTTGCACCACGCAGGTTTGCACCGCCACAGGGAATCCCCATTGTTTCAGTGCCATCAGCAACTCAAAATGAGTTTCAAAGGTGGGGCCGCCTTGTTCAAAAGGTGTGATGTCGCCCAGACCATAAGCAAAAAAGCTCAAAGGTCGTTGCGCGGCGATGCTGGGGTCGAGTTGCCGCACGGCACCAGCGGCGGCGTTGCGCGGGTTGACGAAAGTTTTTTCGCCCTTGTCGCCCGCCGCGATGCGCTGTCGTTGGCGTTCGTTCAAGGCTTCAAAGTCAGAACGCGCCATGTAAACCTCGCCGCGCACTTCCAACAAGTCGGGCACCCGCAAGGCGGAGCCTGTTTGAAGCCGCAATGGAATTTGTCCAATGGTGCGGATGTTGTGGGTCACGTCCTCGCCCATGTCGCCGTCGCCTCGGGTGGCGGCTTGCACCAAGACGCCCTGCTCGTAGCGCAGGCTCATGGCCAAGCCGTCAAATTTCAACTCTGCCACATAGTCCACAGCAGGGTCGGTGTCGCGCAAGCCCAGTTCTTTGCGGATGCGTGTGTCAAAGGCTTCGGCACCACTGGCTTCGGTGTCGGTTTCGGTGCGGATGCTCAGCATCGGCAGGGCATGTTTGACGCTGGCAAAACTGTCCAAGGGCTTGCCGCCCACCCTTTGGGTAGGCGAATCGGCTGTGATCAATTCGGGGTGCGCGGCTTCCAAGGCTTGCAGCGCCTTGAACAGCCGGTCGTACTCGGCGTCAGGCAGCGTGGGCGCGTCTAAAACGTAGTACAGGTGGGCGTGGTGGTGCAGCTCGGCCCGCAGTTGGGCGGCTTGATCGGCAAGTGTGTTGGACATAGGCCCGCTGTGGGCTTAACTGAACAAGCGTCGCGCTTGCAAAGAACCCGCAGACAGGTCGCGGGCGGCCAAGGCGTCGTAGAGGCTGCGCAAGTCATGGTCGATCATCTGGATGCCTGCCTCGGTCAAGACCTGGCCATTGTCATCCGTGATCAATCCGTCCATGGCCTGCGCCAGGTTTTGTGCGGCTTCACACAAGCGCGAAAACGCTTGTTCGGACTGGGCCACCTGTGGCACATCCAAGCTCAGGCTGACGCTGCGCAAGGCCGCTTGGTTCGGGTCTTCGGCCATGGCGGCGCGGGCATCGAAAGTCAACACCAGCACGGGTGGCAAGCCCGGGGTGGCCGCTGGCACCACCATGCGCCCGGGTATGACGCCGGGCACAAAGCCCAAACGCGCGGCTTGTTGTTGCACATAGCCCGGGCTCCACGCGGCTTTGCGCGAGGCCAAGGTGAACCCCAGTTGGGCGTCGTGGGCACTGGCGAAATGGTCCAGCTCGCGGGCTTGCGCCACCACTTCGTTCATGTCGGGGAACTCGGGTGTGGCGGAAAACACTTCGGCAAAGGCTTGGGTTTTCACCACGAATTCGGAAAATTCGATGTCGTTCAAAGGGCCTTGGCGGTTGGCCACTTGCATACCGGCTTGGAAGGCGCTGTAGTAACGCTGGGTTTGCAGGGCTTCCCATTCGCCGCTGTCAGCATTCAGGCCTTCAACCAAAAACAATTTGTTGCCCACACGTCGAATGGGCGGCAGCGCAGCGATGGCGGCTTCGCCAGAAACAGGGCTGTCGAGTTCCATGGTGGCAATCACATCGATCAAAGCATCGAGTTGCGACCGCGCATCCAAATGCGGCAACTCGTGCGGCATGCCAGGGAAAGCGTGGCCTGTTTGCAGGTCGTCGCCCAACTCAGCGCTGGGTTCGGCCACCAAGGCGTCCAATTCTTCCTGGGACACCAAGGGCTCGGCTTGTTTGGGTTGGCTTTGACGCGATGTCCAGGTGCTGTGGGCGACCACCACCACCAAGACCAAGCCGCCTGCCACGGCCAGCCAAAGTTGCAAATTGCTCATGCGGGCTCAACCAAACTGGCGGCGGCTTCCATGTCCACGGCAACAATGCGCGACACGCCTTGCTCTTGCATGGTGACGCCAATGAGTTGCTCGGCCATTTCCATGGCAATTTTGTTGTGCGAGATGTACAAAAACTGGGTCTCGGCGGACATTTTGGTGACCAACTTGCTGTAGCGCTCGGTGTTGGCGTCGTCCAGCGGCGCGTCCACCTCGTCGAGCAAACAAAACGGCGCGGGATTGAGTTGGAAGATGGCGAACACCAAAGCGATGGCGGTGAGGGCTTTTTCGCCACCCGACAATAGGTGGATGGTTTGGTTTTTCTTGCCCGGCGGCTGGGCCATGACCTGCACACCCGAATCCAAAATCTCGTCGCCAGTCATCATGAGTTTGGCATTGCCGCCGCCGAACAGCTCGGGGAACATGACGCCAAAGTGTTTGTTCACGGTTTCAAACGTGTCGCCCAATAACGCCCGGGTTTCAATATCAATCTTGCGGATCGCGTCTTCCAAGGTGTTGATTGCATCATTCAAATCGGCAGACTGCGAATCGAGGAAGGTTTTGCGTTCGCGGGCGGTGCCCAGCTCGTCCAAGGCAGCCAAATTCACGGCCCCCAGGGCTTGGATATCGCGGTTCAAGCGGTCAATCTCCGTCTGCAAGCCCGTCAATTTGACTTTGTCTGTTTCGATGGAGGCTTCGATCAGCGCCATATCGGCTTGGGCTTCTTGCAAGAAACGGTCGTATTGCTCGAAGCCCAAACGCGCGGCTTGCTCTTTGAGCTGCATGTCCACGATGCGTTGGCGCAGCGGGTCGAGTTCGCGCTCAATCTTCAAGCGGTCTTCGTTGCTGGTGCGCAAACGGTTGGTCAGGTCGTCGTACTCGGAACGCTTGGCAGCCAACAGGCTTTCTCGTTCAAGCTTCACAGCCAACGCAGCCTGCAAACCCGACTGGGCCGCACTGTCAGACAACAAGGCCAGCTCGGCCTGTTGACTGGTGTGCTCGGCCCGCAAGCTGTCCATTTGCTTGGCAGCGGTGTCTTGGGTGCGCTGCAACTCGGCCAATTTGGCCGACAAGCTGCGCATGTTGAAGTCGGCTTCCTGCACTTGGCGTTCAAGTTGACGCAAGCCATCACGCGCTTGGTTCAGTTGCTGTTCAGCTGTGATGGATTTTTCTTGCAAGTTGGCGTGGCGTTCTTGGGTTTGCGCCAGTTGCATGTCCAGCGCTTCAAAACGGGCTTCGGCTTCTTCGCTGCGGGTTTGCAATTGCGCCATTTGGGTTTGCAAGTCGCCCACTTCGGTTTCAAGCTGGCCTTGGCGTGCGCGGGCTTGCTCAGCTTGCTGCTGCACCCGCATAAAGTCCACCTTCAGCGCGTGTGCCTGGGCTTGGGTGTCGGTGGCTTCTACGCGCTTTTGGGTGCGTTCTTGGGCCGACTGGGCGGCTGCGCTTTCTGAGCGTGACAAGTGGACACGGGCTTCTTCGCTCATCAGGCTTTGAGCGCGGATTTGCTTGTCCAGGTTTTCAATTTCTTGGGCACGCGCCAACATGCCCGATTGCTCGGAGTCTTGGGCGTAGAACGTGACGCTGTGCAAGCCCACAGCATGGCCTTGGGCGATGAAAATTTGCTCACCCGCTTGCAGTTGGTTGCGAGCGGCCATGGCCTCGTCCAAGCTGTTGGCGGTGTAACAGCCTGTCAGCCAATCGGACAGCAAGCCACTCATGCCTGCATCGTTGAGTTTGAGTTGGTCAAACAAGCGCGGCAACTTGTGCTTGGGCGCCGCAGCCACGGCGACACCCGGGGTGTAGAAGCTGAGCTTGGCCATGGGCACATCGGTGGCAAAGGCTTTGACGCTGTCGATGCGGGTCACTTCAAGGGCCGCCAAACGCTCGCGCAAAGCGGCTTCCAAGGCCTGCTCCCAACCGGGTGTGATGTGCAGTTTGTTCCACAGCGGTTGCAAATCTTGCAAGCCGTGTTTGTTCAACCAGGGCGTGAGTCGCTCGTCGGTGCGCAGTTTTTGTTGCAAGGCTTTCAAGGCTTCTTGACGGGCTTGCAACTCGACCAGCTTGGCCGATTGTTGGTTGCTGGCCTCTTGCGCTTGACGCCGGTTGTTTTCCACTTCCTCGGCCATGTCTTCCAAGGTTTGCAATTGGGCTTGGCTTTGGGCCGAGCGTTCTTCGGCTTCGGCCAGTTGCGCTTGCAATTGCTGCAAATGCGTGTCTTCAGGCAGGGCCAAGGCTTGCTGATCGGCTTGCAAACGGGCTTGGCGTTGCTCGAGTTGGCGGGCTTGCTCTTGCATGCCACGTTGCTCGGCAGCCAACACCTGGATTTGTTGTTGCACCTCGTTCACCAAGGTGGACTGGGCATGAACCTGTTGTTGGGCATCGCGCCAGAACTGCTCAAGTTCGGGCAGCTGTTCGGCTTTCAGGCCCAGGTCATCCTGCAAACCAGCCAGTTGCGCTTGCGCCGTGTCTTGGTTGTCCAGCAGGTGTTGCGCTTCTTCCTGCGCTTGGGTGCTTTGGCTGCGCCATTGTTCAATTTGCGCTTGAATTTGAATCAAGCGTTCTTCAGCGCGTTGACGGCCTTCCACCACGAAACGGATCTCAGCTTCCAACCGCCCCACTTCAGCACTGGCTTGGTAGAGCTGGCCTTGTGCCTGGTTGACTTGTTCGCCGGCTTCGTAATGCGCTTGGCGAATGGTTTCCACACTGGCTTCGACTTGGCGCAAATCGGCGGTTTTCGACTCCAAACTGTTGGCCGCTTGCTCGGCTTGGGTGTGCACTTGGGCTTGCTCGGCTTGCGCGTCACTGCGCTTTAAAAACCAGAGCTGGTGTTGTCGGGTCGTGGCTTGGTGTTGCAAGTCGTGAAAGCGTTGCGCCACCTCGGCTTGGCGTTCCAATTTTTCCAGGTTGGCGTTCAATTCGCGCAAGATGTCTTCCACACGCGTCAGGTTTTCGCGGGTGTCGCTCAGGCGGTTTTCGGTCTCGCGGCGACGCTCTTTGTATTTGGAAACACCAGCCGCTTCTTCCAAGAACAAACGCAACTCTTCGGGCTTGGACTCGATGATGCGGCTGATCGTGCCTTGGCCAATGATGGCGTAAGCGCGTGGGCCCAAGCCGGTGCCCAAGAACACATCTTGCACATCACGGCGGCGCACTGGTTGGTTGTTGATGTAGTAGCTGCTGGTGCCGTCGCGGGTCAAAACGCGCTTGACGGCAATCTCGGCGAACTGGCTCCATTGGCCGCCCGCACGGTGGCTGGTGTTGTCAAACACCAGTTCGACACTGGCGCGGCTAGCGGGTTTGCGGCTGGTGGTGCCATTGAAGATGACGTCTTGCATGGACTCGCCACGCAATTCGCTGGCTCGGCTTTCGCCCAGCACCCATCGCACGGCATCAATGATGTTGGACTTGCCGCAGCCGTTGGGGCCGACCACGCCCACCAATTGACCGGGCAACATGAAATTGGTGGCGTCTGCAAAGGATTTGAAGCCAGACAGCTTGATGGAATTAAGACGCACCGAAAAACCTTTTCATCACGGGGAGTTCAAACATCGGTAAAAGCCGGCACCGCTCAGGCTTGCTTTTGCAGTTCGGTGGATTTCCAACGGGTGACTTCAGCCAACAAGGTCTGCAAAGACGGCAACACCGCTTGGACAGTGTGGCGCACTTCGTCGACAGGGCTTTGGCGGCTCATGGACTCCAGATGTATCACTTTAGAACTCAATTCATCCTTGCTGAGAAAGGTCACATAGCCTTTCAAAGCATGCAGCAAACGACGCATGGGGTCTGGATCCTGGTTCTCCAAGGCCTCGCCAAGGGCTTTGAGGTCTTGGGTCAAGCTGGTTTCGAAGGTTTCGGCCAGATTGAGCATCTGCTCTGGGTCCATGGCGAAATCCTGAGCGCGGCTGGGGTCGAGGTAACTGTACATGGCTCGATAATATCAGCCATGAACCCACTGTTATCAAAGCTACACCCCTACCCGTTCGAGCGTTTACGTGTTTTGTTTTCAGACGTCACCCCCAGTCCGAACTGGTCCCCGATCAGCTTGGGCATTGGCGAACCCCGCCATGCCACCCCGCCCCTGATCATCGAGGCTTTGCGCCAACACACCGATGCTTTGGCGGCCTATCCGGCCACTGCGGGTTCCTTGGCCTTCAGGCAAGCATGTGCCGGATGGGTTCAACGCCGCTATGACGTGACTTTGAACCCCGAAACCCAGGTGTTGCCCGTCAATGGCTCGCGCGAGGCCTTGTTTGCTTTTGCCCAAACCGTGTTGGACGGTCAGCATGACTCGGTGGTGCTGTCGCCCAATCCTTTCTATCAAATTTACGAAGGTGCCGCGCTCTTGGGTCAAGCCCAAATACATTACGTGCCCAGCTTGCCCAGCCAAAACTTTGCGGTCGACTGGGACAGCGTTGCACCGGAGGTGTGGCAACGCACCAAACTGGTGTTTGTTTGTTCGCCCGGCAACCCCACGGGTGCGGTCATGCCCTTGTCGGAATGGCAAAAGCTCTTCGCCTTGAGCGACAAATACGGCTTTGTCTTGGCTTCTGACGAGTGCTACAGCGAAATTTATTTTGGCGACACGCCCCCGCTGGGTGGGTTGCAAGCCGCCCAATTGCTGGGCAGAAACGATTTTAAAAACCTGATCAGTTTCACCAGCTTGTCCAAGCGCAGCAATGTGCCCGGTCTGCGCAGTGGCTTTGTGGCTGGTGACGCGGCCCTCATTGCGCCTTTTTTGCGCTACCGCACCTACCACGGCAGCGCCATGGGCGGCATGGTGCAAGAGGCCAGCATCGCCGCTTGGAATGATGAAGCCCACGTGCAGGCCAACCGTGCCTTGTACAAAGCCAAGTTTGAACAAGTCACACCCTTGTTGGCCCAGGTGTTGGATGTGGCCTTGCCTGATGCCGGTTTTTACCTGTGGGCCGCTGTTCCAGGGGGTGATGACGAGGCTTTCGCCCGTGACTTGCTGGCTCAATACAATGTCACGGTGTTGCCTGGCCGCTATTTGGCGCGTGAGGTCAACGGTATCAACCCCGGCCAAGGCCGCATTCGCATGGCTTTGGTGGCACAACCCCAAGAATGCCTCGAAGCCGCTGAACGCATCGTGGCTTTCGTCAAACAAACCCATTCTTAATTTCAACTCAGCTCAAAGAAAACAACCATGGCTCAACACCAACTGCAACACATCATCGACAACGCCTGGGACAACCGCGCCACCATCAACGCTGAAAACGCCACCCATGAAGTGATGGATGCCGTCAACCATGTGATTGCCGAGCTCAATGGCGGCCGTTTGCGTGTGGCCACCCGTGAAGGCGTGGGCCAATGGACGGTTCACCAGTGGTTGAAAAAAGCCGTGTTGCTGTCCTTCCGTTTGAACGACAACAAAATCATCAAAGGCGGCGACTTGGGTTACTACGACAAAGTCAAAACCAAGTTTTCAAATCTCTCGGATGAAGAATTCAAGGCCGCTGGGGTGCGTGTGGTGCCGCCTGCCGTGGCGCGTCGTGGCAGCTATGTGGCCCCTGGTGCCATCCTGATGCCCTCCTACGTCAATATTGGCGCCTATGTTGACAGCGGCACCATGGTCGACACCTGGGCCACCGTGGGTTCCTGTGCGCAAATTGGCAAGAACGTGCACTTGTCGGGTGGTGTGGGCATTGGCGGCGTGCTCGAACCCTTGCAAGCCAACCCCACCATCATTGAAGACAACTGCTTCATCGGCGCTCGCTCTGAAGTGGTGGAAGGCGTCATCATCGAAGAAAACTCGGTGCTGGGCATGGGCGTGTTCATCGGTCAATCGACCCCCATCTTCGACCGCGCCACTGGCGAAATCACCTATGGTCGCGTGGCCTCGGGCTCGGTGGTGGTCAGCGGCAATATCCCCAAAGTGGCAGCCAACGGCGCACCCTACAGCATGTACGCCGCCATCGTGGTCAAGCGTGTGGACGCCCAAACCCGCTCGAAAACCAGCATCAACGATTTGTTGCGCGATTGATTGTTGCCAACCGTTTGATGTCTCGCACCCTCCAACTCACCGAGCAACTCATCTCGCGCCCCTCGGTCACCCCCGAGGACGCGGGTTGCCTGGACCTGATCGCTTCACGCCTGACGCCGCTGGGGTTTGCTTGTGAGCGCATGGACAGCGGGCCCGACAACTTTCGCGTGAGCAACCTGTGGGCCGTGAAACGCAGCACCCACGCCAAGGCCAAAACCTTGGTGTTTGCCGGGCACACGGATGTGGTGCCCACTGGCCCCTTGGACCAATGGACGCAAGACCCGTTCACGCCCACCCACCGCAATGGCATGTTGTATGGCCGAGGCAGCAGCGACATGAAGGCCTCACTGGCCGCCATGGTGGTGGCCTGTGAAGAGTTTGCAGCGTCTTGCCCCGAACCCAGCATCAACATCGCTTTCCTGCTCACCAGTGACGAAGAAGGCCCGGCCCTGGATGGCACCGTGGTGGTCTGCAACGCGCTGAAAGCCCGTGGCGAACAACTCGACTGGTGCATCGTGGGTGAACCCACCTCGGTACAACGCACTGGCGACATGATCAAAAACGGTCGGCGCGGCACCATGAGTGGCAAGCTCACCGTCAAGGGTGTGCAAGGTCATATTGCCTATCCACAGTTGGCGCAAAACCCGATTCACTTGTTGGCTCCCGCCTTGGCGGAATTGGTGGCCATTGAGTGGGACAAGGGCAACCCCTTCTTCCCACCCACCAGCTGGCAGGTCAGCAACATCCATGCGGGCACCGGAGCCAGCAATGTGATTCCAGGTGCTTGCGTGGTGGATTTCAATTTCCGTTTTTGCACCGAGTCCACACCCGAACAATTGCAGCAGCGCCTGCGCGCTGTGCTCGACAAGCACGGCTTGCAATACGACCTGGCCTGGACCATCGGTGGTCTGCCTTTTCTCACCACGCCCGGCGATTTAGTGGGCGCGGTGCAAACCGCCATTCGCGACGAAACCGGGTTGGACACCGAACTCTCCACCACCGGCGGCACCTCGGACGGCCGCTTCATTGCACAGGTTTGCCCTCAGGTGATTGAACTCGGCCCGAGCAACGCCACCATCCACAAAATTGATGAATGTGTTCCTGTGGCTGATATAGAGCCCTTGAAGAATATTTACCGACGGGTTTTGGAACATTTGAACCGCGCTTTGGCATGACCCTCTCCATGCTGATTCAGCGGGTTGCTGAACAACTCAGTCATGCTGGCGTGGCTTTTGGCCAAGGTACCACCACGGCAGAAGACGAAGCAGCTTGGTTGGTGCTGTGGCAGTTGGGTTTGCCTCTGGACACCGACTTCAACGAAGCAGCGCACCACGCCGAACTCATGCCAGCGCACATAGAACAAGTGCAAGCCTTGATCGCGCAGCGTATTGAGCGCCGCCAACCTGCGGCCTACCTCACGAAGGAAGCTTGGTTGCAGGGTGTTTCTTTTTACATTGACGAGCGGGCCATCGTGCCGCGCTCACTGATTGCCGAGGTATTGGCCGAGGGCGGCATCGACCCGTGGCTAGACCCGAACAGCCGCCGTGTGCTGGACTTGTGCACTGGCAATGGCAGTTTGGGCATCTTGGCGGCACTGGCCTACCCTCAGGTGTCGGTGCTGGGTTTGGATTTGTCGAAAGACGCTTTGGCGGTGGCGCAGATCAATATCGAACGCCATGGCTTGGAAGACCGTATGACGCTTGCTGAGTCCGATGGCTTGCAGCAAGCCGATGGTTTATTTGATCTGATTTTGTGCAACCCGCCCTATGTGAATGCGGAAAGCATGGCCACGTTGCCACCCGAGTTCAAAGCCGAACCCGCACTGGCCTTGGCCGGTGGCACCGACGGCATGGACTTTGTGCGCCAACTGTTGCGCGACGCGCCTGCCCACATGAACGAAAACGCTGTGTTGGTGCTTGAAATCGGCCACGAGCGCGAACACTTTGAAACAGCCTTTCCAAATTTAGATGTCGTGTGGCTATCGACCAGTGCTGGTGATGACCAGGTCTTACTTCTCACCCGACAAGCGATGGCGCCAAGCGCTCAGAAACCATGATCACGATCAAAAATGTCACCTTGCGCCGCAGCGCCAAGGTGTTGCTCGAAGGGGCCTCCGTTACTTTGAACCCCGGCGAAAAAGTCGGCTTGGTGGGCCGCAACGGCGCTGGCAAATCGTCGTTGTTTGCCTTGCTCAATGGCGGCTTGCACGAGGATTCGGGCGAGTTTTACATTCCCAGCCAATGGCGCATGGGGCAGGTGTCGCAGGACATGCCCGAGACCGATCAAACTGCCACGGCCTTTGTGATTGAAGGTGACACGGTGCTGACCGATGCTCGCGCCGAAGTGGCTGCTGCCGAAGCCTCCGGCGACGGCGACCGCATGGGCCACGCCTACATGGCGCTTTATGACGCAGGCGAGCACGATGCTTCATCGCGAGCGCAAGCCCTGATCTTGGGTCTGGGCTTCAAAACCACCGAACTGGACAACCCAGTGAACAGTTTCTCGGGCGGTTGGCGCATGCGTTTGCAACTGGCCCGTGCGCTGATGTGCCCTTCAGACTTGCTGCTCTTGGACGAGCCCACCAACCACTTGGACTTGGACGCCTTGGTGTGGCTGGAAGCTTGGCTCAAGCGCTATGAAGGCACGATGGTGGTCATCAGCCATGACCGTGAATTTTTGGATGCGGTCACCAACGTCACACTGCACATCGATGCGGGCAAGTTGGTGCGCTACGGCGGCAACTACAGCAAGTTTGAAGACATGCGGGCCGAGCAAATGGAGTTGCAACAAAACGCTTTCTCCAAGCAACAAGACAAGATCGCGCATTTGCAAAAGTTCATTGCCCGCTTCAAGGCCAAGGCCAGCAAAGCCAAACAAGCGCAAAGCCGGGTCAAGGCCTTGGACCGGATGGAAAAAATCGCCCCCTTGTTGGCCGATGCCGATTTCAGTTTCGAGTTCAAAGAACCCGCCAATCTGCCCAACCCCATGCTGAGCATGCAAGGTGTGAGTGTGGGTTACCCGGCTCCTGATGACGCACCTGCGGGCACACCGCCCACGGTGATCGTGCAAAACATCAGCCGATCGGTGTTGGCTGGTCAGCGCATTGGCATCTTGGGGGCCAATGGCCAAGGCAAATCAACGCTGGTGAAAACCATCGCCCGCGACTTGAAAGCTTTGGGCGGCGACATGACCGAAGGCAAGGGCTTGAACATCGGCTACTTTGCGCAACAAGAACTCGATGTGCTGCGTCCGGCTGACAACCCGCTGCAACACATGATCGATTTGTGTAAAAAGTTGACCGTTGAAGGCAAGCTGGCCGGTCAGGCAACGCGCGAGCAAGACTTGCGCAGTTTCTTGGGCCAGTTCAACTTTGGCGGCGACATGGTCAAGCAAGCTGTGGGCAGCATGAGCGGCGGCGAAAAAGCGCGGTTGGTGCTGTGCATGTTGGTCTGGCAGCGCCCCAACCTGTTGCTGATGGACGAGCCTACCAACCACTTGGACTTGGCCACCCGTGAAGCCCTGAGCATGGCCTTGAATGAATTTGAAGGCACGGTCATGTTGGTCAGCCACGACCGCGCCTTGCTGCGGGCTGTGTGCGACGAGTTTTGGATGGTGTCCCGCGGCGGTGTGTCGCCCTTCGATGGCGATTTGGACGACTACCAACGCTATTTGTTGGACGAGGCCAAGCGAATGCGTGCTGAGGCCACCGCAGCAGCCAATGCAGCGTTGACCGTTGCCGCTGCACCGGTGGTGGCAGCCCCGGTGAGCGTGGCAGATGCCAAGCCCGTCGTGGCTTCACGTGAACAGCGCAAAGACGACGCACAGCAACGCAAAGAAGCCAACGAGAAAAAACGCCCCTTGAAAAAAGAACAAGACGGCATTGAAAAAAACATGGCAAGCCTGGAAGCCGAGAAGCAAAGCCTGCACAACAAATTGGCCAGTTCCTTGGCCCCTGCTGAGATTGCCGAAGCGGGCAAGCGTCTCAAAGTGGTGGAAGATGAATTGGAAGAACTGGAGTTGCGCTGGTTGGAATTGACCACTCAACTTGAGACTTTGGCTTGAGATTTCAAAGACGAAAAAAAACCAGTTCTGTTTGAACTGGTTTTTTTGAATGAGGGTGGTAGGACGTACAAGATTCGAACTTGTGACCAACGGATTAAAAGTCCGCTGCTCTACCAACTGAGCTAACGTCCCCCTTTGCATTGCAGTTTTGCTGCTCTGCGAAGCCGCAAAGTATAACTGTTTTTTTGCGCTTTTTGACGGTTTTGAAAAAACCAATCAGGCGGCCAATTCATTCAACACCCATGATGCTGCGCAATTACCGAATGTGGCTGTGACCGTCACCACAGAACCATAGCCATGGCAATTCAAAGAACTGTCGCGTGAAGCTTCGCTTTCTTTGGCGGGCATCAAAACACGTTCTTTGCTGAACACCGATTGAACGCCGAAAGCTGCGCCGCCAGCAGGCGCTGCATGGTGTTTTCGCAGACGTTGGCGCACTTGCGCGAGCAAGGGATCATGCGTGGCCTGCGCCAAATCTGCCATGTCGACCAAGTGGGCTTGTCGCTTGCCACCAGCCGCCCCCACTGTGACCAAACGCGCATGATGGGTCATGGCCCAAGCAGCCAAGGCCACTTTGGCACTGACTTGATCGCAGGCATCTATCACTGCATCTATGCCGCTAGGCAGGAGTTCTTGGGTGTTCTCCGGTGTGATGAAGTCATCAATGACGTGAACCACACATGCCGGATTGATTTGCAGAACACGGTCTTGCATGGCCAACACCTTGGATTGACCCAGCGTGTCGGAGACCGCGTGCAATTGACGGTTGATATTCGACTCGGACACATGGTCCATGTCGATCAAGCTGAGTTGCCCCACGCCGCTGCGCGCCAAACACTCCACAGCCCAAGAGCCCACACCACCCACACCCACCACGACCACATGCGCTTGTCGAATACGTTGGGCCCCTGAGGCGCCATACAAACGCGAAAGACCGCCAAAGCGGCGGTCTTCGTTGTTTTCTGTAACTAGCGCAGTCGTGGTCAATTTACTTGAGTTTAGACAAACGTTCTTTGCCAGCAGCAGCAGCGTCGGTATTGGGAAACTGTTTGACCAATTCGTCCAAGGTTTTTTTGGCCTCTTTGGCTTGCTTGGACTCCAGCTGGGCATTGCCCATCGTCAACAGAGCTTCAGGCACGCGCTGATGGTTGGGACTCAGAGCCATGAATGCTTTGAGTTGATTGATCGTATTGGCGTAATCACGGGCAACGTAATTGGCGCTGCCTAACCAAAACAAGGCGCTGGGTCGGTAACCGCTGACGGGATATTTGCGCAAGAAACCTTCAAAAGAAGCAGCCGCTGCCGCGAATTCACCCTTTCGAAAGACAGCCAAACTGGCATCGAAATCTTTTTTCTCTGCGGGCTCGGCTTGAAACTCCAGACCGTCAACTTGAACCGTGATGGGTTCGAATTGATCAAATCGTTGGTTCACCATTTTGAGGCGGTCATCAACAGCAGTCAGGGTTTCTTTTTGGCTTCGTTGTAACAACGCGATCTCGCGCATCAACTCCTCGCGTTCACCCCGCAAACTTGATATGTCCTGCTTCAAACTGTCAATTTGAGATTGCAGTTGCAGCAAAGATTGCTTGTACTGATTGACCTCTTGCTCAGCCGATTTTTGAACCTGAGTGGCTTGTTCAATCGACTTTTGCAGATTTTGATCACCAGTTTGCTGGGCTTGACGCAAGGTTTCAACACGCTGGCGCAATTCCAAAATAGCGCGACGGGCTTCTTCGTCTTCAAACAACGCTGCATGCAAGGATGAGCAGGCCAAGGCCAAGCTCATCAATGCCCACTTCGTGCTTAGCCTCATTTGTAGAAGAATTCAGTGCGGCGGTTTTTTGAGAATGCAGACTCGTCACTGCCTTGAATCGCAGGCTTTTCTTCACCAAAGCTGACAGACTCTACTTGTGCCGATGACACACCCAAGAGGCTCAGGCTTTGACGCACCGCATCCGCACGCTTTTGCCCCAAGGCCAAGTTGTACTCGCGACCTCCACGCTCATCGGTATGACCTTCCAATGACACCTTGGCGCGAGGATTGTTTTTCAAGAATTGAGCATGACCCTCGATGGCATTTTGGAATTCTGCTTTCACCACGAAACTGTCGTAATCAAAGTAAATGACTTTGGTCACGCCATTGGGGCCAGCCGCCAAGTTGTCGGATGTGACCGTACTGACTGGGGCCACTGCGGACTGGGCTTGCGCAACGGCTGGTGCTGGCGTGGGCTCTGGTGCTGGTGCACTCACGCTGGATCCAGATTTATCTTCAACGGGAACATCATTGAGTTTGACGCCGGAGGCACAAGCCGACAACAACACGGCCAGGCCAAAAGACAAGAAAAATTTATTCACAACATACTCCAGTGATTCAAGGTTTTAAAAAAGGTCCCCAATGGGGTTCTCGGATATTGTTGGTTTGTCCCGCCAATTTCGCGCTTATTTTGCCATCAAGCGTGGTCGTCATCAGCACCTCCTTGCCTTGAACCATACTGGCATAAAGGATGAGTTTGCTGTTGGCTGAAAAACTCGGGCGTTCATCAATATTGGTATCGGTGAGGGGGTATACCTTGTCGGTGGCCAGTTCCAAAAGATGCAATCTGTATTGGCTTGCGTTTCGAGCGATGTAAGCCAACCAGCGTCCATCAGGGCTCAGAGTAGGCGAAATGTTGTAATTCCCCAAGAAGGTTACCCGCTGCACTGGGCCGCCTGCTGCAGGTGTTCTGTAAATTTGGGGTGAGCCACCGCGGTCACTGACAAAATAAAGGGCACTGCCGTCCGGGGTAAACACCGGTTCAGTGTCGATGCCGTTGGATTGCGTGATGCGTTTGGGTTCCCCGCCTTTGGCATCCAAGGAGAAAATTTGTGATGAGCCATCCCGACTCAAAGTGACAGCCACTGTTTTGCCATCGGGGGACCAAGCTGGGGCACTGTTCGAGCCTTTGAAATTGGCGAGTATGCGACGTTTGCCGGTAGACACATCGTGGACGTAGACCACAGGTTTGCGAGACTCAAAGGAAACATAGGCCAAGTCGGTGCCGTTGGGCGCCCATCTGGGAGAAATAATGGGCTCGGGACTGGTCAAGGCTGCTTGTGCATTTTCCCCATCCGCATCGGCCACCCAAAGCACATGTCGCTGACTTTGCTTGGTGACATAGGCAATGCGTGTTGAAAAAACACCCTTGTCACCTGTGAGTTTTTCATAGACCTGATCAGCAATCCGATGTGAGACCAAGCGCAAATCAGAAGCCACCACCAAGAAGCTTTGACCACCTAAATCTTGGCCTTTGATCACATCCCACAAACGGTACTTGACCTCAAAACGACCATCCGCAGTTTTTTGAATGCTGCCTGTGACCAAGGCATCGGTGTTGGTTTGGCGAATCGCTGCAAAATCGGGGCGGCTTGTGTCATCCAAAACCATGCCGGGATCCATGGTTTTGAATTGACCGCTGCGGTCCAAATCAGACGCAACGATCAGTGCGGGTTTTTGCGGCGCGGCATCTTGTCCCTTGAATGAAGCAATGCCAATTGGAATTTGGGTGATGCCTACACCTGAAACTTCAACACGAACTTCAGACCATGCCGAACTGACCAAGCCGACGGAGATGGCCATGGCAGTCAGAATTGGAAGGAAAAAGTTGATCATCGCTTCTATGAGTAGAAAAAAAACAATTCTAACCATGCTAAAGAGGACCAAGGCGATAATCAGAAGAACGAGTTCAAGCTGACCCCATGCCCGAGAAATCCAATATCTTTAAACGCTTGCAAAGAGCAGGCCGGTACTTTGTACACCCGCCCTTGGCTTGGGTGACCGCATTGTTCTGTCTTTTGATTGTGGCCATCGCTGAACCCATGGTGCCAGCCTTGTTGCAACCGCTGCTTGACAAAGGCTTCAAACAAAACAGTTTTCCCATTTGGATGGTGCCCGTGGCCTTGATTGGTCTCTACACGATTCGTGGACTCAGCATGTTTGTTGGTCAGGTCTGCATCGCCAAGGCCACCAACCAAGGCCTGTTGAAATTGCGCGTGGCCATGTTCGAACGCTTGCAAGATGCCTCTTTGAACCTTTACAGACAGCAAAATGCCAGCACCTTGGGCAACACCTTGGTCTACGAAGTTCAAACTGGCGCACAAATGCTGGTGGGTTCATGCATGAGTTTGTTTCGTGACAGCCTGACACTGATCGCACTGATTGGCTATTTGCTGTATTTGAATTGGCAACTCAGTTTGATCGTCGCCTTGTTGATTCCTTCAGTCGGTTTTTTAATGAAGGCCATGAGCAAACGTCTTTATGGTCTCACACGAAAAAACCAAGCGGCAACCGATGAACTGGCCTATGTGGTGGAAGAATCTGCGCTGGCTTACCGTGAAATTCGCTTGCATGCGGCTCAACATTTACAAGCCCGTCGCTTTGAATCTTTGGGTCGCACACTCGAGCGTCTCACCATGAAAATGGCGGTGGCCAGTTCTGGCATCACACCGCTGACCCAATTGTTTGCCGCCATCGCCTTGTCAGCCGTCATCAGCGTTGCGCTGATGCAAAGTCAAGACAGCAATATGACAGTTGGCGGATTCGCGTCATTTGTGACCGCCATGTTGATGTTGGTCAACCCCATCAAGCATTTGTCTGAAATTGCAGGCCCCATCACACGTGGTTTGGCGGCCCTAGAGCGCGGTTTGGAATTGATTGAAAACACTCCTCAGGAAACCGGCGGACAGCACCGGTCTGCACACGCCCGTGGGCACATTCAATGGGAAAACCTGGGTGTTCGTTATCAAGCAGACCATCCTTGGGCATTGCGTGACGTTCATTTAGACGTCTTACCTGGGGAAACCGTGGCACTGGTTGGCAGCTCAGGCTCTGGCAAAACCACCTTGGCCAATCTTTTGCCGCGTTTTGTGGATTGGACAGAGGGCGATTTAAAGCTGGACGGCGTCAGCGTGCGTGATTGGTACTTGCCCGATTTGCGACGTCAATTTGCCATGGTCAGCCAGAATGTGGTGGTTTTGAATGACAGTTTGGCCATGAATGTGGCCTTGGGCCAAACTCCTGAACCGGAGAAAGTCCTTCGTTGTTTGGAAGCGGCTAATTTGGGTGACTATCTGCGCAGCCTGCCGCAAGGCATCGACACCGTGGTTGGGCACAACGCATCCAGCATGTCGGGCGGTCAAAGACAACGATTGGCGATTGCGCGAGCGCTTTACAAAGAGGCGCCCATTCTGATTTTGGACGAAGCCACATCAGCGCTGGACAATGAATCTGAACGCATGGTGCAAGATGCCCTGCTGCGCCTACAACAAGGAAAAACCACATTGATCATCGCCCATCGGTTATCGACCATTGAGTCTGCAGACCGCATCGTGGTGATGGACTCAGGCCGCTTGATCGAGATGGGCAACCATGCCAGTTTGCTAGCGAAAAATGGGGCTTATGCTGCCATGTTCAAGCTCAAAAGCGTCAGCCATGAGCAAGCGCCGCTCAATGAAAGCTAAATCAGCACGATACTGAACTGTTCAGGACCCATGCCGAATTCGGCTTGCAATGAAATGGGCTTGCCAATGAAGTCACTCAAGCCTGCCAAGTGCAGGCTTTCTTCTTCTTGCAACAGATCCACCACAGCAGGTGGCGCCAAGACTCGAAATTCCTTGGGGCTGAACTGTCGCGCTTCACGCAAAATTTCGCGCAAGATGTTGTAAGCCACACTGCGAGCGGTATTCACAATGCCCTTGCCTTGGCAATGTGCACAGGGCTCACACAATATTTGTGCCAAAGATTCTCTGGTTCGTTTGCGCGTCATTTCAACCAAGCCCAAGGATGAAAAACCACTCACGGTGGTTTTGACACGGTCTTTGGACAAATGTTTGCGCAGCTCCTGAATAACGACTTCGCGGTGATCTTCGCGTTGCATGTCAATGAAATCGGTGACGATCACCCCACCCAAATTACGCAATCGCAACTGCCGCGCAATCGCACCCGCAGCTTCCAGATTGGTTTTGAAAATCGTGTCGTCAAAATTGCGAGCGCCCACAAATCCACCCGTGTTCACGTCCACGGTGGTCAGCGCTTCCGTTTGGTCGATGATCAGGTAACCGCCAGACTTCAGCATCACTTTTCGGCCCAAGGCCAGTTGAATCTCATCGTCAATATTGAACAAATCGAAGATGGGGCGCTCACCTTTGTAGTGGGCTAACTTCGCCACAGAAGAGGGCATGAACTCTTTGCCAAACTGCTGCAACATGTTGTGCTGTTCAACTGAATCCAAGCGAATGGTTTGGGTGGTTTCCAACACCATGTCTCTGAGCACCCTTTGAAGCAAGTTCAAGTCTTGGTGAAGCAGGGATTTGGGCGGCAATTGCACACTCGCTGTTTTGATCTTGGCCCATGTTTTGCGAAGATAGCTGATGTCTTCATCCAACTCGGCGTCGCTGGCTTCCTCACCATTGGTGCGCAAAATAAAGCCGCCTTTGTCGTCCCCTTTGTGCGCCAAATTGATCAAGCGTTTGCGCAGCTCGTCGCGCTGTTCTTGCGGTATTTTTTGGGACACGCCAATGTGGTTGTCTTGCGGCAAAAAAACCAACAAGCGACCAGCAATGCTGATTTGGGTGGACAGCCTTGCGCCCTTGCTGCCAATCGGATCCTTGATGACTTGGACCAACAAGGACTGACCTTCAAACACTTGTTTTTCAATCGGCAATACAGCGACAGTTTGGCCTTCCGCATCTGTTTGTCGCGGTGCGGTAGTGCTGAATACATCAGCCACGTGCAAAAACGCAGACCGGTCCATGCCGATGTCGATGAATGCCGACTGCATGCCAGGCAATACCCGGGCCACTTTGCCCAAGTACACGTTGCCCACCAAGCCACGCTCCAATGAGCGCTCGATGTGGATTTCTTGAACCGCGCCGTTTTCCACCATCGCAACGCGTGTTTCTTGGGGGGACCAATTGATCAGAATGTCATGCTGCATCTTCAACCTTCAGCTACTTTGCGCAGCAACCGGGTGGTTTCAAACAAGGGAAGTCCCATGATGCCAGAGTAACTGCCCTGAATGCTCCGAATAAACCCGCTGGCCAAGCCTTGGATGCCATAGGCACCGGCTTTGCCCATGGGCTCTTGGCTAGCCACATAAGCCTCAATCTCCTGCGCACTCAATGTATCGAAGCGAACTTTAGAGCGACTGAGTGCTCGCAAGGTTTTTCGCCCATGCGCGATGGCAATGGCGGTGAACACCTGGTGGGTTTGGCCGCTCAAACGTTGCAGCATGTCTTTGGCCTCTTCTGCATTGTGTGGTTTGCCCAAGATAAGGGCGCCCAAAGCCACGGTGGTGTCGGCACACAAAATGGGATGCACAGGCCAAGCCAGTCGCGTGCATTCAGTCTTGGCGTGTTGCAATTTCAACAAGGTGACGCGTTGGACATAGGCCAAGGGCGTTTCGCCGGGCAGAACGCGCTCCAATTCTTCGGCAGCTGCCACATCCTGAGGCAACAACACCTCAAAAGGCACACCGATTTGTGTTAACAACTGCTGCCGTCTGGGGCTTTGCGAAGCCAAATAAACAAAGGGCAAGGGGTTCATTCGCGGTGGTAGGGATGGTTGGCCAAAATCGACCAAGCGCGGTAGAGCTGCTCCACCAACAAGACCCGCACCATGGCGTGCGGCAAGGTCAGGTCAGACAAACTGATCAGGTCCTCACCAGACTGCCGAATGGCTGGGTCAAAGCCATCTGGCCCACCAATGATGAGGGCCACGTCTTGGGCATTGGCTTGCCAGCTCAACCAACGCTGCGACAAGGCGACCGTGGTCAGGCGTTGCCCTTTTTCGTCCAGCCAGACCTTGTGGCAGTCTTTCGGAATAGCCGCGTCAATGCGGGCGCGTTCAGCCGCCCAAATTTGGGCGGTGGTGCGTGAGCCGCGCGGCTCTGTTTTGACGGTTTTCAGAGTGAGTTTGATGTCAGCAGGAAAGCGCTTGGCGTAATCGTCCCAGGCGGTTTGCGCCCAGTGGGGTACCCGAAGCCCTACGGCCACCACCCACAGCCTCATGCTTTGGCAGGTTTGCGCGGGGACTTCTTCGCGGCAGGCTTGTTGACCGTGACTTTTTTCACGGTGGGTTTGACAGCGGTTTTGGCAACAGTTTTGGCTTTGGGGCTGCTCGAAGAAGCCGGTGTTTTACTGGTGGATGTCGCAACACGATGACTTGCAGGTGCAGACTTTTTAGCGGCTGTTTTGCCGCTGGTTTTTTTGGCGGCTTTCTTGGGCGGCTCGGGTTCGGGTTCTTTTTTCACCACTGCTTTGGGTTTGTCGGCACCGAGTTTGAGGCGAACCGGTTTGTGGCCCCAAATTTCTTCCAAGTGGTAGTACTGGCGAATGGAGGGCTGCATGATGTGAACCACCACCGAACCGCAATCGACAATGATCCATTCACCGTTTTCTTCGCCTTCCATGCGAGGTTTACCAAACCCAGCATCCCGCACTTCATCGCGCACACTGGCTGCCAAGGCCTTGGTTTGGCGGTTCGAGGTGCCACAGGCAATGATGACCCGTTCAAACAAGGCCGACAAGTGTTCGGTGTTGAAGGCTTGAATGTCTTGCGCCTTGATGTCCTCCAAACTGTCAACGATCACACGTTGCAATTTTTGGACGTCTTTTTTTTCAGAAGCTTCGGTCATGGTTGTCCAGGTAAAGATGGTTGTTTTGAATGTATCGAATGACCGCGGTGCTGAGCAAAGCGCTTAAGTCCTCTCCAGTGCGGCAGCGTTGTCGTATATCGGTGGCACTGAGTGGCATCAAGGGCATGTTCAAGTGCAGATGCGCTCGATTGTGCCATTCAGGAGATGCCGCCTTTTCTTGACCCTCCAAGGATCGGTCGGCGATGGCCAATTGGGCCCAAGCCAAAATTTGATCACTTTGATGCCAATGAACGAACTGAGCCGCTTGATCCAAGCCCAGCACCACGAAAAATTCGGCGCCTGCGTAGCGTTCGCGCAAAACCGCCAACGTGTCCACCGTGTAACTTGGCCCTGGACGTTTCAACTCCAAGTCATCCACCACCACGTTTGGAAAGGACTCGAAAGCCTGCTGGCACATGGCCAATCGGTGATGACCTGGCGTTAAGTCGCGGGGTTTGTGCCACGCATCGCCGGTGGGCAGCACATGCAAGACGTTCAAGGACAACTGCCTCAAGGCCGCTTGGGCCAAGGCCACATGGGCGTTGTGCGGTGGGTCGAAAGCGCCCCCGAACAAGCCGATGCGCACGGGCTTTGTATCGGTGCTCAGACCCAGTCTCTCGCTTGCAAAAAATAGGAGGTGAGACGCTCTTCTGGTGTGCCAGGTTCTGGCTGATGTTGGTAGGACCAGCTGACCAAGGACGGCATGGACAACAAAATGGATTCGGTGCGACCGCCTGACTGCAAACCAAAATGCGTCCCTCGGTCCCAAACCAGGTTGAACTCGACATAGCGACCGCGGCGGTACAACTGGTGCTCGCGCTCGCGTTCACCGTAAACCATGTGCTGGCGTTTTTTCACGATGGGCAGATACGCTTCCAAGAGATGGTCACCCACACTTTGCATCATGCCAAAGCTTTTCTCAAAGCCCAGCTCTGAGAAATCATCGTAAAAAATACCCCCAATGCCACGCGGTTCGTTGCGGTGCTTCAAATAAAAATACTCGTCGCACCATTTTTTAAAGCGCGGATAAAGCTGCGGGTCGAAACCATCCAAAGACTCTTTGCACACCGTGTGAAAGTGAACAGCGTCTTCGTCAAAGCCGTAGTAAGGCGTCAAGTCCATGCCGCCGCCAAACCATGCCACCGGATCACCATGGACCGGTTTGGCCAGCAAGGCCCGCACGTTCATATGGACTGTGGGAACGTAAGGATTGCGAGGATGAAACACCAGTGACACGCCCATGGCTTCAAAGGCAGAGCCACTGAGCTCAGGACGATGCTGTGTGGCAGAAGGTGGCAGCTTGGGGCCGGTCACATGCGAAAAACCGC
The DNA here is from genome assembly GCF_965234735.1 of Limnohabitans simekii (SeqCode). Taxonomy (GTDB): domain Bacteria; phylum Pseudomonadota; class Gammaproteobacteria; order Burkholderiales; family Burkholderiaceae_C; genus Limnohabitans; species Limnohabitans simekii. The sequence goes on along the minus strand of NZ_OZ248545.1, from coordinate 119,674 downwards.
AACCAGCTCGTTCAAACACAGCGCCCTGCTCCATGATTTTGGTGATGCCGGTGCCTTGCAACATCTCGCCCGGTGGCTTTTCCCAGGCATCTGAAATGAAACTGCCCTGCCCATCAAGCTCAGTCAAAGCCGTGGTGATGCGGTGCTGCAAATCAATCAAATAGTTGCGAACAGGTTCAAAGGCTGGCGTCATTCAGGCTCCCTTGTTTATTTGCGCACCGCGCGGTGGCCTATGTCTCGGCGGTACTGCATGCCTTCAAAGTGGATCGCGTCCACCACTTCATAAGCATGAACCTGGGCCTGGCGAACCGTGTCACCCAAAGCCGTGACACACAAGACCCGCCCACCATGGGTGTGAATTTCTTTGTCTTTCATTTGGGTGGCCGCGTGAAAAACCATCAGCTCATCTTGATCAGCAGGCAATCCTTGAATGGCATCACCCTTGCGCGGTGTGCTGGGGTAGTTGGCAGCAGCCAACACCACACCGAGTGCGAATCGGCGATCCCAACTCAGTTCAACATGAGCCAAAGCCGCAGGATCCTTGTCAGTGGCACTCAAAAGTGCTTCCAACAAATCGCTTTTCAAACGCATCAAAATGGGCTGGGTCTCCGGGTCGCCCATGCGGCAGTTGAATTCCAACACCTTGAGCTGTCCTTGCGGGCCAATCATCAAGCCTGCATACAAAAAACCGGTGTATGGAATGCCATCGGCTTGCATGCCCTTGAGGGTGGGTTGAATCACCTCGCGCATGACCCGCGCATGCATTTCAGGTGTCACCACGGGTGCAGGCGAGTACGCGCCCATGCCACCGGTGTTGGGGCCTTGGTCGTTGTCCAGCAAACGCTTGTGGTCTTGTGATGTGGCCAAGGGTACCGCCACCAAGCCATGGGCGATCACCATGAAACTGGCTTCTTCACCTTCTAAATATTCTTCAATCACCACCCGAGCGCGGCCTGCGTTGTGTTGCACACCCAAGGGGTTGTCAAGCAACATGTTGTCGATGGCGGCGTGGGCTTCCTCAAGCGTGGCGGCCACGACCACGCCCTTGCCCGCGGCCAAACCATCGGCTTTGACAACGATGGGTGCCCCATGCTGATTCACGTAGGCATGGGCCAGGCTTGCGTCTTCGAAAGTTTGGTAATTGGCGGTCGGGATGCCATGACGCTCCATGAAGGTTTTGGAAAACGCCTTGGAACTTTCAAGCTGAGCGGCTGCTCGGGTGGGGCCAAAGATGCGCAAACCGTGGGCCCGGAATTCATCGACCACCCCTGCCGCCAGAGGTGCTTCAGGACCCACCACGGTGAGGCCAATATCGTTGTGTTGCGCCCATTCGCGCAAAGCCACCACGTCGGTGAGGTTCACCACTTGAAGGTTTTTATCTCGGGCCACACCTGCATTGCCTGGGGCCACGTAGACCATTTGCACTTGCGGCGATTGGGTCAGTTTCCAAGCCAAAGCGTGTTCGCGGCCGCCCGCACCAATGACCAGCACTTTCATAGCGCGGCGTTGTGGTAAACCTCTTGCACATCGTCGAGTTCTTCTAGTGCATCCAAGATTTTTTGCATCTTCACCTGATCGTCTTCACTCAACTCGATGGTGTTTTCTGCGCGGTACGTGACTTCAGCCATGCCAGCCACCAGCCCTGCTTTGTCCAAGGCGGTTTTCACGGCTTCGAAGTCAGTGGCTTGTGTCAGTACCTCAATGGCACCTTCGTCATCTGTCAGCACGTCTTCAGCACCAGCTTCCAAGGCCACTTCCATGACCTTGTCTTCGGAGGTGCCTGGCGCCAGGATGATTTGTCCGCAGTGCTTGAATTGAAAAGCGACCGAGCCTTCGGTGCCCATGTTGCCGCCGTTTTTGCTCAGGGCATGGCGCACCTCGGCCACGGTGCGCACTTTGTTGTCTGTCATGGTGTCGACCATGATTGCCACGCCACCAACGCCATAACCTTCATATCGAATTTCTTCGTACTGAACGCCTTCCAAATTGCCTGTGGCTTTGTCGATGTTGCGCTTGATGGTGTCAGCGGGCATGTTGGCCGCTTTGGCTTTTTCCACCGCCATGCGCAAGCGCGGATTGGTGTCCAAGTCGCCACCACCCAAGCGGGCAGCCACCATGATTTCACGGATAACACGGGTCCAAACCTTGCCTCTTTTTTCGTCTTGGCGCCCTTTGCGGTGCTGGATATTCGCCCATTTGCTGTGTCCTGCCACGATCAACTGGCCTCTGCTTCTTCGGGTTCAGCAGGCTCGGACTTGGAGGAACGAGATTCTTTCTTGGGCAAAGGCTGGATATCGAGTTGAACCTCTTCTTTGTCGTCCAGACTCACTGTCAAACGACCGCCGTCGGTCAAGCGACCAAACAAGAGCTCATCGGCCAAGGCTTTGCGAATCGTGTCTTGGATCAGACGTTGCATGGGACGAGCGCCCATGAGCGGATCGAAACCTTTTTTCGCCAGATGCTTGCGCAAATCGTCGGTGAAGGTGACCTCGACTTTTTTCTCGGCCAGCTGGGTTTCGAGTTGCAGCAAGAATTTGTCGACCACGCGCATGATGACGATTTCATCCAAGGGCTTGAAGCTGACGGTAGCGTCCAAACGGTTGCGGAACTCGGGCGTGAACAAACGCTTGATGTCGGCCAGTTCGTCACCGGGTTCACGCGCATTGGTGAAGCCGATGGTGGACTTGTTCATGGTTTCCGCGCCCGCATTGGTGGTCATGATGATGATCACGTTGCGGAAGTCGGCTTTGCGCCCGTTGTTGTCGGTCAGCGTGCCGTGGTCCATCACTTGCAACAAGACGTTGAAGATGTCGGGATGGGCTTTTTCAATCTCGTCGAGCAACAACACGGAATGCGGTTTTTTGGTGACAGCTTCGGTCAGCAACCCCCCTTGGTCAAAGCCCACATAGCCGGGAGGCGCACCAATGAGTCGGCTGACGGCGTGGCGTTCCATGTACTCGGACATGTCAAACCGCAGCAGGTCAATGCCCAAGATGTAAGCAAGTTGTTTGGCGGCTTCGGTTTTGCCAACGCCAGTGGGGCCGCTGAACAAGAACGCACCAATCGGTTTGTCAGATTTACCCAAGCCAGAACGCGCCATTTTCACAGCCGATGCCAACACCTCCAGCGCTTTGTCTTGACCAAACACCACGCTCTTCAAATCACGTTCCAGGGTTTGTAATTTGCCGCGGTCGTCATTGGAGACACTGGCGGGCGGAATGCGTGCGATCTTGGCCACGATGTCTTCAATTTCAGATTTGCTGATGGTTTTCTTGCGTTTGGAAGCGGGCAAGATGCGCTGCGCGGCGCCTGCTTCGTCAATCACGTCGATGGCTTTGTCGGGCAAGTGACGGTCGTTGATGTACTTGGCACTCAACTCTGCGGCCGCTTGCAAGGCCGCCACCGCGTATTTCACGCTGTGGTGTTCTTCGAAGCGGGACTTCAAGCCCTTCAAAATATCAACCGTTTGTTCAATGGTGGGTTCAACCACATCGACTTTTTGGAAGCGTCGGCTGAGGGCGGCGTCTTTTTCAAAGATGCCACGGTATTCGGTGAAAGTGGTGGCGCCAATGCACTTGAGCTGCCCGCTGGACAAAGCAGGCTTGAGCAAATTGGAGGCATCCAAGGTGCCGCCGGAAGCAGCACCCGCACCGATGAGGGTGTGGATTTCATCGATGAACAACACCGCATTGGGTTTGTCTTTCAAGGACTTCAAAACGCCTTTCAAGCGTTGCTCGAAGTCGCCTCGGTATTTGGTGCCAGCCAGCAAAGCACCCATATCGAGGGAATACACCACGGCTTCCGACAGAATTTCGGGCACGTCTTTTTGGGTGATGCGCCAGGCCAAGCCCTCGGCGATGGCGGTTTTGCCGACACCCGCCTCCCCCACCAACAGCGGGTTGTTTTTGCGGCGACGACACAGGATTTGGATGGTGCGCTCTACCTCGTATTCGCGGCCAATCAGCGGGTCGATCTTGCCGTCCTTGGCCAGTTGGTTCAGGTTTTGGGTGAACTGCTCTAGCGGCGAGGCTTTTTCAGACTTTTCTGTCGCTTCTTCGCTTTCTGGTGCAGAGGACTCGTTGTTCTTGACCGGTTCTTGGGGGTCGCTCTTTTTGATGCCGTGGGCGATGTAATTCACCACGTCCAAGCGGGTCACGCCTTGTTGGTGCAAATAGTAAACGGCGTGCGAGTCTTTTTCACCAAAGATGGCGACCAAGACATTGGCACCCGTGACTTCTTTTTTACCGTTGCCCGTGGACTGCACGTGCATGATGGCGCGCTGGATGACCCGCTGGAAACCCAAGGTTGGTTGGGTGTCTACTTCGTCACTGCCGGCCACTTGGGGCGTGTTGTCCTTGATGAAATTTGATAAAGATTTGCGTAAATCATCAATATTGGCAGAGCAGGCTCGCAATACTTCTGCGGCGCTGGGGTTGTCGAGCAGGGCCAACAACAGGTGTTCAACGGTGATGAATTCATGACGCTGCTGTCTGGCCTCGACAAAGGCCATGTGCAAGCTGACTTCGAGTTCTTGGGCAATCATGATTTCTTCCTTGGGGCGTGCTTGGGGTCAACTGTATATGGAAACGATGGGGGTTTATTCAACCGGCTCACTCAAACATTGCAGCGGGTGGCCTGCCTCGTGAGCGGCGTCTTGCACTTGGTCAACTTTGGTGGCTGCAACGTCTTTGGAGTAAACGCCGCAGACCCCTTTGCCGTCCAGGTGGATCTTCAACATGATTTGGGTGGCCGCTTCGCGGTCTTTGTTGAAAAACTCTTGCAACACCCGCACCACGAACTCCATGGGCGTGAAGTCGTCATTGAGCATCACGACCTGGTACATCTGCGGGGGCTGGGTCCGCTGGGTGCGACGCTCTAAAACAACTGAATCACCGTCGGAAATCTGGGTTGGTGGGACAACAGGCTGGGGTGATTTGCTGGGCATGGGGCCATTCTATCGAGCAGTTTCCAAACACATCTTCAAATGATGGATTGTCAGGAAAAGTTTAAAAATAAGTAATTAAATAGTACTTTACAAAACATAGAATCTATTTTTTAATTTATAAACACGCTTTTTTAAATTAAAAGTATGTATTTATTACCAATGGAGAACAAGACATGGCTTTCGGAATTGTGAAATGGTTCAACAACCACAAGGGGTTTGGTTTCATTGAGTCGTCTGAAATAGGACAAGACGTTTTTGCGCATTTCAGCGAAGTCGAAATGATCGGGTTTAAAACCTTGCAACAAGGAGCCAGCGTGGTTTATGAACCGATGGAAGGGCCACGGGGATGGATGGCCAAAAAAATCAAGGTGATTGCTGCACCTGCCGCAGAACAAGTGGAATCAGACGTCCAAACACAACGGGGTTCTCGTTTGAGAACCCCGCAATTTCGAGCCAACCTGCTGGCCCAAGGCGCATGAAACACGCCTTTTTCAGAGGCTGATCACATGTTGTCGATCATCACCTGACCAAAACCCGAGCAGCTCACTTGGGTGGCACCATCCATCAGTCTGGCAAAGTCGTATGTGACTTTGCGGCTGAGGATGGATTTCTCCATCGATGAAATGATCAAGTCGGCGGCCTCGATCCAGCCCATGTGGCGCAGCATCATTTCCGCTGACAAGATTTCGGAACCGGGGTTCACATAGTCTTTGCCTGCGTATTTTGGGGCTGTGCCGTGGGTCGCCTCAAAGCAAGCCACAGAATCGGACAAATTCGCGCCTGGTGCGATACCAATGCCACCCACTTGCGCGGCCAATGCATCCGACACATAGTCGCCATTCAGGTTCAGCGTGGCAATCACGCTGTACTCGGCAGGACGCAACAAAATTTGCTGCAAGAAGGCATCGGCAATGCTGTCTTTGACGATGATTTCTTTGCCAGTGCGGGGATTGTTGAATTTGCACCAAGGTCCGCCATCAATCAGTTGGGCGCCAAATTCTTTTTGCGCCAAGGCGTAAGCCCAATCACGGAAGCCACCTTCGGTGTACTTCATGATGTTGCCCTTGTGCACGATGGTCACATTGGGTTTGTCGTTGTCGATGGCGTATTGAATGGCTTTGCGCACCAACCGCTCGGTGCCTTCCCGAGACACAGGCTTGATGCCAATGCCCGAGGTGTTGGGAAAACGGATTTTGGTGACGCCCATTTCCTCTATCAAGAATTTGATGAGCTTTTTGGCTTTGTCGCTTTCGGCTTCGTACTCGATGCCCGCATAAATGTCTTCCGAGTTTTCACGGAAGATGACCATGTTGGTTTTTTCAGGTTCTTTCAAGGGGGAAGGTACGCCTTTGAAATACTGCACTGGGCGCAAGCACACGTACAAATCGAGTTCTTGGCGCAGCGCCACGTTCAAAGAACGGATACCACCGCCCACGGGCGTGGTGAGTGGGCCTTTGATGGAGACAACGTATTCTTTCAAAGCGGCCAAGGTTTCCTCGGGCAACCACACGTCGGGGCCATAAATTTGGGTGGATTTTTCACCGGCATAAACCTCCATCCAGTGGATTTGGCGCTTGCCGCCATAGGCTTTGGCCACCGCAGCATCAACCACTTTGAGCATGACGGGCGTGATGTCTAAACCGGTGCCATCACCTTCAATGTAAGGAATGATGGGCTGATCGGGCACGGTCAACGACATGTCTTTGTTGACGACGATTTTTTCGCCCTGTGCGGGCACCTTGATATGCTGGTACAAGTGAGAATCTCCAGAAAAAATGTGCAGGGGCCTTGAACAGCCCTTTGTTTTCATTCTAACCATCGACCCTGACCCGACCATGACCCGAATCGCGCTGAGCTTTTGTCTCGTTTTCTTGTCTTTTGCTGCGTGGCCTCAGCAGGCGCAAACCAATTTGCCCCGTGTTCAATTGCAAGCAGGCATGTTTCAAATTGATGCCCAAGTCGCTGCCACCCCGAAGCAGCGTGAAATTGGCCTCATGTTTCGCCAAGACATGGCCACCCACGAAGGCATGCTGTTTGTCTTTGAGCAACCTCAACAACAGTGCTTTTGGATGAAAAACACCCTCTTGCCCCTGACTGCTGCCTTTGTCGATGACGACGGCACCATTGTGAATTTGGCAGACATGAAACCGCAGTCGACCCAATCTCATTGTTCAGAGAAACCGGTGCGGTTCGTGCTGGAGATGAACCAAGGTTGGTTTGCCAAAAGAAACATCAAGAAGGGCTTCAAGCTCAAGGGACCCTTGTTCAAAGCTTAGCCTCAGAGGCTCAGTGGACAAATCTTTCAGCCATGGCAAAACCTCAAGGCTTGGATTTGGCTTGCACCTTCATCCACACCTCGCCATCGGCCAACTTGGCTTGCACCGATTGCCCGGGCGACAAATCCTGAACCGAGCTGAGCGCTCGTCCGTCTTCGTTTTGCAGCCAGGCATAGCCACGCTTTAACACCAATGCCGGATCAAGCGATCTCAGCAGCCCTTCAAACCTGTCCAGCCGATGCTGCTGCTTGAAAGGCACGTCGGCAACGGCCCGATCAAAGCTGGGACCCAAGGGCTGCAAGGTCAAGCGTTTGCGATGCAGACTTTGAGTGATGCCGCGCCCCAAGCGACTGGCCAAGCTATTGCACTCGGTTTGCTGTTGATGCAACCAGCCCGAAGGCCGTCCCAAATGCCGCTCGACACGGTCCAAGGCTTGGGCGGCTTGGTCCAAGCGCCAATGCACGGTCTGAGACAGAGGCTCTTGCAGCTTTTGCAGGTGCAGCAGGTCGCTCGCCAGATCGATGGCGCACATCTCAGCGGCAGCAGTGGGTGTGGGCGCCCGCAGATCGGCACAAAAATCGGCGATGGTGAAGTCGGTTTCATGGCCCACACCGCAGATGACCGGCAACTTGCAAGCCACCAGCGCACGCGCCAAAGATTCGTCATTGAACGCCCACAGGTCTTCCAATGAACCGCCACCGCGCACCAGCAAAATGACGTCCACGTCGGGCAGCGTCTGCAAAGCCTGCAAAGCTGCCACCAATTGCGCTGGGGCATCTGCACCTTGCACCAGGCTGGGCGCGATGCGCACGGGGATGTGCGGTACGCGTCGTTGCAACGCCGTGGCCACATCATGCAAAGCCGCCGCACCCAAGGAGGTGACCACGCCAATGGCACGGGGCCGTTTGGGAATGTCACGCTTTCGCGCAGCATCAAACAAACCCTCAGCCTCTAGCTTGGCTTTGAGTCGAGTAAAGGCTTCATGCAGTTGACCGGCTCCGGCTGGGCGCATGGCCTCGACCACCAGTTGCAGTTCACCACGGGGTTCATACAAGCCGACCCGGCCCTGGACTTCCACCAAATCGCCATCACGAGGGGCAAAGTTCAGGTGGTCGGCAGAACGGCGAAACATGGCGCAACGCATCTGCCCCGCGTCGTCCTTCAATGAAAAATAGCAATGCCCGCTGCTTGCGCGGGTGAAGCCTGACAGTTCGCCTTGCACCGACACCGGGTTGAACCGCGACTTCAAGATGTCGCTGATGGCATGGCACAAGCCGCTGACCGTCCAGACGCGGCTTGCCATAGGTGTCTGAAGGAAAGAGGACATGACGATTTGAAAAGTTGATGGAGAACAAACGGGCTGGGCCATAATCCGCGCAAACCTGACAGGAGAACAACTTTGCTAGGCATCATACAAGCGGCTGGTTGGCCGATTTGGCCCCTATTGCTTTGTTCCATCATCGCCTTGGCCTTGATATTCGAGCGGTTTTATAAGCTTAGACCGCAGTTGGTGATTCCGGACAAATTGCTGGAAGAAGTTCTGCACCTGTCGCAGCGCAGCATGCCCAGTTTGGAGTCGATTGAAAAACTCAAAGCCCATTCAGCTTTGGGAGAAATCATTGGCACGGGTTTGGCCGAGCTGCAAAAGCATCCCCAGTGCAGTGAATCAGAATTTCGTGGTCATGTCGAAGCCGCTGGTCGACGCGCCGCGGCCAACCTCGAACGATATTTGAGTGCCCTGGGATCGATTGCTTCTGCGGCCCCGTTGCTTGGCCTGTTTGGCACGGTGGTCGGCATGATTGAAATTTTCGGCTCGCAAGCCCCTGGAACCGGTAACCCCGCGCAATTGGCTCATGGGATTTCGGTGGCCCTCTACAACACGGCGTTTGGTTTGGTGATCGCCATCCCCAGTTTGGTGGCGTGGCGTTATTTTCGAGCCCGCGTCGACTACTTTGTGCTGGAAATGGAAATCGACAGCGAGCGCCTGGTTCGACATTTTTTCAGTTCTAAAAAGGGCGACTGAGATGCGTTTTGGCCGCCCTGCCTCTCAAGAACCTGAAATCAACCTGATTGCGTTCATTGATGTGCTGTTGGTGGTGCTCATTTTTTTGATGATGACCACGACTTATGGTCGCCTGACCCAGCTTGATTTGAGCCTGCCGCAAGCCGACAGCACGCCGCAACAAGAACGCCCGCGAGAAATTCGCATCACCGTGAGCAGCGACGGCCTGTTTGCTGTTCAACAAACGGTGGTGCCCGCCAACATCGCTGCCTTGTCGCAAGCCCTGACGCTTGCTGCCAAGGATCTGAACAGTCCCTTGGTGGTGATCAGCGCCGACGCCCGTGCCAGCCATCAGTCGGTGATGTTGGTCTTGGAAGCTGCGCAAAACAGCGGTTTGCAGCAAATCACGTTTTCGGCGCAGTCCCGCAGTCAAACCAAGACCTTGCCCTGAAGCGTGCTCGAGCCGACGCCACTTGCAGCCGATTGATGACCATCCGCGCCTGAACCGATGCCCAACAAAGCTGATTTTTTGCGACAAGCTTGGCAATCCAAGGGCTGGTTGGCCTGCTTGTTGTGGCCAACGACCCTGCTCAGCCGCGTCTGGTTGTCACTGAATCAACAAGCCTACCGACACGGATGGCGTGTTGTCACCCACATGCCCATTCCGGTCTTGGTGGTCGGCAATGTGACGGTGGGTGGTTCGGGCAAAACGCCCATCGTCATCAGTTTGTCCGCTTTTTTTCAAAGCTTGGGTTGGCAAGTGGGCGTGATTGCCCGTGGTCATGGCGTTGACAACCTGCAGGTGAAAGAAGTTCGATTGGACAGCCATGCCACTGACGTTGGCGATGAAGCTTTGCTGGTCAAGCAACGTTGCAAACTGCCGGTCTTTGTCGGTCGCCAACGTGCGTTGGCAGCCCAAGCGTTGCTCAAAGCCTATCCCCGCACACAGCTGATCATCAGCGACGATGGGCTCCAACACCACGCGCTTGGGCATGACATCGCCTTGTGCGTGTTTGACGATCGGGGCTTGGGCAACGGCTGGTTGCTGCCCGCAGGCCCGTTGCGTGAAGCTTGGCCGCGCCGCGACATTTCGCACCTCGTCGACCCGACTAAATCAACGAAACAGTATCTGGTGCACACCGGACAATTGCCGTTTGAAAACAGCTTCAAAGCCGATCGCCAACTGGCCGCACAAGCCGTGAACGGCAAAGGCCAAACCAGAACCCTGGAGAGTTTTCAAGGCCAAGCCGTGCAGGCCTTGGCGGCCATCGCCCAGCCCGAGTTGTTTTTCCAAGCCCTGCAAGCACAAGGCTTGCAACTGGCCGCCACCCATGCCCTGCCCGACCATGCGCCTTTGCAGCACTGGACACCTTCGCGCCCTGAACAACTGCTGTGCACCGAAAAAGATGCGGTCAAACTCTGGCCACATTTACCGCAAGCTTGGGCCGTACCGCTGGATTGCCAATTGCCCGATGCATTACTGGCTCAGCTGCACAAAGATGTGCAAGCACTATCATCCGGCCATGGACAAAAAACTGCTTGAACTGCTGGTCTGCCCGGTCACCAAAGGGCCGCTGATCTACCACCCTGAAAAGGAAGAACTTGTTTCGCGCAGTGCCCGCTTGGCGTACCCCATCCGTGACGGTATTCCGGTGCTGCTGGAAGTGGAAGCCCGCACCCTGACAGACGAGGAATTGGAACGCTGAATGGCGAACACGCCTTTTGTGGTGCTGATTCCAGCCCGTCTCGCTTCCAGCCGTTTGCCCAACAAACCTCTGGCCGACTTGGCCGGATTGCCCATGGTGGTGCGGGTGGCCCAACGCGCCCTGCTCTCCAAGGCCCGTCAAGTGGTGGTGGCCGCCGATGACGACAGCATCCTGCAAGCCTGCGCAGCGCATGGCATCCAAGCAGTGCTGACACGATCCGACCATGTGAGTGGCAGCGACCGACTGGCTGAAGCCGCTGGCCTGTTGGGCTTGCGCGAAGACAGCATTGTGGTGAATGTGCAAGGCGACGAGCCGTTGATTGAACCCACCCTGATTGACGCGGTGGCCGATTTGCTGGCCGCCTCCCCCGACTGCAGCATGAGCACCTTGGCCCACGCCATCGACAACCCCGCCGATTGGCGCAGCCCGCATGTGGTCAAAGTGGTCTTGAATGCGGCCAACCGCGCCAGTTACTTCAGCCGGGCCAGCATTCCAGTGTGGCGAGATGGCCCCGTCGACCAGTTGCCGCCCTACCCGGTCTGGCGCCATGTTGGCCTGTACGCTTACCGCGTGGGTTTTTTGCAGGCCTTTCCAAATTTAAGCCCAGCACCCACCGAGCAGGCCGAGTCTTTGGAGCAACTGCGGGCCCTGTGGCATGGCCATCACATCGTTGTTCATGTCTCAGACCAAGTGAGTGCCTCAGGCGTCGATACCCCGGAGGATTTGACGCGTATTCGATCACTGCTTGAATCCAAGATGCAAAAGTAGGGCATCCTGACCGCGTGCTATTCTCGGCACAACTGATGAAAAACACCCCGCGAAGATGGGGCTGAACCACCAAGGACGACAATGAGATTGATTCTGTTGGGCGCACCCGGCGCCGGCAAAGGCACCCAAGCCACCTTCATTTGCCAAGAATATGGCATCCCCCAAATTTCCACTGGCGATATGTTGCGCGCTGCCGTCAAGGCTGGCACCGAGATGGGCCTGGCCGCTAAAAAAGTCATGGATGCTGGCGGTTTGGTCGGTGACGACATCATCATCGGCCTGGTGAAAGAACGCATCGCCAACCCCGATTGCGCCAAGGGCTTTTTGTTTGACGGCTTCCCCCGCACCATTCCCCAAGCCGACGCTTTGAAAGAAGCCGGTGTCAAGCTTGATTGCGTGCTTGAAATTGATGTGCCATTTGAGGCCATCATCGAACGCATGAGCGGTCGTCGTGCCCATGTGGCCAGTGGCCGCACTTACCACGTGAAATTCAATCCCCCCAAGGTGGAAGGCATCGACGACGTTACCGGCGAGCCACTGATTCAGCGCGATGACGATAAAGAAGACACCGTGAAAAAACGCCTTGAGGTTTACAGCGCACAAACCCGTCCGCTGGTCGAATACTACGCACAGTGGGCCAAAACAGATGCCGCCGCTGCACCCAAATACCGCGCCATCAGTGGTCAGGGCAGCGTGGAAGAAATCAAAAACCGCGCTTTGCAGGCCTTGGCTTCTTGACTTTCAGCCCGGCGGGGCTGATGAACAAAAGGTCCTGCGGGGCTCATACACAAGGCCCTTCGGGGCTTTTTTTGATGTTTAGCGTGTGCCTGCTAACAGCGACAAACTCAGCGCCACCATGGCTTTGGCGGGGTTCAATGAGGTGGCTACACCGTAAGGCTTGTCCTCATAAAACCGCGCCTGCCCCCAAACGCAGCGGCTGCTCACCCAAACTTCAACACCAACCGCGCGGGCTTGGATCAGCGCGTTTTCCATGCCCACACTGATCGTGCCAGAGCCGGTAGCAGCCACCACCAAACCGCGCAGTGGTCGCTTGGCCTTGGACGAACCGGCCAACAAGGACATCACCATCTCACCATCTGCACTGGCGTGGTTGCTGACCCATTCCACGCGAGGCCAATCGGCGGTGTTCAAAAGGGTCTGCAAGTCAGGCGTTCGCCCATTGCGAGGAAGCTGATCCGCTGGTTCTCTCAAAAGCCATTGCCCCTTGTGCATCTGGGCCAATGGCTGGCTCAAACCACTGGAAAAAGCGTCGTCTTGGTCGGTTCTGATTTTTTGCAAATGCTGCGGGTGATGCGCCTTGCCCGCACACACCACGGCCACACCTTTGAAAGCGGGGTGTTGCGCCAACAACAAGGCGTCGCGCAGGTTGCCCGGGCCGTCAGCGGTGGGGGAATCTGCCGGTTGCATGGCGCACGTCAGGACCACCGGTTTTGGCCAAGGCCCCATCACCTCCAATAAAAAAGCGGTTTCTTCAATGGTGTCGGTGCCGTGCGTGATGACCACGGCTTGTACATCGGAGCGTTCTTGAGCCTGAGAAATGGCTTGCAAAAGGGGCCGCCAAACCGCTGGACCCATGTCTTTGCTGTCAATTCGGGCCACATCTTGCATTTCCAGACCTGCGGTTTGAATACCGGCCTGCTGCAGAATGTCAGTCAATCCTAACTGAGAAGCTTTGTAATTACTTGGATTTGAAGGATCCGCAGCCAATCCAGCAATGGTGCCACCGGTGCCCAAAACCACGGTTTTTAAATTTATTTGCGGGTGCATGCTTGCCAAAGCTTAAAAACTGGTTAAAAATACAGTTACTGGATATCCAAACAGCTTGTTTGAATATTTTTCTGAACCCCAAGCATAGTGCAGGAGCCCCCATGGACCACATCAAGCTCACAGCCCGTCAGCAGCAAATTTTGGAACTCATCCAAACCGCCATCCACAACACGGGCGCGCCACCCACCCGCGCCGAAATCGCCACCGAGTTGGGTTTCAAATCCCCCAACGCTGCCGAGGAGCACTTGCAGGCCTTGGCGCGCAAAGGCGTTATCCAGCTGGTCAGTGGCACATCTCGGGGCATCCGCCTCAAAGCCAACCCCGAGCCCGTCTTGGGCGGCAGCGGTTTCAAGCAATTCACTTTGCCAGGTTTGGGGCAGCTCATGTTGCCGCTGGTGGGTCGTGTCGCCGCCGGTTCGCCCATCTTGGCGCAAGAACACATCGAACAAACCTACCAAGTCGAGGCGTCCATGTTTGTGCAGCAACCCGACTACCTGCTGAAGGTCAAAGGCTTGTCCATGCGCGACATCGGCATCATGGACGGCGACTTGCTGGCGGTCAAAACCACCCAAGAAGCCCGCAACGGCCAAATCGTGGTGGCCCGCTTGGGTGAAGAAGTCACCGTCAAGCGCTTCCAAAAGTCCCCCCAAGGCATTGCCCTGCACCCCGAAAACCCCGATTTCGACACCATCCATGTCCGTGCTGGCGAGCCCTTCCAAATTGAAGGCTTGGCCGTCGGCCTTATCCGCAACCAGTTTTAGCTCAGGAGATCACCATGAACACAGCCGTTTGGAGCAAGCAACCTGTTTTTCAACGTGTGGACGCCGCCTACCGCGCCCTCATGTCCAACATCATGGCCAAAACACCCGTGGCCGCCATGCCCAGCATGGCTTGTCAGCGTCCTTTGCGCGTGGTGCGCATTGCTGAAGACCAGCGCCCGCCCAAGCACACAGCGGGTCGCATGGTCATCTCTGGCCGCATGGCCGATGTTTGCGCCGAACTCGACCGCCTGATTGCGCTGGAAAACCAACGCGCCTCGTTCAGCAACTGAAACCCACTAGCGCTTGGCTCATCAGCCAAGCCCTTGGCTTGCCGGGTCCGTGAGTCAAGCTGGTTTTTTCTTGCTCAGCAAATTCATCATCAGCTCGCTGTTGGCTTTGCGGGCGGCCAACACCCCAGCCATGTGCGGGTTCTGCGCCATTTGTTGGGTGTAGGCTTTCACAGGCAGTTCTGCCAGCAGGTCTTCTCCCAGTACCAGCTTGCATGCAGACACGGCAATCGGCAAATGAAATGCCGCCGCGCAGTCCGCCAAAGTGAATTGCTCCCCCGCCACATAGGGCGAAAACTTGGCCAAAGCTGCGAACGCAGGCACATTTCTGGCCAATTGCTGGCGCACTTTCTCTTTGGTGCCGTCACTGACTTGGCCACCAAAAAAGGCTTGGGGGTACAAGGCCCTCACCACCAACTCGATGTGCAACTCCAAATACACAATCAGTTCACGCACCTTGGCCGCTTGAAACGGGTCTACAGGCACCAGCGGTTTGTCAGGGTAAGCCGCTTCGATGTAATCCGCACACACCAAGGATTCCGAGAGATAGCCGTCTGGCGTTTCAATGAATGGCACCTTGCCCATGGGAGAGCGCGACACCAGTTTGGGATGGTTGTTACCCGTCCAAACCAACTCTTCTTCAAAGGGCACACCTTTTTCCAGCAGTTGCAGCTTGATCTTGTTGTAGTAGTTGCTGGCGGCAAAACCGCAGAGCTTGAGTGTCATGGTGTCCCCTTGGGCGTGGTTGTTTGATCTGATTCAATTCTGTCACAGGCCCATCAGCCATCACGCATAGACACTGGGACATAATCATTTGCTATGAATCAGAAAACGCAACACATTGGGGTGGTCGGCGCCGGTGCCATGGGACAAGGCATTGCGCAAGTGGCCACCCAAGCGCAAGCCCAGGTGTTGGTGTTCGATGTTGTCGCAGGTGCTGCCGACAAAGCCTGTGCCGCGGTACGTGGGCAGTGGCAAAAACTGCAAGAAAAAGGTCGCCTCACTGCTGACCAAGTTCAAGATTTCAGCAGTCGCCTGAAAGCCGCCGAACACCTCCACGACCTGGCTCCATGCCATGTGGTGATTGAAGCCGTGGTGGAAAACCTCACGGTCAAAAAGGCACTCATCGCCCAACTCGAAAACCTGTTGGCCGAGACCGCCATCATGGCCAGCAACACATCGTCTTTGTCTGTCACAGCGCTGGCCGCCGACATGAAGCACCCGCAGCGCTTCGCGGGCTTTCATTTTTTCAACCCTGTGCCGCTGATGAAAGTGGTGGAAGTTGTGGCCGGTCTGGCCACCAGCGAAACCACTTGCCAAAGCCTAATGTCTTTGGCCCAAGCCATGGGTCACCAAGGGGTGCGGGCCAAAGACACTCCCGGTTTCATCGTCAACCACGCGGGGCGCGGTTACATCACCGAAGCACTTCGCACCGCGTCTGAGGGCATTGCCGATTTCGCCACGATCGACCGGATTTTGAAAGACCAAGTGGGCTTCAAACTCGGCCCGTTTGAATTGTTGGATCTGACGGCCTTGGACGTCTCACACCCCGTGATGGAATCCATTTACCACCAGTATTTTGAAGAACCTCGCTACCGCCCCAACGTCATCACCAGCCAGCGCTTGGCAGGAGGCTGGCTCGGCCGCAAAACTGGCCAAGGCTTCTACACCTACACCGAGGGCAAAGCGCAAGTTGCGCCAGAACCATCAGCGCCACGCGTGGCTGATTTACCGCCTGTGTGGGTGTCGTCGCGTGCCGCCCGCCGTGCGGAACTCTTGCAACTCTTGAAAGACCTGGGCGCCAAAATCGAAACCGGGTCCGCACCCTCGCCTCAAGCCTTGTGTTTGGTGGCTCCTTTGGGTTTTGATGTCACCACCTGCGCCATTGTTGAGAGGCTCGACCCCGCCCGCACCTTGGGACTGGACATGCTGATGCCCGACACAGCCACCAAACGCCGTGTTTTGGCCACCAACCCGGCCACGCGAAGCGACATGCGGGACGCGGCCCATGCCTTGATGGCGAGTGATGGCAAAGCCGTCAGCGTCATCGAAGACAGCGGTGGCTTCGTGACCCAGCGGGTGCTGGCCCAAATCGTCAACATCGCCAGCGACATTTGCCAACAAGGCATCTGCACCCCACAAGACCTCGACACCGCCGTCACCCTGGGCTTGGGCTACCCCAAAGGCCCACTGGCCTTGGGCGACAGCTTGGGGGCCGACAACTTGTTGGAAGTGTTGTTCAACCTGCAAACCGTGTATGGCGACCCGCGCTACCGCCCCAGCCCTTGGCTGCGTCGCCGTGGCGCTTTGGGCTTGAGCCTGTTGCACACCAGCCATTGACACCATGACCGCCCAACTCAAAAGCCACAGCCAAGGTCAAACCTTGGTCTTGACGATTTCCAACCCTGAGCACCGCAACGCCTTGGGCCCCGAGATGTACAGCGCTGGTGTTGAAACCCTGAACGTGGCCGAAAGCAACCCGGATGTGCGCAGTGTCGTCATCACCGGCGAAGGCGCCCATTTCAGCGCGGGCGGCAACTTGAACCGATTGCTCTCCAACCGTGAATTGCCCCCTGAGCACCAAGCGCAAAGCATCGAAGGCTTGCACAACTGGATCGAAGCCATTCGCACCTTTCCCAAGCCTGTGATTGCGGCGGTGGAAGGGGCGGCTGCAGGCGCGGGTTTTTCGTTGGCACTGGCCTGCGATTTCTTGGTGGCCGCGCAAGACAGCGTGTTTGTCATGGCCTACAGCTCGGTGGGTCTGTCGCCCGATGGCGGCGGCAGTTGGCACCTGGGGCGTGCCTTGCCACGCGCATTGGTAAGCCAGTGGTTGATGCTGGGCGACAAAATCAGCGCCACCGATTTGCACCGCTGGGGTTTGGTGAACCAACTCAGTCTGCCAGGCGAAGCAATGACACAAGCCTTGGCCTTGGCCGAACGGCTGAATCAACGCGCACCCAACGCCTTGGCCAGCATCAAAGAGTTGCTGTCATCGGCCCAGCAGCAAGACCTGTATGCCCAGTTGCCCCTGGAAAAAAAGCACTTCGTGAATAATCTACACCATCCCAACGCGGGGATTGGCATCCAGGCTTTTTTGAACAAAGAAACGCCACACTACAAACCCTGACATTTCATCAACCAGCCCCGAGTGGTCCCGCCGGTGACAGCTTGGGGCTTTATGGTCACCCACACGACAGACGATGGACGATCCAATCCTTACCATTGAAGAACGCGAGGCAGTCAATGCCGGGCGCTGGTTTTCTTCCCTTTCACCTTCCCTCAGACACGACATCCTCCGATGCGCTTATGTCAAACGACTCAAAGACGGCGAATTGATTGCCGCCCGCGGCGACTCGCCCGAAGAGTGGATGGCCTGCGCCAAGGGCGCGGTGCGTGTCAGCAGCACAGCATTGTCGGGCAAGCAAATCACCTTCACTTATGTGGAGCCGGGCATCTGGTTCGGCGATGTGGCGATTCTGGACGGCGACAGCCGCACCCACGATGTGTATGCCCACGGCGAGACCACCATCCTGTGCGTGGCCAAAGCCGATTTCCAGAAAATTTTGGCCACGCATGTCGAGTTCTACGACGCGATGCTGCGTTTGCAAGCCCGGCGCATCCGCCAGCTGTTTGGCTTGGTGGAAGACCTCAACACCCTGCCCCTGCGTTCACGCTTGGCCAAGCAGTTGTTGCATCTGGCCCGCAGTTACGGCGTCCCCTCCTTGAACCACGGCGACGAAATTCGGATTGGCTTGCATCTGGCTCAAGAAGAATTGGCGCAATTGCTGGGCGCGTCACGCCAGCGGGTCAACCAAGAGCTGAAGGCGATGGAGCGCGAAGAGGCGCTGCGCATCGAACCAGGTGGTCTGGTGATACGCAACCAGCAGGCGCTGATGAAAATCAGTGCCACGGAGTAAGGCCATGAGCAACTTTGACAATTTCGTTGGCACCAAACAGGTGAGTGACGCGCACCGCTTCGACACAGCCGCCTTGGAGCACTGGTTGGGCCAACACATGGCGGGCTTTGAAGGCCCCTTGCAAGTGGAGATGTTCAAGGGCGGCCAGTCCAACCCCACCTACAAACTCAACACGCCCAACGCCAGCTATGTGATGCGGGCCAAGCCCGGCCCGGTGGCCAAATTGCTGCCCTCGGCCCATGCCATTGAACGCGAGTTCAAGGTGATGCACGGTTTGCACGGCACTGGTGTGCCCGTGGCGCAAATGCATGTCTTGTGCGAAGACGAATCCATCATTGGGCGCGCGTTTTACGTCATGGAGTTCGTGCAAGGCCGTGTTCTGTGGGACCAAGCCTTGCCCGGCATGTCCACCACCGAGCGCCGCGACATTTACTTGGAAATGAACCGCGTCATTGCTGCTTTGCACGCCGTTGACTACAAGGCCCAAGGCCTTGAAAGTTTCGGCAAACCTGGCAATTACTTCGACCGCCAAATTGGCCGCTGGAGCAAGCAATACGTGGCCTCCGTCACCCAGCCCATTGCTGAGATGGACCAACTGATGGCTTGGTTGCCTGCCAACATGCCTGAGAGTGCCCGGGCCGATATCACCTGCATCGTGCACGGCGACTTCCGTTTGGACAACCTGATCTTCCATCCCACCGAACCACGCGTCTTGGCCGTGCTCGATTGGGAGCTCTCCACGCTGGGCCACCCGCTGGCCGACTTCAGCTACCACTGCATGTCTTGGCACATTCCGCCGGGCAGTTTTCGGGGCATTGGCGGCCTGGACCACGCGGCTTTGGGTATTCCCTTGGAAGACGAATACGTCGATTTGTACTGCCAGCGTTCGGGCATCACCACACTGGCAGCACTGAAAAAAGACTGGAATTTCTACCTGGCCTACAACATGTTCCGCATCGCGGCGATCTTGCAAGGCATTGCCAAACGGGTGGAAGACGGCACCGCGTCCAGCGCCGAGGCCAAAGCATCAGGCGCAGGTGCTCGACCCATGGCCGAACTGGCCTGGTTGTTCGCCCAACGCAGTTCTCAATGACAAACACCAACTGGAGCAACGCATGAACTTCGATTACACCGACAAGGTCAAAACCCTGCAAGCGCGCTTGATCGCTTTCATGGACGAGCACATCTACCCGAACGAAAAACGCTTCTTTCAAGAGATTGCCGACAACCGTGCCAAAGGCAACGCTTGGGTGCCCACCAAACTGATTGAAGAACTCAAGCCCCTGGCCCGCAAAGCCGGTTTGTGGAATTTGTTTTTGCCGCACAGCAAACGCGCACCCGAGGGTTTGAGCAACCTCGAATACGCGCCCTTGTGCGAAATCATGGGCCGTGTGCCCTTCGCTGCCGAGGTGTTCAACTGCTCGGCACCCGACACCGGCAACATGGAAACTTTCGAGCGCTACGCCAGCGAAGCACTGAAAGACCAGTGGTTGGAACCCCTGCTGCGCGGTGAAATCCGCTCGGCCTTTCTGATGACCGAGCCCGAAGTGGCCTCATCGGACGCTACCAACATCCAAACCCGCATCGAGCGCGATGGCGACCATTACGTCATCAACGGCCGCAAATGGTGGTCGTCAGGTGCTGGCGACCCCCGTTGCGCGGTCTACATCGTCATGGGCAAAACCGACCCCGACGCACCACGACATTCACAACAAAGCATGATCATCGTGCCCGCCAATTCACCCGGCGTCACCATCATGCGACCGCTGTCCGTGTTTGGCTATGACGATGCACCCCACGGCCACATGGAAGTGGACCTGAAAAACGTGCGTGTCCCTGTGGGCAACCTGCTGCTGGGCGAAGGCCGAGGTTTCGAGATCGCCCAAGGCCGCTTGGGCCCAGGCCGAATTCACCACTGCATGCGCACCATCGGTGCCGCCGAACGCGCCATGGAATTGATGGTCAAGCGCTTGAACAGCCGCGTGGCTTTTGGCAAACCGGTGTCCTCGCAAGGCGTCTGGCATGAGCGCTTGGCCGATGGCCGCATCATGATCGAGCAAGCCCGCTTGCTGACCCTGAAAGCCGCTTACATGATGGACACCGTGGGCAACAAAATCGCTCGCACTGAAATCGCCATGATCAAGGTGATTGCCCCGAACATGGCTTGCCAAATCATCGACTGGGCCATCCAAGCGCACGGCGGTGGTGGTGTCAGCGACGATTTCCCCTTGGCTTATGCCTACGCCAACCAACGCACCTTGCGCTTGGCCGATGGTCCAGATGAAGTGCACCGCAACGCGATTGCCAAACTCGAGTTGGCCAGGCACATCAGCACAGCACCCCAAGACGTGGAAATGCCCGTGACTCGAGGCAGCTGAGCATGATCGATGTCTACAGCTGGCCCACGCCGAATGGCCACAAAGTCCACATCATGTTGGAGGAATGTGGTTTGCGGCTGGGCCGTGACTGGCTGGCGCACCCCATCCACATCGGGGAAGGCGAACAGTTCACGCCCGAGTTTTTAACCATCAGCCCGAACAACAAGATTCCAGCCTTGGTAGACCCGAACGGCCCCGATGGTCAGCCCATCAGCTTGTTCGAGTCGGGCGCGATTCTGATTTACCTGGCCGCCAAGTTTGGCAAGTTCATGCCCAAAAGCGACCGCGCCAAATATGACGTGCTGCAGTGGTTGATGTTTCAAATGGGTGGCGTCGGCCCGATGTTGGGCCAAGCGCATCATTTTCGAATTTATGCGCCTGAAAAGGTTCAGTACGGCATCGACCGCTACACCAATGAAGCCCGGCGTTTGTATGGCGTGATGGACAAACAACTCGCCCTTCACCCGTATATCGCTGGCAAAACCTACAGCATCGCTGACATGGCCATCTTCCCTTGGCTGCGCAGTTGGAAAAACCAAGGTATCGATTGGGCCGATTACCCGCGCTTGAAAGAATGGTTTGACATGATCAGCGCACGACCTGCTGTTGTTCGCGGCTGCGAGGTGTTGGCTGATTTACGAAAGCCCTTGCAAAACGACAAGAAGGCGATGGAAACCTTGTTTGGCAAGGCGCAGTATCAGAAGCGGTGAATCAAAGCTTGATCTTTAGGATCGAGCCAGCGTTTGGGTCAGTGTTGCAGGAACCATTGCTGGCGTACAAATAACCGTCACTGACTGCCAAACCAGCTAACCCGCAAAAGCCAGGGGAAATAGAGCCCCAATTTCCATTTGTTGCATCTAAATACCTTTCTGCAGGACTGTTATCAAGCATGTACTTTCGGCTGATGTACCCTCCATCACCCGTACCTGCTGTGCCGTAGTTAGCGATGTACGCATAATTTCCATCAAAAACAATTGCATTTGGTTGACTAAAAATGCCCCAACTTCTCATAACTTGATAATAGGGAGCACTCGAAGTTGAGAGTTTTATTACAACATTATTGTTTGGTATGCCTGAGTTCGTAACAGTTACATAGATATCCGAACCATAAACTCCAATTCCTTGCACTGAACCTTCAGTAATTGTTCGAACCGGTATTGAAGCTGCGTCAACCTGGCTAAAGTCAACTTTCGCAGGATCTGGATCACTGATGTAATAAGTCAATATTTGACTTGGTGAATTACCGGCGGCATAAAGTCGTTGGTTAAGTATGCCCAATCCGTACCAATTTCCACCACTAATTACATTGGAAGTGTTTTTGTAAACCCCATCAGTTGAAGATGTCCAAATCAAATCAGAATCATTGACAATTAGTCCAATAGGTTTGAGCCTGTTATCTTGAAAAAAATTGTGCCCGGTCGTTACATTTCTGAGGAGTCCACTATTTTGAACGGCAACATACAAATCACCACCGCTAAAAGCCATATGCTTGGCACCGTTCAATCCCGTAGCAATAACAGTAACAGTTTTTGGAATGACTGCTACCTCAGAATTGCTCCCTCCCCCACACCCCACCATGGTCAGCGTCATGGCAGCAGCCAAAGTAGGTATAAAGGATTGAATTGAAATAGTCATGGTTGCTTCTAGATCGACCTGGCCAAGCGGTCCTTAAGTTGATAATACCCCGCATGCCATTTCCAATGTTGACCATGCTCAAAACTTCTCACATCCGATCGCTTGCATTTCTCATGCTTGTGGGATTGACAGCTTGTTCTGATGACAAGCCTGCCACTGAACCCAAGTTCAAACCCATCCCTGAAAAGCGTTCGGCCACCCCACAAGAAGAAGAGAATTTTTCACGCCGGGTGCAAGCTGTTTTGAATGAAGGCGTAGAGAGTCAAGAAGGCAAAGATGAAGCGCCTCGTGCTTCACAAGTACGCCCGCCTAATTCGGGCAAGGACCCGATGCTGCGCTTGTCCAAGGACAACAAGCCATTGGGCGAGGTGGTTTACAACAATGACAAGATCGACTATTACGAATGTTCAGGCATCGTGGCGCCCTGGTTTCTTGAATTGGTGGTCGCTGAAATGAACTATTTCAATGAATTGATTGAATTGCCTTTTGTCGATCCAAAAACCTGCATCGTGACCTATGGCACAGAGCGCAGCCTCACGCCCGGGCGCATCGGCATTCAGTTGTTTGAAAGCCCACGCCAGTTTGACCGATGCATTCGGCATGAACAGTGCCCCATTTTTCGCACTGTCAATTTCGTCCCCAACCGCACAGCCATCATGCGGTCTTACTTTTTTTCAGATGTCAGCCGACAACTCATTCAACACCACTGCGTCACAGACACCGGCAAATGGCACCGAGACCAAACCTGCTACACCGTTGAGAACCCTTGATGCGTTGCTGGCTCAAGACCGCCCTTCATGTGCCGATACATTGACACGACCTCTTCTCATGTCATGAAAACATATTCTTACTTTTTGCGTTTGTTGCCGATGCTGATGGCCCTGGCATGCCTGAACTTGGCCCGGGCAGAAGACCCCAAGCCCAAACCTGAACCGGCCAAGCAAGAGAAAAAAGCGGATGACGCCGCTAAGAAGCCTGAGCCCAAAAAAGAAGAGAAAGCCCCTGCAGGCAAAGACGCCCCGGCAGCGGTTGAACGGCCCAAACGCACTTTTGAAGGCCAGGAACCCCTGTTCTATTTCGATGCCAATCGCCGCCCCTATATCGAACCTTTTCACAAAACCGATACAGAAGAGTACTTTATTTGTCGTGGCGTGATTGGCGAGTGGTACCGCCAATTGTTGGCGCAAGAAGCCAATATGCTGGCCGAAAAAGACGGTCTTGACAAAGTCACTGGATCCACTTGTGCTGTGCGCTTGGTGGCCACCCAATCTGGCAAAAAACTACCCGTGGTGTCGATCGAGCTCTACACCAGCTCGAACGTGATGCGCTCATGTATTTTGGGAGACGGTTGTCCCCAGTCGCGCACCGCCATCATGTATGTGTTGGATAAAACCCTCTACCGCAGTTGGTTCGTCACCGACCGTGAGAAAAAAATTCGCCGCTTCTACTGCTTGGACAATAAGAGCAATGTCTTGGCCAAGCAAGAATGCTGGTACCACTTCTTTGACAAAGCGGCCAAAGAAAAACCACCACCCTCTGGGGGCGCTCACTGAGCCCCATGTGGCCTGCCCGGAGGGGATCGAACCCCCGACCCACAGCTTAGAAGGCTGTTGCTCTATCCAACTGAGCTACGGGCAGATGCATAAAAAAAAGGCTCCGTTGAGGAGCCTTTTCTGCATGTTGGTCGGGGCGATAGGATTCGAACCTACGACCCTCTGGTCCCAAACCAGATGCGCTACCAGACTGCGCTACGCCCCGATCGGTCTATTCTACCCGCACAAACTTGGACAGCTTGGCTGTTCATGCAAATATGCATTTTGATGCATGCATCCGTAAGCAATAATCTTCCTCTTTCGCGCCATGCTTGCCAGCCATCCTCATGCACCTGAGTCACTCCGATCACACTGTCAGCCCACCACTGGTCGTCATTCCGCGTGAATACAACGCCGCTTGCGATCTGCTGGGGCGTCATTCGAATCGCCGTGACAAAGTCGCCTATGTCGACGGCTTGACGCTAGAGACGTTGACGTATGCCCAGTTGTCAGACAGGGCACACCGGTTTGCCCAAGGCTTGCTGGACCAAGGCTTCATTCAAGAGCAACGGGTTTTGTTGTGCATGCATGATGGTTTGCATTGGCCAGTGGCTTTCTTGGGTTGCATCTTGGCTGGCGTGGTGCCCATTGCAGTCAACACGCTGCTCACCACCGACGATTACGACTTCATGTTGCGCGATTCACGGGCACAGGGTTTGCTCGTGTCCAAGGCTTTGTGGCCTGTTTTCGAACCCCTGTTGCCCAACTTGATGGGGTTGAAACAGATCATTGTCGATGGAGGGGATGACAGTACGCCAGGTGTCAGCTTTGCCAACCTGTTGCGCCAGTCCAGTCCACTGCAAGAGCCCTCTCACACACTGGCCGATGATGTTTGT
This sequence comes from Limnohabitans simekii (SeqCode), assembly GCF_965234735.1. Classification (GTDB taxonomy): domain Bacteria; phylum Pseudomonadota; class Gammaproteobacteria; order Burkholderiales; family Burkholderiaceae_C; genus Limnohabitans; species Limnohabitans simekii. Next base: position 94,783 of record NZ_OZ248545.1, on the reverse strand, counting down.
TTTTGGTTGTACTCCAGCGGTTCTACCGGGTCGCCCAAAGGCACATTGCATCTTCACAGCCATGTGGTGCAAACCGCTGAGTTGTATGGCCGTGCGGTGCTGGGATTGCAAGAAAACGATGTGGTGTTTTCTGCCGCGAAATTGTTCTTTGCTTATGGTTTGGGCAACGCCCTGAGTTTTCCATTGACTGTCGGCGCCACCACCGTGCTGCTGAGCGCTCGTCCCACGCCCACCGAGGTATTTGGCTTGCTCGAAAAACACCAGCCCACGGTGTTTTACGGGGTGCCAACTTTGTTTGCAAGTTTGTTGGCACAAAACCAGCGCCCCTCGGCGCAAAAGCTGAATTTACGCGTGTGCACCAGCGCAGGCGAGGCCTTGCCTGCTGAAATTGGCAAGAAGTGGCAGCAAGACTATGGCGTGGATATTTTGGATGGCATTGGCTCGACCGAAATGCTGCACATCTTTTTGTCGAACCGGCCCGGTCGGGTGCGCTACGGCACCACGGGTGAAGTGGTCCCAGGCTACCACCTCAGATTGGTGAATGATGAAGGCGAAGAATGCGCCGATGGTGAATTGGGCGAGTTGCAAATTTGCGGCCCCTCCTCGGCCATCATGTACTGGAACAACCGCGAGAAAACCAAGCACACCTTTGCTGGCGAATGGACCCGCAGCGGCGACAAATACATTCGGGATGCGGATGGTTTTTTCACCTATGGCGGGCGCACTGACGACATGTTGAAGGTGGGCGGTATTTATGTTTCGCCCTTTGAAGTAGAGGCCTCGATCATGACCCATCCCAGCGTTTTGGAAGCGGCTGTGATTGGCGTGTCGGATGAAGACGGATTGACCAAGCCCAAAGCTTATGTGGTTCTCAAGCAAGACAAGCATTTGGACGAGGCTGGATTGAAAGCCCACGTGAAATCCCAATTGGCTCCCTACAAATACCCACGATGGGTGGAATTTGTGCCTGATTTGCCGAAAACCGCCACTGGCAAAATTCAGAGGTTTAAACTGCGCGCTTCACAATAAAAAAATTGTCCCCTTTTCAGGAGTTCAACCAATGACCACTCGCCGACTTGTTCTCTCGCGTTCCGCGGCCCTGCTGGGTGCCGCATCCTCAGGTCTTCTGCTCCCTGCCCATGCCCAAAACAGCAAAATCCGCATCGGCTTGATGCTGCCCTACACCGGCACGTTTGCCCAACTCGGCCAAGCCTGCGACAACGGTTTTCGCATGGCCTTGGAAGAAAAGGGCAACAAACTCGGCGGTCGCGACATCGAGTACTTCAAAGTGGATGATGAGTCGGAACCTTCCAAGGGCGTTGAAAACGCATCCAAATTGGTCCAACGCGACAAGGTGGACGTGCTGGTGGGGACTGTGCACTCGGGTGTGCAAATGGGCATCCACAAAGTCGCCCGTGAAACCGGTGTGCTGTGCATCATTCCCAATGCAGGCATGCATGCTGCCACCCGCGCCTTGTGCGCACCCAATGTGTTCCGCACCTCATTCACCAACAGTCAGCCGACCCTGGCCTTGGGCAAAGCCATGATGGCCAAAGGCCACAAAAAAGCTGTCTGGATCACTTGGAAATACGCCGCCGGTGACGAAGCCGGTGAAGGTTTCAAAGAAGGCTATTTGGCCGCAGGCGGCACCATTGTGAAAGAACTCGGCCTGCCTTTCCCGAATGTTGAATTTCAAGCTTTGCTCACTGAAATCGCGTCCATCAAGCCTGATGCTGTGGCTTGCTTCTTCTCTGGGGGCGGCGCTGCCAAATTCATTCGCGACTATGCGGCCGCCGGTTTGAAAGGCAAAATTCCGCTGTATGGTTCAGGTTTCTTGACGGAAGGTTTGTTGGATGATGAACTGGCACCTGCTGCCCAAGGCATCATGACCACCCTGCACTACAGCACCTCATTGGCCACCAAGCGCAATGATGCCTTCCGCTTGGCCTATGCCAAGGCTTTCAAAATGCAACCCGACGTTTATGCGGTTCAAGGCTATGACGCTGGCCAACTGTTGTTGCAAGGGGCTGCGGCTGTGAAGGGTGATTTGTCCAACAAAAAGGCCTTGTATGCGGCCATGGAAGCCGCCGTCATCGACAGCCCGCGTGGCCAATGGACCATGAGCAAAGCACACAACCCGGTGCAAGACATGTATTTGCGCGAAGTCAAGGGCAAAGAAAACATCGTCTTGGGTGTGGCTGCCAAAGCCTTGTCTGACTCAGGTGCTGGTTGCAAGCTGGGTTGATGGATCTCGCTAACTTTTCAATTCAGCTGCTCAACAGCGTTCAATACGGCCTGCTGCTTTTTTTGCTGGCAGCCGGACTGACGCTGATCTTCGGCATCATGGGTGTGGTCAATTTGGCGCACGGCAGTTTCTACATGCTGGGCGCTTATTTGGCTTATGCGCTCACGGGTGCATGGGGCAATTTGGCGCTGGCCGTGGTGGTTGGCACGGCCCTGAGTATTGCCCTTGGTTGGTTGCTTGAAAAATTGTTGTTCAGACATTTCTACCACCGCAGCCACCTTGATCAAGTCTTGCTCACCTTCGGCCTGATTTACATCTTTGAAGAATTGCGCTCCATGTTGTGGGGCGACGATGTGCACAGTGTGGGCATCCCTGAGGTGTTGGATTGGTCGATCAAGTTGACCGACACCTTGTCTTACCCTGCTTATCGCTTGTTCATGCTGGCCATTTGCTCCGCCCTGGCTTTGGGCCTGTGGTTGCTGATCAGCAAAACCAAACTGGGCATGAAGATTCGAGCAGGCGCGTTCAACAGTGACATGGCCCAGGCCATGGGCGTGAACATTGTGCGATTGCATGCGTTGGTGTTTGCCATGGGTGTGGCTTTGGCCGCTTTGGCAGGTATGCTGATCGCACCCTTGTCCAGTGTCTACCCTTACATGGGCTCGCAGGTGCTGATCATGTGCTTTGTGGTGGTGGTGATTGGCGGCATTGGTTCGGTACGTGGCGCCCTCACCGCTGCCTTGCTGGTGGGCTTGGTCGATACCTTTGGCAAGGTGCTGCTGCCGCAGTTCGCCAGCATGTTGGTCTATGTGCTCATGGCCTTGGTCTTGCTCTACAAACCAGAAGGCTTGTTCAAACAATGAGCGCACCTCAAGCCCATCTTGAAACCCTGCCGCGCAGCGTGCAACTGCTGTTGGCTTTGGGACTCTTGGCCTTGCTGGCCTTTCCGTTTGCGGGCCAAGACTTCTACACCCAGATGGTCACCCGCATGATGATCTTGGCCATCTTCGCCATGAGCCTCGATTTGTTGCAAGGCATCACGGGTTTGGTGTCGCTGGGACACGCCGCCTACTTTGGTTTGGCTGGTTATGTGTTGGCGTTCATGTCGCCTGCGGATGCGGGGGCCAACATCCTCACCACCCTGCCCTTGGCTGTCTTGGCTTCGGCTTTGGTGGCCTTGGTGATTGGTTTTTTTGTGGTGCGCACCCAAGGCATTTACTTCATCATGGTCACCATGGCGTTTGCCCAAATGCTCTATTACCTGTTCTTTGACAACAAAGGCTTGGGTGGTTCGGACGGTATTTACATCAATGTGCGACCTGCGGGTTTGGGCATGGACCTTGAGAACAAGCTGGTGCTGTATTACTTCACCTTGGCCTGCATGCTCTTGGTTTATTGGTTTTTACGGCGTCTGCTCTGGAGCCCCTTCGGCCGCACCTTGAACGGCATTCGATTGAATGAACACCGTACCCAAGCATTGGGCTATGCCAGCTTCAGCTACAAACTCACGGCCTTCACCGTGGCTGGCGGCTTGGCTGGTTTGGCGGGTTATTTGTGGGGTGCCCAAACCGGTTATGTGAACCCTGAGTTGATGGGTTTTCACATGAGCGCCCACGCCATCATGATGGTCATCTTGGGCGGCATGGGCAATGTGGCTGGTGCCCTCATCGGTGCCTTTGGGTTCGAGTTGTTCATGCACATGTTCAAAGACCTGCCCAAGGTGGGCAGCTTTGACTTGGGCAAGCACTGGCAACTGTGGATGGGTTCACTCATTGTGTTGGTGGTCATCATTGCGCCTCAAGGCCTGATGGGCTTGCTGCGATCAAGGAAACAAGATGACTGATGCCTTGTTGCAAGCCAAAGGTTTGAGCAAACGTTTTGGCGGCTTGCTGGCCGTGAACGATGTGTCGCTGTCCTTGTTCAAAGACCAATTGCATGCCGTCATTGGGCCCAATGGTGCGGGTAAAACCACGCTCACCCATTTGCTCAGCGGCGATATTGCAGCCAGCAGCGGCGAGTTGTGGCTCAAAGGCCAATCGGTCACAGGCTGGCCACACCACCGCTTGTCTTTGCAGGGTTTGGGGCGCAGCTATCAAAAAACCAATGTGTTCTTGCCGCTGACCGTTTGGGACAATTTGATGTTGGCAGCGCAGGCGCGTGACGCCCATGCACCCTTCAATCCGCTGTCCTGGTTCACCCGCGCAGACCGCAATCCTTCCGTGGTGACTCGCGCAGAACGTGCCTTGAAACTGGCTGGCTTGGCCGCAGTTCGTGACAAAACCGCCGCCATCCTGAGCCACGGTATTCAACGCCAATTGGAAATCGCCATGGTCTTGGCCACCGAACCCGATGTCTTGTTGCTCGACGAACCACTGGCAGGCATGGGTGCTGCTGAAGCCGACACCATGGTGCAATTGTTGCAAGCGTTGAAAAAGGAACATGCCATGTTGCTGGTCGAGCACGACATGGACGCCGTGTTTGCCTTGGCCGATGTGCTGACCGTGATGGTGAATGGCACCGTCATTGCCACAGGCACGCCCCAAGCCATTCGCGAGGATGCCAAGGTGCAAGCCGCTTACTTGGGTGAGGCCAACGCATGAGTAACTTGCTGAACGTTCAGGGTTTGAACACCTACTACGGTGCCAGCCACATCTTGCGTGACTTGTCATTCAAGGTGGGGCGCGGCGAAACCGTGGGCCTCATGGGTCGCAATGGCATGGGCAAATCCACGCTGTTGAAAAGCATCGTCGGTTTGGTCCAAGCCCGCAGTGGACAAATTGAATTTCAAGGCCATGCCATTCAAGGCCAGACACCCTTCACCATTGCCCATCAGGGCATGGCCTATGTGCCCGAAGGTCGAGGCATCTTTGGCAACCTGAGCGTGCATGAAAACCTGGTGATGGCTGCCCGCCCAGGTGTGCGTGGTCAACAAGACTGGACCTACCAGCGTGTGCTGGACACCTTCCCCCGTTTGGGTGAACGCTTGAGCCACGGTGGTCAACAACTCAGTGGTGGTGAACAGCAAATGCTCAGCATCGGTCGGGCCCTCATGACCAACCCCGACTTGCTGCTGCTGGACGAAGCCACCGAAGGTTTGGCACCGCTCATCGCTTTGGAAATTTGGCGCATCTGTGCGCTGGTGGCGCAATCGGGCATCAGCACGGTCATTGTTGATAAAAACTGGCAGCATGTCACCAAAGTCACTCAGCAGAATGTGATTTTGGTCAAAGGTGAAGTTGTGTTCCAAGGTTCAAGCGCTGAACTGCTCAGTCAACCTGACGTTCTGAATCAACATCTCGGAGTTTGAGCATGTCCAACAGCCGTACCCAAGTCGCCATCATTGGCGCGGGGCCCTCTGGGCTGTTGTTGGGTGCGTTGTTGCACAAAGCGGGCATCGACCACGTCATCATTGAGCGCCAGTCTCCTGAATACGTGCTGGGTCGGATTCGCGCTGGCATCCTCGAACAAGTGTCGGTCGATTTGCTGCACGAAGCCGGTGTGGGTGAAGGTGTGTCACAAGGCGGCACCATCCACCACAGCATCGAATTGGTGTTCAAAAACACCCGGCATCCGATTGAAGTCACCAAGCTCACTGGCGGCAAGGTGGTGACCGCTTATGGACAAACCGAAGTCACCCATGACCTGATGAAGCAGCGTCAACGACTGGGCTTGGACACGGTTTACAGCGCGGCTGATGTGAGCCTGCACGACTTTGACAGCGCGTCCCCGCAAGTGCGTTATGTGAAGGATGGCCTGTCGCATGTGCTGCACTGCGACTTCATTGCAGGCTGCGATGGCTTTCATGGTGTGGCCCGCGCCAGTGTGCCCAAGGCTGCCATCACCGAGTATGAAAAGGTCTATCCGTTTGGCTGGTTGGGCGTGTTGGCCGATGTGCCGCCTGTGTCCAGTCATGCCATTGTTTATGCCAACAGTGACCGAGGCTTTGCGCTGTGCTCGATGCGCAGCATGACCCGCAGCCGTTACTACGTGCAATGCCCACTGAACGACAAGGTGGAAGACTGGAGTGATCAGCGGTTTTGGGATGAACTGCGCAAGCGACTGGACCCCGACATGGCCGAGCGCATCATCACCGGACCATCGATTGAAAAAAGCATCGCGCCCTTGCGCAGCTTTGTGGCTGAACCCATGCGCTTTGGCCGCTTGTTTTTAGCCGGGGACGCTGCCCACATCGTGCCGCCCACCGGCGCCAAGGGCTTGAACCTGGCCGCCAGTGACGTGAAATACCTCAGCAGTGCGTTCATCGAGTTTTTCAACGAGCACAGCCCGGTTGGCATTGACCATTACTCGCAACGCGCACTGTCGCGCATTTGGCGGGCCGAGCGTTTTTCTTGGTGGCTCACCAGCTTGATGCGCCGCTTTCCAGACAGCGCAGGCTTTGGTCAAAGAATGCAAGAAGCCGAGTTGGACTATTTGGTGCACAGCGAAGCCCTGTCCACGTCGTTAGCCGAAAACTATGTGGGTTTGCCGCTGAACTTTGCGTCTTAAAACGGTATCCTGACTTGCAACCAATAGCGGTTGCGATCAATGGGATGATCCGTTTTGGTGTCTGCCGATCTGGGATCTTTGCCATCACGCTGCGCCCAAGCTCAGGCCCCAGATCAAACTGGTCAAAAGCGGCAAGCGGCAAGTTGAAAGTGTCATGTTCAATAAAAGCATATTTCAAGCCAAATGCTTGTCAAATGCCGCTCAAGACCGCGTCCATGGCTGCAATGATGTCGGTTGAACGGTCGGCCAGCGAAGCCACTTCTGTTTTCAGCAAGCGCTTGTCCAAAGGCGCGGCTTCAAAGGGCACCAGCATCAAGGACAGGCCGAGAACCGAGACCAACGGACACAAGCGACGCGGGATTTGCGCAGGCGTGACGGCTGGAACCGCCAACGGGACCACCATCCGGGTGGGCAAGCCGGACAGCAAATCACTTTGTATATCAAGCACATACGGATACACATCGCGTTTTTGGGGGCTCGGGTTGTCGAACACGGCGAACTGCATGTCACCACACCTTCAGGTCGTCGTTCCACAAACCATAGGTGTCAAAGCGCTGGTTTTGGGCGGCCAGCCAGGCTTGATGGTCTTGCTCAAACTGGGCTTTTCTCTGCGCCACGGACGCGGTTTGACTGGCCGACTGCAATGCCTCGTAGTGCTTGGCTGACAAAATCACCGAGTCGATGCGGCCATCTTTTTCAATGAAGACCGGCCCATCCTTGGCCTGGGCGCAGACCGCGCCGAAGCGGTTTTTGGCTTGTGTGGCAGTGAAGTGCATGGATGGCTCCTGTTGCTTGATGGCTATTTTAGCTAAAGCTAAGGTGAGTGTCATGAAGTTTTCATGGATGCATCCTCTAAGATCAAGCATCCACACACTATATATAGAGCACCCCATGGCACAACCCGATTTCCAAGAGACCGACAGCAGCCTCAAGGGCGTTCGCATCCTGAGCGTGGCTCTGAACCTGCCCGGGCCCGCCGCCCTGATGCGCCTGGCCGCCATGGGTGCCCAATGCAGCAAACTCGAACCGCTGCCGCCCGCCGGTGCGCCCAAAGGCACGCCCTCGGACCCCATGGGTTTGTACGCGCCCCACGCCTATGCCCAACTTCACACGGGTGTGAAAGTGGTGCAAGCCGACCTGAAAACCGCCAAAGGCCAAGCCCAGCTGCACAAGCTCTTGGCCAAGACCGACGTGCTGCTGACCTCGTTTCGCCCTTCGGCCTTGAAGAAACTGGGCATGTCCTGGGCCGACTTGCACGCCAAGTTCCCTGCCCTGAACATGGTCAGCATTGTGGGTTCGCCCGGCGCGGGCGCGGAAATACCCGGCCACGACCTGACCTATTTGGCAGCCAACGGTTTGGTGACTGGCCTGGCCCTGCCCGCCACATTGTTTGCCGACATGGCCGGGTCCATCCAGGCCAGCGAAGCCGTGCTGAAAACCTTGTGGCAACGGGCCAAACCGGGCCGCGGCCACGGCAAAGGCGTGTTTCACGAGGTTGCGCTTGAAGATGCAGCAGGCTACTTGGCCCTGCCCCGGCACTGGGGCCTGACCGCGCCCAAGGGCTCGGTGGGCGGCGCCCATGCGGGCTATCAGGTGTATGCCTGCGCCAATGGGCGTGTGGCCGTGGCCGCCTTGGAGCCGCACTTCGCGGCCAAACTTTTGCACATCGCCGGCCTTGAAAAACCAAAAAACATAATAAAATCAACAACTTACGTAAAACGCGATCCAATGTTGCTGCCCGCCATGAAAGCCAAGCTGGCGGCCTTCTTCGCCACCCTCACCCGCCGACAGATTGATGCACTGGCCACGCAGCATGATTTGCCCTTGGTGACCATGGCCTGAAAACTTGGTGACCATGGCCTGCTTGGTGACCATGGCCTGCTTGGTGACCATGGCCTGAAAAGCTGGTTCTATCTTGGCCGCCTTGGGTTGTCGGTTGGTCTGGGGAAGACCACTTGCTTCGAAGCGGCCAAAAAGTGTCAATTTAGCTTGGCATCGATTTTGCATATTTCTTGACATCTGTTCACTTCAAGGAATACAGCATGACACCCCAAACCACTTTGATGATTTACAACACCACCATGTCCGCCCAGGATTTGATCGCCAAGGCCGAGCAACTCGACCATGCCGGCAAAACCCACGAGGCGCTGGAGTTGTACCGTCACTGGTTGAAGCATGACCGTACCCACAGCAAGTACTCGGTGTGGTTCAACTACGGTTGGTTGTTGCAAAAGCAAAACCTGTTGGACGAAGCATCACAAGCCTACGACCAAGTGATCAACTGCTACGCCGATCATTTGCAAAGTACGGCTGCGGCCAACGCCCCTGCTGCTTACGCTTGAAGTGAAACGGCCCGGCTGCGTTTGACACGAAGCGGGCCGTTGGCTTCAATAGCCTGAAGGGTCGGGCAAACGACCCAACACTTTTTCCATCGCCAGTCCCAAGGCCAGCAATCGTCGATCGCTGCCCAGAGGTCCGTCGATTTCAATCCCCACCGGCAAGCCGTTCGCTGTCAAACCTGCGGGAATCGACAAGCCTGGATTGCCAGCATTGCTGCTCGGGTCCGCATTTCGAATGTAGGTTCCAAAGGTGTCTGCGGGTTCGCCGCCGTTGATGCTGACCTTGCTTGAGCCGTTGACCGCATCAATCGGTTCGGCTGCCAGCGGCGTGGTCGGAAACAACATGGCGTCGAGCTTGTTGTCCTTGTAATACGCCGCCATTTTCTTTTGCAAAGCCGGACGGTGCACGTTCATTGCGTCTGGATACGCCTTGCCAAACACATCGCCCATGATGGCGCCCATCGCGCCTTTCACATCTGGGCTGGCCACCTTGTCGACGATGTCTTTCAAACTCATGTCGATGCCACTGGCTTTCAAATAAGGTGGGAAATCTTCCAAGGGTTCGTGCAAGGCCACCATGAAGGACACCTGGTTGTTCAAGTCGAACACATCGGGGTCCACATCCACCATGACCACACCGGCCGCGGCCAACTTGTCTTTGGCCTCCATCACCACCGCTTGCAAGTCCGACGACAAACCAGCCCAGAACTTAGCGGGCACACCCATGCGCACACCTTTCAAATTGGCCGCGGTCGCCATCGGTGTGCCAGTGATGGCGGCGTCCAAGAACGCCACATCAGCCACGGTTTTGCCCATGGGACCGACCGTGTCACGCGTGTGGCTGATCGGCACCACGGCGTTCTCGTTGTGGTAGCGACGCTGTTTGCCGCCATTGCCCACCGACGGACGAAAGCCAACGATGCCACTCAGGGCAGCGGGCACGCGGGTCGAACCACCGGTGTCAGTGCCCAAGCCGCAAGGTACCATGCCCACCGCAATGGCCACAGCCGTGCCACCCGATGAACCACCGGGAATGCGCGTGCTGTCGTAGGGATTGCGCACGATGCCAAAACTGGACAAATTGGTGCTGGTGATGCCAAAGGCCAACTCATGCAAATTGGACTTGGCCAAGACGATGGCACCCGCTTTGGTGAGTTTTTCAATCGACGGTGCCGTGTTTTTGGGCACCACGCCTTTCAAGGCATCGGTGCCGCCCGTGGTGGGCATGTCCCGGGTGTTCATGTTGTCCTTGGCCACGATGAACAAACCGGCCAGGGGTTTCAAAGGGCGACCGGCTTTGCGATCGGCGTCAATGGCCGCCGCCGCTTTCACAGCAGCCGCTTCATTCAAAAAGATGAGCGCATTCAAACCCGCGTGTTTTTGGGTTTGCCCCAGCAGGGCTTGCAAGTAAGCCGTGGCTGACATCTTGCCCGACTGAATGGCGGCCACGGCTTGCGGTGCCGATAGCTTCAACATGTTGGAAGTTGCATCACCTGCGGCCCATGCTGGAACCACCTGACTCAACAACAATCCCGCGGCGGTGGTTTGCAACAGTTGTCTTCTTGAAATGCCTTGTTGTGCCATGTCGTGCTCCTGAAGTTGAACAACCAACCCATGGGTTGTTTGATGTTCATCCTAGGCAGGCGGCAGGCTGCTGGCTATCGTGCAAATGGGGGATGCTGCAGGCCTAGTGCAAACCCAGGGAACGGGCCAAGACACTGCGGTTGTTGATGCCCAGTTTCTTGAAGGCGTTGTCCAGGTGGGTCCGCACCGTGGTTGGCGAAATACCCAACTGGCGGGCAATTTCTTTGTCGCCCAAACCCATGGACGCGCTTTGCGCCACCTGCAACTCGCGTGGGCTCAAGTTGGTGTTCGTCAACACGCTGCTGGGTTTGTCCATGGCGCGGGCTCTGGACAGCGAGGCCGTGAAAGCCGGCAAGATCATGTCGAGCAAGCGCATTTCGTCATCGGTGAAATTCTCACGCCGCTTGTCGCGCCAAATGCGCATGTCGCCAATGTTGTGGCCACGGTGCCAAGCGTAGAGGTTGACGCCCCAATGCAGGCCGTCTTTGGCGAGAAAGTCATTGAAAAACTCGGTTTGCATCAGCTCGTGCTGGGGCAGCACGTCGCTTGCCCGAACCGCCACTTGGTAGCGTTGCATGCTGGGCGTGATCGGGTCGTGGAACTGGTAGTAGGCCTCGTAATCGGCGATGTTGCTGGGGTCCATATTGATCTGAACCGTGTCCATGAAGGCGTTGCAGTCAGCATTCCAAACGAAAGACGCGTAAAACTGCGCTTGCATCAACTGCATGATCAACTCGCCCACTTGCTGGCGAATCTCGTGCTCTTGATGCGGCTCGGCCAGCACCTGCATGATCTGGCTCATCAACCTGGTTTGTGTGCCTGACAAGTACATTGGCAGCCCCTGTAGTCCTTGCCGCATTTTGCCGGTGCTGGTGCGTGAAAAACCACTTGTCAGGGTTAGTACCGTCCTCTGAATAGGGGATGTTTTGCGCCTTGCGTTGAAGCAGTCCCTTAAGCCACCCGCCATGGGGGCTCATTTTTCTAATTGGGGTTAGATTCCAATTGTTTCTCAAGCCACCCGCCATGGGGTAATTGGGGTCAGATTCCAATTGTTTCTCAAGCCACCCGCCATGGGGACTCATTTTTCTGGTCTTTCGCTCAAAAAATGGCCCCCAGGCCAGGCAGCTTTAACGAGACATTCTTGGTCCGCGGATGGCTCAATTCAAGCCATACACCTGCTTGACCGCCACTTCAATGGCGGCCATGTCTGCAGCCGCCAACTCACCCATGGGTTTGAGCAACCGCGCTTTGTCGATGGTGCGCAACTGATAGCAAAGCGCCACCGCGCCTTCGCCCGCTGAAGGCACGCTGACGGTGACGGGTTCGTGCACCCGCGCGCTGCTGGACAAAGGCACCACCCCCACGGTTTTGAACTGCTTGTTGAACGGCGTGATGCTGAGCACCACGCAGGGACGGGCCCGGCCTTGTTGCTCGCTGCCCAAAGTGGGCTCCAAATTGACCCGGTAAATATCGCCGCGCTTGATGACGTCACTGGCCATCAAAGTCCTTGCAAGCCATCGGCGGCGGTGGCTTCCCACAGCGCGTCGTCAGTCAGGGACTCGGCACTGGCGGGGTCGGCCATGAACGCGGCAGCCACTTTTTCAAGATGCGCTTCGCGGGCCTGCAGCGCCAACTCCATGTATTGCTCGACTACGCGACTGCGCTCGCCCAGCGGAATGGCGGCGTTGAAACGCGCCAAGGTGGGCGCGGAGATGGTGTAGGAAGCGCGAAGCATTTGTGCGGCCATGTGCAGTGTTCCAGTAATACTGGCGCAATCTTATGCACTGGACTCTGCCCTGTCAACAGAAATTGGGGTCAGATTCCAATTGTTTTGAGGTTCAAGATACGCATCTGCTGGCCGGGAAATTTGGGTCAGATTCCAATTGTTTTGAGGTTCAAGACACTCATCTGCTGGCCGAACATGGTGGGTCGGACGCGTAGCGAACGTTGCAGCTCCGCTGCGGTGAGCGGCGGACGAGCCCACCGTGGTCGGCAAGCAGGCGTGAATTAATTGGAAACTGACCCCAATTATTGGAAACTGACCCCAATTACTGGCGTGAATTAATTGGAAACTGACCCCAATTACCCCAATTACTTGGTTTTGCGGGGTGGCAAGCCGGTGTGCTGGGTCAACATCTTGCCCGGTGCAGCCTTGACCGGACCGCTGGAAGCGGCACCCGCCTTCACCCGCCCCTGCGTCACCGGTGAAGTTCTGGCCGCCGCAGACGTGCTGTTTTTGCGCCGACTGCTGGTGTAGCCCTCGGTGTTGAGCGGCTGAAAACGCGGAATCAGATGCTGCTTGCCATTGCCAATCAGGTCGGCGCGGCCCATGGCTTTCAAGGCGTCGCGCAGCAACGGCCAATTGTTCGGATCGTGATAACGCAAAAACGCCTTGTGCAACCGGCGGCGTTTTTCGCCACGCACGATGTCCACCGCTTCGCTTTCGCGGCCAACGCGCTTCAACGGATTTTTGCCCGAGTGGTACATGGCCGTGGCTGTCGCCATGGGGCTGGGATAAAAAGTCTGCACCTGGTCGGCGCGAAAACCATTCTTCTTCAACCACACCGCCAAATGCATCATGTCTTCGTCGCGGGTGCCCGGGTGCGCCGCGATGAAATACGGAATCAGGTATTGCTTCTTGCCAGCCTCGGCGCTGTACTTGTCAAACATCTGCTTGAAACGTTCGTAGCTGCCAATGCCCGGCTTCATCATCATGGACAGCGGGCTGCCTTCGGTGTGCTCGGGCGCAATTTTCAAATAGCCGCCCACGTGGTGCGTCACCAACTCTTTCACATACTCGGGGCTTTCCACCGCGAGGTCGTAACGCAAGCCCGAGCCAATGAGGATTTTTTTCACGCCGCGCAAGGCACGTGCTTTGCGATAGAGCTGAATCAGCGGCGCATGGCTGGTGTTGAGGTTTTGGCAGATGCCAGGAAACACGCAACTGGGTTTGCGACACGCCGCTTCAATCTCGGGTGTTTTGCAACCGATGCGGTACATGTTGGCTGTGGGCCCGCCCAAGTCGCTCACCACACCGGTGAAGCCGGGTACCTTGTCGCGGATGTCTTCAATTTCGCGCAAGATGGATTCTTCGCTGCGGCTTTGGATGATGCGGCCTTCGTGCTCGGTGATCGAGCAAAAGGTGCAACCACCAAAGCAACCGCGCATGATGTTGACGCTGAAGCGGATCATTTCCCACGCGGGAATTTTGGTCTCGCCATCGTGGCCACCTTGCGCATCCGCATAACTCGGATGCGGGCTGCGGGCATACGGCAAATCAAACACATGGTCCATTTCAGCCGTGGTGAGCGGAATGGGCGGCGGGTTGATCCACACATCGCGAGCCGTGCGGCCTTCGCCATGCGCTTGCACCAAAGCACGTGCATTGCCGGGGTTGGTTTCCAAATGCAACACGCGGTTGGCGTGGGCATACAGCACCGGGTCGCTTTTCACTTGCTCGTAACTGGGCAAACGAATCACCGAGCGGTCGCGCGGTGGCACTTTCAGCTTGCCCAGGCTCAGCGCCGGGTTGGGCACAAATGTCAGGGGTGATGTGGTGAAGGCTGAGGCATTGGCTTTGTTCGCACTAGAAGCGACTGCAAGTTGGGCTTGACCCACTTGCAGGCTGGCCGCATCCGCCACGGCTTGCGCTTCGTCTTCACGCGCGCAGGTTTCGCCTTGCGCCTTGGCCTGGTCGCTCACCATCAGGTAGGGGTTCACGTGGGCTTCAATGCGCCCGGGCGTGTCCACTTCGGTGCTGTCAATCTCGAACCAATCCTCGGGTGTTTGCCGCACCATGAAGGCGGTGCCGCGCACATCGGTGATTTGTGCAATCGGTTCTTTCGCCGCGATGCGGTGCGCCACTTCCACCAACGCTCGTTCGGCGTTGCCATACAACAGCAGGTCGGCTTTGGCGTCAATCAGGATGGCGCGGCGCACCTTGTCTTGCCAATAGTCGTAATGCGCAATCCGCCTGAGCGACGCTTCGATGCCACCGATGATGATCGGCACTTCCGGGTAGGCCTCGCGGCAACGTTGGCTGTAAACCAACACACTGCGATCGGGTCGCTTGCCACCTGCGCCGCCGGGCGTGTAGGCGTCATCGCTGCGGATTTTGCGGTCCGCGGTGTAGCGGTTGATCATGGAATCCATGTTGCCCGCGGTCACACCAAAAAACAAATTGGGTTGACCCAGTGCTTGGAAGGCGTCGGCGCTGTGCCACTCGGGCTGGGCGATGATGCCCACGCGAAAACCTTGGGCCTCCAACATGCGCCCAATGACGGCCATGCCAAAACTCGGGTGGTCCACATAGGCGTCGCCCGAGACCAAAATGATGTCGCAACTGTCCCAGCCCAGCTGCGTCATTTCGGCGCGGCTCATCGGCAAAAACGGCGCCGTGCCAAATCGCGCTGCCCAGTATTTGCGGTAGCTGGTCAGGGGCTTGGCGGCGCGTTGAAAAAAGGAGACGTCCAGAGGGGCATTCATCAGCCCACGATTCTAGTTGGCGGGCCTGCTTTGAAGGACTGACAAGGAAAATGGCCTTGCTCTGCCAAGGCATGCTTCGCAAAAAAAAACGTGACATCAACAGGTGCTTGTCATAACATACAAGCATTGCTTCAACCAGGAGCCAGCTGTGCCACTTCACACCTATTCCAGCCGCGATTTCACCCGCGATGTCTCCGCCGCCAAACGCGCCGCCGAAAAAGGGCCCGTGTTCATCACCGACCGTGGCCGCCCGGCCTACGCCTTGCTGCGCATCGAGGACTATTACAAACTGCAAGGCCAGCCCACCGAAAGCCTCTTGGACATGATGAACGCCATTCCGGGTGGCGACGGCATTGACTTCGAACCACCCCGTTTGCAATTGACCATCGAACCAACACAGGGCCTGCAAACAGACTGACCATGTTTTTGCTCGACACCAATGTCATTTCAGAACTGCGACAAGGCAAGCCCATGCAAAACGCCCAGGTTCTGGCCTGGGCCAAGGGTCACATTTTTGATCGGTTCTTTTTGTCTGCCATCACCATCCTCGAACTTGAAAAAGGCGTGCAAGCGCTGGAACACAAACAACCGCCGCAAGGCCAGGCGCTGCGACGATGGTTGGACGGCGTGACCGATGTGTTTGACGGCCGCACCATTCCTTTTTCTGCCAGCATGGCCAAGCGCTGTGCGGCACTGCATTTCCCCAACGCGCTTTCAGAGCGCGACGCCATGATCGCCGCCACCGCCCTGGAACACCGCTTCACCGTGGTCACGCGCAATCTCAAAGACTTCCAAAGCACGGGCGTACAGTTGCTCAATCCATGGGAAACCTGAAAATGACAAACCTGCCCCGCTCCCGCACCGATTTGTTTTTGTCCTTCAGCTGGCTGGGCCTGCAAGGCTTTGGCGGTGTGTTGGCGGTGGTGCAACGCGAGCTCGTTGACCGCAAGCAATGGATGTCCTTGGCTGAATTCGCCGAGGAATGGGCGCTGGCGCAAACCCTGCCAGGCCCGAATGTGGTCAACCTGTCGGTCATGTTTGGCGGCAAACACTTTGGCCCCAGCGGTGCTTTTGCCGCACTCAGTGGTTTGCTGTTCTTTCCAGGCCTCTTGATGCTGGCCATCGTCTTCACCTTCCAAGCTTTTGCACACCTGCCCTTGGTGGCTTCTGCCCTGCACGGCATGGGTGTGGCCGCAGCAGGCATGGTGATGGCAGCGGGTTGGCGCTTCATGCCCACCTTGCGTCAACACCCCATCGGTTTCCCGTTGGCGCTGATGTTTGCCGCACTGAGTTTTGCACTGGCTGCTTTGGTGCATTGGCCCTTGGCCCATGTGATTGCCTTGGTGGGCAGTGTGTCGTGTGGCCTCACCTGGTGGCGCATGGTTCCCAAGGACGCGTCATGAGTTGGTGGTTGTGCTTCAGACAGAAAGTGGCTGCATGACTTGGCAACTCTGGCTCGATCTGCATCTGCATTTCTGCATGTTGTCGCTGCTGGCGGTGGGTGGTGCCTTGGCCATCATCCCCGAGATGCACCGCTATTTGGTGACCGATTTGCACCTCATGAGCGAAATCGCTTTCAGCCAATCGGTGACGCTGTCGCAAATCGCGCCGGGCCCGAATATTTTGCTGGTGGCCGTCATGGGTTGGAACATCGGCTTGCAAAGCGCGGGTGGTTTTGAAGCCGGTGCGGCGGCCATCGGGTTTGGTTTGTTCATGGCGCTGGGTTTGCTGGCTGCTGTGGTCTTGCCCTCCTCCTTGCTCAGCTACTTCATGGTCAAGTGGTTGCAACTGCACCAACATGCACGCGGTGTGCGGGCCTTCAAAGCAGGCATGATTCCCTTGGTGATGGGCCTGATGCTGTCAGCGGGTTGGTTGTTGCAAACGGCGAGCAATCCGCAAACAGATTGGCGCTTGTTGCTGATCTGCGGCCTCAGCATGGTGTTGGTGTTGAAAACCCGCTTGCACCTGTTGTGGCTGATGTTGGGTGGTGCCGTGTTGGGTGCGGTGTTAGGTTTGTAACAGCAGCAGACTAAAACTTGATCATTTGAAAAACATGACAAATCGATGGTCATTTCTTGGCTTCCAATACATTGGCGTTGATGCGTCGGATAGCATCTGCATTGGTAGATGAAAAAACCAGTTCAATGGCCTTGTCAGCAGTTTGCCAACACCAATTGGCATGTTCGCTGGGGTTCAGCACAATGTCGAACCGCTCTGGTACTTGAAGTGAAAAGACATGTTCCAAATTGTGTGTGGTGCCTTGCGCATAACGATGAATATAGCTTGGATGAATTTCAAATTGATGGCTGGTGTTGAGATCCATCAAATGATGGTCAGGTGCGAGTCCATCAATACCCGTTTCTTCTTTGACCTCGCGCAATGCCGCGCGATAGGGGCTTTCTTCCAAACTGTCAAGGCTGCCTGTGACCGACTGCCAGCCCATGCCGTCGGCTCTCTCGATCAGCAAAAACTCTCGCATGGGCGTGAATATCACGACCAATACAGAGTGAGGAATTTTGAAAGTCATCTGCGCACGGGCGGCAAATCTGTACAAACCCCATGATAGGCCTCTGCAGCCATGCCAATGCTTTCACCCAAGGTGGGATGTGGATGAATGGTCTGACCAATATCCAATGCTGTCGCACGCATTTCAATGGCCAGCGTAATTTCACCGATCAGGTCACCAGCGCGGGTCCCCACTATGCCCCCGCCAACTATGCGACCGTGGCCCAGTGCTTCCTCCGAATCTTCAAACAAGAGCTTGGTGAAACCTTCGTCACGACCATTGGCAATCGCCCTGCCCGATGCCATCCATGGAAACAAGCCTTTTTTCACCTTGATGCCTTGTGCCTTGGCCTGGTCTTCCGTGAGGCCCACCCAGGCCACTTCGGGATCGGTGTAAGCCACTGAGGGAATGAGCCGCTGATCAAACGAGGTCAAGGCGAGAGTTGCATCGCCCAACTGTTCTCCTGCGACAACTTGCGCTGCCACATGGCCTTCGTGCACCGCCTTGTGCGCGAGCATGGGCTGTCCAACAATGTCACCAATGGCGAAGATGTGCGGGACGTTGGTGCGCATTTGCGAGTCCACATTGATGAACCCACGATCGTTCACATGCACACCGGCTTTATCTGCGGCGATCTTCTGACCGTTAGGTTTGCGGCCCACCGCTTGCAATACCAGGTCATACACCTGCGGCACAGGGGGATTGCCGCCGCCATTCACCGCAGCAAAGCTGACTTCTATACCTTCTGGCAGTGCTTTGGCAGACACTGTTTGGGTGTTGAGCATGATGTGATCAAACCGTTGTTTATTCATTTTTTGCCAAACCTTCACCAAGTCGCGGTCTGCACCTTGCATCAAGCCGTCAGTCATTTCCACGACATCTAGCCGTGCCCCCAAGGTGCTATAGACCGAGCCCATTTCCAAACCAATGATCCCGCCTCCCACAACCAACATTCGTTTGGGCACCTTGGTCAATTGCAAGGCACCGGTGCTGTCCACTACGCGAGGGTCGTCAGGCATCAAGGGCAAATGCACGGCTTGACTGCCCGCAGCAATGATGCAGGACTTGAAACTCACCAAATGGGTTTGGCCTGTTTTGTCCTGCGCCGTGCCTTGGGTTTCTTCCACCGAAACGTGGTGACTGTCCACGAACACACCGTATCCTCGCAACACCGTGACTTTGCGCATCTTGGCCATGGCCGCCAAACCGCCATTGAGTTTGGCTATGACTTTTTCCTTGTGGCCACGAAGCATGTCGATGTTGACCCGGGGCTTGCCATAGTCAATGCCCAAATTGACCAAGTGGCTCACCTCGTCCATAACAGCTGACACATGCAACAAAGCCTTTGATGGGATGCAGCCAACGTTTAAGCAAACACCGCCCAATTGGGCATAGCGCTCAACGATGACAACCCTAAGGCCAAGGTCTGCGGCACGAAACGCAGCGCTGTATCCTCCTGGGCCACCACCTAAAACAAGCAGATCGTAATCATGGGATTGATTGTCTATGTTCGTCATATCTAGAAAAGAGGGTTTAATGATCCATCAAAACATCAATGCAGACTGTTGATCTGCGTGGTACGAGCTCCTCACCAAAGGGCCAGAAGTCACTTGCTGAAAACCCATGGCCAGGGCTTTGTCTTTGAAAATAGCAAATTGATCCGGATGCACGTAGCGCATCACAGGCGTGTGGAATGCAGAAGGTGATAAATACTGTCCCAAGGTCAACATCTCCACACCATGCAACCGGAGATCATTCATCACAGAGACGATTTCATCGTCTGTTTCACCCAAGCCCAGCATCAAACCGCTTTTGGTTGGAACATCAGGGTGTGATTTTTTGAATTTTTCCAACAACTGAAGACTGAAAGAATAGTCACTGCCAGGTCGAATTTGCTTGTACAACCGCGGCACAGTCTCTAAGTTGTGATTTAAAACATCAGGTGGCGACTGGGTCAAGATGCCCAATGCCCTATCGTCTCGACCCCGGAAGTCTGGAATCAAAATCTCGACTTTGGTACCAGGCGAAAGTTTCCTCACTTCGGAGATGCAGGAAACAAAATGGGATGCACCGCCATCCCTCAAATCGTCTCGATCCACACTTGTGATGACCACGTAAGTCAAACCCAGTGCCGCAATGGTTTTGGCCAGATTGTGTGGCTCTTGAAGATCCAGTGGATCTGGTCGTCCATGTCCAACATCGCAGAATGGGCAGCGCCTGGTGCATTTATCGCCCATGATCATGAAGGTGGCTGTCCCTTGTCCAAAGCATTCAGACATATTGGGACAGGCCGCCTCTTCACAAACGGTGTGCAACCGGTTTTCGCGCAGAATGTTTTTGATTTCAAAAAACCGCGAATTTGGCGCTGCTGCTTTCACCCTGATCCAATCGGGCTTGGGCAGTTTTTCACTCGGAATGATTTTGATGGGGATGCGATCTGTTTTGGCTCTAGCCCTGCTTTTGAACAACGGATTGTGGGCGGCTTGAGGCATCAATGCGTCAGAAGGCATGTACTTGTTCCAAGCAATTCAAGTATGCAGTGTGCGACCCAACTTGGCTTGCACAGCAGCAGTTTTGCTTTTTAAACGACCTTTGGGGCCTTTTCGATAATCCACTTTCAGACTCACCGCAATTCGGTTGAATTCTTTGTCAAGTACTTTAAAACAGCGATCAACGACACCCATGACCTCTTCCCACTCACCTTCCAAAATGGTACCCATTGGGGTGAGCTGGTAGTCCACACCGCTTTGATCAATCACGTCAATCACCTTGGCCACGTGTTCGCTGACACTTTCACCGACGCCCACAGGAGCCATTGCAAATTCAAGAAGTACCATGAGAAATCTCCAAATGTTGAGTTGAAAATTGATGCGTCAACGCGCTCAGTGTTTGCATTTCAATGTCACCACTGAAGCAACACTCCTGCGCTATCGATGTGATGGAATTCGCTAAATACCTTCTCTTTGATCCAATGGATTCTTCAACTGCGTTCGCTGCTTGAATCAAAGGTTCTGCTTCAATGTCTACCAGCAAAACAGCATGCGCAAGAACCACCTTTGTGCCATTGATTTTTTTCCATGATTGCGCTGTGCCAACCAACTTTTGTCCATGAACGGACAGGTTGAACTTGCCATCACAAAATGACCCTGGTGTGCTCCCCGTGCTGACATAAATGCCCAGTTCCTTGAGTGCAACAGCAATTTTCAAACACATGGCCTGGTAGATTTCATTGATGTCTAAATCGAATGCCTGACTGACCGACCAGATCAATGACAAATTCCAAATCCCAGGCCCCTGCGGCACCAAACCACCACCAGATGACCTGATCAAGCATCCCTGTTTGTGAAGCAGCGCTTCACTGACTGCCAAGAGATAACTTTTGGGAACCACCCATCCCCTTGATGACTGCCAAAGATGGGCATAGGCCTTGCCATCTTCGGCAGCTTGATGCATCCACTGCTTTTCCAATTCCAAGCCGTTATCCAACGCCCGATGGTGCTGAACAACCTGGAATTGAGCTGGCAGTGGCATGGTGGGACCTAGTTTGAAATGGTGTGTCTCTTGATGAGCGCATTCACCTCGTTGGCCTTTTCGAGCATGACCATGTGCCCTGCCCCATCCAGGACAGCCACATGCGCACCAGTTGGTGCATTCTTGGCATGCGTTGCAGGTATGACCTTGTCTTGCGAGCCCCAAATCACCAGCACAGGCGGTTGGTTGCCTGTCAGCTTAAGCCCAGGTGTCTCGACTTGCTGACCATCCTTGAACAAGGCCTTGCCCAATTGCGCCAAAACATCAGGCACACCGTCAATGCGCTTGTATTTCAACAAGTCGTCCACCAATGCACGTGTGA
This sequence comes from Limnohabitans simekii (SeqCode), assembly GCF_965234735.1. Taxonomy (GTDB): domain Bacteria; phylum Pseudomonadota; class Gammaproteobacteria; order Burkholderiales; family Burkholderiaceae_C; genus Limnohabitans; species Limnohabitans simekii. The sequence continues at coordinate 73,265 of NZ_OZ248545.1, read as the reverse complement.
CCAATTCAGGATTGGCAAACAATTGCTCAACCACCGGTTTCAGTTCACGTTTGGATGAAGCTGCGATGAAGCCATCTGTATAACCGGTATTGATTTCCTTGCCCAAGCCAGCACTGCAAATCAGTGTGAGAGAGCGCGTTCTCGATGGGTAACTCAAGGCAAATTGACTTGCAATGGCGCCGCCCATGGAGTGCCCCCCGATATGCACCTGATCCACGCCGATTTGGTCCAGGAAGGCTGCCACGAAGTCAGAAAGATGCTTGAGCGAAGTGCCGGGCAGCTTGGCGTGAGACTGACCATGCCCCGGCAAATCCAGGGCGATCACGGGTTGCTGTTCAGCAAGTGCGTCAATATTGAACAACCAATTGCCTTGATCGCCACCAAAGCCGTGCAACAACACCAAGGGGACACCTTCTTCTGGGCCCCGGCGTGCATAGCGAATCTTGATACCTTGGATGTCTGCGTAATCGAATGACGGACCACCGTCCTCGTCTTCATCTGCAGCAGCAGGCACTTCGAAGGCCGCTATGAAGGCATCGATTTCAGCATCGCTGACATCAGAATCCGCCATCACACCCAGCAATGCCCGCACAGGCAAGGTTTCACCTGCATTTGCAACACGTCGTCTCAACAGACCTGCATCCGCAGCTTCTACAGAATTGCTGAGCTTGTCTGTCTCGACATCCATGATGGGCATGCCGACAATGATTTGTGTTCCCACATCGACCAGCCAATCTGCAATGGTGCCTTCTCGCATTTCGAGTCCCCACTTGGGCATGATGATGGGTGTGATGGCAGAACTCACTGATGGCCTCCTTTGACAGTTTTACGAACTGCAGCGGCGATTTGAGCGCCGCTGGGTATGTAGAGGTCTTCCAACACCGGTGAGAAAGGCACTGGCACGTGGGGTGGCGTGACCATTTCGATACCTGCTTTCAGAGCACCAAATGCTTGCTGCACCACTTGCGCTGAAATATCAGCAGCGATGGAGCAGCGTGGGCTGGCTTCATCCACACACACCAATCGACCTGTTTTGGTCACGCTGTCGAGCACAGTGTCCATGTCCAAAGGTGAAAGTGTTCGCAAATCAACAATTTCAACCTCAATACCCTCTTTGGCCAACTCTGCAGCCGCTTCCAATGAGCGGTGAACCATGAGGCCGTAGGTCACGATCGAAGCGTGTTTGCCTTCACGCACGATATTGGCTTCACCAAAAGGAATGGCATAGCTTGCCTCGGGCACTTCACCCTCAAAACCATACAAATTTTTGTGTTCGCAGAAGATCACAGGATCGTTGTCACGGATGCTTTGAATCAACAAACCTTTGGTGTCATAGGGTGTGCTTGGACACACAACCTTCAAACCTGGAATATGGGTGAACAAAGGCGTGAGCATTTGGCTGTGCTGTGCAGCAGCACGGAAACCCGCACCCACCATGGCACGAATAACAACAGGGGTTTCTGCTTTGCCACCAAACATGTATTTGAATTTGGCGGCTTGATTGTAAATTTGGTCGAAACAAACGCCCATGAAGTCAATGAACATCAGTTCTGCAACCGGGCGCATGCCACAGGCTGCGGCACCAATAGCTGCACCAACATAGGCACTTTCGCTCAAGGGGGTATCCATCAAACGGTCACCATGTTTGGCATACAAACCTTTGGTCACGCCCAAGACACCGCCCCAGGCGTCCATCTCACCATCGCCACCGGCACCACCCACAATGTCTTCACCCATGCAAATGACGGAAGGGTCACGTGCCATTTCCAAATCAAGCGCTTCATTGATCGCTTGCTTCATGCTGATTTTTCTTGCCATTTTGAGTCTCCTTCAGTTCAATATTTCACGTAAACATCGGTGGTCAGATCGGCCAACGTGGGCAGCGGTGCCGCTTTAGCTTCCTTGACAGCTTTTTCAATCAGCTGCATCACTTCATCATCAATAGCCTTGATTTCAGCGGCAGTAATGACGCCTGAAGCGGTGACCTCGGCAGTGAATTTTTTCAAGCAATCTTTGTTGGCTCGAATGTCATCGAGTTCGCCAGGGCCGCGGTAGGTTTGCGCATCCCCCTCGAAGTGACCGTAAAAGCGCACCATCTTGCATTCCAGTAAGGTGGGCCCCCCACCTTCGCGGGCACGCCGAATGATTTCACCTGCAGCCTCATACACAGCGAAGAAATCAGTGCCATCTACCGTGACACCAGGCATGCCAAATCCAGCTGCACGATCCACATACGAATCCACAGCCACACCGTAATCACGTGATGTGGATTCTGCATAACCGTTGTTCTCGACAACGAAAATGGCTGGCAAATTCCAAACGGCTGCCAAATTCAAGCTTTCTAAAAAAGTGCCTTGGTTACTTGCACCGTCACCTACAAAGCTGATCGCGACTTCGCCTTTTTTACGCAATTTGGCAGCCAATGCAGCACCACACACCAACGGTGCCCCTGCGCCCAGGATGCCATTGGCACCCATCATGCCTTTGCTCAAATCGGCAATGTGCATGGAGCCGCCCTTGCCGTTGCAAGATCCGCCTTTTTTGCCGTAAATTTCTTTCATCATGTCGATCACATCCACACCTTTGGCGATGCAATGTCCATGGCCACGATGGGTACTGGCGATGCGGTCACCGTCTCCCAAGTGCGCCATGATGCCGGTGCCCGAGGCTTCTTCACCAGCGTAGAGGTGAACAAAACCAGGAATATCGCCACGTGCAAAATCAACGTGCAGACGTTCTTCAAACTCTCGAATCGTTTTCATTTTTCGATATGCTTCGAGCAACTGCGTTTTATTCAGTGGATACGGATTGCCTGCCATGGTTGTCTCCTTTGATTTGATGGCTTAAAAACGGAATAGCCCTTTGTCTGCACCAAGTTGCATGCAGCGGGCTACGTCCACGGTGAAAAATGCGTTTTTCTTCAGGGTGATTGCCACACGGTCCCCTGTTTTGAATGTCATCTCACGTTCGCCGTCCAAGGCCACTACGCCTGCAGACAAACGCACGGGTGCTGCTTGCTCGGCAGGCAACAAGGACCAGCTTGCAATGGGGATGTCTCTCATCATTCCTGGGGCAATCGGGGCTCTAAGTTTGAATTGAGCCTGTTCAGGGTCACCGGCCAGTTCAATCACCAACCCTTCTGGTTGCTTTCTGGTCACGGGTTGCAGTAAACCGCCGATGGCTGACAGACCAATCACCTCGGGATCAGCGTAGGTGAGATAGACCGCAGCAAGGCTGTCTGGACGCCACAAAGCTCTGGAGCCAATCACACGCTCGTGAGAGATGACAGCATCCACAATGGCGATGTCCCTTCTTTCTCCCTCATTGATCGAGATATCGAGCACTTTGTTCGCCAAAAGGGCTTCATCGCGGGAAAGTTGGCGGGTTGCGAAAAGGCCAACAGCCATGGCCGTCACTGTAGGCTCTCGCATTTCAGGAAATGCATTGTTGGTGCCTGTGGACAAGCCTGCGATAGGAATATCGCCGCACTCTCTGGCCACTGCGCGATGGGTGCCATCACCACCCAAAACCACGATGGCATTCACACCTGCTTGTCGCATCAAGCGTGCTGAATGGAAAGTGTCATCGACGGTTGATAGGGGCTCGAAGTCCAAATACTCAACTTCTGGGAAACCTTGCCCCATTTGTCCTTCACGCATCAACTGACGCATCAGCAATGGACGCATGCCAGATTTGTCCGGCATCATCAGGACCTTCTTCACACCCATGCTCGCCATGGTGCTCAAAAGTCGCAAGACGATGTTGACCCGATCCGATGTCTGCAAATTACTGGCATTGGCAATGACGCGTCGGATGTCTCGGGCGGACACAGGATTTGCGATGATTCCAACAGTCGGTATGGGCTTGCTCATTCCTCGTTCCTTGAAGATCAAGAAACACAATGCAAGGTGCATACCAAGCTCAATGAGCACTTAAAACCACGCTGAAATCGTCTTTAACTAGATATAAACCCTTGGATCCGACTCAAAGTCTGTCTCAATTTTTGTAACAGGTCCAAAACGTATCAGGCGTGACAGTCACACCATTTCTGCATTGAGATGCAACGACATGGCTTTGCTCAAACCGCTGAGGTCCGGTCCATCCATGAGGTCTGCAGCCAATTTGGCATAGATAACTTTATTCATGGCATCCAACACCATCACGGCCCTGGCGCCCAGCCCTTTGAAGCGCCCACTTGAGATCATCAACCCGTGACTGAGTAAAAACTTTTGGTTTCTAAAGGCTGACAGGATATCCATGTTTTGAATGCCTTCTGTCAGACGCCACTTTTGAAGCGCACAAGGCAAGTCACTTGAAATCACAAAACATTTAGCACCGCGAATACCATGACTGGCTCTTTGTAATTGCCCTGCATGTTGGACAGCGCGTGGTGAATCGATACTGGGGTAAAAATCCAAAACTTTGAACTGACATTTGAATTCATTGATACAGACATCTTCCCAATTAGAGTCTGTCAAATACAGAGGTGAAATCGTCTTGCCAATTTGTGGAAAGCTGCCATCGGTATAGAGTGTTTCGCCTAAGCATGTCACACGAGCCATGTTGCATCTCCTTTTCAGGAGATGCCAGCAACAGCTGTGCCAATGTGGCGCTTGAGATGACTTAGTGCAAACTTTCAGGCACTTCGATTCCGTAGCGCTTCATGCGTCGGTAAAGGGTCATGCGAGAGACACCGAGTTGTTTAGATACAAGCGTCACGTTCCAGTTGGCGGCACGCATGTACTGCACCAAGAGAGCAGCATCAGCAGAAGCAACACTCGATTTGGGGGGTGTTTGTGAAGGTTTGATCAGGGCCTCTTCATGGATTGAAATGGCGTCAGGCAAATCTGCCAAACCAATTTGTCCATCACTGCAAACGGCCTTGGCGTAGTCCAGCGTGTTTCTCAACTCGCGCAAGTTGCCTGGCCATTTATGGACTTGCAACAGCTTTTCTGTTTCAGGGAGCAAAGTAGGCACACTGGCTTCATCGTCCAATCCCATAGAGAGCATGCGTTGAATCAACCATGACAAATCGGTGCGAGAGCGCAAGGGGGGCAAGTTAATTCGGGCACCCGCCAAGCGGTAGAACAAATCATCGCGGAACTTACCAGCTCTGACCTGATGTTCGATATTGAAGTGGGTGGCCGCGATGACCCTGATGTCAACAGGAATGGGTTGGGTCGCACCCACTGGCAAGACTTCTTTTTCTGCCAACACACGCAGTAAACGAGATTGCAACGGCATGGGCATGTCGCCAATTTCATCCAAGAACAAAGTACCACCGTGCGCCGCTTGAATGAGACCGACTTTGGATTTGCTGCCAGACCCTGAAAAACTGCCCGGCCTGTGCCCAAACAACTCGCTTTCAATCAGGGTTTCAGGAATGGCTGCGCAATTGACCGCGATGAATGGGCGAGAACGTCGCTCACTGCTCTCATGGATGGCTTTCGCAAAATACTCTTTTCCAGTGCCCGTCTCACCTGTCAGCAAAACACTGACGGGTGTGTTGACGAGTTTGGCAGCACGTTCAATTTGACGATCCAAGGCGGTATCGCCACCCGACAGTGCCGCCAATGGCGCAGGAATTTTGAACGTCACAACATGACTGGCACCAGGTTGTGACACTTTGGGAGGTGGAGTGGCGATCATGAACAAGATGGAGCCACCTTTGGCCAAAGTCACCACGTTTTGATCCGTCGCACGCCCTGCAGAAAATCTGGTGAGCTCTTGAAGTTTCAAATTAAACAGGTCTTCAAAGTTTTTACCAATGACTTTTTCATTTGAAAAACCTTGCAGCAGCAACTGGGCTCTTCGGTTGTGACCCAGCACTTTGCCCGTGGCGTCTAGGGCCACAAGGTAGTCGGGTTTGACGTCTAAGAATTGAGGTGCCGTGCTGAGTTTGAGAACCCATTCAGCTTGGAACATACGCATGAAAGCCGCGTTTTCGATGTGCTGTGCGTAGGATTTGACCAACTGCAAGGCCAAATGCTGGCTGTCTTTGGGTTGGCTTGATTGAAGTTGAGAAATATCGAGGACCGCCATCAAATCGCCGAGTGCGTTGAACACTGGGGAAGTGGTGCATGTCAGGGGGATGTGCGTGGCATCAAAGTGGTCCGTGAGATGGACGGTCAGCGCCTCGCCAGTGGCGATACAAGTGCCGACACCGCACGTCCCAGCCACAGCTTCACTCCAATCAGCCCCAAGATACAAGCCCGCTTTGCGCAAACTAGGCTCGAAGACCAAGTCGCCAATGAAATCGACCGTGACCCCTTTGGCATCCGTCAGCAACACGCAATAGCCCAAACCAGAAACTTGGTGATAAAGCGTTTCAAGGCCGTGCCTTGCGATGTGTAAAAACTCTTCCAACCTGTCTTGGTGTTCACGCAAACGGTTGTGAGGAAGAATAACCGCTTGCTGAGGGCGCGTGGGGTCTAACCCATGTAGATTCAAACATCTGAACCAAGATGCTTTGATGATGTCTTCATGCTTGAAAGCACGCGTTGAGCCCACCCCATGTTCAGCGACATCCATCACGGTGGCGATGTGTTCATTGGCGTGAGAATGAAGCATGGTTGTGGCCTTCAAATCAATGTAAAAACCTGGGTGGTTTTGACATTCTTAAATATTAGTTATTTAACGCACCAAAGTCATGAGGGTTTGTCCTAGTCAACACGAAAGAAGAATGATTTGAATCATGAAATCATGCATTTTTGGCAAGTTCGCAAAGGCGAGCTGCTTGATAAATTCAATTCAAAAGTTCACACACTCTCAGTCGCGAAAGAAATGAACATGGGACAAATCGGGTTGGAGATACAAACGTGAACCCTCGGTGAATTGAGACTGTCCAGACAGCCTGACCTTCATTGTTTGCTGGGAAGCATGGAGATCAAGAATGGTGTGACCACCCAAGGGTTCAACCGCCACCACGGTAGCCTCAAATCCGTCCTTTGTGACTTGACTGGAAACGTCAAAATTTTCAGGACGGATGCCCATGGTCACAGCTCCAGCTATTGGCTTGTTTGGAATTGAAGACACATTGATGGAGAAATTAAAGTCATTCGCAAAAAAAACGTCGGATTGATCGATGGTTCCTTGGATCAAATTCATCGGTGGTGAGCCAATCAAATGGGCAACGCGAACATCGACCGGTGCGTCATATATTTTTTCAGGAACGTCCACCTGAATAATCTTGCCATCAACAACAATCGCCAACCGATCAGCCACACTCATGACTTCTTCTTCGTCGTGCGAGACATAAATGAAGGTGTGATTCCCCTCAGATTGCAAGCGCTTGAGTTCAACGCGCATCTCCTCTCGCAAACGGGCGTCCAAAGCTGCAATAGGCTCGTCCAACAAAAAGGCTCCGGGCTCACGTACAAAGGCACGGCCCAATGCAATCCGTTGCCTTTCACCACCACTCATTTGGGCCGGTACTTTGTGCAGTATGTGATCGATATGCAAAACCTTGGACACACGATCGACTTCAACCTGAACTTTCGCCTTGTCAAATCCTCGCTCGATCAGCGGAAAGGAAATATTGTCATAACCATTCAAATGAGGAAACAAGGCTAAATTTTGAAACACCATGGCCATGTTGCGCTCTTCAGGTGAAAAATTGGTGGCGTCAAAGCCATCAATCATCACCCTGCCCTCGTCTGGCTGGACCAATCCCAGAATGATTTTCAGTATGCTGGTTTTGCCACATGAAGGTGGCCCAAAGATGCCAAAAAATTCATTGCTCTTGATGTCCAAGTCAATGGGGCCGATGGTGAAGTTGGGGTAACGCTTGACCACGCCACGAAGTGAAATATTTGCCATTCAAATCCCCATCTATCAAATCAACCGATTGCCGGTCGTGGTGTCAAAAGCAAGGCACTTGGCCACAGGTAAATTCAGAATTAAATGTTGCCCCGCCTGAGCCAACTCGACACCTTGCATGCATTTGAGAATGCCTATCTGCGTTTCAACGTGAGCGACTTTGACTGGGCCAATGCGTTCAACCACGTCAACCCTGCCAGGGATGATGATGTCGTGATCGGACGCTTGACCTGCACGAACTTCTTGTGCTCGAATACCCAGACTCACCGCGGATGAAATCGATTTTGAAAAGAGCTGATGCAAGTCAGATGGCAATTCAATTTGTTGACCATTGGCAACACTCAAATAAGCAGACGATCCTGAAATGCGCACTTCACCGTCCACCATGTTGATGGCTGGTGAACCGACAAAGCGAGCTACAAAAATATTGGCAGGGTTGTTGTAGACATCTAACGGAGCACCAACTTGCATCAATTTTCCTTTGTCCATGATGGCAATTCGATCAGCCAAACTCATGGCCTCAATCTGATCGTGGGTCACGTAAATCATGGTTTGTTTGAATTCATGTTGCAATATTTTCAGCTCCGCACGCATGTAAGCGCGAAAACCTGCATCTAGATTGGACAAGGGTTCATCCAACAAAAACACCTTGGGCTCGGCAATCGCCGAACGCGCAATGGCTACTTTTTGCATTTCGTTGACACTGAGACTGCCAGCCAACTCTGCGAGTCGATGGTCAATGCTCATTCGCTTGGCCATGGCTGTCACACGGCGATTGATTTCGTCAGTGGGTCGCTTCTTGACAGTCAACGAAAACGCCAAGTTGTCCCGCACTGTCATGTGGGTGAAGATGGCATAGTTTTGAAATACAAACCCTATCCCTCTGTCTTGCAATTTTTGACTCGTTGGTGGCTTGCCATCGAACAATAACTGTCCATTGCTGGCGGATTCAATGCCTGCCACCATATTCATGGTGGTGGTTTTTCCACAGCCCGAAGGACCCAACAAGGCCATGAATTCACCGTTGGCGATTTCCAAATTAAGCTTATTGACAGCGGTGAAATCTCCAAATTGCTTTGTGATGTTTTGAAGTGAAATGGAAGACATGGTGACCCCTTATTTCGAAACAGTTGCAGGCTGTGCACCACGCTTGAGCAATTGCGCTGCAAGCACACTCAGAGCCAGCAGGGTGCTCAATCCAATGGCCGCCACGTAGCCCCATTCATAGTCACCAAACGTCATTCGGTACAAATACACGGAAATGGTTTCGGTTTGCACACCTGGCCCCCCCTTGGTCATCACGCTGATGGAGTCAAAGACTTTGAAAGACTCCACAGTTCGGAGTGCCAACACGATGATGATGACCCGCTTCATACGGGGAATGACGATGCGCTTGAAAATTTGAAATTCGGATGCACCCAACAGCCTGGCTGCCAATATTTGATCGTTGGGAACACCCAACATGCCTGCCAACAAAATCAAAAACATGAGTGGTGTCCACTGCCAAATTTCGGACACGATGATGGTGATGATGGCGCGATTGCGGTCAGTCAGCCATGAGAAATTGGTGGGCAACCCCAGATGGTTGTTGATCGGACCAGTGCCTTGAAAGCACAGGTAAAAAATCAAACCCGCCACGGCAGGTACGATCATCATGGGAGTAAGCAAGACGGAATAAAAAAACTTTTTCCCAGGGAATTCGTCGACAAACAAGGTGGCCAAACCCAGTCCCAAGGCAAACTGAATGGGAATCGTGATGAGCATGATGAACAAGGTTCTACCAATCGCACCCCACATCTCACCGTCTTGCAAGAGTCGCCAGTATTGGCCCAAGTAATCAAAGCTTTCGTAAGCTTTGTACCAGGGAACGCCATCTAACGGCGACCACATGGTGACGCTTAAATACAGTTGCATGATGAGTGGGAAAACCACAATGAACACCAGCAAAAGCATGGTGGGCAAGGTCATCCAAAATCCTAATTTCTCAGGATTTGAGCCCACTTTCCCCCAGTACCCGAGGGACTTATTTGCGTTTGAATTTTGTGTCATGTTTCAATTCCTTATGCATTCAAAACTCATTGCTTGAGTGCGCCAAAAGTCAATCCTCGAACCAAATGCTTTTGAATGAGCAGGCCAAAAACAACGGGTGGTAGTGCGGCGACCAGGCCAAGAGCCGCTTTCATGCCATACATCTGTCCCCCCATGGCTGATGTCAAGGTGGCCATATAGACAGGCAAAGTGACCCAAATTTTTTGTGTCAACAGCAAGGCCAAGAGGTAATCGGACCAATTCAAAATAAAGACAAACAAGGCACAGGTGGCTAAACCCGGTTTCACAATCGGCAAAGTGATGCGCCAAAAGACACGCCAGTGACTGCACCCATCGACGCGTGCCGCTTCTTCAATTTCCACAGGCACTTCATCGAAGAAGGTCTTCATCAACCAAAATGCGAATGGCAGTGTGACAATGCCATAGATAAGCGACAGACCCCACCATGTATCAACTGCCCCCAAAAATGCCCACATCACCATCACCGGGATCATCACAGCCAAGGGTGGAAACAAACGAAGTTGCAGCACTTGCAAAGGCAACCCAGCGCCAACCTTGAAACGCACAACGGCATAGGAAGCCAACGTGCCGCAAACGACTGCAATCAGCGTGCCAACGGTGGATGTGACCAAACTGGCCATGAAAGGTTGAAAAATGGTTTTGTCCAAGGACACCACCAAACCTTCAGCGTGACCGTATATGAGAAATTCAAAATTTTGAAATGTCGGATTTCGAGGCCACCATGTCAATTGATCCCCCACCGTCGTCCACTCAGGATACGGTTTGAAGGCCATGGTGAACATCCAATAAAGGGGATACGCCACAAAGAAGACAGCCAATACCAGCAACGCATATCGAACGACATGCCGAGTCATCGAGGTTTTCACAGAGATTCCTTTTGCAAAATGAACTATCCAGGAGTGGAAACCCACTCCTGGAAATCAGTCACTTGGATACTCAGGCTGGATCAACCAAGGTAGGCCATGTCTTGCGACTTGCTGCAATGGCCTTCAAGATGCCACTCTTCTCTTGACGCTTGATGATTTGTTCCCATTTTTTCTGGGCCGCAATCATGGCTTCTTTGGCAGTTTTTTGACCTGTTAAAGCGGCCTGCAACTCTTGATCCAATGCATTGTCCAAAGCAGTTTGACCTGCAAAGTTCAGTGTGGGCGCAGAGCGTGCAATCGTCTTGGGGATCATGTCCATCGAGTACGGCTGGTAGGTTGCTGCTACCAGGGGCTCTTTGAAATTTGCCAATTGCATGGGGTCGAAATAACCGCCAGGGTTGCCAGCCATCCAGGTGTAGGTGCGAGTGGAACTCAGCCATTGCATGAACAGATAGGCTGCTTCGGGATGTTTGCTTTTGGAAGACAACCAGCCAGTGATGTGGTAATACAAAACCGAGCGACGGTTGATCTTGTCACCAAATTTACGGCCCACCGGCAAGTGCGCAGCCAACTTACCTGTGGCTTTGCTTTTCGGTGATCCATCATCCTTGTAACCATCGCCAAACTTGGCAATGTTGGTGTAGATGGCAGTATGCGGACACTTCAAATTCCAAACCGTCGCGTAGGCTTCGGCCCATGTGAAAGTCAAGGCATCAGGTGGGGACCACTTGAAACTGTTCACGTGTTCGTTGGCGCACTGAATACCTAGTTCGGTGGCCAGATTGGGTTTGCCGTTTTCGTCGAAGAAATAGAAGTTGGGCATGGCCATGGATGCGAAGCGACTGTAGAAAGTTGCCAAACCCCAAAATGGACTCATCAGGTTGCCGTTTCCGTACATGGGGCCATTGCCTACATCCAGGCCAGTGAAAAATTCGGAAATTTTGTCCACTTCCTCCCATGTGTTGGCTGGGCCGAGCTTGTAACCGTATTTGTCGGCGAACTTCTTCTGGACATCTGGTTTCTCATAGATGTCTTTCAAGTAAAACCAAGTTTGAAAGTCACCGTCCAAGCTGAATGAGTAGTAGCTGCCGTTGTAGGTGTAAAGCAACTTCTCCATTTCAGGCGTTGGGGTGCCACGTTGTGGGTCTGCCCAATCAGGCTTGTAGGCTTTGACAAACGGGTCACAGTTGACGGCACCACCTGCAGCGACCAAGTCACCGGTGGAGTTCCATGGGCCGGTGTAGATGTCAAACTGACCTGACCCTGTGGTCACATCTTGCATGACTTTTTTGAAAATATCGTCCGCTGTGGCACCAACGATGTCGATCTCAATGCCTGTTTCACGTTCCCACACTTCTTTGGCAGATGGTGCCCCCGTGGGATAAGTTTGTGCACCAATTTTTCCAACTGGGAAAGGCTTGGTGATTTGTCCAATCGCCCCATCGGTCAGCAACATGGTGAGTTTCTTGGGCGCTTTGCCTGCGGCTTTTAATTTTTTAATGCCTTCAATTGCACGTCCTTCCGACATGGAAGCGTTGTATTGGAAACGTTCAGCACCGTTGAAACCGGTGGGCCCGCCCGTCATGCCTGGTGCCAATCCACCTTTATTTTGGGCCATGCCTGCAATGGGGTTAGCTGTCAGTGCCGCACCTGCGCCCAATGCACCAGCTTGCTGAAGAAAGCCGCGACGTGAGGGTTTAACCGTGTCGTCATGCACATTAGATTCGTCTTTGTTATCCATTGATGTCTCCTGGTTTTGTCAAGTGGACTTGCCATTGGGCAAGGAAAGGAACAACTCTTTGGCTGCTCTCCTAACTCACTTCTCAAGAAACATGCCATGCAAAAACAAGATCTTCAACACTTGCAAACCTATGATTCATATGGATTTATTAGTTGACCGGTGTCAATCTACTGCAACTGTCACATGTGAGACGCTGTGACAGTCACGCGACATGCCGTGACATGCACTGCCGAATTCATGCTTGTTCCTTTGAATCAGCGATGTCTTGAATGTGCATTGATCTAGGGGAAAACCCATGGTTCAAGGGCCCGTGACCTTGTCCAGTTTGAACACTGGCACCATGCTTCAAAGCTTGGTAAATAAAGTCGCGTGAGGATGCCACAGCGCTTGGCAAATCGAGCCCCAAAGCCAAATAGGCCGCAATGGCTGACGACAGTGTGCAGCCTGTGCCATGCGTGTTGTGGGTTGGAATTCGCGACGATGAAAATTCATGGTGTGCGCCCGAGGCCAAAGCCAACACATCCCACAACTCATCACCCGGCAGATGGCCGCCTTTGATCAGTACGTTGCGAGCCCCCATGGATTGCAAAAACCGAACGGCCACAGTGAGGTCTTTTTTGGTTTTCAGATTTTGCTTCAGTAACCAGCCTGCTTCATCCAGATTGGGGGTGATGAGTGTCACCAAGGGAAACAGCCGTTTGACCAATACTTCCATGGTTTCTTCGGTAATCAATTGATCTCCACTGGTAGCCACCATCACAGGATCAAAAACAACTTGTTGAAGACCATAGTGCTCGATGGCCCAAGCAACCACCTCCACCAACTCGGGACTGTGCAACATGCCAATCTTCAAGGCATCAATCCCGATGTCATCAATCACCGATTGAATTTGCAGCTTCAAGAAGTCCGCAGAAACGGCTTGAATACCTTGAACACCCACTGTGTTTTGGGCCGTGAGTGCGGTGATGGCTGCCATGCCAAAGCAACCAAGCGCCATGAAGGTTTTCAAGTCTGCTTGAATGCCTGCCCCCCCACTGCTGTCTGATCCCGCAATGGATAAACATCGGGGGTACTTGTTGTTTTTAGAGGGTAAATGGGTGGTCATGAATAAACTCCATCAATATTTGCTACCTTCACCCTTTAGCAAATTTCAGTCCAGTTCAATCAACTTGCAAATAAACCATGAAAATTCTTTTTGTATGCATGGGAAATATCTGCCGAAGTCCAACTGCAGAGGGTGTGATGCGGCACCTCATGACAAAAGCCCAACTGAACGAGCGCATCCATGTGGATTCGGCAGCAACGCACAATTACCAAATAGGATCTGCGCCCGATCCAAGAACACAGCAGCATGCGCTGCAAAGAGGCTATGACTTATCGGCTCTGCGAGCCAGGTTGTTGACGCATGAAGATTTTGAACATTTTGATTTGATTTTGACCATGGACCACAACAATCAAACAACTGTCAACGAGCGATGCCCTGAAAACCTCAGACACAAAGTTCGTTATTTCTCAGAATTTTTCGAGCAATACGAACTCACAGAAATTCCCGACCCCTACTATGGTGAAGCGAAAGACTTTGAATTGGTTTTGGATTTGGTTGAAGACGGTGTAAAAGGGCTGATCAGCCATTGCATCAGGCCAAGCTGATCCGTTGCCGCACCGTTTCAAACAAACAAATGCCGCTGGCCACCGACACGTTCAAACTCTCCACGCCACCGGCCATCGGAATGCGCACCAGTTGATCGCAGGTTTTGCGGGTGAGTTGACGCATCCCATCGCCTTCTGCACCCAAGACCCACGCAGTGGGGATTTTCAAATCCACCTCATACAGTGTTTTTGGCGCATCGTCACTGGTGCCGGTGATCCAAATGTTGCGCTCTTTGAGTTCATTCAAGGTGCGGGCCAAATTCGTCACCATGAAGTAAGGCACGGTGTCCGCCGCACCACTGGCCACTTTGGACACCGTGGCGTTGATACCCACGGCATGGTCTTTGGGCGCGATGACCGCGTGCACACCTGCCCCATCGGCCACGCGCAAACACGCGCCCAGGTTGTGCGGGTCGGTGATGCCATCCAAAACCAGAATCAAGGCCGGTTCATCGGTGGGCAAGGCTTCCAAACATGCATCGAGGGATTTGGCAATGTCAATCTGGTGCACCCGCGCCACCACGCCTTGGTGGCCATGGCTACCGGCCAGTTGAGACAAGCGCAGGCCATCGGACTCGACCAGTTTCACTTTGGCTTCTTTGGCACGCTCTTGAAACTGGCGCATACGAGCGTCGCGGCGTGTCGGGTCAATGAACACCTCAATCACCGAGTCTGGCGCGGTTTTCAGGCGCACACCCACGGCATGGAATCCAAACATCACTTTGATCGGGCTGGCCATGGCTGTCCTGTGAAAACTCAAACCACTCGCGCCCGCAAGTCCATCAAGGGATGGTCATGGGCAGGCCAAGGGCTGTTGAAAAAAGGCGTCACCATGTCGGCGGTGACTTCATGCAGTTGTGCGGGCAACCAACGCGGTGCATGGTCTTTGTCCACGGCCAAGGCGCGGATGCCTTCCACCGTGTCGCTTTGCGCTGGTGTGCGTTGCAAGTGTGTGGGATGAAAACTGTGACGCACCATGTCACGCTCCATGCGCAATTCGTCACTCAGGTTCATGTGTCGTGCACGGCGAATTTGTTCAAGGCTCACCGCCAGCATCAAAGGGGATCGTTTGTGCAAAGCCTCTAAGGCATGTGTGTGGCCAGCGGCTTCCAAGGCTTGCGCAATGGCTTGCAGATCGGCTGCACCGAAGGCTTGGTTCAAGCTGTCGTTCCACCAAGCGGGTTGGCTGGCTTGCGCGTGCTGCGTGACTGCTTTGAAGGCGGCACTGAAGCCCTCCAAGGCATCAGGCTGTGACCAATGGTGTGCAGGCAACTGTGCCCACAGTGTGTTCAAGGACGCACTGTCCACCAAGACATCGGCCAAGCCTGCGAACACGGCTTCTGCCCCATTCAACATCTGACCGGTGAGGCCCAAGTACTCGCCCAAAGCACCATCACAACGGCTGAGGAAATAACCGCCGCCGACATCGGGAAACAAACCAATCATGGTTTCGGGCATGGCCATCTTGGTGCGCTCGGTGGCAATGCGCAGTGATGCGCCCTGTGCCAAGCCCATGCCCCCGCCCATCACCACACCGTCCATGAAAACGATGCAGGGTTTGGCGTAGTGGTGAATCAAATGGTTCAAGCGGTACTCTTCGGTGAAGAAATCATCCAAGGCCGCGTCCCCTGCCAATGCCGCTGCATGAAAAAACCGAATATCACCACCCGCGCAAAACGCACCAAACGCGCCCTCTTTGCCCATGCCGCGCAGGGCCACAGCTTGCACACGGTCGTCTTGCGCCCACGCCAACAACACCTCGGTCAGGCTGCGCACCATGCCCAGGGACAAAGCATTCAAGGCCTTGGCACGGTTCAAGGTGATCAGGCCCACTGCGCCTTGCACCTCGGCCAACACATCACCTTGTTGAATTGAGAAAGGATCATCCATGTTGCGTTCTCCTGCTTCGCGATTCGTTCCACGCCAAGGCGCACAGCACCAAGCCGCCGCCCACCAACACATTCAAGCCGGGCTCTTCACCCGCGCCCCACCAAGCCCAAGCAATGCCAAACAACACCTCGAGCAAGGCCAACAAGGCCAGCTCGTGTGAAGCCAACACTTGCGCGGCCCGCACTGCCAACAAACAAGGCACGGCCAATTGAAACAAACCCAAGGCGGCCAACCAAGCGATGTCGTTGGTGCTGGCCACGGTGGGCCAAGCCAGTGGTGCGGTGTACACACAGGACAACAAGGCACCGACCCACACGGCGGACATGAAGTCTGGGGGTTGCGCCGCATTTTGCAGACGGTGTGTCACGGTCCATTGAACTGCACCAGCCATCGGCACACACAAGGCCACAGCCATGCCCCAGACATGCCGTGTGCCTTCCAACTGCACTTGGCTGATGAACATGAAGGCCATGCCCACCCCAGCGGCAGCAATCGCCCACCAGGTGTGCGCGGCCAACGGTTTTTTCAGGACCAGGCGCGACAACAAGGCGGTGAGCATCGGCCCCATGGCCATGGTGATCAGCACATTGGCCACGGTGGTCATGGTCAGGGCCAGCATGAAGGCGGTGAACATCACCGACCAACAGACACCCGAGAGCCAAAAGGTTTTGTCACGCCAAGGCAGTTGCGTCAACAGCGACCGGCCTTTGAGCATCGGCAACAAAACACTGAGCGACAGCACCGTGAAAAAGCTGCGCCAGAAGGTGACTTCAAAGCCCTGGGCGTGGGTCACCTGACGCGACACCACACCCGCGATGGACCACAGCAAGGTGGCCAGCAACATCAGCCCCAGGGCTTGAGTGTGGCTGAGCTTGTGAACCATGGCGTGGCGTTCAGGCGTCGCGGCTGGCACGTTTGCGTTCGTGCTCTTTCAAGTGGCGCTTGCGCAAGCGAACGCTCTTGGGTGTGATTTCCACCAACTCGTCGTCTTCAATGAACTGCACACCGTATTCCAAAGTGCATTGGATGGGTGGTGTGATCTTGATCGCGTCTTCTTTGCCGGACACGCGGAAGTTGGTCAGCTGCTTGGTGCGGGTGGCGTTCACCACCAAGTCGTTGTCGCGGCTGTGGATGCCCACGATCATGCCTTCATACACCGGGTCGTTGGGTTTCACAAACATGCGGCCACGGTCATCGAGTTTGCCCAAGGCGTAGGTGAAGATTTCACCGTCATCCATGGAAATCAGCACGCCGTTTTTGCGGCCACCAATCTCGCCCTTGTGCGGTTCGTACTTGTCAAAGATGTTGGAAATCAAGCCCGAGCCACGCGTCAAGTTCAAGAACTCGGTGGTGAAGCCAATCAGGCCCCGTGCAGGAATGCGGTATTCCAAACGCACACGACCACGGCCATCGGGTTCCATGTTGACCAACTCGCCTTTGCGCTCGCCCAGGGCTTGCATGACGCCGCCTTGGTGCTGCTCTTCGATGTCAGCGGTGACCAATTCGATGGGTTCGCAACGCTCGCCGTTGATTTCACGAAACACCACGCGCGGTTTTGACACGGCCATCTCGTAGCCTTCGCGGCGCATGTTTTCCAACAAAATCGTCAAGTGCAATTCACCCCGGCCGGCGACTTCAAAAATACCGTCTTCATCGGTTTCTTTGACGCGCAGCGCCACGTTGTGTTGCAACTCTTTTTGCAGTCGGTCCCAGATTTGACGGCTGGTGACGTACTTGCCTTCGCGACCGGCCAAGGGGCTGGTGTTGACGCAAAAATTCATGATCAGCGTGGGCTCGTCCACTTTCAACATCGGCAAGGGCGCAGGTGTCAGCGGGTCGGTCACGGTCACGCCAATGCCAATCTCGTCGATGCCGTTGATCAACACAATGTCGCCAGGACCTGCTTCGGTGGCTTGAATCCGGTCCAGGCCTTGGAACTTCAACACTTGGTTGATGCGGCCTTTCACAGGCGTGCTGTCCGGACCTTCCATCACCACCACGTCCATGTTGGGCTTGATGGTGCCTGCGCTGATGCGACCCACGCCAATGCGGCCCACAAAGGTGGAGAAATCAAGCGCTGAAATTTGCAATTGCAAAGGCGCAGCAGGGTCACCTTGTTGGGCGGGCACGTGTTTCAACACGGTGTCAAACAAGGCCGACATGTCGGGGCCCCATTGCTCGCCTTGTGGGCCTTCTTCGAGTGAAGACCAGCCATTGATACCCGAGGCATAGACCACGGGGAAATCGAGTTGCTCGTCGTTGGCGCCCAGTTTGTCGAACAAATCGAAAGCGGCGTTGATGACCTTGCCGCAATCGGCACCGGGCTTGTCCACTTTGTTCACCACGACGATCGGCTTCAAGCCCAAGGCCAAGGCTTTCTTGGTGACAAAGCGGGTTTGTGGCATGGGGCCTTCTTGCGCGTCAATCAACAGCACGACGCCGTCAACCATCGACAAAGCACGCTCCACTTCGCCACCGAAGTCCGCGTGTCCGGGCGTGTCCACGATGTTGATGTGGGTGCCCTTCCAACTGACCGCGCAGTTCTTGGCCAAGATGGTGATGCCGCGTTCGCGTTCAATCGCGTTGTTGTCCATCACGGTGTCCACCACTTTTTCATGGTCGGCAAAGGTGCCGGACTGGCGCAACAGTTGGTCGACCATGGTGGTTTTGCCATGGTCAACGTGGGCAATGATGGCGATGTTTCGAATTTGTAAGGTCATGCTGCACTCTCGAGTAAAGATTGGATTTCTTGGGGATTCAACAAGCGCTCGGGAATCAATTCCCCAGCGCGAACATGGGCGGTGCCCAGCAAGGCATGCGGGCTGGCACCATAGACAGCCACTTGGTCTTGGTCGGGCCAGTCACCCCGGCGGCGCAAGCCACTCAGGAATCGACCTGCATCATCGGGCTGCAATGTGATCGGTTGATGACTGTCGAGCAAACTGTCCACAGCGCGAAGCTGACTGAAACGCTGTGCTTCAGGCAAGGCTTCCAAAGCCTCCAGGCTCACACACGCATCAATCGAAAAACGGCCGCTTTGCAAGCGACGCAGTGCACTCAAATAAGCGCCACAACCCAGTGCCTTGCCAATGTCTTCGCCCAAGGTGCGGATGTAGGTGCCTTTGGAGCAATGGGCTTTGAGCCAAACACTGCGCACACCGTCTTGCACCGGCAGTTCTTTCAATGCAAGCGCATGGATAGTGACTTGCCGGGGGGCGCGTTCCACTTCCAAACCTTCGCGGGCATATTCATACAAGGCCTTGCCGTCTTTTTTCAAGGCGCTGTGCATGGGCGGCACTTGCATCAACACACCGGTGAACAAGGCTTGCACTTGCAGCAGTTGTTCGGGTGTGAAGTTCACCGGTGCTTCGGCAATCACTTCGCCTTCGGCGTCGCCGGTGCTGGTGCATTGACCCAAGCGCAAAACGGCTTCATAGGTTTTATCGGCGTCCAAATGCAACTGGCTGAATTTGGTGGCCGCACCAAAACAAAGTGGCAAGACACCGGTGGCCCGCGGGTCGAGCGTGCCGGTGTGACCGGCTTTTTCAGCCCGCAACAACCACTTGGCTTTTTGCAAAGCCTGGTTGCTGGAGAGTCCGAGGGGTTTGTCCAACAGCAACACCCCATGCACGGGGCGCCGTTGCACCCGTGTGCGTGGCGTGTTCATGGGTTCAGTCGGTGTCTTTGGCACGCGAGGCGACAGCCCGCGCAATCAAGGCGTTCATGTCGGCGGCGCGTTCGGGGGTGCGGTCGTATTGAAAATGCAGCGTGGGCACGGTGTGAATGTGCAAGCGCTTGAACAAACCATTGCGCAAAAAACCAGCGGCTTGGTTCAGGCCTTCCACGCAAGCCTCGGGGTCGCCCACCAAGACGCTGAAAAACACCTTGGCGTGGGCATAGTCGGGCGTGACTTCCACCGATTGGATGGTGACCATGCCCAAGCGCGGGTCCTTCAGCTCACGAATCAACTCGGCCAAATCGCGCTGGATTTGGTCGGCGACGCGGAAACCGCGGTGGGCTGTGGAGGACTTCTTGGCGGGCATGCAGGTGGTTTAAATCGTGCGAGCGACTTCCTTGATTTCAAAGAACTCGAGCTGATCGCCTTCTTGAATGTCGTTGTAGCCCTTCAGGTTCAAACCGCACTCGAAGTTTTCTTTCACTTCGCGCACGTCATCCTTGAAGCGCTTCAAGCTTTCCAATTCGCCGGTGAACACCACCACGTTGTCGCGCAGCAAACGCAAACGCGCATTGCGACGCACCACACCCGTGGTGACCATGCAACCCGCGATCGCGCCGATTTTGCTGATGCGGAAGACTTGGCGAATCTCGGCCATACCGATGATTTCTTCCTTCTTGTCTGGCGTCAACATGCCCGACATGGCGGCCTTCAATTCATCGACCGCGTCGTAAATGATGTTGTAGTAATGGATGTCCACACCATTGCCTTCAGCCAGCTTGCGCGCACCTGCGTCAGCCCGCACATTGAAGCCAATCACCACGGCTTTGGAAGCGATGGCCAGGTTGATGTCGGACTCGCTGATGCCGCCCACCGCGCCATAGACCAGCTGCACACGCACTTCTTCGTTGGTGAGCTTGAGCAAGGACGCGGCCAAGGCTTCTTGCGAACCTTGCACGTCGGCTTTGATGATGATGGGCAGGTTTTTGATTTCGCCAGAGCCCATGTCGGTGAAGATGTTCTCCAGCTTGGCGGCTTGTTGCTTGGCCAGTTTGGTGTTGCGGAATTTGCCTGCACGGTAGGTGGCGATTTCGCGGGCACGACGTTCGTCGTTGAGCACCATGAATTCGTCCCCTGCTTGCGGCACTTCCGTGAGACCTTGGATTTCCACAGGAATGGACGGGCCGGCTGATTTGATGGACTTGCCGTTTTCATCCAGCATGGCGCGAACACGGCCAAAGGTTTGACCGGCCAACACCACATCGCCTGTTTTCAAGGTGCCAGACTGCACCAAGATGGTGGCCACAGGACCACGACCTTTGTCCAAACTGGCTTCAATGACCAGGCCCTTGGCCATGGCGTCAATCGGTGCTTTGAGCTCCAACACCTCGGCTTGCAACAGCACTTGCTCGAGCAAGTCGTCAATGCCTTGACCGGTTTTGGCCGAGACGGACACGAAGGGTGAGTCCCCTCCGAATTCTTCAGGCACCACCTCTTCCACCACCAACTCGCCTTTGACCCGGTCGGGGTTGGCGTCAGGCTTGTCGATCTTGTTGATGGCGACCACGATGGGCACACCGGCTGCTTTGGCGTGCTTGATGGCTTCTTTGGTTTGCGGCATGACGCCGTCATCGGCGGCGACCACCAAGATCACGATGTCGGTGGCTTGGGCACCACGGGCACGCATGGCCGTGAAGGCCTCGTGTCCAGGGGTATCCAAGAAGGACACCATGCCACGCGGTGTTTCCACGTGATACGCGCCAATGTGTTGTGTGATGCCACCGGCTTCACCCGAGGCCACTTTGGCGCGGCGGATGTAATCGAGCAAAGAGGTTTTGCCGTGGTCGACGTGACCCATCACCGTGACCACAGGAGCGCGGGTGACGGACTCGGCTTGCAAACCAGAGGCTTCTTCTTCGGTGAAAGCTTCCGGGTCGTCCAACGCGGCGATGACCGCTTTGTGGCCCATTTCTTCCACCACGATCATGGCGGTGTCTTGGTCCAAGGGCTGGTTGATGGTGGCCATTTGGCCCAGCTTCATCAGTTGTTTGATGACCTCGGAGGCTTTGATGGCCATCTTGTGGGCCAACTCGGCCACGGTGATGGTTTCAGGCACATGCACTTCAATGATGCGTGCTTCCGCCGGTGCGCTTTGCACCGGGGTGTCATCCCGATCCCGGTCCCGGCGGCCACGGGGGCCGCCACGCCAGCTGTTGCGACCCACACCCCCGCTGGCGTCGCCACGGGTTTTGATTTCTTTTTTCTTGGCTTGTTCATCGGCCCAGCTGGACGACAGCTTGGCGCTCTTGACTTCTTTTTGGCCGTCTTTGGTAACCGCGCCACCAGCTGGACGTGCACCGGGTGCGGTGCTGCCAGCAGCCGGTTTGTGCAAGGTGCCTTTGATGGCTTTGGGGTCGACCGCGGCTTTTTCGGGCTCTGGTTTTTTGGCGACCAAGACTTTCTTGGGCGCATTCATCATGGTGCGGATGGCTTCGGCTTCGGCCAACGCGGTGCGGCGGCGGCTGTCCAAATCTTTGGCGCGAACCGCGTCCTCTTCAGCACTGACCTTGGCAGCGGCTTCGCGCTCTGCGGCTTCGGCCTGGGCTTGGGCCAATTGCGCGGCAGCGGCATCAGCGTCTTTGTCGTTGGCGGGCACGGCTTTGGCGGCCAAGACTTCGCGGTCTTTGGCCTCTTGGGCTTCGCGCAAGCGGCGTTTTTCCGCCAGCTCTTCTTCTTGACGGCGAATGAATTCGGCTTGGCGACGCGCTTCTTCTTCGCGACGCGCCAATTCGGCTTGATCGAGGATGGGTTGAACGGGCGCGGCTTCTTGCGCAGACTCAGCAGGGGCTTCGGCTTCCACCTCGTCGTCGCGTTTGACGAAGGTGCGTTTCTTGCGCACTTCCACTTGGATGGTGCGGGCTTTGCCCGTGGCATCGGCTTGTTTGATCTCCGAGGTGGATTTCTTCACCAAGGTGATTTTTTTGCGCTCTGGCGTGTCTGTGCCATGGCTAGCTTTCAAAAAGCTCAGCAGTTTTTGCTTGTCAGCATCCGTCAACTCGTCTGTGACCGCGCCCTTGGCGACGCCCGCAGACTTCAACTGCTCAAGCAGTGTGTCGGGAGATTTTTTGAGTTCCTTGGCAAACTCGGCAACCGTTGTGATGGTCATCTGTGGTGTTCCTCTTCATGACCGTTACGCTTGACCCGTGAACCAATGTTCACGCGCCTTCAGGATCAAAGTTTTTGCATCTTCTTCAGACTGGCCGGTGATGTCCACCAACTCGTCCACCGCCAAATCGGCCAAATCATCGCGGGTGTTGATGCCACCCTCGGCCAATTTGGCAATCAATTCGGTATCCAAACCGTCGAGGTCGCGCAGGTCTTGGGAGACCTCTTCCACGCTTTCTTCACGGGCAATTTCCATGGTCAGCAAAGCGTCTTTGGCACGGGCACGCAGTTCATTCACGGTGTCTTCGTCAAAGCTTTCAATCTCCAGCATTTCTTGCAGCGGCACATAGGCCACTTCTTCCAAGCTGGTGAAACCTTCTTCGATCAAGATGTCGGCCACTTCTTGGTCGACGTCGAGTTTTTCAACGAACAAAGCACGCAGGCCTTCGGTTTCGTTGGCTACTTTTTGCGCCGATTCGGCGGCGTCCATGATGTTGATTTTCCAACCGGTGAGGTCGGAGGCCAGGCGCACATTTTGGCCGCCGCGACCAATGGCCATGGCCAAGTTTTCATCGTCCACCACCACGTCCATGGCGTGTTTTTCTTCGTCCACCACGATGGAGGACACGTTGGCCGGGGCCAACGCACCGATGACGAACTGGGCGGGGTCTTCGCTCCACAACACGATGTCGACGCGCTCGCCAGCCAATTCGTTGGTGACCGCGTTCACGCGGGTGCCGCGCACACCGACACAGGTGCCGATGGGGTCGACGCGTTTGTCGTGCGAAATGACCGCGATCTTGGCGCGGGAGCCGGGGTCGCGGGCGCAAGATTTGATTTCCAACAAGCCTTGCTCGATTTCAGGCACTTCTTGGCGGAACAACTCGATCATGAACTCGGGCGCAGAGCGCGACAAGATGATGGGCGCACCGCGCAAGGTGGTGTCGACTTCCATGATCATGGCGCGCACACGGTCGGCGCTGCGCAGGTTTTCTTTGGGGATCATTTCGCCACGGCGCAAACGACCCTCCACACGGCCGCTTTCAACAATCAAGTCGCCTTTGTCCATGCGCTTGACGGTGCCCACAAAGATGCGGTCGCCGCGTGCCAAAAAGTCGGTCAGCAGCATTTCGCGTTCGGCATCTCTGATTTTTTGCAGGATGACTTGCTTGGCCGCCATGGCGCCAATGCGACCAATGGGCAAAGAGTCCATGCTTTCTTCGATGTACTCGCCCACCTCGATGTCGGACAAACGCTCTTTGGCGTCCATCAGCATTTCTTCGGCGTCGGGGTTTTGCAAACCGGCTTCGTCGGGCACCACCAACCAACGGCGGAAGGTTTCGTACTCGCCCGAGTCACGGTCCATGGCAACGCGGATATCGGCGTCTTCCACGGGGTTTTCTTTGTCTGCTTGCAGCAGCTTTTTGGTGGCTTGCGCCAAAGCGGATTCCACCGCGCCAAACACCAAGTCACGCTCGACATTTTTCTCGCGCGAGATAGCGTCCACCAACATGAGCATTTCGCGATTCATGGTTCAGTACTCCTGTCCTCTGTGGCCCTGCGGCCCTTGAAATTCACAATCGGCGCCAGTCGCGCGTCTCGCAACTCACTCAGGGTGAATTGCAGCGCTTGCACTGGCAAGTCTTTTTTGACCCGCGCCGGGCGCATGCCCGGTTTGCTGACAGGCTCATCACGCCAGGTGATTTGCCAGGTCTGGGGGGTATCGGTGCTTTCCAACACACCCCGAAATTTCTTGCGGTTGGCGGCCACCAAACCAGCGGCTGCCGCACCCATGGGCGCTTTGAGAGTCAGGTCAATCTCTTGACCGACAAAACGGGCGAAGTCGTTTTCTGTTCGCAGTGGCCGGTCGATGCCCGGCGAGGACACTTCCAAACGGCTGTACTCGGTGCCTTCGACTTCCAACACGAACTGCAATTGGCGGGTGACTTTTTCGCAGTCCTCGACTTGCACAAACTGCTCGGGCTGACCCGGCTGCCAAGGCAAATCCAGGGTGATGCGCAACAAGCCGCCCGCAGAGCGTTCGACTTCCACCAGCTGGTAACCCAGGCCGGTGACGGTTTGTTCAATGATGTCTTGCAATGCCAACGCTTTTCACCCGACCAAAAAAAACGGGCGGTTGGGATGTCCGCCCGTTATCGTTCATTTGGTCGGCATTGTACCCGCAAAAACAGGCCCAAACCCAACAAATTTGTTGGTTTGCGCGGGGTTTTCAGGCTGCTGCAAGTCTTTCTGCCAGAAAAGACGCGGCCAACAGGCTGCGCGTGTAATCGGATTGAGGCTGGTTCAACACGCTGTCCAAGCTGCCCGCCTCAACCACCTGCCCGTCTTTCAAGACCATCACATGGTGGGCCATGGCCTCGATCACCTCGATGTCGTGGGTGATCAGCAAATAGCTCAAGCCCCGTTCGCGTTGCAACCGCTGCAACAGATCGAGCACTTGTTTTTGAATCGACACGTCCAAGGCGCTGGTGGGTTCGTCCAACACCAAGACCCGGGGCTGCACGATGAGCGCCCGCGCGATGGCGATGCGTTGGCGCTGACCGCCTGAGAACTCGTGCGGGTAACGGGCCAGCAAACCAGGAAACTGTTCTTCGCTCATGCCGACATCGGCCAGCGCTTGCAGCACCTTGATTTGCCGCGCCAAGGGGTTCAGGTCGGGGGCGTGGACTTGCAAGCCCTCTCCCACCACCTGCTCGACGGTCATGCGCGGTGACAGCGATGAAAACGGGTCTTGGAACACCACTTGCAAAGCGCGGCGCAAGGGCAAATCGGCCAAAGGCTTGCCTTGCCAGGTTTGGCCTTCCACCTTGAAGTCGCCTTGGAAGGGAATCAGGCCCAGCGCCGCCAAGGCCAGCGAAGACTTGCCCGAGCCGGATTCACCGATCACGCCCAGGGTTTGGCCGCTGCGCAACTCGAAGTCGGCCCCGTGCAAAGCCGTGAACGAGCCACGCCCAAACCAACCGCGCCAACCAGGGCGTGGCACCGGGTAATGCACTTGCAGTCCAGAGGCTTGCAACAAGACCGGCGCGTTCGACACCGGCTCGAACACATTGCGCTCGGGTTGGCTGTCCACCAGGCGCTTGGTGTAGGCGTGTTCGGGGTGGCTCAGCACCTGGGCCACCGCGCCCTGCTCGACCACCAAACCGTTTTCCATCACCACCACGCGTTGCGCAAAACGGCGCACCATGTTCAGGTCGTGGGTGATGAGCAGCACTGCCATGTTGTGCTTGGCTTGCAAGCTGTCGAGCAAGGCCAATATTTGCCCGCGCAAAGACACATCCAGGGCGGTGGTGGGCTCGTCAGCCAGCAAGAGTTTGGGTTCACCGGCCAAGGCCATGGCGATCATGGCGCGTTGGCGTTGGCCGCCTGACAACTGGTGCGGGTAGCTGGCCACGCGCCGCTCGGGCTCGGGGATACCGGTGTCGTTCAGCAAGTCGATGGCACGTTGCCAAGCGTCTTGGCGGGACAAGCCTTTTTTCAGTTCCAACACCTCGGCGATTTGGTCGCCGATGGTAAACAGCGGGTTCAAAGCCGTCATGGGTTCTTGGAAGACCATGGCGATCTCGCTGCCGCGGATGCCGCGCAATTCGTTTTCAGTCATGTGCAACAGGTCTTGGCCTTCAAACAAGGCCTCGCCGCGCACCCAAGCGCCACGTGCCAAGCCCAGCAGGCTGAGCGCGGTGACGGTTTTGCCCGAGCCGGACTCGCCCACCAAGGCCAGTTTTTCACCAGCTTGCATCTCAAAGGACACGCCGTGCACCACCTCGCGGCCTTGGAAAGACATGTGCAGGTTGTGAACGCGCAGCAAGGGGCTCATGAGAAGGCCTTTGGGCAAGCGTTGAAGGCGCTCAGGCGCATGAAGGCTTTCATGAGGCAGCCTCTTGCTTGAGTTTGCGCGGGTCTAAGGCATCGCGCAGCGCGTCACCCATGAAGGTCAAGAGCAGCAGCGTGACCACCAACACGCCGAAAGTGGAGATGGAAATCCACCACGCGTCGATGTTGTTTTTGCCTTGCGCCAGCAACTCGCCCAAGCTCGGCGTGCCGGGGGGCACACCCAGCCCCAAGAAGTCCAGGCTGGTGAGCGCCAAGATGGCGGCACTCATGCGAAACGGCAAAAAGGTGACCACCGGCGTCATGCTGTTGGGCAGCACATGCCGCCAAATGATGGCCCAGTTCGACAAACCCAAAGCGCGGGCGGCACGCACATAGTCGAGTTGGCGGTTGCGCAAAAACTCGGCACGCACATAGTCGGACAAGCCCATCCAGCCAAACAGACTCAACAGAATCAGCAGCAAGCTAACGCTGGGCTCGAACACCGCCGAAAAAATGATGAGCAGGTACAGCTCGGGCATGGCGCCCCAAATCTCGATGAAGCGCTGCATGGCCAAATCGATCTTGCCGACAAAGAAACCTTGAATGGCCCCGGTGACCACGCCCAGAATGGTGCCGGTGACGGTCAGGGCCAGCGCGAACAACACCGACACCCGAAAGCCATAAAGCAAACGCGCCAGCAAATCGCGGCCACGGTCGTCCGTGCCCAGCCAGTTGTCGGCCGAGGGCGGCGCGGGGTTGGGTTCTTTGGCGAAGTAATTCAGCGTCCCGTGGTGATAAGGGTTGAGCGGGTAAACGGCCCAGTTGCCGGGCTGCTGAAACTGCTGGCGAATGAAGGGGTCGAGGAAGTCGGTGGGGGTGGCGAAGTCGCCGCCAAACGCGGTTTCGGGTGGGTTCTTGAACACCGGCGCATACCACTGGTCTTGGTACCTGGCCACCAGCGGTTTGTCATTCGACACAAACTCAGCGGCCAAACTGATCACAAACAACAGCACAAACAAGACCAGGCTGACAAAGCCCAGCCGGTTGCGGCGGAAACGCTGCCAAGCCAGGGCGGAGGGGGACAAAGAAGGGGTCGCCATGGCGGTCAATCAAACTTCACGCGCGGGTCCACCCACACGTAACACAGGTCGCTGATCAGCTTGGTGACCAAGCCAATCAGGGTGAACAAATACAGCGTGCCCAAGACCACCGGATAGTCGCGGCGCATCACGCTTTCATAGCTCAAGAGGCCCAGTCCATCGAGCGAAAACAAGGTTTCGATCAACAAGGAGCCTGCGAAAAAAGCACCAATGAACGCGGCTGGGAAGCCGGTGACCAAGGGAATGAGCGCGTTGCGCATGACATGCTTCCAGAGCACTTTGCGCTCACTGAGTCCTTTGGCGCGGGCGGTGAGCACGTATTGCTTGCCAATTTCTTCCAAGAAAGCGTTTTTCGTCAGCATGGTGGTGACCGCAAACGCGCCCAAGACGCTGGCGGTGACGGGCATGGCGATGTGCCACAGGTAGTCCACGACTTTCGCGCCCATGCTCAGCGTTTCCCAATTGCTGGACGTCAGGCCGCGCAATGGAAACCATTGCAACTGGCCACCAAACACCACGAGCAAGGCCACGCCCAGCACAAAGCCAGGAATCGCATAACCAATCAAGACCACGATGCTGGTGAGCATGTCAAAACGGGTGCCCGCCCGCACCGCTTTGGCAATGCCCAGCGGCACCGACACCAAGTAGCTGAGGAAAAACGTCCACAACCCCAGGCTGATGGAGACCGGCAGTTTTTCTTTCACCAGTTGCCACACGTCTTTGGGGTAGAAAAAACTCTTGCCCAAATCGAAGCGGGCAAACTGCTGGAGCATTTGCACAAAGCGCTCGAGCGGCGGTTTGTCAAAGCCATACAACTGCTTGATTTCTTCAATCCGCGCCGCATCCACGCCTTGGCGGCCCCGGTAGCCTGCTCCGCTGGCGGCAGCGCCCTCGCCGCCCGTGTCACGGCCTTGCAACTGCGACACCATTTGCTCGACCGGTCCACCCGGCACGAACTGGATGACCACGAAGGTGAGCAACAAAATCCCAAACAACGTGGGGATCATCAACAACAAGCGTTTCAGGATGTAACTGAACATGTCAGCGGTCCCCCACCAAGTTCGCGGTACTGCCCCACCAGGTGCTGGTGATCCAGGTTTCGGGTTGGTAAAAACGCGGCGTCACCTGGGGCCGCTGAAAGCGCCCGGCCCGCCAAGCCACGCGGTGCACGCTGCCATACCAATGCGGCACGGTGTAGTGGCCGTGTCGCAACACACGGTCGAGTGCCTTCACGGCTGCCACCAACTGCGGTCGGGTTTGCGCGGCCACGGCCTTGTCCAGCAAGGCGTCGATGGCCGGGTCTTTGATACCGATGACGTTGCTTGAGCCTTCGGTGTCGGCGGCTTTCGAGCCAAATCGCTCGAGCAACTCGGTGCCCGGTGCTTCACTGCCGCCGATGCGGTTGCTGATGAGCTCAAAGTCGAACACGTCCATGCGCTTTTGCAGCACGGCGAAATCCACCACTTTGTAGTTGACCTTGAAACCCAGTTTCTCCAGGTTTTTCGCGTACGGCGTGACCACCCGGCCCATCGAGCCCGAGTTGTCCAAAAATTCCAAGGTGAAGGCCTCGCCTTTGTCGTTGCGCAAGGCGCCATCGCGGAAGGTCCAGCCGGCTTGCGCCAGCAGGTCCCGGGCTTGGCGCAAATGGTCGCGCAGCGTGTGGCCCGAGGCAGGATCGAGGTTGGTTTGCGGCGGCAGCGGTACCGACTCGGTGAACACCTCGGGCGGCAGTTTGTCGCGCAAGGCTTGCAGCAAAGCCAGTTCATCCGGCGCGGGCAAGCCCTTGGCCTCGAAATCGCTGCCCACGAAGTAGCCGCGCACCCGTGTGTAGGCTTGGTAGAAGAGTTGGCGGTTCATCCACTCGTAGTCCATGGCCAGGCCGATGGCTTGGCGCACCCGTTTGTCCTTGAACTTGGCCAAGCGGGTGTTGAACATGAAGCCTTGGAAGTCGCCAGCGTTGCCGTGTTGCAGCTCTTGTTTGATGAGGGTGCCGTTGTCAAACAGCTTGCCCTTGTAGCCCCGCGCCCATTCGCGGGCCACGAAAGCTTGGATGTAGTCAAACTCACCGGCTTTGAACGCCTCGAACTGCGCGGTGGTGTCTTTGTAAAGCTTGTAAGTGATGCGGTCGAAATTGAACATGCCACGACGCGCCCCGAGGTTTTTCGCCCAGTAGTCGGGGTTGCGCACGTACTGGATGTCTTTGCCAAAGTCGGTTTTGCCCAGCTTGTAGGGGCCGGAGGCGATCGGCACGTCGGTCACCACCTGGTCCAAGGGCTTGCCTGCGCCCCATTTCTGGCTGAACACCGCCATGCCGCCGACGATGAGCGGCAATTCGGCGTTGGCGCGTTTGAACTCGAACTTGATTTCCCGCTCGGACAAGATGGTGGCGCCCTTGACCTCGCTGAAATAGGTGCGAAATTGCGGCGCGGCTTCTTTGCTGGTGAGGCGGTCAAACGAATATTTCACATCGGCGGCCAGCACCGGGTCGTTGTTGTGAAACCGCGCCTCGGGGTGCAGCCGGAAGGTGACGGACAGCTTGTCGGGTGCCACGGTCACGTCCTCGGCCAGCAGGCCGTAAGCGGTGGTCGGTTCTTCGGTGTTGCCCACCAATAGAGTTTCAAACATCAAAAAACCCAAGCCAGGGGGTGCTGTGCCCTTCATGGTGAACGGGTTGTATTTGTCAAAACTGGAAGCGCGGGTTGGGGCCACCAAAGCGATGTCGCCGCCCTTGGGCGCGACCGGGTTGACATGGCTGAAATGCTTGAAGCCCGGCGGGTAGAGGATGTCGCCAAACTGGGCATAGGCGTGCGCCGCCCACACGGGGGACGCGCAACACAACCAAACGCCAAGTAAAAAAGTTCGCATGCGACAATTCTGCAAGATTTTTCAGGAGCCGCGAAATGCAGGAAAAAACAGGGTTTTTAGCGGGCAAGAAATTGCTCATCACCGGCGTGTTGTCGAACCGCTCGATCGCCTATGGCATTGCCAAAGCCTGCCACGCCCAAGGTGCCGAGCTGGCGTTCAGCTACCAAGGCGAGCGTTTCAAAGAGCGGATCACCGAGTTCGCCGCCGACTTTGGCTCGACCCTGGTGTTTGATTGCGATGTGGCCAGCGACGATCAGATCGCCGCCATGGTGAGCGGCCTGACCGCCGCCTGGCCGAAGTTTGACGGCTTTGTGCACGCCATCGGCTTTGCGCCGCGCGAAGCGATTGCCGGTGACTTCCTGGACGGCTTGAGCCGCGAAGCCTTCGCCATCGCCCACGACATCAGCGCCTACAGCTTCCCGGCCATGACCAAGGCGATGCTGCCCTATTTCAACGACAAGGCTGCCGTGCTGACCCTCAGCTACCTGGGGGCGCTGCGCAACGTGCCCAACTACAACACCATGGGCCTGGCCAAGGCCTCCTTGGAGGCGTCGGTGCGCTATTTGGCCGAGTCTTTGGGCAGCCACAACCGCGGCATGCGGGCCAACGGCATCAGCGCCGGGCCGATCAAAACCTTGGCGGCCTCGGGCATCAAAGGCTTTGGCAAGATTTTGGACGTGGTCGCCAACAACTCACCCATTCGCCGCAACGTGACCATCGAGGATGTGGGCAACGTCGCCGCCTTCTTGTTGTCGGACTTGGCGGCTGGCGTATCGGCGGAAATCACCTATGTGGACGGCGGCTTCAGCCAGGTCGTGCCCGGCATTGCGGAGTAATGGGGGTCAGATTCCAATTCTTTCTAATTGGGGTCAGATTCCAATTGTTTTGGCGTTGAAGGCACGCTCAAGCCGCCTGCCATGAGTGAGTAATTGGGGCACTAATTGGGGTCAGATTCCAATTATTTTTAATTCCGAGCTCAAACGATTTAATTGGAATCTGAACCCAATTTTTTACAAAAAAAATGGACCCTAGGCCGTGCGGCTTTACAGATGTTTCGGCACTTGGAACATCGGCCTTGGGGTTGATTTCGCCATGAATTCAGGGATCGCATCACCAAATTTGGTCGGCATGCATCACACCCTCTGAAGGCTTTGAAGGCACACACTTGAAGATCAAAATGCTTCAAGACCTTGACTCATACAAAATTTTATATAATTCAGGCCTCACGGGCGGTTAAGCAGATTCAATTCAGGGGCAGCTCGCTCGCCGACCTCAAGTTGTTTCCGGCGACGGCCAAACGCGAGGCTGGTTACCAACTGGATCAAGTGCAATCCGGCGGCGATCCTGATGATTGGAAACCCATGCCCAGCATCGGGCCAGGTGTGCGTGAAATTCGGATCAGGGATGCGGCTTGGGCATTTCGCGTCATCTATGTAGCCAAGTTTGCGGAGATGGTGGTGGTACTGCATTGCTTTCAAAAGAAATCAGCAAAAACATCGAAACCAGATTTGCAATTAGCAACATATAGATATCAAGAGGTCATCAAGGAGCGGCAAGCATGAACAAGAACACTTTCGACAGCATCTGGGACGCAGTAGAGGAAGACCCCGGCACGGCTGAAAACATGAAGATGCGTTCGCGTTTGATGATGGCGCTGAAGGCTCACATGAGAAGCGAGGGCTGGAGCCAGGCACAAGCCGCCAAGTTGTTTGGCGTCACCCAGCCTCGCGTGTCGGACCTGATGCGCGGCAAGATCAATTTGTTTGGTTTGGACGCCTTGGTGAACATGGCGGTGGCGGCCGGTTTGCAAGTGGAGTTGCAAATTCGATCAGTCGGTTCGGCCTCGGCGTGATACAAAAATTCAGAGAAATCTCGCTTTTATGTATCATAAAAAAGGCTGCAATTCCCGTCCTGTATGACCCCCTGCCCAAAACAAGCTGTTTTGGGCCGCCTCCAAAAAAGCCAAGTATGGTTAATAAATCTTCAAATTATTGGGCGGTCTTATCTCAAATTCGGCGGGCAAACTCTTTGGGGTAATTGGGGTCAGATTCCAATTGTTTGGAATTCCGAGCTCAAGCGATTTAATTGGAATCTGACCCCAATTCTTCTGCGGAGGTCCATTGCGCCAAAGCGACGCCGGGCAAGATCAGCAAGGCGCCGACCAAGTGGTGCCAGCCCAGCGGCTCGTTCAGCACACCCCAAGACACCACCGCGCCCCACAGCGGCCCCAAATACAGCACCATGCTGACGCGGCTGGCGCCCAACAGCTTTTGGCCCCAGGCGTAGACGCTGTAAGCCAAGATGCCCGGAAACACACCAACCACCAGCACCAGCACCGCTGCATGGCTGCTCCACGCCGGAGTGGTGGGCAGGCTCGCCTCCCACAGCACAAAGGGCAACACCACCCAACACCCAAAAAACGCCATCACGGCCAAGCGGGCCAGGCCGCTCAGCGGCGAGGCCCAGCGTTTTTGCAGCAAGGCAAACGCCGCCCAACTGCAGGCCGCCAGCAAAATCAGTGCATCCCCTTGCACCCATTGCACCTCGGACAAATGCGCCCAATGGCCCTGCACCACCACGTGCACCACACCGCCCAGCGCCACCAGCACGCCCAAAGCCTGCCACCAGCGCATCCGCTCCTTCAGCCAGAAGACGGCGGCCAGACAAATGAACACCGGTGAAGATGAATAGATGAGTGAAATATTCATGGCCGACGAGGTGCGGGCTCCAACATACACCCAAGCGCCGCAAATCAACATGCCAAAAACACTGAGCACCAGATAGCGCCACCAGTCTTGCCAAATATGCGCTCGGTGTTGCCAAATTTCGCGCCTTGTCCACCAGCCCAAAGAAAGCGTGACGATCAGCCAGCGCCCCAGCGCCAAGCCATGCGGTTCGATGACGCCGGGGGCCAAGCGGGCGACCATGAAGTTGAAGGCCCACATGGCGGGCACGCACCAAATCGCGATGGCGGCCAATCTGACAGAGGACGCCAAGTTCATGCCTTCAAAGCCTCTTGCGCCAGCTTGGCCACTTCATGCGCCGGGCGGTCTTTCAGGCGGTGGTCGCTCCACACCTGCCGCCAACGTCGGGCACCCGACTGGCCATGGCGCAGCCCCAGCATGTGGCGGGACACCGCGAACCAGCCCACACCTTGGCTGGCCTGCAAACCCATGTAGCGCACCATCTGGTTTTCCACCTCGTCGCGTTCCAGCGGCGCAGAAGCCAAGCCCATCAGCGCATCCCATTCGCTTAAGAACCAAGGCCGGTGGTAGGCCTCGCGCCCGACCATCACACCGTCCAATGCAGACAAGTGCTCTGAAATCTGCGCCTCGGTGGTGATGCCGCCGTTGATCACGAACTCCAGCGCAGGGAAATCGGCTTTCAGGCGCAGCACCCACTCGGGCTTCAAGGGCGGAATCTCGCGGTTTTCTTTGGGTGACAAGCCCTGCAGCCAAGCGTTGCGGGCATGCACGATGAAATGCTGGCAACCCGCTTGCGCCACGGTGCCCACAAAATCGCGCACAAAGTCGTAGCTCTCGCCACGGTCCAGCCCAATGCGGTGCTTCACCGTCACCGGCACATCCACCGCGTCGCGCATGGCCTTGACGCCATCGGCCACCAGTTGCGGCTCGGCCATCAAACACGCGCCAAAAGCACCGCGCTGCACCCGCTCGGAGGGACAGCCGCAATTGAGGTTGATTTCTTGGTAACCCCATTGCGCGCCCAGCTTGGCGGCTTGCGCCAAATCGGCGGGTTCGCTGCCGCCCAATTGCAGCGCCACGGGGTGCTCTTCGGGGTTGAAGTCGAGGTGCCGGGGCACGTCACCGTGGATGAGTGCGCCGGTGGTGACCATCTCGGTGTAGAGCAGCGCGTGGCGCGACAACAAGCGGTGGAAGTAGCGGCAGTGCCGATCGGTCCAGTCCATCATCGGGGCCACCGACAGCGAGCCAGGGCGCGGGTTCAAGTCTTTAGGCATTGAAAACAGGCGTCTCAGCCACCCTGTTTCCCGCCGCATGAAGCCAACGGACACCCCACAAGCGATTCAAACTGAATACCAAATAAAGCATTTGCAAAATAATTTTCAAGTTTTTTCGGCTGGTGTCGAGAGTTGATAACCCATCGTGGAATTCATGTGAACAACGATATTTTGCCCCTCTTCCGCCCCCAGCCTCGGGGATGGCCTGTCGCCAAAGCGATGTCAGGCAGCTTGCTCGCGACCCTGGTCGTTGGGCTGCTGCCTGGGCCAAGCGCCGCTGCTGATCAACAAGTGGCGATCAGCGCGGTGGATGACCGCGCCAACTGGGTGCAGTTCCCCCCGCCCAAGCCCAAACCCGTGCAAGCCGACCGCGACAGCGTCGCCCCGAAACCGGCTGAAGCGACCAAACCAACAGAAGCCGCCAAACCCGTTGAAGCTGCCAAGCCACCCGAAGCGGTCAAACCTGTTGAAACCGCTAAACCACTTGAAGCTGGCAAACCTGTTGAAGCGGCCAAGCCCGCCGATGTGCCGCGTGTGGCGAATCAGGCCGAGGTGGGCATTGAATTGGTCGGCTTTTTGTTTGTCGGCAACCAAGCCATCAGCAGCACCGAATTGGGCCAGGCCTTGGCGGGCCAGTTGGGCATGAAATCCAACATGGCCGAGTTTGAAAAAATCGCCGAAGAAGTGACCCGCTATTACCGCCAACGCGGCATCCTTGCGCGGGCTGATTTGCCGCAACAAGAATTGAGTGCGGGTGTGCTGCGGGTCAACATCACCGAAGCCAAATTTGGCGGTGCGGTGATGGACGACCCCGGCGGCGCCTTGAAAGCCTCCGACCACTTGGTGCGTTTGATCGAGCGGCAACAACCTGTGGGTCAAACCATCAATCTCAAAGGCTTGGAAACCGCCTCCTTGCTGGCCGCTGAACTGCCGGGCGTGAAAACCCAAATCAGTTTGCAGCCCGGCGCCAACGCTGGTGAATCCGTGGCGCTGGTGCAGGTGATGCGCAGCAAAGAAAAAGAAGTGCAAGTGGACTTGGACAATCACGGCTCGCGGGCGGTGGGAGCGTCTCGGCAATCGCTGATCTTCAAGCTGAACAATCCCGGCAACCGGGGCGACAACATCACGGCGAACCTGCTCAACAGCGAAGGCGTGAAATACGGCAAGCTGCTCTACAGCTTGCCAGTGGGCGACAACGGTTGGCGCTTGGCCACCTATGGTTCGGCCATGCACTACAGACTGATCACGCCCGACTTCAAGTCTTTGCAAGCAGAAGGGCCTTCGACGACGCTGGGCATGGCCTTGAACATCCCTATGGAAAGAACCGAGAACCAGCAAATCAATCTCAACATCGCTGGGGACTGGAAGCAGTACCGCAACGATGTGGTCGGTCAAACCATCTCCAAATACAGCGGACAAGCCCTGACCTTGTCGCTGGAAGCTGCTGGGCAAGACCCCTTTTCGCCTTGGCAATACCGCAGCAACGCAGCCTGGGTGCTGGGTTATCTGGATTTGAGCAACTCCACCTCAGAACATATTCAGGGTGACGCGCTCACCGCGAAAACCGCTGGTCATTTCCAGCGCTGGCGTTTGAGCCATTTGCAGCGCTATGCCATCAACGACCGTCAAGCCGTGCTGGGGCAATTCCAAACCCAATGGGCGAACAAGAATTTGGACGGTGCCGAAAAACTCTACTTGGGCGGTGCCCAAGGCGTTCGCGCCTACCCAGCCAATGAGGCGGGGGGCAGTTTGGGCAACTTGTTGAACTTGGAGTATCAACACCAACTGCCTGTGGGCAACAACAAGCTGACGCTGGCTGGGTTTTACGATTGGGGTGACGTCACCATCAACAAAGACAGCGCCTACACCAGCGCTTTGAACCACTACCAGTTGCAAGGCGCAGGCTTGTGGATGGGCAGCAGTGTGCAGTCTGGCTTGGGCCAAACCGAGCTGAAATTGACCTGGGCACGGCGCATCGGTCACAACCCGAATGCCAACAGCAGTGGTCTGGACCAAGATGGCAGCTTGGTCCTGGACCGCTATTTGTTCAACCTCAACCATGCGTTCTGACATGAAACAAGTCCACCGCCACACCACCTTGGTTTCGTGCTTGGCCTTGTTGGGGCTGCAATTGCATGCACAAACACCCCCCGTGGCCAGCAGCGCCTTGCCGCAAGGTGCCAACCTGGTGTCAGGACAAGCCACGGTGACGCAAACCGCACCGAATGCTTTGTCAATTGGGCAAACCAGCAACCGCGCGGTGCTGGACTGGAACAGTTTCAACATTGGCAGCCAAGCCTCGGTGCAATTCAACCAACCCAATGCCAACGCTGTGGTGTTGAACCGGGTGCTCGATACCAACCCGAGCCAAATTTTGGGCCGCCTGAGCGCCAATGGCCAGGTGTTCATCAGCAACCCCGCCGGTGTTTTGTTTGGCCCCACAGCCCAGGTGAATGTGGCCGGCTTGGTGGCCACCACGCAAGCGATTTCCAACGAGGACTTCAATCAATTTGGCGCAGCGCTGGCCGTCAACGGCCAGCAAGGCGCGGTGGTGAACCAAGGGCAAATCACCGCAGCGCTGGGCGGCTACATCGCCTTGCTGGCCCCCGAGGTGCGCAACGAAGGCGTGTTGCTGGCGCGTGAAGGCACGGTGGCCTTGGCCGCAGGCGCTAAGACCGTTTTGCAATTCGCCGACAGCAAGCTGGTGTCGGTGTTGGTCGAGCAATCGGTGATGGACGCCTTGGTGGTCAACAAGCAAGTCATTCGGGCCGATGGCGGCTTGGTGATCTTGTCGGCTCGCAGCGCGAATGCCATTTTGGGCAGCGTGATTCAGCAAAGCGGCACGATTGAAACCCTGTCCTTGGTCAGTCGCGAAGGCCGCGTGTTTTTGGATGGCGGCACGCAAGGCTTGGTGGACATGAGTGGCCAGATCAGCGCCGCCGGTGTGGACGCAAACACCAAGGGTGGCGAGGTGGTGGTGACCGGCGACAAAGTCACCCTGTCGGCGCAAGCGCGGGTCGATGCCAGTGGCCAAGCCGGTGGCGGCAAGGTCTTGATTGGTGGCGACTGGCAAGGCCAGAACCCGCTGATTCGCCAAGCCAATGAAGTGATCGTGAAACCCGGCGCTGTGCTGAATGCATCTGCGCTGAACAAAGGCCACGGCGGCACCGTGGTGGTCTGGTCCAACATTCGCAACACCCAAGGCAGCACCCAGGTGCAAGGCCAGTTGCTGGCGCGGGGCGGCGCCTTGGGCGGCGACGGCGGCCGCATTGAAACCTCGGGCCACCAGCTGAACACCAACGGCGTGCAGGGCGACGCCAGTGCACCCGCAGGCCAAGCAGGCACTTGGTTGTTTGACCCCTGGAACGTCGAAATCACCTCGGCCAGCGTGAACAACAACGAGAGCAGCGGCACCTGGACGGCCAGCGGCAGCAGCTCGACGATTGCCAATACCGCCATCAACAGCTTGCTCGAAGCGGGCACCAATGTGGTGGTCAGCACCACGGGCATCGGCACAGAAGCAGGCAACATCACGGTCAGTGCGCCCATCACGCGCAGCACCAGCACCGGCTCGGCCAACCTGACTTTGAATGCCGACAACAACATCATCATCGGCAGCGCGGTCAACATCAGCGGCAGTGGCTCGAACCTGAACCTGAACGCCGGTGGCACCGGCGGGGTGGCCCTGAATGCCGCCGTGACGGTGGACACCTTGAACGTGAGCGTGCCCGGCGCTGGCACGGTGACGCAATCGGCGGCGATGGACGTGAACAACCTGAAATTGGTGGGCACCGGCTCTGCCGTGGCTTTGAACCACACCAGCAACCGCATTGGCACACTGGCGGCCAATGTGAACACCCTGGGGCTGGTCAGCACCACCGGGGCCAATTTGTCCGACCCCTATGGCACCGGTTTGTACATCGGCACTGTGGCGGGCTTGAATGGCGTTACCGCTGTCGGTGATGTGAACATCGCGGTGCGCAACGGCAATTTGTTTGTCAATCAAAACATCGCCACCAGCAGCACGAATGCCACGGCCTTGGTGTTGAACGCGGGTGCCGACTTGGCTGTGGGTGCCTACACGGGCGCCACCAGCAGCGTCAACCCCTATGGCTTCAACATCATTTTGGGCACCGGCAAAACCATCACCATGGGCAGCGGCGCAACCGGCAAGCTCTACAGCGGTTCGGTGGCTGGCAGTGGCCTGGCCTTGAGCACCTATGTGGGTTCGGGCAGCGGCAAGTTTCGCTACAACAGCAATGCCACGACCACGAATTACAGCCAAGCCTTGGGCACCGGCTTGAACCTGATTTACCGCCAAAACCCGCAACTGAGCATCAGCTCGAGCAGCCGCAGCATCACCTATGGGGCCAGCTTCAGCGCCCTCACCCCCACGGTGACGGGCTTGCTGAATGCAGACACGGCCAGTGGCGCGCTGCAAGGCTTGAGTGAAAGTTTGACTGGCAACAGCACGTCCACCCAGGGCTACACGAAAGCGGGCAGCTACGCCATCACCCCGTCCGCTCTCAGCTTGTTGGGCTATGGCACCAGCAGCAGCAACGGCACCCTGACTGTGACGCCCAAAGCCTTGACCGTGACCGCCTTGGTCACCGATGCCAACAACAAGGTGTATGACGGCACGGCCGCCGCGACCTTGCAACTGAGCACCAACAAGTTTGACAACGATCTGGTGACCGCCGTGCCCAGCAGCGCCTTCTTTGCCAACAAAAATGTGGGCACCGGCAAGACCATCACGGCCACCGGCTTGAGCCTGACCGGCGCGGACGCGGCCAACTACAGCCTGAGCAGCACCACTGCCGCTTCCACCGGCAACATCACCGCCAAAGCCCTGAGCCTGAGCTATGCCGGTGTGAACAAGGTGTATGACAGCACGGCCATCGCCACCGTCACCGTGACCGATGACCGGGTTGCTGGGGATGTGTTGACCATCGGCCGCACCGCCGTGTTCAGCGATAAAAACGTGGGCACCGGCAAAACCGTCACGGTGTCGGGCGCAGCCTTGTCGGGCACCGACAGCGGCAACTACAGCCTGAGCAGCACGACCGGCAGCA
Source organism: Limnohabitans simekii (SeqCode) (assembly GCF_965234735.1). Classification (GTDB taxonomy): domain Bacteria; phylum Pseudomonadota; class Gammaproteobacteria; order Burkholderiales; family Burkholderiaceae_C; genus Limnohabitans; species Limnohabitans simekii. The sequence continues at coordinate 33,539 of NZ_OZ248545.1, read as the reverse complement.
CCACCGCCGACATCACCCAGCGCACCCTGACCATCAGTGGCATCACCGGGCCCAGCCGCGCTTACGACGGCACCACCACCGCCACACCGAACACCTCGGCCATTGTTTACAGCAACAAGGTCAGCGGCGACAGCCTGAACCTGAGCACCAGCAGCGGCGTGTTCACCGATAGCAAGGACGTGGGCACCAACAAGCCCATCAGCTTGACCAATGTGTACACCGGCACCGATTTGGCCAACTACAACGTGGTGGACCAAACCAGCACCACCGGCTCGGTCACACCGAAAACACTGACGGCTACTTTGACAGCCAGCAACAAGGTCTATGACCAAACCACGGCAGCCACAGCCACGATTGGCAGCATCACCGGTTTGGTCGGCAGCGAGACCGTCACCGCCACCGGTACCTCGACTTTCAACACCAAAAATGTGGGCACTGGCAAAACCGTGACCGTCAACAGCGTGGTCTTGGCCAACGGCACCAACGGTGGCGTGGCCAGCAACTACAGCTTGGCCAGCGGCTTCACGACCACGGCCAACATCACGGCCAAAAGCTTGTCGGTCACCGCGGCGGCCAACAACAAGGCGTATGACGGCACCGCCACCGCCACCTATGTGCTCAGCAGCGACCAGTACCTGACCGACCTGTTGACCATCACCGGTACCACCGGTTTGTTCAGCGACAAAAACGCAGCCAACGGCAAAACCGTGAGCGTGGGTGGCATCGCCGTTTCGGGCACGGATGCCAGCAACTACAGCTTGGTCAACACCACCACCACGACCACCGCCAACATCACGCCCAAGGCCTTGACCGCCAGCGTGACCGCGCCCAACAAAACCTATGACGGCAACACCACCGCCACGCCCACACTGACCATCACCAGCGGCTTGGTGGGGGCTGAAACCGTGGCCGCTACCGGCATCGCCAGCTTCAATTCCAAAAATGTGGCCAACGCCAACACGGTCACGGTCAACAACACCAGCTTGGCCGATGGCAGCAACGGCGGCTTGGCCACCAACTACAGCTTGGCGGCGGGTCAAACCGTGGCCGCCTACATCACGCCCAAGGCCTTGACCGCGACCGTGGCCGCGCCGAACAAAACCTACGACGGCACCACCACCGCCACGCCCACATTGACCATCAATCCCGCTGGTCTTGTGGGGTCAGAAACCGTCACGGCCACCGGCACGGCCACTTTCAACACGAAAAATGTGGCCACCGCCAACCTGGTGACGGTGAACACCACCACCTTGGCCAATGGTGACTCCGGCGGCGTGGCCAGCAACTACAGCTTGGCCGCGGGCCAAACCGTGGCGGCCAGCATCACGGCACGCGCCATCGCCGTCGATGCCCCCACCGTCACCAAAATTTACGACGGCAGCAGCAGCATCACGCCGTCGATCGCCACCATCAACCCCTTGTTGCCCACCACAGCGACCGGCAGCAGCTTGGGCACCTCTGACGCCATCACGGCCAGCGACTTGGCCTATGCCAGCGCCCGCGCAGGCACCAGCAAAGTGGTGAATGCCTCGAACCTGGTGATCCGCGACAACAGCGGCACGGGTGAGGTGATGAACAGCAACTACACCATCACCTACAACGCCAACAACGCCAGTGTCATCACACCAAAAACGCTGACAACCACCCTTACCAACACCGGTGTCACCAAGGTCTACGACGCCACCACCGCAGCCCCCAGCGGCTTCACGCCCAGCTACAGCTGGTCGGGCTTCATCAGCGGCGACACTGCCGCCACCTTGAGCAACACCTCCTCGGCTTACAACACCAAAAACGTCAGCACGGCGAACCAAGTCACGGTCAGTGGCTTGGCGATCACCGCGGTCACCGGCAGCAACAGCAGCGCTGCCACGGACTACCAGTTGGACAGCACCAGCAAAACCGTCGCGGCCACCATCACCCCAGCCACCTTGACCCCGACCCTCTCGAACACCGGTGTGACCAAGGTGTATGACGCCAGCACCGCCGCACCCACAGGCTTTGCCCCCACCTACACCTGGTCCGGCTTGGTCGCTGGTGACAGCGCCGCCACGCTCAGCAGCACGTCCTCCAGCTACAACAGCAAGAACGTCAGCACCGCCAACCAACTCACCGTGAATGGCTTGGCCATCACGGGCATCACCGGCAGCAACAGCAGCTTGGCGACGGACTATGTGCTGAACGCCAACAGCAAAACCGTGGCGGCCAGCATCACGCCGAAAACCATCATCGCCAACATCAGCAACACGGGTGTCAGCAAGGTCTATGACGGCGCTAACTCTGCGCCCACAGGCTTTGCACCCACCTACACCTGGTCGGGCTTGGTGGCAGGCGACACCGGTGCTGCGGTTGGCAACACCGGCATGGCCTACAACAGCGCACGGGCGGCCCTGGCCAATCAAATCACGGTGAGTGGCATGACGCTCTCCAGCATCGTCGGCACCAACAGCAGCTTGGCCGGCGACTATGCGCTGGACACGAACAGCAAAACCGTGACGGCCACCATCACCGCCAAAACCTTGACACCGTCCGTGAGCAACACCGGGGTCACCAAGGTGTATGACGGCAGCACCGATGCGCCTTCGGGCTTCACACCCACCTACACCTGGTCGGGCTTCATCGGCGGTGACACCGCCGCTGCGTTGACCAACACGGGCTCGAGCTACAACAGCCAAAACGTGGTCGCGGCCACGACGGTGACCGTCAATGGCTTGGCCCTGACAGGCAGCATCACCGGCAGCAACAGCAGCGCCTTGTCCGACTATGCGCTGGACGCCACGGCCAAACCCGTGGCAGCCAGCATCACGGCCAAGCCCCTCACGGCCACGGCAACCGCCGCGAGCAAAACCTATGACGGCACCAACACGGCCACCCCCGTGCTGAGCATCACCAGCGGCTTGGTGGGCACCGAAACCGTGACCGCCACAGGGACAGCCAGTTACAACAGCCAAAACGTCAGCACTGCCAACCTGGTGACGGTCAATACCACCAGCTTGGCCAATGGCAACAATGGCGGCTTGGCCACCAACTACAGCTTGGCAGCCGGCCAAACTGCAGCCTCCAGCATCACGCCCAAGACCATCACGCCGACCCTCAGCAACACCAATGTGACCAAGGTGTATGACGGCAGCACAACGGCACCCAGCGGTTTTGCGCCCACCTACACCTGGTCGGGCTTGGTCACCGGCGACAACGCGGTCACCCTGAGCAACACCTCCTCGAGTTACAACACCAGCAATGTCAGCACCGCCAATCGACTCACGGTGAATGGCTTGGCCATCACCGGTATCACCGGCAGCGCGGGCAGCTTGACCAGCGACTATGTGCTGGACGCGACCAGCAAGGGCGTGGCCGCCAGCATCACACCGAAAACACTAACCGCCAGCATGAACAACACTGGGGTCACCAAGGTTTATGACGGCACCACCACAGCACCCACCGGCTTTGTGCCCAGCTTCACTTGGTTGGGTTTCATCACCGGCGACACCGCCGCCAGCACCAGCCACACCGCGGCCAACTACAACAGTGCCCGGGTCAACAGTGCCAACCAGATTACAGTGAATGGTCTGGCCTTGACCGGCAGCATCACCGGCAGTGCCACCACCGGCAGTTTGATCAGCGACTATGCGATGGACGCCAACAGCAAAACCGTGGCGGCCACCATCACGCCCAAAACCTTGACGGCCACCATCAGCAACAGCGGTGTGTCCAAGGTGTACGACGGCAGCACCGCTGCGCCCACCGGCTTTGCACCGGCCTACACCTGGTCGGGCTTGGTCAGTGGCGACACCTCGGCCACCCTCAGCAACACGGGCTCGGCTTACAACAGCAAGGATGTGAGCACCGCCAACCAAATCACGGTGAACGGCTTGGTGCTCAGCAATGTGACCGGCAACAACAGCAGTGTCGTGAGCGACTATGCGATTGATGCCACCAGCAAAACCGTGGCGGCCAGCATCACGCCCAAGACCTTGACGGCCACGGTGACCGCGCCCAGCAAAACCTATGACGGCACCACCACCGCCACGCCCACATTGACCATCACGCCAGCTGGATTTGTGACGGGTGAAACCGTCACCGCCAGTGGCACGGCCAGTTTCAACAGCAAAAATGTGAATGAAGCCAATCTGGTGACGGTCAACACGACCACCCTCACCAATGGCAACAACGGCGGCTTGTCCAGCAATTACCACCTGCCTGCTGGCCAAACCGTGGCAGCCAACATCAGCCGCCGCGACCTGACGCTGACAGCCCCCCAAGTCATCAAAACCTATGACGGCACCACCACAGCGCTGACCAGCAGCGCCAACATCAGCAACAGCGTGCCTGTGGTCAGCAGTGGTGCCTTGGCGGCCAATGACAGTTTGACGGGCAGCAGTTTGTTGTTTGACACCCCAAGAGCGGGCAACAACAAAACGGTGACGGTCGGACAGGCCGTCATCAAAGACAGCCTGAACGCGGACATGGGCAGCAACTACAACACCACCTATGCCGCCAACACCAGCAGCACGATCAATCCCAAAACCTTGACCCCCAGCCTTGGCAACACTGGCGTGACCAAGGTTTACGACAGCAACACGACAGCGCCCACGGGGTTTGCGCCGCAGTTCAACTTCTCTGGGTTGGTCGCGGGTGACACCGCCGCCACACTCACCAGCACGGGTTCAAGCTACAACAGCGCCAACGTGACAACAGCCACCCAGGTGAGCGTCAGTGGTTTGAACCTGACGGCTGTCACAGGCAGCGCGGGCAGCACGGTGTCTGACTATGTGCTCAGTGGCAACAGTGTTGGGGTTTCAGCCACCATCACGCCCAAGCCCGTGACGGTGACGGGCATCACCGCCCAAACCAAAATCTATGACCAGGCCACCAACGCTGGAGTCAACAGCACGGCAGCCCAAATTCAAGCCAGCGCCAGCAGCAGCGATGATGGCCGTTATTACAGCAGTGACCAGGTGACGCTCGACACCAGCAATGCCAGCGGCCAGTTTGACAACAAAAACAGCGGTGCTGACAAAACCGTGACGGTCAATGGTGTGCGCTTGGGTGGCACGGCCGCGGGCAATTACATCGTCAACCCGATCACGGCCCGCGCGAGCATCACGCCCAAATTGATTGCCGCCACCGGCATCACGGCCGAGGTGAAAACCTACAACAACAGCAGCGACATCGGCATCAATGTTGACTCAGCGCGAATCAACGCTGGCGCAACAAGCACCAACGACAACAAGTACCACAGCGGTGACAACGTCAGCTTGGACGCCCGCCAAGCCAAAGGCACGCTGACCGACAAGCAAATTGGCAACAACAAAACCGTGCAAATCAGCGGTCTGCGTTTGGAAGGCGTTGACGCGCCCAACTACATGGTTCAAGGTTCCACCACGACCAGTGTGCAACCCGAGTACGCCAACTCCGCTGGCTTGGTGCCGATCACCAACGCCAGTGCACCTGCCCCAGCGGTCCTGAATTTGAGTGTGACGCCCAACAGCCTGACGCCATCAGACACCGTGAAGGACCTGGCCTTGCCAACAACAACAGCCAATTCAACCTTGGCGCCGGTGGCCACGCCAGTGATGCCCAACAGCAGGCCCAGCTTGGCGCAGCAAGCCATTCAAGGCGTCACCCCGAAAACCATGAGTCAGTGGAGTGATGTGCAAGTCCAGTCGCTGCCCGCGGCGCAAGTTGCTGCCATGGAAGTGTCGCAACTCAAACAGGTGATTCGCTTGCTGAACCCAGAGTCACAAATCCGCGCCATCAACCCGCAGGTCTTGTCCAAGTTGGACTTGCAAACCTTGTCCGGCCTGAGCAACAAACAAATCAACGCCTTGACGCCCGAGCAATTGGCCAACATGACCAAGGCACAAATCAACTACATGATGCCGATTTTGTCGCCGGCCCAAGTCAACGCATTGCGGGGTAAGTCCTAAAACAGCTGCAATTGGTTTGAATGCAGCAAGTGGTTGGCGACAAACTGCCACAGCACCGGGTGGTGTTGGTTGTCATGCCAATGCGGCTGCATGTATTTGCGGCCATACCAATGTTCTTGACTTTCCAAATGACAACCAATGAGCCCCACATGGCCTTGCACGATGGCCATCGGATCGCCGTTGGCATAGGTGGCCACGGTTTGAAAACTGCCGCCTAAAAAGGTGGGGCCATCGTAGAAGTACATCTTCTCTTGGCGGCCCAACCAGGTCACGGGTGCTACCGTGCCGTACGAAGATCGGATGTCAGCCTTGGGGCGTTTGATGTACTGCACACAGCGGGTGTTTTGCAGCAAATTGAAATAGTAGGCGTCCGCCCAGTAAGCGCCCATGCAGATGCCCAAGTACTTGCCGCCGCGCTGCATGAACGACCGAACTTGGCTCAAGTTGTTTTTCAGCACCGTGCGAAATGCTGTGGCCTCGCCATCACCACCCGGAAAGACCACCAAATCCACATCATTGAAAAAGCCAGGTTCAACCTTGTGCTTGGTGAATATTTTGATCCTGGCCAAGCCCGTAAAAGCAGCGATGACACCATTGACCGAATCGGCTGAGCAAGTGGGATGTTCTAGAAAAATGGCAATCGTTTTTTTCATCTGAACCGCTGCCCGCTGCTCAATGTCCGATGTCGAGCACCACGTTGCCGATGGTCTGCCCAGCTTCCACGGTTTCGTGCGCTTGCACGATGTCTTGCAAAGGAAACACCGCGCCAATGCAGTGCTGCAAAACGCCTTGGCTCAACATCTCAGTCAACTGCGCCAAACATGCTTGGCGGTCGGCGGGTGTGAGGTCGTAGACCAAGAAAAATTTCAAGCCAATCGAGGCAAACAACAAGGGGCGAAAACTGAGGCTGATGTCGGGTGGGGGGTTGGAGCCATAACAAATGACTTGGCCGTGGTGTTTCACCAAACCGTGGGCCAACCAGCCTGCGGTGGTGGAGAAATCCATGTCGATGACCGCGTCCACGCCCTGCCCGTGGGTGATGTCTTTCACCCGGGCCACCACGTCCTCGGTTTTGTAAAACAAACAATGCGCCGCACCAGCGGCTTTGGCGTGGGCTGCTTTGGCGGGGTTGCCCACCGTGCCAATGACGGTGGCACCGGCTTGGGACAGCATTTGCGTGACGTAGTGGCCCACCGCCGATGATGCACCTGTCACCAAGATGTGTTGACCACGCACATTGCCCGCCAAGCGCACGGCTTGCAGGGCTGTGAGGCCCGGAATGCCCATGCAAGCCCCAGCATGAAACGACAGACTGTCAGGCATCAACACGGCTTGTGCACTGGGCAACACCACAAACTGCGCCGAGGTGCCGTCAGGCCGTTGCCACTGCGCGTTCCAGGTCCAGACGCGTTCACCGATGCGGCTGGCAGACACGCCCTCGCCCACCGCGTCGATGACGCCTGCGCCATCGCTGTGCGGCAAGATGCGCGGGCCCCCCAAGGGCCGCGCCATGCGCGATTTCACATCCGAAGGATTGACACCCGAGGCGTGCAAACACACCCGTACTTCACCGGCCGCAGGCGTGGGCGTGGGCAACTCGCCCACCACCAACACCTCGGAGGCCGCGCCATTGCGTTCGTACCAAGCTGCTTGCATGACTTACCCCATGTGCAGGCCACCGTTGCAGGAAAAATCTGCACCGGTGGTAAAGCCTGATTCGTCACCGGCCAACCAGCCGACGATGGAGCCGATTTCTTCGGGTGTGCCCAAGCGCTTCACAGGGATGGTGGCAACGATTTTTTCCAGCACTTCGGGCTTGATGGCTTTGACCATGTCGGTGCCGATGTAGCCCGGGCTCACGGTGTTGACGGTCACGCCCTTGTTGGCCATTTCTTGTGCCAAGGCCATGGTGAAGCCGTGCATCCCGGCTTTGGCAGCCGAGTAATTGGTTTGACCCGATTGGCCTTTTTCACCGTTGACCGATGAAATTTGAATGATCCGGCCCCAACCCTTTTCCACCATGCCCGGCACCACTTGTTTGGTGACGTTGAACATGGCGTTCAAGTTGGTGTCAATGACGGCTTTCCAGTCGTCCACGGTCATCTTCAAAAACATGCGGTCACGGGTGATACCCGCGTTGTTCACCAGCACATCGATGGGGCCATGCTCGGCCACGGCTTTGCTGAAGGCTTGCGTGGTGGAGTCCCAGTCGGCGACATTGCCCACCGAGGCATAGAAGGTGTAGCCTGCGGCTTTTTGCTCGCCCAGCCATTTGTCGAAGTCGCGGCTGGGGCCGCAACCGGCAATCACTTTGTAGCCCATCTTGTGCAGGCGGTGGCAGATGGCGGTCCCGATACCGCCCATGCCGCCGGTGACGTATGCGATTTTTTGGCTCATTGGGGTCTCTCCTGTGGTTGATTTGAATCGGGATCAGGCGCGTTGTTGAACATAGCGACCAGGTGCAGCTTCGATGGCTTTGATCTTGCCGCGTCCATAGGTTTTCGGCGCAGCCACTTGCTGCCCTGCGTGTTTTTTCAGCCAAGACGACCAATCGGTCCACCAGCTGCCGGGGTGCTCTTTGGCTTTGGACAACCAGCCATCGATGGTCTTGGGAAAGCTGCTGTCAGAGCGCATCCAATGGCAGCGTTTGTTGGCCGTGGGCGGGTTGATGACACCAGCGATGTGCCCCGACGCACCCATCACAAAACGCTTGGGGCCCGGCAGCACCTGGGTGGACGCATAAGCGCCGCCAATGGGCACGATGTGGTCTTCGCGCGAACCATAGATGTAGACCGGCAAATCAACTTTGCGCAAATCAATCTGTTCGCCGCACACCGTGGCCTTGCCCGGCTTGATGAAGTTGTTTTCCAAATAGGTGTTGCGCAAATACCAGGCGTACATGGGGCCGGGCAAGTTGGTGGAGTCGCTGTTCCAGTAAAGCAAATCGAAAGGCGGCGGTGTTTCACCCTTCAAGTAGTTGCCCACCACGTAGTTCCAGACCAAGTCGTTCGGGCGCAAGAAACTGAAGGTGGAGGCCATGTCCCGACCGGCCATCAAGCCGCCCTCGGAAAACTGGGCTTCACGGAACTTCACAAAGGCTTCGTCGATGAACACATCCAAAACCCCAGCCTAAGAGAAATCGACAAAGGTGGTGAGCAAGGTGGCACTGGCCACCGGGTCTTGCCCACGCGCCGCCAACACCGCCAGCGCGGAGGTGAGCAAGGTGCCCCCAACGCAAAAACCCAGGGCGTTGATTTGCGGCATGTTGCCAATTTGTCGCGCCACCTCGATGGCTTGCATGACACCGCGCTCGACATAGTCATCCCAGGTGGTGTGCGACATGGATTCGTCCGGGTTGCGCCAACTCACCACAAAGGTGCGGTGGCCTTGCGACACGGCATAGCGCACCAAAGAATTGGTGGGCTGCAAATCGAGGATGTAAAACTTGTTGATGCAAGGCGGCACCAGCAAAAATGGGCGCTGATACACCTTGGCAGTGAGCGGCTTGTATTCGATGAGTTGGAACAACTCGTTTTCAAACACCACCGCACCTTCGGTGGTGGCCACGTTTTTGCCCACCTCGAACAGGCTTTCATCGGTCATCGACACATGGCCTTGTCGCATGTCGTGCAACATGTTTTGAATGCCTTGCTTGATGCTCTCGCCTTGGGTGTCGAGTGCTTTTTTCTGCGCATCCGCGTTGAGCGCCATGAAGTTGCTGGGGGATGTGGCGGCCACCCATTGCTCGACCGCAAACTGAATGCGAGCCCGGGTTTTTTCGTCGGTATCGACCTTCTCAGCCAAGGCCATCAGGGTGCGGGCATTGAGCAAATACAGCGCGGCGTTGAACCCGGCCAAGGGGTTTTCTTGCCAAGCAGGGGCCGCAAAACGTCGGTCTTTCAAGGGGGCGCTGGCGTTCAAACCTTGCAGCCAAAGCGCTTGCAGTTCTTGCGCGTATTGCGCCTGCAATTCGGTCAATGTCTCGGGCGGTATTTGAATGGCGGGAATTGACGTCATGGGCTTGTTGGGGGGTTGTGAACCCATCTTATGCGCCGTATTAGATTGCGCCACCCCTACAAACCCCTGACAGGGCTCAAGCCAGCGCGATACCCGCTGCAAATCGACCACTGCGGCCATCGCGTCTGTGCGAAAAATACAGCTGCGCTTGGCTGAAGGTGCACCAATCTGGTGAACTGTCATTGCCTTCGAGATGCACAACACCTGTTTGGTGCAAGCGCTGCCGTGCCAGGGCTGGCAAATCCGCCAGGTACTTGCCCGGCTGCGCCAAGGGCTTGAAAGCCCCGTCCGCTGGGGCTTGGCGCACGAACGCGGCACGCACATCCTCACCCACCTCGAAGACCTGAGGACCAATGCACGGGCCCAGCCACACCCGCCAAGAGCCAGGTGCGCCGAAGTCTGACAAAGCATGCAAGGTGTGTTCCAACACACCGGCTGCCAGACCGCGCCAACCAGCGTGGGCGGCGGCCACCACCCGCGCTTGTGCTTGGTAGAACAACACGGGCAAGCAATCGGCCACCATGATGGTGCAGGCGACACCGGGCTGCTGGGTCCAACAGGCATCGGCCTCTTGCATGTCTGGGCTGTGGTCGTCCAATCGAACCAGTGCCGTGCCATGCACCTGGTTCAAAAACACCGGCTTGGCGCCCCAGGCTTGCGCCAAGCGTTGGCGGTTCTCAACCACATCTTCGGCGGCGTCACCCACATGCAGCCCCAGGTTCAGGCTGTCAAACGGTGGCTTGGAGACGCCGCCCGCGCGGGTGCTGCAAAACGCACGGACGCCCGGCCAGTCGGGCAAACGTGGCAGGCTTTCAGGGCTCAAAGTCGGGGCAGGCACTGGGCTGGGCTTGTTGAAACGCGGGCAAGGCCATGCAGGCCTCGAACACCGCCATGGTGCGCTTGAAGCCACCGAGTTCCACATTGAAACGTTTGGCGTTGAAAATTTGCGGCACCAACACGCAGTCGGCCATGCCGGGGGTGTCACCATGGCAAAACGCACCGGCGGGTGAATGCGCCAACTGCTTTTCAAAGGCTTGCAGGCCAAGGCTGACCCAATGGCGGTACCAGGTGTTTTTCGTGTCCTCGTCCAGCTTCAGGGTGCCGCTCAGGTACTTCAAGATGCGCAAGTTGTTGATCGGGTGAATCTCACAGGCAATCGCTTGGGACAAGGCCCGCACACGGGCCCGGCCAGCGGCGTCTTGGGGCAGCAGCGCTGGCGTGGGATGGGTTTCATCCAAATACTCCATGATGGCCATGGATTGCGTCAGGCGCAGGCCGTCAATTTCCAACATGGGCACCAAGGCGTCGCTGTTGAGTTGGGTGAAGTCGTCAAGCAATTGCTCGCCTTTGGCCAAATGCACCGCGTGGTACTCGTAAGGCAAGCCTTTGAGGGCCAGCGCAATCCGCACCCGAAAAGACGCAGAAGAACGGAAGTAGTTGTAGAGTTTCATAGGGCCTAGGATACCAAGGCGCACACCCAGCGCAGGCCTCGCCTAAACTCGTGGCCTGCCCTCCTAGCCCGAAAGCATCCACATGACGAACGCCTGGTCCAGCGCGATCAAACATTGCAAAAACTGCGGCACCGCTGTGGTGCGTCGATTGCCTGACGACGGGGACACACGCCAACGTGCGGTATGCCCAGCGTGCAACACGGTGCACTATGAAAATCCCTTGAACGTGGTGGGCACCATTCCAGTGTGGGGCGACAAGGTGTTGCTGTGCAAGCGCAACATCGAACCGCGCAAAGGCTTTTGGACCTTGCCCGCAGGCTTCATGGAATTGCACGAAACCTTGGCCGAAGGCGCGGCCCGTGAAACCGATGAAGAAGCCGGTGCCGACATTGAAATGCAAGCTTTGTTCACGGTGCTGGATGTGCCACGTGTCGGCCAGGTGCATTTTTTCTTTCGCGCCGCCATGCAAAGCGAGGCCTTGAACCCTGGCCATGAAACCATGGAAGCGCGTTTGTTTTCAGAAGCCGAAATTCCTTGGGACGACCTGGCCTTCAGGACCGTGAAAGAAACCTTGCGCAGCTACTTTGCCGACCGCGCCCAAGGAGAATTCGGTTTTCACACCCTGGTCATCAGCTGAGCCTTACTTGCCCAGGCCCATGCTGCGGGTGATGACCTCTTTCATGATCTCGTTGGTGCCGCCATAAATGCGCTGCACCCGTGCATCCGCATAGGCGCGAGTGATGGGATATTCCCACATGTAGCCGCTGCCGCCGTGCAACTGCACGCATTCGTCCATCACCTTGCATTGCAAATCGGAGCACCAGTATTTCGCCATGCTGGCGGTCGCCGTATCAAGCTCGTCTTTGAGCAGCAACTCGGTGCATTTGTCGACAAACACTTGGGCGATTTGCACCTCGGTTTGCATCTCCGCCAATTTGAAGCGGGTGTTTTGATAAGCCGCCACCGCTTGGCCAAACACTTGGCGTTGCTTCACAAAGTCCATGGTCCAGCCGATGGCCGCTTGCGAAGCCGCCACCGCGCCAATGGCGATTTGCAAACGCTCCCAAGGCAGTTGCTCCATCAAACCGATGAAGCCCTTGTTCAAAAAGTCGGGGCCGCCCAGCAGGTTGTCGGCGGGCACTTTCACGTTGTCGAAAAACAATTCGCAGGTGTCTTGGGCACGAAGCCCTAGTTTGTTCAGTGGCTTGCCCTTGGTGAAACCGGCCATGCCTTGCTCGACCAACAACAAGCTGGTGCCCTTGGCCCCCGCGCTGGGGTTGGTTTTGGCCACCACAATCACCAAGTCGGAATGCCAGCCGTTGGTGATGTAGGTTTTGCTGCCGTTCAGCACAAAGCTGCCATCGGCTTGTTGCATCGCCGTGCTTTTGATCCCTTGCAAATCACTGCCCGCAGCCGGTTCGGTCATGGCGATCGCACCCACCATCTCGCCCGTGGCCAGCTTGGGCAAGTACTTGGTTTTTTGCGCATCCGTGCCGTAATGCATCAAATAGGGCGCCACGATTTCAGAATGCAAGCCATAACCAATGCCTGAAAAACCAGCGGCACTCAGTTCTTCCATTTGAATGATGGAAAACAATTTGTCGGCATCCGCGCCGCCATAGGCTTCAGGCAGGCTCATGCACAAGAAGCCCAAAGCGCCCGCTTTGTTCCAAACACTTTTGTCTACATACCCTTGTTCTTCCCACTGGGCATGGTAGGGCGCGATTTCGGCTTGCATGAAGCGCTTGAAACTGTCGCGAAAGGCATCGTGTTCGGCTGAAAAGAGCGTGCGTTGAATCATGAAAAAAACCTTGATAGATGAAAGTGAATGCTCGGGTTTACCCTTTAAGAGGTGTTTCTATAATTTTCTATTTTTCGTCTCGGAGATATTCGCATGGTATGGCAACAAATATACGACCCCTTGGGCAATATGTTTCTATCCACCCTGTTGGCCTCGGTGCCTGTGGTGGTCATGTTGGCAGGTTTGGGTTTCTTCCATTTGAAAGCGCATATCGCCGCGGGTGCAGGTTTGGTGGCCGCTTTGGTGATCGCTATTGTGGTTTATGGCATGCCCAGCGAAATGGCGGCCAATGCTGCCTTGTACGGCGGCCTGACGGGCTTGTTGCCCATCGGCTGGATCGTGCTCAACATCATCTTCTTGCATCAACTCACCGAGCAAAACGGCAGCTTCAAGGTGTTGCAAGACTCGATTGCAGGCATCACTGAAGACCGTCGCTTGCAATTGTTGTTGATTGCTTTCGCCTTTGGTGCTTTCTTTGAAGGTGCTGCTGGTTTCGGTACCCCTGTGGCCGTGACCGCCGCCATCCTCATTGGCCTGGGCTTTTCACCTTTGGCAGCCTCTGGTTTGTCACTGATTGCCAACACCGCGCCTGTGGCCTTCGGCGCCTTGGGCACCCCCATCATCACCTTGGCCAAAGTGCACGGCTATGACGCCATGGAAGTCTCCATGATGGTTGGTCGCCAGTTGCCCTTCTTCTCCTTGTTGGTGCCTTTTTGGTTGATCTGGGCTTTTGCCGGACGCCGCGCCATGTGGGACATTTGGCCCGCCATCTTGGTCACGGGTTTGAGTTTTGCCATCATGCAATTCTTGGTCTCCAACTACATCGGCCCCGAGTTGGTCGACATCATCGCGTCTGTCGTCAGCATGGCCAGCTTGGTCACCTTCTTGCGCTACTGGCAGCCCAAAACCATTTGGACCTCGGTGTCTTTGAAAGGCCATGAAACCACTGGTGGAGAGGCGCAAGCGCCGCGTGCTCTCACCGTCCATTCACGCGAAGCCGTCATTCGTGCCTGGACCCCTTGGGCCATCCTCACGGTGTTCATCTTCATTTGGGGCCTGCCGTCCGTGAAGGCCTATCTGAACACTATTTTTGCGCCGCAATTCCCCATGGAAGGTTTGCACAACCTGATTGAGAAAATGCCGCCTGTGGTGCCCACGCCCAAAACAGAAAGCGCCATCTACACCTTGAACCTGTTGTCTTCCACCGGCACCGGCATTTTGTTGTCGGCCATCGTTGGTGGCTTGGTGATGAAATACAACCCGATCAACATGATCCGTATTTTCTTCTCGACACTGTGGTTGGTTCGCTATTCCTTGCTCACCATTGTGTTGATGTTGGGTCTGGGTTACCTGACACGTTATTCGGGCACCGACACCACCTTGGGTCTGGCCTTCGCCAACACCGGTGTGTTCTATCCCTTCTTCGGCACCTTGATGGGCTGGCTGGGCGTGGCCCTCACCGGTTCTGACACGGCATCCAACGTGTTGTTTGGTGGCATGCAAAAAGTGGCTGCCGAACAATTGGGCCTGTCGCCCAACCTGATGGGTGCGGCCAACAGCTCGGGTGGTGTGATGGGCAAAATGATTGACGCCCAGTCCATCGTTGTGGCTTCCACGGCCACGCGTTGGTTCAACCATGAAGGCGACATCCTGCGCTATGTGTTCTTCCATTCGATCGCCTTGGCCTGTTTGGTGGGCATCTTGGTGACCTTGCAAGCCTATGTGTTCCCCTTCACCTTGATGGTGGTTCACTGATCACAGCTCATGCTGCCAAACCGCCCTTCAGGGCGGTTTTGTGGCACAGCTCAACAAACCGCCCTTCGGGGCGGTTTTTTTTGCCCAGCTCAAGTTTGAATGTCTGGGGCCGACCCTCTAAGGATCGATCGCTGTTTGTCTACTTTGAGGTTTCCCATGAACGCCCTGCCTTTGCGCTTGACTTTTTTGTTGCTTCTGACGCTGGTTGGGTGCGCCACACCAGCGCCTGATCTGCACCATGTGGTGCTGGGCTCCAACACCTATGGTTACCCCGCAGTGAATGTTCGCGTGCTGAATGTGGTTCAAGGCGAAGACTTTGAGGCGCGTCAAGCACAAGTCAAGTACCCAGACTGTTTGTCGGGTTCGCTGGATATTGTTGAATTTTCAGGGACCATCAGCGCCAACAGCCTGCCCACCTTGAACAGCATGCTGCAACAACAAACCCCTTGTATCCGCAAAGACGGTCGCCGCGTCAGCACGCCGGTTTACTTGAACTCTGCGCAAGGCGAGTTGATGTTGGGCACACAATTGGGCATGTGGTTCCAAAGCAAAGGGGTGGAAGTCATCATCACCGAAGGGCAAATTTGCGAATCTGCCTGTGCACTGGCCTTTTTGGGCGCACAGCGCAAACGGGTGCAGGCCAATGGCCGGGTGGTGTTGCATTTCAACGGCGACAAAGGCCAAGGCTTGGACTGTGCCCGCTCGGTGGATATGATGCCATTGCAAAATTATCTGTACACCATCGCCGGCAAGCAATCGGGGCAAGCCTTGCTCAACCAAGCGCTGACCCACTGTAGAAGCGGCAAAGGCTGGGAACTGTCTTGATATGCCTGTGATTGTTGTCGCCAACCCCAAAGGCGGGGCCGGTAAATCCACCCTGTCCACCAACGTGGCAGGGTATTTCGCCTCCAAAGGCCATGCGGTCATGCTGGGCGACGCCGATGTACAGCAGTCCTCCAAGCTCTGGCTGGATTTGCGCCCCGACACGGTGCGCCCGATCGCCACCTGGGAATTGCAAGCCGATTTGGTGCTGACGGCCAAGCCACCGCGCGGCACCACGCATGTGGTGATCGACACCCCCGGCGGCTTGGGCGGATGGCGCTTCAAAGAGGTGGTGTCGCGGGCAGACCGGGTGATGATTCCCATCATGCCCAGCATCTTTGACATGTACGCCGCCCAAGCCTTCATCACGCAATTAAGAGAAGTAACGCGGGGCACGAAAACCAAAGTGGGCATCGTCGGCATGCGGGTCGATGAGCGCACCATCGCGGCCAACAAGTTGCGTGAATTCATGGCCACCCTCGACCTGCCCATCATCAGCTTTTTGCGCGACACCCAGTACTACCTTCACATGGCGGCACATGGCTTGAGTTTGTTCGACTTGTCGCCCAGCAAAATCGAGAAAGACCTGCTGCAATGGCAGCCCATCATCGATTGGCTGGAGAGCTGATCAGGCGATGAATTTCAAAATGGCTGCAGCCACCTTGGCGGGGGCTTCACGCTGCGGAAAGTGCCCCACACCCGGCATCACCTGGCGTTCATAACGTCCGCTGAAAAACTGCGCTTTGTTGGCCGAGGTGGCTGGCAAACTCGCACCATCCAAGGCCCCGTGCAATACCAATGAGGGAATGCTGATGACTGGCGCAGGTTGCAGCTGGGCTTCATCTTGGTCGTAATACGGGTCACCCGCTGCATGGCCCCAACGGTGCTGGTAGGAATGCAGCACCACCGCCGCCCAATCGGGGTTGTTAAAGGCCATGGCGGTTTGATCAAACTCGTTGGGCAAGTACCAACCGCTGGGGGCCCAGTGGTCCCACATGTGTTGGGCGAAGGCTTTGCCCTCTTCGCGCACGGTTTGCATGCCACGCTCGGTGGCCATGAACCAGTGGTACCAGTACAAATGGCTTTGTTCGATGCTGAGAGCTTGCTTGGGGTCGTTCGTGCCATAGCCCACCGACAACAGCACCATGTGGCTGGCGATGCCGGGCTGCAAGCCACAGGCATTGGCCACGGCACGCGCACCCCAGTCATGGCCTACCAACACAGGCTGATCGAGTTGCAGCGCCTGCACAAAATCCACCATGTCCCGACCCAAGGCGGCAAGTTGCCCGGTGCGAGGCGTGTCATCGCTCAAAAACGTGGTGGGCAAAAAACCGCGCAAAGCGGGTGCAATCACCCGGTAGCCTGCATCCACCAGCAAAGGTGCCACCTCGTGCCAGCAGCGCAAGCTGTCGGGCCAACCGTGGGCCAGCACGATGGTGCGTGTCCCTTCAGGGTTCCATTCTTTGTAGCCAATGCGCAGCAGCGGAGTTTCTGTGAAATTCATCGTTTGGGCAGCAAGGGGTAGCGCAAACAGGCGAAGTTGCGAATGGTTTGAATGATCGAACCTTGTGGCACCGGTCCCCATTCGGAGGGGTTGGGGTTGAAGATGAGGCGGGCACCGGTTTGCATTTGGCCTTCATAGCCATACACCGCAAGCAAACGGTATTTGTTTTTGTCGCAATCGAATTCAAGCCACTTGGACACCGACAACACATCTTGAATCGTCATGTTGCTGTAATTGGTCAACATCCAAATCGTGGCATTGCGCTTGGTTTGAACCAGGGTGGTTTTGTCGTACATCACCGTGTCGCCATCCAGATTGCCCAGATAGGTCCAGCCCGCCAAGGCGGGCCCGGCGAACAGACCCAGTACCAACAGCAACAGCCCTTTGCCAATGCGTGGTGGTAAGTGGCTCACAACTTGAACAACTGCAAGCGATCAGTGGGGTGCCACAGGCAGCACCGGCGCTTTGGCAAAGTCTGCGGGCACCTCGCCGCTCAGGCTCTCCAGGAAGCTGACGATGTGGGCCACGTCTTCTTCAGGGAGTTGTTTGCCGAGTTGCAACTGCGCCATGACGCGCACGGCTTGCGGCAAGCTGGCCACCGAGCCATCGTGAAAATACGGCGGCGTGACCGCCACGTTGCGCAACTGAGGCACCTTGAAGATGAAAGCATCGGCCTCGTTTTTGGTGTCGTGGAAACGGCCTTTGTCATAGCCCTTGAAGGCTTCTTTTTCCGTGCTGCCTGTAGCCAACCAGTAGTCTTGAGTGATGCCAAATTTTTGGTACATCTGCCCACCCACGGACACGCCGCTGTGACAAGCGGCACAACCGGTGTCGATGAATTTGTTCAAGCCCAGCTTGGCCTGAGGCGACAAGGCCTGGGTATCGCCCTTCAAAAAGCGGTCAAAGGGAGCAGGCGTCAACAAAGTGCGCTCGTAAGCGCCAATGGCCTTGCCCCAGTTGTCTGCGCTCAGTGGTTTGGCTTCCCCGGCGAACGCTTTTTCAAACCAGCTTTGGTAGCCCAGCACTTGCAACTTTTTTTCCACCTGCTCGTAGCTGGTGTTGCCATACGCCAAAGGACTCAGCAAGGCCTTCACCGCTTGTTCTTCCACAGTGGCTCGGTTGCCGCCGAAATGCTGGGAGATCAGCAAGGAGGTGTTGAACACGGTGGACGCATTGCGCGGCAGCACCTTGCCATTCACACCCACCGAGAGGGCCAGGGCGTCAGCACCATAAAACGCTGGGTTGTGACAGGTGGCACACCCAAGCCGTCCATCATTGGACACGCGGGTTTCAAAAAACAAGGCCTTGCCAAGCGCCACACGTTGCGGTGTGCTGTCGGCCAAAGCCGACGAAGCAGGCAGTGGTTTGAACAAGGCTTTGGCCTTGTCCAACAGGGCTTGATCCCCATCAGCCGCCCCCAAGGGCAACACGGCTGCCAGCAGCCCAGAGACCAAGGCGGTCAGCAGCAGTTTGCGAAAAACAGAGCGAGAAGCTTGCATGATGTCTTTCAGAAAAGGCCCACGATGTTGCCATGATCGTCCACGTCAATCGCATGGGCAGAAGGCACTTTGGGCAGGCCTGGCATGGTCATCACATCGCCACACACCACGACGATGAACTCGGCACCTGCGGCCAGCCTGACCTCACGGATGTTCAAGGTATGGCCTTCAGGTGCCCCCAACAGCTTGGGGTCGGTGGAGAAGGAATACTGGGTTTTGGCAATGCACACCGGGTAGTGGCCATAGCCCTGCTCTTGCAGCTTGTCAATTTGGCCGCGAATCTTGGCGTCGGCAGAAATGTCCTTGGCGCCGTAAATGTTGCGGGCAATGGTTTGGACTTTCTCCCACAAGCTGTCTTTGTCTTGGTAAACAAACTTGAATTCATTGGCTTGTGCGCACAACTTCACCACCGCGTGGGCCAGCTCTTCAGCGCCTGCGCCGCCATGGGCCCAGTGCTTGGCCACCACCACTTGTGCGCCATAAGCGGCACAGGTTTTTTCCAACAATGCCACTTCAGCCGCGGTGTCTTCGGTGCGGTGGTTGATGGCCACCACACAGGGCAAGCCGTAATGGACACGGATGTTTTTCAGATGCCGTTCCAAATTGACCATGCCTTTTTCAAGGGCCTGCAAGTTCTCCGTGCCCAACTCTTTGACAGGCACGCCACCGTGGTATTTCAAAGCCCGCACCGTGGCCACCAACACCACAGCTGAGGGCGTCAAGCCGGCTTTGCGGCACTTGATGTCGATGAATTTTTCGGCGCCCAAATCAGCACCAAAACCAGCTTCGGTGACCACATAGTCGGCCAATTTCATGGCCGTTTGGGTGGCGATGACCGAGTTGCAACCGTGGGCGATGTTGGCAAACGGACCGCCGTGAATGAACGCAAGATTGTTTTCCAAGGTTTGCGCAATATTGGGCGCCATCGCGTCTTTCAACAACGCAGTCATGGCCCCATGGGCTTGCAAGTCGGACGCCAGAACAGGCGCACCCTCGGTGTTGTAGGCCACCACGATGCGACCCAAGCGTTGTTTCAAATCAGCCAAGCTGGTGGCCAAACAGAAAATCGCCATCACCTCGGAGGCCACCACAATGTCAAAACCGTCCTCGCGTGGCACGCTGTTGGCGGTGCCGCCCAGCCCCACCACCAATTGGCGCAAGGCGCGGTCGTTCATGTCGATGACCCGTTTCCAAACAATGCGTCGGGTGTCGATCTTCAGGGTGTTGCCATGGTGAATGTGGTTGTCCAGCATGGCCGACAACAGGTTGTGAGCCAGCGCAATGGCGCCGAAGTCGCCGGTGAAATGCAGGTTGATGTCCTCCATGGGCACCACCTGGGCCATGCCGCCGCCGGTGGCTCCGCCCTTCATGCCAAACACCGGACCCAAAGAGGGCTCTCGCAAGCAGATCAGGCTTTTTTTGCCAATCTTGCACAGGGCGTCGCCCAAGCCCACGGTGGTGGTGGTCTTGCCCTCGCCAGCAGGCGTGGGCGAAATGGCCGTGACCAAAATCAACTTGCTGTCTTTTTTGGGGGGCAAAGAAGCAATGTGCTTCAAGGACAGTTTGGCCTTATGGTGTCCATAGGCATAAAGATGGTCATCCGCGATACCCAGGTTCTTTTGAACCAAATCGGGAATGCGCTCAAGGGATGCGGCCTGGGCGATGTCGATGTCACTGCGCATGATGATCCTAATAAAAATTGATGGCGTTGAGAGTTTACGACAGGCACATCGGCCCTGCAGGTCGTAATATTGGGCTGAATCAAGCAGGAGATGGGTATGAAATGGATAGCGACTTTGGTGGTGTGCTGGGCAGCGGGCGCGGCTTGGGCTCAGTCCAATCTGGGGGTTGAGTTTCGCTGGCAAATCGCCCACCACTGCAATACAAATTCACCCGTGATCAAGGTGAAGAACATTCCAGCGGGCACCACGTCCTTGGAGGTTGTGATGACGGACCTGGACAGCAACAATCCTGCGCACGGCGGAGGTGGCGGCATGGTCACACTTGAAGCCGGTTTTCCCTCGGACTACGCGATTCCCGCTGGCGCCCTGGACAAATACGTTGGCCCATGCCCAGACAATTTCACCACCTTGGGTCATGAGTATGAAATCAAAGTCACCGCTTTGAACGCAAACAAACAAGCCCTGTCTAAAGGGTCACACAAGGCCCCGTTTTCAGGGAAATTTGTCATCCTTCAAGGGGTAATTGGCAGCCCTTGATAACCGGGCATGGTTGGAAAGAGGCTGACCGTCAGAAGTTCAGTGGTACAAATCTTTGGTCATGTCCTGCACCAAATCTTGGTAAAGGGAATTGAACTCATCGGCACTGAGGTGCGGCCCATCGCTGAGGGGTTCATCCTGTTTGAAGATCAAAGGCCTGCACAATTGCTGCGCTACAGGCCATTTTTGTTCAATTGCAAATTTCATACATGCTCGGAATGAAACCAAACAAGCTTGAATCGCCGAGGGCTTGAGCCCTTGCATTTCAAGGTGGTAAATGAATTTTTGGACATGTGCAGGCGTGATGTCAGCCATGTTCATCGCGCCAAAAAAAACCATGGCATGCTGGCTCAAATGGTCAAGCCGTTGGTTCAATTGGGATGACGACAAAACTGAAGCTTGACAAGCCACGTAGCGCAATGCGAGTTCATTGAAAGAGTGGCTTGGAGAGTTCACGTGGCCCATCAATTCACCTTTTACATCAAACAACAATCATTTCACGCAGGCGTTCAATCCGCTGCATGATGATGGCCACATCTGGCTTTGCCACCCCAGCAGAATTCAAAATATCTTTCAACACATCAGCCACTTCATCAAAATGAATGCCGTGGATGTGGAATTTGGCATGAGCGGTGTACATGTCTCTGCCGGTATAAACCTCCGCCGGTTTCCCCATCACATAGGCAATGTACTTGACAGTATGTTCAGCCAAATGCGCCATGTCAATGCCTTGAAAGTAAGCGGCAAGGTGAGGACGGCGCATGATTTCCTGGTGAAAGCCACGCACCAACTTGGCAACGGTGGGGACACCGCCGTACTTGTCAAACAATGTGATGGTGTCTTCGACATTGTCGGTCGGCGCTTGTTCAGCTGGTTTTGCAGGTACTGAAGAATTCTGTTTTTTTCCAAAAGCAGACCCTTTGGATTCATAAAATTCTTTGCCGCCACATTTGCTGCAGCGGGAGGGTTTGACATCTTCTGACTGCACACCGCATTTCATACAAATCATTTGAGACATCAAGATACTCCCGGTAAATGTTCAATCATGAGCGCCACAAAACAACAGATCAGGGCTGATCAAGACAGGCTGCCTCTAGCAGCATGTGATCCACAGACCCCGCTTGGTTTTTAACCCATTGGCCATTACCGTGCCGACGAGCCAATAAATTCCCCCCAGCCATCTCTCCATCAAACGCTGAAATTTGCATGACACGTCCGGCTTTTTCGACGCAATCAAATTCTTCCACCGAGCGAAATGAGCGGGTTCCTTCAGAATTGGCTTGCGGTAAATTGTGCAGAATCCAAGCGCGTTTATAGCCATCCATCAATCGCACATTGCTGGGGTCAATGAAGAACTGTGAATTGTTGGGATCGGTATGGACCAGGCGCCAGTCGGCATGCACCATGGCAGATAGAAAACAAAGGATCAAGCCAAAGGTCTTTTTCACTGGGCCTCCCTGAAAATGACAGATACAAAAAAAAGGGTTGGTTCCTTTTGAGAACCAACCCTGAGTGATGATGGTCGGCGTGGCGGGATTCGAACTCGCGACCCCTTGCACCCCATGCAAGTGCGCTACCAGGCTGCGCTACACGCCGAAAAAATGAATTATAGCCGTCTCATGCTGCTGAATCAGTCCAAGAGTCCGCGAATTTCAAACAATTCCTGCCGCAACATCTGCAACTGGTTGACATCATTGTCAGCCATGGTCGACTGGACCACCGCTTCCAGTTTGGCATCCAAGGGCAAGTTGTCCTCTAAATCATCCAAGCCACTGAGCATGACTTCACCAGCGCGCTTTTTCTCACGCTCGAGTTGAACAATTTCTTGCAATTTATTGCGTGCACCGCTGATGGTGAACCCCTGTTCATACAAGAGATCACGGATGCGTCGAATCATCAAGACTTCATGATGCTGGTAATACCGTCGATTGCCTCGACGCTTCATGGGCTTGAGTTGCGTGAACTCCTGCTCCCAATAACGCAGCACGTGGGGCTTGACGCCACACAAGTCGCTGACCTCACCAATGGTGAAGTAGCGTTTGGCTGGAATGGATGGGAGAGAGGACTCCATGAATCGGGGCAGTCGGAAAAAGGGAAGACAAAGGTTACACGAAGTTCAAGCCGCAAAGTTGTTTATCGGCAGAAAATTCCTAAATTAAAGCAGTCAATGACGTTCTTGCAACTGGTTTTTTGGAAGCTTGGCTGACTCAGGCCACCGTCCAAGAGCCAAATGAAACGCTTAGTGTTCTTTACTCGACCGCTGGCGTGAACGACTCTTGAATCTGCTCTTTCAACTTGTGGCTGGCGTGAAAGGTCACGACCCTGCGTGCCTCAATCGGAATCGGCTGACCCGTGCGCGGGTTGCGCCCTGGTCGCGGCGCTTTGGTACGGATTTGGAAATTGCCAAAGCCTGAAATTTTCACGTCTTCGCCATCCACCAATTTTTGAGAAATCAATTCGAAAAAAGCGTCGATCATGTCCTTGGACTCGCGCTTGTTCAAACCAATCTG
This sequence comes from Limnohabitans simekii (SeqCode), assembly GCF_965234735.1. Lineage (GTDB taxonomy): Bacteria > Pseudomonadota > Gammaproteobacteria > Burkholderiales > Burkholderiaceae_C > Limnohabitans > Limnohabitans simekii. Next base: position 10,037 of record NZ_OZ248545.1, on the reverse strand, counting down.
GTCGAACAGCAATTCGGCCAATTGAGCCTTGGTCAAGGCGGGGGTTTCAATGCTTTCAAACGACAAATCCATGATCGATTCCCTTCAGGTACGTAACTTGGCATTCAACTGCTTGGACAAATGCGCAAGGATGTTTTGCACGGTAGATTCAATCTGCGTCTCGGTCAGACTCACCTCATCGATGCTTTGCAACACCAATCGAACCGCCAAACTTTTTTCACCCATGGCCACCGAACCACCTGGTTTTTGCGGACGGTAGACATCAAACAATACCGCATCTTGCAGCAATCCGTCCACGGGTGCGGACCACAAGGCTTGCATCAAGGCGCTGTGGCTGACCGATTCGTTGACCACGATGGCCAGGTCGCGCTCCACGGCTTGCAAACGCGGCACAGCTTGAGCCACAGGCACGGGGTGTGTCAATGCAGCGTCCAAAGACAACTCGAAAACCACCGGCGCTTGCGGCAAGTCCCACTGCTGACGCCACTTGGGATGCAACTCGCCCAACCAACCCACTTGAGTGCCGTTGCACTCGATGCGTGCCGTGCGCCCGGGGTGCAAGGCGGGGTGTTCGGCGGCCACGAAGTTGAGCGGTTGTCCTGCAAACAAAGCAGAGACATCGGCTTTCACCGCATAAAAATCCACAGGCGCACGGTCGGCGTTCCAAGACAAGGTCTGGGCGGGGCCATAGGCCATGCCAGCCACGTGCATGGGTTGGGCGAAACCTTTGACAGTTTGCAAAGAATCTTCCACTTGGCTGTCGCGTTGAAACACACGGCCAATTTCAAACACGCGCACCCGCGACGCTTTGCGATCGAGATTGAATTTCACCACTTGCAACAGAGAGCCGATCAGGGAAGAGCGCATGACACTCATCTGACTGGCAATCGGGTTGAGCAATTGGATGGGGTTCGCATTGCCTGCGAGGCTGTGCTCCCACTGGGCATCGACGAAGCTGAAGTTGATGGTTTCTTGGTAGCCCAAAGCGGCCAACTGACGGCGCAAGGCAAAAGCGTTGCGCTTGTTTTCCGGCAAGACTTTCGGCGTGATCGGGGCCACGGGAGGTGTGGCGGGCAGTTTGTCAAAGCCCACCATGCGGGCCACTTCCTCGATCAGGTCTTCTTCGATTTTCAAGTCAAAGCGATAGGACGGTGGCGTGACGGTGATGACGCCAGCAGACTCTTCAACACGCAAGCCCAAGCCACGCAAAGCATCGGCCATGGTTTGCTGGCTCAAGGCCACGCCAATCACTTTGTTGGCTCGGGCCACCCGCAACGTCACGGGCACCGAAGCAGGCATCTGAATTAGTTGATCATCGATGGCACCCACCAAAGAACCTGCTGTGCCACAAACCGACAACACCAAGGCAGTGATGTGTTCGATGTGCTCCACCGTGTTGGCTGGGTCTACGCCGCGCTCAAACCGATGCCCCGCATCGGTAGAAAAATTGAAACGCCGTGAACGCCCGGCCACGGCTTGCGGCCACCAGAAAGCGGCCTCGATGTAAATGTGCTGCGTGTCATCAGACACCGCAGTGGCTTGCCCACCCATGATGCCCGCCAAGGACTCTACCTGTTGGTGGTCTGCAATCACACCCACTTTGTCGTCCAGCGTGACCGTGTTGCCATTGAGCAATTCGAGTTGCTCACCGGCTTGTCCCCAGCGCACCACCAAACCACCATGGATTTTGTCGAGATCAAAAATATGCGATGGGCGTCCGAACTCAAACATCACATAGTTGGAAATATCCACCAAGGCACTGACACTGCGTTGGCCGCAACGTGCCAAGCGCTCGACCATCCAATCGGGTGTTTTGGCTGTCGGGTTGACGTGTTTGACCACGCGGCCACTGAAGCGGCCACACAAATCGGGCGCCGCCACTTTCACCTCCAATTTGTCAGAGGTGTTGGTGGTGGCGGTGGGGAAACTTGGGGCTTTGAGGGGGGCACCTGTGAGCGCCGACAATTCACGGGCAATGCCATAGACACTCAGGCAATGCGCCAAATTGGGAGTGAGCTTCAAGGTGAACAAATGGTCGTCCAGGTTCAAGTGAACCCGAATGTCTTGACCCACTTTCGCTGCCTCATTCAACTCCAATAGACCTGCACTGTCGTCCGACAGCTTCAATTCTTTGGCCGAGCACAACATGCCTTGGCTTTCCACGCCACGCAATTGGCCCAGTTTGATGAGAAACGGTTTGCCATCCTCGCCGGGTGGCAATGCAGCGCCCACCAAGGCGCAAGGCACCTTGATGCCGACCCGCGCATTCGGGGCACCGCACACAATTTGAAGCGCTTGCGCAGCACCAACATCCACTTGGCACACTCGCAAGCGATCGGCATTGGGATGTTGTTCAGCGGACTTGATTTCACCCACCACCACATGGCTGAAAGGCGGTGCAACCGGGTGCATCTCTTCCACCTCCAGACCCGCCATGGTCAAGGTGTCAGCGAGTTGCTGGGTGTTGATGGGTGGGTTGCAAAATTCGCGCAACCAGGATTCAGGAAACTGCATGAAGAGGCCTTGCGAACATCATTGAAATTGGCTTAGGAAACGCAAATCGCCATCGAAGAACAAGCGCAAATCATTCACGCCATAACGCAACATGGTGAGTCGATCTGGACCCATGCCAAACGCAAAACCAATGTAATGCTCGGGGTCCAAGCCCATGTTTCTCACCACATTGGGATGCACTTGGCCAGAGCCTGCCACCTCCAACCATCGGCCCGCCAAGGGGCCGCTGGGGAATTGGATATCGATTTCGGCGCTGGGCTCGGTGAAGGGGAAAAAGCTTGGGCGAAAACGCAGCACCAGGTCGTCGTTTTCAAAAAAGGTTTTGCAAAAATCGGTGAACACCACTTTCAAATCTTTGAAGCTGATGTTTTCACCGATCCACAAGCCTTCGCACTGGTGAAACATGGGTGAATGGGTGGCATCACTGTCCACACGGTAGGTGCGGCCAGGCGCAATGACGCGAATTTCGGGCATGCCCTGCCCGGCATCGATGCGGCTTTGGTATTGCTGCACATGGGCCATGGCATGGCGAATTTGCATCGGGCTGGTGTGTGTGCGCAGCAAATGGCCACCTTCGATGTAGAAGGTGTCGTGCATGGAACGTGCAGGATGGTCTTCGGGGGTGTTGAGTGCGGTGAAATTGAACCAGTCGGTTTCAATTTCGGGGCCTTGGGCCACTTCAAAACCCATGGACGTGAAGATATTTTCAATGCGCTCCATGCTCAGGCTGACAGGATGCAAACCGCCTGCAGCACGCAGCGTGCTGGGCAAGCTGACATCCAAGGCCTCGGCCTTGAGTTGAGCGTCGAGTTCTGCGTCGGCCAGCGCTTGACGGCGTTGCGTCAGCGCTGCCTCGATGGCTTGCTTGGCCGCGTTGATGACCGCGCCTTGGGTTTTCTTGGCCTCGATGTCGAGTTGCGCGAGTCCTTTCATGAACTCGGTGATGCGTCCGGCCTTGCCCAAGTACTGCGCTTTGGCATTCTCCAAATCAGTGGGCGTGGTGCAACTGGCAAACAAATCTTGGGCCTGCGTCACCAAGGAATCAAGGTCGTTCATAGGGTCTCAGTGTGACAAATGAAGAAGGGATTGAAGCCGTGAAAGCCTCAATCCCTTGGGGTCCATCCATTCACCGTGGGTACGGTGACTGAATCCTCATCAAGCTGCTAAACGCGCCTTGACTTGATCAACGATGTGGCCAAAGGCTGCTTTGTCGTGCACCGCCAAATCGGCCAGCATTTTGCGGTCGATTTCGATGGACGCTTTGCGCAGTCCATTGGCAAATTGGCTGTAGGTGAGGCCGAATTCACGGGCTGCTGCGTTGATACGCGCAATCCACAACTGACGGAACACCCGTTTTTTGGCACGGCGATCGCGGTAGGCATATTGCCCCGCTTTCATCACGGCTTGCTTGGCAATCCGGTAGACATTGCCGCGGCGACCGCGGAAACCTTTTGCAAGGGCCAATACTTTTTTGTGTCTGGCGCGAGCCGTAACACCACGTTTTACGCGAGGCATGTTTGTTTCTCCTTGTTCGTCCGACGATTACAGGCCAGCCATGGGCAGCATTTGCGCCATGTGACCCATATTGGTTTCATGCACACCCACGGAACCACGCAAGTGACGTTTGTTCTTGGTGGTTTTTTTGGTCAGGATGTGGCGTTTGAAGGCTTGACCGCGCTTGACGGTGCCGCCTGGACGAACGCGAAAGCGCTTTTTGGCGCTGCTCTTGGTCTTCATTTTGGGCATGTGAATGCTCCTTTTTGTTTGTGCTCGTGAGGCGCTGCGAACCTGACGCAGACTTGTTAGCCCCGAGACACTTTTGTTGCGTCGCCTTTAAGCAGGGGTTGCTTGCGCAACATCTGCAACGGGTTTGGCCACGCTACCCGGTTTTTTCTTGCCTGGCGCGATCATCATGATCATCTGACGCCCTTCCAACTTGGGAAACTGCTCGACCACGATCAGGTCAGCCAGTTCATCCCGAATCCTTTGCAACAACGCCATGCCAATTTCTTGGTGGGTGATCTCACGACCCCGAAAGCGCAGTGTGATTTTGCATTTGTCGCCTTCATCCAAAAAGCGCTTGATGTTGCGCAGTTTGATGTTGTAGTCACCATCATCGGTGCCGGGACGGAATTTGATTTCCTTGACCTCGATCACCTTTTGCTTGGACTTGGCTTCAGCCGCTTTCTTTTGTTCTTGGTACTTGAATTTGCCGTAATCCATCAACCGACACACGGGTGGCACCGCCGTTGGGGAAATTTCCACCAAATCGACATCCAGCTCACCCGCCATGCGAAGTGCTTCTGCAAGACTGAGCACGCCTATGGCTTCATTGTTCGGACCGCTGACGCGGACTTCGGGGGCCATGATTTCCCGGTTAAGGCGGTGTTTGCGTTCCTCGCGTTGTCGGCGATCGCGAAATTCAGTAGCGATGGTTCAATCCTTCAAAAAACAACTGCCCCAAAGGGCAGGAAAACCGTCTTGCTGCCAAACAAATCATTGTTTGGTGGCAATGTCAGAGGCTAACTTTTGGAAGAAAGCTTCGAGTGGCATGACCCCGAGATCCACATTGCCTCGGGCGCGCACTGCGACGGTACCGGCTGCTTTTTCCTTGTCACCCATGACCAGGATATATGGCAGCTTCTGCATTGAATGCTCGCGTATTTTATACGTGATCTTCTCGTTTTTAAGGTCTGAGACCGCTCTAAACCCTTGATTATTCAGTTTTTTAACCACATCCGTGACGTAATCGGCCTGTGAATCGGTGATATTGAGCACCGCGACCTGCACCGGCGCGAGCCAAACTGGCAGCGCCCCGGCGAATTGTTCTATCAAAATGCCAATAAAACGCTCTAAGCTGCCCACAATGGCCCGGTGCAGCATGATGGGCCGGTGCCGTGCACCATCTTCGCCCACGTAGTCGGCGTCCAGCCGCTCGGGCATGTTCGGATCCACCTGGATGGTGCCGCATTGCCAAGGACGGCCAATGGCGTCTTTCAAGGTGTATTCAATCTTGGGGCCGTAAAAAGCGCCCTCGCCTGGCAGGTATTCGAAGTCACAGCCCGAGGCCCGCAAGCCTTCAGCCAAGGCGTTTTCAGCCCGGTCCCAGCTTTCTTCGGAGCCAATGCGTTTTTCTGGGCGGGTGGACAGCTTGTAAATGATGTCGGTGAAGCCGAAATCTTTGTAGACCTTTTGCAGCAAGGTGGTGAAGGCAATCACCTCGGATTGAATTTGCGCTTCGGTGCAAAAGATGTGGCCATCGTCTTGGGTGAAGGCCCGCACACGCATGATGCCGTGCAAGCCGCCCGAGGGTTCGTTGCGGTGGCATTGGCCAAATTCGCCAAAGCGCAAGGGCAAGTCGCGGTAACTCTTGATGCCTTGGTTGAAGATGATGATGTGCCCGGGGCAGTTCATCGGCTTCAAGGCGAAGTCGCGTTTCTCGGACTCGGTGACAAACATGTTCTCGCGGTATTTGTCCCAGTGCCCGGTTTTCTCCCACAGGCTTTGGTCCAAGATTTGCGGCGCTTTGACTTCTTGGTAGCCGTTGTCGCGGTAGACACGGCGCATGTATTGCTCGACCTCTTGCCACAGCACCCAGCCTTTGGGATGCCAAAACACGGTGCCGGGGGAATGTTCGTCGATGTGGAACAAATCGAGTTCACGGCCGAGTTTGCGGTGGTCTCGCTTCTCGGCTTCTTCCAGCATGGTCAGGTGCTGCTGCAAATCTTCTTTGCTGGCCCAAGCCGTGCCGTAAATCCGTTGCAGCATTTCATTGCGGTGGTCGCCGCGCCAATAGGCCCCGGCCACTTTCATCAGCTTGAAGTGTTTGAGCTTGCCCGTGCTGGGCACGTGCGGGCCACGGCACAGGTCTTCAAACGCACCTTCGCGGTACAAAGAAACGTCTTCATTGGCAGGGATGCTGGCGATGATGTCGGCTTTGTAGTGCTCGCCCAGGCCCTTGAAATACGCCACCGCTTCGTCGCGCGGCAGAACACGGCGCACCACGGGCTCATCGAGTTGGGCCAGTTGCGTCATTTTCTTTTCAATGGCTTCCAAATCTTCAGGCGTGAACGGACGCGAATAAGAGAAGTCGTAGAAAAAACCGTGCTCAATGACCGGGCCAATGGTGACTTGCGCCTCTGGAAATAAAGCCTTCACGGCATAGGCCAGCAAGTGGGCAGTGGAATGGCGAATCACTTCCAAGCCTTGCGCATCTTTGGCGGTGATGATGGACAAGCTGGCGGGTTTGGCGATGACGTAACTGGTGTCCACCACCTGGCCGTCCACTTGGCCTGCCAAGGCGGCCTTGGCCAAGCCCGCACCAATCGAGGCGGCCACCTCGGCCACGCTCACGGGGCCTGGGTAGTCACGTTGCGAACCGTCGGGAAGAGTGATCTGAACCATGTGCCTGAATGAAAAAAGCGCGGCATGGGCCGCGCTTGGAATGAAGAGGTTAAACGCTGAGGGCAGATTTTACGCCGCCCCGCATGCACCTTGGTCTCAATGGAATTGTTCTTCTTCGGTGGAGCCAGACAAGGCCTTCACGGAGGAAGAACCACCTTGAATGACGGTGGTCACATCGTCGAAGTAACCAGCGCCCACTTCTTGTTGGTGCGACACGAAGGTGTAACCCTTGTCGCGGGCTGCGAACTCGGGCTCTTGCACCATGTTGACGTAGTGCTTCATGCCTTCGCCGTTGGCATAGGCGTGGGCGAATTGGAAGGTGTTGAACCAGTTGATGTGGATGCCTGCCAAGGTGATGAACTGGTATTTGTAGCCCAACGCAGACAAGTCTTCTTGGAACGAAGCGATTTGTTTGTCGTTGAGGTTTTTCTTCCAGTTGAAGGAGGGCGAGCAGTTGTAGGACAAGAGCTTGCCGGGGCAAGCGGCCAACACGGCTTGGGCGAATTCACGGGCAAAGCCAATGTCGGGCACGCCGGTTTCGCACCACACCAAATCGGCGTAGGGCGCGTAGGCCACGCCACGGCTGATGGCTTGCTCGAGGCCGTTTTTCACGCGGTAGAAACCTTCTTGGGTGCGCTCGCCGGTCAGGAACGGCTTGTCGTTGGCGTCGTGGTCCGAGGTCAACAGGTTGGCTGCTTCCGCGTCGGTGCGGGCCAACACGATGGTGGACACGCCCATGACATCAGCAGCGAAACGAGCCGAGATGAGTTTTTCGCAAGCCTCTTGGGTTGGCACCAACACTTTGCCGCCCATGTGGCCGCATTTTTTCACCGCCGCCAATTGGTCTTCAAAGTGCACGCCAGCCGCACCAGCAGCGATCATGTTTTTCATCAACTCGAACGCGTTCAAGACACCACCGAAACCGGCTTCTGCGTCGGCGACGATGGGCAGGAAGTAGTCGATGAACTCTTTGTCGCCGGGGTTGATGCCGCGGCCCCACTGAATTTCATCGGCGCGTTTGAAGGTGTTGTTGATGCGGCGAACCATGGTGGGCACAGAGTCGTAGGCGTACAAAGACTGGTCGGGGTACATGGTTTCCGAGGTGTTGCCGTCGGCGGCGACTTGCCAACCCGACAGGTACACGGCTTCCAAACCGGCTTTGGCTTGCTGCATGGCTTGGCCCGCACTGATGGCGCCAAAGGCGTTCACATAGCCTTTTTTCGCGCCGCCGTTCACTTTTTCCCAGAGCTTTTCGGCACCGCGTTTGGCCAGGGTGTGCTCGATGGGCATGCTGCCGCGTAAACGCACCACATCGGCGGCGCTGTAACCGCGCTTGACGCCTTTCCATCGAGGGTTGGTGGCCCAATCTTTTTCCAGCTCGGCAATTTGCTGTTCGCGGCTCAAGGGTGATTTAGACATGACATGACTCCAATAGTGTTGAAAAGAAACCAGTGACCAGCACCGCGTTTGATAAACCTATTATATGTCTTATATAAGAGTTGATGCAAAATTCAAAGAATAGAACGACTTTGCAAAATGCCTATATAAATCAATGAGTTACGTCAAATCAATGGTTTGAGTGCTTGACCCAAGCTGAAATACACCCACAGGCCATGATCTAAGAAACGTAGTCAATTTTGTATCGTGAAAACAAGTTTCTCATGCGATTGGGGGCCGTTCTGCACGCAAACCATCGTTCAAACACCTTTTTTCAACGGTGAAGCAGGACTGAAAAAAACAACATTTCAGAGGAGAAAAGCGTGATTTTGTCTATGAAAACAGCGTTTTCTACCTTAGGATAGCGGTTGCCGACAAAAACAAAAAACAAGGCGGCGTTTCACTCACTTCTAGAAGGAAATTGAAAAATGGCAACTGCAAAGAAAGCGGCTAAAAAAACCGCACCGAAGAAAGCCCCTGCAAAAAAAGCCGCAGCTAAAAAAGTTGTAGCCAAAAAAGCACCGGCTAAAAAAGCACCCGCTAAAAAAGCGCCCGCAAAAAAAGTCGTCGCTAAAAAAGCCCCGGCCAAAAAAGCGCCAGCGAAAAAAGCAGCTGTGAAGAAAACAGCCGCCAAGAAAGCACCAGCTAAAAAGCGCACGCCCAATGCTGCGTTCATGAAGCCTCTGACACCTAGCGCCGCTTTGGCCGCAGTCGTGGGTGCCAATCCCCTGCCCCGCACCGAGGTGGTCAGCAAACTGTGGGTCTACATCAAGAAACACAGCCTGCAAGACAAAACCAACAAGCGCAACATCAATGCCGACGACAAACTCAAAGCTGTCTTTGGCAAAGCGCAAGTCACCATGTTTGAGTTGGCCAGCCTGATCGGCAAGCACCTGCGTTGATCAACGCTCACATGTGAAAAAGGCCGCGAAAGCGGCCTTTTTTCATGCTGAAGTGACTTGTGTGGTCGCCAGGGCGAACACACAGCTTGTCAAACGGCGGGCGTGGCAGTGAACATGAATTCCCCCGGCGCTCGAATCGGGTCCACCGAAATGGCAATCTGATCGTTCGGCATGAACTTGCCCTCCAGCAGCAGCTTGGACAGCGGGTTTTCAATCCGCTGTTGAATCGCCCGCTTAAGTGGCCGCGCCCCAAAAATCGGATCAAAGCCCACCTTGGCCAACTCATGCAAGGCTGCGGTGCTGACCTCCAAATGCAGGTCCAGTCGCGCCATGCGATCACTCAAGACCTTGAGTTGAATCTCGGCAATCTTTTCAATTTGCTGGGCGTCCAGCGAATGGAACACCACGGTTTCGTCGATGCGGTTCAAGAACTCGGGTCGGAAATGGTTTTTCAACTCGTCCCACACCGCGTCTTTGATGTCGGTGGCGTCTTGGCCCACCATGCGCTGGATGATTTTGGAACCGATGTTCGAGGTCATGGCGATGACGCTGTTTTTGAAGTCCACCGTGCGGCCTTGGCCATCGGTCAGGCGTCCGTCGTCCAGTACTTGCAACAAGATGTTGAACACATCAGGTGAACTGACCCCAATTAGTTGGACAGTTGAAACGGGCGGTTAACCCAAAGATGGCTGAGTTCTGTATTGCACAGGACTCAGCCCTTTTAATTTGCTCCTGATGCGCTCGTGGTTGTAGTAATGAATGTACTGTCGCAATCCATCT
>NZ_OZ248544.1:0-263447 GCF_965234735.1 Limnohabitans simekii (SeqCode) | reverse complement strand
CACAGTCAGCGATGAGGAAATTAGAATGATTCAAAACAGATTGAATAACAGACCAAGAAAAAGATTGGGATTCAAAACACCCTCAGAGGTGTTTCATCAATCGCTCAAGCGCGTTGCGCTTCGAACTTGAATCCGCCTCCAAAAATACCTGTGATTTTTTATTATTGGACGCCATGATGCCCATCATGGATGGTCTTCAAATGTTGGAAATATTGAGAGAAACAGAAAAAAGAACAGGAGGTCATTGCCCGGTCATCATGGTCACTGCCCATGCCATGACGGGTGATAAAGAAAAATATCTGATGGCAGGCGCAGACGGGTATTTATCTAAACCCATATCTTCGCAAAACTTAGAAACCGAAATCACACGGGTATTGAGCGTTAGAAGTTAAGTCATTGATATTTAAATAATTGGGGTCAGATTCCAATTGTTTTGACGTTGAAGTCACGCTTTCGCCGCCCGCCATGGGGACGCATTTTTCTGGTCTTTCGCTCAAAAAATGGTCCCCAGGCCGTGCGGCTTTGAAGTGATGTTTCGGCGCAAGGTGGCGCGGTTTGCGAAAAATCGCTTTCAGCAACTTGGCCAGCCAAACAAACCACTTCAGCTTGCGAACATGGTGGGGTCGGCTGCGTAGCGAACGTTGCCGCTTGCGGCGGTGAGCGGCGGACGAGCCCACCGTGGTCGGCAAGCCGCGTGAATTAATTGGAAACTGACCCCAATTATTTTGGAAACTGACCCCAATTAACTTCAGCGGATGACTACAGCCGCTCCATCGCCCCGCTCGGCGATCACGCCCATTTGAAACACCTGCTCACCCAAGTCCGCCAAGGTCTTGGCGCAAGCAGCAGCGTGGGCGGCGTCCAGCACCAGCACCATGCCAATGCCGTTGTTGAAGGTACGGCACATCTCGGCGTCGTCAATCCCAGCGGTGGTTTGCAGCCAAGCAAACAGCTCGGTGCGCGGCCAGCTGTCGCGTTGCAAATGCGCGGCGCAGTGCTCGGGCAACACGCGGGGAATGTTTTCAGTGAGGCCGCCGCCGGTGATGTGGGCCAGGGCTTTGATGGGGTGGGCTTTCAAAGCCGCCAGCACGCTTTTCACATACAAGCGGGTCGGGGCCATCAGGGCTTGCTTGAAGGGCTGGCCGTCTAAGGTGGCGGGCAACTGGGCGGCGGCGCGGTCAATGCATTTACGCACCAAGCTGAAGCCATTCGAGTGCACACCGCTGGACGCCAAGCCCAGCACCACGTCGCCGGGCTTCACATCTTGGCCGGTCAAAATTTGGCTTTTTTCCACCACGCCCACGGCAAAGCCTGCAAGGTCGTATTCACCAGCGGGGTACATGCCGGGCATCTCGGCGGTTTCGCCACCAATCAGGGCACAACCCGACAACTCACAGCCCTTGGCGATGCCGCCCACCACGGCCGCTGCGGTGTCCACATCCAATTTGCCGCAGGCGAAATAGTCGAGGAAAAACAGCGGCTCTGCCCCTTGCACCAGCACGTCGTTCACGCTCATGGCCACCAGGTCGATGCCCACGGTGTCGTGCATTTGCCATTCAAACGCCAGCTTCAGTTTGGTGCCCACGCCGTCCGTACCACTCACCAACACCGGTTCTTTGTAATTTTTCGGCACCTCGAACAAGGCCCCAAAGCCGCCGATGCCCGCCAACACACCCTCGCGCATGGTTTTCTTGGCCAAGGGCTTGATGCGTTCAACCAAGGCGTCGCCAGCGTCAATGTCAACGCCAGCGTCTTTGTAGGAAAGGGGAGTGTTCATGGGGCGGGGCGACGAGCGCCGAGAGGAGGGGTCGATAGAATGCGCAGATTCTAATTGCCGGGTTTCACACCGCCTGATGACCTCCTCCCCCGACTACCGATTCCACGCCGCTTGGTTGGCCATCACCGCTGTGTTGCTCGGGCTTGTGTGGTGGTTGGCTCCGGTGCTCACACCGTTTTTGGTGGCTGCGGCCATGGCCTATGCCCTGAACCCTTTGGTGGTGTGGTTGCAAACGCACCTGGGTACAAGGGTTCCACGCTTTGTGCTGGTGCTGATGGTGGAAGTTCTGTTTTTGCTGGCCGTGGTGGCGCTGTTGGGGCTGGTGGTGCCGGTCTTTTTCAAAGAAGCGGCCCGGGTGCAAGCGCAGTTGCCCACCTTGCTGGCCTTGCTGCAAACCGACTTGGCCCCCCAGTTGGCCCGCATGGGCGTCGAGGTGAACTTCGACCAACCGTCCATCAAAGCGTTTTTCAGCACCTACATGAGCAATCTGTGGGACAGCGGTTTGTCCTCGCTGTTGGCCTCGGTGCAAATCGGCGGCAGCGTGGCGTTGGCGCTGATTGGCAACCTGGTGTTGATTCCAGTGGCGCTTTATTACTTCCTGATGGACGGCCACCATGTCTTGGCCCATGCGCGTGACTGGATTCCGGTGAAGGCCAAAGACAGCGTGGGCGGATTCATTGACGAGGCCGATGCGGTGCTGGGCGAGTATTTGCGCGGCCAGTTGCTGGTGATGCTGATCCTGTCGGTGTATTACGTGGCGGCGCTCAAGCTGTTTGGCTTGTCGGTGGCCTGGCCGATCGGCATCTTCACCGGCTTGGCGGTGTTCGTGCCCTATGTGGGTTTTGGCATTGGTTTGTTGCTGGCCGCCTTGGCAGGCTTTTTGGAAATGGCCCCGATGCAAGCCGGTCTCATGCTGGCCGTGGTGTTTGGTCTGGGCCAACTGATTGAAAGCTTCATCCTCACACCGCGTTTGATTGGCGAGCGCATCGGCTTGCACCCGCTGACCGTGATTTTTGCCTTGCTCGCCTTTGGCCAGTTGCTGGGCTTTGTCGGCATCCTGATCGCCTTGCCCGCCAGCGCCGTGTTGCTGGTGGCGCTGCGCCGCTTGCGCAGCCGCTACATGGCCAGCCGCTTGTATGCAGGCTGATCGGCCATGAAACAAATTGCCCTGGATATTGGTGTGTCGGTCGGCCCCAGCTTGGCCAACTTTTTCCCCGGCAACAACGCCTCGGCCTTGGCGCACTTGGAGCTGTGGATGGCTGGCAGCACCCGCTCGCCGGTGCCCACCTACCTGTGGGGCGAGCACGGTTGCGGCAAAACCCATTTGCTGCAAGCCGTGGCCGAGCACATTCAAGGGCAGGGGGCCTTGGTGGGTTGGATGGACGCCAGCACCCGCCAAGCGGCTGAGTTCAACCCCGAGTGGGAAGTCCTCATCATGGACGATGTGCAAAGCTTCACACCCGTGCAACAACACGCCGCCTTCAACTGGTTTGTGAACGCCGCCACCCCGGGTTCATCGCGTCAGCCTTGGGTCTTGGCCGCTGGTGCCTTGCCGCCGCAAGACCTGCCTTTGCGCGAAGACCTGCGCACCCGCTTGGGCTGGGGCCATGTGTTTCAGTTGCAGCTGTTGGACGACGACCAGCGCCGCGAGGTGTTGGTGCGCCACGCGCAAGCCCTGGGCATGAGCTTGAACACCGATTTGCTGGATTACCTGCTCAGCCGCTTCAGCCGCGACTTGGGCCACCTGATGGACTTGCTGCAACGCTTGGACCACTACGCCTTGCAAACCCAGCGCCCGCTCACCATCCCTTTGCTGCGGGCCATGTTGGATGAACTCTGAATGAAGCTCGCGCTGTTTGACCTTGACCACACCTTGCTGCCGCTGGACTCGGACCAATCTTGGGGCGAGTTCACCTTGTCTTTGGGTTGGGTCGACCGCGATACCTTTCAAGCCAAAAACAACGGCTTTTACGCCGACTATCTTGCGGGTTGTTTGGACATCCACGCCTACGTGCGCTTTTCCACCGCGGCGGTGCGTGAAAAAGGACCGGCTGCCGCCGCCGCCGCCCACGACTTGTTCATGGAACGCGTCATTCGCCCGGCCATCTTGCCCGCTGCGCTTGACTTGGTGGAACAACACCGCCGTCGTGGCGAGCGCTTGGTGATGGTGACCGCCACCAACGAGTTTGTGACCCGACCGATTGCCGAGGCTTTTGGCATGGACGTGTTGTTGGCCGTGGAACTCGAGCGGGATGCCCACGGTCATTTCACCGGCGAGATTGCCGGTGTGCCCAGCTTGCGCGAAGGCAAGGTGACGCGGGTTCAGCAGTGGTTGGCCACGCAAGGCACCAGCTTGGCCGAGGTTGAAGCCACGTTTTACAGCGACTCTTTGAACGACTTGCCGCTGCTAGAGCAGGTGCAGCAACCGGTGGTGACCAATGGCAGCGCCGAGTTGCGTCAAACCGCCCTTGAACGGGGTTGGCGTATCCTCGACCTTTTCGAGACCCCATGATTAAAAAAATAATCGACCGCTTGCTGGGCAAACCAGCAGCTGCGCCCAAAGCCAGCTTTGGCAAGCGCCGCGTCATCAGTGAACAAGAACACCGCATCGACCACGAGTTGGTGGACGAACGCGCCCTGAACGTGGTGCGCACCCTGCAAGAACGCGGCTATGTAGCCTACATCGTCGGCGGCGCGGTGCGCGATTTGCTGGTCGGCTTGAAGCCCAAAGACTTTGATGTGGCCACCGACGCCACGCCCGAGGAAGTGAAAGCCTGTTTTCGCCGCGCCTTCATCATTGGCAGGCGTTTTCGCATCGTGCACGTGGTGCATGGCCGAGGCCGCGACCACGAGGTGATCGAGGTCTCCACCTTCCGCGCCCATTTAGACAGCCAAGACGCCGAGCAGGTGAGTGGCAATGAACGCACCAGCAAAAAGGCGCTCTCCAACATGACCCATGCGGTGGACGCCAGTGGCCGGGTGCTGCGCGACAACGTCTGGGGCCCGCAAGACGAAGATGCAGCGCGGCGCGACTTCACGGTCAACGCCATGTATTACGACCCGCACACCGGCGACGTGATCGATTACCACCATGGGTATGAAGACGCCAAGAAGCGCGTCATCCGCATGATTGGCGACCCGGCAGCCCGCTACCGCGAAGACCCGGTGCGCATCATCCGCGCCGTGCGTTTTGCCGCCAAGCTCAACAAGCTTGGCTTCACCCTGGAGCCGCGCACCGCCAAGCCCTTGAAGGCCATGCTCAAGCTGCTGGCCGATGTGCCGCAAAGCCGTTTGTTCGATGAGATGTTGAAGCTGTTGCAAACCGGTCATTCCTTGGCCAGCATCCAGCAGTTGAAAGTGCTGGGCTTGGCCAAAGGCATTTACCCGCTGCTGGATGTGGTGGTGGAGCGCGCCGACACGCCCTTTGTCAGCGCCGCTTTGCAAGACACCGACCGCCGCGTGGGTGAAGGCAAACCGGTGGCCCCCAGCTTTTTGCTGGCCTGCGTGCTGTGGGCCGATGTGCGCGAAGGCTGGCAAGCCCGCACCGGCGAGATGCCCATCTACCCCGCCTTGCAAGAAGCCATTGAAGACGTGTTCAATGCGCGCATCGGTGACGTGTCGGGACGCGGCAAGTTGGCCGGTGACATGCGTGAAATTTGGACCATGCAGCCGAGGTTTGAAAAACGCACTGGCAGCGCACCTTTTGGTTTGGTGGACCAAGCCCGCTTTCGCGCTGGTTTCGATTTCCTATGTTTGCGTGCCGAAGTGGGCGAGTTGGACATCGAGCTGGCCGACTGGTGGGAAGAGTTCCAGCATGCGGATGACGAGGCCCGCTTGAGCCTGATTCAAGCCGTGCGCCCTGCAGCCCGCGCGGTGCGCGCCGACGGCAGCGAGCCGCGCAAACGCACCCGGCGGCGGCGCAAACCCGCAGCCGGTGCTGCCGGTGACAAACCCGCTGCGTGAACCCATCAGCGCCTTTGTGGCGCTGGGGGCGAATTTGGGCGAGCCCGCGCAGGCCGTTCAGCACGCCTTGGCGCAGCTAGGCGACATCGAATACACCCGGCTTGTAAGCGCTTCCTCACTCTATGAAACCGCGCCCCACGAGGCCAGTGGCCCGCTGTATGTGAACGCCGTGGCCCATCTTGAAACCCAATTGAATGCAGTTGACTTGCTGCTGGCTTTGCAAGCCTTGGAACAGGCTGCTGGGCGGGTGCGCAGCGTGCAAAACGCACCGCGCAACCTGGACCTGGACCTGCTGTTTTATGGGGACGCCCGCATTCAAAGCGGCTGGTTGACCGTGCCGCACCCGAGGTGGCAAGCGCGGGCATTCGTGCTGCGGCCTTTGCAAGAGGTGGCTGGGCACTTGGTCAGTGAAGGGATGCTGGCGGCTGTCGCAGATCAGCCGATTCGGCGACTGCCTTTCTACCCTGCTCTTGAAGGCAACTTGTGAAAAAAGGGGTGTCAGATGTTGAATGCAGCCCTCATCGCTTCAAAGATGCTTATTGCGACAGCTTCTCGGCTTCTGTGATTTGCGCTTCGAAATAGCGCTGAAAGCCATAGGCCAGACTGGAAAGCATGGCGGTGGTGCCCAGAATCATGGACAAGACCATCGCAATGACCGTGAACCAATTGGTGCTTCCGGCTTTGTGCTCGGCATCTTCCGAGGGGTTGTACAAGCTGTTCCAGTTGGCTTTCGACATCAAGCCCCAATACAGGGCTTGCATGGCGCTGGCTGTGATGGTCAAACCCACCACAGGCAGCAAAAACCAGCTCAGCGGATCATCCAAGCCCATGGTTTGGGCGCGTTCGTAGCCGTAGAGTCCGAGCAAACTCATCAATGCCATGACCCAACCCCAGGAGTCGCGCCAGCCAAACATGTAGAAACGGTGCAAGCCCAGTGTGCCGGTGCAGATGCTGAGCCATGTGGCCAATGTTTTGTTCTTCATGATGGGAATTATGTGTTGCGGCTCGCAGGTTTGCTGTTCAAGGGGCTGTGTGACTGACCAACCAAAGGGTCATCTGGGCGGCGGTCTATAATGGCAGCCTTTTCAGCGAGCGCTGGCCGGGTGGTCAAGTCGCGTGTCTCATCGCTGAATCAAAGTCTGCACCCAAGGATAAACCATGGTCGTCATCCGACTTTCTCGCGGCGGTTCTAAAGCCCGTCCGTTTTTCAACATCGTCGTCGCCGACAAACGCGTTCGCCGCGATGGTCGCTTCATCGAACGTGTGGGTTTTTACAACCCCATCGCCGCTGGTGGCGAAGAGCGCTTGCGCATTGCCCACGACCGCCTGAACTACTGGGTGGGTGTCGGTGCTCAAACCTCTTCCACCGTTGACCGCCTGATCAAACAGGCCGGCAAACCCGCCTAAACGCATCCCATGCAGCCCGCTTGGGAGCCTGCTGAATTACCAGCGGACGCCATCGAAGTCGGGCGCATTTTGGATGCTTGGGGCCTCAAAGGCTGGCTCAAGGTCTTGCCCCACAGCGCTTCGCCCGAAGCGCTGTTTTCTTCCAAACGCTGGTTTTTGCAACCCAACGAGCGCGGTGCTTCGCCGTTTGTGGGTACCGTCTTGTTGCGCATCCGCGAGGCCAAAGAGCACTCGGACAGCTTGGTGGCTTTGGCCCACGACCTGACTGACCGCGATGTCGCCGAAAGCCTCAAAGGTGCGCGAATATTCATTCAGCGCTCTTCATTTCCCTCTACCAACCCCGACGAATACTATTGGGTCGACCTGATCGGCTTGACCGTGCGCAACCGCGAAGGCATCGATTTGGGCGAGGTGACCGAACTGCTGTCCACCGGGCCGCAAACCGTGTTGGTGCTGTCCCAAGCCAACCCCGACCCCGAGGGCAAGCCCATCGAGCGCATGATCCCTTTCGTCAACGCCTACGTCGATCAGGTGGATTTGGCGGCCCGCCAAATCCTGGTGGACTGGCAAGCCGATTACTGAGGCGGCCATGCGTGTAGACATCATCACCTTGTTCCCCGAGCTGATTCAAAGCTTCCTCGAGGTAGGTGTGACCCGCCGCGCTTACGAAAGCGGCCAAGTGGCGGTGCATTGTTGGAACCCACGTGACCATGCCGATGGCAACTACCGGCGCGTGGACGACCGCCCGTTTGGCGGCGGCCCCGGCATGGTCATGCTGGCCGAACCCTTGGCGGCCTGCCTGGGCGCTATCCGCCAAGCCCGTGGTGAAGACCGCCAAACTGCCCCCTTGGTTTATTTTTCGCCGGTGGGTCAGGCTTTGAACCAAACGCTAGTGCTGCAAGCTTCTACCTCCCAAGGCGCGGTGCTGCTGTGCGGCCGCTATGAAGGCGTGGACCAGCGCTTCATCGACACCCATGTGGACCTGCAAATCAGCTTGGGCGACTTTGTCTTGTCGGGCGGTGAATTGGCCGCCATGGCTTGGCTGGATGCTGTGGCACGTTTGCAACCCGGCGTGTTGCACGACGAAGAAAGCCATTTGCAAGACAGCTTCACCCCAGCCCTGAGCGGCTTGCTGGATTGCCCGCACTACACCCGACCCGAAGCATGGCGCGGGCAGGGCGTGCCAGCCCCCTTGCTGTCGGGCCACCATGCCCAAATTACTGAATGGCGGCGGGCCCAAAGCCTGGCCTTGACGGTTGAGAAGCGCCCTGATTTGATTGACCAAGCCCGCCAGCAAGGCTTGCTCAAGCCCCAAGACGAGCTGTTCCTGAAAACCCTGACCTGAGCGCTTGTTGGCGGCCCAATGGCCAGCCAGCCAGGGCGGTTTGGCGGCTGGTTATAATGTCGGGCTCTGATCCTCTGGATGGCCGCCAGTGTTTGCACCGTCAGCACCGGCCTTTTGTGTAGCGCATCCATGATCGTTTCGAGGAAATCATGAATCTCATCCAGATCCTGGAACAGGAAGAAATCGCCCGTTTGGGCAAAACCATTCCCCCGTTCGCCCCCGGCGACACCGTGGTGGTCAGCGTCAACGTGGTCGAGGGCACCCGCAAGCGTGTTCAGGCTTTTGAAGGCGTGGTCATTGCCAAGCGCAACCGCGGCATCAACAGCAACTTCATCGTTCGCAAAATCTCCAGCGGCGAAGGCGTGGAACGCACCTTCCAAACCTACAGCCCGCTCATCGCTGGCATCGAAATCAAACGCCGTGGCGATGTGCGTCGCGCCAAGCTGTACTACTTGCGTCAGCGCAGCGGCAAATCGGCACGTATCAAAGAAAAGCTCACGGCCAAAGCCACCCCAGCTGCTGCCAAGTAAGCAGGGTCTGAGCTCAATCCCTGGCCGCCCCAGTTCACGCTGCGGCGGCTTTTTCATGACTTCAAGCAAGCTGTTTTGAGCCAACCCCCCAAATTCAATCCCGAATCGGCCCAATTGCTGGGCACCGATGGGCATTTGCCTGCCTTGCCGCTGTCACGGCTGCAGCCCGATGCCTTGCGGACTTATTTCGCCAACCCGCCAGCGTGGACCCAACCGATTTACGAGCCGCCGTTCAGCAGCCGACCACCCGCGCCAGCCTCGGTGCTCTTGGGCATCGTCATGCGGGCAGAGCCCACGGTGTTGTTGACCTTGCGCACCGCACATTTGTCCAGCCACGCCGGACAAATTGCGTTTCCTGGTGGCCGCCAAGACGAGGCAGACGCGGATGAAGTGGCAGCGGCTTTGCGCGAGGCCCAAGAGGAAGTGGGCTTGCACCCCAGTCATGTGACGGTGTTGGGTTGTCTACCGATGTACGTCACCGGTACCGGCTTCAAGGTGACCCCTGTGGTGGCCTTGCTCAGCCCCGAGATGCGTTTGCAAGCCAACCCCCACGAAGTGGCCGATGTGTTTGAAGTGCCTTTGTTGCACCTGATGAACCCGGCCAACCACCAGCGCCACGGTGTGCAATGGCAAGGTGTGCAGCGCGAGTGGTATGCCATGCCCTGTGAATCGCCCGAGGCACGCCGCGTGATTTGGGGCGCTACCGCTGGCATCTTGCGCAATTTCTACGAATTTTTACAAGCCAAACTTGAGCCTTGAGCGCCACCGCGTGGGCATCACTATCATTGGGCCATGAGTTTCATCGCCCTCTTGCTTGCCTTGTTGCTGGAACAAGCCCGTCCGCGCTCGGCCAGTGCGGGCATCGACAAGCTGTTCATCCAATGGGCCGACTGGTTGCGTCACACCCTGGACGCTGGCGACAAGCGGCATGCTTGGATCGCGTGGGGATTGGCCGTGGTGCTCGCTTGCGCATTGACCGTGCTGGTGCATTGGTTGCTGTGGTGGTTTGGCGGTTGGTTCTTGGCCATGCTGTGGAGTTTGGTGGTGCTTTACGCCACCTTGGGGTTCAGGCGCTTTAGCCACCATTTTTCGGGCATCCGTGACGCCTTGTCCACGGGTGACGATGACCTGGCGCGAGAGTTGCTGCGCCAATGGCAGGGGGATCTGGAACCAAACATGCCGCGCAGCGAAATCGTTCGCCATGTGATTGAACATTCTTCGATTTCTGCTCACCGCCATGTGTTTGGCGTGATTGCGTGGTTTTCGGTGTTGGCCGCGATGGGCTTGGGTCCAGCGGGGGCGGTGTTTTTCAGGCTGTCTGCCTTGTTGTCAACAGACTGGGCGGCTTCCTCCGACAGTTCGCAGTTGGATGCAGCGCACAGCAGCCCGGCCTTGCAGGAAGTCACTGCACTGGCTTGGCGACAGGTGGATTGGGTGCCTGCACGGATGACGGGTTTGTCTTTCGCGGTCGTGGGCAATTTCGAAGATGCGGTGGATGCTTGGCGCCAAGATGCACAGCACTTTCCCAATGCGAATGATGGTGTGGTGCTGGCGGCCACTGCAGGCGCCATCAATGTGCGCTTGGGCGGCGTGGGTTTGCGCCCTGCCTCGAACGAGGCTTTGTCCGACGATCCGCTGGTTCAGCCCACTGCTGGGCGCGAACCCGAAGTGGCGCATTTGCGCAGCATGGTGGGCTTGGTCTGGCGTGCCGTGGTGATGTGGATGGTGCTGCTGGCCTTGCTCACCTTGGCCCGTTTGCTGGGCTGACAACAGCCCGCTGGCCGGTGTTTTGTCAGCCCTGAGCAGGCCTGTTTCGCGTGGCTTCAATACTGCTTGGGCGCAGACAGTTCTTCAAACAACTGGGTGTAAATTTTGTAACGACCTGCGTCAATCAAGCCCTGTGTCAAGGCTGACCGCACACCGCAATCGGGTTCGTGCACATGGCTGCAGTTGTAAAACTTGCAATGATCCGCATGGGCCCCGATGTCGGGCATGCATGCCGCCAAATCGGTAGGCGGAATGTGGTGCAAGCCAAACTCTTGAAACCCCGGTGAGTCCATGAGGGCCGCCGTTTTCGCCGCGTCCATCCAATACCAGGTGGTGGACGTGGTGGTGTGTTTGCCCGACTGCAAGGCTTTGGAGATGATGTTGGTGGCCGCATTGGCTTGTGGCACCAAACGGTTGATCAGGGTGCTTTTGCCAGCGCCCGAAGGCCCCAGCACCAAGGTCACCCGATTCGCCAATTCGGCTTCCAAGGCGGCCAAGGTGTGATCATGACCCTTGAGACCCAGTGGCAGCACCACAGTGCCAAAGTCGCGGTAGGGTTGCAGACGTGCCCAGGCCTTGTCGAAGGGTTCTTTCAAGTCTTGCTTGTTCAATGCAATCAAGGTTCGGATGCTGGCCTGCTGCGCGGCAATCAAAGCACGCGCCACTTGGCTTTCTGAAAAATCGGGCTCGGCTGCCACCAGCACCAGCACCTGGTCCAGGTTGGCGGCAAACGATTTGCTGCGGATATCGTCTTGGCGGTAGAACAAATTGCGCCGAGTCTCTACCGCCTCGATGCTGCCCTCGTCCTCGCTGGGCGACCATTGCACCTGGTCGCCCACCACGGCTTGGTTTTTCTTGCCCCGCGGGTGGCACAAACGGCGTTCGCCCTGAAGATCTTCGACCACCACATGCCGACCGTGGCTGGCCACCACGCGGCCCCATTGCGTCATGCGGTCAAGCGGGCCAGGCGCTGCGAAGCGGGCGGGTGCGAATGATAAAAAGCCACATACAGCGGGTCGGGCGTCAAGGTAGAGGCGTTGTCTTGGTAAAGCTTCAGCAGGGCTTGGCGCAGGTCTTGACCGCTGGCATGGGCGCAGGCAAAGGCATCGGCTTCAAACTCGTGCTGGCGCGACTTGATGGCGTTCAATGGCGTGGTGATGAAGGTGACCAAGGGCACCACTTGCATGAACAACAGCAAAGCCAAAGCGTTGTTGGAAGAGGCCAAATGGGGTTGCACGCCCAAGCCGGTGTAGAACCAAACTTGGGTGCTGAGCCAACCTAAAGCCGCCATGCCCACCAAGCTGACCGCAAAGCCGCGCAGCATGGATTTGGGGATGTGGTTGAGTTTGGCGTGGCCCAACTCGTGGGCCAACACGGCTTCCATTTCAGACGGGCTGAGTTGCTTGAGCAAGGTGTCGAAAAAAACCACCCGTTTTTGTTTGCCCAAACCGGTGAAGAACGCATTGGAATGCGCCGATCGGCGACTGCCATCCATCACAAAAAAACCATCCGATTTGAAACCCGTGCGTTGCATCAAGGCGTCCACTCGGGCTTGCAATTGCGCATCGTCCAACGGTTGAAATTTGTTGAACAAGGGCATGATGTAGTTGGGTGCCAACCACATCACAAACAATTGGTAGGACACCAGCAAAGCCCAAGCCAGCAGCCACCATTGATCACCGCCTGATTCCATGAGCCACAGGATGGCCCACACCAATGGCAGGCCCAAGACCACCCCCAGCGCCGTGCCTTTAACCAAATCACTCAACCACAAACCCACGGTCATGTTGTTGAAGCCAAAGTGTTGCTCCACTTTGAAGGTTTGGTAGTAAGACAGCGGCAAGTTCACCAAGCCACTGATGAGCATGAAGCCCATGACCAACAGCAGTTGCTGCAACATGCCGCTTCCACTGATCTCGACCAACCAAGCATCCAGGGCGCCCAGACCGCCCAGCAAAGTCCAAACCAACAACATGCCTGCGTCAATGGCCAAATCCCAGTGCCCCAAGCGCAGTTTGGCCAAGGTGTAATCGGCGGCTTTTTGATGCGCTGGCAGACTGATGACCTCCTTGAAAGCTTCTGGGACCGCAGGACGGTGAAGCGAGACATGACGAATTTGGCGGTGCGCCAACCAAAGTTTGAGCAGCAAATTCAGGGTTAAAAAGCCTGCAAATGCCAAGGTGAAAGAGGTGCTTGAGTTCATTGCATGAGTTTAGGTGTTTTTGTTTTCCATGCGCGCTGTGCGCTTTTGTGGGTCGGCTTGGTGCTTTCATGGACAATCTGTCGATGACTGCCCCCACCGACCCTGCGACTGCCGACACCTCTGCCACCTTAGACAAGTCCGATCAAAACCTGGTTTGGCTCGATTGTGAAATGTCCGGCCTGGATCCCGAAAAAGAGCGCTTGCTGGAAATTGCGGTGGTCATCACCGGCCCCAACTTGTCGCCCCGGATTGAAGGCCCCGTGATCGTGATCCATCAAAGCGACACCTTGCTCAATGGCATGGATGCGTGGAACAAAGGCACCCATGGGAAAAGCGGCCTGATAGACAAAGTGAAGGCATCCAGCGTGGATGAGACGCAAGCCGAGGAGGTGTTGATCGCCTTCTTGAAAAAATATGTCAGCAAAGGCGCCACGCCCATGTGCGG
The DNA here is from genome assembly GCF_965234735.1 of Limnohabitans simekii (SeqCode). Lineage (GTDB taxonomy): Bacteria > Pseudomonadota > Gammaproteobacteria > Burkholderiales > Burkholderiaceae_C > Limnohabitans > Limnohabitans simekii. Next base: position 250,010 of record NZ_OZ248544.1, on the reverse strand, counting down.
CAACACCATCAGCCAAGACCGGCGTTTTTTGGTCAAGTACATGCCCAAGTTTGAAGCTTGGTTTCACTACCGCAATATCGATGTCAGCACGCTCAAAGAGTTGTCCAAACGCTGGAAGCCTGAGGTGTATGCGGCCTTCAAGAAGCGTCAAAAGCACACAGCTTTGGCCGATGTGCACGAGTCGATTGATGAACTCGAGCATTACCGCAGCCATTTCTTGAAACCCTAAGAATTCATTTCGGCTTTCAAACCTGAAATCATTTCTATGCGAGAATACCCTTAGTCGCGCAGTAATCAACGCGACTTTGTTACATCTGCCTCACACCTTGGGTTCACATTGAACCGCGTTGCAAACACATTGCAGCATGCTTTGTTTGAAGGTTGATGTTTTTTCCAACCTTTGAATGGAGCCACCTCACCTTTTCAGGTGGTGGTTAAAACATGATTGATGATTTGAATTCCCACGCCTTGGCCGACACCCTGTTGGACCACGCAACACCTGACGTTGCCGAGCCCACCATCGTGACACCCGCTGCCAAAGCACCGGTCAACAACGCCTTTGCAGACATGGGCTTGGCCCCAGAACTGCTGGCTGCGCTGAAAGACCTGAACTTCACCCAGCCCACCACCGTGCAAACCAAAGCCATTCCGCTGGCTTTGCAAGATGACGCTTCCAAGCCTTCCATCGATTTGCTGGTGTCTAGCCAAACCGGTAGCGGCAAAACCGCTGCCTTCTTGCTGCCGGTGTTGCACACCTTGTTGGTCGAGCGCCAAGCCCAAGAGACAGCCGAAGCCCAAGAGTGGGGCCAAAAAGTCGCCGAAGCCAGAGCCAAGGGCGAAGAGTTGCCCAAGAAAGCCCGCCGCAAAAACCCCACCGACAGCCGCCACGTGAAACCTGCCGTGCCCGGCGCCTTGATTTTGTGCCCCACCCGCGAATTGGCCCAGCAAGTGGCCAAGGATGCCATCGATCTGGTGCGCCATTGCCGTGGCATCCGCGTCGCTTGTGTGGTGGGCGGCATGCCTTACGCCATGCAAATCGCCCGTTTGCACAATGCCGATTTGGTGGTCGCCACCCCCGGTCGTTTGCTGGACTTGCAGCGTTCCAAGCAACTGCACCTGAACAAAGTGCAATTTTTGGTGGTCGACGAAGCCGACCGCATGCTGGATTTGGGCTTTGCCGATGACTTGGCCGACATCCATAAACTGACCGAGCAACGCCGTCAGACCATGATGTTCAGCGCCACGTTTGCGCCCCGCATTCAGCAGTTGGCGGTTCGCATCATGCGCACGCCCCAACGTGTGCAAATCGACACACCCCAAGAAAAACACAACAACATCAAGCAGATTTTGTTCTGGGCCGACAGTGCCCAACACAAACGCAAACTGTTGGACCACTGGTTGCGTGACACCAGCATCGACCAAGCCATTGTGTTTGCCAGCACCCAAATCGAATGCGACGCCTTGGCCGAAGACCTGCAGCAGGTAGGCTTTTCCTCCGTGGCCTTGCACGGCGCCCTCAGCCAAGGTTTGCGCAACCGCCGCTTGCAAGCTTTCCGCGACGGCCGCGTGCAAATTTTGGTGGCCACCGATGTCGCCGCGCGAGGCTTGGATGTGCCCAGCATCAGCCACGTGTTTAACTTTGGTTTGCCCATGAAGCAAGAAGACTATGTGCACCGGATTGGACGCACAGGACGTGCTGGCCGCGATGGTTTGGCCGTCACCTTCGCCGAATGGCGCGATCGCCGCAAGATTTTGGACATCGAGCATTTCACCCAGCAACCCCTGGCCTCTGAAATGATTCCTGGTTTGGAGCCTACGCAACGCGCCCCACGGGCACCTTCGCACGAACCTCGCCGTGGCGCTGCCAAGCCAGGCTTTGGCGGCAAGCCAGGTGCTGGCCGTGGATTTGCCGGCCCCAAACGTGGCAGCAGTTTCAAGCCACGCAGCGGCCCACGACCTTGAAGCCAGTCGCAGTGCGGACTGCCTTCATGGCTTTGAAGGTAGTTCCCACGCAAGCTTGGCCCAGTGGTTGTTGTTCTATTGCAAATGGCGGCTGACTTCCTGTGGCCATTTGTAAATTAGTTCCTTGTGATTAATGCGGTGAAAATAGACAATGCCTTCATCGTCTTTTTGAATTGAAAATGAAATGGATTCATCAGCACGTTTTTGATTTTTTTCAATTAAATCAAGAGGTTCAGTAAAAAAGTTAATTCACAAATTTAATCTTTGCTAAGATGCAGATCAAGGAGCAAGCATGGCCAATCCATCAGAATCATTAGAGAGTGTTGTCATCGGCGACGGCGTTGTCGTGAAGGGTGCGTTCACCGTGCCTGCCAAAGCTGTCATCAATGGGGTCATTGAAGGTGACTTGACCGCAGAAGAGGTTCTGATCGGCCCCACGGGTCGGATCACAGGCCGTGTGTCTGCCAAGATCATTGATGTGCGTGGTCAATTGCACAACACCATCGTCAGTGAAAGAAGCCTGATCGTGCGCTCTACCGGCAAGATTGTCGGCAAGATTCATTACTCTGAAATTGAAATTGAAAAGGGTGGCGAGATTGAAGGCGCTTTGAGTCAGGGTGCTGAGCCAAGTCCGACAGTGGCCACCACGCCCCCTGTTGCCCAAGCTGCCGCACCTGTCACGCCAGCACCCAATGCTGGCGCTGTGCAGGGCAAACCCCCGCAGTCCGGGAACTGATCGTTCCATCAACTGGCCATGTTGTCGCTTCGCTCTCATTTGTCACATCTGCGTCGCTTGCCTGCCTTTGTCAGGCAGGTTTGGTCGCGTGACTATCAAGATGTCAAGCTCATCATGGAGCAAAACGGCGACCTGAAGTATTTCAATGTGCCCGCTGTTTTTCAGCGTGTGATGGCGCGTGGTGCGGTGGTCACCAGTTTTGCTTTGGTCGGCACCATCGTCGTCCTCACCGCCACCTCCTTGTTGCTGGGTGTCAGCCGGGCACGTTTAGAGCGCTCTCATGAAGAGGTTTACCGCGCCTTGTTAAGCAGCACAGCCGACGGTGGCAGTGAAGATGCCTCTTTGAGCGAAGAGCAAATGGTGACACTGGCTCAAACCATCCGGGATCGGGACATGAGCATTCGCCGTTTCGTGGAAACGTCGATGGTCACGGTTTCTGAAGAAAACGACACCCTCAAGGCGCAACTTGAAACTTCTGGCTTGACTGAAAAAATCGTCAAGATCATCCAACAGAACTCGGCGAACGGTGGTTTCAGTTTGGATACCGATTTGCAATCCAACCCACTGCTGAGCGGCAAGGTGGCGGACGAGTTGGCCACCAACCGTGCTTTGCGCGAGGTTTTGTATGCCTTGCCCAACAAAATGCCGGTCGCCAATTTCAGTGTGTCTTCTGATTTCGGCATTCGCAAACACCCTTTGTCAGGCAAATCACATTTCCACACAGGTCTTGATTTGATGAGCCAAACCGGGGACGACAAAGTGTTTGCCGTCAAGGCTGGCGTGGTGGTGATGGCTGAGTTCCATCCCCAGTACGGCAACACCGTGGTGATTCGCCATCTGAACGGTGTGGAGTCCCTCTACGCTCACTTGGCTCAATTGGCGGTTAAAGTAGGTGATAAAGTAACCACGGAAAGTTTGTTGGGTTACATTGGCAATACTGGCGCATCATCGACTGGCAAACATCTTCATTTGGAGATTTTGGTCGGCGGCTACCCAGTCAACCCCCAAAAAGTAATTCGCACAGCGCAGTATGTTCAACAAATCCAAAACAGCCAACAATAATTCAAGCAGTCCGGCACCTCAGGAAAACCCACCTGCGGTGCCTTCTTCGACTGGAATGCCAGCAGAGACAACACCTGTCGCCCAACCTCCGAGAAACAACATGATGGACATCATTTCTTCCAATGCCACCAAGCCTTCCATCCTCAGCGAAGGTTTTTCTTTTCGTGGCGAAATATCTGCCAAGGGTGCCATCCATGTGGAAGGCTCTTTGAACGGGCAGGTGCAGGTCGACGAACTCACCATTGGTTCCCGCGGTCAAGTTGAAGGCGTGGTCACATGTTCCAGCTTGCACATCAAGGGCAAGTTTTCGGGCACAGCCACTTGCAGCGAATTGATTGTCACCTCTTCCGCTTCCGTTGACGGCCATGTGGTCTACCAGACCCTGTCCGTCCAAAAAGGCGCATCCATCAAAGGCGAGTTGCTGCTGGTCAAATAACCCAGAGCAAACCTTTTCAAAGGGTTTGAATGTCGGACGTTTCTCAAATAGATGGAAATGCAGTTCGATTGCGGCGAGAGTCCCTCAGCTTGGGGCTTGCTGATGTGGCTACCCGTGCGTGTTTGTCTGTGAAGCAGGTGCGGCAAATCGAAGAGGGGGGCATGACCGCCTTCTACAGCGAAACCGTCAAATTGACTGCTGCCCGCAAAGTGGCTGGGTTGCTCAGCTTGCCTGAAGCTGAGTTGTTTGGACAGATTCAGCCCCATACAGAAGCCCACCTTGATGACGCACCTGACGAAAGCCTCGATCAGGATGCGTCGACCATCAGCCCCCCTGTTGCATCCCGATTTGGCGGAGGTTTGAACACCCAGCATGCCCCAATCACCCGCAGTGAAGCCCTGCATGTGTTGGCGCAACCCCCAGAACATCTGGAAGAAGAAGCCACGGTCACTGCGGCCCCCGAGCCTGGCAAAACAGCCCCTGCTGTGACCGCTCCCATCCTGGCTGCCGCCAGCGCAGCCATCGAGCCCAGTCCCACGGCCCATTTGCCAAAGGCCTCCTCGTCACCCCAGGCATCTGACACTGCTTCATCATCCGAAGAGTCCGCGCCCAAAGACACGGTTGAAACCCCCGGCAGTGGCTATCTGTTCAAAATTTTGGCTTTGTTCGTCGTGGCCTTGGCGGCCGCGGCTTTGCTCAAACCCAAAGCAGCAGAAGACATGCCAGCGCCACCTCCTGCCGCAGAGGCGCCTGCAGAGATTCCCGCAGCGCCAGTGCCCCCTGTGGAGAGCAATGCGGCCATGGAGCCGGTTGCGCCGCCACCCGCCTTGGAAAACAAACCTGTGGCCGCTGAAAACAAGTTGGCGCCTTCAACGGCCGTGCCCAAAACGGACATCAAGCCAGCAGCTTCCTCGCCCTCAACACCAGAAGCCAAGCCAGAAACCACACCCAAAGCAGCTGACGCTGGCAATTGAGGCAGGGCTTTCAGTCCTTTGCACCCATGGCCAGCGCGGCGGTGCGTGAATCTTCTCGGTGTTTGGCAGACACGCCTTCCAAGCGCCAGCCACCCATGTGTTGCATGGCCAACGACTGTAGACCTTCGATCCAAGCAGGGCTGTCGTTCAAGCATTCAATGTAGTGAAACTGGCTGCCCCCGTCTTCCAAAAAAGCGGCTTTGACTTCCATGGCGATTTCTTCCAAGGTTTCCAGGCAGTCGCCCACAAAGCCAGGGCAGACGATATCCACCGACTTGGTGCCATCCTTGGCCAACTGCCGCACCGTCGGTTCGGTGTAGGGCTCGAGCCATTTGGCCTTGCCAAAGCGCGACTGGAAACACACCTTGTAGTCTTCTTTGCGAAGTGACAGCGCCTCTGCCAGCAAGCGGGCGGTTTTGTGGCATTCGCAGTGGTAGGGGTCGCCCAGCTGCAAGGTGCGGGCAGGCACGCCATGAAAACTCATCACCAGCTGTTCGGATCGGCCATGTACAGCCCAATGGGCTTTGATTTTGGCGGCCAGGGCTTGGATGTAGCCAGGGTGATCGTGGTAATGATTCACGAAACGAAATTCGGGCAGTTGGCGGGTGCGCAAGCCCCAGTGGTAGACCGCATCAAACACGCTTGCCGTGGTGGTGGCCGAGTACTGCGGGTAGGCGGGCAAGACCAACACGCGGTTGACGCCCTGGGCTTTCAGTTCGTCCAGCACCTGCGGAATGGCATCTGAGCCATAGCGCATGGCAAAGCGCACTTGCACGTGGGCGGCATCAAATTTGGCTTGCAAGGCTTGTGCTTGCCGTTGCGTCCAAACTTTCAAGGGTGAGCCTTCGCTGGTCCAGATGCTGGCGTATTTGTGGGCGGATTTGGCGGGGCGCACCCGCAAGATGATGCCGTGCAAGATGGCCAGCCAGAGCAAACGGGGGATTTCCACCACCCGTGCATCGCTTAAAAACTCGGCCAGATAACGCCGCAAAGCCGAGGCGGTGGGGGCGTCTGGGGTGCCCAAATTGCAATACAAGATGGCGGTTTTGGCAGCCTGACCGTGCTTGTAGGGCGGCTCGGCGGCAAATCGGGGTGTTGAAGTCATGCGGTATTTTCCTTCATGTTCAAGACATCAAGGCTTGGGCTGCGGCATACCCCGAGCGAACTGCGCCTTCCAAGGTGGCGGGGTAGGGGCCAGCCACATGGTCTCCACACGCCCAAACACCCTTGGCCACCTGCATGGCCGGGCGTTGCAAGCCCGGGGTGCAGGCAAAGGTGGCGCGTTTTTCCACCACCGTTGTCAGCCATGTCAGCGACAGGCCGAGTTGCTGCTGGGCTTGCTGCAACACTTTTGCTGTGACAGCGTCGCGCTCAAGCGTGCAGTCGCTCACCACCATGGCCACCAAGCCTTGCATGTCTGGCGTACCGGCTAAACGACCTTTGTCAAAAGCAAATTGCGCTGGCGATTGGTGGTCATGGTGAAGTGCCAACATGGGGGAAGGCCAATCCAAGGACCTTGTGCAGCGGGCATAGACAGTGGCGATGGCCGTGTGTTTTAAAGACTGCGCTTGCATGGCCCAAGATGGTGCAATGCTTTGCGTGAGTTCTGCGGCTTGCCAAGCCGGGCAGGCCAGCAGCACCAGACCTTCGGGCAGTTCGCTGACCCGTTCACCCAAAACAACTTCCGCGCCATGCGATTGCAACCACGACAAGGCGGCGTCGGGCAACAACTGGCTCAAGTCGGTGCGGGGTATCAAGGTGTCGCTGCTGCCAGCACCGGACAGCAACGCATCTTTCAACACCCTTAAAAAAACCTGGCCACTGGCGTGTTCGCTGGTCAAATTCAAAGCAGACACGCACAAGGGCTCAACAAGTTGCTCCATCACCGGCGTGGGCAAGCCATGGCAAAGCTGACCAACCGTGGTGGACGCATCACACACAAAGCCTGCGTTTTGCCAAGCTTGGGCCCGCCGCAAAAACGCCCATCTGTCCCGCCAAGGCCAGCCCTTGGCTGTGGCCACGCCCATGAGCACATTCAAGGGTGCGGGCCAGTGGTTCAGCTGGAGTCCCGTGCCATCGATGAAGCGCAAATCCAGAGGTTGACGGTGCAATGTTTCGAGGGTGTTCAAGCCCAAGGTTTTCATCAGCGCCAAGGTGCTGGTGTAAGCGCCAATCAGAATATGTTGGCCGTTGTCCAAGGCCAAACCGTCGTGCATCACGCGTCTGGCACGACCGCCAAGTTGGGGCGCAGCTTCAAGCAAGCGCACCTTGAAGCCCAGCTGAGTGGCTCGCACTGCAGCAGCCAAACCCGCCCAGCCACCGCCGACCACGTTGACAGTTTTCAAAAGCGCCCCAGGGCTTGCATCTTCCACGCCAGCCAAAGTTTGCGGGCTGGGGTCAGCGCCACGCGCTGGGTCAGGACAGGAAAGTGGGCGGCTTCAATTTCACGCAGCAAGGTGCGGTAAATGCTGGTCATCATCAAGCCGGGTTTTTGGCTGCGTCGGTCTGCGTCGGGCAGCAAGGCCAAAGCTTGGTCATAGAGGCCATGGGCACGTTCAGCCTGAAACTGCATCAGGGCTTGAAAGGCCGGGCTGTTGCGGCGTTGTAGCAGGTCTTGCGCTTTCACGTCAAAGCGCTGAAGTTCATCGATGGGCAGATAAATCCGCCCGCGCAGCGCGTCTTCGCCGACATCGCGAATGATGTTGGTGAGTTGAAACGCCAGTCCCAAGGTGTGGGCATAAGCTGTGGTGGCGTCATCTGTTTGTCCAAAAATGTTGGCAGCCACTTCGCCCACAATGCCTGCCACCAAATGACAATAAGTTTGTAAACCTGCAAAGTCTAAATAACGGGTTTGGTTCAAGTCCATTTGGCAGCCGGCAATCACCTGCTGCAAATGGGCTTCGGTGATCTTGTAATCAGCTGCCAAGGGCATCAGGGCTTGCATCACCGGGTGTTGCGCTTGCCCGGCGAAACTGCGAGCCACTTCTTGTTGCCACCAATGCAGTTTGTGCGCGGCCACGCTGGGGTCTTGCACCTCGTCCACCACGTCGTCGACCTCGCGGCAAAACGCATAAAAAGCGGTGATGGCAGCGCGTCGGGGTGCTGGCAGAAACAAAAAAGCGTAATAAAAACTGCTGCCTGAGGCCGCGGCTTTTTCTTGAACATAGCGCTGAGGTGTCATGCCCGAGATTGTGGCATCCAGCAGGCTCGCCAAGCCATCAGCATCAGGTCGGTGGCTTTGATTTGGGGTCGATGCAAACGTGTGTCCATGGCTTGTGATTTTTCCAAGATGCGCAAGCCGCCTTGCACCACCAGGCGCAGTTCCCAACCGGCGCGGCCTGGCACCCGGTGCACCAGTGGCGCTCCTTGCAACATCAAGGCTTTGGCAAAGGCCATTTCCTCTTGCAAGTCGGCGTTCTCAGGCAAGTAGTGGCGGCCGCGTGGCACATCCTCGCTCAGGTCTTGCCAAAAATTAATGAGTTGCAAGGCGCTGCAAACCGCATCGCTTTGCTGCAAAGAAGCGGCATCGCTCACGCCGTAAAGATGCAGCAACAAACGGCCAATCGGGTTGGCCGAGCGGCGGCAATAGTCCAGCAACTCGTCGCGGCTGGCATAACGCCGGGCTTGGCGGGTGTAGTCAACGTCTTGTGAAAACGCGTCCAACAAGTCCAACAGCAAGGGCACGGGCAGGTCAAAGGCCTTCACTTGGCCACGCAATGCGTTCAGCATCTGCGGCCATTGCGGGCTCATAAATTCGGCTTCTTCCAAACTTTGCAACAAGTCTTGTCGCAGGGTTTGCAGCGCCGTCAACCGTGCTTCAGGCGAGGCATCCCCTTCATCCGCCAGGTCGTCTGCCGTGCGGGCGAAGTGGTAAATCGCTTGGATCGGCGGCCGCAAAGGGGGCGGGCACAGCACAGAAGCGACTGGAAAATTCTCGTAATGGTTGACAGATTGCATGGTTTTTGGATTGTCGCTTGACAGTCTGGGGTCTGAGAATTAGATTACTAACCAGTCAGTCATTAATTTTCAGGAAATCCCCATGGTTCGTTTTTTAGCCACCCCGCTGTTGTTGGTTGCGGTGTCCTTGGTCGCTTGTTCGCCCCCGCCCAAATCCGAAGAGCCGGTTCGTGCCGTCAAGTTGTTGCAGGTTGGCGCTCGCAATTTGTCTTTCAGCACAAGCTATGCAGGTGAGGTCAAGGCCCGTGTCGAGTCACGCCTGGGCTTTCGGGTCAGCGGTAAATTGGTGACCAGGCGGGTTGAGCTGGGCCAGCAGGTACGCGCCGGACAACTCTTGGCAGAAATTGACCCGCAAGACTATCGACTGTCAGTCGATGAAGCCAAAGCCCAGTTGAATGCTGCCCAGACCAACCGGGATCTGGCGGCCGCAGACTTCAAGCGTTTCAAGGAATTGCGAGACAAGGAGTTCATCAGCAGTGCAGAACTCGAGCGGCGCGACAGTCAATTCAAAGCCGCGCAAGCCCAGTTTGAGCAAGCCCAAGCCCAATATGCCGGTCGCGGCAACCAGCTCAGCTACAGCAAATTGGTGGCCGACAAAGCTGGCGTGGTCACAGGGATTGATGCAGAAGTGGGTCAAGTGTTGAGTGCGGGCATGCCCGTGGTTCGGTTGGCACAACATGGGCAGCGGGATGTCTTGTTTGCGGTGCCCGAGGACAAAGTGGCGACTTTGCGCTTGGGGGAAGGTGTTGAGGTCAAACTCTGGGGCTCGTCGCCCGCCCAAGCCGCCAAAATTTATGAAATTGCCGCCAGCGCCGACCCGGTCACCCGCACCTTTGCAGTTCGCGCTGCGCTGAGCGACCCCCAAGCGGCGCTGGGCAGCACGGCCACAGTCACCCTCAGCAACAGCCAACCAGCCAGCCAAGCCATCACCTTGCCGACCACCGCCATTCGCCAAGAGGGTGGCAAAACCATGGTCTGGGTGCTAGACCCGGCCAGCATGACACTGCGTTCGCAAAACATTGAAGTCATCAACATTCAGGGCAATGACGTGGTCGTGAAATCCGGTTTGCAAGCGGGCCAGCAAGTGGTGGCCGCAGGTGTGCACGTGTTGTCGCCGGGGCAAAAAGTCAGTATTTACCAAGCCCCGGGTGCCCAACCATGAACGGCGAGCCGCACAGCCGCTTCAATCTTTCAGCCTGGGCCTTGAACCACCCGGCTTTGACCCGCTACCTGATGCTGGTGTTGATGCTGCTGGGCGTCGCAGCGTATTTCCAACTGGGCCAAGACGAAGATCCACCGTTCACCTTCCGCGCCATGGTGGTTCGCACCTACTGGCCGGGCGCCACGGCTCAGCAAGTGGCCGAACAAGTCACCGACAAACTAGAACGCACCCTGCAAGAAGCGCCCTACGCCGACAAGATACGCAGCTATTCCAAGCCCGGCGAATCGCAAATCATTTTCCAAATCAAGGACTCGTCCAAAGCCGCCGATGTGGCCGATGTTTGGTACCAGGTGCGCAAAAAAATTGGCGACATGCGCTACACCCTGCCGCAAGGCGTGCAGGGGCCGTTTTTCAACGATGACTTTGGCGACGTCTATGGCGTCATTTATGCCCTGTCTTCGGATGGCTTCAGCCCGGCCGAAATGAGAATCGAGGCCGACAAGGTTCGGCAACAGCTGCTGCGAGTGAAAGACGTGTCCAAGGTCGAATTGTTTGGCGTTCAAGACGAAAAAATCTTCATCGAGATTCCGCAGAAACGCTTGGCCCAATTGGGTCTCGATCTGAATGCCGTGCTGGCGCAACTGGGTCAGCAAAACGCAGTGGAAAGCGCGGGTGCGTTGCAAACCCCCTCGGATGTGGTGCAAATCCGCGTGGCGGGTCAGTTTGAAGCCATCGCCCAACTGCAAACCATGCCCATCCGTGGCGCCTCGGGCCAGCAACTGCGATTGGGTGACATTGCTCAGATTCGGCGGGACTATGTGGACCCGGCCAGCGTGAAAGTGCGGCACCAGGGTCAGCAGGTCTTGGCTGTGGGTGTGTCCATGGTCAAGGGCGGCGACATCATTGCCCTGGGCCATGCCTTGGACAAGACCATGGCCAATGTGCGCAACAGCATGCCAGTGGGCATCAGTTTGAGCCAAATCCAAGATCAACCCAAAGCGGTCAGCCGCTCGGTGGGTGAATTTGTCAATGTGCTGATCGAGGCGGTGGTCATCGTGCTGCTGGTCAGTTTTGTGTCGCTCGGTTGGCACAAAGGCGGGCGCTTTGGCTACTACATCGACATGCGCCCGGGGCTGGTGGTGGGCATCACGATTCCGCTGGTGTTGGCCATGACGTTTTTGGCCATGTACTACTGGGGCATTGGACTGCACAAAATTTCTTTGGGTTCCTTGATCATTGCTTTGGGCCTGCTGGTGGACGACGCCATCATTGCCGTGGAAATGATGGTGCGCAAAATGGAGGAGGGCTTTGACAAAGTCCGTGCCGCCACCTATGCCTATGACGTGACCGCCATGCCGATGCTGACTGGCACCCTGATCACCGCCGCTGGTTTTTTGCCCATCGGTTTGGCCAAGTCGGTGACCGGTGAATACACCTTTGCGATCTTTGCCGTCACGGTGATTGCTTTGCTGCTGAGTTGGTGGGTGTCGGTGTTCTTCGTGCCCTACATGGGCACCTGGTTGCTGAAGGTCAAACCGCACCGCCCTGGCGACCCGCCCACAGAATTGTTTGATTCTGCGTTTTATGTCGGTTTTCGCCGCGCCGTGAACTGGTGTGTCAAGCACCGCTGGCTGACGATTGGGGCCACGATCTTGATTTTTGCCTTGGGCATTCTGGGCATGGGCAAGGTGCAGCAGCAGTTTTTCCCAGACTCCAGCCGCCCCGAAATCATGATGGACATTTGGCTGCCCGAAGGCGCGTCCTTCGAGGCCAACGAAGCCATCAGCCAACGCGTCGAGCAACGTTTGTTGAAGCTCGAAGGTGTGGAAGCGGTGAGCGTGTGGGTGGGTTCGGGTGTGCCGCGCTTTTACCTGCCGCTGGACCAAATTTTTCCGCAGACCAATGTGTCCCAGTTCATGGTCATCCCCAAAGACCTGAAGCAGCGTGAAATCCTGCGGGTGCAGTTGCCAGCGCTGATGGCCACCGAATTCCCCGAAGTGAGAGCGCGGGTCAAGCTGTTGCCCAACGGACCGCCGGTGCCTTTCCCTGTGCAGTTTCGTGTTTCTGGGCCGGACCCCAAAGTGCTGCGTTTGCACGCCGACGAGGTGAAAGCCGCGATGCGGGCCAACCCCAACACCCGTGGCGTGAACGACAACTGGAATGAATCCGTCAAGGTGTTGCGATTGCAAGTGGACCAAGACAAGGCCCGCGCCCTGGGCGTGACCAGCCAGTCCATCGCGCAAGCCAGCCGGGTGCTGTTGACCGGCTCGGTGGTGGGTCAATTCCGCGAAGGCGACAAACTGATTGACATCGTGCTGCGGCAACCCCAATCAGAGCGTCAAACCATGGCCGACTTGGCCAGTGCCTATGTGCCGACCGCCTCTGGACGCGCCATTCCCTTGTTGCAAATTGCCCAGCCCGCGTTCGATTGGGAGCCTGGTGTCATGTGGCGTGAGAACCGCGATTACGCCATCACGGTGCAATCCGACATCGTGGAAGGCTTGCAAGGTGCCACGGTCACGGCGCAATTGCTGCCTGAACTCAAAGCCTTGGAGGCGAAATGGGGCCAGCCCGATTACCGCATCAGCGTCGCTGGCGCGGTGGAAGAAAGCTCAAAAGGCTCGGCCTCCATCGCCGCGGGTGTGCCGCTCATGTTGTTCGTCACCTTCACCTTGCTCATGCTGCAGTTGCAAAGCTTCAGCAGATCGATGTTGGTGTTCTTGACTGGTCCCTTGGGTATTGCTGGTGTGGCGGCAGCTTTGCTGTTGCTTGGAAGGCCCTTTGGATTTGTGGCCTTGCTGGGCGTCATTGCTTTGCTGGGCATGATCCAGCGCAACTCGGTCATCTTGATCGATCAAATCGAGCAAGACCGCGCACGTGGTGTGCCTGCGTGGGACGCCATCGTGGAATCGGCGGTGCGGCGCTTGCGCCCCATCGTTTTGACGGCAGCTGCCGCGGTTTTGGCCATGATCCCGTTGTCGCGCAGCGTGTTTTGGGGGCCGATGGCCGTGGCCATCATGGGTGGTTTGATTGTGGCCACCGTCCTCACCCTGCTCGCCTTGCCAGCCATGTACGCCGCATGGTTCAGGGTCAAGCGTTGAAGCCATAAGCGCTCAGGGCAGGGCGGGTAGAATTTCGCTCTGACCGATTTTCGACGGGCGGTTTGTCTTGGCAGACTGCCCTTTGCTTTTTTGTGAACCCGCGCGGGTGGCGAAATTGGTAGACGCACCAGGTTTAGGTCCTGACGCCAGCAATGGTGTGGGGGTTCGAGTCCCCCCCCGCGCACCAATACCAAGAAGCGCCTGATTTATTTTGGAGAAGCCTGATGGCCGTGACTGTTGAAACCCTCGAAAAACTAGAACGCAAAATCACACTGACTTTGCCCACCTCTGTCATTCAAAACGAAGTCAACACCCGTTTGAAACGCTTGGCGCGTCAAGTCAAGGTGGATGGATTTCGTCCTGGCAAAGTGCCAATGAACATCGTTGCCCAGCGTTATGGCTATTCCGTCCACTACGAAGTGATGAACGACAAAGTGGGCGAGGCCTTCAATTTGGCCGCCAATGAAGCCCAACTGCGCGTGGCTGGCCAACCCCGCATCAGCGAAAAAGAGCAGGCTTCTGAAACAGAAATGTCTTTTGACGCGATCTTCGAGGTCTACCCCGAAGTCAAGCTGAAAGACTTGGCCCAAGTAGAGGTCGAGCGCGTCACCTCCGAAGTGACCGAAGCCGCCATCGACAAAACCGTGGACATCCTGCGCAAACAACGCCGCAGTTTTGCCCAGCGCAGCTTGGATTCCGCTGCGGCCGAAGGCGACCGCGTCACCGTGGACTTTTTAGGCAAGATTGATGGCGAACCTTTTGATGGCGGTCGTGCCGAAGACTTCCAGTTCATCATCGGCGAAGGCCAAATGTTGAAAGAATTCGAAGATGCCGCCCGCGGCATGAAGTCTGGCGAAAGCAAAACCTTTCCGCTGAAATTCCCCGACGACTACCAGGGCCGGGATGTGGCTGGCAAAACCGCCGATTTCATGGTCACCCTGAAAAAGCTCGAGGCAGCCCACCTCCCCGAACTCACCGAAGAGCTCTGCAAGTCTTTGGGCGTGGCGGATGCCACCGTCACCGGCCTGCGCACCGACATCCGCAACAACCTCGAGCGCGAAGTCAAATTCCGTTTGCTGGGTCGCAACAAGCAAGCGGCCTTGGACGCCCTGGTGGCCCAAGCCGAACTCGATTTGCCCCAGTCCATCGTGCAGTCTGAACTTGACCGCATGAGTGAAGGTGCGCGTGAAGAGCTGAAACAACGCGGCATCAAAGACGCCGACAAAGCCCCGATTCCCGAAGACGTGTTCCGCCCGCAAGCCGAACGCCGGGTGCGCATGGGCTTGGTGGTGTCTGAAGTGGTGCGCATGCACAAGCTGCAAGCCACGCCAGACCAAATCAAAGCCCACGTGGAAGATTTGGCCGCCAGCTACGAAAAACCTTCCGAGGTGGCGCGTTGGTACTACAGCGACAACCGCCGCATGGCGGAAGTCGAAGCCATTGTGATTGAGAACAACGTCACCAACTACGTCATGTCCTTGGTGAAAGTCAAAGACAAAAACATCAGCTTCGACGATTTGATGGGCCAGGCTTAAGGCCCAACCCCCACAGGAGAAAACGCATGAGTGCAATGGATATTCAAGGCTTGGGCATGGTGCCGGTCGTCATCGAAACCAGCGGTCGTGGCGAGCGCGCCTACGACATTTATTCCAGGCTGTTGCGCGAACGCGTCATTTTCTTGGTCGGTCCGGTCAATGACCACACCGCTAATTTGGTGGTGGCGCAGTTGCTGTTCTTGGAAAGCGAGAACCCCGACAAGGACATTTCGCTCTACATCAACTCGCCCGGTGGCTCGGTGAGCGCTGGCATGGCCATCTACGACACCATGCACTTCATCAAACCCCAGGTGTCCACGCTGTGCACCGGCATGGCGGCCAGCATGGGTGCTTTCTTGTTGGCAGCAGGGGCCAAAGGCAAGCGTTTCTCCTTACCCAATTCCAAGGTCATGATTCACCAGCCTTTGGGCGGCACCCAAGGCCAGGCCACTGAAATTGAAATCGCGGCCCGCGAAATCTTGAAAACCCGCGAGCGTTTGAACCAAATGTTGGCCGAAAACACCGGTCAACCCTTGTCCCGCATTGAGGTGGATACCGAGCGAGATTACTACCTGACGGCCGAAGAGGCTAAAGCCTACGGCCTGGTGGACGATGTAATATCCAAACGTCCTTGATCCTCACACAAAGGTAAGCACGGCATGGCCGACAAAAAAGGAACCACCAGCGAGAAAACGCTGTATTGCTCTTTCTGCGGCAAAAGCCAGCATGAAGTGAAAAAGCTCATCGCTGGCCCCTCCGTCTTCATTTGCGACGAATGCATCGACCTGTGCAACGACATCATCCGTGATGAACTGCCCGCCACTGCACTGCGCGAAGGTCGTGGCGATTTGCCCACCCCTTCAGAAATCAAAAACAACCTCGACAACTACGTGATTGGCCAAGAACCGGCCAAGCGGTCTTTGGCTGTGGCGGTCTACAACCACTACAAGCGCTTGCAGCACAAAAAAGACGCCAAAAAAGACGAGGTCGAGCTCTCCAAAAGCAATATTTTGTTGATCGGCCCCACCGGCTCGGGCAAAACCTTGCTGGCGCAAACCTTGGCCCGCATGCTTGATGTGCCTTTCGTCATGTCGGACGCCACCACTCTCACCGAAGCGGGTTATGTGGGTGAGGACGTGGAGAACATCATCCAAAAGTTGCTGCAAAACTGCAATTACGAAGTAGAGCGGGCCCAGCGCGGCATCGTCTACATCGACGAGATCGACAAAATTTCCCGCAAGTCCGACAACCCCTCCATCACCCGCGATGTGTCGGGCGAAGGCGTGCAACAGGCTTTGCTCAAGTTGATTGAAGGCACCATGGCCAGCGTGCCCCCACAAGGGGGTCGCAAGCACCCCAACCAAGACTTTTTGCAGGTCGACACCACCAACATCTTGTTCATCTGCGGTGGCGCTTTTGCAGGTTTAGAAAAAGTCATTGAAAACCGCACCGAGCGCTCGGGCATTGGCTTCAGCGCCGTCGTCAAAACCAAACAAGAACGAAGCCTCACCGAAATGTTTGGTCAAGTCGAGCCCGAAGACCTGATCAAGTTTGGCCTGATCCCCGAGTTGGTAGGCCGCTTGCCGGTGGTGGCCACGCTCAGCGAACTCACCGAAGACGCCCTCATCCAAATCCTGACCGAGCCTAAAAATGCATTGGTCAAGCAATACGGCAAATTGTTCGCGATGGAAGGTGTGGAGCTTGAAATTCGCCCCACCGCGCTCAAAGCCATTGCCAAAAAAGCGTTGGACCGCAAAACCGGTGCCCGTGGCTTGCGTTCCATCCTTGAACAATCGCTGATTGACACCATGTTTGATTTGCCCAACAGCAGCAATGTGGAGAAAGTCGTGGTGGAAGAGTCCACCATCGACGAAAACAAGCCCCCGCTGCTGGTGTACCGTGAGGCCGCTAAAAAGGCCTGATTCCCTCCCCGGGGCGGCAATAGCTGCCCCTTTTTTTAGATTGGAAGTTTGACCATGTCCGGACAAACCCCCCTGCCTTCAGAACCCATGGATCTGCCCTTGTTGCCGTTGCGCGATGTGGTGGTGTTTCCGCACATGGTGATTCCTTTGTTCGTGGGGCGACCCAAGAGCATCAAGGCGCTGGAATCTGCCATGAGCGCCGACCGCAGCATCATGCTGGTGGCGCAAAAGGCAGCGGCCAAGGACGAGCCTTTGGTCACCGACATGTTCGAGGTGGGCTGCGTCTCCACCATTTTGCAAATGCTCAAACTGCCGGACGGTACCGTGAAGGTGTTGGTCGAGGGCCAGCAACGCGCCACGGTGAATCGCATCGAAGACGGCCCGACGCACTTCAGTTGCAACCTCACCCCGGTCACCTTGCCTGCCGCAGCCGAGCAGGACACCGAGGTGGAGGCCTTGCGCCGTGCGGTCATGCAGCAGTTTGACCAGTACGTGAAACTCAACAAAAAAATTCCGCCCGAAATCCTCACCTCCATTGCCAGCATCGACGACGCTGGCCGTTTGGCCGACACCATCGCAGCGCATCTGCCGCTGAAGTTGGAAAACAAACAAGCCGTGCTGGACTTGCCGGAGGTGAAAGCCCGTTTGGAAAACCTGTTCACACAGCTTGAACGCGAAGTCGACATCCTGAATGTGGACAAGCGCATCCGTGGTCGCGTCAAGCGCCAAATGGAAAAAAACCAGCGCGACTTCTACCTGAACGAACAAGTCAAAGCCATCCAAAAAGAACTGGGTGAAGGCGAAGAGGGCGCGGACATTGAAGAGATCGAGAAAAAGATCAAAGCCGCCCGCATGTCGCCTGAGGCGCGTAAAAAGACTGAAGGCGAGTTGAAAAAACTCAAGCTCATGTCGCCCATGTCGGCCGAGGCCACGGTGGTGCGCAACTATATCGACGTCATGGTGAATTTGCCTTGGAGCAAAAAAACCAAGATCAAGCACGACTTGATGAATGCCGAAGCGGTGTTGAACGAAGACCACTTCGGTTTGGAAAAAGTCAAAGACCGCATCCTCGAATATTTGGCGGTGCAGCAACGCGTCGACAAAGTGAAAGCGCCCATCCTGTGTTTGGTGGGCCCTCCTGGCGTGGGCAAAACCTCTTTGGGTCAGTCCATCGCCAAAGCCACCGGCCGCAAGTACGTGCGCATGGCCTTGGGTGGCATGCGTGACGAAGCCGAAATCCGTGGGCATCGCCGCACCTACATCGGCGCCTTGCCCGGCAAGGTGCTGCAAAACCTGACCAAGGTGAACACCCGCAACCCCTTGTTCTTGCTCGACGAAATCGACAAGCTCGGCGCAGACTTCCGTGGCGACCCTTCAAGTGCGTTGCTTGAGGTGCTCGACCCCGAACAAAACAACACCTTCAACGACCACTACGCCGAGGTGGATTTCGATTTGAGCGACGTCATGTTTGTGGCCACCTCCAACTCGATGAACATCCCGCCCGCGCTGCTCGACCGCATGGAAGTCATTCGCCTCTCAGGCTACACCGAAGACGAAAAAATCAACATCGCCTTGCGCTACCTGATCCCCAAGCAGTTGAAGAACAACGGCATCAAGGAAGAAGAGTTGCTGATTGAAGAATCTGCGGTGCGCGACATCGTGCGCTACTACACCCGGGAAGCGGGTGTGCGTTCCTTGGAACGTGAAATTTCCAAAATCTGCCGCAAGGTGGTCAAGGCCTTGCTGCTGAAATCGCTCACGCCCTTGGTGAAGGTGAACGCCGAGAACTTGAACGACTACTTGAGTGTTCGCAAATACACCTACGGCCGCGCCGAGCAAGAAAACCAAATCGGGCAAGTGGTCGGTTTGGCTTGGACCGAGGTGGGTGGCGACTTGCTCACCATCGAAGCCGCGCTCATGCCAGGCAAGGGCAACATCATCCGTACCGGCTCCTTGGGCGACGTGATGAAAGAGTCAGTGGAAGCCGCCCGCACCGTGGTGCGCAGCCGGGCCCATTCGCTGGGTATCAAGGCTGAAACCTTTGAGAAGAGCGACATCCACATCCACGTGCCAGACGGCGCCACGCCCAAAGACGGCCCCAGTGCCGGTGCCGCCATGACCTTGGCCATGGTGTCGGCCCTCACCGGCATTGCGGTGCGCAGCGACGTCGCCATGACGGGTGAAATCACCTTGCGTGGTGAAGTCACGGCCATCGGCGGCTTGAAAGAAAAGCTGCTGGCGGCACTGCGCGGTGGCATCAAAACCGTGCTGATCCCGGAAGAGAACATCAAGGACTTGCAAGAGATTCCAGACAATGTGAAACAGAATTTGGAGATCGTTCCGGTGCGTTGGCTCGACAAGGTCTTGGAAATTTCCCTGGTGCGCATGCCCACCCCTTTGCCAGATGAAGAACCGGTGGTGGCTGCGCCTGCCAAGGCAGACATTCCAGCAGCGGCATCTGTGAAACATTGAAAGCAGGTCGGTGCAAAGTGGGTCGTTTTTCGGCTATACTTTGCCGCTCAAGCGGGAGTAGCTCAGTTGGTAGAGCGCAACCTTGCCAAGGTTGAGGTCGCGAGTTCGAGCCTCGTCTCCCGCTCCAATTCAAAGGGAAGCTATGCTTCCCTTTTTTCTCTTAACGGCGTGGTAGCAAAGCGGTTATGCACCGGATTGCAAATCCGTGTAGGTCGGTTCGACTCCGGCCCACGCCTCCAAAACAAAAGCCACTGTTGAAAAACAGTGGCTTTTTT
This sequence comes from Limnohabitans simekii (SeqCode), assembly GCF_965234735.1. Classification (GTDB taxonomy): domain Bacteria; phylum Pseudomonadota; class Gammaproteobacteria; order Burkholderiales; family Burkholderiaceae_C; genus Limnohabitans; species Limnohabitans simekii. The sequence goes on along the minus strand of NZ_OZ248544.1, from coordinate 230,416 downwards.
CATTATTGTTTCACCAAGCCCACCATCTTCACCATCTCGCCCCATTTGTCATAAGCGGTTTTCATTTCTTGCGCCAATTCGGCGGGGGTGGAGGGCGATGCTTCATAAGCGCCTTTGGCAATGAAATCTTTCACCGTCGGCGTTTGCAGGCTTTGTTTGAGCCAGTCGTTGAGTTTGCGGGTGGTGTCGGCGCTCATGCCGGCGGGGCCCACCACGGCCAGCCAACTGGTCAGGTCGAGTCCGGGCATCCCTTGCTCGCTGATGGTGGGTACATTGGGCATGACTGAATAACGTTTGGCGGATGCCACGCCGATGATGACGATTTTGCCGGTTTGTGCATTTTGAATCGCTGTGGGTGCGGCGTCGAAATAGGCTTGCACCCGGCCTTCAAGCAGGTCGCTGGCGGCGTCTGCCGTGCCTTTGTAGGGGATGTGGGTGATGGGTACTTTGCCGGTCTTACCAAAGGCTTCAGCGTAAATATGCGACGAGGTGCCGGTGCCAAATGAGGCAAAGTTCAACTGGCCGGGGTGCGCTTTGGCCCAACTCAACAACTCGGGCACGGTGCGCACGCCCAGCGACTGGTGCACGGTCAAGACCAAGGGGCCGCGGCTGATGATGCTGACCGGTGTGAAATCGGTGAACGGGTTGTATTGCACGTTGGAGAGCGTGTGCGGGTTTTGCGTGAACACCGAGGAGGGCGCAAACAACAAGGTGTGGCCATCGGGTTTGGCCTTTTTCACTTCCAAAGCCGAAATCATCATGCTGGCCCCGGGTTTGTTGTCAACGATCACCTGCATACCGCTGATTTCCGCCATGCGTTTGGCCACGGCGCGGGCTTGGGCATCCAATGAACCACCCGCGGCCAAGCCCACCACCAGTCGAATTGGGCGGTCGGCTTGCAAACCACTGTTTTGAGCCCAAGCCAGAGGGCTGCTCAAAAGGGCGGTCAGCAAAGCCGCGCCGAGCAGGCGTCGTTGAAATAAAGGGTGGGGCGTCATGGCTGATCCTGGCTGTGTGCAATATCATCGATTATTGATGACGCTGACCCGACAAAACCACCAAAATCATGATGAAAACCATTACACGCACGGATGAACGGATATTGTCAGCCGATGTGTTTGGCCGTGATGCGCAACAAGCACGTGAAGACTTGGGTTTTTGGCAAGAAGACGCGCAGAACATCCCCATCTACCGCCGTAGTCAGGTTTTGGTGGTGGGCGGTGGGCCTTCGGGCACGGCGGCGGCTGCTGCTGCTGCCAAGCAGGGTGCGGATGTGGTTTTGCTCGAGCGCTACAACCACTTGGGGGGGCTCTCCACCGGCGGCTTGGTGATTTGGATCGACCGCATGACCGACTGGCAGGGCGAGTTGGTGATCCGTGGTTTTGCCAAGGAATTGTTTGATCGTTTGCCTGCCGACGCTGTGGCCGGTCCGGACCCCGCAGATTGGGGCTCGCAAGACGCTGACACCGCCAAACATTGGTCGTTTCGCACTGCGGCTTACCACGGCATCGTCACTTGGTCGCCCACCATCGACCCCGAGCGACTGAAGCTGCTCTCGCAGCAGATTTTGTTGGAACGCCAAGTGAAGTTGGTTTATCACTCGTGGGTGGCGGCTCCCTTGATGAAAGACGGTGCTTTGAAAGGCGTGGCCTTCGAGAGCAAGGAAGGGCGCATGGCCATCTTGGCCGATGTGGTGATTGATGCCACTGGCGATGGCGATATGTTTGCCCGCGCCGGAGCTGCTTTCACCAATGACATTGAAGAAGAGGATGTGCACCATTGCATGAACACCTCTTGGATGTTTGCGGGTGTGGATATGAACCGCTGGATCGCGTTTCGCGCCCAGCAGCCCGAGGCCTACAGCGACTTCATGCAAAAAGGGCGTGAGGCCTGTGGCCTGTTTGACCGGCCGTTTGTGTCCTGGCGCAATGATGTGGCTTTGTTCATGGGGCCACGGCAAGCAGGTTATTCCGCCTTGAATGTGGACGATTTGACGGCGGTGGAAATCCGCTCGCACATGGCGATGGACGCGCACTTGGCGTTTTACAAAGCCCATGCGCCAGGCTTCGAGCAGGCCTACCTGATGTTGTCCGCGCCGCAAATTGGTGTGCGCCATGCCCGCCGTTTGACGGGCGTGGATGCGGTGTTGCGCAGTCGCTGGTCGGATGGTGTGGCCTTGCCCACCGAGATTGGTGTGACGCCTGCGGTGTCGCCCAAGTTTCCCAACATCTCGATTCCCTATGGCGCCTTGGTGCCTGAAAAGCTCGACGCTTTGTTGGCTTGTGGCCGCCATGTGTCCTGTGATCGCAATTCGCATGGCTTCATGCGTGAAATCCCGCAGTGCTGGATCACCGGGCAAGCCGCTGGCGTGGCAGCGGCGTTGGCGGTGCAACACGGCATTCAGCCGCGCCATGTCAACGTGGCCGAATTGCAGCAAGCCTTGTTGGCGCAAGGCGTTTACCTGCGCCCCCACAACGCTTCAGAACCACCTGCTGAGGCTGAAACAACCAGCGCCCAACAGGTGCAGGCATGAGCATGCAACTCACCGAAGAAGAAAAAGCCATGCGAGACGGGCGCGATGGCGCGGCCGTGGCCAAAGCCATGGACTTGCTGATTCGCTATGGCAATGCCCTGGGGGCAGCTGATTTTGTGGAAACCCGCAATGTCTGCGGCACCGTCACCGCCACGACGCCCTTCATGCGCGACTTCGCCATGGCCAAGGGCGGCTTTGACGCGGTGTTCAGCGAATTCAACTTAGACACGGCGGATGTGGTGGAAGTGCCGCAAGTGCGGGCCAAGAGTTTTCACTTGCAATTGGGTTTCGATCCGAACCACCCCAAAGAGATGGGTGTGAGCGAAGAAACCGTGCAGTTTTACCGGCGCAGTGAAGCGGTGGTGGCCCGCATGGGCGTGAACATGATCAACACCTGCACACCTTATCAAGTGGGCAATGTGCCAGCCTTTGGCGAGCACTGTGCGTGGATGGAATCTTCGGCCGTGGTCTATGCCAATTCGGTGTTGGGGGCGCGTACCAACACCGAGGGGCGTGAGAGCACCAGCGCGGCCATGCTGACCTGCCGTATTCCAAGATGGGGTTTGCATTTGGATGAGAACCGCCAAGGGCAGGTGGGCGTGAAAATTGAATGCACCCCCCAGACGAATGAGGATTGGGGATTGCTGGGCTACTGGATGGGCCATTGGGTGCAAAACCAAGTGGCGGTGTTGGACGGCGTTCAGCATCAACCCGATTTGGCGAGTCTGAAACACTTTGGCGCAGCCGCTTCAAGTTCGGGTGGCGTCGAGCTTTTTCATTTGGTGGGCGTGACGCCCGAAGCGCCGAGTTGGGCCAAAGCTTTTGGCGGCAATCCAGAGGGTGAAGTGCGCATCTACGACGCCCAAGCACGTGCGCAAACCTTGGACAAACTCAACGGGCAAACCCAAAACACCCAAGTGGACTATGTGATGCTGGGTTGCCCGCATTACAACTTGGCGCAAATGCAGCGTGCTCTGGAACTTCTGAACGGTCGCCGTATCAGTGCGCAATCTGCGCTGTGGCTCTTCACGCCGCATGACATCAAGTCACAGGCCGATGCACAGGGCCTCACTGTGGCCTTGGAACAAGCGGGCGTGAAAATCCTCACCAACAGCTGCTCGGCCATGAGCCGCGCTGTGCCACCTGGCACACGGGTGGTGGCCTTGGACTCGGCCAAGCAAGCGCATTACCTGCCCGCCATCTTGGGCGTGCAAGCCTGGTTTGGCACGACGGCGCAATGCATTGACGCCGCTTGCACGGGTGTTTGGAGCCACGCATGAGCACTGAGTTCCAGCTCAAGGGCAGGGTGGTCGTGCCCGGTGTGGTGTCGGCCCAAGCGCTGGTCAGCACCGAGCCCATTTCGGGCTGGGGCGGTGTCGATCCGCGCACCGGCACCATCGTTGAAACACGCCATCCACTGCGTGGTCAATCCTTTGCGGGCAAGGTGTTGGTGTTTCCAGGGGCCAAGGGTTCATCGGGATGGTCTGCGCAATTTCACACCGCACGTTTGATGGGCATGGCCCCAGCCGCTTGGTTGTTCAACCTGATGTGCACCAAGGTGGCCTTGGGCGCGGTGGTGAGCCACTCGCCCGCGATGACCGACTTTGACCAAGACCCGTTGCAGCTGATTCAAACCGGCGATTGGGTCCATGTCGATGCCGTCCATGGGGTGGTCACAGTGAGCCGATCTTGATGCGCATCAATGGGTTTTCTGTTGAAGTCTGTCAAAACCACAAGCCTTGAACGCCATCAACCAAGAGTTTGATGGACACCAACATCAAGGCGATTTGCACCCATCGAAAAAACCATTTGTCATGAATGATTTTGGTCAGGTAAGCGCCAACATACGTCCCCACCAAGGCCGTAGGAATCAACCATGCGGCCTGTGTCAAGTCGGCCAATGAATAAGGATTGAGCTGTTGGTAGGGAATCACCTTCACCAAATTGACGATGGCGAAGAAAATCGTTGCAGTGCCAGCAAAAACAGCTTTGGGAAGTTGTTGTGGCAGGACAAACACCTGAAAGGGTGGGGCACCGGCGTGAGATATGAAACTTGTAAAACCGGCCAATGCGCCCCAAAAAGCACCTTTTTTCCTATCAACGCCTTGGGCGGCTTGCGGTGATTGACGCAGCCAGATGTTCAGGCAAAAACCAATGCCAATACAACCGATCAAGAGTTTGACGGCACTGTCTGATGTGTAGGCGGCGGTCAACCAACCAACGAAAATGCCCACCATGCTTGCGGGCACCAACACCTTCAAATTAGGCAGGCTGAAATTTCGGCGGTAGAGCCAAACACTCACCATGTCCGAGATCACATAGATGGGCAACAACAACACCGCAGCCTTGACGGGCGAGATCACCATCGACAACACAGGGACGGCCAGCATGCCAATGGTGGGCAGTCCGCCTTTGGATAAACCGATCAGCAAGGCGGCAAAGCTGGCCAGCACGAGATAACTGTCCACCACCATGGGTCAAAAGCGAGTCGTTGTGAGTGACAAGGTCAAGTCGTTCACCCTGGCCAGACCGCGTCGTGCTCGGGCACCACAGCGCGTATTTTCAATTCGCGTTCAATGCGTTGACGCAAGGTGTCCGAAGCTGAATTTTCGCCATGCACCACATAGACCTGAGAGGGTGGCTTGGGCATTTTTTTCAGCCAGTCGAGCAATTGGTTGGCGTCCGCATGGGCGGAGGCCGAGCTGAGTTGAACAATCTCAGCTTTCACATTCAGGTCTTTGCCATGCATGCGGATGGTCGGGCTGCCGCTGGCCAAGGTGGCACCGCGGGTGCCAGGCGACTGATAGCCCGTCAAGACAATCATGTTGCGGTGGTCTCCCACGTAGTTGGCCAAGTGGTGCAACACCCGCCCGCCAGTGGCCATGCCACTGGCCGCCAAGATCACCATCGGCCCGTGGTGTTTGATCAGGGCTTTGGATTGTTCGGGCGTTTCCACCATGGTCGCCACATGGTCCATGGCTTGCACTTCGGCAGCGCTCAACCGATGCTCACCCATGTGCTTGTCAAACAAGGCCGTGGTGTGGATGGCCATCGGGCTGTCCAAGAACACGGGCAGGCCATGAGGAATGTCGCCTTGTGCTTTGAGCTGCGCGATGCTGTGCAACACGGCCTGTGCGCGGCCCACGGCAAACACCGGCACCACCGCCACGCCGCCACGAGCTGCCACGCGTTTGAGGGCCACAGCCAATTCAGCATTCAAGTTGTCTTTGGGGTGGCTGCGGTCGCCATAGGTGGATTCGATCAACACCGTGTCGGCCTGCGGTGGGTCCGCCGGTGCATTCATGAGGCTGTCGTCAGGACGCCCCAGATCACCTGAAAACAGAATGCGTTTGCCAGCCACTTCCAACAACAAACTGGATGCGCCCAAGATATGACCAGCCGAACTGAACTGGGCCTTCCAGCCTTTGACGGGCTCAAACCATTGGCCCCATTTCTCAGTGTGGAAATGGCTGATGCAGTTTTTCGCGTCCAGCTTGGTGTAAAGCGGCAGTGCAGGTGTGTGCTTGGAGAAGCCATGTCGGTTGGCAAAGTTGGCGTCTTCTTCTTGAATATGCCCACTGTCGGGCAACAAGATGTTGCACAAGTCGCGGGTGCCCGAAGTAGCGTGTATCCGACCCCTGAAACCCTCGCGCACCAACAAGGGCACGTAGCCGCTGTGGTCCAAGTGGGCGTGGGTCAAGATGACCGCATCCACTTCAGATGCGGGCAGCGGTAACGGGTTCCAGTTGCGCAAGCGCAATTGCTTGTAACCTTGGAACAAACCACAGTCCACCAACACGCGTTTGCCATCATGCTCGACGCAGTATTTAGACCCTGTGACGGTGCTTGCACCGCCTAGAAAACGGATGTTGAGGCTCATGCTTCATCATAGAAGGATTTTTTCCCTGAGAATGAAGCCATGAAAACCATGCCTGATTTAGAAAGCTTGGATTTGAAACCCCAAGCGCACCGCTTGGCGTTTGGCGATCCCGAGTTCATGTTGCGACGTGAAGCGCGAGGCATTCGTTTGCAGTTGGAGTTGCTCAAGCCCGACTTGATGCAGTCTGAAGCGGGCATTGAGCACACCGTGGTGGTGTTTGGCAGTGCACGATTTGTGTCCTTGGAGGTGGCGCAATCCATGCTGGCGCATGCCAAAACGCAGGGCGATGTTGTCCTGCAAGCGCAGGCCGCATTGGCAGTTCGAAATTCAAGCTATTACGAAGCTGCACGGGCTTTTGCCAGCTTGGTGTCACAGGGCTGTGCTGGACTACCAGCCTGCGATCGCTTGACGATTTGCACCGGCGGTGGCCCGGGCATCATGGAAGCAGCCAACCGTGGGGCACAAGAAGCTGGTACGCCATCGGTCGCCTTGAACATCGAGTTGCCCCACGAACAAGAGCCCAATCCGTATGTGACTGAAGGTTTGAGCTTCAAGTTTCATTACTTCGCGATTCGCAAAATGCACTTCATGATGCGGGCCAAAGCACTCGTTGCGTTTCCAGGTGGCTTCGGCACTTTGGATGAATTGTTTGAAATCCTCACGCTGGTTCAAACGCGCAAGTCCAAAAGGGTTCCCGTCTTGCTTTATGGCACGGCCTACTGGAAAAAGGTTGTCAACTTTGAGGCCTTGGTAGAGGAGGGCACCATCTCAGCCGCAGATTTGGACTGGTTTCACTTCGTCGACGATCCGGCGCAGGCATGGGCGCAAATCAAGACTTTTCACGGCTTGTGACGGCTTCTATTCTGAAAATCTCCCTTTTTCTTGTCATCAAGATGGTTTTTCAACCAGCTCGGACCCGGAAAAATAAGGGAATGTCTTGTGCCAACCGCATATTTTTAGGGCGACAATGCTTGGATATCTTCGCCTCGGCTTCTTCTAGACATGTCTGATTCCCCCATCCTCGTTACCCAATCACTGACCAAAGAATTCAAAGGTTTTGTGGCTGTAAGCAATGTCAATCTGAGTGTTCAGCGAGGTCACATCCATGCTTTGATTGGGCCCAATGGTGCCGGCAAAACCACCTGTTTCAATTTGCTGACCAAATTCCTAGAACCCAGCAGTGGTCAAATCATTTTCAATGGCGTGGACATCACGGCTGAAAAACCAGCTCAAATTGCACGCCGGGGCATCATTCGATCTTTTCAAATTTCAGCCGTGTTCCCACAAATGACGGTGCTGCACAACGTGCGCATCGGATTGCAACGCCAACTCGGCACTTCCTATTTTTTTTGGCGCAGTGACGCCTCGTTGAATCAACTCAATGACCAGGCCATGGCGTTGTTGGCCGAGGTGGATCTGACCGACTTTGCCCAAACAATGGCGGTCAATTTGCCCTATGGCCGCAAGCGTGCCCTGGAAATTGCCACCACCTTGGCCATGAACCCCGAGTTGATGTTGCTGGATGAACCCACCCAAGGCATGGGTCATGAAGATGTGGAACGGGTGACACAACTCATCAAGAAAGTCTCGGCCGGGCGCACCATCCTGATGGTGGAGCACAACATGAATGTGATCGCCAGCATTGCCGACAAAATCACAGTGCTTCAACGGGGCGCTGTGTTGGCTGAAGGAAGCTACAACGAAGTCTCGAAAAACCCCTTGGTGATGGAGGCTTACATGGGCACGGCTGACGGCGTGCTGGCAGGAGCACACGCATGAGCCAAGTGCCAGCGCTGGAAATTCGAGACCTTCATTCCTGGTACGGCGAATCACACATCTTGCATGGCTTGAGTCTGCAAGTGCAGCCTGGTGAAGTGGTCACGCTGTTGGGTCGCAATGGGGCAGGCCGAACAACCACCATGCGAGCCATCATGGGCTTGGTGGGCAAACGGCAAGGCTCCATTCGTTTGCATGGCGAAGAAACCATTGGCTTGCCCACCCACAAAATTGCGCACCACGGTGTGGGTTATTGCCCCGAAGAGCGCGGTATCTTTGCCAGTTTGTCTTGTGAAGAAAACCTGTTGTTGCCGCCAGTGGTATCTGGCCGTGGCAAGCCCATGTCGCTGGATGCCATTTATGCCATGTTCCCCAATTTGAAAGAACGGCAACACAGCCCCGGCATGCGTTTGTCGGGTGGCGAGCAACAAATGTTGGCGGTGGCCCGGATTCTGCGCACCGGTGCCAATTTGTTGCTCCTTGATGAAATTTCAGAAGGTCTGGCGCCAGTTATTGTGCAGGCCTTGGCTCGCATGATCACCACCTTGAAAGCACAAGGTTTCACCATTGTCATGGTCGAGCAAAACTTTCATTTCGCAGCACCTTTGGCCGATCGGTTTTACGTGATTGAGCATGGCAAGGTGGCTTTGCAATTCTCAGCCGATGAATTGCAAAGTCAAATGTCAGCACTGAACGAATTACTGGGCGTTTGATGGCCTGCCAAATCCAATTCAGATGACTTGAGGAGTTACAAATGAAATTCAAAAAAATACTCGTTGCCGCAGTTTGTTCCGCTGCTTTGTTTGCGGCGCATGCGCAAAATACACCCTTGAAAATCGGCTTTATCACCGACATGTCGAGTTTGTATGCAGATATTGATGGACCTGCAGGTGCCGAAGTGATCAAGATGGCGATTGCTGATTTTGGCGGCAAAGTTTTGGGCCGCAACATTGAACTCTTGACGGTCGACCACCAAAACAAAGCCGACATCGCCGCATCCAAAGCGCGTGAATGGATTGACCAACAAAACGTGGCCATGATTTTAGGCGGCACCAACTCTGGGACGGCCCTGGCCACCAGCCGAGTGGCGGCAGAAAAGAAGCGCATCTACATCAATATTGGGGCAGGCTCTGCTCGCTTGACCAACGAAGAATGCACCCCCTACACCATTCACTATGCCTATGACACCGTGGCTTTGGCCAAAGTAGCAGGCAAGGCCATCATAGATCGGGGGGACAAAGATTGGTTCTTTCTCACGGCTGACTATGCGTTCGGACATTCCTTGGAAAAAGATTCTTCTGATGTGGTCAAGGGCAATGGCGGTCGTGTCATGGGCACGGTGCGACATCCTCTGAATGCCTCTGATTTCTCGTCCTTCTTGTTGCAAGCCCAGAGTTCCAAAGCGCAGGTATTGGGTTTGGCCAATGCCGGTGGCGACTTCGTCAACAGCATGAAGGCTGCCAAAGAGTTTGGCGTGGATAAGAAAATGAAGATGGCTGGTTTGCTGGTCTTTATCAACGACATCCACGCCTTGGGTTTGAAAAACACCGAAGGTTTGTTGACCACCGACAGTTGGTATTGGGACCAGAATCAGGAGACACGCCAATTTGCTGCGCGCTTTTTTGAAAAATTCAAGCGCATGCCCAGCAGTGTGCAAGCGGGCAATTACTCTGCGGCACTCACCTACTTGAAGGCTGTCAAGGCCGCCAATTCAGATGACGCGGACAAAGTTCTGGCGATGTTGAAGAAAAACAAGATCAACGACATGTATGCCAAAAACGGCTTTATCCGCGAAGATGGGCGCATGGTTCACGACATGTTCTTGTTGCAAGTCAAAAAACCGTCTGAGTCCACCAAGCCTTGGGACTACTACAAGCAACTCACCATGGTGCCTGGCGCACAAGCCTTCACGCCCTTGTCTGATTCCAAGTGCGCTTTGTTGAAAAAATAAGCAATCCTTCATCCATCAGATCGCATTCAACATGGAACTTTTCGGCATCCCGCTGTCCGCTGTTCTAAGCCAACTTTTGCTTGGCTTGGTCAATGGCTCTTTTTACGCCATTTTGAGTTTGGGCTTGGCCGTCATTTTTGGGTTGCTCAATGTCATCAACTTTGCGCATGGTGCTATGTTCATGATGGGTGCCATGGTCACCTGGATGGGCTTCACCTATTTCGAGTTGTCTTACTGGAACATGTTGTGGATAGCCCCTTTGGTGGTCGGGGCGTTTGGTGTGTTGATTGAAAAAACCATGCTGCAGTGGTTGTACAAACTGGATCACTTGTATGGTTTGTTATTGACCTTTGGTGTGACCTTGATGATTGAGGGCGTGTTTCGTTTGATCTATGGGTCATCGGGGTTGTCTTACAGCGTGCCAGAGGCTTTACAAGGCGCCACCGATTTGAATTTCATGGTCTTGCCCAACTACCGCGCTTGGGTGGTTGTTGCGTCCTTGGTGGTTTGTTTTGCCACTTGGTTTGTGATTGAAAAAACCAAGTTGGGCGCCTATTTGCGCGCGGGTACTGAAAACCCACGATTGGTCGAAGCCTTTGGCATCAATGTGCCTTTGATGGTGACACTCACCTATGGATTCGGGGTGGCCTTGGCCGCTTTTGCTGGCGTCTTGGCAGCACCCATTTACCAAGTGGCCCCGCTGATGGGCTCGAACCTCATCATCGTCGTGTTCGCTGTGGTGGTCATCGGTGGCATGGGTTCCATCATGGGCTCCATCCTCACGGGGCTGGGCTTGGGTGTCATCGAAGGCTTTACCAAGGTGTTTTATCCCGAGGCTTCGAGCACGGTGGTCTTCATCATCATGGCCGTGGTCTTGTGGTTGCGTCCTGCTGGCCTGTTTGGAAAAGAGAAATAAAAGAGACTGATGCAGATGAACAAAGCCATTGTTTTCACATTGTTGCTGTTGGCAGGCGTGTTGGCCCCCATGGTGGTGTACCCCGTTTTCATGATGAAGTTGTTGTGCTTTGCTTTGTTTGCTTGCGCCTTCAATTTGCTCATTGGTTACACCGGTTTGCTGTCCTTTGGGCATGCTGCTTTTTTAGGTGGGGCAGGCTATACCGCGGGTTATGTCCTGCGTGATTTGGGCTGGTCACCCGAGTTGGGCATCTTGGCTGGGACCCTGTTTGGCGCTGTCATGGCTTGGTTGATGGGTGGTTTGGCCATCCGTCGACAAGGTATTTACTTCACGATGATCACCTTGGCCCTCTCACAAATGCTGTATTTCTTTTTCTTGCAAGCGCCCTTCACGGGCGGCGAAGACGGTTTGCAAGGAATTCCCCGGGGTGCTTTGTTTGGCCTGATCGATTTGAAAAACGATTTGACGCTCTATTACTTGGTGTTGGCGATTTTTGTTTTTGGCTTTTGGCTCATCCATCGCACCATCCATTCACCATTTGGCCAAGTGCTTCATGCGATCAAGGAAAACGAACCGCGTGCCATCTCCTTGGGCTATGACGTCAATCGCTATAAGCTCTTGGTGTTTGTACTGTCTGGCGCACTGGCTGGGTTGGCTGGCGCGACCAAGGTGTTGGTGCTTGGCTTTGAAACCCTCACCGATGTGCACTGGAGCATGTCTGGTTTGGTGGTCCTGATGACCTTGGTTGGTGGATTGGGAACGGTCTTGGGCCCGATTTTGGGCGCGTTTTTCATCACTGTTTTGGAAAACAAAATGGGTGAAATCGGTGTGCTTTTGCAAAACATCACTGGTGTTGAGTGGTTTGCCAATTTGGGCGAGTCTGTGACCATCGTGACCGGTCTGATTTTCGTGGTTTGTGTGTTGATGTTCCGTCGCGGGATTGTTGGCGAACTGCTGCACCGCATTTCTTCAAAGGGTATCCAATGAATCAAGCTCTAGCAAACACCAGTTCGGTCAGTGCCTCAGAGGACGCGACCTACTTGAAGGTCACTTGGCGGTTGATCCCCTTTCTCTTGGTTTGTTACATCATTGCTTACCTGGACAGGGTGAATGTCGGCTTTGCCAAACTGCAAATGCAAAGCGCTTTGGGCTTTTCAGATGTGGTCTATGGCTTGGGCGCAGGTATGTTTTTCATTGGGTATTTCTTTTTTGAAGTACCTAGCAACATCATCTTGCATCGGGTTGGCGCCCGCAGATGGATTGCACGCATCATGGTCACCTGGGGTGTGATTTCAGCCAGCATGATGTTTGTCGAAACTGAAATGCAGTTTTATGTGATTCGCTTTTTATTGGGTGTTGCCGAAGCTGGTTTCTTCCCCGGCATCATTTTGTACCTCACCTACTGGTACCCTGCGCAACGCCGTGGCCGCATCGTTTCCTTGTTCATGACGGGCATCCCCTTGGCGGGCGTGATTGGTGGCCCCTTGTCGGGTTGGATCATGAAAACATGGGACCAAGTTTGGGGTTACCAAGGTTGGCAGTGGATGTTTTTGCTAGAAGCTTTGCCTGCCATTGTGGTTGGATTCATGGTTTATTGGTATTTGGACGATCGCATCACCGATGCCAAGTGGCTCTCCGAGTCAGAGCGTCAAATGCTGGCGCAGCGCATCGAAGAAGAAGACCAAACCAAAGAGCACATGCCTGTCATGGCTGTGCTGAAGAACAAACGGGTATGGGTGATGAGCGCCATCTATTTCAGTTTGGCCATGAGTTTGTATGGCGTGAGCTTTTGGCTTCCCACTATCATCAATGGCATGGGTGTCAAAGACAATTTAACCATTGGTCTGCTGTCAGCTGTGCCTTGGTTGGCGGGGGTTTTTTCGATGTTGTGGTTTGGCCGCAGTGCTGACAAACACAAAGAGCGCCGCTGGCACCTGGTCATTCCCATGTTGATGGCGGCGACTGGCTTGGTCTTGTCAGTTCTCCTTGCCAGCAATGTGTATTTGTCTTTTCTTGCACTGATCTTGGCCTGCATGGGCATCGTCTCAGGCATTCCCTTGTTTTGGAGTCTGCCCACCTCTTTTCTGGCCGGAGCGGCGGCGGCTGCTGGTATTGCTGCCATCAACTCGATAGCCAATTTGGCTGGTTTTGTCGCGCCCTATGTGGTGGGCTGGCTCAAACAGATCACGCAGTCGACCGATTCAGGCATGTACATGTTGGCTTGTGTTTTACTCATTGGCGCGGCCATCACGTTGACCATCCCCGGTAAGTTGGTGAATCGTTGAAGTCGACCACTTTTTTTTGATTGTTAGAATTCAGTAAGTTTTTGGCAGTTCAACTGGCGAGGAGTGTGCGATGAGCAATATTGGTAAACATCTAATGTGGTTGGCAATTGCCATCTTTGGTGCGTTTTCACTGGGTGTTGTTGCACTGACCCAAGGCGAGAGCATCAACGCCTTGTGGATCGTGACTGCGGCCATATCGATTTACTTGATTGCCTACCGCTTTTATGCCTTGTACATCGCCAAAAACGTGATGCGTTTGGATGCCAACAGGCTCACACCGGCCGTGCGTTTGAATGACGGCTTGGACTATGTGCCGACCCACAAAAATGTGTTGTTCGGCCATCATTTCGCAGCGATTGCGGGCGCTGGTCCTTTGGTCGGCCCCGTGCTGGCAGCACAAATGGGTTATTTGCCTGGCTTGCTTTGGTTGCTGGTTGGTGTTGTTTTGGCTGGCGCGGTGCAAGATTTCATGGTGCTTTTCATTTCTGTTCGACGCAATGGCCGCTCCTTGGGCGACATGGTCAAAGAGGAAATGGGCGTGGTTCCAGGCGTGATTGCCATGTTTGGCACGTTCATGATCATCACGATTTTGTTGGCTGTTCTGGCTTTGATCGTGGTCAAGGCTTTGGCTGAAAGTCCATGGGGCACATTCACGGTAGCGGCCACCATTCCTATTGCGATTTTCATGGGGATCTATTCCCGCTACCTGAGGCCGGGGCGCATTGCAGAAGTTTCATTGATTGGTTTTGTTTTGTTGATGCTGTCCATCATTTATGGTGGACAGATTGCGGCTGACCCGACCTTGGCACCGATGTTCACCTTCGATGGCAAGCAACTGACATTGATGTTGTTGGCCTACGGTGTAGTGGCCTCTGTGCTGCCTGTTTGGCTGTTGCTTGCACCGCGCGATTACCTGTCTACATTCCTGAAAATTGGCACCATCATTGGATTGGCGATTGGCATCTTGGTGGTCGCTCCTGATTTGAAAATGCCCGCCGTCACCCAATTTGTCGATGGCAGCGGACCGGTTTGGTCCGGCTCCTTGTTCCCCTTCTTGTTCATCACCATTGCCTGTGGTGCTGTGTCTGGCTTTCATGCCCTGATTTCTTCTGGCACCACGCCCAAGTTGCTCGAAAACGAAATGCACGCTCCCTTGATTGGTTACGGCGGTATGTTGATGGAGTCTTTCGTTGCCGTCATGGCCTTGGTCGCTGCCTCCATCATCGAGCCTGGTGTGTATTTCGCCATGAACAGCCCAGCTGCGCTGATTGGCACCACGCCTGAATCAGCAGCCGCCGCCATCAGCCAGTGGGGCTTCTTCATCACCCCAGAAATGTTGCAAGAAACAGCCCGTAACGTGGGTGAATCCACCATCATTTCACGCACAGGTGGTGCGCCCACATTGGCGGTGGGCATGGCGCAAATTTTTGCATCCGCCATTGGCGGGCCCGGCATGATGGCTTTCTGGTACCACTTTGCTATTTTGTTTGAAGCTCTTTTCATCTTGACAGCGGTGGATGCCGGTACCCGCGTAGGTCGTTTCATGCTGCAAGACTTGATGGGTACCTTTGTCCCCGCCTTGAAAAACACGCAGTCTATTTCAGGCAACCTGATTGCCTCTGTGTTGTGTGTCAGTGCCTGGGGCTACTTCCTGTACCAAGGTGTTTCTGACCCCTTGGGTGGCATCAACACTTTGTGGCCTTTGTTTGGTATTTCCAACCAAATGCTGGCTGCCATTGCACTCACCTTGTGCACTGTCGTGTTGTTCAAAATGAAGCGCCAACAGTATGCATGGGTCACTTTGGTGCCCACCACATGGTTGCTGATTTGCACAATCACCGCTGGCATGGAAAAAATCTTCCATAGCAATCCAAAAATTGGCTTCTTGTCCAATGCCGAAAGATTTCAAGCCGCCTTGGCACAAGATCAAATTTTGGCGCCTGCCAAGTCTGTGGCCCAAATGAATCAAATCATTTTCAACAACTACCTCAACGCTGGTCTTGCAGCGCTGTTCATGCTGGTGTTGTTGTCGGTGGTCTTCTATGGCATCAAGCAGTGTTTGATCGCCTTGAAATCCAACCAACCTACGACGCAAGAAGCGGTTGGTGACTTGAAGTCAGCCTGATCATGGCGGGCCCCGTGCTTGAAAAGCTCAAAGCGCTCAACGGCTATTTTGTGCAAACCGCCCACCTGATGGTGGGCGTGCCCAGCTATCAAAATTACCTTGACCACATGAAGACGGTTCATGGCGAAGACAAAGTGGTCATGAATTACGAGGAGTTTTTCAAAGAACGGCAAGCTGCCAGATTTGGCGAGGGCGCCACCAGAATCAGCCGCTGCTGCTGATGCTGTCTGAGTGTTGGTTCAAGTTTTCAATTTTTCCCGAAGCTGAAACTTTTGAATTTTGCCTGTTGAGGTTTTTGGAATAAGCTCAAAACGTATTTCTTTGGGCGCTTTATAACTGGCAAGCAAGGTTTTGCAGTGGCTGATCAAGTCAGCTTCGGTCACAGCGCTTTGGGGCTTGAGTTCTACAAATGCCACCGGCACTTCCCCCCATTTGCTGTCCGGCTTGGCCACCACGGCACAGGCCATGACTGACGGATGTCGGTAAAGCGCATCTTCAACTTCAATGGAACTGATGTTTTCACCTCCAGAGATGATGATGTCTTTGCTGCGGTCTTTGATCTTCACATAGCGGTCTGGCTCCAGCACCGCCAAGTCACCGGTGTGAAACCAGCCGCCTTCAAAAGCCTTGGCCGTGGCTGCCGGGTTTTTCAGGTAGCCCTTCATCACCAAGTTGCCTTGGAACATGATTTCACCCATGCTGGTGCCATCTGCATCCAGAGCTTGCATGGTTTCAGGGTCTAGTACCGTCATGCTTTCTTGCAAGGGATACCGCACACCTTGACGGCCATTGAGACGCACTTGTTCCGACAACGACTCGGTTGCCCACGCATCTCTTTTCACAGCCACCGATGCAGGTCCATAAACTTCGGTGAGGCCGTAAACGTGGGTGATGTCAAACCCCATTTGGGCCATGCCTTCGATCATGGATGCAGGGGGTGCTGCACCAGCCACCATGCCCTTGATTGCCTGAGTCACGCCGCTGCGCATGGCTGCAGGTGCCGCCAGCAGCAAGTTATGGACGATGGGTGCCGCGCAGTAGTGATCCACTTGATGTTCAATCATGCGCTGCAAGATAGGCGCAGCTTCAACGCGTCGCAAACACACATGCACACCACCCAGCATGGCAATCGTCCAAGGGAAGCACCAGCCATTGCAATGGAACATGGGCAGTGTCCACAGGTAGCGTGGAAAGTGTGGCATGTGCCACGTGACCGCGTTACTGACCGCGTTCAAATACGCGCCGCGATGGTGGGTCACAACACCTTTGGGGTCGCCAGTGGTGCCCGATGTGTAGCTGACCGCGATGGCGTCCCATTCGTCGGCGGGGCCTTGCAATTTTTCAACAGGTTCGTGTTGCAACAACCAGTGTTCATAGTCGTGGTGGCCAATGCGTTCACCCGCACCTTGGTACTCCGTATCGCACACATCGATCACCAACAGATCGCGATGAAATTCGTTCTTCAAAATCTGCAAGGCTTGGACCATGGTGCTCGAAAACTCGGTGTCGGTGATCAACACCAAGGCTTCGCAATGGTTCATTTGCCATGCCAATAAACCGGCATCCAAACGCGTGTTGAGGGTGTTGAGAACCGCATTCAAAGCGGGTACCGCGTAATGTGCTTCAACCATTTCAGGCGTGTTGGACAGCATCACACTGACAGTGCTGCCGCGTTTGACGCCAGCGGCTTGTAAGGCAGCAGCCAGTCTGGCGGAACGGTCGCGCAGCTGCCCCCAGTTGTAGCGACGCTGTCCATGAATGACGGCTTCCAAATCGGCAAACACCTCGGCGCTGCGTTCAACAAAGCTCACAGGAGAGAGCGCCACAAAGTTGGCTGGATTTTTATCAAGGTGTTGGTCGAAGATTGAAGTCATGTAGCCATTCCTTTGGGGTTCAAGACGGCAGCAGGCAGTTGTCTACACGCCAGCCATACAACCATTCCATGGCGTCATAAAAACGCTCGGGTGTTCGGCCGCGCCACAAATCGTTGCGTACCAAGCGCTCCACCCCTTTGGCGTGGTAGATGCGGCCCATTTCTCTGGATGCCAACACGATGCGGGCGGTACGCGCAATGCGTGAGCGTTGGTACAGATCAAACCCTTGGTGCACATCGTTGTCATGTGCTTTCAATGCTTCCCGCAAGGTAACGGCATCTTCAATCGCCATGCAGGCACCTTGCGCCAAGTACTGTGTGGTGGGGTGAGCGGCATCCCCAAGCAACGTAGTTCGACCATAAGTCCACTGCGCAACAGGATCACGGTCAGCCGTGGCCCAACGCTTCCAACTTTTGGGTAAATCAATCAATTGACGGGCCTTGGGGCAAATGTCTTTGAAATAACTTTGAACTTCTTCGGCGCTGCCTTCGGTGACGCCCCATTCTTCAACTTCACGGCTGTGAAAAGTCACCACCACGTTGTACTGCTCGCCCCCTCTGAGCGGGTAGTGCACCAGGTGGCAGTTGGGACCCACCCAAATGCTGGCAGCGTTCCACTGCAACGCAGGTGGGAAATCTGCTTTGTCAACCACCGCGCGGTACACCACATGGCCGGTGACGCGATGCGGGTCGCCCACCAACTGGGCCCGCACCACCGACTTCACGCCATCGGCTGCCACCAAGGCCTGTCCTTGGTGTCGTTGACCGTGTTGATCAATGACGCTGACAAGCTTGTCATCTTGTTCGATGGTTTGAACAGCAGTGTTGGTATGCAACGCCACCTGTCCCTGTGCCTTCACACCTTCGAGCAATGCGGTGTGCGCATCAACCCGGTGAATCACGGCATACGGGTTGCCAAAGCGTTTTCTAAAGGCGTCGCCAGTGGGGATGTGGCCCACTTGGTATTCATCAAGGGCATCGTGCATGACCATGTAGTCGGTGTAGACCGCCCGACTGCGGGCTTGTTCGCCGACACCAAGTGCATCGAAAGCATGAAAGGCGTTCGGACCCAATTGCATGCCCGCACCAATTTCGCCAATCTGCGAAGCTTGCTCCAGCACTTTGACTTCAAAGCCTTGCTGGGCCAGCGCCAAAGCAGCTGCCAGGCCGCCAATGCCGCCTCCTGCTACCAACACCGGAAGCGATGAGATCTTCATGGGCCCATTCTAGGGAGCCAGGGTCAGCCCCAGCTCTTGCAAAATGAGCGCATTGTGTTGTCCAACGCTGGGGATCGGCCCCATGGTGTAGTCAAAACCAGATTGCACACCGGGCGGGAGCAACGCGGGAAGAGGGCCGACAGGAGAATCGATTTGGGTCCAGCGTTGCCTGGCTTGGAGTTGCGGATGCGCCCACAAGTCATCCATGCTGTTCATGCGGGCGTTGGCAATCGGCGCGTCGTCCAAGCGTTGAATCACCTCATTCGCGGTGAGCGAAGCAAACACATTCAAGATGATGTTTTGCAAGTCCAGTCGGTTTTGATTGCGCAAGCTGTTGGTGTTGAAGCGCGGGTCGCTAGCCAGTTCGGGCATCAGCAACACAACTTCACAAAACCTCAGCCATTCACGTTCGTTTTGCAAGCCCAACATCACGCTCACACCATCGCCTGCCAAAAACGGGCCATATGGATAGATGGTGGCGTGCGATGCACCCGTGCGTGGCGGCGGACTGGCATGGTCCATGGCGTAGTACATGGGAAAGCCCATCCACTCGGCCAGAGATTCCAGCATGGAGACATCGATGTGCGCACCTTCACCTGTTTTGTCGCGTTGCATCAGCGCACTCAGGATGTTGGTGTAGGCATACATCCCTGCTGCAATGTCAGCGATCGAGTTGCCACTTTTGCTGGGTGTGTCAGGGGTACCTGTGACCGACAAGTAACCGGCCTCGCTTTGAATCAACAGGTCGTAGGCTTTTTTGTCTCTGTAGGGTCCTTCGTTTCCGTAACCCGAGATGTCACACACAATCAAGCGAGGATGCTGCTGGCGCAAGCCATGAGCATCTAAACCCATCCGTGCAGTTGCGCCAGGCGCCAGGTTTTGCACCAACACATCAGCCTTGCCAATCAAGCACTTGAGGACATTCAAATGTTCTGGATTCTTCAAGTCCAGTGCCAAACTTTCCTTAGATCGGTTGACCCAGACAAAGTGGGATGAGGCACCGCGGGCACGTTGGTCATAGCCTCGCGCAAAGTCACCGCCCTCGGGCCGCTCAATCTTGATGACACGTGCGCCCAAGTCTGCCAATTGACGGGTGCAAAAAGGCGCGGCAATGGCGTGCTCCAGGGAAACCACCGTCACGTGGTCCAGGGGTTTGACAGATGAGCGTGTCATGGTGAACTGGTGGCGTTGAATGCCAGGCTCACTTGAAGTCAACCATCTTCAAGGCACTGTTTTGCAACACAGCGGGGTTGATGGTTTTCACCCACGCAGGTGATTTTTGACCAACCGGTGTGGTGATCAACTCGGCAGGAACGATCATCATCTTGTCCATCACGGCAAAAGGATATTGAGGAACGCGCTTGGTGATGCCCAGTAGTTGGTCTTCCAAGCCTTGGCCATCCGCACGCATGCGTATGGGGCGACCAAAGGTTTTGAATTCCATGGAGCGCATGGCCTCGGCCACTTGCTCGGTGCTGGGCCACTTGCCGCCATTGGTCTTGATGGCTTTTTCATAGCCCGTCTTCAGCCCTACCAAGGCTTGCGCCATGTGGTAGGTGGAGTAGATGGGATAGGCCCCGGTTTTGGCTTTGAATTGATTGATGAACGCTTTGTGTTTTGAATCATTCTTGGTTTCTGGATGCAAGAAGTAGTGATCACCTCGGGCGCCAGCAATGATGCCTGCAGGCACCGTGCCGCCCAAGCGTTCAAGCGAACTCTCCAGCAAGGGCAAAACAAACAAAGTTTTTTGTCCAAACACACCGCGCTGAGATGCTTGCCGGACAAAGGTATCCAGATCGCCACCCCAAGAAGTATTGAGCACCACATCCGGCTTAAGCGCTTGCAATCGGCTCAGTTCTGTTGAGAAGTCAGCCGCACCCATTTTGGGAAACATCTCGGCAACCACTTTGACATTGGGTTTGAAAACCCGCAAAGTGTTGATGAAGATCTCCCAGGAATCACGTCCCCATGCGTAATCTTGGTTGACCACAGCAATGGTTTCAAAATCGGGTTTGGTTTTCATCAAATACAAAACCGTGGCCACCATCTCGGTGGTGGCGTTGGCTTGGGTGCGCACCACATATTGGTAGCGTTTTTCTTCCAGCAATTTTTCGGTGCCACAGTCCCAAGCAATGTTGAGCACTTTCAAATCCTCAGCCACGGGTGCGACGATATTGCAATTGCCACTGGAGATGGAGGCCAACATGGTTTTCACACCCATCTCTTGCACAACACGGCGGTATTCGGACAGCATTTTGTCGGCACCAGCGCCTTCGTCGATGTAAGTGGCCGACAGCTTCACGCCACCAATGCCACCTTGGGCGTTGATGTCCTCAATCATCAATTCAGCAGCTGCTTTGGCGGGCACGCCAAAGACAGACGCTGGTCCAGACATGAATGTGGTGATGCCAATTTTCAATTCAGTGGGCTTGGTTTGCGCCATGCTGGTCAGGCTCAAGCCACTCACCAATGCGGCCAACAACAGTTTGTTCAATGTGTTCATGTCTCGTCTCCTGGGAAAGAATGGAAATTCTTCAAATGGTGCGTCCACCGTCAACGGGGAATTCCACGCCTGTGAAAAATTCGGCTGCATCGCTGGCCAAAAACACCGCAGCGGCGGCCACATCACTGGCTTGAGCAAAACGCCCCAAGGGAATGGTGCCCATGAACTTGGCACGGTTCTCAGGGGTGTCGGGCAAGCCCATGAAGTCTTCAAACAAACCCGTGACGCCCATGACCGGACAAATGGCATTGACGCGGATTTTTTCGGGCCCGAGTTCCACCGCCATGGACTTGGACATCAGGTTCACCGCTCCCTTGGACGCGTTGTACCAAGTCAGGCCAGGGCGCGGGCGGATGCCAGCCACCGAGCCAATGTTCAAAATCACACCGCCGCCGTTTTGGCGCAGATAGGGCAGCACGGCATGGGTCATGTGAAAGATGGACTTCACATTGACATTGAACACCTTGTCGAACATGGCCTCATCCACTTCAAGCATGGGCCGGTTTTTGTGGGTGGTGCCAGCGTTGTTGACGATGATGTCTGGAATGCCAAAGGTGTTGACGCAATGCTGCACCAGCGCCTGCACTTGCGGCCCCTGGGTGACGTCACAGGTGAAAGCGCTGGCATGGGCACCCAAGCTGGTGGCCACGCGTTTGGCCGCGGCGTCTTGAATGTCGGCCACGATGACTTTGGCACCTTCGCGCACATAGGCTTGCGCAATGCCTTCACCGAAACCACCACCTGCGCCGGTGATGATGGCAATTTTGTTTTGAAGTTGACTCATGTTGTTTCTTTCTGTGGGTTGTTCAACCGTGGAACTGAATCACGGTTTTGGTCGTGCTCATTTCTTCCAAAGCCATGAAGCCTTTTTCACGGCCATGGCCGCTGCGTTTAACGCCGCCAAAGGGCAATTCAACTCCGCCGCCAGCGCCAAACGAATTGATAAATACTTGACCACATTTCAACGCTTTGGCGACACGTTGCTGACGGCCCCCGTTTTCAGTCCAAATGGCGGCCAGCAAACCATAGTCAGTGCCATTGGCCAAGGCGATGGCATGGGCTTCATCTGTGAAAGGCATGGCAGCCAACACCGGGCCAAACACTTCTTCTTGTGCCAGTCGGTTATTGGCAGCGACGGGACCAAACAAGGTGGGTGTCACGTAATAGCCCGCTGACGGAACCCCTGGATCTATTTGTCCTTGGGCGAGGATATGCAAACCGTCTTGTTGTGCTTGCTCAATGTATCGCTTGACTCGTTGTTGCTGGGCCAAATTCACCACCGGGCCGCAGTCTAAATTCATCTCTGGTGTGCCCACACGCACCTTGGAGAATTTCTCGGCCACGACGCTCAGGAATTCATCATAGAAATCGGCTTGCACCAGCAAGCGACTGCCTGCGGTGCAGGTTTGTCCTGTGTTTTGAATGATGCCGCGCACCACGGTGCTGGCGGCGAGTTCCAGATTGGCATCCGCAAACACCAGGTGCGGCGATTTGCCACCCAACTCCAACACGCATTTCACAGCGTTCAAAGCGGCGGCTTGTTGAATCAACACACCCACTTCATTCGAGCCAGTGAAGCTGATGAAGTTGATGCCAGGGTGTTTGGACAAGGCCGCACCGGCTTCTTCGCCCAGACCACTGACGATGTTGAGCGCCCCGGGGGGAAAGCCCACTTCCAAGGCCAATTCGGCAATTCGCAAGCAACTCATGCAGGCGTCTTCAGCGGGTTTGACCACCACGGCGTTGCCCATGGCCAGCGCTGGACCAATGCTGCGCCCCATCATTTGCGCCGGGTAGTTCCAAGGGATGATGTGGGCGGTGACGCCCAAGGGCTCGCGCAGCAAGTTGACTTGGTAGCCATTCAAGAAAGGTATGACCTCGCCATGGATTTTGTCGGCAGCACTCCCATAGAACTCGAAGTAACGGGCCAGCACGATCATGTCGTTGCGTGCCGTGGTCATGGGTTTGCCGGTATCGCGTGCTTCAAGCAGCGCCAATTCTTCGGCGTTGTCCAACACTTTTTGCGCCATCCTCAACATCAAGCGACCACGCTCTAGTGCCGACAACTGACCCCAGGCACCGTCCAAGGCCTGCCGCGCAGCTTGAACAGCGGCATCAATGTCTGCAGCCTCTCCTCGGGGGATGGTTTCAAAAACCGAACCATCCACTGGGGAGCGAACTTCCAAGGTTTTGCCACTTAGCGCTTGAACGGCTTTGCCGCCAATGATCATCTGGGCCACGTGTTGTTCTCCATCAAATTGTTCAGGGGTGAGGGGGAGCGTTGAACGACAAGGAACCACGTTCCAGCGTCCAAGTTTGATCGGGCATGTCGGCCATCAGACCAGCATTGGATTCAGTGATGAGCACACACAAGCCGGGCTGCCATTGGCGCAAACGGCCTATGGCCTCCACATATTGTTGCGCCAAGACCGGCGCCAGTCCTTGCAGCGGTTCGTCCAGCAACACCAAGCGATGTCCCACCATGAGCGCGCGTCCAAGGGCAACCATCTTGCCCTGGCCGCCAGAAAGCGCTGCGCCAGATCGCTTGAGCATGTCTTTGAGTTGAGGCACCACCTCCAGCACGGCATCTTGCCGTTGTTGCAACGCATGGGGTGTCATACCAAGCACTTCACAAGGCAGTCGCAAATTCGCTTGCACATTCAAGGTTGGAAAGATGATGCGGTCTTCAGGCGCATAGCCAATACCCAAGTGAGCGCGTTGGTGCGCTGGCAGGCTCAGCAATGCATGTTCTCCGAGTTGAATTCGGCCGGAATCGGCCTTGAGCAAGCCCATGATGCTGCGCAGCAAGCTTGTTTTGCCTGCGCCATTGCGCCCGACCACAGCGACTGTTGTGCCAGCTTGGAGATGGGCAGAAATATTCCGCAGAACTTTCACGCCTGCGATATCCACACAGAGTTGCTCCAGTGTCAACATCATGGATGACCTAATATTTCACGCTGAATTTGAGGCAGGGCCAGGATATCTGCGGGCGATCCATCGGCTGCAACTTTGCCTGCAATCCATGCCGCGACCCGAGTGGCATAGCGATTCACGATGTCAATGTCGTGTTCAACAAACCAACTGGTGACTTCTCGCTCCTTGAGGGCTTGCATCACCGTGTCCATCAAGGCCATCTTGTCTTCCGAAGCAACACCGCTGGTCGGTTCATCCATGATCAGTAATTTGGGGCGCAACATCAAAGCCATGGCGATATCCAACAATTTACGCTGACCTTCAGGCAAGGCCAATGCGGGTTCATGGGCGCGTTCAGACAGACCGACCAAGTGCAAGGTGTCATTGATTTCGTGCTGGTCCACTGCGTTCGACAAGGACTTGAAAAATGGCAACTGCCCAGACCGTCCAACTGCTGCAATCTCCAAACATTGACGAACACTGTGGTCCAAAAATAACTGAGGCAACTGAAATGATCGACCCAATCCAAGTCGCACAATTTGACGGGGTAATTTGTCGGTCACGTCATGGCCATCGAAAAACACCCGCCCAGCAGTCGGTTTGAGAAAACCAGTGCAGATGTTGATAAAAGTGGTCTTGCCTGCACCGTTTTGACCAATCACTGCCAAGCGTTCACCACGATGCAATGCAAAGTCGATGTTATCGGCAGCTACCACGCCACCAAAGGACAATTGAAGGCCTTTGGTTTCAAGCAAAGGGGTCATGGTTGACCTCCAGCCGAGGAGCGACGTTTTTGCAGCAAGCCCACGATGCCATCGGGGGCCACCAAAATCACGATGATCAATGTCACCCCCAAAATGAGTTGCCAGACGCCAGTCATGTAGGCTGCGGCAAAGAGTTTCACCGCCTCAAAAACACCCGCTCCCAAAAAAGCACCAAAGGCATGGCCGCTACCGCCCAAGATGCTGATAAAGACATACTCTCCGGAGCGGAACCAAGCGCCAATATCGGGCGTCACCAAACCCTGCACCAGGCCAAACATGGCGCCTGACAAACCCACCAGTGCCGCTGATAACAGGTAAGCATTCCATAAAATTCGCCGCGCTGAAAGGCCCAAATACTCCAACCTGGTTTCATTGGATTTGATGGCCGCCAAGGCTTCTCCGGCGGCTGATTTGAAATAGCGTTGTACGCCCCAAACCAACAGGGCCGCAAACAACAAACTCAGCAGCAACAAACTGGTTTCAAAAGCATCACGCTCTAGTGTTTGATTGAAGAATGTGGGTCGGTTGATGCGCAGACCGTCCGTACCCCCGGTCAAGTCGTAGAGTTTGCCGAGCATGGAAAAAACCACCATGCTCAGTGCCAAGTTCAGCATGCCAAAAAAAATACCACGGTAACGCACCACAAACAAGCCAACCACGCCGCCAGCCAACATGCTGCCAATGACACCGATGACCAACAGCAAGATGCCGTCAAGGCCTGGAAAGCTGCGTGCTGTGAAGGCCACGCTATAGGCGCCAATCGCTGCATACAGCGCATGTCCAAAAGAGACTTGACCAGCCCGCATCATGATGGCCACGCCCAAACTGGCCATGCCATAGCAAAGTGCCATGATGAGTGGTGTTTTGCTCCAGGGAAACAGCAGACCCAGCACAAAGCAAGTGAGAAAACCGAGCCAAGCCAATCCACGAATCATGTCAAATCCTACGTGCTTGCGCGACAGAAAACAGTCCATTGGGCCGTATCAACAAGACCATCACCATGATCAAGTAGGGCACCGCCACTTCCCACTCAGGCGCCAAATAAACAGCCAAGGAGCGGGCTAAACCAATCAGCAAGGCAGCCAACAAGGCCCCTGAAATTTGCCCCATGCCCGCGGTTGCAACCACTGCAAACGACAAGACGATCATGTCAGCACCCGCCCCGGGCACCATAGACGTGGTCGGAGCAGCCATGGCACCACCCAATGCCCCCAAGCAGGCGCCCAGCACAAAGGTCAACCAACCAATGCGCTTGGCATGGATTCCAAGCGCGGTGGCCATCTCGCGGTGGTGCGTGACCGCCACCACTTGTTTGCCCAAAGATGTGAAGTGCAAAAAGAGCAACAAGCCTGCATAGCTGAACACGGCCACGAGGGGAATCACTATCAGTTGATAGGCGGTGTAGGTGACATTGAAAAAATTCACAGTACCTAATCGACCAATGATGTCAGGTGCTGAGTAGGGCTGGGTTCCCCATATCAAGCGCTGCACGTCTTCAAGCACCATGAAAGCGGCAAAGGTCATCAAGAGCTGTTGCACAGGGTCGCGCAGTTGCACCCGGCGCAGCAATCCAGTTTCGAGGACCGTACCCAAGACCACGCCTACCAACAATGCTGCACCCACCAAACAAGCAAACAATGTGAATGTTGAAGGCTCGTGACTGGCAACCAAAAGTGTGAGGTAAGAGGCGGTGTAGCCCCCAAATGCGTACAAGGCACCGTGGGCGACGTTGACAATGCCCATGACACCAAAAATCAATGTCAGGCCCAAGGAGACCATGAACAGCAAAGCAGCATAAGAAACACCGTCAGCCAAAGCCAACAGCATCAAATCGGTTGACATGATTAACCTAGAAAATGAGACATAACGGTTCTGGGTGCCAAGACAGCGCAAGAAGCATGCTCATCATGTGGCACGAATTTTCAAAAGATTTGATTTCCAGACGACTATGCTAACTGACTGGTCTGGGAGATTTTTCGCTTCGGGTATTCCCTAGGTCAGATCCATTGCCACCAAGAACGTTTGGCCCAAGGTTGGCAAGCGAATTCGCGTGCATCTTTATCAACTGCACTGGTGTAGACCATCAAAACTTCGGCGCGTTTCTTGAATTCGAATCGCACCAAGGGGCTGACTGGGATCTCATTCACGGAAGTAGCGTTGATAGATTGTTGACTTTGCAATATTTGCAGGACAGCAGATTCTTTGGACAGGCGAAGCTCCAAGGTTTCTTGATGCCTGGTTTGCGTTTCAGGGTTGTCTTGCCAAGCCGTTTTCAAGGGCTTGTTGGCTTGAACGCAAACAGGTGTATCCATTGGCCACAGGACACACATTTGCTGGTTGCTGAGTTGAACAACTTGCTGCTTGTAAAAATGGATGCCGCCCTTGGGATCGGTTGATTCACAAAAAAACTCTTTGACCGGCGCCTCAGTGCAGGCCGTGCTTGCAAACACGAGCACGACAAAAGAAAGACGCTTCCATACCCAAGCGTTAGAACCAACGATTTTCACATTGCCCTTTGAAATTCAAAGTAATTTCCACACGTCCGGATTGACCATCAAAGTATCGAACGCCGTCCGACTTGCTGACAATGCTCAGTTCACTATTGCGCTTGTTGTAGGAAAAGGCATAGTCCATGCGATCAACAACATGGTTTGTATAAGAACCATTGAAGCCCTCTGGTGTGTTCTGCGCGAAATGATTGCTGGGGTTGAGTTCTTTGAACAAAGGAAAGCGCTGGTTGTTGATATTGACCTCGCCCCGCCGTATTTGCAACAAGTGACGCTCAGGTTGTCGGTCATCTTCAATCACTCTGGGTTCACTCAATTCCCCATCTGGCGACCAACTTTGAACTTGGTGGGCCTGGCCTTGGCAAACCATGGTGGGATAGATCCAACCGTAGGCAAACACAACCAGTGGACAGCTGACAGCCAATAACAAAAGCAAGCTGCGCAAACGGATACCGCCATCCAATTCCTCTTCAACTGGAAGTTCGAGATTCAGACTTTCACCATCTTCATTCGGTTGGACAGTCGACGCCATGCTTGCAGGATCATGGGCTGGCAGCCCATCCGCTGCTTCTTGCACAGTTGCTGTTGGAGCTTTTGATGGATGTTCGTCCAAAGGAAGCAATGAACCGATTCGCTGGTGCAAGATGTCACCTAACTTGGACTTGTGGTTTGAGGCGATGGCTTCGCTGTCCAAGATGTGATTCGCTTGAATCAACTGGATGTTTTCGTCATTCGCATCTTTGCCAACTTGAACTTCTTGTTTTTGTGATTTTCTAGAGAACAAGGTGTCAAGAGAGACAAATTGTTTGGTGGGTTTGACTTGGTCTAACTTTTCATGCAAATACTTGATTTCTGCTTGCAAACTTTCCATGCGTGAATCATGGTCAATCTCAGCCATGATGTCGTTGTAGCGATCGACTGGCAAGCCTTGGTTGTTGCTCTTCAATGCTTTGACATCGATGCCTTGCATATTGGCCTTGCTTGCATCTGTTGGAATGCCCTGGATATTGGCTTTGATAGCTTCGTTGGAGATGCCTTGCATATTGGCCTTGCTTGCATCTGTTGGAATGCCCTGGATGTTGGCCTTGGCGCCGTCGCTTTGAATGTTTTGAATGTTGTCAGTTGAAGCATCTCGGGCAAGCTTGGGTTGCTGGTCTTTCTGTTTGGCGTTGTCGGAGATTAAATCGATATCAGCTTGATTTTTGAATGATTCACTGACATCTTGGATATTGCTGTCGAGGGTTTGCTGAATGATGTTGCCTTTGGCATCAACCGACCCATCCGCTTGCCATGCACCGGCGGAGGATCCCTTCAGGTGGCGCTGATCCGTTGGGTCTGACTGGTCCGCGGACTTCTTAAAGCTGAACAAGCCTCCATCTGATCGAGGCTTGCGTTTGGCGCGACGTTTATGGATCGTTTTAGGGTCAATGACATCAAGCCCAAAGGGTTTGATGTTCTTGGTCGTCATAGCAGAAGCCAGGCTTTGAAAAGCGTCGTCTTTGATGCCAAAGGCTTTTTGAATGGTTTTGAACAAATCAAGTTCATCATCCTCAACCTGGCCATCGGATTGCATGGCATCAAAAATAACTGTCAAGATCAATAGTTTTTGTTGATCGTTCAAGTAGGGTGCGGATTCTTTTAAAAACTGCGACATCTTGAAGTTGCGCACATACTTCATGGCTGTCGTTTGCAAGCCTTCAAACTCACCAATCATCAATTTGAGCTGACCAATTTCTTCTTTGGCGATCTTGCCATCGGCTGACATCATGTAGATGATCGCTGCAGCCATGGCCAAATGTGGTTTGATGATGACCGCATTGAGGCTTTCTGGATCGTATGGCCCGAGAATACTTTTATTGTTTTTGAATTCAATCGCTTTGAAGTAGGGGGCGAAGGCTTGCGCTGAAACACCAAACGCTTCAGACATTTGCTGGAACATGGCCAACTCTGCGCTTTCAATCTTGCCATCAGACATGACCGAGTCGCATGCATTGCAAAGAATGCACAAACGGTCTGCCTCACTCAACTGCGGTGGGGATTCTTTCAGAAATTGCGTCAGTGGCCATGTTTCCACGTACTCCATCGCCAATTCCAGCGCTTCATCATTGCCGCCCAACACAGCTTGCAATTGACTGCTCTCGTGTTCTTCAATGTCCCCATCGGCCGTCATCATGTAGAGCAACGCCACCGCCAATGACAGCATTGGCGTCAGTTGAATCGGCTCAGACAGTTCGGTTTCCATTGCGACACAATAGGTCAAGCAGACCAAACCGCACCCATGAATCACCGCTAAACCTCTCAATAACCCATGTTTCGGTGTGTCTTCGGGCTCTAGCATCTTCCACAGTTGTGAATGGAGTGTTGGCTATAACGATGAGAAAACTCATTTGTCTCTTGTGCGGAATTTGTTTTTCCAGCGTGTTGGCCGCCCAAGACTTCACTTACAGCCTAGAAAAAAGCTTTCTTTTAAATGCCCCGGAGGCCATGTCTGTAGATGAATTGCCTCAACAGGCGTTCAAGCCCTATCAGTACGATTTGAATCTCGGATTTCAAGATCAGCCCATTTGGCTTCGTTTTGACATCAAACCCATAGAGCACAGACAAGTCCGGCTTTTCGCCCCGGCCAGTGACAGTCAAATCATTGTGCGCTTGGCACCCTACCAACTTGATTCGGTTGAACTGTATGAACCGATTGCCGACGGATGGCGAATTCACAGGGCTGGCGACAGGGTTGATATGGACAACCGTATTTGTCCAGATGACACCCATTGTGTGGGCTTGTCAAGTCCAGCGGATCAAGCGGTGACCTTGTTTTTGAAAGTCAAGCAACGCGGTATTTTTTCTGTTCGTGCAGAAGTTTTGCCTTACAGGGATTTGTCGAAGGTCGTGGCCAAAAACTCGGGGCGCAACAGTGCCTCGGTCGCGATTGCAGGCAGCTTGCTGTTCATGTCTTTGGTGTTGTTGATCATTGAACGCAACATGCTGCTGTTCACATTCAGCTGCTTTCAAGCGCTGGTGGTGATTTTCATTTTGACAACCACAGGACGATTACAGGCCATGCTGCCTGAAATGTCACCGCTTTTTTTTGACACCTTGACCCACCATTTATTCAGTTTGCGGGTGTTGATGTTCATCTTGTTGGGATGGGCCAGTTTGGCACCCTACACCCCCAGCCCCCGCTATAAATTCATGTTGATGGGCTTGCTATTCCTGTTGGTGCTGAGCAATCTGATGATTCAAATGGGTGATGTACAAGCAGGTATCTTCATTTATCTGCTGGTTGCTGTAAGCAATTTGGGTGTTCAGGCGTATGGTATTTTGACGGCTTCGAAGATGACCTTTCGGATCAAACTATTATTGATGTTTGCCTACTTGGTCTACATGGTTGTTTTGATCGGGGCGTTGCTGGTGATCTTTGGGCAACTGATGCCCGTGGCGACAGCCAATTTAGTCAATAGTTATACGGATTGGCGCACCAACGGCGGACCAGCTGGCATCATCATTTTCTTGATTGTCATCATTCAACAAGCTGAACGTAAATTGGCCATCAACCAAGAAATAGGTAAATTGCGTTTGGATGCGGCCACTTCTCAAGCCAATCAGGAAAAGTTGACAGAGCGGCAAACATTGATCGACATGTTGACCCATGAATTGAAAAATCCATTGGGGACCATCCGCTTTGTCTTGGCTTCTCTTAAACAACAAACCCGCATTGATTCAGATTCCTTGGCGCGTGTGACCCGGATGGACCGATCGGTTGCAAGAATGAATGAATTGATTGAGCACGTGGCCCACTCCAACAAAATTGACCGGTTTGAGTTGAGTGAAGACAAGGAATGGGTTGATGCTGAGGAATTGATCGATGAATTCACTTCAGATTACCAGTTGGATGGACGCTTCTCTTTGATGGTGGAAGAAGGCGCTAAGTTTCACACCTACCGCAACATGCTTTCGGTGGTGATAGAAAACTTGGTCAACAATGCCTACAAATACGATGACCGTCGAGTCCCCATCTCCATCAAAGTGCACACTACTGAGAACGCAACTGTTTTTGAAATTGAAAACAGCATCGACTCGACCATTCGGCCCGATGAAAACAAGTTATTCGAACGCTATTACCGCCATGACAACGTGCAATCTTTGCCCGGCATGGGCATTGGTTTGAGTTTGGTGGAAACGGCAGCTGAAAAAATTGGCGCCAAAGTCAGTTGTGAGGTTGAAAATCAAAGAGTCGCGTTCACGGTTGAGGTGCCCAGATGAATCAAAACAGTCCCCACAAAAAACTTGACGAACGGCCACAACTGGTGGTTGCCGTGGTAGAGGACGACCGCATGCTGCGCCAAGAGATTGAAACCCATTTGCAAGCCAATCATTTCACCGTGCACGGCGTGTCCAGTGGGTCGGCTTTAGATGACCTGGTCACCCCTGAGCCCATTGATATTTTCATCATTGACTTGAATTTGCCCGGTGAAGGCGGCTTGAGTATTTGCAAGCGCTTGCGACAAACCTTGCCTAATGCAGGCATTGTGATCATGACAGCCCGAGTTGCTTTGCACGATCGCTTGGCAGGTTACAGCCACGGAGGTGCAGATTTTTATTTGACCAAGCCCATCTCGCCCGATGAATTGGTGATGGTGTTGATGAGCTTGGGGCGGCGCGTCAAAAAAATAAGCACTGTTGGCGAATGGAATCTGAGTTTGCGAGATCGTATTTTGCTCGGCCCAGACCCTTGGCAAAAAATCCGACTGACCAGCCGAGAAAAAACCTTGTTGGTAGCCCTTAGTCATGCCAAGGACAACACGCTGGAATCGGGTGCCCTTTGTGATTTATTTTCTGCCGAAGATTCAGACGATGGGATGAGCAAACACGCGCTCGAAGAATTGATTGCCCGATTGCGCAAGAAATTCAAAACCGCGCAAGGCGCAGAGGCCGAACCTGCTATCAAATCAGTCTGGGGCGTGGGCTACCAACTTTGTGTGGCCATCAATCTGGTTTACTAGGAGTTGGACTTTAAGGCACCTTGCGCCAGCAAAGCCTTGGTGTCTTTGTGCCCACCCAGCAAAACACCGTTGTGAAACACCATGGGGAAAGTGGGCCAACCCGTCCACATCTTCAAGGCATTGCGACGTCGCCATTGGCTGAAGTAACTGCCAAACTCCAAATAGGTGTGGTCGATGCCTGCCTCGGTCAGAGCTTTTCGCACCTTGGTCACTTCTGGGTTTTGCGCCATGCCCACCACCACACAGTCGTGGCTGGCGATGGCTGCTTGCACCTTTTGAACGATGTCTTGGTGATGCTGGGCAACTTGATCACGAACAGCAGGGTGGATTTGGTGTTCTTCGAGAATTTGTCGTGGCATGTCTTTTGCAATGTATCTGGAAACACAAAGCTCCAATGGAAAACCAGATCTTGCCACAATCACCGCAATGCAAAACATGTGTCTTTTTGATGCCTTCAGAGTCATCAAAAACGGGTTTGCGTTGTGGTTTTGATTACTTCAAGGCGTCAGTGTTGGCGCGTAAATTCAAGTTGATGACCCATTACCCTGAGGTCAAAGAATTGATGGCTTGTGAGAAGTGGTCACCAAACTAGTGCATCGTGCTGAGATGCACCATGAAAGTGCCTGACACCATCTGCCACTATCATGGGACTTCATCATGAGCGCTCTAGACATTGCCCTTGTTTATTTGCTATTTGCCGTAGCCGGTGTTGTTGCTTGTCGGCTGTTGCATTTGCCTGCTTTGTTGGGCTACTTGATCGCGGGCGTCTTTTTAAGTCAAGGCGGCGCTTTGGTTCATGAGAATGAATCTGTTGTGGCTTCTTTGGCTGAAATGGGTGTGGTGCTGTTGATGTTTGTCATCGGCCTGGAGTTCAACCTGCCCAAGCTCTTGCGACTGAAAAAAATGGTGTTTGGTTTTGGCATGGCCCAGGTGTTGGTCATGGTGTTGGGAACCTTGCTGGGCCATTTGCTGCTTTTCAAACTGCTGACTTTTTGGCAACTGCCTTGGGACCTGACTTGGCAAGGCGCGGTGGTGTTGGGTGCTGCCATGGCCATGTCGAGCACGGCCATCGTGGTCAAGCTCATGGCCGAACGCTCTGAAATAGATTCTCAACATGGCAGGCGCGTCATCGGTGCTTTGTTGTTCCAAGACTTGGCGGTTGTGCCATTGCTGGTGTTGATTCCCGCTTTAGGTCGAATGAACGAAGGCAATGTCTGGAGCGAGTTGGGTTGGGCCTTGGCCAAGGCTTGCGTGTTGGTCGGCTTGTTGTTGTGGGGTGGCCAGCGCATCATGCGGCGGTGGCTCGAGATTGTGGATCGACGCAACAGCGACGAACTGTTCATGCTCAACATCCTGCTCATGACACTGGGACTGGCTTGGCTGACCGAGCACGCCGGATTGTCCTTGGCGATGGGCTCTTTTTTAGCGGGTATGTTGATCGCAGAAACCGACTTCAAGCAGCGTGTGGAAGACGATATTCGCCCTTTTCATGATGTGTTGTTAGGCTTGTTTTTCATCACGCTGGGCATGAAGCTTGATTGGCATGTGCTTCAAGTTCAGTGGCCATGGGTGTTGGTATTGGCCGTTATTCCCGTGCTGGTCAAAGCGTTCTTGATCACCATCTTGGCCTATGCGGGGGGGGCCAGCAATGGCGTGGCTGCCCGCACCGGTATTTATCTCGCGCAAGCGGGCGAGTTTGGTTTTGTGTTGCTCACCTTGGGCTTGGACAATGCGTTGATTGACCCACGCTGGTCCAACCCTGTTTTGGCAGCGATGGTGTTGTCGATGATGGCCACGCCCATGCTGATTCAAAACGCAGACCGCTTGATTTTTCGATTTTCCCCCGACGACTGGATGGCGCAGTCTCTTCAAATCACGCGTGTGGCCAAAGAGTCCATTGGCATCGATCACCACGTCATCGTCTGCGGCTTTGGCAACACTGGTCGGCATTTGTGCCAGTTGTTGGAGATGGAATCGGTCTCCTACATCGCCTTGGACGTGAACCCGGATGTGGTCAAAGCGGGTGTCTTGGCAGGCCACCATGTCGAGGTTGGTGATTCATTCCAGCTTTCGTACCTGATGTCGGCTGGCTTGGCGCGGGCCTCTGCGGTGGTGGTGAGCTTCGATGACACGCCCACGGCCTTGCGTGTGTTGGACTTGATCAAGCAACACATGCCGCACGTGCCGGTGATTGTGCGCACCCGATTCGACAAAGACATGGCCATGCTCAAGACCGCTGGGGCGACCGAGGTGATTCCGGATGCGTTTGAGGTCAGTCTGAGCCTGGCCACGCATACCCTCACGCAACTGGGGTTGCCCGTCGAGGAAGTGAACCGCTTGGTATTGGCGGAGCGTCGCTCCCAGTACACCCATTTGAAAGAGCCTGTGGTTTTTGAAGCCACAAAATAATTTGGGTATATTTACCAAAAGCTCTTAAAGGTTTATCAGATTTTGTCGATTTGAATGAAATCTGACTTTTCGGTTTTGCTTGCCGTGCGGCTTTACAGGCTGTCTTGGGGGTGCAAACAATTCAAAAGTATTGATCCGTTACATCAAAAGGTCCCGCCATGTCCGACAAAGTATTTCAAAACATTTCCAACCGAATGGCCTCTTGCGCCTGTTGCACCCCGCATGGTCTGCAGCCTGCAGCAGGTCTGGACCGCCGCAGTTTCTTGGGTTGGGGCGCCGCTGGCGCCTTGGCCTCAGGTTTGTCTTTGATGGCCCCACAAAGCGCTTGGGCTGCCAGCGGTCAGTATGAATCCATGCTGGTCAACTGCATTGATCCCCGCTTCACCACGCTGAGCTGGCAGTACATGGGTTTGTTGCAAGGCGTCAGCCGCGACAAACTCGAAGACAACTACAGCCACTTTGTGATGGCCGGGGGTCCGATTGGCGCGGTGCATCCCAAATTTGAAGCTTGGCACAAAACCTTTTGGGAAAACTTGGACATCACTGTGTCCTTGCACCAAATCAAGCGCGTTGTCGGTTTGTCTCACCGAGATTGTGGCGCGGCGAAACTGGCTTTTGGCGAAGCCGCTGTGGCCAAAAAGGACAACGAATCTGCAGCCCACGGCGAGGCTTTGTCCATGTTCCGCGAGGCCGTGAAAAAGCGTCACCCCAAATTGAGTGTCATCACGGGCGTGATGGACACCAACGGCAAAGTTGACCTGATCGGTTAGAGGCTGCCGAGGAAGTTCAACAAGAGCTTGTTGACGGCCTCGGGCTGTTCTTGCTGCACCCAGTGACCGGCTTGGGGCAGCAACTCGATGAAGCGCATGTCTTTGCAGACCTGCGCTTTCATTTTTTCTAAAGCCCCTGGGAACTGGTAGACGCCCCAATCCGCCTGGCCAGCGATGTAGGCGGCGGGCACGTCAATGGTTTGTCCGCCATAGCGTGACATCACTTCAAACTGCTTCAGGCTGGTGGCGCAGCGGTACCACTGCAAACCACCTTGAAAACCGCGGGCTTGGTAGGCGGCCACATAGACCGCCAAATCGGTTTCGCTCAGCCATGTGCATGCACTCACCTGTGCTGCGCTGGGCGCATGGACCGCCACTGCTTGCGCCATGGTTTGATCGGCAGGCATCACGTAATAGTGGGGCAGCTTCGCAAGTTCTGCGGCCTGCCATGCTGTCAGCGCATGGGGTTGGTTGACTGCCCAATCGGCGCTTTTGACATGGTAGTAAGCGCGCAAAAAAGCATGCAACCCTTGCGGAGCCTGCCACATGTCCTCGTTGGCTTGGGCATCCGAGTAATACCACTGGTAATGCTGGCGGGGTGGGTCTAATTCGCCCAAAGCCACCACCTCTTGAACGATTGCGGCGTGCGTGGTCGCCCAATGCACGGCATCCGGTGGGCCTGAAAACGGCGCACTCATCATCACCACTGCGCGAAACACATCGGGGCGGGTGAGGGCGCACCAAGCGGCAACGGGTGACCCAAAGTCGTGACCGATCACCGCTTTCACGTGTCCGATGTTCAAGGCCTCAAGCAAGGCCAAGACATCATCCACCAGATGCAGCATGCCGCTGGCTTGCCAATCACCATCGAAGTGGTCATCACCTCCAAGGGTGTCGCCATAACCGCGTTGATCGGGCGCGATGACATGAAAGCCTGCGTTGGCCAACGCGGTCAGTTGATGCCGCCAACTGAAGGCCAACTCGGGAAAGCCGTGCAGCAACAAGACGCAAGGGTTGGACGGCGAACCAGCTTCCAACACATGCATGTTCAACCCGGTTTTGGTTTGAATGCGTTTTGATTGAAGGCCATGGGGAGCCAGCATGGCGTTGAAGGCACTCACTTACTTCAGCACATTCTTCAGAATTTCTTCCTTGTCCATGCTCATCGCAGTTTCAAAGCCCCGGGAAAACTGCTTGGCTGCTCGCATGAGCAGTCGCGTGGGGATGCCATGCTCAAAGGGCAGGATATAGCGGGTAAACAACACAGGGCCATTCGGGCCATCGCGGGCTTCGAGCTTCAAGGTGCCTACTTTTTCGTTCGCATTCTGGGCCAACTCTTCCACCTGTTCAAGGTTCACGCCATCCCGGGCAAACGCCTGGGCGATGAACACAATCTGGCGTTTCTCGGGCAGCACACGGGTCCAGAAGGGGTAGAAGAAATTACGGGTTGCGTAGACATCACCATTTTTTTCAATCCGGGAGTCTGTGCGGTTGTTGTTGTAGAAGGTGTTGACGGTTTCGTTGGTGATGTCCACCGGCTTCCAAACCGTGACCACGGTGTCCCCCGCTTGGCTGCGTGTTTCTTCGATGATTTCAATCAAGTGCACGGCAATGCGAGGGGATTCGTCTTTGTGTACACCGTTTTTGCGCAAGATGTCATCCAGCGTGAGCATCACCTCATCGAACACGTTGACACTGACTTGGATTTCAGAGGTGGCGGTTTGCAGCAGCTGCTCGCGGTAAAAGCGGTCAGGTTTGCGCATCGAATAGGCATGGAACTGCAACTGATCGCGGATCAGGTTTTCCAGCTTGATGTTGAAAAAGTAGTGGCGCAGGTCGCGTTTTTCACCCACAGCCTCATACAGCTGTTCGATCACTTTATTGATCTTTTTGACACCGCCATACTTTTCCATCATTGCAAACGCAACCATCTCCAACCTTCCTTAAATGACAAAACCGTTATCGAATTTCATCCTAACCCAAAATAATACAGATTTTGTTCGGTTTTGGGCCAGATCGAACCTGCCCATCGTGAAGTATCGACACGAACAGCCTCAAGCTGAGCTGCTTGTCAGCCGCAGCGGCAGGTTGCGCAAACGCTCACCGGTGAGGGCAAACACAGCGTTGGCCACCGCTGGGGCAATCGGCGGCGTGCCGGGTTCGCCCATGCCTTCGGGATGGGCGTCGCTGGTCACGGCATGGGTTTCAACCAGTGGGGCTTCCCCCATGCGCAACAAGGGTTGATCGTGGAAATTGCTTTGCAGAACCTGGCCTTTTTCGAAGCGGATGTCGCCGTAAAGTGCAGCTGTCAGGCCCATCACCACCGAGCCTTCCATTTGCTGGGCCACACCGTCGGGGTTGACCACCATGCCGCAATCGACCGCACACACCACACGGTGCACCCGGATACCTTGGTCACTCACCGACACCTCGGCCACCTGCGCCACGATGCTGCCAAAGGACTCGTGCAAGGCCAGACCCAAGGCTCTTTTTTCAGGCGTGTTGGCGAGCTGTTTGCCCCAGCCGCTTTTGTCAGCGGCCAGTTGCAACACCCTTGCGTGGCGAGGGTGGTTTTTCAGCAAGTTCAAGCGAAAAGCAAGCGGGTCTTGACCGCTGGCATGAGCCACTTCATCGACAAAACTTTCTTTGAAAAAAGCCTGGTGCGAATGCCCCACCGAACGCCATGAGCCCACCGGAATCGGCAGTTGCACCTTGCTGTGGCTGATGTGCGCTGTCGGCCATTCGTAGGCTTGGTCAAAGGCCCCTTCGGCGGTGGTTTTGTCGGGGCCAGCGGCGGGTGCGCCCAGCAAACGCGCCACCATGTCTTCGGCAATCGATTGGCTGGCCGATCGGTTGTGCCATGCCACCACCTGACCTTGGTCGTTCAAACCTGCGCTGTAGCGGCTGACACAGGCCGGGCGGTAGAAATCATGTTGCATGTCTTGGCTGCGGTCCCACACGGTTTGCACCGGATGACCGGCGCATGCTTTGGCGATGTGGGCAGCTTGCGCCACAAAGTCGAGTTCCAAGCGTCGCCCCAAGCCGCAGCCCAGCAGCGTCACATGCAGGGTCAATTTGTCTTTGGGAACCTCCAAAATCTTCGCGATGACATGGCGGGCCGCATCCGGAATTTGTGTCGGGGCCCAAACTTCTGCCGCGCCGTCTTTCAGCCACACGGTGCAGTTCATGGGCTCCATGGTCGCGTGTGCCAAATAGGGTGCGCTGTACTCGGCTTGCACGGTTTTGCTGGCGCTCTTCAAGGCTTGGGCGGCGTCCCCTTGCTCAAAATAGGTGTGGGCGTCTTGGCTGTCCAAGGCTTTCATCAAATTCTGTTGGATGTCGGCGCTGGACCAAGCCGCGGCTGGGCCTGTGCCCCACACCGTGCGCACCTGCGACAGGGCTTTCATGGCCTGGTGCGTGGACTGCGCCACCACCGCCACACCCGCCGTGCTGCCTTTCACCGCATCGACCGCAAACACCTTTTGCACGCCCGGCATTTGCAGCGCCTTGCTCGCGTCAAAGCTTTGCAAAGGCGCACCCAATTCGGGGTTCATGCGCACACAGGCAAACCAAAGGCCTTGGGGGCGCACGTCCATGCCAAACACCGCCGTGCCATCCACCTTGGTTTGGCCTTCCAGCCGCGGCGTGGATTGGCCGATGAATTTGAATTGCGCTGGTGTTTTCAACACGGGGTTGCTGGGGCGATCTTGCTGCGCCGCCAAGGCTGCCAACTCACCAAAACGCGCTGATTGGCCGGCAGGGTGGCTGACCACACCGTCTTTCACCATGCACTCGGCAGCAGGCACTTGCCATTGCTTGGCAGCAGCGGCCACCAACATGGCGCGGGCACTGGCACCGGCTTGGCGCATGGGCAACCACAGGTCTTTCATGCTGGAAGAACCGCCAGTGGCATTCAAGCCAATTTCGCGCATGGTTTTCTTCGTCATCCATTGGGCAAATTGCTTCACTCGGCCTTGATCATCAGGATGAAAGGGTAGGCCATCGGCGGCCACCGATTGGTTGTTGTAAATGTGGTCAAAGCCGGATGTTTCGAAGCGGATTTGGTCCCAGCGGGCATCCAACTCGTCGGCCAGCATCATGGCCAAACCGGTGTAGACGCCTTGACCCATTTCGCTGCGGGCCATGACCACGCTCACCTGATCGTCGCTGCCAATCCGCACCCAGCCATTCAAGGCAGTTTGTCCCTGCACCTCGGGCAAGTCTGCGGAGGGCATCAAACGCTGGCGGGGTGGCAGCACGCTCCAACCCACCACCAAAGCCCCTGTGCCCAGGGCGATGCCGCCCAAAAGATGTCTGCGTTTCATGTCTGTCCCAGTTGTTATATTGATTGGATGCAAGCAACCGATTCCATTCCAAGCATTGGCTTGATCGTCGTTGGCGATGAAATATTGTCAGGCAAGCGCCAAGACAAGCATTTGACCAAGGTCATCGAACTGCTGTCTGAACGCGGGTTGCACCTGGGTCACGCCGACTATGTGGGCGACGACCCCGTGCGCTTGACCCAAACCCTGCGCCGATCTTTTGAGACGCCAGGTGTGGTCTTTTCCTGCGGCGGCATCGGGGCCACGCCCGACGACCATACCCGTCAATGCGCTGCCTTGGCGTTGAGCCAAGACTTGGTGCTTCACCCCGAGGCCAAGTTGCTGATTGAAGAACGCGCTCGCGAGATAGCCCTTGAACAAGGCGTGGCGTTCGACACCTACCAAGCCACGCATCAACACCGCCTGGAGATGGGGCGTTTCCCTGCAGGTGCGGACATCATTCCCAACCCCTACAACAAGATCCCCGGCTTCAGCTGCCAAGGCTCGGCGGGGCGGGTGCATTTCGTCCCTGGCTTTCCGGTGATGGCTTGGCCCATGTTGGCCTGGGTGCTGGACACACACTACAAAGCGTTTTTCCAACGCGGGGCCTACCAAGAGAAGTCGGTGATCGTCATGGGCAGCATGGAAGCCACGCTCACGCCCTTGATGCAGCGCCTGGAGGCGCAGTTTGCAAGCATCAAGGTGTTCAGCTTGCCCAGCGTGGACCACCCCGAATACGGCCGCCACATCGAATTGGGGGTCAAAGGCCCGCCAGACTTGGTTGAACCAGCTTTTTTGCAAATGCTGGCAGGGTTGCACGAAATTGGTGCAAAATTAGGCCCTGAATTGGTGCGAAATTAAAAATGCCTTAAAAAGGTGCATCGATGGATCGTCTGGAATCATCCAACTTGCTTGTGTCTGGCTGGGTTTGCGCCTGAAATGCGGGCGCCTGGTGCATGTCGGTTGATCTTTTTCAACTTTCTGTCAGCAAGCTGGGTGTGGCACAAAAGATGCAAGACAATGTCCATCTCTGATTTTTTTCAAACCAACCTCTCCAGGAGAAATTGATGGCCAAGACCGTCGCCGACGTCATGAAGGACGTCAAGGAACACGAAATCAAATTTGTGGATTTTCGTTTTACCGATACCCGTGGCAAAGAACAGCACGTGAGCGTGCCCATTTCTCACTTCAATGAAGACAAGTTCACAGAAGGCCATGCTTTTGACGGTTCATCCATCGCTGGTTGGAAAGGCATCGAAGCCTCAGACATGTTGTTGATGCCTGACCCCAACACCGCCTTCATCGACCCCTTCTTCCAAGAATCCACCCTGGTGTTGTCTTGCGACGTTCTCGAACCCGGTGACGGCAAAGCCTACGACCGCGACCCCCGTTCCATCGCCAAACGTGCTGAAGCCTATTTGAAATCCTCAGGCATTGGCGACACCGCTTACTTCGGTCCAGAACCCGAGTTCTTCATTTTTGACAACGTGCAATGGGGCAATGAAATGTCCGGCGCCTTCTTCAAAATCGACGAGTACGAAGCACCTTGGAACACCGGTGCCAAGCTCGAAGGCGGCAACCGTGGTCACCGTCCCACCGTCAAAGGCGGCTACTTCCCCGTGCCCCCCGTGGACAGCACCCAAGATTTGCGTGCCGAAATGGTCATGATTTTGGAAGAAATGGGCATTCCCGTTGAAGTGTTCCACCACGAAGTGGCTGGCGCTGGTCAAAACGAAATCGGCACCAAATTCAGCACCTTGGTTGAGCGCGCCGACTGGACGCAAAAACTGAAGTACGTGGTGTGGAACGTGGCCAATGCCTATGGCAAAACCGCCACCTTCATGCCCAAGCCTTTGGTCGGCGACAACGGCTCTGGCATGCACGTTCACCAGTCCATCTGGAAAGACGGCAAAAACCTGTTTGCAGGCAAAGGCTACGCTGGTCTGAGCGACACCGCTTTGTTCTACATCGGCGGCATCATCAAACACGCCCGCGCCCTGAACGCTATCACCAACCCCACCACCAACAGCTACAAGCGTTTGGTGCCTGGCTTTGAAGCCCCGGTGAAATTGGCTTACTCCAGCCGCAACCGTTCAGCGTCTATCCGCATTCCCCACGTGGCGTCTGACAAGGGCCGTCGCATTGAAGCCCGCTTCCCCGATCCCATGGCCAACCCCTACCTGTGCTTTGCCGCACTGATGATGGCTGGTTTGGACGGCATCGAAAACAAAATCCACCCCGGTGAAGCCGCCACCAAAGACCTGTACCACTTGCCACCTGAAGAGGACGCATTGGTGCCCACCGTCTGCCACAGCTTGGACCAAGCTTTGGAACACCTGGACAAAGGCCGCGCGTTCCTCACCAAGGGTGGCGTGTTCACCGACAGCATGATCGATGCCTACATCGATCTGAAAATGCAAGAAGTGACCCGTTTCCGTCAGGCCGTGCATCCTGTCGAATACGACATGTACTACTCACTCTGAGCCCAGGCATCAGAGCAGTTGCCAAGCGTTCGCGCTGGGCACACCGAGGACGGCCTGGTGCCGTCCTTTTTTTTAACCCTGCATTTGAAAGAGGCTCAGCATGAACAAAGCAATCTGCATCGGCGTGTTGTTCGCACTGTTCTCTTATCAAAACGTGTTTGCCCAAGAAGGCCCAGCCGTTTGGCGCTGTGGCAACGAGTACACCAATCAACCCAAACAAGGCCAAGCTTGCACACGTATGCCGGTGCAGGCCGATGTGATCACCACTGCGCCGCGTCAATTCCGTGCCGTGCCGCCAGCACCTGTTCCCATGCCCAATCCTGCGGTGATCGTTGATGTCCCTCGCATTGACAGCGCGGCCCAACGCGCACGCAATCTTCAATCGCAACA
The DNA here is from genome assembly GCF_965234735.1 of Limnohabitans simekii (SeqCode). Classification (GTDB taxonomy): domain Bacteria; phylum Pseudomonadota; class Gammaproteobacteria; order Burkholderiales; family Burkholderiaceae_C; genus Limnohabitans; species Limnohabitans simekii. The sequence continues at coordinate 187,799 of NZ_OZ248544.1, read as the reverse complement.
CATCTTGAATGAAGAATTGAGGAAGCAGCAAAGACGCTGCCAACAATTGCCGACCAACAGCACCGAGTTGGTGCGATGCCAAGCCGACGAGGCCGCATTGCGCCGCGAATTGGCGCGTTTGCCCTGAGTTGGATCAGATGGCTGACCACCGATTCACAGCATTTGACTTGCTCGCCACCTTGGTGATGGTGGTGGGCTCTGACAACCGGGTCTTGTTTGTGAACGCCTCCTTCGAAGACGTGATGGGTTTGTCACGTCGCAGCCTGCAAGGCGTGGATGCACCGGCTTTGTTTGTCGATCAGTTCAAGATGCAACAAGCCATGGATGGCGCACGACGACATGATTTTTCAGCCTTGCGATTTGACGACCATCTCAAGCGACCAGGGGCCGAGCCCTTTGCGGTGCATGTGGTCGTGGCCTCGTGCGACAACCCCGACGAGGTATTGATTGAGCTGCTGCCACAAGAAACCCAAAGCCGCCAAGACCGCGAAGAGCGACAGCTGGAGCATGCCCAGGCCAACAAAGAGCTCATCCGCAATTTGGCGCACGAAATCAAAAACCCCTTGGGCGGTATCCGGGGCGCGGCGCAATTGCTGCAACTCGAGCTAGATTCCAAGGATTTGACCGAATACACCCAGGTGATCGTGCGCGAGGCCGACCGCTTGCAAACCTTGGTGGATCGCTTGTTGGCACCGCACCGGCGCCCGCATGTGGTGGGCAACGTCAACATCCACGAGGTGTGTGAACGGGTACGCACCCTGATCTTGGCTGAATTCCCGCGCGGCTTGCAGGTGCGCCGCAACTACGATATTTCGCTGCCCGAGTTTCGCGGCGACATGGAGCAGTTGATTCAAGCCGTGCTCAATATCGCCCACAACGCCGCCCAAGCGCTGAGCGATCGGATGCTGCAAGGGGATGCTGAAATCGTGTTGTCCACCCGGATTGCCCGACAAGTGACTTTTGTGAAACAACGCTACCGATTGGCACTGGAATTGCATGTGATTGACAACGGTCCTGGTATCCCGGAAGAGATCAAGGACCGTTTGTTCCACCCCTTGGTGTCGGGCCGTGATGGCGGCTCGGGTTTGGGCCTGAATTTGGCGCAATCCTTTGTGCAACAGCACCAAGGTTTGATTGAATGTGACAGCCAGCCCGGGCGAACGGATTTCAAAATCTTGATTCCCTTGCCCTGAACAAGAATGACAAAGCGCCCTGCGCCAGACAAAAGGTGATGAACTGACATGAAACCGATTTGGATCGTTGATGATGACCAGTCCATTCGCTTTGTGCTTGAAAAAGCCTTGATGCGCGAAGGCTTGCCCACCCGCAGCTTCACGCATCCACGCGAGGTGTTGCAAGCCCTGGGCAGCGTGACGCCTGAAGAAATGCCCCAAGTCTTGGTGAGTGACATTCGCATGCCCGGTGGTTCAGGCTTGGATTTATTGGACAAACTCAAACAGCAGTTGCCTGCATTGCCGGTCATCATCATGACGGCGTACTCTGATTTGGACAGCGCCGTCTCAGCCTTCCAAGGTGGTGCCTTTGAGTACCTGCCTAAACCCTTTGACCTGACCAAAGCCATCGAATTGATTCGCCGCGCCGTGGATGAAAGTCAGCGCGAAGCCGTGGGCGCGGTGGACGTGGACAGCACACCTGAAATGCTGGGCCAAGCCCCGGCCATGCAAGACGTGTTTCGCGCCATTGGCCGTTTGAGCCAAAGCAATGTGACCGTGATGATCACCGGAGAATCCGGCTCAGGCAAAGAACTGGTGGCACGTGCACTGCACAAACATTCGCAGCGTGCCAGTGGTCCGTTTGTCGCCATCAATACCGCAGCCATCCCCAAAGATTTGCTCGAGAGCGAATTGTTTGGACACGAACGCGGAGCCTTCACGGGTGCGCAAACCATGCGCCGTGGCCGCTTTGAACAAGCCGATGGCGGCACCTTGTTCTTGGATGAAATTGGTGACATGAAGTTCGATTTGCAAACCCGCTTGCTGCGGGTCTTGAGCGATGGCAACTTCTACCGCGTGGGCGGCCACAGCGCCATCAAAACCAATGTGCGGGTGATTGCGGCCACCCACCAAAACCTGGAACAGCGGGTGCAAGAGGGCACCTTCCGAGAAGACTTGTTTCACCGTTTGAATGTGATTCGCCTGCGCTTGCCGCCCCTGCGTGAGCGGCGCGAAGATATTCCTGTGCTGACGCGTCACTTCTTGCAGCAAAGCGCACAGCAGTTGGGCGTCGAGGTCAAACGCATTTCAGAATCCGCCATTGAATTGCTGCAAGCGTTTGCTTTTCCAGGCAATGTGCGCCAGTTGGAAAACATTTGCCATTGGCTCACCGTCATGGCACCAGCCCAAGCCATCGAGCCCAAAGACCTGCCGCCCGAAGTGATGCAAGGGGGTGCTGCTCACCCATTCGCCGCACCACCGCCCAGCACCGAGGTGGCCAATGCCTTCACAGCCACCAGCCACAACGGCACTGCAGCTGTTGCCAGTGTGCCCATGCCCAAACCTGGCGTGCTGCATTTGACGGGGGATGATTGGCAAGGCGGCTTGGAAGTGCAAGCCATGAATTTGCTGGTGGAGGGTCGCACCGATGTGTGGGATGAACTCACCAAACGTTTTGAAGCCACGTTGATTCAAACCGCATTGGCCCACACCAAGGGACGACGCATAGACGCAGCGCACAAGCTGGGCATTGGCCGCAACACCATCACCCGCAAGATTCAAGAATTGGGTTTGGAGTAACCCCAGACCTTGCACAAGCGCAAGGCCTGCAAGTTTTAGGCGATCGTCACCACCACCGGCGTGTGGTCGCTGGGGCGTTCGTTTTTGCGCGGCGCTTTGTCAATCACGCAAGCGGTGACGTTGGGTTTCAAAGCATCGGACACCAAGATGTGGTCGATGCGCAAGCCCCGGTTTCTTCGGAATGCAAACTCGCGGTAATCCCACCAGGAATAACTTTTGGGCGCTTGCTCAAACAAGCGGTGGGCATCATGCAGCCCCAATTCGAGCAAGGCTTTGAAGTGAGCCCGCTCTTCATCGGTGCAATGGATGCTGCCAGCCAAGGCCACTGGGTCCCACACATCCAAATCATCCCAAGTGATGTTGTAGTCGCCCATCAACACCAGCTTGGGGTACCGCGTCAGTTCATCTTTGATGAAGGCATGAAGTGCAGTGAGCCAAGCCATTTTGTAGACAAACTTGTCGCTGTCCGGTGCTTGGCCGTTGGGAAAATACGCTCCCACCACACGGACACCGTTGATGGTGCCGGTGATGACGCGTGCCATGTCGTCGCTGAAGCCGGGGATGTTGTGCACCACATCAGTGATGGGGTGCTTGGCGATCAGGGCCACTCCGTTGTAGGTTTTTTGGCCGAAGAAAGCCACTTGATAACCCGCTGTTTCAATATCGGCTTTGGGGAATTTGTCGTCAGTGGTTTTGGTTTCTTGCAAGGCCAGCACATCGATGCCGCCATGCTCGGTTTGCGCAGACAACCAGTCCAGCACCTGTGGCAAACGCACGGTGAGGGAGTTGACGTTCCAAGTGGCCAGTTTCATGCACCATCAATCCAAGTTCAAGCGGTGACCATGCCGAGTTTGCCCAGCAAAGCTTGATCGCGTTGCCAGTCGGGATTGCCGGTGGTGAGCAATTTATCGCCGTAGAAGATCGAGTTGGCTCCAGCCATGAAGCACAGCGCCTGGATCGCCTCGCCCATTTGTTGGCGACCCGCGGACAATCGCACCCGCGCTTGGGGCATGGTGATTCGGGCCACGGCGATGGTGCGGACAAATTCCAGCAAATCCAAGGACTCGGTGCCGTGCAAAGGCGTGCCTTCGACTTGCACCAAGTTGTTGATGGGCACGGATTCTGGATAGGGTTGCAGATTGGCCAGTTGAAAAACCAGACCCGCGCGTTGCGCTCTGTTTTCACCCATGCCAACAATGCCGCCACTGCAAACATGCATGCCCGCAGTCCGCACATGCGCCAGAGTATCTAAGCGTTCTTGATAGTCGCGCGTGGTGATGATGTCGCCATACAAATCGGGTGACGTGTCTAAATTGTGGTTGTAGTAATCAAGCCCAGCTTGTTTTAATGTGTGGGCTTGCGACTCGCTCAACATACCCAGGGTGCAACAGGCTTGCATGTCCAATGATTTGACGGTGCGAATGAGTTCAGCTACTTTTTCAATATCACGGTCTTTCGGCTCTCGCCATGCTGCACCCATGCAAAAACGAGTGGCCCCATTTTTTTGGGCTTCCACTGCCGCTTGCTTGACTTCTTCTACATCCAACATTTTGGATGCTTCCACACCGGTGTTGTAGTGCACGGACTGCGGGCAATAACCGCAATCTTCGGGACAACCACCCGTCTTGATGGAGAGCAGGGTCGATAGTTGAACTTCGTTGGGGTCGAAATGCAAGCGGTGGACTTGCTGCGCTTGAAACATCAGATCGTTGAAGGGCAAATTGAAAAGGTCTTCAATGGCTTTCAACGACCAGGTGGACGTGGCATCCGTGGACAACTTCTTGGGCTTGACGAAGTGAACAGTTTGCTCTGGGGTTTCAATGGCTGGCATGGCAATATCAGTAAATAAAAGAGTTCTACGAATATAGCAACAAATAATCCTCTTGCCTGCAAGCCTGTTATTCAAGGTGATAATGGATAGGCGTATTCTGTTATTGATTTCAAGAGGCTCGTTTCTGGACCATCCATCTATTCATTTGATGCAACGCAGCTTGCGTCATGTTTGGCATCCTTGCACCCAGATGCAACACCATGAATCAACTCCTTTGGTGGCTGTTCACCGAGGCAGTGGTGCATGGTTGTTTGATCATGACGGTCACAAATATTTGGATGCCATCAGTTCTTGGTGGGTGAATTTATTCGGTCACACCAATCCACGTATCAATGCCGCCCTGAAAAATCAACTCGACACACTCGAGCACGCCATGCTCGCCGGCTTCACCCATGAACCTGTGGTGCGCTTGTCTGAAGAGCTGTCGGCCTTGACTGATCATGTGTTGGGGCATTGCTTTTATGCGTCTGACGGTGCCTCGGCCGTAGAGATCGCCCTCAAAATGAGTTTTCACAGTTGGCGCAACCAAGGCTTGCAGCAAAAACAAGAATTTGTCTGTCTTCAAGGCGGCTATCACGGCGAAACTGTAGGGGCCTTGGGCGTGACCGATGTCCCCATTTTTCGTGACGCCTATGCGCCCCTGTTGCAAGCCGCACATTGCGTCCAATCGCCAGATGCTCGCACGGCGGCGCCGGGTGATTCAGCCGATCAGGTGGCCATGCAGGCGGCCCAAGTGCTTGAAGCCTTGCTCAAAGAGCGTGCTCATTTGATCAGTGCCGTGATCCTTGAGCCCTTGGTTCAGTGTGCGGGCGGCATGGCCATGCACAGCCCTTTGTATGTGCAAGAAGTCAGGCGTTTGTGCAACCATTACCAAGTTCACATGATTGCCGATGAAATTGCCGTGGGCTGTGGTCGCACTGGCCGCTTTTTTGCTTGTGAGCATGCAGGTGTTTGGCCTGATTTTTTATGTTTGTCCAAAGGCATCAGCGGTGGCTACTTGCCTTTGTCCTTGGTCATGACCCGCGAAGAGATTTACCAAAGTTTTTACGCTGATTCATTGGCGCGAGGTTTTCTGCATTCGCATTCCTACACGGGCAACCCCTTGGCTTGCAGTGCGGCCTTGGCCACCTTGGCCATTTTCAAAGAAGATGATGTGCTCACACAAAATGCCGTTCTTGGAGCAAAACTCAGCACAGCACTGTCTTCTTTGCAGCAACACGCCAAGGTCAGGCATTTTCGACAACAAGGCATGATCTGGGCGTTTGATGCCCTGATTGAAGACCCTGCATTGGCAGCAAGTTTTTCACGCCGTTTTTTTGCGTCTGCATTGAAGCACGAACTTTTACTGCGCCCGATTGGCCAAACGGTTTACCTGATGCCGCCTTACATCTTGAGCGATGCTGAAATTCAGTTCCTCGCTGAACGCTTGGCAACTGTTTTCGAGGAAGTTGTGGCTGCATGAATTTCCAGGCATTGAGTCATTTGACCCAGAAGCTGTCGGTTCTGAATGAACAAGGTTTGCACCGGCAACGACGCATGACCGCATCGCTTTGCCAACCGCAATTGTTGGTCAACGGGCAACCGCTATTGGCTTTCAATAGCAATGATTACCTCGGTCTGGCAGCCCATCCTGGGGTCATGGAAGCCTTGCGTGAAGGCGTTTCAATTTATGGCGCTGGCAGTGGCGCTTCTCACTTGATCAGCGGCCACAGTCAAGCGCACGACCAGCTTGAAACGGTGTTGGCCAGCATGTTGGCCGACCACATTCCTGCCGTGCGTGCACTTTTTTTCTCGACCGGCTACATGGCCAATCTGGGCGTGCTGTCGGCGCTGGGTGACCTGTCTAAGGGTGACTTGACTTTTTTTTCCGATGCGCTCAATCATGCGTCCTTGATTGATGGCATCCGTTTGTCACGCGCCAACTACCAGGTCTATGCCCACAGTGATCTGCAGCAACTGCGATCACTTTTGATGGATTCAGGCAGCGGAACCAAGGTGGTCGTCTCTGATGGCGTCTTCAGCATGGATGGTGACTTGGCTTCGGCCAAGGAACTGCTGGCCATCTGCGAGCAGCATGGTGCTTGGTTGTTGATCGATGATGCGCACGGCTTTGGCGTGCTTGGGGACAAGGGTGCTGGTTTGTTGCAGCATGCGGGATTGTGTTCAGAACAGTTGATCTATGTGGGCACGCTTGGAAAGGCTGCTGGCGTTGCCGGTGCATTCGTGGCTGCCCACAGCATGTTGATCGAGTGGATGGTGCAACGTTCGCGACCCTACATCTACACCACCGCCGCACCCGCTGCATTAGCGCATGCCTTGCTCACCAGTCTGCAGATCATTGGCGGCGAAGAGGGTCAAAAGCGCAGAGCCCATTTGACAAAGTTGATTGATGCATTTTCTGCATCTTCGATCCCCTCGCATTGGCGCAAACTGGCTTCAACAACTGCCATTCAACCGCTGGTGGTGGGCAGCAATGCCGCCGTCTTGCAGGCCTCGGCAGATTTGCAGTCACAAGGCATTTGGGTCAGCGCTATTCGTGCGCCGACTGTTCCGCCAAACACAGCCAGGCTGCGCATCACCTTGTCAGCAGGCCACACCATGAACAACCTTGATCAGCTGAAAAACGCCTTAGTCGCCTTGCACAAGCCATGAACAACTTCCATCTTCAAACACCGTTTTCCTGTTTTGTCACTGGCACCGATACTGAAATCGGCAAAACATTGGTGGCCAGTGCCTTGGTTTATCGGCAAGCCCAGCAAGGGTTCAGGGTGGCCGCCATGAAGCCAGTCGCTGCTGGTGCCTATCTGCATGAAGGCCGCTGGTGCAACGAAGATGTGGACGCCTTGGCCCAAGTGGCCTCAGTGGATTTGCCCGTCAGCGATACCTCGCCCTATATTTTTCAAACGCCTGCAGCGCCGCACTTGGCAGCTGCTGCCCAACAGGTACACATTGATCCAGCGTTGATCTTGCGCAGTTTTGAGCATGTACGCACACAAGCCCAAGCCGTTGTGGTGGAAGGGGTTGGCGGTTTTTGTGTGCCTTTGAACGACCACTATGACACCGCAGATTTGGCACGTGACCTTGGGTTACCGGTGGTCTTGGTGGTGGGTATGCGTTTGGGTTGCATCAGCCAAGCCTTGCTAACAGCAGAGGCCATTCGCGCCAGAGGTTTGGATCTGCTGGGCTGGGTGGCCAATGTGGTGGATCCCCAGATGTTGTACTTGGAAGAAAACATACAAGCCATTGCGCAAAGAATCCATGCGCCTTTGTTGGGCAGCATCCCTAGGCTCGTGCAGCCTGATGCCGCGGCAGCGGCAGCCCATTTGACTGGGTTCCCATCAAGCTGAGATGAAACGTTTGAACGTCACCAAGCTGTAATTCAAACCTTGGGCCGACGTGTGTGTGCTTCGGCTTTGCTCTTGCCAATCTGCAGACAACAAGGGCGCATACGCGTCGCCTTCAAAGTCGGCATCGATGTCCGTCACCACCACTTGCGAAGCGAGCGGCAAGCCTTGTGCATAAAGTTGTGCTCCCCCAATCAACCAAACCACTTCATCAGCAGGGAACAAGGCCAAGGCAGCTTGCAATGAGTCCACCACCGTGGCACCTGCAGCGGGGTAGTTGCTTTGGCGGCTCACCACCACATTGCGGCGACCAGGCAGAGGTCTGAATTTTTCGGGAATGGACTCCCAGGTGATGCGACCCATCACCACCGGTTGCCCCAAGGTGGTGCGTTTGAAATGCGCCAAGTCTTCGGGCAGATGCCAAGGCAAATCACCTTGAAGGCCGATGACGTTGTTGCGGGCGCGGGCGTAAATCAGATGCAGGGGCATGGCTGTTAAACCGCGACCGGTGCTTTGATGCCAGGGTGGCACTGGTAATCGCGGACCTCGAAGTCTTCAAACTGGTAGTCGAAAATGGAGTCAGGGCGGCGTTTGATGTGCAGTGTGGGGGCAGGGAAGGGCGAACGCGAGAGTTGCAGTTCCACTTGGTCGTGGTGGTTGCTGTAGATGTGGCAGTCGCCACCGGTCCAAATGAAATCACCCACCTCCAAGTCGCATTGCTGCGCCACCATGTGGGTGAGCAAAGCGTAGCTGGCGATGTTGAAGGGCACACCCAAAAAGATGTCGGCGCTGCGTTGGTACAGCTGGCAACTCAGTTGGCCCTTGCCACCAGCGGTGGTGGGCGGTGCCACATAAAACTGGAAGAAAGCATGGCAAGGCATGAGCGCCATCTTGGAGAGGTCGGCCACGTTCCAAGCGCTCACGATGATGCGGCGGGAATCGGGGTTGGTTTTCAGGGTCTTGATGACATCGGAAATTTGATCGATGTGGCCGCCCTCGGGCGTGGGCCAACTGCGCCATTGCACGCCGTACACCGGTCCCAAATCGCCATCCGCGCGGGCCCATTCGTCCCAAATGGTGCAGCCACGTTCGGTCAACCAGTTGTTGTTGCTTGAACCGGTTAGGAACCACAGCAACTCGACGATGATGGATTTCAGGTGCACTTTTTTGGTGGTGACCAGTGGAAAACCTTGGCGCAAGTCAAAGCGCATTTGGTGGCCGAACACGCTGCGCGTACCGGTGCCGGTGCGGTCGGACTTTTCCACCCCCTGCGTGTACACATGGCGCATAAAATCTTCGTAGGGCGTGGGGATGGGCTGGGGGTGGGTGGTGGAACTCATGCTGAGAGTGTAAAACGGTCAAATAATCAGATCGACACAAGGGCTGGCTCGTTATGTCAAAGCCATTGCGCTAACCGAGGGTTAGAACCCTGCCCGGATTCATCAAGTTCTGTGGATCCAAGGCCTGCTTGATGCTGCGCATCATGGCCAATGCAACAGGGTCTTTGTAATGCGGCAAGGTCTCAACCTTCAAGCGGCCAATGCCATGCTCGGCGCTGATCGAACCACCGAAGTTTTTCACGGCTTCATACACCCAGTGGTTCACTTGCGCTTCATGCGCTTGCAAAAACACAGCGGCATCAGAATTGAGAGGGCATTGCACGTTGTAGTGCAAATTGCCGTCGCCCAAGTGGCCAAAATTGACCATGCGCACCCCCGGGAGATGCTGGGCCAAGAGTGCATCGGTCTGGGCCACAAACGCGGGAATGGCCGACACCGGCAAGGCAATGTCATGTTTGATGTTCAGGCCCTCTGCGGCCTGCGCCATGCTGATGCTTTCGCGCACATGCCACAGTGCTTTGGATTGCGCGATGTTTTGGGCCACCACCGCGTCCACAACGCAACCGTGCTCCAAGGCGGTTTCCAGCAAGCGCTCCAACTGCTGGTGGGCATGGTCTTCGTTGTCCGTGTCGCTGAGTTCCAGCAACACACAGTAGGGCGCGCTTTGCCACAGCGGCACGCTCATGCTGGGGAAATGTTTCACCACCAAACCCAGCGCCACCTGTCCCATCATTTCAAAGCCAGTGAGGCCTGCGCCCAATTGCTGTTGTGCCAAACCCAGCAAATCCACTGCCGCTTGCACGGAGGGCACAGCCGCCCAAGCGGTGCGTTGTGCCGCAGGCTTGGGAAAGAGTTTCAAAGTGGCCGCTGTGATGACCCCCAACGTGCCTTCGCTGCCAATGAACAGGTTGCGCAAATCCAGGCCCGTGTTGTCTTTGCGCAAGCCCGAGAGGCCGTGCCAAACCTCGCCTTGGGGCGTGACGACTTCCAGCCCCAAGCACAAGTCCCGCGCATTGCCGTAGCGCAGCACCTGAGTGCCACCGGCGTTGCTGGCCAGGTTGCCGCCGATGGTGCAACTGCCCTCCGACGCCAGGCTCAAGGGAAACAAAAACCCCGCGTCGTCGGCCACTTGCTGCAAGCGCTCCAACACACAACCGGCTTCCAGCGTCAGGGTGGCGTTGGCGGCATCCAAAGCTCGTACCGCGTTCATGCGTTGCAAACTCAGCACCACCTCGCGGCCAGAATCGTCGGGCGTTGAGCCCATCACCAAACCGGTGTTGCCGCCTTGCGGCACCATCGGTATGCCAGCGGCGGCACAGGCCTTCACCACGGCGGCCACCTCAGTTGTGCTGCCGGGGCGAACCACGCACAGGGCTTTGCCTTGGGCTCGGCCGCGCCAATCACGTTCAAAGGCGCTCAGGTCTTGGTCGGTCAGAACATGAGCGTCGCCGCAAATGGCACGCAAATGGGCCAGCAGCTCAGCCATTCGTGGCGTCCAATGGGGCGGCAGCCAAAGCCGCGTTGCGCAAGCGCAGTCGCACATGCAGGGCACAAGCCGTGAACAGGATCAAGCACAACACAATTTCGATGCCTGCATACAGGTTGCTGGGCCAACGGTCACCTTGGGCCCGCACCACGCCTTCGGTGAAATACAACCAGACCACCAAGCTGACCCAGCGGTAGGTGTACATGCGGTTTTTCAGCAAGCCCACCAGCGGCAACAGCAAGGGCAGGGCTTTGAGCACCAACCAAGAGCCGCCGGGGCGCAGCGGCGCCAACCACAGCTCCCAACACAGCGACAACACAATGAGCCCGAGCAAGCTGCCCACCGCCATGAAACGGGTGAGCTGCACATGGCGCAGGGCGGTGGGGGTCAGGGGGGGAGGTGGCAATGGCATGATATGCGGATGATTGTCTCGTATCTGAAAAACAGTTGGCAGGGCTTGCAAGAATTCCCATGGCGCATGGCCGCCCGCAGTTTGCGACTGCGTTTTGCCGATGACCGCTTGGGTCAAACCGCTGGGGCGCTCACCTTCACCACCACCATCGCCTTGGTGCCGCTGGTCACGGTCACCTTGGCCGTGGTGACCGCTTTTCCCATCTTCGATCAGTTCCAAAACGTGCTGCAACGCTGGCTTGTGGAAAGCCTGATTCCTGAAAGCATCTCTCGCCAAGTGTTGGGTTACATGACGCAATTCACCACCAAGGCCAGTCGTTTGGGTTCGGTGAGTTTTGCTGTCTTGCTGTTTTCCGCCTTGGTGCTGATTTTCACCATCGACCGGAGTTTGAACGCGATTTGGCGGGTGCGAAAACACAGACCCATGGGCCAACGGGTGTTGTTGTATTGGGCCGTGTTGACCTTGGGCCCATTGCTGCTGACAGCGGGCCTGGTCACCATGGCCTCGGTCATCAGTTGGTCTGGAGGCTCACTGCGCAGTCAAGCACCGGGGATGAAACTGGCCCTGGACGTGTTGGAGTTTGTCTTGTTGTGGACCGGGATCACCTGCTTGTATCGGTTCGTCCCCTATACCCATGTGCCTTGGCGACAGGTGTTAGGGGGCAGTTTGACAACCACGGTGGTATTGGAGGCCGCAAGGGGCTTGCTTACTTGGTATCTGGGCAGCATGTCCACGTTTTCGCTGGTGTATGGCGCGTTCGCCACGGTGCCCATTTTGCTGGTCTGGATTTACATGAACTGGGTGATCGTGTTGCTGGGTGCGGTACTGGTGGCCAGTTGGCCCAGCCTGATGATGGGGGCCTTGCGGCACAGCGATGCACCAGGGTGGCATTTTCAGTTGGCCACCGAGGTGCTGAAAGTGCTGCAAGAGATGCGGCAAACACCTCGCCATGGGATGGGTCATTTGGAATTGGCGCAGCGGCTTCAGGTCGATCCACTTCAACTGGAAGTGGTGCTGGAAAACCTGCAAGCCTTGGATTGGGTCGGGCTGCTCAACGAAGACAGCCCCGCCATGCCGCCACGCTATGTGCTGTTGGCTGCACCTTTCAAAGCTTGAAAGCAACCTCAGTCTTGGGGCAACAAAGACAGTGTCAAAGCTGCAGCATCCCGGGCATCGGTGCAGATGCCGCCCGCGCCAAATTGGGCGGCTTCAAAGTTTTGCAGCGTAAAGATGGGGCCACCCAGCATCACCGCCAAGCGGGGGTTGCGTGAAGCGGCTTTGATTTGATCCACAAGTTTGGCCAAGCCCGCCAGCTGTTGCTCGATGCTGACCGAAATGCCGACCGCGTCAAACCATTCATTGGTGACGGCGTGGGCCAATTCTTTGGCAGAGGGCGACACTTCCACCACCACCTGCCAGCCTTCTTTGCGGAAAAACTCGGCCACGATGGTCGGGCCCAAGATGTGCTCTGAGCCTGGGGCCGAGGCGATCATGATGCGCTTGGTGTCGCCTTGCACCAAGGGACCGTCTTTGTACTCAAAGCCAATGTCATGGGCGATGGCATGCAAGCGCACCAAGCCTTGCGTCACTTGGGTGAAGTCCATGCGGTCGGTTTCCCATTGCGTGCCCAGATAGCGCGCTGCTGGGGTGATGAGCTCCAAAAACACATGCTCGGTGTTCAAACCTTCTTCCATCATTTGGGCCACATAGGCTTGCGCAGCCAGTGGGTCCATCGACAAGCAATGTCGCACAAATTCTTCGATTTCTTCAGCGTTGGGCAAGGCGCGGCTGGTCGGCACCAAGCTCAGGCGCATCGAATTGATGCGTTCTGCCTTGAGCAGTCGGGGGATGATCTCGGCTTCAATGATTGACAAGATGGACGACTGGCATTCCGATGGGTTGCCTTTAAAGGGCTTGACCGAGTCGTCGTTGGAGGCGGGTGCGCCCTTGGAAAACATGGACATGGCCATCCAAGTGATCTTGGAGATGGCACCAAACTGATGAAACTTGTGCAAAACAGCGCTTGGGTTCATGGGAGGGGGGTGCTCTGTGAACTTGTGCAAGAGCAAGATGGCCGTTGCTGAACCAAATTTAGCCAGCCCCACGCAATTAGGCAAGCAGGTAAACGCCCGCAAGGGAATACCCTAGGAAAAATCCCCATTTAAAGGTCTCTATCGGCCGATCAAGCCGTTTTCGTTGACAAGCCAAGCATTATGATGTTAACTTGTCCTTACACTCAGTCGTGTCAATTTATAATGACAAATTGAGACCAAGGTTTTCACAGAATTTGTGCCCATGGGGGGCGCAGATACCTCGTGCGGTTTGAGCACGTTTTGGAGTACTACAAGGAGTCATCCATGTCTGACCACCAGAAAGTCTGGCCTACCGGTTTAACCGAGGCCGAATCAGAGGAAATACATAGACAGCTGATTCAGGGCACGCAAATCTTCGGCATGATTGCCGCATTGGCGCACCTGTTGGCCTATATCTATTCCCCTTGGCTGAAGTAACAGAAGGAGGTAAATCATGATTTACGGAAAAATGTGGTGTGTTGTCAAACCTTCGGTTGGCATCCCTTTGTTCATCGCTGCCGTCGCCGTCGCGTCATTCAGTGTTCACCTGGCCATCGTGTCCAACACGACCTGGGTTAAGAAATTTCTGAATGGCAGCGCAACTGCAGCTGTCACCATGACGGAAACGTCCACGGGGAAAAGTTAAATTTTTCTCTTCGCAGGTCGGGTGATTCGTTCGCCTGACCTGCACCTTTTTCATGACCACCAAACACCCAAAAGTCCTGCAGATCTGGGGAGAGCTGGCGCCCAAATTCTTGCCATTTGCGGATGCTGCATCCGAAGACTTGCCGCTCTCGCGTTTGCTGCGCTTGTCATTGTTTCAAGTCAGTGTGGGCATGGCCTTGGTGCTGCTGGTTGGCACTCTGAACCGGGTCATGATCGTCGAGTTGAAAGTACCCTCTTCCATCGTGTCCATCATGGTGGCTATTCCCTTGTTGTTTGCCCCCTTGCGGGCCTTGATTGGTTTTCGCTCGGATAACCACCGCTCGGAGCTCGGGTGGCGGCGTGTCCCCTACATGTGGATGGGCTCCATGATTCAGTTTGGGGGCTTGGCCATCATGCCCTTCGCCTTGCTGGTGTTGGCCGGTGCCGGTCAATCTGCTGGGCAACCAGCGTGGGTGGGACAGTTGGGTGCAGCCATTGCTTTTTTTATGGTGGGCGCTGGCGTGCACATCACCCAAACCGTGGGCTTGGCGTTGGCCAATGATTTGGCCGCTGAAGAATCTCGGCCCAAAGTTGTTGGGCTGATGTATGTCATGTTGCTGGTGGGCATGATCATCAGTGCCTTGATGTTTGGTGTGTTGCTGGCTGACTTTTCCCCTGGGGCATTGATCCAAGTCATCCAAGCTTGCGCTGTCACCACCTTGGTGTTGAACGTGATTGCCCTTTGGAAGCAAGAGCCGCGCAGCCGTTTGCGACGAGGCAAGCCGGTTGTGGAGCCTTCCTTCAAAGAAGCCTGGGCCGGTTTGACCAAAGACCACCGAGCGCTGCGCACTTTGGTCGTGGTGGGCTTGGGTACCTTTGCATTCAGCATGGAAGACGTCTTGCTTGAGCCTTATGGCGGACAGATTTTGAACATGAGCGTGAGTGCGACCACCCTGTTGACCGCCACCTTGTCGCTGGGTGGTTTGTTTGGTTTTGCCTGGGCGTCGAAAGTGCTCAGCCAAGGCGCAGACCCTTACCGGATGGCGCGCACCGGCGTCCTGATTGGCGCACCTGCCTTTTTGGCTGTGATTTGTTCCGGTTATTTGCAAACCGAATGGTTGTTTTCGCTGGGCGTGTTTGGCATTGGCCTGGGCGGCGGCTTGTTCAGTCATGGCACATTGACTTCATGCATGAACTTGGCGCCCAAGGACCAAAGCGGCTTGGCGCTGGGCGCATGGGGGGCTGTGCAAGCCACCGCCGCTGGATTGGCCATGGCCTTGGGTGGCATCATGCGCGATCTGGTGGACCTGTTAGGGGGGGCGGCGTCCAATGGCTATGTCAGTGTCTATGCGGTGGAGTTGCTCGTGCTAATCTTCACCGCCGTTGTCCTGTCCCCCTTGGTTCGGCAGGTGACCACCTCCCCGTTTTCTTCAGAGCAACGCCCGTAAGGTATTTTTTAAAAAGGAGATTCCCATGAAAACGCACCATATTTTGTTGATCCTTTGGCTGGTCATGGTTGGCTTTTTCCTTCTGAATTACTTCAGAGACAAGCGCAATCGTTGAAGATCACAACGCTTGACTTGCACTTCCCAGACACAGGCCTCGGCCTGTGTTTTTTTTCGCCTTAAAGGCCTTGAAACGTCAGTTTTGAGACCCTGAAAACCACGGTTGACAAATGTAAATGTGTTGATACATTTACAACATAATCTGTCAATTCAAATTGACAACACATTTCAGGGGGCAGAATGGACTTACACCAACTGGCCGAGCAATCGCTGGCGGCACATGTCAACCAAGCCATCGGTGCCCATGCACCGCCAAGGCTGGTTGCAGCCATGCGACATGCTGTTTTTTCTGGCGGTGCCCGTATCCGGCCCCAACTTTGCACCGCGGTGGCCCATGCCTGCGGCATGAACGCCCCACACCTCACGCAAGCCGCTGGCGTGGCCATCGAGTTGATGCATTGCGCCTCTCTGGTGCATGACGACATGCCCGCTTTTGACAATGCCGACACCCGGCGTGGCCGCCCCAGCGTTCACAAAGCCTACGGCGAAGCCTTGGCCTTGCTGACCGGTGACGGTTTGATCGTCATGGCCTACCAGGTGCTGTTGAATGCAGGCAAGACCCACCCAGACAGGCTGATCGCTTTGATGCAAACCATCTCCGATGCGGTGGGGGTGCCTGACGGCATCGTGGCCGGTCAGGCCTGGGAGTGCGAGCCACGCGCCGATCTGAGCCAATACCAGCGTGCCAAAACCGGCGCCTTGTTTGTGGCCGCCACCTGTGCGGGAGCCGAGTCGGCAGGCGCTGATCCGTTGCCATGGCGGGCGCTGGGGGATTGTTTGGGCGAGGCCTACCAAGTGGCCGACGACATCCGGGACGTCATCGGGCAGTCCGCCGATTTGGGCAAGCCCACCGGCCAAGACGCGCAGCACGGGCGCCCCAGTGTGGCCCATGAATTGGGCTTGAGCGGGGCGATTGGCTACTTTGAAAACCTGATCGACCGGGCCGTGGACTCGGTGCCGCATGTGGCCAGTGCCGACAAATTGCGTCAAATTGTGCGCATGGAGTCCGAGCGCTTGGTGCCCAGCAGTGTTTGCCAGTCCTACAAAACCGCCGCCAACGCTTCCAGTTTGCAGCATTGATTCGGGCAAGAGAGAAACGACATGCGCCACCTCGACCTGTCCCGTGCTGACCTGACGCACCTGGACCGACCCGCTTGGCGGGATCGTTTTGCCGCTTGGTTTGACGATGTGATGACCCGCCCGGGTATTTACAGATGGGCTGTGTCAAACCCGTTCTCCCGTTGGTTCACCCAATACCGAACACGCCAGGTGTTCAACCTGATGGCGGGCTTTGTCCATACCCAGGTGTTGCTGGGCTGTGTTCGGCTGAACTTGCTCACGCACGTCAAGCAGGCCCCCAAAACCCTGCAGGAATTGGCCACTCTCACACGGGTGCCTGCTGCTGGCTTGCAGCGCTTGGTGCAAGCGGCTGTGTCGCTGGGCTTGCTCGAGCAGCGCAGCCAACAGCGTTATGGCTTGGGACCCTTGGGGGCACCGGTGGTCAGCCACCCGGGCATCCAAGCCATGATCGAGCACAACCAGCTGCTCTACCAAGACTTGCACGACCCGGTGGCCATCCTGCAAGCTTCTTGGCAAGGTGCGATGAGCGACTACTGGCCCTATGCCGGCAACGCCGAGCAAACCCCCGACAACACCAGCGCCCAGGCCTACGCCCGCTACTCCGAGCTGATGGCGGCGTCGCAAACCTTTGTCATCGAGGAAATTTTGGCGGCCTATGCGTTTGACGGGCACCGCGCGGCGCTGGACGTGGGCGGCGGCATGGGTCGTTTCGCCTGTGAATTGGCCCTTGCTTACCCACAGCTTCAGGTGCGGGTCTTCGATTTGCCAAACGTTTGTCAGGTCAGTCAGCAGCAGATCGCGGGCAGGGGACTGTCTGAGCGCGTGCAGGCCGTGCCTGGCGATTTCACCCAAGACAACTTGCCCAGCGGCGCGGATGTGATCACCTTGGTGCGCATCGCCCATGACCACGCCGACGCTGTGGTGCTGGCGTTGCTGAAAGCCATCTACCAGGCCCTTCCTGTGGGCGGCCGATTTGTGCTGGCCGAGCCCATGGCCTCCGAGCCGGGGCAGCGGCCTGAAGGCGATGCTTACTTTCATTTCTACCTGCTGGCCATGGGTTCTGGCCGACTGCGCACGCCGATGGAGCTGATGCATTTGATGCACCAGGCCGGATTCAACCAAGTGGAACTGCTCTCCAACCCGATGCCGGTCCACGCCCGGATCCTGCTGGGCCGCAAGGCCTAAGTGTTTCCCCTAGTACAACACCTGAAACTGTAAATATAAATTGACATAAATCAATGTAAGACAAAAAATACACTCATGCACGCAAACGCCATCGTCTTCAAAAACCCCCAGCAATTGGCGCTGGAGGCATTGACCTTGCCTGAACTGGGGCATGAGGACATTCAGATCGAGGTGGAGTTCAGCGGCATCAGCACCGGCACCGAGCGTTTGCTCTGGGATGGCAGCATGCCACCGTTCCCCGGCATGGGTTATCCGCTGGTACCAGGCTACGAAACCGTGGGCCGGGTGGTCAAAGCTGGCGCAGATGTACCGATGGACATCGGTCAGCGGGTGTTTGTCCCGGGAGCCAATTGTTTCGAAGGCGTGCGCAGCCTGTTCGGCGCTTCTGCATCGCAACTGGTCACCAACCACAGCCGTGTGATGCCCGTCTCGGATGCTTTGGGTCCCAAAGCCGTCTTGTTGGCCTTGGCTGCCACGGCTTATCACGCGGTCTCCATGGGCGGCAAGCGTGAACACATCATTCCGCCGGATCTGATCGTGGGTCACGGCATCATGGGTCGCTTGTTGGCCCGGATGACGGTGGCCGCTGGTTTTGCCGCCCCCACCGTGTGGGAAACCCAAGCGGCGCGGCGCACTGGTGCACTGGGCTACCAAGTGCTTCACCCCGATGAGGACGATCGCCGCAACTACCAAGCCATCTACGACGTCAGCGGCGACGCCAAATTGCTCGATCAACTCATCCTGCGCTTGGCCCCAGGCGGCGAAGTGGTGTTGGCTGGTTTTTACAAAGACAAGCTGGCGTTTGACTACGCCCCGGCCTTCATGCGCGAGGCGCAAATCCGCACCGCCGCCGAATGGAAGCGCCCCGATTTACTGGCCGTCACCGAGTTGGTCAACACAGACCGACTCTCCCTTGACGGCTTGATCACGCACCACGGAAGTCCTTCGCAAGCCAAAGCGGCTTATGAAACGGCTTTTGATGATGCTTTGTGCCTGAAGATGGTTTTGGACTGGAGTGCCAACGCATGACTACGCAAGCAAACGGAAATTCTCATCCGATCACATTCGTTGATCGTTTGCGCCAAGAGGCTTCAGTGGATGCTGATCCGGTGCACACCGATGCGCCGACCAAAGAAACCCAAATCATTGCCATTTATGGCAAGGGTGGCATTGGCAAAAGCTTCACCTTGGCCAACCTGAGCTACATGATGGCCCAGCAAGGCAAAAAAGTCTTGCTGATTGGTTGTGACCCCAAGAGCGACACCACCAGTTTGCTGTTTGGCGGCAAGGCCTGCCCCACCATCATCGAAACCTCGTCGCGCATGAAACTCGCGGGCGAAGCGGTCAGCATCAGCGATGTCTGTTTCAAGCGCGATGGCGTGTTTGCCATGGAGCTCGGGGGCCCCGAGGTCGGTCGCGGTTGCGGCGGTCGCGGCATCATCCACGGCTTTGAAACCCTTGAAAAACTCGGCTTCCACGACTGGGGCTTTGACTACGTGTTGCTCGACTTTTTGGGCGACGTGGTGTGCGGCGGTTTCGGCTTGCCGATTGCCCGTGACATGTGCCAAAAAGTGATCGTGGTCGGCTCCAACGATTTGCAGTCCCTGTATGTGGCCAACAATGTGTGCTCGGCTGTGGAGTATTTCCGCAAACTTGGCGGCAATGTCGGCGTGGCAGGCATGGTCATCAACAAAGACGATGGCTCGGGTGAAGCTCAAGCGTTTGCTGCCAACGCAGGTATTCCTGTGCTCGCCGCCATTCCTGCCGACGAAGACATTCGCCGCAAGAGTGCCAGCTACGAAATTATTGGCATCCCTGGTACCCGTTGGGGTCCAATGTTTGAAGAGCTCGCAACCAATGTGGGCTTGGCCCCGCCAGTGCGCCCCAAACCGCAAACCCAAGACGAATTGCTGGGCCTGTTCAGCGCTGATGTGGTGGGACGCAATGTGGTGCTCGAGCCCGCCACCACCTTCGACATGGTGGGCCGCCACGATGTCGTCAAGCCCAGCCTTGAAGTTGTTTACGACGAGGCCTGAGCCATGGCACGCACCATTCCCATCACCCCTGCGGCGCCTGACAAGCTGGTGAGCACCGCCTTGGAGGGCGACGGCATGGGTTGCCACGCTGGTGGTGAAACCTTGTTGGCAGCCGCCAAGCAAGCCGGCAAGTCGGAGGTGTTGGACCAATACGCCAAAGACTATCCGCGCAACCAAGCCGCTGGCCCCCATGACCAACCGCAGAGCATGTGCCCCGCCTTTGGTTCGCTGCGTGTGGGTCTGCGCATGAAGCGCACCTCCACCATCTTGTCGGGCTCGGCCTGTTGTGTGTATGGCCTGACCTTCACCTCGCATTTCTACGGGGCACGCCGCACCGTGGGCTATGTGCCGTTCAACTCCGAGACCTTGGTCACCGGCAAGTTGTTCGAGGACATCCGCGAAGCGGTGCATGCCGAAGCCGACCCTGAAAAACTAGACGCTATCGTCATCATCAACCTGTGTGTGCCCACCGCCAGTGGTGTGCCCTTGCAGTTGCTGCCCAAAGAAATCAACGGCGTTCGCGTCATCGGCATCGACGTGCCGGGCTTTGGTGTGCCCACCCATGCCGAGGCCAAAGACGTGTTGGCTGGCGCCATGTTGCGTTATGCCCGCCAAGAAATCATGTCCGGGCCGGTACAAGCGCCGCGCGGTGGTCGTCAGGACAAGCCAAGTGTGGCCCTGTTGGGTGAAATGTTTCCTGCCGATCCGGTCATCATTGGCCAAATGCTGGCCCCCATGGATATCTTGGCTGGACCCGTTGTGCCCACACGCGAATGGCGCGAGTTGTATGCGGCCTTGGACTGCGCAGCAGTGGCTGCAATTCACCCTTTCTACACCGCCAGCATCCGCGAGTTTGAAGCGGCCGGTCGGCCGATTGTGGGTTCCGCGCCGGTGGGGGTGGAAGGCACACACGACTGGTTGCAAGCGATAGGCCGCAGCTTGGGCGTGTCACAAGCCAAGATCGATCTGGCACGCAATCAAACCTTGGCGCCTATGCGTGCCATGCTGGATGCCAAACCCATCAAAGGGCGCATCACCCTCAGCGGCTATGAAGGCTCTGAGTTGTTGGTTGCGCGCTTGTTGATTGAATGCGGTGCGGATGTGCGTTATGTGGGCTCGGCTTGTCCTGCCACCGCATGGAACAAACACGATGCCGACTGGTTGCAAAGCAAAGGCGTGCAGGTTCAATTTCGTGCCTCTCTCGAGCAGGACATGGCGGCTGTGTACGAATACAAACCCGACTTGGCCATCGGCACCACCCCTGTGGTGCAAAAAGCCAAAGAAATCAGCATTCCCAGCTTGTATTTCACCAATCTGATTTCTGCACGCCCGCTGATGGGCATTGCAGGAGCGGGCTCGCTGGTGCAAGTGGTGCAGTCGGCCATCGGCAATCAAGCCCGCTTTGACCGCATGAAAGATTTCTTCGGTGAAACCGGCATGGGCCACGCCACTGGCGTCTGGCAAGGTGTGCCGGTCGATCGCCCCGAGTTCAAAGCCGAAACCAAACGACAACTCGAACGCATTGCCAAAAAACGCAAAGCAGAGGAGATGGGCTGATGCTGGTACATGACCATGATCGCGCAGGCGGGTATTGGGGAGCGGTGTATGTGTTCACCGCCATCAAAGGTTTGCAAGTCGTCATCGACGGACCCGTGGGTTGCGAAAACCTGCCGGTCACTTCGGTGCTGCATTACACCGATGCACTGCCGCCGCACGAATTGCCCATCGTGGTCACCGGATTGGCCGAAGAGCAGTTGGGCCGCGAGGGCACCGAAGGTGCGATGAAACGTGCCCATGCCACCTTGGACCCGGAGTTGCCTGCGGTCGTGGTCACGGGTTCGATTGCCGAGATGATTGGTGGGGGTGTCACGCCCGAGGGCACCGGCATCCAACGCTTCTTACCGCGCACGATTGACGAAGACCAATGGCAGTGTTCCAACCGGGCCATGTATTGGTTGTGGACCGAGTATGGCCTGAAAAAAGTACCAGCTCGCAAACCGTTTGCCGAGCGTCCTGCCGGTGAAAAACCACGCGTCAACATCATTGGTCCCAGCTACGGCACCTTCAACTGTCCCAGCGATTTGGCGGAAATCAAACGACTGGTCAACGGCATTGGTGCTGAAGTGAACATGGTGTTTCCTTTGGGCAGTCACTTGGCCGATGTGTCGCGCTTGGTGGAAGCTGATGTGAATATTTGCATGTACCGCGAATTTGGCCGTATGTTGTGTGAAGCTTTGGAGCGGCCTTATTTGCAAGCACCGATCGGCTTGCACAGCACCACCGCTTTCTTGCGTCAACTAGGCAGTTTGCTCAACCTCGATCCCGAGCCTTTCATTGAACGAGAGCGCCACACCACACTCAAGCCCCTGTGGGATCTGTGGCGGTCGGTGACGCAAGATTTTTTCTCAACTGCCAGCTTCGCCGTGGTTGCAGGTGAAACCTATGCACGTGGCTTGAAAAATTTCTTGGAAGTGGAAATGGGTCTGCCTTGCAAATTCAGCGTGTCACGCACGGCTGGCACCAAAACAGACAACCAAAGCGTGCGCAAGATGTGCCACCAGCAAACGCCGCTCATCATGTTTGGCAGCTACAACGAACGCATGTACTTGTCCGAGATATCGGGTGGTCCCATGCGTGCGGCCTTCATCCCAGCTTCTTTCCCAGGCGCCGTCATTCGCCGCCACACCGGTACACCTTTCATGGGTTACAGCGGTGCCAGCTATCTGGTGCAAGAAGTCTGCAACGCCTTGTTTGATGCCTTGTTCCACATCCTGCCTTTGGGTACCGAGATGGACAAGGTCGAAGCCACCCATGCACGCGGCGTGGTGGTGCCCAACGCAGCCTGGCAAGACGAGGCGCAAAGTTTGTTGCGGGAACTGGTGCAAAGCCAACCGGTGTTGGTGCAAATTTCAGCGGCCAAGCGATTGCGTGATTTGTCCGAACAAATCACACGCGAGGCCGGCGGCAACGTGGTTGACAGCGGGCATGTGCACGCGGCAGCCAAAGATTTGGGTCTGGCAGCGGTACCCGCATGAAGAAATGGAATGTCATTGCAAACCCATGTGTTTGCAAATCAGGAATGTCGTGGCGCTCTGCTGCGGCTACTCAAGTTGCGCGGGTTGAGCGCAGCAATGGCCGCAAGGTCAAATTGTGAAGGAGCAGTCTTATGTCACAGCGGACATCCATCTCTGGCTTGACGGACGAAGAGGCTCAGGAATTCCATGCATTCTGGATTCAAGGAACAGTGTCTTTCACGGCGGTAGCTGTGTTGGCACACATCCTGGTCTGGGCATGGCGTCCCTGGTTCTAACGCCGTTTTCTTTCATCTGAAGGGGTTAAGCATGTCTAACACCAGTCAACTTGATCAAAGGCACGCACGTGCCAATGAATCACAAACATTTGCGGCCATTTTTGCACTTGGTTTTTTGGTTTTTTTCACGATCGCTTTCATGGCCACCATGATGGGCATCAACTGGAGAAATTACTTGCCAGGTGCGGAGAGCGCCAAGGGTTTGGTGGCTGGCGTGAAAGCAGCTGTTTACACCTTCATGTCACACATCACTTAGGAGAAGAAATATGTGGCGTATTTGGAAACTGTACGACCCGCTTCGGGCAATGGTTGTTCAAGGCATTTTCTTGTTCGGACTGGCCGCAATGATTCATCTGATCTTGCTCAGCACCAACAAGTTCAATTGGCTCGACGGCCCACGCAAAGCAGCTGGCACAGCATCAGTGCAAAACGCACCGATGCCTCCCGCCGTACCAGCGGTCAAGTCTTAATCGACCTGATGCTGTTTCAGATGGAGCCCTGGCCTTGCCAGTGCTTCATCTGAAATTTGATTTCAATTTTCCTAGTAAGGGGCGCGATCATGTCCATGCTCAGTTTTGAAAAAAAATACCGAGTCCGAGGGGGTACCTTGGTGGGCGGTGACTTGTTCGATTTTTGGATTGGCCCTTTTTACGTGGGTTTCTTTGGTGTCACCACCATCTTTTTTGCGTTTCTAGGTACTGCGCTCATTTTGTGGGGTGCCTCACAAGGGCCGACCTGGAATCTTTGGCAAATCAGCATTGCACCGCCCGATTTGTCCTACGGCTTGCGCATGGCACCGCTGATGGAAGGCGGGCTTTGGCAGCTCATCACGGTGTGCGCTTTAGGCGCTTTCATCTCGTGGATGATGCGAGAGATTGAAATATGCCGAAAACTCGGCATGGGTTTGCATGTGCCATTCGCGTTCGGCGTGGCCATCTTCGCGTACTTCACCTTGGTGGTGATTCGCCCCGTGTTGATGGGTGCCTGGGGACATGGTTTTCCTTACGGCATCTTCAGCCACCTCGATTGGGTCTCCAACGTGGGCTACCAATACCTGCACTTTCACTACAACCCGGCGCACATGATCGCGGTGAGTTTCTTCTTTGCCACGGTGTTTGCACTGTCTTTGCATGGCGGTCTGGTGTTGTCAGCCACCAATCCACCAGCCGGTGAAGTGGTCAAAACGCCTGAACACGAAGACACGTTTTTCCGTGATTCGATTGGCTACTCCATTGGCACCTTGGGCATTCATCGTTTGGGCTTGTTCTTGGCCCTGGCAGCTGTGCTGTTCAGCGCCTTGTGCATCGTCATCAGTGGACCGTTCTGGACCCGTGGTTGGCCAGAGTGGTGGGGTTGGTGGCTCAACATGCCTATTTGGAAATAAGGCGGGAGAAACAACATGCAATATCAAAATATCTTCACCACCGTGCAAGCGGTAGGCCCCACACACCACGGTGTTGAGCTTGGCCATGGCAACAGCCCGCGCACCGGCGAACCCTTCATCGCCTACTGGTTGGGTCGCATCGGCAACGCACAACTCGGCCCCATTTATTTGGGTGGCTTGGGTATCGCGTCGATCATGTGCGGCATGATTGCCTTTGTCACCATCGGCTTGAACATGCTGGCATCGGTGTATTGGGATCCCATCCAATTTGTGCGACAACTGTTTTGGTTGGCGCTGGAACCGCCCGCGCCAGGGTATGGCTTGGGGTTGCCGCCCCTGAACCAAGGCGGTTGGTGGTTGTTCGCTGGTTTTTTCCTCACCGCATCCCTCTTGCTGTGGTGGGCACGCATGTACCGCCGCGCCCGTGAACTGGGCTTGGGTTCCCACATTCCCTGGGCGTTTGCCGCTGCCATTTGGCTCTATTTGGTGCTGGGCTTTTTCCGACCCATTCTGATGGGCTCTTGGGGCGAGGCTGTGCCGTTTGGGATCTTCCCGCACCTTGATTGGACTGCAGCGTTTTCACTGCGCTATGGCAACTTGTTCTACAACCCGTTCCATGCCTTGTCGATTGTGTTTTTGTATGGCTCGGCCTTGTTGTTTGCCATGCATGGCGCCACCATTTTGGCGGTGGGCCGTTACGGCGGCGAACGTGAAATTGAGCAAATCGTCGACCGCGGTACGGCCTCAGAACGCGCCGGTTTGTTCTGGCGTTGGACCATGGGCTTCAATGCCACGATGGAATCCATCCACCGTTGGGCTTGGTGGTTTGCCGTGTTGTGCCCTTTGGCGGGTGGCATCGGCATCTTGTTGACCGGGACTGTGGTCGACAACTGGTACCTCTGGGCTGTCAAGCATGGCGTGGCACCCCCTTATCCCACCGTGTTCCCTGAAGTGGTGGACCCTGCAACCTTGACAGGAGTGAAGCCATGAACATGCGCCACTTACTGACCTTCGCTGGCTTGGCCGCGGTCTTCTTGCTCTCGGGTTGCGAACGCCCACCCGTCGATTCGGTTCAGCACGGTTATCGCGGCACCGGCATGGTGCAGGTCTACAACCCGCGCACCTTGGATTTGACAACCGAGGCCAATGTGCTGCCGGTGGCGCTGCCCTTGGCCCCCGGTGACAGTCCAAAGGCGTCCACCCTTTATAAAAATGTCAAGGTGTTGGGCAATCTCAACAACAACGAGTTCACACGATTGATGTTGTCAATGACGGCATGGGTGTCTCCCACAGAAGGTTGTGCTTATTGTCACAACCCAGCCAATTTTGCAGAGGATTCCAAATACACCAAGGTGGTGGCGCGGCGCATGATTGAAATGACCCGTTACATCAACACCGATTGGAAAAACCACGTGGCTGAAACTGGCGTCACTTGCTACACCTGTCACCGAGGCAATCCTGTGCCCAGCAATGTCTGGTTCACAGAAGCCGAACAAGACAAGGGGGCCGACTTCATTGGCGATCGTGCAGGTCAAAACTTGGCTGCCAAATCGGTGGGTCTGAGTTCATTGCCCAGCGATCCGTTCACACCCTTCTTGTTGGGTGAACTTGACATCCGAGTCAACGGCCCCACGGCCTTGCCATCAGGCAACCGCCACTCCATCAAACAGGCCGAGTGGACCTATGGGTTGATGACCCACATGTCAACCTCTTTGGGTGTGAATTGCACTTACTGTCACAACACCCAGTCATTCTCAGAGTGGAAGGGCAATCCTCCACAAAGAGCCGTGGCATGGCACGGCATACGCATGGCTCGTGACTTGAACAAGGCCTACATGGAACCGCTCACCAGCACCTTCCCCGAGCAGCGTTTGGGTCCGACAGGTGATGTTGCCAAGGCCAATTGTGCGACCTGCCACCAAGGTGCTTACAAGCCATTGAATGGTCAATCGATGCTGAAGGATTTTCCTGAATTGGCCACCACGGATGCTGAATCTGCAGGTGCCAAGCTGGCCAAAAAATAAAGAGCAACAACCATGCGCGAACCCTTTCAAGTGTTGGTGTCCAAGTGTTCGCCGGCTGAGTTCGTCTGAGGGCAGCATGGTCATGGCCACAGACACCGCTATTCACTCCTCGATCAGCGGCGTGGTCCTTATCTTGCTGGTGGACTTGCTCAAAGCCAAGCGATCTTGGGGTTGGTTGCGCTTGGCCCAAGGCAGCGCTGCATTGAAGCAAATCGCAGGTTTGGTGTTTGCCAAAGTCATGGGCAGTGGACATGAGGGTGGGTTTGTGTTGCGTCCCAGCCCCAGCCACCAAGGCCTGGTGTTGGTGTTTGAAAGACAGTCTCAAGCAGATGATTTCTTAAATAGCGACCTCTGTCAGCAATACAAAAAAAATGCACGTGAGTGGTTCAGCGCCACCATGCGGGTTGACAGCAGTCGCGGCAGCTGGAATCAAATCGCTTGGCAAGCGACCACATCAAGCGCGCTTGGCAGCTCCAACCAGGATCTCGACAAAATGCCGATAGCCACCATCACACGTGCGAGCATTCGGTCCGCCACAGCCATGGCTTTTTGGCGCCATGCACCTGCCACCCAAGCCGATCTGCAATCAGCCCCTGGATGCCTCTTGGCGATGGGATTGGGCGAAGCGCCATTGCTCAGACAGTGCACCTTCAGTATTTGGAAAAACACGGCATCCATGGTGGCCTATGCCCAAAGCGGGGCCCACCATGCTGCCATTCAGGCCGCTTACAAACATGGTTTTTTCACAGAGTCCATGTTTGTGCGCATGCGGGTTTTGTCCATGGCGGGTGCTTGGCAAGGACAAGACTTCACCGCCAAGAACCCGTCTCTGGCCGAGGAGGTGGTGCATGCCTGAACGCCATGTTGTCGTCGTGGGAGCCGGTATGGGTGGTCTGGTTAGCGCATTGTTGTTGGCGCACCAAGGCGTGCGCGTGACAGTCATTGAGCGCGGCTTGCAACCTGGCGGCAAGATTCGGCAATTGCAAGTGGATGGCGCGGCCATCGACAGTGGGCCCACTGTGTTCACCATGCGCTGGGTGTTTGATGAAATTTTTGCCTCGGTCAATGCCTCACTTGACCGCATGTTGAAATTGCAAAGCTTGGATGTGTTGGCTCGGCACGCATGGTCCGATGGCAGTAGCTTGGATTTGTTCGCTGATGTCCAAGCTTCCACCGATGCGATTGGTCGCTTTGCGGGGTTGGCCGAGGCCCGCAACTTCGAACGGTTTTGCTTGAAAACGCGCGAGGTTTATGACACATTGCAAGCCCCCTATATCCAAACCACCTTGCCCTCGGTGATGCAATTCACCAAGGTGTTGGGTCCGCGCGGCCTGGCCACCTTGGCATCTTTGGGTGTGATGTCCAGCTTGTGGGAAAGTTTGGGGCGGTATTTCCAGCATGAAAAATTGCGCCAGTTGTTTGCACGCTACGCCACGTATTGCGGCTCTTCACCTTGGCAAGCACCAGCTACTTTGATGCTGATTGCGCAAGTAGAAATGGACGGCGTCTGGGCCATCGAAGGTGGCATGCATGCCTTGCCTCGTTGTCTGGAAAGCCTGGCCTTGGCCCGCGGGGCCAAGTTTCAATATGGCCAAACGGTGCAACGCATCCACACTGCCCAAAACAAGGTCTGCGGTGTCACCTTGTTGAATGGCGAAACATTGGAAGCGGATGCTGTGGTGTTCAATGGCGATGTATCAGCCTTGCATGCGGGTTTGTTGGGCCCAGCGGCTGCCCAATCGACCCCGCGCGGACATCGTCAACGTTCTTTATCGGCGCTCACTTGGTCGGTCAACGCCAAGACCGCAGGTTTTGCCTTGGATCGGCACAATGTGTTCTTTCAAAACCACTACGAAGCGGAGTTCAAATCGATTTTTGAAAAACAAGAATTGCCCAACAGTCCAACCGTCTATGTCTGTGCGCAAGACCGGGGTGCAGGCACAGAGCCCCAAGGCAGCGAACGTTTGCTGTGTTTGGTGAATGCACCTGCGGTTGGAGACCAACCACTTTTGACCGATGAAGCGATCGAACGATGCCAACACCAGAGCTTTCAACTTCTGCGTCAGTGCGGCCTGGAGATTCAACCCACGGCTCAGAACACCCAACGCACCAGTCCTCAGGACTTTCACAAACTCTTTCCAGCAACGGGCGGGGCGCTTTACGGCCAAGCGACCCACGGTTGGATGTCGGCCTTCAGTCGTTCGAACGCCACGACCAGCCTGCCCGGATTGATATTGGCGGGGGGCAGCGTTCACCCGGGTCCTGGCGTACCCATGGCCGCTATGTCGGGTCGACTGGCGGCCGCCGCAGTGATGGCTCACCTTGCTTCGATCAGCACGTCCCCTCGGGGGGTTATCTCTGGTGGTAT
Organism: Limnohabitans simekii (SeqCode); assembly: GCF_965234735.1. GTDB lineage: Bacteria > Pseudomonadota > Gammaproteobacteria > Burkholderiales > Burkholderiaceae_C > Limnohabitans > Limnohabitans simekii. The sequence goes on along the minus strand of NZ_OZ248544.1, from coordinate 158,964 downwards.
GTTGACGCACTGAGTGATTGCGGCCAATATGGTTTGACCATCATTGCTTTTGTTGGCAGTGTGTTTTCACCTTACTATGCATGGGCTCGTCGCAGCCGCTCTGACACGGATCCCGAAAATCATTGCAGTTTGAATGTCGCGCTCTACAGCCGGCAAGCCAACCGCTGGGCCATGACTGAGCGGGGAGCATCGCATTGCGATCGCAGTGCACACACTTTCAACATCGGGCCGAGTCAATTGCATTGGGACGGTCAAGCTTTGCGCATTGACATCGACGAAGTCTGTGTACCCTTTCCCAGACGCATCAAGGGCAGCGTGCGCATTTACCCCGAGCAGTTGTTCAATTTTGGTGTCCATCTTGAACCCGGTTGCAAGCACACTTGGGGTCCAATTGCACCCTGTGCGCGGGTGGACGTGCAGTTGCAACATCCCAGTCAATCATGGCAAGGCCATGCTTATTTAGACAGCAATGAAGGTGACGAGCCGATCGACCGGCCCTTCAAAGAATGGGACTGGTCTCGAAGTCGCATGGCCAATGGCGACACGGCGGTGATGTATGACTTGCTCTTGAGAAGCGGCGAGAACCCGGTGTTGGCCTATCGGTTTGATCGGCAAGGCGAGGTGAGCCTGTTTGAGCCACCTGAACCGGTGGCGATGAGCCGCACCAAATGGTGGTTGGCACGCAGAATGCGAACGCAAGCGGCAGTGCGCGTCAAGCAGCAATTAGAGGACACACCCTTTTACCAACGTGCGGTGCTGCAGAGCAGCTTGTTGGGTGAGACTGTTGAAAGTTTTCACGAAACTTTGCACACGGACCGCTTGATCTCACCGGTGGTACAGGCCATGTTGCCTTGGCGCATGCCCAGACGCGCCTGAGCGCTTATGGGGTATGCCAGCATGGATCTTCAACTGCATCAGTTGGGCGCATGCATCCAGGCCGCGTGTTTGGGGGCGCGTTTGGTTCGACTCCACTCTTCCAGCATGGCCCATTTGACCTCGTCGAGTTGTTGGTGCATCTCGGGTGTGCCGGTGTCACAGGCCACTTCCAAGCGATGGCCATTGGGGTCAAAGAAATAAATGGATTTGAAGATGGTATGGTCGGTCACGCCAATCACCTCGATGCCATTGGCCACCAAGTGTTCTTTGAAGGCCAACAGTTCTTCCAGGCTGTCCACTTTGAAGGCCAAGTGCTGCACCCAAGTGGGCGTGTTCAGGTCACGACCCATCTCTGGCGAGTTCGGTAACTCGAAAAAGGCCAATACGTTGCCTTGACCAGCATCGAGAAAAACATGCATATAAGGGTCGGGGGCTTTGGTGCTGGGCACCTGGTCTTCGGCAATCGCCAGCACAAAGTCCATGTTCAAGTGCTTGACATACCACTCCACCGTTTCTTTGGCGTCTTTGCAGCGGTAGGCCACGTGGTGAATGCGTGCAAGTTTCATGTGGGATCCTTCTTTCAGGTGGCGCTCAGTGACCAAGGGCGGCGCTACACCCAAGGAGCGAGGTTTTACCACCTCTGACACTGCGGACAGATCAGTGCTGTGCCGGCGGCGTGAGTCCACGCCGTTCAAACTCCAAACGCTCTGACAGGCTCAGTAGCCACTCTATTTTTTCAGACATGCTGCGTTGAGATGCTAATTTCACACTGGGTGGCAGCACTGGCTCTGAACTGTTGCAGCCTTCGATCAGGTAGCGAATAGCTGCCAAGGGTGGGGCAGTTTGTTTCTCAGCAGTCACCCAATGCGACTGCCATTTGGATTGGGCTAACAAGGCCATCTTGCGTGTACCGCTCACCACGGTGCGGTGGTTCACCGAGTTGCAGCCTTCGCGACGCAGTTGGTGGCCAATTTCGGCATAGATGAGTCTGGCAGCCAAGATGGCTGAACGGCAGTCGCGGGGCAGTTCGGCAATACCTTGATGGGCTTGGGCATAGAGCCGGTCAGCCTCATCCAACAAACGCTGGACAACCGATTGCAGGGCTGGACTGTGGACAGGGTGTTGCATCCAAACTGAGGGATCCAAACCAGCTTCACGCAGCCATGCCTGTGGCAAATAGAGTCGGCCAATGCGGGCATCTTGACCGACATCACGGGCAATGTTGGTCAGTTGCATGGCCACACCCAGCTCGCAAGCGCGGGCCAGTGCCCCGGCATGGCGAGGCCCCATGATCCAGCACATCATGGCGCCCACACTACCGGCCACCCGGGCCGCGTACTGGTGCACGTCTTCGATGGTCTCGTAAGTTTTGCCTTGTGCATCCCATTCAAAGCCTTCAATCAAGGCTTCCAACATGTTGCGCGGCAATGCATATTGCTGGGCCACATGGGCCAAAGCGTTGTCTTCCAAAAAGGGCTGCGGCTGGCCGCTGTAGATGCCATCAAGTCTTTGCCTCAGCTCCAGCAAAGCATCTTCGCTGGACTCGCCTTCATCCACCAAATCATCAGCCACACGACAAAACGCATACAGCGCCACTGCGGCGTTGCGCACCCGTTCAGGCAACAATTTGGAGGCGGCAAAAAAACTTTTAGAGCCACCTCGCATCATGTCGATGCAAGCTTGCAAATCCTGGTGTTTCAAATCAGTTGAGCGCATGAGCATGGGGCACCACGGTTTCTAAAGCTTTGGCCGACATCAACACGCCGGGCACACCTGCACCCGGATGGGTGCCTGCCCCAACCACAAACAAGCCTTGCACATCTTCGCTGCGGTTGTGCGGTCTGAACCAGGCGCTTTGCAACAGCAAAGGTTCCAAGCCAAAGCCTGCACCTTTGAAGGACCACAAACGGTCTTTGAAATCTTGCGGTGTCATCATTTTGGAAGAGACGATGTGTTTGGACAGTTCGGGCAACACCGAGGCTTCCAAGGCTTGTTGGATTTTCAAGCGGTAGGTTTCAGAGTGGTTGACCCAGTCGGTGCCGCTGTCCAAATGCGGCACCGGCGACAAGACGTAAAACGTGTCGCAACCAGCGGGTGCCAAGGACGGATCGGTGGCGGTGGGGCGGTGCAAATACAAGCTGAAGTCGTCGGCCAAGTGGTGGTGCTTGAAAATATCCGTCAACAGTTCTTTGTAGCGTGGCCCCAGCACCATCATGTGGTGCGGTACATCGGCGTATTGGCGATCGGTGCCAAAGTACCAGACAAACAAGCCCATGGAATAGCGGCCGTTGTCAATCTTGCGATCGGTCCAATGGCGGCGATGTTGGGGTGCGACCAAATGTTTGTAGGTCCATGCGGTGTCGGCATTGCTCACCACAATGTCGGCGGGCATGAAGCGACCGTCTTGCAACTCCACGCCCACGGCTTTGTTGTTCTCAATGCGGATCGTCGTGACGGGCGCGTTGTAATGAATGGGAATACCGCGGCTTTCCAGCAAACGCACCAAGCCTTGCACGATGGCGCCGGTGCCGCCCATGGCCGAATGCACACCCCAGGTGCGCTCCAGCGAATTGATCAGGGCATAGGCACAGGTGACTGAAAAGGGATTGCCGCCGATCAGCAAGGGGTGAAAGCTCAGCACGATGCGCAGTTTGTCGTTGCGGATGTGTTTGGCCACCAAGCTGTAAATGCTGCGCCATGCGCCCATGCGGGCAAAAGAGGGAATGGCATTGATCAAGTCGCCAATCGTGTCGAAGGCAATCGCCCCCAAACCTTCAAAGCCCAAGGTTTTGCACAACTCGGCATCGGCCAAAAAGTTTTCATAACCGACCAAATCGTCGGTCGAAAAACGCGCAATTTCGGCACGCATGGCGGCTTCGTCACCGCTGTAATCAAACCAAGTGCCATCGCTGAAACGTATACGGTAAAACGGGTCCATGGCACGCAAATCGATATCGTCTTTGAAGGAGCGGCCACACAATGTCCACAACTCTTCCAATAAAAAAGGCGCCGTGATGATGGTCGGTCCTGCATCGAAGGTGAAGCCATCTTGCTTGAACACCGAGGCACGACCACCGGGGCCATCCAGCTTTTCCACCACCTTCACGTCATAGCCCTTCACACTCAAGCGAATGGCGGCAGCCAAACCGCCAAAGCCGCTGCCAATCACCACGGCCACAGGACGGCGACGACCGAGTTCCAAGGCTTGTTGCAAAGCGAGCATGTCATGGTGGCTGGTGGCGTTCATGGCGTCTTTCAGGCGGAACTGGCGCTGGTGCGGGACATGGCCCAGCCCCAAATGCGTTGCAGGGGCAAGGGGAAAATCATCAAGGCGTGCTCCACAATGGCCAAACTCAGCAAACTGGCCAACATGACCCAACCGGTGGTCATCTCTACCTGACCCACGATGGTTTGCCAAATCAACCAAACCAACGTCAAGACAGACAGGCTGACAGAGATGGCAAACCACCAAGTCATGCGACGGTGTCTGAAATAACTGGCCAAATAGTGCAAATGTGCGGGCAGGTAGGCTGCGCCGTTTTCAGAGACGCCAAAAAACAAATTCAGTTTGGCGCTGACCCGCATGCACCACAACAGCGCGAAGGTGCACAGGGCAATGTGGTTAGGCTGATCCATTTGCATGGCACACAGCACTGCAAAGTTCAGCAACAAGGCCAGTTCATGGTGCAGCATCACCATGAAGGCTTGTTCGAAGCGCTTGAAGCCGGTAGCGCCTTCGTCCAATGCAATCTTTCGAGGGCCGGTGAGGGTGCCTGTTAGAAAGGCGAGTTCGTGCCAACCCCACATGACGATCACGCTGCCAAACCCCAAGTACGCGTTGGCATCACTCACACTCTTCATGCTTGTCGCGACACCCCAAAAGCTCAAGCCCAACAAAAAAGTCCAGGCTAACATGCTCCATCGAAAACTGGCTTGTGGCAGACGGTCCAACCACAGAATGACGCCCGTGCCGAACCACCAGCAGACAACTGCAAACAGCGCGGCAAAAGCAACTTCACTCACCATGACGGGGCCATGCGGGTGTTGACAGGCAGTTCATGTTCAAGGGTGTCCATCATGAACAAGCGACCAAAGGTCCACAGGGCTTGTACACCGCAGACGGCGCGGGTGACATAGCTGAACACGCCACCTTTTTCAATGGCCGCGTCATTGGCCTTGGAAATTTCAAACAAACGCGCCAAACCTGCACGGAACGCTGGGTTTTCAGTGTCCAAGGACAAGGGAAACACTTGTTTGGATATTTCGGTGGTGATGCGAAACACGGTGTAGTCGTACTCATCGGTTTCCAAGCCCATGGCTTCGTGCAGCATGGGACGGGTGTGGTCCCGCACGTACATGGTGGCGTAGACCGCCAGCAAAAAGAACTTGATCCACAAGCGGTTGCCACCGCGCAGCAAATGCGGATTGGCTCGCATGATCAGGGCGAAAGATTCGCCGTGGCGGAACTCGTCGTTGCACCAGCGCTCAAACCAACGAAAGATCGGGTGAAAGCGTTTGTCGGGGTTTTTTTCCAAATGCCTGAAGATGGTGATGTAGCGGGCGTAACCAATTTTTTCCGACAAGTAGGTGGCGTAAAAAATGTATTTGGGTTTGAAGTAGGTGTAGGCCTTGGTGCGCTTCAAATCGCCCAAATCGATGCCTAAGCCAAAGTCGCGCAAAGACTGGTTGATGAAGCCTGCATGGCGAGATTCGTCGCGGGCCATGTAGGTCATCAGTTGTTTGATGTCTGGGTTGGTGACATGCTTGCGGATCTCGTTGTACAAAATACAACCCGAAAATTCCGAGGTGAGGGAGCTGACTAAAAAGTCTAAAAACTCTTGCCGCATCTCGGGCGAGAGTTGCGGCATGAGCAGGGCCACTTCATCGGAAAAAGCAGCATCGCGCTGAAAGTGATCATGGTTGTTGTCACCCTCGTACTCTTGCATCATCAGGTCCCATTCTTTGCGCACAGGGTTCACATCGATGCGGTCCATGGCGGCAAAGTCGGTGGTGTAAAAGCGCGGGTTCAAGAGCGTGCTTTGAATGGCTTTTTCATTCGCGTCGCGTGCGGTTTCAATGGTTGCAGTCACTGGGGCCATGGTGTTGTCCTCGATTTTTTATTGCAATTGACGGTAGATCTGTGCATTGGTCGGCCCAAACGATGCCAAGTGAATGCTCACGCCCGTGGCAGGATCGTGCAACACCATTTGGCCATCTGATAGACCACTTAATTCGAATGCCGCTTCCGGGCCAATGGATCTTTTCTTGCGCTCACGTGCCAAGGCACGCAAAGTGCCACGCATAAAGCCTTGTTCGCCTTCAAACACGGCCACCTGTTGCTCAGTGGCTGCATCACGCACCACAATTTCACCCTTTGCACCGTCTTCAAAGCGCAGGTTTTTCTTCCAAACCACAGGCACATCAACCGGCTGAGCCGATGGTCCCGATTGTCGAACCGCAAACACAGCCAGTAGCAGCAACACCAGGCACAACAACACCCAGCGCACCACCATGGGTACGGCAGGTGAAGCCGCGACGGTGGTGGGGGCCAGACTCATGCTTGCCCCCAAGCCTGGCTGTTGCCATGCGTTGCTTCGGTCTGGGCCGACAGCAATTGCTCGGTCGGATTGACTTGTCGCCAAGTTTGCCAAATCCGTTGTGCCAAATCCGCTGCGTGTGGCACACAACGCAAGGTCGGTTGCGGTGAAGACACTCGCCATGGGCGCACATGCGGCCACAAGTTCAGCCAACCAATCGGACTTTCGCTGGCAATGCCAAGTGCAATATTGCCAGTCTGTTTCTTCGCCAGTTGCAAGTCACACGAGGTGATTTTTTTGAGTGGCAGGTTGAAGGTGAGCGAGAGCACGATCCCAATGCGCATGATGATGCGTTTGTTGGTCAGGGTATACATGGTGGCCTGGGCCGACCAGTAAGCACTCCAGGTGAGCAAGCCCAAGGCCAATGTGGCCAATCCAATGCTGGTGCCCAGTTGTTTCAGCATGACGATGCCAGTGGCATCGCCGTCCAGGAGGTGCACGCCTTGCAAACAAACCATGATCGCAAAGTAAATGGCCAACTTGCGCACATGGAAAGCTTCTATGGCGAGTTGACGCCAATCAGGGCGACCTTGCCAAACGATGTATTCGTTGCGCGGCAAGTCTTCTGGCAAGCCCAAGGCCGCTTCAAACTCATGCTCGTGGTGCGCTTTCATACCAGGGGTTCCTGGCGGTTGGGTTCGGCATACAACAAGCCTGCACCATAGTAGCCCATGATTTTTTCTTCTTCCAGCATGGTCACTTGGTCGGGGGACTTGGTGGCAGGCACATTGGCAAACTGGTGCGACATCAGGGCATGCACATCGATCGCGTCTTCATGGATGCGGGCGAAGTTGATCGGGATCAACACATGCTTGTCTGTGCCCTTGACCGTCATCTCGATGTAGCGAAAGATCATTTCGGAACGGTCCACCCAGAAGTCGCGCACCACGCCCGCAATTTGATCATCAGCGCCATAGACATTCTGACCCCGTGAGTCTGTGTCTTGTGGAGCCACACCGTGGTCTTTGGCCACGCGCAGGGGCACGATCTTGACTTCATTTTCATGCGTCATTTCGGGCACATCGGCGCGGTTCGCCCAAGCGCCAGGACCCAAGCCTGCCAACAGCGGGTCGCCCACGGGTTCCAGCGGCGCACCCAGCCAAGGGTGCATGGGTTGACCTTTGTAGACGCCGTCGGGTCGGTTGTGGTCGGGGCTCAAGGCTTCATGGCCATTGGCCAATTTGTAGACCTTGGGCTCGGGCACTGAAGGCCAGCCTTCCATCTTCGGACCGTTCTCGCGTCCGTTGTCCATGGGATAACCCTCGCGGTGGTTTTCGCGCAAGAGGTAATAAATGAGGCCCGCGAAAAACGCCCAGAAGATGTACAAAACGATCTGGGCTACATCGACGTATTGGGTAATTGCACCAGTTTCCATGGTCATGTCTCCGTTTAAAAAATCAAGTGGTCGTTAACTCGGTAACTCGGCCAAACCGAAATGAGATCGGTTGGAGCGTGCTTGCGTTTGTCGGATGTTGCGCACCAAGGGACCCAGGGCGATCAACACCACGAACAACAGATAAATTTCAATGTGGTACACAAAGCTGTAGGCGGTGGCCGGGGTGTCCAAGCTGCTGCCCAGTGCACCGCTGCTGGCCAAACTGCCAATCAGATCGCGTAAAAAACCACCCACCGCCATGGCGATGCCTGAGGCTGTGGCTTGCACCGCACCCCATGCACCGAGCACCAGGCCGGCCAACTTCTCTTCGCTGAATGACATGGCCATGACCAACATGCCCACCGAAAATAAACCGCTCGAAAAACCGATCAAGGCGGTGCCGCTTCGAAACAACAAGGCCGAGGACAGCGGGGCAGAAAAAATCACAAAAGCAAAAGCGGGCAACCCCAGCACCACCCCAGCACTGGCCAGGCGACAGGCGTCCAAGCCTCGGTTGAGCAGCACTGACGACAAGTAAAAGGCCAACAAAGCCCCACCTGCACTCAAGGCTGTGAGTGAACTGGTCATACTCACATCCAGGCCCAGCACTTCAGCGCCATAGGGTTCCAAGATGATGTCTTGCATGCTGAAGGCGGCCGTGCCCAGCGCGACTGTCCATAAAAAGCGGCGCATGCCAGGTTGATTCAACATGCGTTGCCAATTTTTATGAAAACCGTTGTCTTCTCGCGGTCCGCGCTTTTCTGCACGTGCTTCTTGCTTCCACAAGGAAATCAAATTGAACACCACCACCACCACGGCACAGCCTTGAATCACCTGGATCAAATGGGTCGGTGTGAAGTCACTCAAAAACACCCCGAACAAAATACTGCTGCCAATCATGCCCAGCAACAGCATGCTGTAGAGCAGGGCCACCACGCGTGGGCGTTTTTCTTCGGTGGACAAGTCACTAGCCAAGGCCATGCCAGCCGTTTGCGTGACTTGCATGCCAAAGCCCAACAAGACGAAGGACAGGGTGACGCCAGTGAGGCCCAGCCATTCGGTGTGGGGTGGTGGATCCGACAGGAGCAGCAAGGCAAACGGCATGATGGCCAAACCAGCAAACATCAACAAGGTGCCCATCCACATGTAGGGAATGCGCTTCAAGCCCAGCGCAGAGGGATGGGTGTCGCTGCGGTAGCCCACCAATGCGCGCAACGGGGCGAACACCACGGGGATGGCCACAGCCATGGCGACCAACCAGGCCGCCATGCCCAGTTCCACAATCATCACCCGGTTCAAGGTGCCAACCAAGAGCGAGGTCACCATGCCAATCACAGCTTGAAACAAAGACAAGCGCAACAACTTGCCGATGGGCAACTCGGTCGAGGCCGCATCCGCAAACGGCACGTACTTCATGCTTTGTGCCTTGAGCAAGTTGATGAACTTGGACTTCATGCCTGACGCCACTCCCAGGCTTGCGAGGTGTAAAAACCACTGCTGATGCGTTGGCTGCGACCTGCTTGCCAAGCTGTGCCTTGCAACACGGCTTCGAGGCCCAGGTTCAAGTCCACTGCTGACACGGGCTCGAGGGCGGGCGAGCGGTCTGAGCGAGGAAAAAGGCGGCCCACGCTGTGCATCATGGCCAGCAAAGGGGTGCGCGGTGCAAAGGTGAACAAAATAGCGCGGCGGGTGCGCTGCGACAAACCATGCACGGCTTTGACGATGTCTTGGGTGTCGTAGTGAATCAAGGAATCCATGCCGACCACGTAATCGAATTCGCCGGTGGCGGGGCTCAGCATGTCGCCCGCCAAAAACTGGATGCTGCCTGGTCCTTGCTCCACATCCTGCGCATAGCGTTCACGCGCCAATTGCACCAATGTGGGCGAGAGATCGATGGCCACCACCTCGGCACCGCGTTGCATGGCCAGTGCCGCCAAAGCACCTGTCCCGCAACCGGCGTCCAGCAAACGCATGCCGCGCATGTCTTGGGGCAACCAAGACATGAGCGTGCTGCGCATCTGGTCGCGGCCTTCGCGCACAGTGCGGCGAATGCGGCCCACCGGTGCATTTGAAGTGAGCACCTCCCAAGCCTTGGCCGCGGTCCGATCGAAATAGTGCTCGATCTGTTCGCGTCGTTGCAAATAGCTGGTGTGGTCCATCAATCGAATCCCAGCAGGTCAAAAATATCGCGGTCTTTCATGGGCACGGCAGGCAGCGGGTCGCCACCCAACCACAAGGCCGCGGCCAAACGCATGTACTCGTCTTGCACCGCTTTCACAGCCGGTGTGGCTTCGAGTTCAAACAAGGTGGACTTGGACAAACGACTGCGGCGGATTTCGTCGAGCATGGGGAAGTGCGCCATGGTTTTCAAGCCGGTGACCGCGTTGTACTTGTCAATCTGGTCGGTGGCATCACTGCGGTTGGCAATCACACCGCCCAAGCGCACGTTGTAGTTCTTGGCTTTGGCACCAATCGCTTGCACGATGCGGTTCATGGCGAAGATGGAATCGAAATCATTGGCCGTCACAATCAGGGCGCGGTCAGCGTGTTGCAGCGGGGCTGCAAAGCCACCACACACCACATCGCCCAGCACGTCAAAAATCACCACGTCGGTGTCTTCCAACAAATGGTGCTCTTTCAAGAGCTTGACGGTTTGACCGACCACATAGCCGCCACAACCCGTGCCCGCTGGTGGGCCACCAGCCTCGACGCACATGACGCCGTTGTAGCCCTTGAACACAAAGTCGTCCAAGCGCAGTTCTTCGGCGTGAAAGTCAACCGCTTCCAACGCGTCAATCACCGTGGGCATGAGCTTTTTGGTGAGTGTGAAGGTGGAGTCGTGTTTCGGGTCGCAACCGATTTGCAAGACACGCTTGCCCATTTTGCTAAAGGCCACCGACAAGTTTGAAGAGGTGGTGCTTTTGCCAATGCCGCCTTTGCCGTAAACCGCAAAGACTTTGGCTGTGCCAATTTTCAAGTTCGGATCCATCTGAACTTGGACACTGCCTTCACCATCGGGTCGCCCTCCACGCTTGATTGAGGATACCGGGACTGTGGCTGTTTCCATCATGCAAGTACTCCTTCTTGGACGCCTTCTAAGCGGTCCTCTAACTCATCGCCTGCCTGTTGCAGTACCTTCATTGTTTCGGCGTCAGGTTTCCAGTACTGACGTCGAGACGCTTCCAACAAACGACCAGCCACTTTGGCTGAAGCCGTTGGATTGAGTTTGGCCAAACGTTCACGCATCTCGTGGTCGAGGATGAAGGTTTGCGCCAGTTGTTGATAGACCCAGGGTTGCACTTGGCCGGTGGTGGCCGACCAGCCCATGGTGTTGGTCAGGTGGGCTTCAATTTGACGCACACCTTCATAGCCGTGTTGCAACATGCTTTCATGCCACTTGGGGTTGAGCATGCGGGTGCGGGTTTCCAATGCCACTTGTTCGGTCAGGCTGCGCACCACGCCATCGCCTTGGGTTTGGTCGCCGATATAGACCGGCGGCGCACTGGCTTGGTTGCCATCGCGTTGGTGTTTGGCTTGCAACACCGCACGGCTGATGCCACCCAAGGTGTCGAAATAGGTGTCAATGCTGGTCACGCCCAACTCGACCGAGTCGACGTTTTGATAGGTGAGGCTCACATTGGCCAACGCACTTTGAAGCAGCGCGTTGTTGCGCACCGGCTGGCCTTCGCGACCGTAGGCAAAGCCTTTGCGGTTGGTGAAGGCATTGCCCAATTCGTTTTCTTCTTCCCAGCAACTGCTGTCAATCAAGTGGTTGACATTCGCGCCATACGCGCCTTCGGCATTGCCAAACACACGCAGCGATGCGGTTTCCATGTCGCAGCCATTGGCTTGCATGAAAGCCAAGCTGTGTTTGCGGATGAAGTTGTCTTCGTCGGCTTCATCGGCGCTGGCGGCCAAGAAACTGGCCTCGGCCAACAACTTGATTTGCATGGGCATCAGGTCGCGGAAGATGCCCGACAAAGTGATGACCACGTCAATGCGGGGGCGTCCTAATTCACTCAAGGGAATCAAGGCCGCACCGGCCAAGCGGCCATAGCTGTCAAAGCGCGGTGCTGCGCCCATCAGCGCCAAAGCCTGGGCCAAGGGCCCGCCTTCGGATTTCAAATTGTCCGAGCCCCACAACACCATGGCCACGCTCTCAGGAAAGCCTTGGCCGTCGGCGGCATACCGCGCCAACAATTTGTCGGCTTGGTGCTTGGCGTCTTTCACCGCAAAAGCACTGGGCATGCGGAAGGGGTCCAGGCCATGCAAGTTGCGACCGGTGGGCAAGACCTCGGGCATGCGCAGCAAATCGCCACCAGGGGCAGGCTCGATGTAGCGGCCATCCAAAGCCCGCATCAAACCCTGTAATTCATGCTGTTGGCCCAGCATGCGATTGGTGTCGACAAGTTGTTGAATTTGCTGCACTTGAGAGCTTGAAAAGTCACTCAAGGTGTTGGCGGGCAAGTCGTTTTCATCTACCAACTGGTTGAGCAAGGCGGGTGCTTCGATGTTCATGGCTTTGGCCATGGCCTTCAAGGTGGACAAGCGGGCGTCGCGGGTCGGCACCCGGCCAATCACATGCAAGCCGTCAGGAATCAGGGCGTATTCAAGCTCCAACAACTGGGCTTGCAGGCCATCGATCCACGTGGTGTCGTCATCCAACTGGGCGGGGACTTGCAAGTCCATGGCCAGTGCTTGTTCGTGCAGCATCTGCATCAGCGATTGACGCTCGGATGCGTCTGTTTGGGCTTCACCGCGCCAGCGTTCCAGCGTTTGTTTGAGTTCAATCAAGCCTTTGTACAAACCGGCTTCGGTGATGCTGGGGGTCAAGTAGCTGATGAGCGTGGCGGCAGCGCGGCGTTTGGCCAGCGCGCCTTCAGAGGGGTTGTTGGCAGCGTAAAGGTAAATATTGGGCAGGTCATGGATCAATCGCTCGGGCCAGCATTTGCCCGACAAGCCGGTTTGTTTGCCCGGCATGAATTCCAGTGCGCCATGGGTGCCAAAGTGCAGCACGGCATCAGCACGGTAATCTTTGCGCAAATAGCGGTAGAAGGCACTGAAGGCGTGGGTGGGGGCGAAGCCCTTTTCAAACAACAACCGCATCGGGTCGCCTTCATACCCAAACGCGGGTTGCACCGCCAACAGCACGTTGCCCAGTTGCAGACCAAGCACAAACAAGCTGCGGCCATCGGTCAGGTGCTTGCCGGGCGCAGCCCCCCACTGAGCCTCAATTTCACTGAGCCACTGCTCGTTTTGAATGTGGTGAGACAAGGGAATTTGGTGAACGACATTCGCTTGGGTGCCGTATTGCGCGGCATTGCCCTTCAACAAGGCCTCTCGCAAGGCATCAGCGCTTTCGGGCAATTCAACCTGATAGCCTTGTGAAGCCAGGTTGTGCAGGGTGTTGAACAAGGATTCAAACACCGACAAATAAGCGGCAGTGCCAACCGCACCGGCATTCGGTGGGAAGTTGAAAATCACAATCGCGACCTTGCGTTCTGCCCGTTTGCTTTGGCGCAAATGCACCAGTTTTTGCACCCGTGCAGCCAGCATCTCGGTGCGCTCAGCGCAAGTGAACATGTGCTGGGTTTGATGCGCTTTGGTGAAGGTGCACAAGCGCTCGCAACCGGTGCAACTGGTGCCCTCGGCACCGGGTCGACCGCCATACACCATGGGCACGGTAGAGCCATCAAGCTCGGGAATGGCGACCATGATGGTGCTTTCCACCGGCAACAAACCGCGCTCGGAGCTGCCCCATTGGTCCAGCGATTGAAACTCGACGGGGTGCGCTGCGATGTAGGGCACATCGAGCTGCTTCAAAGCCTCTTGGGCAGCCTTGGCATCGTTGTAAGCAGGTCCACCCACCAATGAAAAGCCAGTGAGAGAAACCAAGGCTTCAATGACAGGGGTGTCGCCCTTTTTGAAATACGCATCGATGGCGCAACGGGCATCCAAGCCACTGGAATAGGCGGGAATGACACGCAAGCCCTTGGCCTCCAAAGCATCGATCACCGCGTCGTAATGGGCGGTGTTGCCAGCCAGCAAATAAGAGCGCAACACCAGCAAGCCGACAGCGGGTTGGTCTTGGCGTTTGATGTTGGGCAGGTCGCTGGACTGTTCGGAGAACAAACCCTTCATGCGCGGGTGGTAGACGCCAACATCGGGGTATTCTTGGGGTGCCTCCAGTGCAGGCAAAGAGGACAGTTGTTTGGTCGACAACTTCATGTAGCGTTGCACCAGCATCAACACCATGTGCATGATGTTGTGCTCGGAACCGGCCAACCAATACTGCATCACCAAGAAAAAGACACGCACGTCTTGCGCCGTACCGGGAATGAAGCGCAGCAACTTGGGCAGGCGGCGCAGCATGGCCATTTGCTTGGCCCCGGCAGACGCGGGTTTGTCTTTGCCGTTCTCGTCTTTGGCGGAGGGGCGCAGTTTTTTCAGCAAGCCGATGAGGCCACCGCTTTGGGTGTTGGCCACGTACTTGCCCATGCGGCCGAGTTGCATGACCTGGGGTGCCGACATGATGCAGACCATGGCGTCCACCTCAAAGCGGCGTTGCTCCAAGACATCGAGGATGGGCAGGAAATGGTCTTCCATGAACAACATCGAAACGATGACCATCTTGGCTTGGGCCAAGTCGTCGCGGCAGTGTTGCAGTTGGTCTTGGTTGTTGCGCCAGTCGCTGGCAGCATGCACTTTCAGGCGCAAGCCCAGTTCGCTCAGTTGCAGAGCCACTTTCTCAAAAGCGCCCGACAAATGGTTGTCCATGGTGACCAGCACCACGGTGTTGGCGGCGGCCAAACGATCAGCGGCTGAAGTGGGCTTTGGCATCGTAGAGCGTCTCCACGGTGATGGTTGACACACCTTGCTCGGTGGCAAAACGCTCGGTGTTGCGTTTGGCTTTGCCGCGGACAAAAAACGGGATCTTGCCCAGCTCTTTGGTAGCTTCAGGGGACCACTGGGTGGCGGCGACAGCGTCAGCGGGCAACACAATCAATTCAGGCTCCGCCTTGGGTGCTTCGGGTTGACGACGCGTGGAACCCAAGTGCGAAGGCGCGGCGCTGTCGTTGAATTCAAAGTCGTCACGGAACATGCCCAGCAAATGCTCTTCCAGGCCCATCATCAGCGGATGCACCCAGGTGTCAAACAAGACATTGGCACCTTCAAAGCCCATTTGCGGCGCGTAGCGTGCTGGGAAATCTTGCACATGCACGGGTGCGGAGATGACCGCGCATGGAATGCCTTGGCGCTTGGCGATGTGGCGTTCCATTTGCGTGCCCAAAATCAGCTCGGGGTGCAAGGCGGCGACTTGTTTTTCCACCGCCATGTAGTCGTCGGTGATCAGCGCTTCCACGCCGTAGCGTTTGGCGGCATCGCGCACTTCGCGGGCGAATTCGCGGCTGTAAGTGCCCAAGCCCACCACCTCGAAACCCATTTCTTCCGACGCGAAGCGGGCAGCAGCCACCACATGGGAAGCATCACCAAAAATGAACACACGCTTGCCCGTCAGGTAGGTGGAATCGACCGAGCGCGAATACCACACCGAATGGCCGTCGTCTTCCAAATCGGCGGGCACTTCCACGCCTGCCAAGGTCGCCACTTCTTTCACAAAGTCGCGAGTGGCACCCACGCCAATCGGGATGGTTTTGGTGAAGGGCTGGTTGAATTGACGCTCGAGCCACAAAGCAGCGGTGTTGGCCACTTCGGGGTAGAGCACCACATTGAAGGAGGCCAAGGGGATGTTTTGCAAGTCGGCCACACAGGCGTTCAAGGGGGCCACCACATTCACTTGGATGCCCATGTCTTCCAGCAACTTGGTGATTTCTTTCACGTCATCCCGGTGGCGAAAGCCCAAAGCCGTGGGGCCCAAGATGTTGCAACTGGGCGCTTGCGCTTGGCGGTCAAAGCCCTCGGGTGGTGACACGGCCACATGGCGCAGCAGTTGGTAAAAGGTTTCGGCTGCGCCCCAGTTTTCTTTGCGTTGGTAGGCGGGCAATTCAAGCGCAACAACAGGGATGGGCAGTTGCAGCGCTTGCGCCAAACCACCGGGGTCGTCTTGAATCAACTCGGCGGTGCAGGAGGCGCCCACCAACATGGCGTTGGGTTTGAAACGTGCGTTGGCATGGGCCACGGCGTCTTTGAACAGCTGTGCGGTGTCGCTGCCCAAGTCACGCGCTTGGAAGGTGGTGTAAGTGACCGGTGGGCGTTTGTGGCGGCGCTCGATCATGGTGAACAACAAGTCGGCGTAGGTGTCGCCCTGCGGTGCATGCAACACGTAGTGCACGTCTTGCATGGCCGTGGCGATGCGCATCGCACCAATGTGGGGTGGGCCTTCGTATGTCCAGAGCGTGAGTTGCATGTTGTGCCTCAGGCGACCAGTTTGAGTCGACGAATCAGGGGACGGCTGAACAAGCCTGTCAAGTCACCTGCTTGCTCGTAGCCTTGGATCGGTGTGAACACCAATTCAATGGCCCATTTGGTGGTGAAGCCTTCGGCCTCCAAGGGGTTTGCCAAACCCAAACCGCAGACCACCAAATCGGGGTTGGCAGCGCGGCAACGGTCGAGTTGCAATTCCACGTCTTGGCCTTCCACCACGCGGGTGTTGGCGGGCAGTTGGTTCAGATCGGCGTCCAGGTGTTTGCGGTGCACATAAGGTGTGCCGACTTCGGCCAGATGCATGCCCAACTCGTGGTGCAGAAAACGCGCCAACGGGATTTCCAACTGCGAATCGGGGAAGAAAAAGATTTTTTTGTCTTGCAATTCGGGACGGTGTTTGCTGATGGCTTGGACCGCGCGTTTGCGGGGTGCGTCGATGGCGGCTTCAAATACCTCGTTGGTCACACCAAAAGCCCGAGCAGCCTCTGCCAACCAAGCGGTGGTGCCTTGGGCACCCAAAGGGAAGGGCGCGGGCAGGTGTTGGGCACCCAGGTTTTCCAAAGCGCGGGCGGTGTCGGCCAAAAACGGTTGGGCCAACAAGAACACGGTGCCGGGGCCCACGCTGGGCAATTGCGTGCTGCGACGCGGCGGGAAGAAGTCCACGTCGGGCAGGCCCATCTTGCCAAACAAGCTGCGGAACTGGTCTTCCACCACATCGGCCAAAGTGCCCACCACCAACAGTTTTTTCTGCTCGGTTGCTGTGGTTGTCAAGGTGGGGGCCAAGGCTGCCAAGCAGGCGTCTTCGCCTTGGGTGAAGGTGGTTTCGATGCCGCTGCCCGAGTAGTTCAGCACCTTGACGCCGCCGTTTTGACCGTATTGGGTGCTCAGGCGGTAGGCGGCACGGGACAAATCGAGTTTGATGACTTCGGAAGGACAAGAGCCCACCAGAAAGAGCAGCTTGATGTCGGGGCGGCGTTCCAACAAATCAGCGACGATTTTGTCGAGCTCTTCGTTGCAATCGGCCAAACCCGCCAAGTCGCGCTCGTCGATGATGGCGGTGCCAAAACGAGGTTCGGCAAAAATCATCACGCCTGCGGCAGACTGAATAAGGTGGGCACAGGTGCGGGAACCCACCACCAAGAAAAACGCGTCTTGAATTTTGCGGTGCAACCAAATGATGCCGGTCAGGCCGCAAAACACCTCGCGCTGGCCGCGTTCGGTGGTGATGTCTGGGGCGCAAGCTTCGCTGGTGGCGCTGCGGATCGGGATGACCGGGCTCATGCGGAGGCTCCTTCAGTCAGTGAGGGGCTGAGCGTCATGGCTTCAGCCTGCAAACGCGCTGCACGCAGTTTCCAAACAAACTGCGCGGCATTGATCAGGTAGGCGGCGTAGGCGGCCAAGGCCAGCCAGAGTTGCTGCTGCGCCGACAAGCTGCCGGTGAACCAGGCCCACAAGTACGCGGTGTGCAGCGCCAGCACCAACATGCTGAAAACGTCTTCCCAGAAGAAGGCGTGGGCAAACAGGTATTGGTCGAACACCACTTTTTCCCAAATGCAGCCGGTGACCATGATGGTGTAGAGGGCGATGGTTTTCACCACCACCGAGTACAAGGCCAGGTTTTCGCCTTCGCCGGTCATCAAACAGCGCACCACCAGCCACAGGCTTATTAAAAAAATCAGGAATTGAACCGGGGCCAAGATGCCTTGCACCAGCGTCCACACGGATGCGTCCCGCCGGATTTTTTGTTCCGGTGTGTACAGCAGGTGGTTGGGTGGGCGGGTTGGGGTCATGTCGGGTTGATGGCTTTTGGTGTGCTTTGACTTTAGGGGGCACTTGCCAATCTGTCAACCCAAGTTGACGTATTTATTTGTTTACAAAACTAGGGTTTTCCATAGGAGGCGGATCAAAATTACAGATAAAACTACGCCGTCTGTGAATTGAGAAGCTTCACACCAGTTTTTGCCATGCAAAGCAGTCTGCACCCCTTCCATCTGTCGCCGTCGGCTTCACCCTTTGGGGTGGGCCGCGTGTTGCTGCACACCTTGAATGAGCCCTTGCAGTCAGGGCCTGTTCAGCACGGCCAACTTCAGATGCAGCATGTGCAGGCCTTGTGTCAGGCCAGCTTGCTTGGCAGTCAACAAACCTCCGAATTGGTCCACCAATGGCTGGCAGCCGGTGTTGATATTGAGGATGTCTATTTGGATGGCATCACCCCAGCGGCGCGCTTGGTGGGTCAATGGTGGTGTGATGATTTGATGGACTTTGCCACGGGCAGCTTGGCCTATGCCCGTTTGCGGCACCTGTTGTTTGAATTAAGCCCGGCGTTTTTGAAAAACGCCAGCAGCCAAGCGGCCGGGTTGAGTTGCTGCATCGTCGGGGCTTTTCAGACCCAGCACACCATGGGCAGTTTCATGCTGTCAGAGTTTTTCCGGCGCACAGGTTGGCAAGTCAATCTGCTGGAGTGCGATTCGGCTGATGAATTGTTGAAAAAAATGGTCTCGGATTGGTATGACTTGCTCGCCATTTCCCTCAGTTCAGAGCAACAACTTCCGTCTATTCGTCAACTGGTCAAGCAGATCAGGCGGTCCTCAGCCAACCCGCGATTGCAAATACTGGCGGGTGGCCCCTTGGTTGCCGCCTGCCCTGAATTGCTCGAGAACTTGGGGGTGGAGTTGGTCACCCAAGATGCCCGCGCAGCCCAAGACAAGGCGCTGGAGTTGGTCATGGCGGTGCGCTGCCGAAGTCAAACTGAACTGACATTGGTCAATGTCAGATGAAATCAGCACAGACGGCTTGACATGTCTATCTGTCTGTACACTCTTGTACCTAGGAAGCCCCGAGAAACAACTACTACTTTATGAAAATTCCCAGTTTCACCGCAGACAAATTGGCCCAATTGATCGGGGTGGCATCCGATATTGCGCTGCTGGTGGACCAAAATGGCGTGGTGGTTGATGTTTCTGTGCGCAAAAACGAGTTGGCCGCCATGTCCTGTCAAACCTGGGTCGGCAAGACCTGGCTGAGCACGGTCACCCCTGAAAGCGTGCCCAAGGTCAAGGAAATGCTGGCTGTACCCAGCAACAATGCCGATATGCGCTGGCGGCACATCAACCATCCTTCTCTGCAAGGCGAGGATCTGCCCATCCAGTATGTGGCCCTGCATTTCGAGAAAGAACAACGCACCTTGCTGTTGGGCCGGGACCTGGGGGCCATTGCTGTGCTGCAACGGCGTTTGGTGGAAACCCAGCAATCGATGGAACGCGACTATTTGCGCTTGCGCCACATCGAAGCGCGTTACCGCATTCTGTTTGACACCTCCAATGATCCCGTCATGGTGGTTGAAGCACTCAGCCAAAAAGTGTCCGAGGCCAATGTGGCCGCCATGGGGCTGATGAAGGACCAGTCCAAACGACTGGTGGGGCGCGACCTGCTCGAATGCTTTGACCCGCAAAGCCATGACGAGGTGCAGTCTTTGCTGCGCATGGCCCATGCCACCGGGCGCATCGAGGTCTGTCGGGTCAAGTTGCTGGGCTCAGAAAACGTCATCACCCTGACCGTGACCGTGTTCCGCCAAGAGGGTGGGGCGCAGTTTTTGGTGCGCTTTCTGCAAGCCGATCCGGTCTCCACCAGCCCGATGGATTCGGACCAAACCCTGTACGCAGAAGCCATGCAACGCGCCCCCGAGGGCTTTGTGCTGACCGATAAAAACGGCCAAATTCGCTCGGTCAATTCCGAGTTCATGGCCATGGTGGGTGCCACCGCCCAGTCGCAGTTGCAAGGCCAAACCTTGGACCAATGGCTGGTGCGCGGCAGCGTCGATTGGGGCGTGCTCAACACCCATTTGCGCCAACAAGCCAATGTGCGCGGCTTTGCCACCGACATTCGCAGCATGTCTGGCCTGAATTTGGCGGTGGATATTTCCGCCGTGGCCATCTCCGACAAAAGCCAAATGTTCGCGTTTTTCATCCGTGACACCAGCCGCCGCCGCCAGCAAGAAACCCCGGCCTCCGGCGGCATGGCCGGTTCCGTGGCCGAACTCTCGCACCTTGTGGGGCGCATGCCGATGAAAGACATCGTCAACGAAACCACGGAAATGATCGAGCGCATGTGCATCCAGTCGGCGCTGGAGCTGACCCACAACAACCGCGCCTCGGCCGCCGAGATGCTGGGCCTGTCCCGGCAAAGCCTGTATGTCAAATTGCGGCGATTTGGCATCATTGACGACAACGAAGCGGTGTGAAAGTGTAAACCCCAGTTGACATTGTGGCTTGTATGGTCACAATGTCAGCATGAACCGTCCCGACCTCGCCACCGTCGCCGAGCTGCTCAAACCCATCACCTGGTTTCCGCCCATGTGGGCCTTCGCCTGCGGCATGGTCTCCACCGGTCAATCCCTGAGCGACAACTGGTTGCTCATCATCGGTGGCATCTTGCTGGCCGGGCCCTTGGTTTGCGCTACCAGCCAGGCGGTGAACGACTGGTTTGACCGCCATGTCGACGCCATCAACGAACCTGATCGTCCCATTCCTTCAGGCCGCATGCCCGGGCGCTGGGGCCTGTACATCGCCGTCATTTGGACGCTGTTGTCCTTGTTGTGGGCTTGGCAACTCGGGCCTTGGGGCTTTGCCGCCAGTGGCTTGGGGCTGGTCTTGGCCTGGGCTTATAGCGCACCACCGGTGCGCTTGAAAGCCAATGGTTGGTGGGGCAACTCGGCCTGTGCACTCAGCTATGAAGGACTCGCTTGGGTCACGGGTGCGGCCGTCATGTTGGGCGGTGCCATGCCCTCGCAAGACACTATCGTGTTGGCCTTGCTGTTCAGCTTGGGAGCGCACGGCATCATGACCCTGAACGATTTCAAAGCCGTGCAAGGCGATGCGCTCATGGGCGTGCGTTCTTTGCCGGTGCAAATGGGCGTGACCAAAGCAGCCTGGACCGCTTGCGGCTTCATGCTGGTGGCGCAGTGGGCGGTGGCGGCCATGTTGTTGCATTGGGGCTCACCCAACGCCGCCTTGGCTGTGGTGTTGCTGACTGTGGCGCAACTCCCGCTCATGGTGCGCTTCATTCAACAACCGGTGGAAAAAGCCTTGAGCGTGAGTGCTTTTGGCGTGCCGCTGTTCGTCAGCGGCATGATGGTCAGCGCTTGGTCGCTGCGTGGTTTGCAGGAGGTGGTGTCATGAGTGCAACAGGGTTCACTTGGCTGCAAATCGCCCGTCTGGGTTTGATCCAAGCTTGTATGGGCGCGGTGGTGGTGGTCACCACCTCCACCTTGAACCGCATCATGGTGGTCGAGTTGGCGCTGCCTGCGCTCTTGCCCGGTTTGTTGGTGGGCTTTCACTACCTGGTGCAAATGGTGCGACCGCGCATGGGCTTTGGCGCGGACCAAGGACGGCGTTGCACGCCTTGGATGATGGGTGGCATGACGGTGTTGGCCACTGGTGGCTATTTGGCCAGCGTCGCCACGGTGCAGATGGCTGATCACTTATCAGCAGGCATCGCTTTGTCGGTGCTGGCCTTCAGCTTGATTGGTTTTGGCGTCAGTGCCTGTGGCACCTCCTTGTTGGTCTTGATGTCCAAGCGGGTGGCTGAAACACGCCGCGCCCCTGCGGCAACCGCCGTGTGGATGATGATGATCGTGGGCTTCGCAGTCACCGCCATCACGGTGGGCAAGTTGTTGCAACCTTATTCACCCGAGCGCTTGCTCGACATCAGTGCCAGCCTGAGTGTCTTGGTGGTGATCATCACGGGCTTGGCTTTGTGGGGCTTGGAAGGCCAAGCCAGCAGCTTGGTGTCCACGGACAACAAACCTGTGCATCAACAAGATTTCAAACAAGCCTTGGCCAGCGTGTGGAACGAACCGCAGGCCAAAGCCTTCACCGTGTTTGTGTTCTTGTCCATGCTGGCTTACAGCGCCCAAGACCTGATCTTGGAGCCGTTCGCAGGTGCGACGTTTGGCTTGACCCCCGGTGAAACCACCCAGTTGTCGGGCCTGCACCACTCGGCGGTGTTGTGCGGCATGTTGATCGTGGCCCTCGCTGGCAGTTCCTGGATGGCGGGGCGCATGGGCTCGGTGCAATCTTGGATGGTCGGTGGTTGTGTTGTCTCGGGCGTGGCCATGGTCGGTTTGTGCATGGCGGGTCTTTCTGGGCCACCTTGGCCGCTGAAGGCCAATGTGTTTTTGCTGGGTGTGGCCAACGGCAGTTTTTCCATCGCTGCCATCGCCACCATGATGCGCTTGGCCACCCAAGGTGGTGAAGACCGCGCCGGTACCCGCATGGGATTGTGGGGCGCGGCGCAAGCCATCGCCTTTGGTGTCGGCGGTTTGCTGGGCACCGGTGCCAGCGATTTGTCGCATTGGTTTGTCCACGCACAAGGCACTGCTTATGCGTGGGTATTTGGTTTCGAAGCGCTGATGTTTGCCATGTCAGCTGCGTGTGCGGTGTGGGTGGGGCGTTACGACGCACCGCGCACACCTTCTTTGTCTGTGCCGGCCAGCCATCATTCCAAGGAGTTGGGCCATGAATACTGATACCTATGACGTGATCGTGATTGGCGGTGGACCCTCAGGTGCCACGGCGGCTGACGACCTGGCGTTGCGCGGTTGGAAGGTGTTGTTGCTGGACCGCCAAGGCCGCACCAAACCTTGTGGCGGCGCCATTCCACCGCGCTGCATCAAAGACTTTGAAATCCCCGACCATTTGTTGGTGGCCAAAGCACGTTGCGCCCGCATGATTTCGCCCAGCGACAACAAGGTGGACATCCCGATTGAAAACGGTTTTGTCGGCATGGTCAACCGCGACAGCTTTGACGAATGGTTGCGTGAACGCGCCCGTTCGCATGGCGCAACACGCTTGCGAGGTACCTTCTCCAAAATCACACGCGACACCGATGGTGTGGCGCGGGTGCACATTGGCAGCGTGGACAACAAAACCCCAGAGCAAAGCCTGCGAGCGCGTTTCATTGTGGGCGCGGATGGGGCCAAGTCCGAGGTGGCGCGTCAAACCATTGAGGGCGCAGAGCGCACCAAGTACGTGTTTGCCTATCACGAGATCGTGCGTGCGGCCAATGGCCAGCCCGACTACGACCCGGACCGCTGTGACGTCTATTACCGAGGCAGTTTGTCCCCCGACTTTTACGGCTGGGTGTTCCCCCACGGCGACACCATGAGCATTGGCACCGGCAGTGCCGACAAAGGCTTTTCATTGCGCAGTGCGGTGGCGCGTTTGCGTGAAACTGCGGGCTTGAGCGACGTGGAAACCTTGCGCCGTGAAGGTGCGCCGATTCCCTTGAAACCGCTGCCCAAATGGGACAACGGCCGCGACATTGTGTTGGCCGGTGACGCGGCGGGTGTGGTGGCCCCTGCTTCGGGTGAAGGCATTTACTACGCCATGGCTTGTGGCCGCATGGCTGCTGACGCGGTGCAACTGGCGCTGGAAACCAACAACCCGGTGCACTTGAAACAAGCCCGCAAAGTCTTCATGAAAGACCACGGCAAGGTGTTTTGGGTGCTTGGCATCATGCAGTATTTCTGGTATCAGAACGACCGCCGCCGCGAAAAATTTGTGAAGATTTGCGAAGACAAAGACGTGCAACAACTCACCTTCGAGTCCTACATGAACAAGGTCTTGGTGCGCAAAAAACCCATGGCCCATGTGCGTATCTTTTTCAAAGATTTGGCGCACTTGTTTGGCATGGTTCGCACATGAGCGCTGTCAAGCGTTGGGGTGGCTTGGGTATCGCCTTTGCCTGCAGTTTTTTGGTGGCAGGCATAGGTGGTTCGCTCACCGATTTGGGGCCGTGGTACTACGCTTTGAAGCAGCCAGCCTGGAAGCCGCCAGACATTGCGTTTGGCCCGATCTGGACCACCATCTTCACGCTGTGTGCCCTCAGTGGTTGGGGTGCGTGGCAGCTGGCCACCAGCGCCAGACAAAAACTCGCCATTGGACTCATGTTCGGGGTCAATGGCGCGTTGAATGTGCTGTGGAGTTGGCTGTATTTCACCCTGAAGCGCCCCGACTGGGCGCTGAGTGAACTCTATGTGCTGTGGGCCTCGGTGTTGCTGCTCATCCTAGGTTTGTGGCGCATCTCCAAGCTCTCAAGCCTCATGATCCTGCCCTATTTGGTGTGGGTCACAACAGCAGGCTTTTTGAACCACAGCACGATTCAACTCAACGGTCCTTTTGGGCCTTGAAGCTTCAGCCTTTGGGAAGGGCAGCTTTGATCTGATCGTAGAGCAGGGGCAGGTCGTTGTGGATGGTTTTCCAAAGCACTTCAAAATCAACCTTGAAATACCCATGTGCCAAGGCATTGCGCATTTGATTGGCTGAAGAAAGAGGCAATTCCGGATGCTCAGCGGCAAAGTTGGAATAACGCTTCTCAATGTTGTTACATGCTTCGCCAATGATTTCGAAATTACGAATCACAGCATCTTGAACGAGATGGCTTTTTAAAAAAGCAAGCTCATCCAAATCAGAGACATACGTATCAATACGCTCAATGGCTTCAAGGATATGAGCTAAATAATCGGCTAAACGTTGTTCTTGGCTCATACCGGACGGGCTTCAGCAATCACCTTGGCTCGGAAAGAATCCGGCAGCGCATTGGGCGTGACAACGTCAACCTGAACGCCCAACAGTTGCAGCAGCTCGTGTCGAATAGCGCCTATATCAAACAAAGTGGTTTCTGGCGTCGGGTCGATCAGGATGTCCAAATCACTGCCTTCATGGTCGTTGCCATGAAGTACAGAGCCAAACACGCGAGCGTTGCAAGCGCGATGACGCTCAACCACAGATCGGATAGCGGCTCGGTGGGTTTGCAGCGACTGTGAAGGCTTCATCATCGTTTTCCAACTTCTCAATGGCGTCCATCATATCTTTCACGCTAGATCCTGCAACCACTGCAACACCATCTGTGCACAAAGTTGCGGGTTTTCCTCGTGCGCCAAATGCCCCAAGTCTTGAAGTGATATGAGCGCTGCGCCTGGGATGCGTTGATGCGCGGTGACCGCATGGTCGTGCGGCACGGCTTGATCGTTTTCAGCAGCCAAGATCAACACCCGGCTTTTCAACTCGGCCAGTTGCTGGGGCAGGGACCCCAAGTCGTGGTGCAACATCATTTGCAACACGCCTTGCACATGCGAGGGGGATTGCATCAACAGCTTGTAGCAAGCCGCATCCTCGGCTGCCAAGTGCGAGCCGGTGCTGCTCAAAATTTTGCCTACAAACATTTCTTGTTGCATGGCTTTGGCAAACAGCCAGGCCGACAAGGGGTTGAGTGAAATCAGTTTGGCCGACAAAGGAAACAACCAATGCGCCGCGCCCGAGAGCGGCAACCACGCGGGGTTGAAGGCCACCAGATCTGGGGCGGGTCGATCCGGGTGGTTCAACAACCAACGCGCTGCCAAGGTGGCACCTGCTGAATGACCTACCACCACTTGCGGCCAGGTTTGCAGTTGCGTCATCAATCCCTGCAGGGCCTGCGCCATGTCGGGCAAACCTGCGGCCTGTGCAGAAGGCGTGCTGCTGAACGCATGGCCGGGCAAGTCGATCAGCATGACGCGGTAATGCGCGGCCAACAAGGGCGCCATCCCGCGCCAACTGTGGGTGGATGCACCCAAGCCGTGCAGCATCAACAACAAGGGCCCATCGCCCAAAGTTTGCACATGCCAGCGCAAGCCCGCCGCATTCACAAACTGGCTGTGTTCTGACAAAGGCCAATGCGCCTGGTGTTGTTCCCAGGACAGGGCTGGGTAGAACGACTCGAACATAGGCCTTAGCGGATGAAAGCAATCGCGTCAGCGACGCGTTGCGAGGCCACATAGGGCATGGGCAGGTAACGCGCTTGCATGGCTTGCGACAGCTCTTGTGCATGGCCCGTGGGTTGCACGGCGGTGTCAATCCACAGCGATGCAAAACCCAATCGCGCCCACTGTTGCGCCCATTTCATCGCGTCTTCTTGCGCTTGGGTGCGTCCGCCCAATCCTTCAAGGGTGACGTTCGCTTTGCCATCGCTCAGCATCACCAACAAGGGCGTCATGCCTGCACGTTGCAAAGCCAGCGCTTGTTCGCTGGCATGTTTCAACGCGAGGGCAATGGGTGTGCCGCCACCGCCGGGCAAACCAGCCAAGGCTTTTTTCGCCCGCACCAAGGAGCGCGTGGCGGGCAACAAGGTTTGCACTTGTGAACCGCGAAACGCGATCACACACACACTGTCGCGCCGCGCATAAGACTGTTGCAACAAAATATCCACCGCGCCTTTGGCCTCGGCCAAACGGGCCAAGGCCGCCGAGCCCGAGGCGTCCATCGCCACGATGATGCAAGACGCAGCCTTGTGCGCAAAACGTTGCACATGAAAGTCTTCGGTTCGGATGGCGATGCGTTGACCAGCGTGTTGGCTGCGCAGTTTTTGTTTGGGTGCTGCAGCCCGCAAGGTGGCCAGCAAATGCAAACGTGCGCCTGCACCAGGTTTGCCCGGGCGCGGCGACAAAGGCCTGCCACGTTGTTTTGAGAGCTGCGCTTGGCCGCTGCTGCCGCTGCTGCTCTGGGGTTTGGTTTTTGCGCCGCCCAGCAAAAGTTGATCGAGCAACTTCGGTGGCAAGCTGGCGATGGCCGCAGCCAACAACAGGTCTTCCAAAGCTTCGGGTTCGCTGCTGGGTGATTGATCTGGTTCGTTCTGGGTGTCGTTGTCGGGTGTGTCGGGTTCGGGCGCTGGCGGCTCGGGCGGCTGTTCTGCGTTCGCATTGGCAGGCATGCGTGTCGCGCGGGGCGACAACACCATTTGCACCGCGAACTGCAAGTCCTCGTCGTCCAACTGGCTGCGTTCGTGCAAAGCCGCATTCACACAGGCCAATCGTTGCGCCAACAAACATGCCCGCAGGTTGTCCACGCCCAGCGCCATCGCCACTTCGCACAAGGCTTGTTGCTGCACCGTGGTGGCTTGCACTTGGCGCAACAAGCTGCGCACGTGTTGGCATTCGTGCGCTGGCAAGGGCGCGAGTTGCGCTTCGCTTTCGCGCCAATCCACGGCTTGCACATCCAGCCACAGCGCCAAGCGCTCTTTCAATTTCAGGGGCACACCGGGTTCGTCGTCCAAAGATTCATCGAGGGCCACCACCCCAAAACGGCTGGGGTGCAGGCTATTCAAGGACAACCCCTGCACTTGGCCTTGGTCTTGGGCTTGCAACAGCATGGCCAAGGTGGATGGGCTGAGTTTTTCGGCCATCGGCAACAACACCAATCCGCCATCGGCCTGCGCCAACAAACCGCGTTGTTCCACGACACGGCCCTGCGCCAAGGTGACGGACAAATCGATGCCGCCCAACATGCGTTCATGGTCGATGTGGTGCGGCATGCGTTGCAGGTTGATGCCGAGGTGTTGCAACTGCGTGAGCCAGGTTTGCCGCACCGGCCCAAAACCCGCCTTCAGCCACACGCCGCCCAAACCCACGGGATCGACCTGCAAACACAAGAGCGCTCGTTGCGCCTGGTCCCAGGCGTCCAGCATCAGGCCAGCACCTCGTCCAAGCTGCGTTGCACCCGCTCGCCCGAACCGGTGTCGTCCAACGGATTGCGGCGCAAACGATGGCGCAATGCCAGTGGCGCAATGGCCCGCAAATGCGCCGCCGTGACTTTCTTCGCGCCGTGTAAGGCGGCATAGGCGCGTGTGGCCCGCATGAGGGTGAGTTCGGCCCGCAAACCATCGGTGCCCAAGGCCTGGCAGAGCTTGGCGCACAAGCGCAAGAGCTCGTCGGGGATCTCGAGTTGGCCCACGGCTTTTTGCGCTTTCAAAATGCGCTGGCGCAGTTTGGTGTTGTCGGCTTCCCAGTCGGCTTTGAAGCCCTCGGTGTCGCGGTCGAAGGCATCGCGGCGCTTGATCACCTGCACCCGTAAATCGAGGTCTTGCGGGGTGCGCACTTCCACGCTCAGGCCAAAACGGTCCAGCAGCTGCGGTCGCAGTTCGCCTTCTTCCGGGTTGCCGCTGCCGATCAGCACGAACTTGGCCGGATGCCGCACGCTCAGGCCCTCTCGCTCGACCAGGTTTTCGCCGGAGGCGGCGACGTCAATCAGCAGATCGACCAAATGGTCTTCCAGCAAATTCACTTCGTCGATGTACAAAAAGCCGCGGTTGGCCTGGGCCAAGAGGCCGGGGGCGAATTGCTTGACGCCTTGCGACAAGGCTTTTTCCAGGTCAAGTGCGCCGACCACGCGGTCTTCGGTGGCACCCAGCGGCAGGTCGATGACCGGCACCGGGCGCTTGGCGGTTTTGGGCTTGTCGGTTTTCAGAGCGGCGCAGTGTTCGCAGCCGCTGTGCTTGTCTTTGGGAGAGCAGCCGTAAGGGCAACCCAGCACGACCTCGATGGGCGGCAGCAGGTCGGCCAGCGCCCGCACAGCGGTGGATTTGCCGGTGCCCCGGTCACCCAGCACCAGCACGCCACCGACCGTGGGGTCGACGGCGACCACTTGCAGCGCCATGCACATTTCATCTTGACCCACGATGGCCGCAAAGGGGAAGGTTTTCGCCATAGACGTTCCAAATGCCAAACTGCTGGGATGCTCTTGGAAACGACTCGAAATGTCAAGCTAGATTGACACTTTCAAGGGTAATCCTGATGGACTCATGCGGGCTAATTGGGGTCAGATTCCAATTGTTTGGTAATGGGGGTCAGATTCCAATTGTTTTACTCTGCTAATTGGGTCAGATTCCAATTGTTTTGCTCAGCTGGTCAGAAGCCACGCTTGAGCCGCCCGCCATGGGACTCATTTTTCTGGTCTTTCGCTCAAAAAATGGTCCCCAGGCCGTGCGGCTCGAGGTTGTTTTTGAGGTGCTCAAAAAGCCTTGTTTTGAGAGGGTGATCAGCAGGTACAGGGCTTGCCGCCGTTTTTATGATACAGAAATTCAAAATTTTGCCGTTTTCTTGTATCACTCGGCCAAACAATTGGAATCTGACCCCAATTACTGAGTCAAACCAAGAAGGCCTTCAGCGCCGCCAAGGTCTCGTTCGGCGACTCGCTCATCTGGTGATGCCCATTCGGGATCATGACCACCTGCAACTGCTTGCCCGTGTCACGGGCCTGCTGCACCAAAGCTTGCGCGTTTTTCGGCGTGGTCATCTGGTCGTTCTCGCCCAACACCATCAGCACCGGGCAGGTGACGGCGGCCATCGCCTGCAAACCCTGGTCGTAGTTGTTGCAGGCGTTGAAACCGGTGTGAAACAGATTCACGGTTTTGTTGCTGGCCAAAACGCGCCGACCCAGCGCCAAGCTCGCGCCAAACACCCACGATCCCGCGCCGGAGGGGGGTGCCAGCGTGGCGCGGGAAAACACGTTCGTCATGTGCAGCGCTTTCTCGGGCTGGTTCAAGGACGCGTCCAGCAGGGCGGGCGAGACTTTCATCGGGTAGGCAGTGCCGACCATCACCAAATGGCTGATGCGGTCGCCCAGATGGGCCGCGGTTTGCAAGGCAATGAGGGAGCCAAAACTGTGGCCCACCAAAGCGGCGCATTGCACGCCTTGGGCATCCAGCAGGGCTTGGATGAAGGCCGCGGCGTCTTGCACCGAGGCGGGCGGCGCACCCGCGCTTTTGCAATGGCCGGGCAGGTCGATGGCCAACACGTTCCAGCCGTGGTGGGCCAAGTAGCGGCTTTGCAGCGCCCACACGCTGTGGTCGCACAAGACGCCGTGAATCAGCACCACGGTGGGCTGGGCGGGGTTGAAATCTTTGCCACCGGTGTAGGCGTAGGTGGCGTGGCCGTTGACGTTGATGTGCATGGCGAAATCCTTATGACGCAGAACCAGCCGAAGCACCAGCACCGCCCGAAGCAGCCCCTGAAGCAGCCCCTGAAGCAGCCCCTGAAGAAGCCCCCGCTTTCTCCGCCGCTTTCAACGCCCGTTTCAAGTCGTCGATCAAATCATCCGGGTCTTCCAAGCCCACCGACAAGCGGATGGTGCCCGCGCCAATACCGGCCTGCGCCAAGGCCTCGTCGCTCATGCGGAAATGCGTGGTGCTGGCCGGGTGGATGACCAGCGATTTGCTGTCGCCCACATTCGCCAAGTGGCTGAAGATGTTCAGCGCTTCAATGAAAGCGCGGCCTTGGGCGCGTGAACCGTTGATGTCAAAGCTGAACACCGAACCCGCGCCGCGAGCCCCACCGCGCAACAGCTTTTGCGCCAAAGCATGGCTGGGGTGGTCGGGCATGAGCGGATGCCCCACCCGCGACACCATCGGGTGCGCGGCCAAAAACGCCACCACTTTTTCAGTGTTGGCCAAATGCCGTTCCATGCGCAGAGGCAAGGTTTCCATGCCCTGCAAAATCAACCAGGCCGAATGTGGGCTCAGGCAGGCGCCGAAGTCGCGCAAGCCCTCGCGCCGCGCCCGCAACAAGAACGCGCCCACCGTGCTTTCCTCGGTGAACACCATGTTGTGAAAGCCCGCATAGGGCTCGGACAGCTCGGGAAATTTACCGCTGGCCTCCCAATCAAACGAACCGCCATCGACCACCACGCCGCCAATCACGGTGCCGTGGCCGCTTAAAAATTTGGTGGCCGAGTGGTAAACCAAATCCGCGCCCAAAGACAAAGGTTGCTGCAAGTAGGGCGTGCTGAGCGTGGCGTCCACCAACAGCGGCACGCCGTGCGCATGGGCCAAGGCCGACACCGTGGGAATGTCGAGCACGTCCAGCCCCGGGTTGCCCACGGTTTCGCCAAACAACAGTTTGGTGTTGGGCCGGATGGCCGCACGCCATGAGTCAATATCACCAGGCTTGACAAAAGTGGTCTCAATGCCAAATCGGCGCAGGGTGTAGTGCAGCAAATTGTGCGAACCGCCATACAGCGCCGAGCTGGCCACGATGTGCGAACCCGCGCCCATCAGCGTGGCCACACTCAGGTGCAGCGCGGCTTGGCCGCTGGCCGTGGCAATCGCACCAATACCGCCTTCCAAGGCCGCAATGCGCTGCTCGAACACCGCGGTGGTGGGGTTGCTGATACGGCTGTAGACATGCCCGGCGCTTTCCAAATTGAACAGCGCCGCCGCTTGGTCCGACGACTCGAACACATACGAGGTGGTGAGGTGGATGGGCACGGCGCGGGCGCCGGTGGCGGGGTCGGGCTGGCTGCCTGCGTGCAGTGTCAGCGTGTCGAAATGGGGATCGGCGTAACCGGTCATGACATCCTCGTTCTCACGGTGTTGTGATCATGGATTGTGGGCTATATTGAATGCATGGTCATCCATGAAGGCCAAGAGGAAAACACCATGAAAGTCAGCGACATCCTGCGCCTCAAAGGCACCACGCTTTACACCACCACGCCCTTGGCCTCTTTGGCCGAGGCCGTGAAAATGATGGCCGAGCACGACTTGGGTTCCATCTTGGTGATGGAACAAGGTGACTTGGTCGGCATCCTCACCTTCCGCGAAGTGATCTTGGCGCTGAATAACCACGGCGGCAGCTTGGGACAAGTCACGGTGCGTTCGGCCATGGACGACCACCCGCTCACCTGTGCTCCCGACACCGAACTCGACGAAGTGCGCCGCATGATGCTCGAGCGCCATGCTCGCTATTTGCCGGTCCTGAGCGAGCGCCAATTGATGGGTGTGGTGAGTTTTTACGACGTGGCCAAGGCCGTGGTGGACAGCCAAAACTTCGAGAACCAAATGCTGAAAGCCTACATACGGGACTGGCCAGCGGAAGAGGGTGCGAAAGCGGGTTCGTAAACCGCACGACACCGCGTGCTCACTGGGGTGGCGCTTTAACCACCCCCCTATTGGCAGGGCTTTTTTAGGCATATACTTTTGCCATATCCCAAGGAGAAGCCCTTGACCATCACCACCGTGTTCACCAACAACCGTTCCCAAGCCGTGCGTTTACCCGCTGATGTGCGCTTGCCCGAGGGTGTCAAAAAAGTCGAGGTTCGGGCCAAGGGCGCAGACCGCATCATTTCGCCAGTGGGTCAAACTTGGGATCAATTT
Source organism: Limnohabitans simekii (SeqCode) (assembly GCF_965234735.1). Classification (GTDB taxonomy): domain Bacteria; phylum Pseudomonadota; class Gammaproteobacteria; order Burkholderiales; family Burkholderiaceae_C; genus Limnohabitans; species Limnohabitans simekii. The sequence goes on along the minus strand of NZ_OZ248544.1, from coordinate 126,771 downwards.
TTTCTCAATGGCCCCAAGGTTTCAGACGACTTTTTGACCGAGCGTGCATCCCAAGACCAGGCAGACAGAGAAGCACTTTGATGCTCAAGTATTTGCTCGACACCAACATGGTGATTTATGTCATGAAGCGTCGCCCCATCGAAGTGCTCAGCCAATTCAATGACAACGCAGGACGCATGGCCCTGTCTGCCATCACTTTGTCGGAGCTTTATCATGGCGCAGAAAAAAGTGCCAAAGTGGCGCAAAACTTGGAAGTCGTTGAAGAGTTTGCGAGTCTGGTGCAGGTGTTGGCTTACAGCACCAAGGCATCACAACACTACGGCGCTATTCGCAGCCATTTGGAAAAAGCGGGACAGCCAATTGGTGTGAACGATTTGCACATTGCAGCCCATGCCCGAAGCGAGGGCTTGGTGGTGGTAACGAACAACACATCCGAGTTTTCAAGAATTCCTGGTTTGATGGTGGAGAACTGGGTCCAGCAGTTGCAGGGATAATCCCCCGCATGAGCGGCAACACCTTCGGCACACTTTTCACCGTCACCAACTTTGGTGAATCCCACGGCCCGGCCATTGGCTGCGTGATTGACGGCTGCCCTCCGGGCATGGCCTTGAGCGAGGCCGACATCCAGCACGACCTCGATCGCCGCCGCCCCGGCACCAGCCGCCATGTGACGCAACGCCAAGAACCCGATCAAGTGCAAATCTTGAGCGGCGTTTACCAAGGCAAAACCACCGGCACGCCCATCGCCTTGTTGATTCAAAACACGGATCAGCGCAGCCAAGATTACGGCGACATCTTGCAAACCTTTCGCCCCGGCCACGCCGACTACAGCTATTTGCAAAAGTACGGTGTGCGCGATCCGCGCGGCGGTGGTCGGTCATCTGCACGGCTCACTGCGCCCACGGTGGCAGCAGGGGCTGTGGCGAAGAAATGGTTGAAAGAAAAATTTGGCACCAGCTTCATCGGTTGCATGACACAACTGGGTGAACACCCCATTGGGTTTGAAGACTGGGCGCATGTGCCGCACAACCCCTTTTACGCCCCCATCGCTGATGTGGCGCACCTGGAAAGCTACATGGACAGCTTGCGCAAAGCCGGTGACTCGTGCGGTGCGCGTATCCGTGTGGTGGCGCAAGGCATGCCGGTGGGCTTGGGTCAACCCATCTATGACCGGCTCGATGCCGATATTGCCTACGCCATGATGGGCCTGAATGCGGTGAAGGGCATCGAGATTGGCGCAGGCTTTGCCAGCGTGGCGCAACGCGGCTCGGTGCACGGTGACAGCCTCACCCCTGAAGGGTTTGCCAACAACAACGCAGGCGGCATCTTGGGCGGCATCAGCACCGGCCAAGACCTGGAGGTGAGCATCGCCATCAAGCCCACCAGTTCCATCCTGACACCACGTGACAGCATCGACAGCGCAGGCGCTGCGGTGCAAGTGCAAACCAAGGGTCGCCATGATCCTTGTGTCGGCATCCGCGCCACTCCCATCGCTGAAGCTTTGTTGGCCTTGGTGGTGATGGACCATGCGCTGCGGCACCGTGCCCAGTGCGCCGACGTGGTGCCGCCTGTGGCACCTATCGCCGCGCAGCGTCCGAGTTGACCCGATGACACCCACACCCGCGCCGCTTGTTTCGCGGCGTCAACTGGTGCCGTTTGCCGCACTCTCGGCCAGTTATTTCGCCCACATCGGTTTCTTCAATCCTTACCTGCCTTTGTGGCTGAAAAGTTTGGGTTTGAGCCTGTGGATGATTGGTTTGCTCACCTCGATGCAAGCCGTGACCCGCGTGTTTGCGCCCTACTTGTGGGGATGGCTGAGTGACCGCAGCGGCGAGCGTGTGCCGCTCATGCGGTGGTGTGCTGGCATGGCCTTGTTGTGTTCCATTGGTTTGTTGTTCAACCCATCGCCTTGGTGGTTGGCCGTGGTGTTGCTGCTGATGTTCACCCACACCAGCGCCATGATGCCGATGAGCGAAGCCGCCATGGCGCATTTGGTCAGCCACCAAGGGGCACTCGATGTGCGCCGCTATGGCCGCATCCGCTTGTGGGGTTCGCTGGGTTTTTTGGTCACCGTGTTTGTCTCGGGCGCGTGGTTCGAGGCGCACGGCATGAGCGGTTTCCCGATGTGGACCATCCTCACTTTGGTGGCCATCAACCTGAGTGTGTGGAACTTGCCGAATGTGCGAGAAGAAGCGCACCACGACAAAGGCCAAGCAGGCTTTGGCGAGGTGCTACGCCAGCCGCAAACGCTTTGGTTTTTTGCCACCTTGTTTTTCCATGTGCTGTCGCATGTGGCCATCTACACGTTTTTCAGTTTGTACCTGGATGAACTGGGTTATGGCAAAGACATGATTGGTGTCTTGTGGGCGGTGTCGGTGGTGGTGGAAATCATCGGCTTCTTCACGCAAAGCCGCTGGTTGCATTGGCTCAGTCTGCCTGCGTGGTTGTGTGTTTGCACCGGTGTCATGGCGCTGCGCATGGGCCTGACCGCGTGGTTTGGCCAACTCTTGTGGGTGTTGTTGCTGGCGCAGTGCCTGCATGTGTTCACCTTTGCGATTCAACACACGGTCTGCATTGCCTGGTTGTCACAGCATTTCCCGGGCCGCTTGCGTGGCCGCGGCCAAGCGCTGTATGCGGTGATTGGCTATGGCTTCACCGGTGTGTTGGGGGCTTTGGGCGGCGCGGCGCTGAGCACCCGCTTGGGGCTGCAAACGGTGTTTTGGGTGGCCATCCCTGTGGCTTTGTTGGGCCTGCTGTGTGCGCTGATGTTGCGAAGCGCTGCACAAAACCATACGCACAAACCCGTTGCCGCATAAAGCTTCATTTTCAAGTGTGGGCGCTTGTCGCTCTTGTTGAAAGCAGGTACACCTCGGGGCAGGGAGGTGTGCCATGGCCCCACCACGCGTTCTGATCATCGAAGACCATCCCTTGATGGCCGATGCATTGCGAGCCCATTTGGAAAGCTTGGCACCTCAAGTGCAGTGCGTTCAAGCCGGTAATTTGTCCGATGGTTTGGCTTGCATGGCAACCCACAGCTATGCCTTGGTATTGGTCGATTTGAACCTGCCCGACTCCGAGGGTTTGGACACCTTGAACGCTTTTTGCAATGCGCCTGTGCAGTGGCCCATGGCCGTGATTTCGGCCTTGGATGATGCGCAAGTAGCGCAAACCTGTTTGGACAACAACGTGGTGTACCTGCTCAAGTCGGTGCAAACCTCACAGCTGATGGCGGATTTGTTAAAGCTGTTGACCCACACCCTGCTGGCGTCCATCAGCCTGGACGCCAGTCTGCAGGCGCAGCAAGCCGCAGCGCATCCCATGACCAGCTTGTCCAAAATGCAGCGTCTGGTGCTGGCCCATCTGTCTCAAGGTCAAAGCAGCATGGCGATCGCCCAAGCGCTCAAAGTCACCGAGGCCACGGTGCGCAGCCACATGACGCAAATCTACAAACGACTGGGTGTGAAAAACCGCACGCAAGCCAGTTCGATTTATTTGCGCTGGTCTCAGCAGCATGGCTTGTTTGATGCTTAAGCGCTGCTTGTTGGGGCTGGCGCTGTTTTGCAGTGCTCTGGCTTGCGCCAACGCCTTTCAGAATGCATCCGTGCTTTGGACGCAGCTGCGCATCGTGGTCGATCAATCGGCTCAATTCACACCAGAACAAGCATGGACAAGCACCCAGGCGAACGACGCCATCACTTTGCAGCAGGCCAACCAAGTGCTGGCTGCACCCAATGCACCACCGCACTGGGCTGGCTTTCGGTTGCCCCCCAATCCAGACGCGGCGCAGGCGCTGTGGTTGAGCCTGAAGTCGCCCACACAAGACCACAGTCAGGTTTGGGTTCGGGAGGGGGAACAAGCTTGGCAAGCCTGGCCTGATATGCAACAACGGGGACTGGGCAGTTACTTGTTTCCAGTTTGGATCCTGCCCGCACCATCGCATCACAACATTGATGTGTTGATTCGTCTGGAAGGTGTCAACCGCATCCAATTCCCAGTGGACTTGCAAGCCCCCGCAAACTTTGTGCAACAGCATTGGCGCTTGATGCTCTTGATGGGCGCTGTGTTGGCCGTGCCTTTGTTGTTGGTGCTGTATGCCCTCAGTCTGATGCCCCACCTCAGCAGCCCTGCATTGTGGTTGTTTGTGTTGATGGCGCTGTGCGAAATCGTGTGCGCCAGTTGGATCAGTGGTTTGCTTTGCTTGCTGTGGCCAGACTTGAGCCGGGCCCAGGCTGCGGTGGTGGGCAGCTTCAGCTACTGGGTCCTGTTTGTTGCCAGCATCCACCATGCACAATTGTTTCTAAGCACAGCGCAGCGGCATCCCATGGCGCATCAATGCTTGAAGCTTGGCGCTTGGCTCTGGTACTTGTTGGTGCCCTTGTGTGCCTGGCTGCAGCCGAGTTGGTTGCGCACCTTGCTGCTGGTGGGTGGCAGCGTGCATGCCACGTGCATGCTGGGTTTGGCTTGGCGCAGTTGGCGCTTGAGCCCGAGCACGCAAAGGGCCTTGTTTGCCAGCATGTGGCTGGTGTATGTCACGTCAGTGGTGGTCTATTGGTTGTACCGCGTCTTCGAATGGCCCTTGTTCACCACCTTGGGCGTGCAGTTTGTGCAAGGTGCAGTCATGGCCAGTTTGATGGGCTGGTCGGCCTGCTTGCAAGTGATTCAACAGCGCATGGCGTTGCAACGCAGTGTCAGTGTCAGTCAAGCCCGGCACCGTTGGTATGCCGCCGCTCAACATGATTTGTGGCAACCCTTGCAAAGCCTGCAGTTGTTCGCCAAAGCTTTGTTGAAAGCCAGTCCACAGAAGCGCTCTTCCTTGGTGGCTGCCATGCAACTGGCCTCGCAGGCCGTCGATGATTTCATGCAGCATTTGCGTTACTGGGCCGATGAAGAGCCACCAGTCCACCCGGTCAATCACCGCACACAAGACCTGTGGGTGGCAGATTTGCTGCGACCTTTGGTCGATGAATTTCAACCATTGGCCAGCATGCGGCACGTGGTGTTGCGCCATCCGCCTTGCCGTGCCCGGGTGCGTGTGAATCTGCAAGCCGCGCAACGCATGCTGCGCAATCTGCTGTCCAACGCCTTGCAATACACGCCCGCGGGTGGTCGGGTGTTGCTGGGTTGCAAGAGGCAAGGTCAGTTGTTGTGGATTCTGTGCATGGACAACGGCAGTGGCATGAACTCGCAAGCAGCGCAAGACTGTTTCAATGCCTTCACCCGTCTGGCACCTGATGAAGAAGGAGTGCACCACTTGGGGCTGGGCTTGTTCAGCGTCAAGCAATTGGCCTTGCAACACCAGATGCCCACACGCTTGCACAGTGTGGAAGGGCGGGGCACCGTGATTGGCTTTGGCGTTTTCCTGTTGGCCTCAGATAACATCCACCGAATCTGAAAAACACGAGGAGCACACCATGGCAGCCTACATCATCGTCGATGGCGAAGTCACCGACTCAGAAAAAATGGACATTTACAAGGCGCAAGCCAAACCCTTGGTGGAAAAATTTGGCGGTGAGTACTTGGCACGTGGCGGTGCGCTGGCAGTGAAGGAAAACCAGCGATGGACACCCCATCGATTGGTCTTGTTGAAATTTCCTTCTATGGCGCAGGCTGAGGCTTTTTACAACGCGCCGGAGTACCAAGCCTTGTTGCCGCTCAGTCGAGAAGCGTCACGGCGGTCTTTGGTCCTGTTTGAAGGCGTCTGATCAGTCGCGCGGCCTGAGCGAAAACGTGATTTCGCTGGGCATGTTGCCGTTTTCATCCCGTGGCAAGGTGCCGGTTTTCTCAACAGCATTCAACACGGCTTGGTCCCAAGCGTCGTTGCCACTGGACACCTTCAGCTTTTTGCCAATGATTTGCCCAGACGGGCTGCAAATCACCACCACTTCGGCTGCGGGGTTGCCCAGCACGGTTTGCAATTGGGCATCTGAAAACGTGATGTTGGGTTTGATTCGCGCACGCAGTCGACCCAAATAACTCGCCGATGGGCCTGCTGCCTTTGCCGCTTTACCCGTGTCCGTGCTTGCACCGGTGGCGTCAGCCAAACCACGCAGGCGTTTGACTTCTTCAAGGTAGCGTTCTTCGGCCCGTTGTGCCTCTTCTGCTTTGCGTTTTTCCAGCGCTTTGGCCTTCTCGGCTTTTTTATCGCTGGCCTCTTTCAGCTTGGCTTTCTCTTCTTCGCGGGCTTTGTCCTGGGCTTCTTTTTTCTTTTGCTTGTCAATGGCGATTTGCGGATCCACCACCGGCTTGGCGGGTGTGACCTCTTTCACCGGTGGCGGCGGTGGCGGCGGAGGTGGTTCAGGTTGGGGCTCAGGTTCGATGACTTCTTCCACCGGTTCCGGCGTGTTGCCTTTGGCCGCCACGGGTTGCGGCACGCTGGACCACAACTCCGCCTCGACACTCATGTCTTGGTCTTGGCTTTGCCAATTCACACCCCAAGTCAATGCCAATACCAACAGTCCGTGCACCAGCAAGGCCAAGAACATGGCACGACCACCGCCGGGCGCGGGTGGAGGTGCAAATTCCAGGTTGGGGTTGCGCATGGGGCTGGGACTCAATCGATGACCGTCACGGACAAGCCCACACGTTGCACACCGGCACGTTGCAATTGGTCCATCAGCTTGACCACGTTTTCATAAGCAATTTTTTTGTCGGCACTGATCACCACCGGCGTGCTGGCATTGCCCCCCTGCATTTGCAGCGCCACTTTGGCCACGGTGTCCATGGTGGCATCTTGTTTCACGCTGGTGCCGTTGCCTTGTCCGGGCTTGCGTGATTTGACGACGATGCGCAGCTCTTTGTTGATCTCGATGGTGATCACCTGATCGGGTGCGGTACTGGCTTTGCCGACACTGGGCACCTCAATCAAGCTTGGCGCGAGCAAAGGCGCGGTCACCATGAAGATGATCAGCAGCACCAACATGACGTCGATGAACGGCACCATGTTGATTTCGCTGATGGTGCGGCGGCCTCGGCGGTTGCGGGTGGAGACGGTGGCCATGGTGAGCCGCCTTCAGCGACCAGCGGCCACTTGCGTGCCCACATTGCGCTGCAAGATGTTGGAGAACTCTTCGATGAAGGTTTCCAACTTGTTGGCCACGCGGTCGATATCGCGCGAGAAACGATTGAAGGCCAAAACCGCCGGAATGGCGGCGAACAAACCAATGGCGGTGGCCACCAAGGCTTCGGCAATGCCCGGGGCCACTTTGGCCAGCGTGACTTGTTGCAAGGCCGCCAAGCCGGTGAAGGCATGCATGATGCCCCAGACTGTGCCAAACAAGCCAATGTAGGGTGACACTGAACCGACCGAGGCCAGCATGGACAAGTTGGATTCAATTTCGTCCATTTCGCGCTGCAAACTTGCGCGCATGGCGCGGCGTGCACCGTCCATCAACAAGCCGCTGTCGCTGATGCGGCGCTCGCGCAGTTTTTGGTATTCGCGCATGCCACTGGCAAAAATGCGTTCCATGGGGCCAGCCAATTTGGCGTTTTGCGTGGCCGCCGCAAACAACTCGTTCAAACTTTTGCCCGACCAAAATTCGCGTTCGAACTCATCGTTGAGGTTTTTCACGCGCGACAGCGACAAGATTTTGCGAAAAATGGCGGCCCAGCTGAACACCGAGACCAGCAACAAAATGAGCACGACGGCTTGCACCACCCAACTGGCGTTGAGCATCAAATGCACTATGGAAAAGTCGTTCATGACAGGAGCTCCAAAATCGATGAGGGAATGCGTTCGGGTTTCAAGACTTGGGCTTGCACCCAGCCAATGCGGATCGTGCCTTCGCACAACAGGGTGCGGCTTTGATCGGGTTCAAGACGCCAAGCCTGCTGGGCAATCACCAAGCTGGCGCGGCCCTTGTCTTGCAGTTGGGCGCTCACCTGCAACAAGTCGTCGAGTTGCGCAGGGCGATGGTATTTCAATTGGGTTTCGCTCACCACGAACATACCGCCCGTGTCGTTTTTGAGTTGTTGTTGTTCTAGGCCCAAGTGCCGAAGCCACTCGGTGCGGGCGCGTTCGAAAAACTTGAGGTAGTTGGCATAAAACACGATGCCACCAGCATCCGTGTCTTCCCAATACACCCGCACTGGAAACTCAAAACTCATGCAGCCTCCAACATTTGGCGCAAACGTTGCGCGGCGGTGTCCAAATCGTTCAAGGAACTGGCGGTGGAAAAACGCACAAAGTCGGCTGGTGCATGAACGCCAAAATCTTTGCCCGGCGTGATGGCGACATGGGCCTCGCGCATCACATGCTCGGCAAACGCCCAGCTGTCAGCCAGTCCCAATTTGGCGCAGGCTTGGCGGCAATCTGCCCAAGCGTAGAAAGCCCCGTCGGGCATCACCGGCACGGTCAAACCCATGGCGTTGAGTTGCGGGATGAACTGATCGCGCCGCTGCTTGAAAGCTTCTCTGCGTTCTTCGTAAATGGCCAAGCTGTCGGGTTCGAAACAGGCCAAGGCGGCGTGTTGCGCGATGCTGCTGGGGCAGATGAACAGGTTTTGCGCCAAGCGTTCCATCACCGGCACCAGGTCGTCGGGCACCACCATCCAACCCAAGCGCCAACCCGTCATGTTGAAGTATTTGGAAAAACTGTTGATGCTGATGATCTGGTCGTCGATGGCCAACGCAGTTTGACCAAAGGCGGCTTCAAAGCTCAGCCCCAGATAAATTTCATCCACCAAGCTGATGCCACCGTGGTTGTTGACGATGTTGTGGATGCGGGCCAATTCAGCGGCGGCCACCGAGGTGCCCGTGGGGTTGGACGGCGAGGCCAGCAACACGCCACGGGTCTGGGGCTGCCAATGGGCCTGTACCTGATCGGCGGTGAGTTGAAAGCGTTGTTCAGGGCCAGCGGGCAGCAGCACGGCGCGGCCATCAGCGGCACTGACAAAGTGGCGGTTGCAGGGGTAGCTCGGGTCGGGCATGAGCACTTCGTCCCCTGCTTCCACCAAGGCCAAGCAGGCCAATTGCAAGGCCGCCGAAGCACCGGCCGTGACGACGATGCGCCGCGCTGGCACGGCAACCCCAAAGCGGCTGCCATACCAAGCACTGATGCGCTCGCGCAGGCTGTCCAAACCCAGGGCATTGGTGTATTGGGTGCGACCATCGCGGATGGCTTTGTCAGCAGCGGCTTGCACCAAGGGTGGGGCGGTGAAATCGGGTTCGCCAATGTTCAAAAACACCATGGGGCGGTCGGTGTGCCGCGCACTGGCGGCGATGGCTTGCGCGGCCTTGGCCATTTCCATGACATAAAACGGATCGATGCGCTCGGCGCGTTGGCTCACACGCATGGCTCAGTCGGCCTGGGCTGCCGGTGCGGCTTTGCTTGCTTTGGCCGCGTTGTCGGCTTGCACTTCAAGCGCCCGCAGTTGCGGGGCCACGCCATTGAGCACCGCGTTCACATACTTGTGGCCATCGGTGCCGCCAAATTCTTTGGCCAGTTCAATGCATTCATTGATGACCACGCGCCAAGGGATGTCCAGGCAATGCTTCATCTCGTAGCAACCAATCCACAGCACCGCGTGCTCAATGGGGGAAATCTCGGTCATCTTGCGGTCCAGCAGGGGCAGGATGAGCGCATCCAGCTCGGCAGCTTGTGCTGCACAACCATGCAACAAGGCATCGAAATGCACCGTGTCGGCTTTGTTGAAGCCGCTGAGTTCACGGGTGAAGGCGTCCACATCTTCGGCTTCATTGCGCCCCACCAAAATTTGGTAGAGGGCTTGCACGGCGAAACTGCGTGAGCGGCTGCGGGCAGCACGGGCGCTGGCGCGGCGCATGTCACCTGCGGGTTTGCTGCGGGGGGCGGTGGTGTCGTTCATGCCAGGCTTTGCAACAACAAGGCCATTTCCACCGCCACGCGGGCCGCGTCCCGGCCCTTGTCGGTTTGACGGGCCACGGCTTGGGGAAGGTCTTCAACGGTCAAGATGGCGTTGGCAATCGGCACGTGGTAATCGAGGCTCACCTTGGTGACACCTGCGCCAGATTCATTAGCGACCAACTCAAAGTGGTAGGTCTCGCCACGGATGATGCAACCCAGTGCAATGAGCGCACTGAATGGTTCGGGGTCTTCGATTTGCGCCAGCGCTTGCAAGGCCATGGGCACTTCCAAAGCCCCCGGCACATGCACCAGGCTGATGTTGTCTTCCAGCACGCCCATGGTCTTGAGTTCGGCGATGCAAGCGCTGGCCAAGGCGTTGGTGATGTCGTCGTTGAAACGTGCTTGGACGATGCCGATCTTGAGGGCGCTGCCGTCAAGTGTCGTGGTGCTGGCGAGGTTGGAGATGAACATTGTTTTTATTCTTTGGTGAGGTAGCCGGTGATTTCAAGCCCGTAGCCGGTCATGCTGGGCATGCGGCGTGGGGTGCCCAGAAGTCGCATTTTGTGCACGCCGCAGTCGCGCAAAATTTGTGCACCCACACCGTAGCTGCGCAAGTCCATGCGGCCGCGTTCGGGGCCATGCGCTGAGCGAGCCGTGCCGTCAAACTGGGCCAGCAGTTGCTCGGCACTTTCGCCGCAATTGAGCAAGACCACCACGCCAGCGCCTTCTTGGGTGATGCGTTGCAGGCTGGAATCCAGGCCCCAAGAATGCATGACCCGATGAGGCTCCAAAGCATCCAGAACCGAGAGGGGTTCGTGCACCCGGGCCAGCACTTCAGCCTCGGGTTGCCATTGGCCTTTGACCAGCGCCATGTGCACGGCACCGTTGGTGATGTCTTTGTAGGCGTTGGCGGTGAATTCGCCATGGGCGGTTTGCAAAGGGCGTGAACCCACTTTGTGGACCAAGGATTCGGTGCGGCTGCGGTGCGCTATCAGGTCGGCGATGGTGCCGATTTTCAAACCGTGCTCGGCCGCAAACAGCTGCAAATCGGGCAGACGGGCCATGGTGCCGTCGTCTTTCATGATTTCGCAAATCACAGACGAAGCTGAGCAACCGGCCATGGCGGCCAGATCGCAACCGGCTTCGGTGTGCCCGGCCCGCATCAGCACGCCGCCGTCCACGGCTTGCAAGGGGAACACGTGACCGGGTTGCACCAAATCGCTCGGCTGTGTCGCTTTGGCCACTGCCACCTGAATGGTTTTGGCGCGGTCGGCGGCAGAAATGCCGGTGGTCACGCCTTCAGCGGCTTCAATCGACACGGTGAAAGCGGTGCTGTAGACCGTGCCATTGCGGGCCGCCATGGGCGGGAGTTTCAAAAATTCGCAACGCTCGCGGGTGAGCGTGAGGCAAATCAGGCCACGGCCAAAACGCGCCATGAAATTGATGGCTTCCGGCGTGACATGGTCCGAGGCCAGCACCAGATCGCCTTCGTTCTCGCGGTCTTCTTCATCCACCAAGATGACGATGCGGCCCGCTTTCATCTCGGCGACGATTTCTTCCACGGGCGAAATAGGCACGGGTTGCAGTGCGCTGGTCATGCAGGGGCTTTCAGAGGGGCTGTGGGTTGCAGGCTGAGCATGCGTTCAACGTAACGCGCCACCGTGTCGATTTCCAAATTCACTGCACTGCCAGCTTTCAAACTGCCCAGCGCCGTGTTCTCCACGGTGTGCGGAATCAGGTTGATGGAGACAACGCAGCCATCAGGCTTGTCTTCGATTTGATTGACCGTGAGGCTCACACCGTTGACGGTGATGGAACCCTTGTAGGCCAGGTACTTGGCCAAGGTCGGTGGGGCCAGCACTTGCAGCAGCCAGCTTTCACCAATTTGTGCAAATTGACTGACCGAGCCGATGCCGTCCACATGGCCGGAGACGATGTGGCCGCCCAAACGATCGTTCGGGCGCAAGGCTTTTTCAAGGTTGAGGGTGGTGCCGATCTTGTTCAGTTCGGCTGTTTTATCCAGAGATTCGGCAGAAATGTCGATGGAAAAGTGGTTTTGAGCGGCATCAAAAGCAATGACCGTCATGCAAGCACCGTTCAAGGCGATGCTGTCACCCAGACCGACATCGTCCAAATAGTGCGCAGGTGTGCTGATCTCAAGGCGTTTGCCATGATCCAAAGAGCGACCCAGGTCGTGAACGGCGGCGATGCGCCCCACGCCGGTGATGATTCCGGTGAACATTCGCGTATTTTCGCAGATCAGCGGACCGCTTTGAGCCGCAGCCGCAAATCAGGCCCTAAAGTCGTGTGGTCGGTGAATTGCCACGCAGCTGTTGCGGGCAAGGATTGCAATTCGGGCAAGGCCGCCATGGCTTGGCCTGGGCCCAACAACTTGGGGGCCACATACACCAACAACTCGTCCACCAAGCCCGCCTTTAAGAGCGAACCGTTCAGTTTGTGGCCAGCCTCGATGTGCACTTCGTTGCAGGGCAGTTGGCCCAGATGACGCACCATCGCAGTCAAGTCCACCTTGAGCCCCTCGCTTGGCAGGTACACCAACTGCGCACCTTGTGCTTTCAAGGCGGCTTCTTTGGCTGGGTGTCGTTCGGCATGAAAGATGATGACCTGGCGTTTTTCACCCCACAACCGGGCGTTCAAAGGGGTTTGCAGCTTGGAGTCGACCAGCAGCAAATCGGGTTGGCGTGGCGTGGCCATCTGGCGCACATTGAGCAGCGGGTTGTCTTCCAACACCGTGCCAATGCCGGTGAGCACCGCGCAGGCTTGAGCCCGAAACCGATGGCCATCCAAGCGGGCTGCCTCACCGGTGATCCACTGGCTTTGGCCATTGTGCAAAGCGGTTTGACCGTCCAAAGATTGCGCTGACTTCATGCGCATCCAAGGCGTACCGTGTTGCATGCGTTTGAAAAAACCGATGTTGAGCTCGATGCTTTGGGTGGATAGCAAACCCACATCAACTTGCACACCAGCAGCTTGCAATCGCGCCAGGCCTTGTCCGGCCACCAGCGGGTTGGGGTCCTCCACACTGGCCACCACACGTGCCAGACCCGCAGCAATCAGCGCATCACAACAAGGCCCGGTGCGGCCTTGGTGGCTACAGGGTTCCAGCGTCACATAGGCCGTGGCACCTTGGGTGCTGTGGCCACGGCTTTGTGCGTCGCGCAGCGCCATCACTTCGGCATGGGCCTGGCCCGCGGCTTGGGTGTGGCCTTGCCCCAGCACCGTGCCATCTTTGCCCACAATGACGCAGCCGACACGCGGGTTGGGCGAGGTGATGAACAGCGCCTGCTCGGCCAGGGCCAAGGCTTGGGTCATGTGCGCGGTGTCGGAGGACGTGAAGGGCATGTCGGGGATTATCCGTTCAGCGACTCCAACATTGCGCCGCCGTCATGCTGGCGTCTTTCACGTCGCGCACACCCGTGTTTGCAAGCGTCAGACTGCCGCAGGCGTCTGTGGCTTGCGCGGCGCTGGGCTGGGCGGTGATGAGAAAACTTTGGGCGCTGCTGCTCACAGTGAGTTGGTACTTCAGGTCTGCGGGTGACAGCAAATTGACCGGCACCTCGGTGGGTGCTGGGTATTGGCCTTGGGCACTGGCTGCACGTTCCATCCAATGGGCGGCTTGAAGCAAAGCCAGTTTGGCCAGGCTGCGCTGACCACGTTGTTGCGCTTGCTGGTAAAGAGGCATGGCCATGCTGGCGAGCACACCGACGATGGCCAACACCACCAGCAATTCCATCAGGGTGAAGCCATTCTTTGGCATCAGTTTCAATGACATGATCAAAGCCTCTCCATAGTCAATGACAAAGTTGTCGCCAACATGGAACGCACTTCATGGTGAAAGCTGCAGCAGGCGTTTGAAGCCCGACAGGGTCATGGGAATGGCGGTTGACGCGGGGTGCCTGGGCGTGGGATGCCACAGTGCTTGGCTGACCACGATGGCGTTGCTGCTGTTTTGCGCCCAAACGGTGATGCGGTAAACAAAGGGTGAACTCAGGGTGCCCAAGCGGCTGATCAAGGGCAACACTTCCACCCAATAGAGCACGGTCAGGCCAGCGTCTTCGCCAAATCGTTGGCCATTCGCGATGCGGTCTTTCCAAGCGTTGTAGCTGTTGTCGTCCTCGCCCAAGGGCTGGCAAATGCCGCTCAGGCAGTCTTGGGCGCCCAAGCGGGCTTGCAATGTTTTCCAGGCCGAGGTGTTGCGTGGAAAAAAGGCATGGGTAGACCCTGGCTTGCCCGGTTGGTGCCGTTCATCCGTGAGTGGCCCCTGAATGTCTTTCACAGCGGCCAACAAAGCCGCATGGCTGGCCTGTTGCAAGGTCCAACGCTGCTGCGTGATTTGACCCCATCCTTCAGCCAAATTCAGGTTGCGCCACTCGGCCATCACCAACACACTGCTCAACATGGCCAAGGCCAACACGGTGGGCAGCACCATGCCGACTTGTTGGCGCTGGCCCTTTTTCATGGGACAGCGTGTTTGAAAGCAGCGACACCGCGCCAAGACAGTCCGGGCGCGTTCAGGCTGCTGATGCAGGATGTTGAGCTGGGCACTTGAATCCCAACAGCTTTGGCTTGCAAGCAAATTTGCACGCCGCGCACGGCACTCCAAAGCGTCACCTTGTCGGCGGTTCGCCATTGCAGGGATGGACCAGGCAGCGCTTGGGCGTACAACAAGCTCAGGCCATCGAGGCCTTCGACCAACTCTTGCGTCACGCTGTCTTCTGGTGCGGTGTCTTTGCAAACCAACGCTTGCTTGCTGAATGAAAATGAGTCCTCGATGGTGGACAGGTACGACGATTCGTGTCCTTGGCAGTCGGCTGGCGTCAGCTTGGTCCAATGCACCAGCGACACGCTGTTGGCGGTGCCCAAGAGGGGTTTGGACAAGCTGTCGTATTTGAATTTGCCCGTGCCATCCAAAGCCAAACCAGGGGCGCCTGCCCGTTGCACCCGCAGTCGGAGCAGTTGCATGGCAGTGCGCAGCCGCTGTTGCACCTCGACTTGGGTTTGCAGTTGGCGGTGACTGCTTTGCACCCAAGCAAAGGCTGCGAAGGCGGCCATCAGCACCAGCATGGACAGCATCAGACCCAGCAGGCTTTGGACCAGGCTGTGACCGCGTTGATTGCGCTTGCTTGGTTTCATGGTGGCCAACTGGTTTGCCAACAACGGTGCAACTTGGGGCAGTCGGCCACAGCAGAACTGTCAGGCAGGGCATCCACGTTGCTTTGCGGCCAGGCCAACAGCAAGCGCACCAAGGGTGGGGCGCTGGTTTGGGTTTGCACCCGGGCCTGCGCACCAGGCATGCGCAACTGCAGTGCCTTGTACCAATCGGCCAGATCTGCTTGTGCCCAATCGGATGGACTGCAAGATTTGCTTTGGCAATCTGTGGCGCTGGGTTTGTCACCCAAAACGAGTTGGTAAGCCGCCAAGCCCTCGGTGTTGACTTGCATGCGGTGCCACAAGTCTTGCGCCATCTCGACCGTGTTTTGCAGCGCCAAGGCTTCACGTTGTGCTTGCCAAGCCTGCAGTTGTCGGCTGAACAAACCGATCAACAACAGGTTCAACACCATCAGTGCGGCCAAGGCTTCCAACGACGAAAAGCCGGTTTCTCTGCATTTTTTGGCAGCGCTTCTTGTGGGGCTGGTCATGTGCAAGTCTCGGCAGAAACGACCCGCACGCGCCCAGTGGTGTTGATGCAGATGCTGCGCACCACAGCGGACAGGCTTTTGGCTTGCACTGTGAGTCGCAAGCCCCCTGCCACCAACTCGCCTTGGCCATTGATGGTTAACAGGTTGGCGCTGGGGTAAAGCTGGATGCGCAACGACCCATCCAGTCCTTGGGTTTGCATGGCGATGGTGCTGTCAGAACTCAAGCCCAACTGCCAACCGCAGCGCCAATCCCCATCGGCCAGCGGGGTGGATTCGCAGCCCCCCAAGCGTTGCAGTTGCATTTTTTGCCCACGCCGCAAAGCTTGCAATTGGGCGGATTGCAGGTCACCTGCCCAGGCCTGCACCACGGTTTCGACCCGCCAACGCCACAACCAATGCGATAACTGTGGCGCAGCCATGCTGGCGGCGATGGCCAACAAAGCCAAGACCACCGACAGCTCTGTCAGGCTGAAACCCTTGGGCAGATGGCGAGGTTGGGGGAATGAAAAAAGCGACCTGTGCATGGTCGCCATCTTCAAATCAAAAGAGGCACAGTGGGTGTGCGCTGATTCCGTTTTGCGGGTGATCTGTTCACCGTCCGGGCTTAGCGCCTGAATTCATCCACCAAGGTTTTGAATTCATCCACATCCTCAAAGCTGCGGTAAACACTGGCGAAGCGCACATAAGCCACTTTGTCGAGTTTTTTCAACTCGCGCATGACCAGCTCACCAATGCGGGTGGACGACACCTCGCGCTGACCCAGGGTGAGCAATTTGTCTTCGATGCGCTCAATCGCAGAGTCGACTTGTTCGGTGCTGACCGGGCGTTTGCGCAGCGCCAAGCTCAGCGATGCTTGCAATTTGCTGCGCTCGTACTCGATGCGGCGTCCGTCTTTCTTCACCACCGTGGGGTAGCTGACATCGGGGCGCTCGTAGGTGGTGAAACGCTTTTCGCAATGGCCGCACTGGCGACGGCGGCGCACCGAGTCGCCTTCTTCGGACATGCGGGTCTCCATCACCTGGGTGTCCGCATGGTTGCAAAAAGGACATTTCATAGAGGGCTCAGCTGTAAACCGGGAAACGACTGGTCAGGGCATGCACTTTGGCACGAACCGCTGTGATGTGCGCTTCGTCATGCGGGTTGTCCAACACATCGGCAATCAGGTGGGCGGTGGCGCGGGCTTCTTCATCCTTGAAACCGCGAGTGGTCATGGCGGGGGTGCCAATGCGAACACCGCTGGTGACCATGGGTTTTTCGGGGTCGTTGGGGATGGCGTTTTTGTTGATCGTCATGTGGGCCGCGCCCAAAGCGGCTTCAGCGGCTTTGCCGGTGATGTTTTTGGAACGCAAATCGACCAGCATGACGTGGCTTTGGGTGCCGCCACTGACAATGCGCAAACCACGCTCGGTGAGTGTTTTCGCCACGATGTCCGCGTTTTTCAGCACCTGCGTTTGGTAAGCCTTGAAGCTGGGGTCCAGGGCTTCTTTGAAGGCCACGGCCTTGGCAGCGATCACATGCATGAGGGGGCCACCTTGCAAGCCCGGAAACACCGCGCTGTTGATGGCTTTTTCGTGTTCGGCCTTCATCAGGATGATGCCGCCGCGTGGGCCGCGCAAGCTTTTGTGGGTGGTGGAGGTGACCACATCCGCGTGAGGCACTGGGTTGGGATAAACGCCAGCGGCAATCAAACCAGCGTAATGCGCCATGTCCACCAAGAAGATGGCACCAATCTCTTTGGCCACTTTGGCGAAGCGGGCGAAGTCGATGTGCAGGCTGTAGGCTGATGCACCGGCAATGATGAGTTTGGGTTTGGTGGCACGGGCCTTGGCTTCCATGGCGTCGTAATCGATTTCTTCTTTGGCATTCAGGCCATAGCTTTCCACCTTGAACCACTTGCCGCTCAGGTTGAGGGGCATGCCGTGGGTCAGGTGGCCGCCCTCGGCCAAGCTCATGCCCATGATGGTGTCGCCGGGTTTCAAAAAAGCCAAGAAAACGGCTTGGTTGGCAGAGGCACCGCAATGCGGTTGCACATTGGCGGCATCCGCGCCAAAAATTTGTTTGGCGCGGTCGATGGCGAGTTGCTCGGCCACATCGACGTTTTCACATCCGCCGTAATAGCGTTTGCCGGGATAGCCTTCGGCGTATTTGTTGGTGAGTTGTGTGCCTTGTGCTTGCATCACAGCAGGGGAGGCGTAGTTTTCACTGGCGATCAGCTCAATATGGTGCTCTTGGCGAAGGTTTTCTGCCTGAATCGCTGCCCAGAGTTCGGGGTCGGTCTGCGCGATCAGATGTTGACGTGAATACATGCATGGCTCCAAAAATTAAAAAAATCAGGGTTGAGGTGGAGGTTCGAAAGTCAGCACCTTTTGACCACTGGCAACGTCCAGCAACTTTTGTTGCTCTACCAACACTTTGGTGACATAACCACCATCTTCACCGCTCAAGGCTGCGCCCACATATTGGCGAAGTCCAGCTTCTAGGGAGCCATTGCGGTCGATGGCTTCGCGCAAGACCAACGCGCCGACGTGCAAATTGGTGACGGGATCAAAGGCGGCGAAGTCACCCCCAAAGTCTTCGTATTTGTCCGTGTGAATGCTGGTGCGCACCTGCATCAGACCTTGTGCGCCCATGGAGCTTTGGGCAAACGGGTTGAAGCTGGATTCGATGGCCATGACCGCCAGCAGCAAGGTGGGTTCCAATTTGTACTTGGGCCCAATCACGTAGGCCTCGGCCACCAAAGCACTGAGCGGCTCGGGCGCCACACGGTATTTGCGACTGAGCCACAAAGCGATGCTGGCTTGGTCCTTGGGAAGATCGTCAGGACTGGCAGCGGTGGCGCGTTCCAGCGCATCGCTGCTGTTGCTGCTGAAGCTGAAATCCAAACCATGACGGGTTTGCAACCAGTCGATCAAATGGACTTCAGCGTTTGAACGCAAGTCGGGCTTGTTGCTGAAGATGATGGCCAGGCAAAAAACACCCAGTCCCAGCAAAGCCAGACCGCTGTGCGTGATGAGGAAAAAACCTTGGGCCACATCGGCTGCAAAAACCCGCAGACTTTGCAAGATGGTTTGTAAAACTTTCATACAGCTATTTTAAACCGCCCACCCCATCGCCCTGTCACAATAGCCATCTTTGCCCCTGAGACGGGCCCACTTACTGATTTGAGACGACGTGAACACCCCTTCTTCCAGCGCACTTGATTTGGCCTCCTTGGATACCCTGACTGGCGGCGCCCTGACCGCCCCCACTTCTGGCGAACGAGCCGCGCGTTTGCGTGAATGGATGGCCACCGAGCCCAGCGCCGATCTGTTGCAACAGGTTTTCAAAGAAATGAGCACGCGCGACAAGGGTGCTGCCAAACCGCTGCGCGAGAAACTCGATGAACTGCGCCGTTTGAAAAGCCAAGACGCCTTGGCCGATGAATGGGCCGAGAAGGCCAAGCATTTGCTCGACATCCCTCGATTGAATTTGGCTGACGCCATGGCTTGGCCACGCGACGCCGCCAAAGCTGGTGCGCCGCTGTCACGCGAACCCCTGGCCAGCATGCGGCTGGCGCTGGCGGATCGGGTCAAGCACATTGAAGACTTGGAGCACCGTGCCCAGGTGTTGCGCGAGTCGGCGGTGTTGATGGTGCAACGCATCGAGGTGCTGTCAACCAAAGCCTGGACCGAAGCGGTGGAATTGCAAACCAGTTTGTCCACCGATTTGCAGCGTTTGCAAGCCGAATTGGCCGCACTCAGCCAAGACCCGCATTGGGTCAGCGTGGACGCCAAATACCCCAGCAGCGTGTTGGAAAGCACCCAACACATTCAGCTGGTGTGGGATGCGTTTTCAGCGGCCCTGGCGCAAACCCAAGCGGCCGCGCAAGACGCCAGCTTGCCGCTGCCTGCGGTGCCCGCTTGGGCCGACCAATTGCGCGTGTTGCGTGGTGAAGCCAGCACGGTGGCTGCCCCCAAGCCTGTCGCAGACCTTGCGGTACAAGTCGAAACCCAAAAAGCGCAGGCCGCCAGCAAAGCCGCCGCCTCTTTGCAAAAACAACAAACCGATGCGGTGCGCACCGAGTTGGTGGCGAAAGCCGAAGCCCTGATGAAACCGGTCAAGCCCGAAGGCGAATCCGTGGTGGAAGGCCAGGAAGTCACCGAATGGCAACCCGTCATCACCGGTCGCAAGTTGCAAGACAGCCTGCGCCAGTTGCGCGAGGCCTGGAAAAAAGCCGACCAAGGCGGACAGCCCAACCACGGCTTGTGGAAGCGTTTTGATCAAGCATGCAACCGGGCCTATCCCTTTGTGCAGGCTTGGCTTGAAAAAGCCAAGGCCGAGTCCGCGGCCCACCGTGAACAACGCGTGGCCTTGTTGGCCGAGGTGGCTGCTTGGACGCAAGAACACGCGGGCAACACCGATTGGAAAAAACAAGCGCGTGAATTGCACGCCTTCACCGAGCGCTGGCGCAACAGTGGTCACCTGAGTGAAAAACTCTTTGCCGACATGCAAGCGCAATGGAAGACCGCGATGCAAGCCGCCCACGCAGCCATCGACAAAGCCCAGGCTGACAGCGTGGCGCTGCGCCGCGCCATGATTGAAGAAGCCAAACAATTGGGCGCTGCGGCCAGTTTGCGCATTGACGCGGTGAAGGCTTTGCAACAACGTTGGCAACTCGAATCGCAAGCTGTGCCGGTGGACCGCAAGCTGGCGCAAAAACTGTGGGATGCCTTCAGGCAACCGCTGGACGAAGCATTCCAACGCAAAACCGCCGACCGCGGCAGCCAAATTCAGCAACCCTTGTCGGCCCACGACCAAGCCGTGCTGAATGCCTCACAAGCTTTGGAAAAAGCCATTGCTGCAGGCGACGCCAGCGCGATTCGCCAAGCCATGCAGCACTTGAATGATGTGTCTTTGGGACGGGCGCCCGCAGCAGCCTCAGGCCCTCAAGCAGCACCTGCGCCTCAAGCAGCACCTGCGCCTCATGCAGCTGCCGCTGAAACAAGCCCCACTGAAGCTCCAGCCGAAGCCAATGTTGAAGCCATCACAGATGAGGTAGCAGAAGCGTCTGCTGATGTCGCGACAGAAACCCCAGCCGAAGTTGCAGCTGAACCAGCCCCCGTGGTCAAAGCCCCTGTGCCAACCAAAAAAGTGGTGGCGGTGCGTGGCGATGACCGTCCGGGCCAGAAAAAAACCGAGCCTGCACCCGCCGGGCGTTTTGGTGACAAACCCGGAGCCCGTCGCAACGATGGACCGCCCGGGCGCCGAGGCGCAGACGCTGCCGGACCGCGCCGTGGCACCGATGCCCCGCGCGGCCGAGATGCGTTTGAACCGCGTGGCCCGCGCTTGGGTGACGCCGCTTTCCGCGCCCAACGCCATGCCCTCGAGCAAGCTGACAACGCCTTGCGCCGCATGGCCATGCAAGCCCACGGCGAAACTCTGGTGCACCTGATGTCTGCCTGGGAGCAGCGCCAAGCTGAACAACTACCGGCCGCCAAAGAGTTGGGTAGCCGGGTGTCGGCTGCGCAGCGTCAAGCTTGGGGCCAAGCCTTGCAAACAGCCCCCCAAGGTGCCGCCGACACGGCCTTGCTTCGTTTGGAAATGGCCGCTGAAGTACCCACACCTGCAGCCCATGTGGATGCACGACGTGCCTTGCAACTTCAGTTGCTGACCAAGCGCCATGACGCACCGCCTTTGCAAACTTGGGCGCAAGATGTGGCCTCGGTGTTGGCTGCGCCTTTTGATGCCGAAGCTGCTCGGCGTGTGCAAGCTGCGCTGAAGGTGCTGCTCAAACGCTGAGTGAGAGCTGCTCAGCCCCAAAGCCAGAGTTTTCGCGCCATCGCAAGGCCTGCAATCGCGGCGGTTGAGCCGTGGCCTCCCAATCACTCAGGACCCATCGTTCACCGGCTGGCAACATATGCTTAGCAGCTTGGTGGGTGTGGCCATGCACCAGCACGCTGCATGCGTGTTGCGTGAGCCAAGCTTGGGCCAAGCTGTTGTCCACGTCCACCCAAGTGGTTTGCTGGGCTTTGCGGGCTTCGCTTTGCTGGCGCAATCCACGCGCCATGCTCAAGCGCTCGGGCAGGGATTGCTTTAAGAACGATGCTTGCCAATCAGCAGAGCGCACTTGGCGGCGAAATACTTGGTAGTCCACATCGTCCACGCAAAGTTCATCGCCGTGGCTGAGCAAGATGCTTTGCTGCGCCGTGTGCAGCACACACGGGTCTTGCAAGGGCTGCATGCCGCTGTCAGACCAAGCTTGCGCGCCCATTAAAAAATCTCGGTTGCCGACCAAGCCAAACACAGGCAGGCGTTGCGACGTGGCTTGAATGATCTGCAGGCAGTCGCGCTCGAACGCGCCTTCGGGGTGAAAAAGCAAGTCGTCACCCACCCAAACCTCAAACAAGTCGCCCAAGATGAACAAAGCGTCCGCTTGGACGCTTTGCATGTAATGACGCCAAGCTTGGAAGGTGGCGTCTTCGCTGCGTTGCAGGTGCACATCCGAGATGAACCCGATGTGCGACCAAGCACGCCCGTCCACCTCGCTGGCATGAATGGGCTGTGAAGGCGCAGCCATGAACGTGTTTACAGCAAGACGGCTTTGCTGATCAACACATCGTCTTTGGGTACATCGTCGTGGAAACCTTTGCGGCCCGTGTCTACTTTGCAAATTTGGTCGACCACGTCGGTACCCGACACCACTTTGCCAAACACCGCATAACCCCAACCCGAAGCGGTGGGCGCGGTGTGGTTCAAGAAGCCGTTGTCTTTGACGTTGATGAAGAACTGTGCCGTTGCGGAATGCGGGTCGTTGGTGCGGGCCATGGCCACGGTGTAGCAGTCGTTTTTCAAACCGTTGTTGGCTTCATTGTCGATTTTGCTGTCGACTTTTTTCTCTTTCATGCCGGGGCTCATGCCGCCACCTTGCACCATGAAGCCGGGAATCACACGGTGAAAAATCGTGTCGTCGTAGTGGCCGTTTTCCACATAGCGCAAAAAATTGGCGACGGTATTGGGCGCTTTGTCAGCATCGAGTTCGAGCGTGATGACGCCCAGGTCTTGAACATGCAGTTCGACTTGAGGGTTGGACATGGTTACTTCACCAAAGTTGCAGATTGAATGACCACCTGTGTTTGCGGCACATCGGTGGGGAAGGGGCCACCGTGACCGGTGGGCAGTTGTTTGATTTTGGTGATGACGTCCATGCCCGAGACCACTTTGCCAAAGGCCACATAGCCCCAAGCTTGACCTTGCGGCGCTTGGTGGTCGAGGAAATCGTTGTCTTTCACATTGATGAAAAACTGTGCCGATGCGGAATGCGGGTTGTTGGTGCGGGCCATGGCCAGTGTGCCCACGGTGTTGCGCGGGCCGCCTTTGGCTTTGACTTCAGCACCTTCGTGCTTGATGGGTGCTTTGGTGGATTTCTCCCGGTACTTGGTGTCGTAACCGCCGCCTTGGATCATGAAGTTGTTGATGACCCGGTGAAAAATGGTGCCGTTGTAATGGCCATCGCGCACATAGCCCAGAAAATTCTCTACGGTGGCTGGCGCTTTGTCAGCCGCAAGCTCCACCACAAATTCACCGGCGCTGGTGACAAATTTCACTTGGGGGTTGGCTGTTTGGGCGTGGACACCCAGAACGCTGGAGAAGGCCAACAGGGCGGCCAAAAGAATGCGGCGTGAAGAGATCATGGTGGGCTCAGTGTGGTTTGTAAAACAGGTTGAAGGGCTTGCAGTTTGGTGTTCAAGGCTCGAGAGCCACCACCCAAGCTTTGGGCTTTTTGCAGCGAACGCATGGCCAAGTGCAGTTGCACATCGCCCAGGTTTTCATGGGCGGTGGCGTAATTCGGGTTGTTCATCAAGGCATGCTCAAAAGCCGCTTTGGCTTCGTCGATTTTCCCCATGGAGGCCAGCATCACCCCCAGGTTGTTTTGCACTTCGGGCAGTTCGGGGTAGTCTTGGGCCAACTGCACATACACATCCAGCGCTTCATCGTTGCGTTGCATTTGCTGCATCAAGCGTGCTCGCCAAAAACGCATTTGCGGATCGCGGGGTTGGTTCACCAAGTAAGCATCTACTTGTTTCAAGGCCTCGGACCAATTGCGCTGGATCATGCTTTTTTGCACTTCGTCGTGCGGCGTGCCCTTGAAGGTTTGCAAGCTCGATGTTTGTGCTTGCACGTCCCAACCGACAAGCCCCAAACATGCTGACAGCAGGACGCATGTCAACCAGCGTTTGTTCAGAACAAAAGTAAAGGGCAAGCGATAGAAATGCAAAATAAGTCTGTCTCGATATACTGCGCGCATTGTAGTAGAGAGACCTTACGCGCCCTGTCGCGCATTTCACGCCTAAGCTCACGACATGTCCCTTCGCATTCACAACACGCTCACGCGTGATTTGCAAGCTTTTGCGCCTCTGAAAAAAGGCCATGTGCGGATGTACGTCTGCGGCATGACGGTTTACGACTTTTGCCACATTGGCCACGCACGTTCCATGGTGGCCTTTGATGTGGTGCAACGTTGGCTCAAGCAGTCTGGCTACCAAGTCACCTATGTGCGCAACATCACCGACATCGACGACAAAATCATCCGCCGCGCCACCGAGAACGGCGAGACCATCCGCGCACTCACCGACCGCATGATTGCGGCGCTGCATGAAGACGCGGATGCCTTGGGCATTGAGCGCCCCAGCGCCGAACCCCGTGCCACCGACCATGTGCCCGGCATGTTGTCCATCATCGCGAAGTTGGAAGACAAAGGCTTGGCCTACCGTGTCGCCAGTGGCGACGTGAATTACGCGGTGCGCAAGTTTGTCGGCTATGGCAAGTTGTCTGGCAAGTCCCTTGATGAATTGCATGCAGGCGAGCGGGTGGCTGTGCTGGATGGCAAAGAAGACCCGCTGGACTTTGTGCTGTGGAAGTCTGCCAAAGCCGACGAACCCGCCGATGTGAAATGGGACAGCGTCTACGGCGCTGGCCGCCCCGGTTGGCACATCGAGTGCTCGGCCATGGCCTGCGAATTGTTGGGCGAGTCGTTTGACATCCACGGTGGCGGTGCGGATTTGCAGTTTCCGCACCATGAAAACGAAATTGCGCAAAGCGAAGGCGCCCACGGTGTGGCCATGGCCTCGTTTTGGATGCATAACGGTTTCATCAATGTGGACAACGTGAAGATGTCCAAAAGCCTGGGCAATTTCTTCACCATCCGTGATGTGTTCAAAAACTACGAGCCCGAGGTGGTGCGTTTCTTTGTGGTGCGCAGCCATTACCGCAGCCCCTTGAATTTCAGTGACGTGCACCTCGATGATGCCCGTGCTTCCTTGAAGCGTCTCTACACCGCATTGCACGCCGTGCCGCCCGATGCCTTGGCCATCGACTGGACGCAGCCCCATGCCGCGCGTTTCAAAGCCGCCATGGACGAAGACTTTGGCACGCCCGAAGCCGTGGCCGTGTTGTTTGAGTTGGCGGCTGAAGTCAATCGCAGCGCATCCACGGCCCTCAGTGGCTTGCTGAAAAGCTTGGGTGCGGTGTTGGGCTTGTTGCAGCAGTCGCCGCAAGATTTTTTGCAAGGCAAGGCCCGTCACACAGACACCGCTGAAGGCTCATCTGCCGATGACGAAGCCAGCGGCATTGAAGCACTGATCGCCCAACGCGCCCAGGCCAAAGCCGCCAAAAACTTTGCCGAAGCGGACCGCATTCGCCAAGATTTGTTGGCCCAAGGCATTGTGTTGAAGGACTCGCCGCAAGGCACTCAATGGGAGCGCGCTTGATGGCAACGCGCCCTTTGCAAGTCAAGTTGATCAAGCCCGCCTATTGGGAAGAGGCTTGCAAACACCTGGCCAAAAAAGACCGGGTCATGCGCCGCCTCATTCCGCAGTTTGGTGATGTTTGTTTAGAGTCCAGAGGCGACGCCTTCGTTACTTTGGCCCGCAGCATCGTGGGCCAGCAAATTTCGGTGAAGGCCGCGCAGTCGGTGTGGGACCGTTTTGCGGCCCTGAGCAAAAGCCTGACACCTGCCAATGTGCTCAAGCTGAAGGTGGACGACATGCGGGCTTCTGGTTTGTCGGCTCGCAAGGTGGAATACCTCGTGGACTTGGCCCTGCATTTCTCCAATGGCACGGTGCACACCCGCCAATGGGCCGACATGGATGACGAGGCCATCATCGACGAATTGGTGGCCATCCGTGGCATTGGCCGTTGGACCGCCGAGATGTTTCTCATCTTTTATTTGTTGCGACCCAATGTGTTGCCGCTGGATGATGTGGGCCTCATCAATGGCATCAGCCACAACTATTTTTCAGGCGAAGCCGTGAGCCGCAGCGATGCCCGTGAAGTGGCCTCGGCCTGGGCCCCTTATTGCAGTGTGGCAACTTGGTATATTTGGCGCTCGCTGGACCCCCAACCCGTGGCTTATTGACACGACGCAGGGCTGGCGAACAAGGAGACCCGATTGGCGAAAAAAACTTTTCTCGACTTTGAGCAACCGATTGCCGAACTCGAAACCAAGATCGAAGAACTGCGCTACGTGCAAGTGGAGTCTGCGGTGGACATCTCGGAAGAGATTGACCAACTCTCTAAAAAGAGTTTGCAACTCACCAAAGACATTTACGCTGACTTGACGCCTTGGCAAATCACCAAGATTGCCCGCCACCCCGAGCGCCCCTACACCCTGGATTACATCGGCGACATCTTCACCGACTTCGTGGAGATGCACGGTGACCGCCACTTCGCCGACGACCTGAGCATCGTCGGTGGCTTGGCCCGTTTCAATGGCAATGCCTGCATGGTGATTGGCCAGCAAAAAGGCCGTGACACCAAAGAGCGCACCGCCCGCAATTTCGGCATGACCCGCCCCGAGGGTTACCGCAAAGCTCTGCGATTGATGAAGACTGCCGAGAAATTCAAGTTACCGGTGTTCACCTTTGTCGACACCCCCGGTGCGTTTCCCGGCATCGATGCCGAAGAGCGCAGCCAGTCTGAGGCGATTGGCCGCAATATTTTCGAGATGGCCCAACTGCAAGTGCCCATCATCACCACCATCATTGGTGAAGGTGGCTCGGGCGGCGCGTTGGCCATCAGCGTGGCCGACCAGTTGCTGATGTTGCAGTACTCCATTTATTCCGTCATCAGTCCCGAAGGTTGCGCCTCCATTTTGTGGAAAACCTCGGACCGCGCATCCGATGCAGCTGAAGCCTTGGGCATCACTGCGCACCGTTTGAAAGCCTTGGGCTTGGTGGACAAAATCGTCAACGAACCGGTGGGCGGCGCCCACCGCGACACCAAACAAATGTGCGCCCAACTCAAGCGCGGTTTGAACGACGCTTGGCGACAACTCAGCGACTTGAAAGTCAAAGAGTTGCTCGAGCGGCGTTATGAACGGCTGCAAAGCTATGGCCGATTCAACGACACCAAAGCTGACGCTCGTTGATGCTTTAAGACAAGCCGCATTGCCTGCGGCCTTGTCACTAGACCATTTCCATCCCCCGTTGCCTTTCGCTGTGGCCTTGAGCGGCGGTGCGGATTCGTGTGCGCTGCTGTTAGCCTGCGCCAAGCAATGGCCCGGGCAGGTGAGGGCGGTGCATGTTCACCACGGTTTGCAAAACGCCGCCGACCTGTTTGCAAGCCACTGCCAACAACTTTGCGATCAACTGCACGTGCCCTTGGTGGTGCAGCATGTGAACGCCCAACACGCCCCCGGCGAAAGCCCGGAAGACGCGGCCCGCTTGGCCCGCTATGCGGCTTTATCAGAGGCCTTGCAAAAGCACTGGGGCGGCACATTGCGTGACGTGGCCTTGGCCCAGCATGCGGATGACCAAGTGGAAACCATGTTGTTGGCCTTGTCGCGTGGAGCCGGTTTGCCGGGGCTGTCGGCCATGCCCGAGCGGATTGAGCGTCAGGGTTTGGTGTTGCACCGGCCTTGGTTGGCCGTGCCCGGTGCAGCTTTGCGTGAATGGTTGCAAAGCGTGGGCGTGAGCTGGGTGGAAGACCCCAGCAACGCCGATACCCGCTTCACCCGCAACAAAATTCGGCACCAGTTGTTGCCTGCGTTGCAGGAAGCCTTTCCCGCGTTTCGCCAAACCTTTGCCCGCAGTGCAAGGCATGCGGCGCAAGCGCAAAGCTTGTTGAAGGAATTGGCCCAGCAAGATCTGCAGCACACCGGTCACCCGCCGCGCATCAAAGACTTGCAAACGCTCAGCCCGGCCCGTCAAGCCAATGTGTTGCGCCATTGGCTGCGGCAAAGCGGGGCACAGGTCAGCACCAAACAACTGGACGCGTTGTTGGTGCAAATCGAAGCGTGTCGCACCCGTGGCCATCAGATCGACATCAAAGTGGGCGAGGGCTTTGTCAGGCGCGATGGGCCCGTGCTCGGTTGGTACAATTTCTAGCTTTTCCAGACGCAAACCTCTACAAGATGGCTCTCATCGTTCACAAATACGGCGGCACCTCCATGGGCTCGACCGAACGCATCCAAAACGTGGCCAAGCGCGTGGCCAAATGGGCCAAAGCCGGTCACCAAATGGTGGTGGTGCCCTCGGCCATGAGCGGCGAAACCAACCGCTTGCTGGGGTTGGCCAAAGAACTGGCTGGCAACGCCCACACCGACGCCCATCTGCGCGAACTCGATGCCCTGGCCGCCACCGGTGAACAAGCGTCTTCCGCCTTGTTGGCCATTGCTTTGCAAGCCGAAGGCGTGCCCGCCGTCAGCTACGCTGGTTGGCAAGTGCCGATTCACACCAACAGCGCCTTCACCAAAGCCCGCATCGAATCGATTGACGACCAGCGTGTGCGTGCCGATTTGAACGCAGGCAAAGTGGTCATCATCACCGGCTTTCAGGGCGTGGACCCCAACGGGCACATCACCACCTTGGGTCGAGGCGGCTCTGACACCTCGGCCGTGGCCGTGGCCGCCGCCATGAAAGCCGCTGAATGCTTGATTTACACAGACGTCGATGGTGTCTACACCACCGACCCGCGCGTGGTGCCCGAAGCCCGCAGGCTGCACACCGTCAGCTTTGAAGAGATGCTGGAAATGGCGTCCTTGGGCAGCAAGGTGTTGCAAATCCGTTCGGTGGAATTTGCCGGCAAGTACAAAGTGCCGCTGCGCGTGCTGTCCAGCTTCACGCCCTGGGACATCGACATCCAAGAGGAAGCCAAATCCGGCACCTTGATCACTTTTGAGGAAGACGAACAAATGGAACAAGCCATCGTATCTGGCATTGCCTTCACCCGCGACGAAGCCAAAATTTCTGTGCTGGGCGTGCCCGACAAGCCCGGCATCGCCTACAAAATTTTGGGCACCGTGGCCGAGGCCAATATTGAAGTGGACATGATCATTCAAAACATCAGCAAAGGTGGTTTGACCGATTTCAGCTTCACCGTGAACCGCAACGACCATGCCCGCGCCATGGACCTGCTGAAAACCAAAGTGCTGCCCGAGCTGGGCGCACCCGAGGTGCTGGGCGACGCCAAGATTTGCAAGGTGTCCATCGTCGGCATCGGTATGCGCAGCCATGTGGGCGTGGCCAGCAAAATGTTCGAATCCCTGAGCGGCGAGGGCATCAATATCCAGATGATTTCCACCAGCGAAATCAAAACCTCGGTGGTGATTGACGAGAAGTATTTGGAGCTGGCGGTACGCGCCCTGCACAAAGCCTTTGACTTGGAGCAGAATCAGGCATAATTTGAACCAGCTGGAAACGTGACCGAGTGGCCGAAGGTGCTCCCCTGCTAAGGGAGTATGGGGTGTTGAGCCTCATCAAGGGTTCGAATCCCTTCGTTTCCGCCAGCTACAAATAAAACGCCCCGAAAGGGGCGTTTTTATTTCTAGGCCGCGGTAACGAGCCGATGCTGTGATTTTTTCGGTTGACAAATTTCATCCACAATCTGCTTAATTTCCGGAGCATCTGCATGAAAAAAAATATCACCATCTTGACCGGCGCGTCACGCGGCATGGGTTTGGCCATGGCCAAGCAACTTTGTCATGCCGACCAATGGGTGTTGTGCATTTCACGTGGCCAATCCGAGGAGTTGACTGCCATTGCAAGCAAACAAGGCGCACACTTGGTGCAATGGCAAGCTGACTTGGCGCAACCCGCGGCTGTGGCTGAGAAGCTGTCGCATTGGTTAGACGCACTGAATTCCAAAGAATTTGCATCGGCCACCTTGATCAATAACGCTGGCGCAATCGGTCATTTGGGTCCGGTGGATGAGGCACCTCTTGACAGTTTGCTGCAAGGTCTGGCTATCAACTTGCAAGCGCCTGTTTTGTTGAGCGCGGTGTTTTTAAAGCACACGCGCCAATGGCAGATGCCGCGCAAGATCTTGAATATTTCTTCCGGTTTGGGTCGCCGCCCCATGGCTGCCAGCGCTTTGTATTGCGCCGGCAAAGCCGGGTTGGATCATTTCACCCGCTGTTTGGCGCTGGATGAGGCTTTGCACAGCAATCCGGCGAAAGTGGTGTCACTGGCCCCGGGCGTGATCGACACAGACATGCAAACCGATTTGCGCAGCGCCAAAGGTGCGAGCTTTCCGGATCAAAACATGTTTGTGCAATTGAAAAACAACGGCGCACTCACCTCACCCGATCAGGCCGCCAGGCAATTACTGGCTTATGTGCAAAGAGCGGATTTCGGCAGCAACCCTGTAGCCGATGTCAGGGACAATTAGGCAAGAGCCAACACCAAGAATAGTTCCCTCTGATCCATGAACCCGACACCGATCCTCGTTGATCCCTTGCTTCAAGATGATGTGGATCGTCGCGAAGACTGCGCATTGAGCGCCCAAGAAGACCAAGGGTTGCGGCAACGCTCCAACTTGTGGGGCATGGGGTTGGTGGTACACGCCTGGGCCATGGTGGCTGTCTGCATGGCCGTGTTTGCCGCTTGGCCCAATCCCTTCACTTTTTTGGTGTGCAGCGCTTTGATCGGCGGGCGGCAGTTGGGCCTGAGCATTTTGATGCACGATGCCGCGCACCGTGTGTTGATGCGTCATCCCGCATGGAACGATAGCGTTGGACACTGGCTTGCAGGTGGCGCGGTGGGCTCGCACATGCACGACTACCGTCCCTATCACCTGACACACCATCGCCACACCCAGCAAGACAAGGACCCGGATCTGGTGCTGTCTGCCCCTTTTCCGATCTCCTCGGCTGGACTGCGTCGCAAGGTTTGGCGAGACCTCAGCGGCCAAACAGGCATCAAACAACGCCTAGCCCAAATTCGATCGGGCATGGGCCAAGACGGCACGATTTGGCAACGCCTATGGCGCTTGCTGCGCCATGAACGTGCGTTTTTCCTAAGCAACCTGAGTTTGTTTCTGGTGTTGTGGGGGCTGGACCAACCCATGCTGTTTGTGTGGATGTGGGTGCTGCCGCTGCTGACATGGTTTCAACTCTTCAGCCGCGTGCGCAACATCGCTGAGCACGCGGTGACCAGCGACAGAAATGACCGGTTGCGCAACACCCGAACCACGTTGGCAAACATGCTGGAGCGTGCACTGGTCGCGCCCTATTGGGTCAACTACCACCTCGAACACCATTTGTATGTGTTCGTGCCGTGCTGGAAATTGCCTGCCGCCCACCGTTTATTGGTGCAGCGCGGACTGGCTCCGCAGATGGAAATATCCCCCAGCTATGCAGCTGTGTTGCGCCAAGCCACCCAAGCCCGCTGACGCTTCTCAAGGTTTCCCTGTCATTCAAAAGACCAAACCCAGGGTGTCCTTGCTGGCGATGCTGAAGACGTTCATTTGTTGTTTCTCTCCAGCATGAACTCACCCACGCCATACATTGCGGAGGAAAGTGGATTTGCACGGCAATAGTTATCCATCCAAAGGTAAATTTGCCCAGTTGTTATGCCCCCCAAATAATTGAAGGGCTTGTGGTCTGCGTCCAAGGTCAAGGTCATGTTGGCGCCACTCAAAAACCCAATCAACCACGCCTTGTTTTCTAGTTCACGTGCATGGGTATCTGGTTTCACCCACATCGCACAGTCTGGCTCCCCGCGAACCCATTCAGCGGAGGCGGATAGGCACAACATCCAAAGGAAAAGGGCAACAAGTTTGGTTTTCATTCATGATTCTGCGACATAGCGACTTCCATTTTCTTCTACCATGGCTGAAATGTTTCAAAGATTTGTTACAAACGACCCCTTCCTAATCTGAAAGTTTGCCATGAGCGTTGTGCCCCCAGACGTGGAGAAGCGGTCGATTCAAAAGATGATCGACATGGTTTTACAGCAAACCAACCTGATGGCGCAATTGCCTGAAATCTTTTATGCGGTGGAAGAGGATTTAGCCACGCAATACACCGAAGATGAATTGACCGACCAAGGCAATCTTTACGTGGTGTACCGCGCCCTGAATGGCCGTGTCTGGTCGCCTGAATTGGAGGCCGGGTTAACGCAGGCGCAAAAGGCGTATTTGCTGGGCTTGGCCAAGGGCGGGCACATCGAGGTGAGCATCGTGCGCCGCGACTGCGAATTGAACGAGGTGTCGATTCCCTTGGAATTCAAAAACGCCGGGCCTTCTCACCATGCCAAATTCACGTTCACCTTGACCATTGGTGCAGACCTGGATGCGTCCGTGGTTCACCATGTGAAGGGCAGTTATGCAGGCATCAGCCCGCAAGATTTCTGCAAATTGGTTGAAGCCCTTTAGTGGTCAGGGCTGGTTTTTCAGCAACTTGGTGACCGACTGCCCCACATTGGCTTGCGGTTGCGCTTCGCAATAGGCATTGGTTTTTTCCAACAACACCTCCACCGACGGCATGGTTTGGTAAATGTCTTGGCCAGTCTGGGCCAGTTGCGCATCCCGCCAACCGTTCACATAACCAAACAACCATTCGCGCTGAACCGCGGTGCTGAGATTGGCTTTGCGGGCTGTGTTCCAAGCTTCACAGTTGCGCGAAGGCAGAGCTTCAGCCCAAGCCATGCTTGCCACCACGCTGGCCAAAACCAAGGCCAACAAGCCCCTCATGTGTTTTTTAGTCATTCCACCATTATGTGGGTGCTCGCCACCACCTTGTCTGGCTTTGCTTTTGGCTGAGGGATTCAGGCGGCAAGCACCGACAACAGCTCGTGGCTGCGAATCGGCTTGATCAAGATCTTGTCAAAGCCTGCAGCTTCCAGCAGTTGCACATCCGCTGGCATGGCGTGGGCGGTGTATGCGACGATTTTCATATGTCGAAGTTGCGGTTCTTGACGCAACTGCTGACACAGCTGCAGACCACTCACCGTGGGCATGGAAATATCCAACAACACCACGTCGCAATGGTTGTGCGCCAACCAAGCCATCGCTTGTTCAGCGCTGTCGCACTCTTGCACCTCATGGCCCAAGGGTCGCAAAAACAAACCAGGCAACAAACGGTTGGTGTGGTTGTCATCCACCACGATCACTTTCAAAGAGGTCATGGTTCAGGCGGTGCTTTCTTCACGAACGGGCAGGGTGAAAAAGAACAAACTGCCTTTGCCGACCTGACTGCTGAAATCCAGAAACCCACCCATCAGGTGCACCAGTTGATGGCTGAGCAGCAAGCCCAAACCAGAGCCCTCGTTGGGGCGCAGCACAAATGGCACTTGTTTCTCATGCAATCGTTTGAAAAGTGTTTTTTGAACGTCCTCGGGCACGCCTTTGCCCGAGTCTTCCACCGAGAAGGTGACAAACTGCCCGTTGGCGCTGGATGACACGGTCAGCATCACACTGCCTTGAGGTTTGTTGTAGTTGATGGCGTTGTCCACCAAGTTGTTCAGCACTTGGCGAACGCGGTAGGGGTCGGCCCGCATGCGCACAGGTGCATCTTGAGAAGTGTTCACTTTCAAGCTGATGCCCAATTCGTTGGCGCGGGCTTGGTGCAGTGCACGTACCGACTCCACCAAATCTTGGATCTCAAATTCGGAGTTGGACAAGTCCAAGCTGCCTTCTTGAATTTTGGTGAGGTCCAACAAACCATTGACCAAATGCAGCATTTGCAAGCTGTTCTCCAAAATAATTTTGGAGGTGAACTGAACCATCGGTTCTCGGGTGCTGCTGTAGATGTACTCGGCATAGCCCATGACGCCATTCAGGGGGGTGCGCAAGTGGTGCGACATGGACGCCAAAAAATCTTGCAAGCGCTGCTTGCTGTCTTGCGCTTGGTTGGCCTGCAACTGCAGCCATTGATTGCGTTTTTGCGCCACCCACAGCATGTAGCTCAGCACCAGCAATGCCAGCAACAGCAAAAGGCTGACCACGAGGCCGGTCGACATGGTGTTGAAAGGCCCGCTTTATTTCTTGGGGAAGATCAAGAATTCATTGCCCAGCATCCGACCAAATTCGGCCGCGTGGGCATCCAGGGTTTTCAGGAGGGTGTCGGTGGGCAGTATTTTTTTGGAGCGTTTGTCGATATTGCTGGATTCAAACTCGATCAGGCCATCGCTTTCAAATTCGCGGATTTTGTAGCGCAGGGCTCTCTCGCTCAGTTCTTTGTTGTAGTAAATGCCTTTCAACAAGGCGCTGGGCCCGCCTTTGTCGTCTTGCAGCTGTTTGGCAATATTCAAATAAAGGTAGCGACCCGCTTGGGTGTGTGTCAGCCCAAGGTGTTGGTTTTCCCACTCGTGCAATTGGCAAATGACTTGTAAAAATTTGGTGCTGAGCAGTTGATCGTTGTCGTGGCGCATGACGCTGGTCCAAGAATGGGTCGGAGGCGGATCTTAAAAAAGCAGTTTCTTTAAAACTGATGAAAGCTGATATTTGTTGTTTATAAACTTCAAGTAAAACATGAAGACAGGGAAATATTCACCTTATATAAATAGACACACACAGCTGGTAGCCCTTGAGTCGGACGGCTTTCAAGGCCTGATTACCGGCACCACAGTCGCGTAATTTTTTGCGCAACCTGTACAACTGGGCTTCGAGTGCAGGTTTTTTTAAAGTTTGCTCAGTTTTTCCCAGCAGGTCATAAATTTGCCACAAGGCCAGGGTTCGTTCTTTGGCGCGGGCCAGAGATTGGAGCAGCAGGTACTCGGTGCTGGTCAGCGGCACCTCTGCATCGTGGCCAGAAAGACTGCGTTGCTGGCTGTGGAGTTCGAGTGTCCTCGACGATGTTTTGGCGGATGGCACGAAGGTCTGCTGGGTCATGCGCAAGCGCTGTAACAGGTTGGCCATCATGGGTAGCCATTCCTCGGCGTCAAAGTTGGGGCCAATCACCAAATCGGCACCGCTTTTCCATGCTTGCACCCGCTTGGGCATGCAATGGGGATTGGTGATGCACACCAAGCCCGCCAAAGGGTGCACTTGCCGCAGACGGGCCGTCAATTCAAATGCAGCCTCGCTGGATTCGGTCGCGTCCAACAGGCAAAGGTGCAGGTGGGTGCTGAACTCGTCTTCAAAGGCATCCATGGAATGGAGCACATCCATGTCTTGCCCCAGCTCCGCCATGACAGCCCTGATCTGGTCAACCAGCGCGGGCTGGTTGCTGATCAGTAGCACACTTAAATTGAATTCCATTTCATGTTCTTGTTGCTAAAGTCATTCTTGGAATTTTCGTCAAAATACCTAGAAAAACCATCACATGATCATGTGAAGACCCATTCACCAACACTCGAAACGCTTTTAATTTATAGCGATGAACAACCCGAACATGCCCATTCAACACGCTTTGATGGTGGAGGACGAGCCTTTCTACCAAGACTATTTTTTGGATGTTTTTTCAAGCTTGGGGCCGCAGTGGCGTTTGGATTTTGCAAACACGGGAGCGGCGGCAGACAACTACTTGCGCCATTGC
Source organism: Limnohabitans simekii (SeqCode) (assembly GCF_965234735.1). Taxonomy (GTDB): domain Bacteria; phylum Pseudomonadota; class Gammaproteobacteria; order Burkholderiales; family Burkholderiaceae_C; genus Limnohabitans; species Limnohabitans simekii. Next base: position 91,559 of record NZ_OZ248544.1, on the reverse strand, counting down.
AAGACCCCATTGGATTTGGTCTTGGTGGACTTGGGTTTGCCCGACACCACGGGCTTGGAAGTCATCAAGCGGGTCTACCAACAATTCAGCCAAACCCCCATCATCGTGATGACCACCTTCTCCTCCGAAGAGTCGTTCCTCTCGGCAATCCGTGCAGGTGCCAGCGGCTATTTGCTGAAATCCGAACAAGCCGAAACTTTGGTGCAAGGCATTCAACAGGTGTTGCAAGGCCACTACCCAGTCAGCCCCTCGTTGGCACGTTATTTATTTCGCTTGTCGGGCTCACCGGTGTTGAAAGAATCCAACACGGCGATTTCAATTTCCCCTCGTGAGGCGGATTTGCTCTGCGCCTTGGCCAAAGGATTGAGCTATGCCCAATGCGCAAAAGCCATGGGCATCAGTTTGAACACGGTGCAATCGCATATTCGCAATGTCTACCGCAAGCTGAATGTCTCAAATCAAACACAGGCCATCAACAAAGCCAGGGCTTCAGGGGTGATTGCATAACCATGCCTGAACAATTTGACAAAGACCATTTACTCAGGATCATGGATGCCGTGCCTTGCGGTCTGTATGACTACTACTTGGATGCGCAAGGTGTCAGCCATTTCCCCTATTTCAATCAACAATTTTTGGATCTCTTGGAAATCACCCGCGAGGAATTGGCGCAAGATGGTTCCATTGTTTGGGCCTTGTTTCATCCTGATGACCGGGAAAGGGTGGCCCAGGTAGATATTGATGCCAACACCTCCGGTCAGTTGTTTTTCGTGGAAACCCGCATCGTCACCAAAAGCGGCACTATGAAGTGGATTCAAATTTCGTCCATGCCGACACGCAAAACCGTTGATGGTGCAGCAGTGTGGTCGGGCTATTACTTGGACATCTCCAAAAACAAGATGCTTCAGGCCGAGTTGCTGCAAGCCCAAGAACAATTGAGAGAAGCGGCGGTGCAAGCTGCCCGACACCACGAACGTACCGCCTTGATGCGCGATGTGCACGATGGCTTTGGCTCGCAGCTCAGCCAAGCACTCATGATGATGGAGAAGGGGCAACTCAGCCCGTCGCAAATTCAGCAACTCTTGCAAGAATGTGTGGTTGATTTGTATTTGGTGGTTGATACCTTCAGCGACGAAGAAGCCTTGTTGGCCAATGCGTTTGTGGATTACCGCTATCGGGTGCAAAAGCGCCTGAGTGCTCAACCGGTGCAAATTGACTGGGACTTGAACTTAGACCACATGGGCCCCATGCCGCCCAGGCTCATTCTGCATTTGCTGCGCATCGTGCAAGAGCTTTTGAGCAACAGTTTGCGTCATGCCCAAGCCACCCGCATTCAAATTTCCGCTCAGTTTGATGCCAGTCAGCAGGTGTTGTTGGTCAGCTGTACCGATGATGGTGTGGGCTTGGGCGAGTTGAAACATCACGGGCGTGGACTGCAAAACATCCATCAGCGGGTGCGTGAACTGGGTGCGTCCATCGCTTTTGAACAACTAACCCCAGGCACCCAAGTGACTATTTTTTGGTCTGCTTCATTGACCAAGGCTTGAAGCATTTGTCCTGGGTTTTGAGAAGGCTTGAGGGGGCGGCATCGGGGTCAACCGTGCCGCCTATTTGGCAGCCTGCGCAAGGCACTGCAAGCTGTCTGTTCAACGCGCGTCAGGCAATTCGATTTTCACTTCCAGCACTTCCAAGTTGTCTTGGCGCTCGAGGTTGACTTTGATGTCATTCGGGTTGATGTTGACGTACTTGGACAGCACCGCAATCAGGTCGCGCTGCAAGTCGGGCAGGTAGTCGGGTTGGTGGGCATTTTTGCCGGAGCGCTCGTGCGCCAAAATGATTTGCAGCCGCTCTTTGGCCACGCTGGCGGTTTTTTTCTTTTCGCCAATCAGGAAAGACAGAAAGGACATGCTGCTTATCTCCGGCCAAACACGCGTTGCAACAAGCCCTGCTTGACGGCCTCGGTGAAGCGCAACGGCACTTCTTTGCCCAAGAAACGATCGACCACGTCTTTGTAGGCTTCGGCGACATCGCTTTTTTCCAACAGAACAGCGGGCACGCCTTGGTTGGAGGCTTGCAGCACGTCTTCGGATTCGGGAATCACGCCAATGAGGGGAATGCGCAGGATGTCTTGGATGTCTTCCAAGGACAACATGTGACCCTCTTGTACCCGCGTGGGGTTGTAGCGGGTGATCAGCAAGTGTTCTTTGATCGGGTCTGCGCCTTGAATGGCGCGCAGTGTTTTGCTGCCCAACATGCCCAAGATGCGGTCCGAGTCACGCACCGAAGACACCTCGGGGTTGGTGACGATCAGGGCTTCATCGGCAAAGTGCATGGCCATCAGAGCGCCGGTTTCAATGCCAGCGGGAGAGTCGCACACGATGAATTCGAAATCCATGCCGGCCAGATCGCGCAACACGCGTTCCACACCGTCGATGGTCAAAGCTTCTTTGTCGCGGGTTTGCGAAGCGGCCAACACAAACAGGTTGTCGGAATGCTTGTCTTTGATGAGTGCTTGGTTGAGGGTGGCTTCGCCGTTGATGACGTTGACGAAGTCGTAGACCACGCGGCGTTCGCAGCCCATGATCAAGTCCAAATTGCGCAAGCCGACGTCAAAGTCGATCACCACGGTTTTGTGGCCACGCAAGGCCAGGCCAGATGCAAAACTGGCGCTGGTGGTGGTCTTGCCCACGCCGCCTTTGCCCGAGGTCACCACGACTATTTTGGTCATCGAAAAAAATCCTTGTTGAATGAGTAAGCAGCTTGGCCAGCGCGAGGGGCTTGGCACTACAGCCAAAGAGTTTACAAGGCCCGCATGGACAGCTTGTCGTCGGCCAACCAAACCTGTGCGGCTTTGCCTGCCACCTCTTTGGGCAGGGGTGTGTCACTGGTGCGGTATACGCCTGCAATCGACACCAATTCGGCTTCCAAACTCGCCGCAAAAATACGCGCCGAGGTGTCGCCTTTGGCCCCTGCAATCGCTTTGCCACGCAGCGGTGCATACACATGGATATGCCCATCGGCCATCACTTCAGCGCCGGGGTTGACCATGGCCAGCACCACCAAATCGCGTCCACGCGCATACACCTGTTGGCCTGACCGCAAGGGCTTGTCCACCACCAAAGCGCTTTGGCCTGCACCCGCGACTTCACGCACCACTTCGACTTCGCGCACGATTTCACGCACCACCTCGGTGGGCGTGTCGTTCAATGAAGGCAAAACCCGTGCTTCGCTGCTGACAAACAAACCCGCCAAGGCCGCCGCCGCTTCATGCGAGGGGTTGCCAGCCCGCAAGGCCACCGGATTCAAGCGGTAACGGCGCAACAGTTGCAACAAGCCGTTCAAGTCCAAACTGCCTTCGGCGCCGTGTAAATCAATCAGCACCGCGTCGTTGTCGAAGAAGTCGGGGTTGTCGCCAAATCGGCTGTCCATGTCGGCCGACAGCGTGGCCAAGTCCAAGGACTTGATGAGCACCGACACCAGGGGCAGGGTGGCGCTCTTGATTTCGAATGACAGGGGTGAGGAACGAGAGCTCATAAAGGATCCGGGTCGTTCGGGCGGTGCGCCTGAAACATCAGCACCAGACTTTACACGCTCGGGCCAGGCGGCAGAGGGCGCTTTAAATTCGTGACAATCGGCGCAAAGGTTTGGAGCAGTGGATGCAAACCATCACATGGTTGTTGTTGATTTATTTTGGCTTGTTGACGTTGGGCTTGGTGTGGCGCAGCCGCACCGTGCGCGGCCCATGGTTTTTCTTGTTTCGGGCTTTTTTTCCGAACTGGCAGTTCTATCACCAGGTCGGTCCTGTGCCGCATTTGTATGTGCGCCATCAAACACCGGGTGCCGCTTGGAGTGATTGGTGGTGGGTCTATCCGCGCCGCCCGCGCAGTGTGTGGAACCTGTTTCACAACCCATGGGGCAATTTGGCGTTGGCCGAACAAAACCTGGTGGATCATTTGTCCAGCGACATCAAAGACCTGGGTGAGGGGCAGGACGCCAGTGGCTTGGTCACCTACCAATTGGTGTGTCGCTTGGCCGCGCAAGCCTTGCGCCGCCAACACCCCGGCTTGAACCAAGGCCTGTATCAATTGGAAATCCGTTTGGAACGCCCGGTGCCCAGTGGCTTCGCCAGCAGTGACACGGTGCTGCGCAGCCCGGAGATGGCTTTATGAACGGCGACACGGTCATTCGCTGCCTGGAGCTGTTGTGCGCTTGCAGCTTGCTGCTGCAAACCCTGGAGTACTGGCGCATTGCCGACAGCACCGACCCCGAGGGTGTTTGGTCTTGGCCGGTGCAACGCGCCGACATTCCCGATTCAGCAGTCTGGACCAAGCGCTTTTTGGATGGGGCGTTTTTGCCAATGAACTACCGCGCCATGCTGGTGTTACGCGGCTTGGGTGCTGTGCTGCTGGCTTGGTCAGGGGCCAGCCTTGGGCTGGCGTGCTGGTTGTTCCTGAGTCAATTGTTGTTGTTGGTGCGATGGCGGGGCGCGTTCAATGGCGGCAGTGACTTCATGACCTTGGTCAGTTTGAGCGGTATCTTGTTGGCACAAGTGTTGATGTTGTTCATGGACGCCAGCATGGCTTGGGGGGCGGGTTTGGGCTATATCGCCATCCACACCCTGAGTTCCTACTTTGTATCGGGCTGGGTGAAACTCAAACGCGCGGAGTGGCGAAGCGGGCAAGCCCTGACGGTTTTCTTGAACAGTGGCTTGTTCGGGCCCTTGCCGCCAGACAGCGTGTTCAGAAAACCGTGGCTGGCATTGGCCTGCAGTTGGGCCTTCATGGTGTGGGAAGGAATTTTCCCGCTGGTCTTGTTCAACCCTGATTGGGTCTGGCTGTTCGCTGGCGTGGCCCTGATTTTTCACTTTTTGGTGTTTTGGTTCTTTGGTCTGAACCGCTTTTTTTGGGCATGGACCGTTAACTTAAGCAGTATTTTCTTTTTAAGCAACTTTATAAGTAAGTACTAAAGCTATTTATTTGGAAAAAGCAAACTTTTTGTATTCATTCAAGGGTTTTGCACAGGTTTTTTTGCTTGGAGCCCTTCAGGTCTGTGCATAGAATGACGATCCCTATTCAAGACGAGCCACCCAAGGCTCACAGAAACACAGGATTCGTGCATGCAGTTGATGTGGCTCTCAGGGCCTACCGGTAATGTCAAGACCATTTCCATCACCACCCGCACCGTGCTCACGGCGGCAGTGGCGGTGGGGATGTTCCTGGTCACGGCTGGTTTTTTACTGCATTTCATCGGTTTCAAAATCGCTGTCGAATACAACCCCGACCTGGCCCGCAGCATCGGTGGTGTCACCACCGAGGCCGAGCAACGGCGCATGGAGTCGGTCTACCGCGATCACCTGTCCCAACTGCGCGAATCCATGCAAACCACGGTGAATGAAATCCGTCAGCTGGAAACCATGAAAAACCGGTTCATGGAAATGGCCACCCCCAGCGTGGTGCGCGACAAAATCAACCGCAAAGACGACAACAAAGGCGGCCCCTTGGTGGCGCCCCGTCCTTTCTCCACCTTGTTCCGCCAGCCCTTGGGCGTGGAATTCGACCAAACCCTGCAAGAATTTGTGCAAACCCAAACAGCGGTGTCCGAATTGCATGGTCGTTGGGAAAAACAACTGGACTGGCTGCAAACCTTGCCCACCGGTGTGCCCATCCAAGGGGACTACCGCGTCAGCAGTGGTTTTGGCATCCGCAATGACCCGTTCACTGGCGGTTTGGCCATGCATGAAGGTTTGGACTTCACGGCCATGTCCGGCACCACCGTGGTGGCCACGGCCAAAGGCACGGTCACCCGTTCTGGCTGGGATTTCGGTTATGGCAATGTGGTGGAAGTCCAGCATGCCGAAGGCTTCGCCACCCGCTATGCGCACCTGAGCAAACGCTTGGTGCAAGTGGGTGACACGGTTGAGCGCGGCGGCCTTTTGGGCGAGGTGGGCAGTACCGGTCGCTCCACCGGCCCCCATCTGCACTATGAAGTTTTCATCAAAGACCGGGTCATCAACCCAGCGCTTGTTTTCCCCTTGGGATCCAGCTGATCCCGCACCGGAGTTCCCATGTTTGAAAAACTGCGTGACAAGCCCTTGGCCAGTTCCCAAGAGCGTTTTGAAACCCTGATTGGCCGCACCACGCAAATCTATGGGCGCTTGGTCTTGGTCGACAGTGTGCGCATCGATGGCAAGGTGGTTGGCAACATCGAAACCTCCAAAGAAAACAAGGTCACCGTGGCCATTGGTGCCAGCGGCGAGGTGTCGGGTGACGTGACGGCGCACCGCGTGATGGTGGCGGGCAAGGTGGAAGGCAATATTTACGCCACCGAGCGTGTCGAGTTCCACAAAGACTCGGTGGTGCACGGCGATATTTCTTATGGCTCCATCGCTGTCGAGCACGGTGCGCGTTTGCTCGGGCTGGTGATTCAAAACCCGTCGGGCGGCAACAACGCCGGAGATGCGGCCAACTCGGCCATTCGGCAGGCGCAGACGTCCAAGTAAGCCTCCAAAATTGGGGTCAGATTCCAATTAACGGCGGCAGTTAGACTGGCGCCATGACCCCACACCACAGCCCCGACTGGTACGACCGGATGTACAACAACCGTGCGCTGGTCCCGGATTTCGCCAACCACCTGCAGCAATGGACGCGGGATTCGCAAGCCGTGCGCGACAGCCAGCCCTGCTTGACCGACATCAGCTACGGCAGCGGCCCCAGCGAGACGCTGGACATCTTCACGGCCACCAATTCCGCCCTCAGCACCCCAAGCCAAGCGCAGCAAAACCATCGCCCAAACAAAGCAAGTTCCTCAAATTCACCAGTTTTGGTGTTTTTTCACGGCGGTTACTGGCGGGCCTTGGACAAGTCCGACCATTCTTTTGTGGCGCCGTCACTGACGCAACAAGGCGTCACCGTGGTGGTGCCGAATTACGCGCTGTGCCCCGCAGTGACGATTCCCGAGATCGTCATGCAAATGGTCAAAGCGCTGGCCTGGGTTTGGCGGCACATCGACACCTGGGGGGGCGACGCCAGCCGCATCCAAGTGGCTGGACATTCGGCAGGCGGGCATTTGGCGGCCATGATGCTGGCCTGCGATTGGCGGGCTTACGCGCCCGACTTGCCGCCCGACTTGGTGAAGTCTGCGTTGTCAGTGTCGGGCTTGTACGAGCTCGATTCCTTGCGCCGCTCGCCCATGCTGCAAGAGGCGCTGCGTTTGGACGAAGAACAGGTCTTGAAGGCCAGCCCTGCATGGTTGCCCGCGCCCAAGCGTGGCGTGTTGCACAGCGTGGTGGGTGGCTTGGAGAGCGAAGCGTTTTTGGCGCACAACCAACTGATTCAAAACGCATGGGGACGTGAACGTGTGCCAACCGCGCAGGTGTTGCCTGGCTTGCACCACTTCAGCATGATGAAGGCGTTTGCAACGCCTGGCCACCCCTTGAACCAGCAGCTGCTGGCGCTTTGTCAGGGCAAGCCCTGACGCGGAAACAAACCGCTCGCCATGGCCGTGCCCAGCAAAATAACCACACCCGCCAACAACATGGTGCCGGTGACGATTTCATCCAGCACAAAAACACCAATCAGGTTGGCGAACAAGGGAATCAAATAGGTGAGCGTCATGGTGCGTGCGGCACCGGTTTTCACGATCAAGCGAAAGTACAGCACATAGGCCAAGCCGGTGCTCATCATGCCCACGGCCAACAGGCTCAACCAAGCATTCATGCTGGGCAACACGCTGGGCCAATACCAATAGCCCGGCACCGCCAACACCACAAACGCTCCCAATTGGCTGCCGGTTGCAATCACCATCGGCGACACATGCTGAAGGTTGCGCTGTGAATACAGGGAGCTGAAACTGTAGCAACAAGTGGCCAGCAAACAGGCCAAGATGGCCCAGCCCGAACCACCGGTTTTGAAGGACACACCGCCTGGCGCATGGACGGCCAACCAGGCTGATCCGGCAAAACCCAGCAGCAAGCCCAATCCACGCCAACGCGTGGGGCGGTCTTTCAACCACAACCAAGCGATCAAAGCGCCAAACAAGGGTGTCGTGGCATTCAAGATGGACGACAAGCCAGTGCTGAGCGATTGCAATGCAAACGCAAAACAGAAGAACGGAACCGCCGAGTTGAACAAACCCATGCCGAACAAGGGGCGCCATTCATCTTTGATGGCTTGGGCTTGGTGTTGCCAAAAAACCAGAGGCAACAAAGTGATGGCAGCCACCGATACCCGCATCCAGGCGGTGGACCAAGGTCCGAATTCTTGCGTGGCCATGCGCGTGAAGAAAAAAGAAGATCCCCAAATCATGCCCAACAACACAAACTCTGGCAGCCAATCCCGCCGTCGCAAACCAGAGGTCACAAGAGCATGCCCTCGTGTTTGAGCAAAGCGAGTTTGCGTTCGATGCCGCCTGCGTAACCGGTGAGTGCGCCATTGGCGCCCACCACGCGGTGACAGGGGACGATGACGCTCCAAGGGTTGCGCCCGATCGCCATGCCCACCGCACGGGCGCCCTTGGGGTGGTTCAAGTGGGCGGCCAATTCACCATAGGACGTGAAGCGACCATAAGGAATAACGCGCAAGGCCTGCCACACCTGTTGCTGAAAGCGACTGCCATGCACGGCTTCAAGTTGCAATTCAAATTGATGGCGTTGGCCTGCAAAGTACTCGCCGATCTGTTGCTTGGCCTCGCGCAACCAATGCAGGCTCGGGCCCCAAGGCAGCTGATCGATGTCGGGGCGGTGTTGCTGGTGGTCAAACCAAGCACCGGCCAAACCGGCTTCACCCGCGACCAAACGCATGCGCCCCAACGGCGTGTTGATGGGCATCTGCCACAGCTTGAATGGGCTGGTGTGGGCGGCTTGTGCAAAAGGCATGAGGGGGTGAAAAAAGTTTTCAATAATGGAGGGTCATCATAAGCCGCGCGGTCGACGAAACTTGTCAGAAGCCACGCCTACAATGCGCGACCATGCAAATTTCAGCTCATGTTTTCAAGGCCTATGACATCCGCGGTGTGGTGCCCACCGCGCTCAACCCCGAGGTGGCCACAGCGCTGGGCAAAGCCTTTGGCACCCAAGCTTTGGCCCAGGGTGAAACCACCGTGGCTGTGGGACGTGATGGTCGCCTCAGTGGCCCCGCGCTTGCAACCGCCTTGGTGCAAGGTTTGATGGACGCTGGTGTGCATGTCATTGACGTTGGCATGGTGACCACACCGCAACTTTATTTCGCCGCCAACACCTTGTGTACCAGCGGCATTCAAATCACCGGCAGCCACAACCCCAAGGACTACAACGGCTTCAAGATGGTGATGGCAGGCCGCGCCATTCACGGCGAAGAAATTCAAGGCTTGCGCCAAATGATGCAAGACGAAAGCTGGGTGTTGAAAGCCGGTGGCAGCGTCAAACAGGTCAGCGTGAACCAAGCGTATGAAGAACGCATCGTGCAAGACATACACCTGAGCCGCCCCCTGCGCATCGTGGTCGACAGTGGCAATGGCATTGCAGGCGCATCAGCCCCGGCCATCTTGCGGGCCATAGGTTGTGAAGTGATTGAACTTTTCAGCGACGTCGATGGTGAGTTTCCCAACCACCATCCCGACCCCAGCAAACCCGAAAACTTGAAAGACCTGATTGCCGCTTTGCAAACCACAGGAGCCGAATTGGGCTTGGCCTTTGATGGTGACGGCGACCGCTTGGGCATTGTCACGAGCGACGGTCAAACCATTTACCCCGATCGGCAAATGATGTTGTTTGCCCAAGATGTTTTGAGCCGTGTGCCCGGTGGCACTATCGTCTTCGATGTGAAATGTTCGCAGCAACTCGCACCTGCGATTCGCGCCGCAGGCGGCGTGCCGGTGATGTTCAAAACCGGCCACTCGCTCATCAAAGCGCAGATGAAAGCCATCGATTCACCGCTGGGCGGCGAGATGAGCGGCCATGTGTTTTTCAAAGAGCGTTGGTATGGCTTTGACGATGGCACCTATGCCGGTTGCCGTTTGTTGGAAATCTTGAGCCGCTCGCCCGACGCCAACGCGGTGTTGCATGCCTTGCCCACCAGCCAATCAACCCCCGAGTTGAACGTGGCGTGTGCAGAAGGCGAGCCGCATCGCGTCACTGCTGAACTGCTCAAACGTGCGCAAACCCAAGGCATGCCATCGCCCCAACACCAACCTGTGTTGTGCGACATCGACGGTGTGCGCATCGACTGGGCCGACGGCTTTGGCTTGGTGCGGGCCTCCAACACCACGCCCGTGTTGGTGCTGCGTTTTGAAGGCCAAACCACCCAGGCCTTGCACCGCATTCAACACGACATGATGGCTTTGCTGAGGGAAGTCAAACCTGACGCCCAGGTGCAAGAGGCGGCGCATTGAGTTGACAAAAAAAAGGCTTGTGGGTTGCACAAGCCTTTAGATGTTTCCAAGCGATGTTCAGGGTGCCAATAATTTGTTGATGTCTTGCAGGTCTTGCAATTGCAAACTGCCGCTGAGTTGACGCAGCTTCAGGTGGCCCACCAACACGTCGTAACGGGCCTTGGCCAATTTGGCTTTCGTGTCAAACAGTTTGCTTTGCGCATCCAACACATTGATGTTGATGCGCACACCCACCGAGTAACCAAGCTGGTTGGCTTCCAAGGCCACTTGGCTGGATTCTTCGGCGGCTTTCAAGGCCTTGGCCTGACCCACGCCCGACACCACACCGAAGTAGGCGGCGCGGGTGGCTTGGGCGATGTTGCGGGTGGCGTTGTCCAAATCGGCGCTGGCTTTGCCGGCCAAGGACATGGTTTCACGCACACGGTTGCTGAGCGCATTGCCATTGAACAAGGGGTAGCTCAAAACCACGGCGCCGGTGGCCAAACCAAGGTTGTAGTCCTTCGGTAAAGCCTGTGCCACCGTGCCCTTGATGTTGGTTTGCAGGGTGTAGCTGAGTTGCAAATCCACCGTGGGTTTCAAACCCGCATTGGCTTTTTCGATGTCGAACTTGGCCACGTCCACACCAATGCGGGCTTGTTGCACCGACGCATTTTGTTGGGCGCTCAGGCTCACCCACTCGTCCACATTGGCGGGTTGGGGCGCTTGTGGCATGGCCGTCAGGGCCACGGCTTTGGGGTTCAAGTCTGACTTGCCCACGAGTTGATCCAGGGCCATTTTTTTCACGCGCAAGTCATTGGCTGCAGCGATTTCTTGTGCCACCACCAGGTCGTAGCTGGCCTGGGCTTCGCGGGTGTCGGTGATGGTGCTGGTGCCGACCTCGAAATTGCGTTTGGCAAACGCGAGTTGCTCGGACACCGCCTTGAGCTGGGCCTGTACGAAGGTGAGGCTGTCTTGGCTGGCCAAGACATCGAAATAGGCTTGGCTCAGGCGCACCATCAGGTCTTGCTCGGCGGCACGCAGTTGTTCGTTGGCCAGTTTCAACAGCAAATTGGCTTGCGAGACTTCGGCGTTGTCTGCCGGGCGGTACAAAGGCTGGCTGCCAGCGATGGTGGCGGTGCCGCTGCTGTAGCCACGCGAAGCTTCAAGATTGTTATCGATGAGGTTGGTGCTGCCATTCAAATTCAGGTTGACCATGGGACCCAGCTTGGCCTGGGCTTGTTCCACTTTGCGCTTGGTGGCTTCGGCTTGCAATTGCACCGACTTGAAGGCCGCGTCAAACATCTCAACCAGGCTTTGCGCTTGGGCTGCGCCTACAAAGGCCATGCTCATGGCCGCGATCAAGGGCAGGGTGCGAAACAATTTCATGAACTTCTTTCGTTGTGACTACGTTGGTTAAAACTGGAAGGCGGGTGTTTCGGCAAAGCCATGCAGACGTGGTGTCACCACGTCCCACAAAATCTGGCTGTGCACGCTGCCATCGAGCAAGCGAGAAAAGCGGGTGACATGCATCATGGGCTCGTTGCCCACCACGGCCAACAAACGGCCACCGGGTTGGAGCATGTTGAACATGTCTTCAGGCACCTCGGCCACCGAGCCGCCCAACACAATGGCGTCAAACTTCTCGGTCAGTTGCGGCACACCGGTGCTGTGGCGCACTTGTGCGTTGCCAACACCCGCTTGGGCCAAGTGTTGCTGGGCGCTGGCCACCAAGTCGGCATGGCACTCCAAACTGGTGACTTGGGCGACAGACTGGGCCAACAAAGCGGTGAGGTAGCCGCTGCCGGTGCCCACTTCCAGCACGGTTTCATGCGGTTGCAATTGCAGGTCTTGCAGCAAACGAGCGTCCACTCGCGGCACCATCATGTGCTCGCCATGTGACAGCGGAATTTCGGTGTCGCTGTAGGCCAGGGCGGCAAAGCTGCTGGGGACAAACAGGCTGCGGTCCAGTTGCGCGAGCAGACCCAAAACGCGCATGTCCAACACATGCCAAGTGCGGATTTGCTGTTCGACCATGTTGAAGCGGGCAAGTTCAGTGTTCATGTGATTCTTTTTCCAGTCGTCAATTTTAGCCAGCCACTAAAGGCTGTGAGCACCATGGCCATTCCACTTGCGCTTGAGCCATTGACTCAGATCGTCGAGGTAGCAGTAGACCACGGGCACCACCACCAGGGTGAGCAGAGACGAGGTGATGACGCCGCCAATCACGGCCTGGCCCATGGGTGCGCGTTGTTCCGAGCCTTCGCTGACCGACAACGCCAAAGGCAGCATGCCAAACACCATGGCCAGTGTGGTCATCAGGATGGGGCGCAAGCGCACTTTCGCGGCCATCAGCAGGGCTTCGTTGCGCGGCAGGGCGGGTTCGCGGGTGCCGTCGTGGCGCAACAAGCCTTCGCGGGCACGGATGGCGAAGTCGAGCAACAAAATAGCGTTTTTCGTGACCAAGCCCATCAGCATGATGACGCCAATCACCGAGAACATGGACAACGTGGAGCCAAACATCATCAGTGCCAGCACCACCCCAATCAGCGTCAGGGGCAGTGAGGTCATCAGGGCCAGGGGTTGCAAAAAGCTTTTGAACTGGCTGGCCAAAATCATGTAGATGAAGATGATGGCCATGGCCATGGCGATGACGGCGTATTGAAAAGACTCTTTCATGTTTTTGGTCGAACCACCGAATTGGTAACGGTAACCATCGGGCAGGGGAATCTCGGCCATGATGGCTTGAATGTCTTTGGATACATCGCCACCGGCGCGGCCATAGGTGTTGCCACTGAAGGCCACTTCGCGGGAGAGTTCACGCCGGTTCACTTGGTTCGGGCCCACGCCTTCTTTCACCTGTGCCACTTGGTTCAGGCGCACGATGCGGGCACTGCCATCCGGTCCTTGGCCGACATTGAAAGGCAGGCGTTCCAAGTCTTGTGGGGCAGTGCGCATGAGGGGGTCTAAACGCACCAAGACATCGTAGGTTTGGTCGTCGCTGGCATGCCAAACGCCCACGCTTTGGCCAGCCACCAAGGTGCGCAATTGGTTGGCAATCGGCCCCACACCCAAACCAAAATCAGCGGCGGCTTCGCGCTTGATGTTGATGTCCACCGTGGGCTTGTTGGGTTTGACGCTGGAGTCCACATCCACCAAACCGGGCACGTTTTGGATCTTGGCCATGACCAAGCCAGCCAAGCGTTCCAACTCGGCTTGATCGGGGCCGAGCAAATAGAACTCGATTTGCTTGGAGCCGCCCACCGAGTCGAGCAAGCCCACATGGGTGACGGTGATGCCTGGCATGTTGCGCAAACGCTCGCGGATTTTCGGTGTGAAGTCGTTGATGTTGAAGTTGCGCAAATGCCGATCGAGCATGCGGAAATACACGTTCGCGTAAATCTTGCCGTTGGCGTTGCCCGTGTTGATGGTGCTGAGGGTGTAGCGCACCTCGGGGAAGCTGCGCAGCATGGCCTCGACTTCTTTGGCTTTGGCTTCAGTGACTTCGATGGACGAACCCACGGGGACATAGAAGGTCACCGAGGCTTCCGAGTAGTCGGCTTTGGGCACGAACTCGGTGCCCAGCATGGGCACCATGAAAATGCTACCCACAAACACGGCCAGGGCCACCAGCACGGTCACCAAACGATGATGCAAAGCTTGGCTCAACAGGCCTTGGTAGATATCTCCCAGCCGATGGGTGCTGTGCTCGAACCACGCGGTGACCCGACCCAAGCTGCGGTCATAAAAACTCGGCTTGCTTTTGGCTTTACCGTCAATATGAATGCTGGGGTCGTGCCAGACGCTGGAGAGCATGGGGTCGAGGGTGAAGCTCACGAACATGGAAATCATCACCGCAGCAACAATCGTCAAGCCGAACTCGTGGAAGAACTTGCCAATCACACCGTCCATGAAACCGATGGGCAAAAACACCGCCACGATGGAGAAGGTGGTAGCCAACACCGCCAAACCAATTTCGCGGGTGCCGTCCATCGCCGCGTTGAAGGCGGACTGGCCCATTTGCACATGGCGCACGATGTTCTCGCGCACCACAATGGCGTCGTCAATCAGCAAGCCAATGCACAGTGAGAGTGCCATCAGCGTCATCATGTTGATGGTGAAGCCCATCAGCGACATGATCCAAAACGTGCTGATGACAGCGATGGGGAGGGTCAGGCCCGTGATGATGGTCGAACGCCAAGAATTCAAAAACAAAAACACAATCAACACGGTCAGCAGCGCACCTTCGACCAAGGTCTTGCGCACGTTGTTCACCGCCACGCGAATTTGCCGCGAGCCGTCGTAAATCGTCTCCAAGCGCATGCCCGGTGGCAGCTGTGTGCGCATGGTTTCAACGGTGGCGGCCAAGCCATCGACCACCTCGATGGTGTTTTCATCCTGTGACTTTTGCACCGACAAAAGCAGGGTGCGCCCGCCGTTGTAAAGCGCTAAGTTTTCAAGTTCCTGGGCACCATCATTCACCCGCGCCACTTGCTTCAGGCGCACGATGCTGCCCGCTTTACGCGCAATGATGATCTCGCCGAAATCTTCGGGGCGTTCCATGCGACCTTGCACTTGCACCACGCGGTCTTGCTGGATGGAGCGCACCGAGCCTACCGGCAGGTCTTGGTTTTCATTCGACACCGCACTCACCACCTGGTCGGCGCTGATGCCCAAAGACTCCATGGCCTGCGGGTTCAAATAAATATTGAGTTCGCGTTTGGTGCCGCCCACCACCACCACCGAGCCGACACCTCGCACGTTTTCCAAGCGTTTTTTCAACACCTGGTCGGCCCAGTTGGTCATCTCGACATGGCTGGGGGCGTTGACGCCCTCGGGCAGGTTTTTCGGATCGGCCACCACGGCCACATTCCAAATCGGGCGGCTGGCAGGGTCAAAGCGCAGGATGCGCGACTCTTTCACTTCGGGGCGCAAAAACGGATGCACATTCGAGACTTTTTCACGCACATCGTCAGCCGCTTTGCGGCCATTCACGCTGAGTTGAAACTCGACGATGACCACCGACATGCCCTCGTAGCTGCGTGAGGTGAGGGCGCTGATGCCCGCCGTGGAATTCACCGCTTCTTCAATTTTCTTGCTCACCTCGCTCTCGACAATTTCGGGCGAGGCACCGGGGTATTCGGTGGTCACCACCACCACCGGCAAGTCGATGTTGGGGAACTGGTCGATCTTCAAACGTTGGAAGGAGAACAGGCCCAGCACCACCAGGGCAAGCATCACCATGGTGGCAAACACCGGGTTGCGCAAACTGACTTGGGTGAACCACATGCTCAGGGCTTCGCAGTGCTTGCAGGTGCCGCAGCCGAGATGAGGCGCACAGGGCTGCCTTCACGCAATGCGCCCACGGATGCAGGGAGCACTTGGCTGTTGGGCGGCAAATCGCGGATGGCCACCCACTGTTCGCCATTGTTTTGATTGGCCAATCGACCGCGCTCGCCCAAGCTCACGGTTTGGTGCGCCACTTTGTTGTTCACCAGCATTTGCACATAAGGCTGAGGCTTGTCGGTGCGCACCGCACTCAAGGGCAGGGCCACGGTTTTGCTCAGGCTCAGTTGCAAGTCGCCTTGGGCGTACATGCCTTGCTTCAGGCCGGTGGTGGACTGCAATCGCAAATACACCAACACACTGCGGCTGTTGGCTTGCACACTGGGGTTGATGCGCAGCACCTTGGCGTTGATGGTTTGGGCGCGGCCTTCCAAACTCAGCGCCGCTTCTTGACCGATGCGCACATCCACCGAATCGGCAGGGCTCAAGGTGGCTTCCAGTTCCAAGCTGCCCAAGTCGACGATGTCCATCAAGCGCATGTCCATGCCAACGTGTTCGCCAGGCTGGGCCAAGCGCGAAGCAATTTGCCCGGTGATGGGCGAACGCATGACGGTGTCTTCCAAGGTTTTGCGGGCGACATCTGCACCGGCCAAGGCGGCGTTGTACGTGGCTTGGGCACCGGCCAAGGAGGCTTGTGAGGTGTCCAAAGCGGTTTTGGAAATGAAGCCTTGCTCGACCAAAGCCTTGTTGTTGTCGTATTGGCGTTTGGCAATGTCGATTTGGGTTTTGGCGGCGTCGGCTTGCTGCTCGGCTTGGCGCAAGCGGCGCTGGAATTCGGTGGGGTCCAGGCGGGCCACCACCTCACCGGCTTTCACGCTGTCGCCTTCACGGCCTTTGATTTCGATGAGTTCGCCGGGCACACGCGCTTTCACGGCCACCGTGTTGATGGCTTTCAAATTGCCCGAGATGGGCAAGCTGTTGACCAGCATTTGCGGCTCAACCAAGAGCAAATCGCTGGCTTGGATGTCCATCACCGCCGCAGGTGCAGTGCCAGCAGGGGCAGGGGCAGCCGCAGGGGCCGCAGGGGTGGGCTTGGTGTTGCTCGCAGGGGCTGGTTGACGCAGGTAGTAGCCCAGCGCAGCGGCCACCGCCAACAGGGCCACAGCCCACCACAGTTTGGAACGCCATTTCATCGCTTCAATCTCCGCGCATCATGCAATTTGCCAACCGCGAATCAAGGTGGCCACATGGTCACGCAAGAACTGCTCGGGGTGGAAGTGGGTTTGGCTGACGCAGGCAGACAGCGAATGCTTCCACATGGTCAAAAAGAAAATGGTGGACACCAAGCTGAACACTGCGGTGTCGGTGTCCATGGGGCGGAACTCGCCAAGTGACACGCCGCGCTGCAAGATGGCCTTGAACAAGGCGTGGCCTGGGCGCATCACCTCGGCTTCGTAAAACTGCACCACATCGGGGAAATTGCTGGCCTCGCTCGTCACCAGCTTGGTGATGCCGCTGGCGCGGGTGTTGCCAATGCGTTCCCACCAAGACTGCATGGCATAGGCCAGCATGTCGGCAGTGCTGCCCTCGAATTCATCGAACTCTTGGTTCCATACCGGGAAATGCTCGGACAAATTGGCGCGAATCACCGCTTTGAACAGGTCTTCTTTGGTGTCGAAATACAAAAAGAGGGTGCCCTTGGAAACACCGGCCAGCGCGGCCACTTCATCCACCTTGGTGGCGGCATAACCTTTGTCGACAAACAAGGTGAGCGCCGCCTCAATCAACTCTTGCGGACGTGCCTCTTTGCGCCGCTCGCGTTTGTGTGCGGTTTCGTCGTTGGCAGAGATGTTTTTAAGGGCTTGCATGTTAATGACTGGCTGGTTAGTAATGTAACCCAGCGCCGACAAGAACGTGCATTCAACCCGAGTCAGGTCATCAAGCGACCCAGTGCTTCATGCAGCACCCGTCGGGTGTCGCGCAAACCGCCGCCTGAGGGCAGGAAATCCGTGTCAAAGCGCAGGGGCGGTTGGGTGTAGCCCATGGGCGCG
Source organism: Limnohabitans simekii (SeqCode) (assembly GCF_965234735.1). Classification (GTDB taxonomy): domain Bacteria; phylum Pseudomonadota; class Gammaproteobacteria; order Burkholderiales; family Burkholderiaceae_C; genus Limnohabitans; species Limnohabitans simekii. Next base: position 73,884 of record NZ_OZ248544.1, on the reverse strand, counting down.
GGCTGCACCACAAAGCCTGCTTGCTCGAAATTGCGCACACTGCGCTGCATGTGCCAGTCATTCGTGACCAGCAAGATGCGGGTGATGCCTTGCTTGGAGAGTTGCTCGAAACTGCGCTGGGCGTTTTCGCGGGTGTCGCGGGATTGATCGTCCACCCAGGTGAAGGACATGCCGAGTTCGCGTTTTAATGCCTCGGCGGCCACCTCGGCCTCGCTGCGCTGCTGGGCTCCGGGGGCGGCCCAACCAATGCCGCCCGAATAAATCAGCGGCAACTTCGACTGCCTGGCCAGGTGAGCGCCAAACAGCAAACGCTTGTGCGCGGTTTCACCCAGGATGGGCTCGCCGTACTCGGGCGCGTACAAGTCCACGCCACCACCGAGTACCACGATGGCTTGGTTTTCTTGAAGTTGCGTGGCGGTGACCGCGGGATAGGTTGTCAACAGCAGCCGGTTCAGGCCGTAAGCCGTGGCGTTGCAACAGGCCAGCCACATGATGAGCGTGCCGGTGAACACCAGCCCCCAGGCCCAGCGGCGTTTGAACTTGGCCAACAGCAAACCCAGAAACACCAACAACAAGGGGCCTGCGGGTGGTAACAGCAGGGTGGTGAGCAGGGGTTTCAAAGGGCCAATGAAGGACATAGGAGAGGCAGTTTCGCACACTGGGTAAGATCGTTTCATGACCATCCACACCATCACATTGGGCGGCGGCTGCTTCTGGTGCACCGAGGCGGTGTTCGTGCGCGTTCGCGGCGTGCTCGACGTCGAATCGGGCTATTGCAATGGCCTCCAAGCGCGTCAACCCAGCTATGAAGACGTCTGCCGCGGCGACACCGGCTACAACGAAGTTGTGCGCCTGCAATACGACCCGGCCATCATCAGCCTGTCGGACTTGCTGACGATTTTTTGCGGCATCCACGACCCGACCAGCTTGAACCGCCAAGGCAACGACCAAGGCACGCAATACCGCAGCGGCGTGTATTTCAGCGAGCCTGCCGACGAAGCGGTGATTGTGCAAAAACTCACCGAGTTGCAGGCCAGTTATGGCCAGCCCATCGTCACCGAAGTGGAAGCTTTGCAGCACTATTGGCCCGCCGAGGCCTACCACCAAGATTATTTTTTAAACAACCCCCACCAAGGCTATTGCGCCTTTGTGGTGGCACCCAAAGTGGGCAAGCTGGAACAGCATTTCAGCCAGTGGTTGAAGGCTTAGGGGGCCAAGCGCTCTTTCACCCAGTGGCCGTGCTCTGAGCGGTACACCAAGCGGTCGTGCAAACGCGCCACACCGCCTTGCCAAAACTCCCATCTGTCTGGCACCAAGCGGTAGCCGCCCCAATGCGGTGGGCGCGGCGGCTGCAGCAAAAACTTGGCGGCATAACCGGCGGCGTTGGTCAGCAACTCGGCGCGTGAAGAGATGACCTGGCTTTGCGGGCTGGCCCAGGCCCCAATGCGCGAGTCCAGCGGACGGCTGTGGAAATACGCATCGCTTTCTTCCTCGCTGATTTTGTCCACGCGGCCCTCGATGCGCACCACGCGCTCGAGCTCCACCCAATGGAATTGCAGCGCGGCAAACGGGTTGCCCGCCAACTCTTGGCCCTTGCGGCTGTCGTAGTTGGTGAACCAGACCAGGCCGCGTTCGTCAAAGCCCTTGATCAGCACCACGCGGGTGCTGGGGCGCAGCTGCGACGACACCGTGGCCAAGGTCATGGCGTTGGCCTCGGGCACCTCGGCTTGCAGGGCTTGGTTGAGCCAGAGCTCGAATTGCTTCAGCGGCTCGGCCAGCGCTTGCGCCTCCAGCAGTTCGGCTTGCTGGTAGCTTTTGCGCATGTCGGCCAGTTTGGAGTTGCTCATGGGGTTCGCAGGGTGAAAGGGGTCATCTTAGGGCGCTTGCTGCCGATTATGGTGGGAGCGATTGCGTTAGCATGAAACCGACCGAGGAGTACCTACATGATCAATATCCTGCGTGTGTCCAACTTGCCCCATGACATGCTCACGGTGCTGCAGACCACCTACATCATGCATGACCGTGACCACATCACCGACCCTGGGGCGCTGGGGCGCATTCGGGCGATGGTGGCCATGAGTGACGCGGTGATCGACAAGAAACTCATGATGCTGTTTCCCGCCGTCGAAATCATTTGCATTTGCGGGAGCTCGAGTCACAACGTGGATCACGCCGCCGCCGAGCAACGCAACATCAAGGTCTGCCATGCCGCCTATGCCCATGTGCCGGACCAGGCCGAGTACGCCATCGGCCTGATGCTGGCGGCGAGTCGCCGCATCGCCCACGGCGACCGCTTTGTGCGCAACAGCGATTGGGTTGATGGCCCGTACACCCTGACCCGCCGCATGAGCGGTGCGCGGTTGGGGCTGGTGGGCATGGGGCCGGTAGCCCAGGCCATCGCCGGGCTGGCCTCGGCCTTTGACATGGAGGTGAGCTACACGGCTGCTCAAGCCGAGCCCGAAGTCGCTTGGGCGTTCAACCCCAGCGTGAAGGACTTGGCGGCGGGTGTTGATTTCTTGGTCTTGCCAGAAATGGGTCCTGATGCCCCACCCCATGTGGTGAATGCCGAGGTGTTGCAGGCGCTGGCACTCAAAGGGTATTTGGTGAATTTGGCGAATGCTGGCGCTGTGGACATGGCGGCGCTGACCGAGGCGTTGCAAAAGAAAACCATTGCGGGCGCGGCGCTGGATGTGTTTCCCGAGGAGCCGCGCGTCTCCGCCGAATTGCGGGCGCTGAACAACGTGGTGTTGACCCCGCATGTTGGGAGTGCCACGGCTGAGGCGCGGCAGGCCATGGGCGACCAGGCTTTGCGGCAGTTGGCCGAGCACTTTGCCGCCGATCTGGCGGAGTAATTGGGGTCAGATTCCAATTGTTCTGGCTGACGTATCAAGAAGTCACGCCTGCTTGCCCGCCGCGCTGGGCTCAAACGCCGCTCACCGCAGCGGAGCTGCAACGTTCGCTACGCGTTTGACCCAGCACGTCGGTCAAGCGGAGAGGGGTTCATTGGTCGACAAACAATTGGAATCTGACCCCAATTAGCCCAAGCCAAAATAATTGGAATCTGACCCCAATTAGTCTTTAAAACGTGATACAAGATTTCAGCAAAACGCCGTTTCTATGTATCATAAAAACGGCGTAAAGCCCCGTCCAGTATGACGGGGGGTCTAAAACAGGGGCAAAAACTCAGCGGGAAAAACCGCCTCCGCCGCCGCCCCCACGACGGCCACCGCCGCCGCCAAAGCCGCCGGGCTTGCCGCCAAAACCGCCTGGTTTGCCACCACCGCCGCCACCGCCGCCACGGCGGTTGCCGCCACCGCCGCCACGGTTGCCGCGGCTGAGCAGGTCCACCGAGGTCATGGTCGGATCAGGCTGCCGGCCTGCGCCGCCGCCCGACTTGTGGCCAAAGGCGTTGACGCCGCTTTGGGTGCCCAAATGCGCGTTGGCGCGGGGCTGGAAATCATCTTCAAAATGCTTAGGCGGTTGCGCGTCATGGTCATGCGGCATGCCTTGGGCTGCCGCCGGGCGCGGACCGCGCTCGGGCCGATCACGGCGCGGTTGGTTGCGGCCTGCGCCGCCGCCGTTGAAACCTTGACCGCCACCACCGGGGTGGGCCGCACGAGGCGGGCGGTCGCCACGCGGTTCAGCCCGGGGGCCCGCAGGTGCACGGGCGCCATCGCCGCGTCCACCGCCTTGGCCGCCAGCGGGTTTTTTCTCGCGAATGCGTTCCATCATGTCTTGGCGAGCGGCACGGGCCGCCGCGGCCATCACGTCGCGGCTGGGCGGCTTGCCCAAGCCACCCCACAGGGTTTGACGGCCCATGGCGATGGGCTCGGCGCGTTCGTCGGGCCCGGGGCCAAAGCCCTCGACTTTTTCAACTTCAATGCTTTGTCTGGTGAATTTCTCAATTTCTTGCATGAAGCCTTCCTCGTCCAAAGACACCAAGCTGATCGCTTCGCCGCTGGCACCGGCGCGGCCAGTGCGGCCAATGCGGTGCACATAGTCTTCGCTGATGTTGGGGATTTCGTAGTTCACCACGTGCGGCAATTCGTCAATGTCGATGCCACGCGCGGCAATGTCTGTGGCCACCAAGACGCGGATGTCGCCGGTCTTGAAGCCGGAGAGCGCCTGGGTGCGGGCGGTTTGGCTTTTGTTGCCGTGCAGCGCCATGGCGGTGATGCCTTGTTTGTTCAAGAAATCGGCCACATGGTTGGCGCCAAATTTGGTGCGGCAAAACACCAGCACCTGGCTCCATTGTTTGGTTTCGATGATGTGCGCCAACAGCGCTTTCTTTTGCTGGCGACCGACCGGGTGAACCACCTGTTTGATGAGTTGCACCGTGGTGTTTTCGGGCGTCACCTGGATGCTTTGCGGGCTGTGCAGCAACTGTGCAGCCAGCTCGCGGATCTCGCTGCTGAAGGTGGCCGAGAACAGCAGGCTTTGCTTTTCTTTGGGCACCAAGGCCAGTACTTTTTTCACGTCATGGATGAAGCCCATGTCGAGCATGCGGTCGGCTTCGTCTAGCACCAGCATTTGCACGGTGGACAAATCGAGAAAGCCTTGTTGTTGCAAGTCGAGCAAGCGCCCGGGTGTGGCCACCAAGATGTCCACGCCTTTTTTCAGCTGGCTGATTTGCGGGTTCATGCCAACGCCGCCAAAGATGACAGCGGATTGGAGTTGCAGGTATTTGCCGTAGTGGCGCACCGACTCTTCCACTTGGGCGGCCAATTCGCGTGTGGGCGTGAGCACCAAGGCGCGGATGCCAAACACGCCAAAGCGGTTGGTGGCACTGCGGCTCATCGTGAGTTTGTGCAGCATGGGCAGGGTGAAGGCGGCGGTTTTGCCGGTGCCGGTTTGTGCGCCTGCCAGCAAATCGTGGCCCGCTAAGACAGCTGGAATGGCTTGCTGTTGAATGGGGGTGGGGGTTTCGTAGCCTTGCTCGCGCACAGCTTTCAAGATGGCCGGAGCCAAGTTCAGTTCGTCAAAGTTCATAGTGGAGCGTGCTTTTGAGCGACGCTTGGTGTTCGGCCCGTTCTGCCCAAAAAGGGGCAGCCAGTGAAAGACCGAGGAAACACAGGTGGGCAGGTAATGGACAAACAGCTTGTTTGAATCCGGCCCCAGCAGAAGCGCTGATGTTGTGGCAACTGGTGGCAACAACTGGACGCATTCTCGCATGGTTTAAGCCCAAGCCTTGAGCGGCTTGCGTTTCCCTTTTTTAAAGGGTGATTCAAGATCAAACCATGGGGTGGGTGCTGGTTCGAAAAAACAGTTGGATTTTTTGAAAGATCTGGCGTAAAGTAAGGAATCCTTGATCCCTTGAAATCAGCCATGCTCGCCAAAATCACCTCCAAAAACCAACTCACCTTGCCCAAAAGCCTTGTTCAAGCCGTGGGAGCGACCGACTACTTTGATGTCGAAGCGCGGGGCGGCCAACTCATCCTCACCCCCGTGCGGATTCAGCGTGGCGACGCAGTGCGGGCCAAACTCGAAGCCTTGGACATCACAGAAGCAGATGTCGCTGCTGCTGTCGCCTGGAGCCGCAGCTCCACAAGGCCTTCTGGCAAAACATGAGTGGAGCCTTGCGCGTGGTGCTCGACACCAATGTGGTGCTGTCGGCGCTGGTGTTTCGCGGTCGATCGGCAGGACGAGTGCGACAGGCTTGGCAGCACCGTGACTTGGTCCCTTTGGCCAGCACAGAAACGGTGAACGAACTGCTGAGGGTTTTGGCCTATCCCAAGTTTGGCTTGACTCAAAGTGAGCAAGTCGAGTTGCTGGCCGACTACCTGCCCTGTGCCGAGATTGTGCGCATACCGCACCCGCCGCCGCCGGTTCCTGCATGCCGTGATCCGCAAGACCAGCCCTTCATGCAATTGGCAGCAGCCGGACAAGCGGAGGCCTTGGTGTCTGGCGACCAAGATTTGTTGGCCATCGCCGTCGAGTTCGAACGTGCCACCGGTTGCCCCATGTGGTCCTTAGAAGATTTTTTGAGCAACGCCTTATTCGCTATTCGCAAATAGCGCTTGATGAAGCAGAGATAATCAGTTGTTACCCCCGCCACGCTGTGTGGCGCACGTCCAGAGAGTCACTCCATGTCCCAATACGTTTTCTCCATGAACCGGGTCGGCAAAATCGTGCCGCCCAAACGCCAAATCCTGAAAGACATTTCCCTCAGCTTTTTTCCCGGTGCCAAGATCGGCGTGCTGGGCACCAACGGTTCGGGCAAGTCCACGCTGCTGAAAATCATGGCGGGCATCGACAAGGAAATCGAAGGCGAAGCGATCCCCATGGCCGGTTTGAAGATCGGGTATTTGCCGCAAGAGCCGCACCTCGACCCGAATGAAACCGTGCGTCAGTCGGTGGAAAACGGCATGGGCGAGGTGAAGGCCGCGCAAACCCGTTTGGAAGAGGTGTATGCCGCTTACGCCGAAGAAGACGCCGACTTTGACGCACTGGCCGCCGAGCAAGCCAAGCTTGAGGCCATCATCGCCACCGCCGGTGACGCCTCCGAGCACCAACTTGAAATCGCGGCTGACGCGCTGCGCTTGCCGCCTTGGGACGCCGTCATTGGCAAGCTCTCCGGTGGTGAAAAACGCCGCGTGGCCTTGTGCCGTTTGTTGTTGTCGCGCCCCGATATGTTGTTGCTCGATGAACCGACCAACCACTTGGACGCCGAATCGGTCGATTGGCTCGAGCAATTTTTGTCCCGCTTCTCCGGCACCGTGGTGGCCATCACCCACGACCGCTACTTCCTGGACAACGCCGCCGAATGGATTTTGGAACTCGACCGTGGCCACGGCATTCCGTACAAAGGCAATTACTCCTCTTGGCTGGAGCAAAAAGAAGCCCGCCTCGAGCAAGAACAGCGCACCGAAGATGCCCGCAGCAAGGCCATGAAGAAAGAGCTGGAGTGGGCGCGTCAAAACCCCAAAGGCCGTCAAGCGAAAAGCAAGGCGCGTTTGGCCCGCTTTGAAGAGCTGTCCGATTACGAATACCAAAAGCGCAACGAGACGCAAGAAATTTTCATCCCCGTGGCCGAGCGTTTGGGCAACGAGGTGTTCGAGTTCAAAGGCGTCAGCAAATCTTTTGGCGACCGCGTCCTCATTGACAACCTGAGCTTCCAAGTGCCAGCGGGTGCCATCGTCGGCATCATCGGCCCCAACGGCGCGGGCAAGTCCACGCTGTTCAAACTCATTGCGGGCAAAGAAAAACCCGACAGTGGCGAAGTGAAGATTGGCCAAACCGTGAAGATGGCCTTTGTCGATCAAAACCGCGACGATTTGGCGAACGAAAAAACCGTTTGGGAAGACGTGTCGGGCGGCTTGGACATCCTCACCGTGGGCAAGTTTCAAATGCCCAGCCGCGCCTACTGTGGCCGCTTCAACTTCAACGGCGGCGACCAGCAGAAAAAAGTCGGCACGCTCTCCGGTGGTGAACGCGGCCGTTTGCACCTGGCCAAAACCCTCATCGAAGGCGGCAACGTGTTGCTCCTTGACGAACCCTCGAACGATTTGGACGTGGAAACCTTGCGGGCCTTGGAAGACGCTTTGCTGGAGTTTGCGGGCTCGGTGATGGTCATCAGCCATGACCGCTGGTTCCTGGACCGCATCGCCACGCACATCTTGGCCGCCGAGGGCGACAGCCAGTGGGTTTTCTACAACGGCAACTACCAAGAGTACGAAGCCGACAAGAAGAAGCGTTTGGGCGAAGAGGGTGCCAAGCCCAAGCGGGTGCGTTTCAAAGCCTTGAAGTAACGCTCAGGTATTGATTTTCTCCGTTGCCAGTGTTGTTTATTTATACAATATGAATCATTTAATCCCAAAAAATCACTAAATTGGGGTGCAATTCAGCTCGAATTGCTTGAATGTGCCATAAACTTTAGTTAGTTTTGATTCATTTGTAGGCGCACTTGCCACGGAGAAACCCATGAGCCACAAAGCCACCCCGGATTCCAACGACGAATACTGCGGCACCAGTTACGCCGCCAAATTGCTCAACCTGTCGGTGGGTTCCGTCCAAACCTTGGTCGAAAAAAACGAGCTGCAAGCCTGGAAAACCCAGGGCGGCCACCGCCGCATTTCCATCCAATCCATTTACAACTACCAAAACCGCGCCGCCTTGGCCCCCACCGCGGGTGTGCCAGACGGCAAGTACCTGCGGGTCTTGGTGGTCGAGGACGATCCCGCCACCCGCGCCATGTACCGCGCCCATTTCGACCAGTGGGACCTGCCCATCGACGCCACGATTTCAGCCTCGGCCATTGAAGCCTTGCTCGATTTGCCAGCGCTCAAGCCGCAGGTCTTGGTGGCCGACTTGCACATGCCCGGCATCGACGGCGTTGAGATGCTGCGCCAATTGCATGGCCACCCGCAGTTCGCGCAAGTGGCGGTCATCGTCATCACCGGTTTGAACGCCGAAGAAATCGCCGAGCTCGGTGACTTGCCCGAAGGCACGCATGTGCTGCGCAAACCGGTGGACATGGGATGGTTGCGCGGCTATTTCCAAGCCATGTTGACCATCCGCTTGGGCCCCAAACGCCGACCCGTGGTGCCCACCCCCGACCCGGCTTGAAGAAGCTCAGGTTTGGGTCTACACAAGCCGCTGCCCCCAGCGGCTTTTTTCATGGCGGTTGTTTGGCCAGTGCGCACCATGCCGGTCCTTGTATGAAAAGTCAGCGAGGCCCAAGCTGGCTTTCCAAGTGTGAACGCCTATGATGGTTGCATGCTCAAACTCTCGGTACTCGACCAGTCCGTGGTGTCCAAAGGACGCCCGCAAGATGAATCCATTCGCAACACGCTGACGCTGGCGCAACGCTGCGAAGACTGGGGCTACGAGCGTTTTTGGGTGAGCGAGCACCACAGCTTGGCCAGCATCGCTGGCACCGCGCCCGAGGTCTTGTTGGCAGCCATCGCGGCTCGCACCCAGCGGATTCGATTGGGCAGTGCGGGCGTCATGCTGCCGCACTATTCGGCGCTGAAAGTGGCCGAGCAATTTCGGGTGCTGGACGCCTTGGCACCGGGGCGCATCGACCTTGGTTTGGGCCGTGCGCCCGGCAGCGATGGCCGCACCTCGCAACTTTTGAACCCCGATCGCCACGCCGCAGAGCGGTTCCCGCAACAAGTGATGGAACTGCAGGCCTGGGTGACTGGCCAGACCATGCCCAGCGGCCACCCCGGGCAGGGCGTGTGGGCTTACCCGATGGGCCGCACCGCGCCGAGTTTGTGGATTTTGGGGAGTTCAAATTACGGTGCGCAATTGGCCGCGCACCTCGGTTTGCCTTATGCCTTTGCTTATTTTTTCAGCGATGGTGTGGGCGTGGAACAAGCGCTGGACATGTACCGCAGCCAGTTTCGGCCCAGCCCCTATTTAAGCCAACCGCAGGCCACGATTTGCGTGTCCGCCCTGGTGTGCGACAGCGAAGCCGAGGCCGCGCGGCAGTTCCAAACCCGGGCCCGCTGGCGCATGGACCGCAACAAGGGCTTGGCCGGTCCCTTGCTGTCGCCTGAGGAGGCGGTGCTGGGTTTGAGTGCGGCGCAGTTGCACGAGATGGACGACATGCGCGAGCAGGCGCTGATCGGCACGCCCGCGCAGGCACGTGCCAAGCTGCAGGCGCTGGCCACCAGTTTGTCGCCGGAGGAATTGGTGGTGTGCACCTGGACCCACGACCCGGCGGTGCAATTGCGCTCGTTTGAGCTGCTGGCGCAGGCGTTCGAGATGACCGCGCAGCAGGGTTTGAGGCGGGCGGCTTAGGAAGCCTGGGTTTCGTCCAACGGCACGCCGCATTCGGGTGGCGCGGCACCCTCGGGTCGCTCTTGGGGCTTGTGCACGATGCGGGTGATCGGGTCGTACTGCACTTCTTTCAAGTACATGGCCAGCACCGCGTCCATGCTCTTGGCGTGGCCGTCAAACCAGACGCCAATTTCACCGGTGAGTTGGCGTACCAATGGCAAATTGCCGTCCACCTGGCCACGGCGCAGGGCTTCGCGCATCACCTTCAAGATCATCTCGTGTTCGTCAGCATGGCAGCCACCGGGGCCAAAGTCCACGTCTTCCATCCACTGGTTTTCGCCGCTGAAGTGTTCTTCGGTGTGGGCGATCAGAGCAATGAAGCTGTCGATCAGCTTGTCATCAGGGGCGGTTTCAGTGGCGGCCAGCATGTCGACAAACTCGCGGTGGGTTTGGTCCATTTTGTCCATGTTCAACACCAGGTCGTCCGACCAGGTGAGGGTGGGTTGCAGGTCCAAGGTGGTGGCGTCGGTCATGTTGAACTCGGGTTGGCTCGTGGTGCGGGCATCATAGTGGATGTGTTTTGGCCCTGGCACATTGGGGTCAGATTCCAATAATTGGAATCTGACCCCAATTACCAATCCGGGGCACAAGTCCAACGCAGGGCCTGGTGGGTCAACGGGTGCTGCAAAGCCAAACTTTGGGCGTGCAGCAGCAAACGCGGTGCACGGGCCAGCACCTCGGGCGGCGCATACAGGGCATCGCCCCAAATGGGGTGGCCGATCGCCTTCAGGTGAACCCGCAGTTGGTGCGTGCGGCCAGTCTGCGGCTGCAGTTCCAGCAAGGAGCCGGGCAGGGTGGCGTGCTGCTGCACACAGCGCCACCGCGTGACACTGGGCTTGCCGCTGGCATCAATGATGTGCACCGGTCGATTTGGCCAATCCAACAAAATCGGCAAATCAATGGTTTGCCAGTCGCCAGACACCGGCAACACGCCTTCCACCCAAGCGAGGTACTGCTTGTCCACCTGCCGCACCTCGAACGCCATGCTGAGGGCGCGTTGGGTGGCCGGGTTCAGGGCGAACACCATCAACCCCGAGGTGGCTTGGTCGAGACGGTGCACCACCAAAACGCCGGGGTGTTGGGCCTGCAAACGCGTCCACAGGCAGTCTTGTTTGTCCGGCCCTTTGCCGGGCACGCTCAGCAGGCCGCTGGGCTTGTTCACCACCAGCAGGTCATGGTCGTTGTAGAGCACGTCCATGTTCACGATTGGCGGTGGACGGTCAAAAGTTCCACCACTCAGCCCCGCAGTTGCCGGATGATGTCCAACGCGGCGGCCAGCACATCATCTTGTTCGCAGGCGATGACGTGCCTCTCCGGCATGCTGCGCAGCCAAGTGAGCTGGCGCTTGGCGAGTTGGCGGCTGGCGGCCACGCCTTTCTCGCGCAATTGCGTGATGGCTTTGTCATTCAGCCCTTGCGCTTCATCCAACGCCTCCCAGGTCTGCCGATAACCGACACAGCGCATCGACGGCAGGTTGGGGTGCAGCCCGGGGCGCTGTCGCAGCGCCTGCACCTCGGCCACCAAACCGGCTTGCAGCATCTGGTCAAACCGCAGGGCGATGCGCTCGTGCAACCACTTGCGGTCGGTGGGTTCCAAGGACAGCATGGCGATGCTTGGGCCTGCCACTTTGCTGGCGCCAAAAAACGAGGACAGGGCTTGACCGCTGACGCGCCACACTTCCAAAGCGCGTGAAATGCGTTGCGCATCGTTGGGCGGCAAACGATTGGCCGTGACCGGATCGACTGTCGCCAACTCGGCATGCAGCGCGGGCCAGCCGTGTTGCGCGGCTTGCGCTTCGATCTCAGCACGCACTTCTGGTTGGGCCAGCGGCAAATCGTCCAAGCCGTCCATCAGCGCTTTGAAATACAGCATGGTGCCGCCAACCAACAAAGGCAGCTTGCCGCGTGCGCGAATCTCGCCCATCAGGCGGGTGGCGTCCCGCGCAAATTCGGCGGCGCTGTAGCTGTCAGCGGGCTCGCGGATGTCGATCAAATGGTGCGGCACCTGCGCCAATTCAGCAGCGCTGGGTTTGGCCGTGCCAATGTCCATGCCTTTGTAAACCAGCGCGGAATCGACGCTGATGATTTCCACCGCGAAGCGTTGCGCCAAGGAGAGGGCCAACGCGGTTTTGCCGCTGGCGGTCGGGCCAGCGATGGCCAGCCCTTGCCACACGGGGTTCAAGTCAATCGGAGGTGCGGGGTTCGCCATGCCATTGCACCAAAGTCCAAGCGGTCAGCGCCAGAATGGCAGCCCAAAACGCCACGCCGTGCGCCAAAGGAAACAGCGTGCCGTCGATGCTGTGGCTGAGCCAACCGCTGGTGATGAACGCGGCCAACATCATCAAAAAACCATTCAAGGCCGAGGCCGCACCGGCCGACAAGGGAAACGGCCCCACCGCACCGCTTTGACCAATCGGCTGGTGGATGCCGTGCGCCAAGATCATCGGGTACATGGCCAACACCAAGCCGGTGGCGCTGGCCCAGTCGTTGTAAACCAAGACGCACAAACTCAGGCCGCTCAAGGCGCTGGAGGCGCCGGCCAAAGCGATGGTGTGGCGCATGCCCACGTGGCGCAGCAGGTAACGGCACACCAGCGTGCCAGCGATGTAAACCAAAGACATGGACGACAAAATCCAACCCAGTTGCAAGCCGCTCAGGTGCAGCACCTCGATGAACACAAAGGACGACGTGGCCAAGTAGGTGAACAATGCGCCATAAGCCGCCAACGACAACAAGGCAAACGCGCGGAAGGTGGGGTGTTGCAACACCTGCCACCAAATCTTCACCATGGTGGGCAGATGCAGGGCTTGCGGATTGCGGGTTTCAATGCTTTCTTGGAAAAACCAAGCCACCATGCACAGCGTGACCGCGCCATACAGGGCCACCGACATCAAGGCCACTTGCCAGCCCCAGTGTTGGCTCAAGAAACCACCCAAGGGTGGGCTGGTGCAGGCCAACACACCCAAGCCCGTCATGGTTTTCGACATGACGCGAGCGCCTTCCAGCGGCTGGTACAAATCACGCACCACAGCCCGAGCACTGGTGATGACCGCGCCCATGCCAATGCCTTGCAACACCCGCCAAAAAATCAGCACGCCAATCGAGCTGCTGAGCACGCAACCGATGGCGGCCACCAGGTACAAACCCAAACCAAACAACATGATGGGACGCCGCCCCACCTTGTCAGAAAACGGCCCCCACAGCAATTGCGAAATGCCAAAGGCCAGCAACAAACCACTGAGCGTGAACTGCACCATGCCCACACTGGCGTTCAAATCCAGTGCCAAGCCGGGCAGGGCGGGCAGGTACAAATCGGTGGACACGGGTTGCAAGCCAATGGACAAGGACAGCAACAAAATCAACAAGCCAGCTTGCATCAACGGCCCCGCAAAAACAAGCTGTCTAAATCGCGCATACCCAGTTGTCGCCAGGTGGGGCGACCGTGATTGCATTGGTCGGCACGCTCGGTGACTTCCATTTGTCGCAGCAAGGCGTTCATCTCTTCCAAGCTGAGTTGACGGTTGGCCCGCACCGCGCCATGACAAGCCATCGCGGCCAGCACATCGTCCCGTGCGCGTTGCAACACGGTGTGCGCTTCGTGCTGCGCCAACTCGGCCAAGACGCTGCGGGTCAAAGCCACCGCGTCGCCTTGCGCCAACGAGGCGGGTACGCGCCGCACCACCAAAGACTGCGCCGACAAGGCGGCCAACTCCAAGCCCAACTCGGACAGCACGTTTGCATGGCTTTCAGCTGTGGCCATCTCTTCGGGCGTGGCGGCAAAAGACGCGGGAATCAACAGCGCTTGGCTTTGCAAGTTGTGTTGCGTGAGTTGTGTTTTCAGGCGTTCATAGACGATGCGTTCGTGCGCAGCATGCATGTCCACCACCACCAAGCCCTGCTTGTTTTCAGCCAAGATGTAAACGCCTTGCAACTGCGCCAAGGCCTTGCCCAAAGGCCATTCGCCAGCAGGCAGGGGTTGTGCTTCGGTGTTCTGGGTGGATGCAGCATCTTGGCTTGGCGTTGGTTTGCTGGAAGGCCAAAGTGCGCTCAAATCATTCACCACATGACCTGCGCCGCTCCAAGGCAAGCCAGTTTGAAACGCTGAAGCCTGCCCAAATGATTGCAAGGATGCAATGGCTTGTTGGCGCTCTTGAAAAGGGCTGGGGTTGGTTGCCGCATGGCTCAGGCCTGCGCGAGACACCGACAAAGCTTGCGACAACGCGTGTTGCACGGCTTGGTGCACTTCGCGGCTGTCGCGAAAACGCAGTTCGATTTTGGTGGGATGCACGTTCACATCCACACGGGTCGGGTCCATGCTGATGTACAGGGCATACACCGGTTGGCGTTGACCGTGCAACACATCTTCATAAGCACTGCGGGCCGCGTGGCTGACAACCCGGTCGCGCACATAGCGGCCATTCACATAGGCAAATTGATGATCAGCCCGCGCCCGCGCTGCATCCGGTAAACCCGCGCGACCCACGACACGCACACCGCCGTGCTGGTGGTCGATGGCGATCGAGGTTTGCACAAAGTCTTCGCCCAACACATCGGCCAAGCGCAGGTTCAAACCTTCGGCATGGCTGTGGGCACGCCACTGGGCGCTGAGCTTGCCGTCATGCCACAAGGCAAAGCCCACATCGGGACGGGCGAGTGCATGACGCCGCAAAGACTCCAGGCAATGCGCCAACTCGGTGGCGGTGGACTTCAAAAATTTGCGCCGCGCTGGTGTGCTGAAAAACAGTTCTTTGACTTCCACCGTGGTGCCCACCGTCCGCGCCACGGGGCGCAACTCGCCACTGCGGGCATCGAGTTGCATGGCGTGGTCTTGTTGCGCGGTGCGCGACAACATGCTGAGTTCAGACACAGCGGCAATGGCGGCCAAGGCCTCACCACGAAAGCCCATGGTGGCCACCGATTCAAGGTCGTGCAGGTTGCTGATCTTGCTGGTGGCGTGGCGTCGCAGCGCGAGGGGCATGTCGGCGGCTTCCAAACCCGCGCCATCGTCTTCCACGCTGATGAGCCGCACACCGCCTTCTTGCAAACGCACCACCACTTGGGTGGCGCCTGCGTCCAAGGCGTTGTCCACCAGTTCGCGCACCACCGATGCGGGGCGTTCAACCACTTCGCCAGCAGCGATTTGGCTGATCAGTTCGTCGGGGAGTTCACGGATGGGGCGTCGTGCCAAGGGAGAGAGATTCACGCGTGTCATTCTAGGGGAGTGCCCGCAGCACAAGAGCCGTTGCTGTCATAGGGGTCGTTGATAATGCAGCCATGGACACCGTTGCATTCCTCATTGATTTCATTCTCAACATTGACCGCTACCTTGAAGCCTTTGTACAAGCTTATGGCGTTTGGATCTATGTTCTTTTGTTCCTCATCATTTTTGTCGAAACTGGGGTGGTCTTCATGCCATTTTTGCCAGGCGACTCGCTGCTGTTTGTGGTGGGCGCGATGGCCGGTGCGGGTTTTTTGAACCTGCCCTTGGTGTTGACCTTGATGTTGATTGCCGCGATCTTGGGCGACCAATGCAACTACCTGATTGGTCGCCACTTTGGGACACGCTTGTTGCAAAGTCATTCGCGTTGGTTCAACCGCGACGCCTACGACCGATCCCATGCCTTTTACGAGCGCTATGGCGGCATCACCATCATCATCGCCCGCTTCATGCCCTTTGTGCGCACCTTCGCGCCCTTTGTGGCGGGTGTCAGCCACATGGACCGTCGTCGCTTCAGCGTTTACAACGTGGTGGGCGCGGTGCTGTGGGTGGTGGGCATTGGCATGGCTGGTTACTGGTTCGGCAACAACGAATGGGTTCAGGCCAATTTTGAGAAGGTCATTTGGGCCTTGATCTTGGTGCCTGGCCTGATCGCTTTATTGGGCATTTGGCGAGCCAAAACATCAGGTTGATCGGTTGCGTGCCAAGGGCGGGTTGCGCAAGAAATAATTTTCAATGCCGCGCATCAAGGCCTCGGTCAGCTTGATTTGATAAGCCTCGCTGATCAGCAGCGCTTCTTCTTCCGGGTTGCTGATGAAGGCGGTTTCTACCAACAGACTGGGAATGTCTGGGGCTTTCAAGACTGCAAACCCCGCTTGCTCCACCTGTGGCTTGTGCAATTTGCCGATGCGCCGAATTTGACCCAGCATCTCGTTGCCCAGTTTCATGCTGTCGTTGATTTGGGCGGTGGTGCTCATGTCCAACAAAGCGCGTTGCACGGTTTTGTCTTGCACTTTGAGGTTCAAGCCGCCAATCGCATCTGCGCCGTTTTCTTTGTTGGCCATCCAACGGGCGGCGGCACTCGAAGCCGCGCCTTGACTCAGTGCAAACACGCTGGCACCCCGGGCTTGCGGCGTGAAAAACGCATCCGCATGCAAGCTGATGAACAAATCGGCTTTGACTTTTTGCGCTTTTTGCACCCGCACATGCAGCGGCAAAAAGAAATCGGCATCCCGGGTGAGGAAAGCCCGCAACGGCAACTGGCCGTTCTTGGTTTTCAAAACCGTGTTGTTGATCCGCTCTTTCAAACGGTGCGCCATTTGCAACACCACGTCTTTTTCTTTCGTACCTTTGGGGCCAATGGCACCGGGGTCTTCACCGCCATGGCCTGGATCAAGGGCGACCACCACAAAGCGGTCATAGTTGGGCTCGGGCGTGCTTGGTTTGACCAATGGCGTGATGGGCTTGCTGCTGGATGTGGTGGCAGGCGCAGTGGCCAACACCGGGTCGGTGGGTGGAGCGCTTGAAGGGGCTGTGATTCCAGCCGGTGGGGGTGAAGGCGTGGCAGCGGTACTTGCGGGCGTGGTGGTTTTTTGTTGCTGACGGGCAATCAACTCTTCCAACGCATCTTTGCTTTTCTTGTCGCTTTGCACATGCTCGGCAATCAAGGCTTCCAAGGGATCGATTTGCGCCACTGGGTACAAGTCCAAGACCAAGCGGTGTTGAAACTGCGATTGACCGCTGAGCACCGGGGCCAAATTGAACACTTGCGGTTTGACCGCTTGGCGCAGATCGAGCACCAAGCGCACCGTGGTGGCATTAAACTGGCCCACGCGCACCCCGACGATGTAGGGGTCGTCACTGCGCACCTTACCCACCAACTCGCGCAGCGCCGCGTTCAATTCAATGCCTTCAATGTCCACCGCCAAACGGGGTGGTTGCTCGACAAAGGTTTGTTGGGTGCGCAAGGCGGTGTCGGATTCGATGGTCACCCGCGTGTAGTCGGCGGCGGGCCAAACACGCACCGCCAAGATGCTGGCGCCTCGTGCCAACTCGGCTTGACCCAGCAACAACACCAGGCTGCTGGCCTTGAGCAAGTCGCGTCTGTTGAGTGCAGTCTTCATGCCAGCAAGCCTTCGCCCAAGGCCGTGTGGGCTTGCAAACGCACATCGCGTTCATGCTCATTCACCACATCGATGAAGATGTCCATATCGGGTGTGGGCAAAAAGGCGCTGGCCTTTTCGGGCCATTCACACAGCTTCAAACCCGGGCTCGCAAAAATGTCTCTGAAGCCTGCGTCTTCCCATTCACGCGGGTCCGAGAAGCGGTAGAAATCGAAATGCAAAATGGCTTGCACACCCTTGGCCATGGAAAGCTCATAGGGTTCCACCACCGCATACGTGGGGCTTTTGATGCGCCCGGTGACGCCCATGGCTTGCAATAAAAACCGCACCAAGGTGGTTTTGCCCGCACCCAACTCGCCGTGCAAACACACCAAGGCCTCGCCCCAATGGGGGCGCTGCACCAAGGCTTGCGCAAAGGCTTGGCAAGCCGCTTCATCGGTCCAGTGCAGTGTTTTTACAATCGGCATTTCATTCAAAGGAAAACGTGTCCATCGATCAGCAAAGTTTGTTGGCGGATTTGCAAACTTGGGGCCAGCAATTGGGATTCTCCCAAATTGGCGTGGCCCCGGTGGACCTGCACGAGGCCGAGCCCGGTTTGCTGGCTTGGTTGGCGCAAAACTTTCACGGTGACATGGCCTACATGGCGCGGCATGGCCTCACCCGCGCCCGGCCCGCCGAGTTGCAACCCGGCACCCTGAGCGTCATCACCGCCCGCATGGACTACCTGCCGCAAGCCTCACCTGAATGGTTGGACCATGAACTCCAGCGCTTGCAAGCACCCGCGCAAGCGGTGGTGTCGGTGTATGCACGAGGGCGGGACTATCACAAGGTGATGCGTCAACGCTTGCAACAACTCGCCGACAAATTGCAAAGCAAACTGGGACCCGTGGGTCACCGTGTCTTCACCGATTCCGCGCCGGTGTTGGAAGCCGAGTTGGCGGTGCGCAGCGGCCAAGGCTGGCGCGGCAAACACACCTTGGTGTTGCAACGCGATGCTGGCTCGTTTTTCTTCTTGGGCGAAATCTTTGTCGATATCGCACTTGAACCTACACCTCCCGTGAGTGAGCATTGCGGCAGTTGCACCTCTTGCATCACCGCCTGCCCAACCCAAGCCATCGTCGCGCCTTATCAACTCGATGCCCGTCGGTGCATTTCTTACCTCACGATTGAACACGCAGGCAGCATCCCACTTGAATTGCGCGCCCTGATAGGCAACCGCATTTACGGCTGTGACGATTGCCAGTTGGTCTGTCCTTGGAACAAATTTGCAAAGCGCAGCGTGCTGCCCGATTTCGAGGAGCGCCATGGCTTGGGAGCGGCTTCTTTGGTTTCGCTGTTGGCATGGACTGCGCAAGATTTTTTGCATTTCACCGAGGGCAGTGCGATTCGCCGCATTGGCCATGTGCGTTGGTTGCGCAATTTGGCGGTGGCCGCGGGCAATGCCTTGCGCCACGCTGACAAAGAAGCTTGGGTGATCCCTTTGTTGCAGGCCTTGCAAGCTTGGCAAAGCCATGACAACCCCATCGTGCGTGAACACATCGATTGGGCCTTAAGCCAAAACGCTGCATTCTGCAAACCATCCAGCATGACTTGATCTAGATCAAACTTCGTTTCTGCGCATTTCCCTAAGCTGGCGGGTATGAATGCCGCCTATGCCTTGCTCGACGATCCCAAGAGCTGGGCGGCTTTCAGCAAACCCTTCAACAGCCTGCCCAGCCCAGACGCGGTTTCCTCGGCCACCTGGGAATCGCAAGTGGTGGTGCAAGGCATGCATTGCGCCGCCTGTGCCTTGAATGTGGAAGCCGCCTTGTGTTCGGTGCCGGGCGTCAAACAAGCCACGGTCAACGGTGCCACGCACCGCGCCCAAATCACCTGGTCGGCGCAAGAAGTGCGTCCTTCGCAATGGCTTGATGCTTTATCGCGGGCGGGCTACCAAGCCGTGCCCGCCAACGATTTCGTGTCACGCCAAGCCGGACAAGCCCAAGTGCGGCAACAACTCTGGCGTTGGTTGGTGGCGGGTCTGTGCATGATGCAAGTCATGATGTACGCGTGGCCGGTGTATGTGGCAGCACCTGGCGACATCGCGCCCAACATGTTGTCGCTCTTGAAATGGGCCTCGTGGGTGCTTACCTTGCCGGTGATGTTTTTCGCCACCGACGTTTTCACCATGGCCGCTTGGCGCGATTTGAAACACGGTCGCATCAGCATGGACTTGCCGGTGGCCTTGGGCATATGGGTCACTTTCATCGTCAGTTCGGCGGCGGTGTTCGACCCCGAAGGCCTGTTGGGCAGCGAGGTGTATTTCGACTCGCTCACCATGTTTGTGTTTTTCTTGCTCACGGGTCGCTGGTTGGAAACCCGTTTGCGTGAACGCACAGCGGGTGCCTTGGAGGCGCTGATCAACCGCTTGCCGCAAAGCGTGCAACGTCAAACCCAGTCGGGTGGATTAGAAACCGTGGCCCTGCATCAACTGCGTGTGGGCGATGTCTTGCAGGTGCATCCTGGCGAGGTGTTTGCCGCCGATGGCTTGCTGTTGCAAGGCCACACTTGGGTGGAAGAAGCCTTGCTCACTGGAGAGTCTGAACCGCTGGAGCGCCAAGCAGGCGACAGCTTGATGGCCGGTTCACACAATCTGCGCGAAACCATCCAAATGAAAGTGCTGCGTTTGGGTGAACACACACGCTATGCAGAAATTGTGAGCCTGATGCAAAGTGCCTCGCTGCACAAGCCCCGCTTGGCCGCTTTGGCCGACAGCGTGGCCAAACCTTTTTTGTGGGCAGTGTTGTTGGCCGCCGCTTTGAGTGCGGCCTTGGTATGGTCCACTTCACCAGGCCATGCGCTGATGGTGGCGGTGTCGGTGCTCATCGTCACCTGTCCGTGTGCTTTGTCTTTGGCCACACCGGCCGCCATGTTGGCGGCTGCCGGGCAATTGGCGCGACAAGGCGTGTTGTTGCGCAATGTCCAGTCCTTGGAAAGTTTGGCGCAAGTGGACGCGGTGGTGTTTGACAAAACCGGCACGCTCACCGAAGACCGCATGGGTTTGCAAAGCTTGTTCACGCCACAGGGTGATTGGCATCTGAACGATGAAGATCAATCCTTGCCGTCAGCGGTTTTGCGCTTGGCCGCGAGTGTGGCGCGTCATTCGGCCCATCCTTTTTCACGCGCTGTGGCGCAGTTGTGGCCGCATCGTCAAGATGATTGGCCGATGCAAGCGGTGCAAGAAGAAGTGGGGCATGGCGTGTCGGGTCGCATCCTGAGCGACCAAGGCCAAGTGGTGCGCGAACTGCGTTTGGGGTCTGCTTCGTTTTGTCAAAGCTGGCGTGGCAACTGTGGCATGCCGCCGAAAGCGCTGACCGCGCAAGTGCATTTGTGCGATGAAAACGGTTGGCTGGCTTCCTTTGAATTCCAAGAGCAATTGCGCGACGACGCGGTGCCAAGCCTGCAAGCCTTGCAACAGCAAGGCCTGAAACTGTTTATTTTGTCGGGCGATACATCGGCGGCGGTGGATCGGATTGCAAAGCGTTTGCAACTGCCCCAAGCCCAGGTGCAAGCCCGTTGTTCACCCGAAGCCAAGCTGCAGTTTGTCCAGAACCTGCAAGCCCAGGGTCTGCAAGTGGCCATGGTGGGGGATGGTTTCAACGACATGCCCGTGTTGGCCGGTGCCCATGTGTCCTTCGCCTTTGGTCAGGCCGTGCCCTTGGCGCAGGCCCGCTCGGATGTGGTGGTGCAAGGTCAACACCTGATGTTGATTGCCAACACATTGGCCTTGGCCCAACGCACCCAAACCGTGGTGCGCCACAACCTCATTTGGGCGGCGACTTACAACGCCTTGTGCGTGCCTTTGGCCTTCATGGGCTACTTGCCACCTTGGTTGGCGGGCTTGGGCATGGCGCTCAGCTCACTCATCGTCGTTTTGTATTCCCTGCAACTGGCTGTGCCACCTCGAACCAACCCTTTTGACCCACAAGAGGCCTGACATGGACATTTTGTATTTGCTCATTCCTTTGTCGGTGGTCTTGGTCTTGTTTGTGTTGATCGGTCTGTGGTGGGCGATTCACCAAGGGCAATTCGAGGCGATTGAAGCCGAAGGCGAACGAATTCTTCGCAACGATTGACTTAGGTCAAACCAAACAACAAGACCCCATTTGATACTGAGGATAGATACGTGAAAGGCAGCTCATGAGTTCTTCATTGCAAAACAATTACAGCGACACGGTGGTGCGGCAATTCGCCATCATGACCGTGGTCTGGGGCGTGGTGGGCATGTTGGTCGGATTGATCATCGCCGCGCAACTCGCTTGGCCCGAGTTGAACTTTGGCATCTCTTGGCTGAGCTACGGTCGCTTGCGTCCTTTGCACACCAATGCGGTGATATTTGCGTTTGGTGGCTCGGCCTTGTTTGCCTCCACCTATTACGTGGTTCAGCGCACCGGTCAAACACGTTTGTTTGCACCCGGCTTGGCGGCCTTCACGTTTTGGGGTTGGACCTTGGTCATCTTGGCTGCTGCCATCAGCTTGCCCATGGGCTACACCACCGGCAAAGAGTATGCCGAACTCGAGTGGCCGATCGACATCCTGATCACCTTGGTTTGGGTGTCGTTTGCCATTGTGTTTTTCGGCACCATCGCCAAACGCAAGGTGAAACACATCTATGTGGCCAACTGGTTCTTCGGTGCCTTCATCCTCACGGTGGCGGTGCTGCACTTGGTCAACAGCGCTGAAATTCCCGCCGGTTGGATGAAGTCTTACTCGGTCTATGCCGGGGTGCAAGACGCCATGGTGCAATGGTGGTACGGCCACAATGCGGTGGGCTTTTTCCTCACCGCTGGTTTCCTCGGCATGATGTATTACTTCGTGCCCAAGCAAGCCGAGCGCCCGGTGTACTCCTACCGCTTGTCCATCGTTCACTTCTGGGCGCTCATCTTCACCTACATGTGGGCGGGCCCGCACCATTTGCACTACACCGCTTTGCCCGATTGGACCCAGTCTTTGGGCATGGTGTTCTCGCTCATTTTGTTGGCACCCAGTTGGGGCGGCATGATCAATGGCGTCATGACCTTGTCGGGCGCATGGCACAAATTGCGCGACGACCCGGTGTTGCGCTTCATGATCGTGTCCTTGTCCTTTTATGGCATGAGCACCTTCGAAGGTCCCATGATGTCCATCAAGACGGTCAATGCCTTGAGCCACTACACCGATTGGACCGTGGGCCATGTGCACTCGGGCGCTTTGGGTTGGGTGGGCCTCATCTCAATGGGCACCATTTACTTCCTGATTCCCCGTTTGTATGGCCAGAAAAAAATGCACAGCGTGCCTGCCATCGAATTGCATTTCTGGACCGCCACCATTGGCATCGTGCTCTACATCGCCGCCATGTGGATTGCCGGGGTCATGCAGGGCTTGATGTGGCGCTCGATCAATGAAGACGGCACGCTTACCTACACCTTTGTCGAAAGTGTGAAAGCCACTTACCCCTATTACGTGGTCCGTGTGGTCGGCGGTGCCCTCTACTTGTTTGGCATGTTGGTCATGTTGTGGAACGTCATCATGACCGCGCTCAAAGGTCGGGTG
Source organism: Limnohabitans simekii (SeqCode) (assembly GCF_965234735.1). GTDB lineage: Bacteria > Pseudomonadota > Gammaproteobacteria > Burkholderiales > Burkholderiaceae_C > Limnohabitans > Limnohabitans simekii. Next base: position 51,190 of record NZ_OZ248544.1, on the reverse strand, counting down.
GAACCGGTGCCGATCCCAGCCGTTTTGGCGGCCTACGCTTGAGGAGAGCAACCATGTCTGACAACAAATCCACTCAAGGTTTCAGCCACGAAAAAATCGAAACCAACAGTTTGCTGATGGTGGTCCTGATCGTTCTGGTCATCGCCATCGGCGGCTTGATTGAAATCGTGCCTTTGTTCTTTCAAAAATCCACCACCCAGCCGATTGAGGGCGTGAAACCCTACACCGCCTTGCAATTGGCGGGACGCGATGTGTATTTGCGCGAGGGTTGCTACAACTGCCATTCGCAAATGATTCGCCCCTTCCGCTCGGAAACATTGCGCTACGGCCACTACTCGGTAGCGGGCGAGTTTGTATACGACCACCCCTTTCAGTGGGGCAGCAAGCGCACAGGTCCCGATTTGCACCGCGTCGGCGGCAAGTACAGCGATGAATGGCACCTTGTGCATTTGATCAATCCGCGTGACCTGGTCCCCGAGTCCAACATGCCAGCCTACCCTTGGTTGGAAAAAGACCTGGTGGATGCGAACGCCTTGCCAGCGCACATGAAAGCTTTGCGCGTGACCGGTGTGCCCTACACCGATGAAGACATTGCGCAATCGTCTGATGCGGTGCGCGGCAAGTCCGAGTTGGCAGCTTTGATTGCCTATTTGCAAGGCATGGGCCTCGCGCTCAAATAAGGAGAAGTCATGGACGACATCACCACGTTGCGGGCCGCCGCCACTGTTTTGAGCTTCTTGTGTTTCATGGGCATCTTGGTGTGGGTCTTGGATCGTAAAAAAGATCGCCGCTTTGAAGAAGCGTCCCAATTGCCCTTTTTGGATGAGTAAGGATTGCCATGAGTGACTTCACTGGTTCGTTTTGGTCCAGCTATGTGGCCATCATTTCCCTCGCCGGTATCTTGGCTTGCTTGGTTTTGTTGTGGGTCACAGCCCGCAAAAAATCGGGGGGCCATGCCGACAACACCACCGGCCATGTGTGGGATGAAGATTTGCGTGAGATGAACAATCCCTTGCCTTTGTGGTGGGTGGGTTTGTTCGTCATCACCATCATCTTTGGTTTGTCCTATTTGTTTTTGTACCCTGGTTTGGGCGCTTACACCGGCAGCAAAGCCTGGTCGTCCCAAGCCGAGTACGACACCGAAATGCGGGAGGCCAACGTCGCATTGCAACCCTTGTATGCCCGCTTTGACGCCATGACGGTGCAAGACGTGGCCAAAGACCCCCAAGCCCATGCCATCGGCGAGCGCTTGTTCATGAACAACTGCGCCCAGTGCCATGGCTCGGATGCCCAAGGTTCCAAGGGCTATCCCAACCTGACCGACAGTGATTGGTTGCATGGTGGTTCCCCAGAGAAGATCAAGGAAAGTATCAGCTTGGGTCGGGTGGGCAACATGCCGCCCATGGCTTCGGCCGTGGGCACGCCCGACGATATTCGCAACGTGGCCCAGTACGTCATGAGTTTGTCCGGCAGCCCGCACGATTCTTTGAAAGCGGGCTTTGGCAAACCCAAGTTCAGTGCTTGCGCTGCTTGCCATGGTGTGGATGGCAAAGGCATGCATGCTGTGGGTGCGCCTAATCTGACCGACAAAGTCTGGTTGCACGGTTGGGGCGAAGCAGGCATTGTGGCCATGGTCAACAAAGGCAAGCAAAACATCATGCCGCCGCAGCAAGACCGTCTGAGCGCTTCGCAAATTCATGTGCTCACCAGCTATGTCTGGTCCTTTTCCAACAACACTGACGCAGCGAAACCTTGAGTTCTCATTCCAACGACAAAAAGGTCATCCCCATCCTGCCTGCAGACGAGGCCGCCTCGTCGGCTTTTTTGTATGCGGCGACACCCAAGATTTACCCGCGCACGGTTCAAGGTGTGTTTGCCCAATGGCGTTGGTTGGGGGTGTTCATCACCCAACTGGTGTTTTACGGCCTGCCTTGGCTAGAGTGGGGGCAACGCCAGGCGGTGTTGTTTGACCTGGGTGCACGGCGTTTTTATGTGTTTGGTTTGGTGCTTTACCCGCAAGACTTCATTTACCTGACCGGCTTGTTGGTGGTCAGTGCCTTGTCTTTGTTTTTGTTCACGGCGGTGGCTGGTCGTTTGTGGTGCGGTTACGCCTGTCCGCAAACCGTGTACAGCGAAATCTTCATGTACATCGAGCGCAAAATTGAAGGCGACCGCAGCGCTCGCATGAAGCTCGATGCCGCAGGCTACAGTTTGGAAAAAGGCGTCAAGAAAACCTACAAGCACATCGTTTGGCTGGGTTTTTCCATTTCGACCGGCTTCACGTTTGTGGGCTACTTCACGCCCATCCACGAGTTGGGCATGGCATTTTTTCAAACCCGCATGGGTTCTTGGGAAGTGTTTTGGGTGTTTTTCTATGGCTTGGCCACCTATGGCAATGCCGGATTCATGCGCGAGCAAGTGTGCAAATACATGTGCCCCTACGCACGTTTTCAAAGTGCCATGTTTGATCGCGACACCTTGATCGTCACCTATGACGAACAGCGCGGCGAGCCACGGGGTCATCGGCCGCACAGCGCCAGCTTGTCCGAATCAGGCTTGGGTGCTTGCATCGACTGCAACCTGTGTGTTCAGGTGTGTCCGACAGGCATTGATATTCGCCACGGCTTGCAATACGAATGCATTGGCTGCGGTGCCTGCGCCGATGTCTGCGATGGCGTGATGGACAAAATGGGATACCCCAAGGGCTTGGTGCGCTATGCCACCCAAAACGCATTGAAGCAAGGCTGGACCACCTCAGAAATGGTGCGGCGTATTTTTCGCCCTCGGGTGTTGGTCTACACCGGCATTTTGTGGACACTGATTATTCTGCTGGGCGTCAGTCTGTATTCACGCACACCCTTCAGGGTGGATGTGGTGCGTGACAGAAACTTGCCGCGCATCAGTGGCAAAGGTGAAATTGAAAACGTCTACCGTTTGCAACTCATGAACGCCACCGAAACACAGCAACGCTTGACGATTCATGTGCATGGCATGGACGGTTTGGAAATTGAAGTGGATGACGATATCCTGGTCGAACCCGCTCAGTCACGCTGGGTGCCGTTGCGGGTGGAAATCCCCCATGATGCCTTGAAGCCTGGCTCTCACAAAATTTGGTTTGACATCAGCAACGATGCAGACAAGCCTTTCAAGATCACTGAGCCCTCGGTGTTTTTGGTGCCGAAATGATGAACAAAGGACACAATATGAACACTCAACCCACCCAAGCTCAGCCAGCATGGTGGTCTTTTGGCCATGTATGGCTGGTGATTTCCGGCCCCCTCATGGTGGTGGTAGCCAGTTTCATTTCAGCGTTTGTGGCGTTTCAGGGCAATGACACCGCCTTGCAAGACGACCCTGCGGCCATTCGCGCAGCCCACAACATGCAATTGAACAAAGACAGAGGCATGGCACCCGCCATGCAAGCCCGCAACCACGCGGCCACGCCTGTGGTGCCCAGCAAACCCTGAACCGAGGCGCTCAGCAGTTGACGGGGGCGTTCACCAATTGTTGCAAGGTGTCGGGGCGCAAAATACGCAGGTTTTTTTGCTTCACTTCCAGCACGCCGTCATCCACAAACTTGGAGAAGGTACGGCTGACGGTTTCGATTTTCAAACCCAAGTAGCTGCCGATTTCTTCGCGGGTCATGCGCAACACCAACTCGGAGCGTGAAAAGCCCCGTGCATGCAAGCGGTGCGTGAGGTTCAGCAGAAAAGCCGCCAAGCGTTCTTCAGCCCGCATGCTGCCCAGCATCATCATCACGCTGTGCTCGCGCACGATTTCGCGGCTCATGATTTTGTGCACATGGTGTTGCAAGGCACTCACCTCGCGGGACAACTCTTCAATCTTGTCAAACGGCATGACACAGACCTCGGCGTTTTCCAAGGCCACGGCGTCGCAGGTGTGCAAGTCGCTGACGATGCCATCCAAACCCATGATTTCACCCGCCATTTGAAAGCCCGTGACCTGTTCGCGGCCGTCTTCCAAGGTGACGCTGGTTTTGAAAAAGCCGGAGCGAATTGCATACAGCGAGGTGAAACCGGCACCGTGGTGGTAGAGGGAATCGCCGCGTTTGACTTTGCGCCGTGTGCCCACCAGGTCATCAATGCGGTCCAGGTCGGCGGCGCTCAAATCGACCGGCATGCACAATTCGCGCAAATTGCAGTTGGAGCAAGCGACTTTGAAACTTTCTGGATTCATGGCGGTCTGCTGACCTTGTTTGACTTGGAGGAACAACAAAAGTTTGATTTAGCTCAAACACGAATGCTTGTCAAAAGAGCACAGTATGCACTCTAACACTGACAATCATGCATATCTCTACAGAACTCTTACAACGCTTTGATGTTCCGGGACCCAGGTACACCTCGTACCCCACAGCAGATCGTTTTGTCGATGCTTACGGCGAGGCCCAATACATCCAAGCCTTGGACCAACGCCGATTGGGTGCACGGGCCCACGCCGTACCGCTTTCAATCTACGTGCACATCCCCTTTTGTGCATCTTTGTGCTATTACTGTGCTTGCAACAAAGTCATCACCGGCAACTACGGCAAGGCTGTGTCTTATCTGCACCATCTCAAGCAAGAAATCAGTTTGCTGCTGCCGCACCTGGGCCAAGGGCAAAGCGTGTCACAGCTGCACTTGGGTGGCGGCACGCCCACCTATTTCAAAGACACCGACATCATCGACTTGATGCAGACGCTGAAAAGCGCCTTTCAGTTTCAACCAGGCGGCGAGTACGCCATCGAAGTCGATCCGCGCACGGTGAACGCTGCTCGGTTGCAAACCTTGTTTGATGTGGGCTTCAACCGCCTGAGTTTGGGTGTGCAAGACTTTGACCCCCACGTGCAAAAGGCTGTGCACCGCGAGCAATCGGTTGAACAGGTGAAAGCCTTGATGCACGAAGCCCGGTGGCTGGGTTTTGAGTCGATCAATTTGGATTTGATTTACGGTTTGCCGTTGCAAACCGAAACATCCTGGGCCCGTACCTTGGCCACGGTGGTGGACTTGAAGCCCGACCGTGTGGCTTTGTATGGTTATGCGCATTTGCCTGCGCGTTTCAAACCGCAGCGCCACATTGACGCCAGCACCTTGCCCAACGCCACTCAAAAAACGGCGATGCTCGCCATGGCCTTGGATGCCATGCAAGCTGCAGGCTATGTCTACATTGGCATGGACCACTTTGCCTTGCCCCAGGACGCATTGAGCATCGCCAAACGACAAGGACGCTTGCACTGCAATTTTCAGGGCTACAGCACGCAACCCGATTGCGACCTGGTGTCCTTGGGCGTTTCCGCCATTGGCAGCATTGGGGCCAACTATGTGCAAAACGCCAAGAACCTGGATGAGTACGAAGACCTGCTCAACCAAGGTCGATTGCCGGTGGTGCGCGGTATCGCTTTGTCGCGGGACGACTTGACCCGGCGCAGCATCATCATGGCCTTGATGTGCCAAGGGCAGGTGGATTTCGAATCGATTGAATCGGCGCACTTGTTGAATTTCAAAGAAAGCTTTGCCAAGGAATTGGCGCAGTTGCAGCCCATGACCGAGCAAGGCTTGGTGCGACTCACCGATCAAGCGATTGAAGTGACGGAATTGGGTTGGTACTTTGTGCGAGCCATTGCCATGGTGTTCGATCGTTATGTGCAATCGGACCAACAACGATCCCACTTTTCTAGAATCCTTTGATGTTGTCATCCTTGCTGATCACGGCTGGCTTGATGGGGTTGGTGGGCGGCCCCCATTGCTTGGCCATGTGCGGCGCGGCTTGCTTGGGCATTTCACGTTGGCCTGCCCGCAGTGCCTTGCACAACCTGCTGTTGTTTCAATTCGGGCGTGTCCTTGGCTACGCCAGCTTGGGTGCGGTGGCTGCCATCTCCATGGACGCCCTCGGTTGGCTGACGCTGCAAAGCGCAGGCTTTCGCCCCATCTGGAGCATGGTGCATGTGGCGGCGGTGTTGTTTGGTCTGTTGTTGCTGTGGCGTGGTGAGCAACCCGTGTGGCTCACGCGAAGCGCACAACAACTTTGGCAGCGTGTCGCCAGTCCAGCAAAACGTGAAGCCATGCAACAACGCGCCTATGGGCCGCTCTTGTTGGGCATGGCCTGGGCTTTTTTGCCTTGTGGTTTGCTGTATTCAGCCTTGATGGTGGCCTTGTTCAGCGGTGGCCCAGGGCAAGGAGCCTTGGTGATGCTGATGTTCGCCTTGGGTGGGGGCGTCATGCTGACGGTGCTGCCGCTGCTGTGGGACAGGTTGCAAGCCACTCGGCCCGTGCCTTCTCGCTGGTCTGCATGGGGTACCCGCTTGGCTGGTTTGACGCTGAGTGGCACCGCTGCATGGGGCTTGTTGATGGGTCTGGTGCACGAGCAAGCACCTTGGTGTGTGCAGCCCCCAACCCGTGCCAGCACCCTTGGTTTTCTTGATGTTGGTCAATACTTTTTGGTGGCACTGACCTAAGCTGTTCTTCACGCTGAATGCATTTGCGATGTTCAGCGATTTTGAAGGAGAAGCATCATGTACAAACGTATTTTGTTGGCCACCGATGGCTCTAAATTGTCTGACAAAGCTGTGCAAACGGCCATGGAATTGACGCAAATTTTCAGCGCTGATTTGGTGGTGGTGAAAGTGGTGCCGCACTACATTCAAACCTATTTCGAAGGCTCGTTTGCCATCAACGATGTGGATGTGAAAAACATCGAATCACAGTGGGAAACAGCTGCCCAGAAAACCTTGGATGAGGTGCAAGCCTTGGCACTGGCCAAGGGTTTGCATATTCACACCCGCGTCGTCAAGTCTGACGATATTGCGCAAGGCTTGATCGATACCGCCAAGCAACTCAATTCAGAGTTGATCGTGATGGCCTCGCATGGCCGCAAAGGCATCAAACGCTTGTTGCTGGGCAGTGAGACCACGGGTGTGCTGACGCATGCCAACATCCCTGTGCTGGTGTTGCGCTGAGGCGCTTGGCTGGGGCAGCGTTGTCGCGTTGTCTCAAGCCGTGAAGCCGCGGTAGAACATGGATGTGGCCAAGGCATAAAGCAACACCGCAAAGGCACGTTTGAGTTGTTTCACCGGCCATCGGTGCGCCATGCGGGCGCCGATGGGTGCGGTGAACACGGTGCTCAGGCACACCATCAACAAGGCGGGCAGCCACACATAGCCAAATGAATAAACAGGTGTACCCGTGACATGCCAGCCGCTGACCACATAGCCCACGGCATTGAACAAAGCGATAGGAAAACCCAGTGCGGCACTGGTGGCCACCACTTGGCGCATGGGCACGTTGCACCAGACCATGAAGGGCACGCTCATGAAAGCGCCGCCTGCGCCCACCAAGCCCGACACCACACCAATCAAGCCGCCAGCAGCGGTTTGACCCACCGGGCCGGGCATGTCACGCGAGGGTTTGGGTTTGCGGTCGAGCAGCATTTGCGTGGCTGAAAAAGCTGCAAAGCCCGCAAACACCAAGGCCAGCACAGCGCCATTGATGAACGCGAACAGCCACAAGCTGGAAATCAAACTACCCACAATCAAACCAGGGGTCAGGCCTTTGACCAGGTCCCAGCGCACTGCACCGATTTGGTGGTGCATGCGGGTGCTGGCCAAGGAGGTGACGACGATGGTGGACATGCCGGTGGCAATCGCCATCTTGACCGCCAAAGGGGTTTCAAGACCCAGTGCGTTGTGGAACATGTAGGTGAGGATGGGGATCAGCACCAAGCCACCGCCCACACCCAACAAACCCGCCAAGAAACCCGTGAAGATGCCGAGGATGGCCAGGTCCAACAATATCCAAATCAAAATGCGTCCAATCTGAGGGGGAGGGTGTCTGCAAGGGTCCACCGAGTCGTCATCCTGAACGAAAGGTTCAGGTGGGCGAGGTCAGTAAGGTGTTGGGTTCATCTAACGCGAGATGATCACGCTCACCAAACGATGTTCCAAGCCCGGGGCTCCAGAGAGCATTGGTTCAAGAAATATAAAACCCAGCGGTCTTGCAGACGCTTGCATTGTAGGAGCCTAAATCAAATGGCCATCATGACCGAGGGCGTTGTCTAAGCGGTGCAGCAAATTGTGCAGGTTGTGGTGAGAGGTGCTGGGCTCGTTGGGAGCGGCAGAAAAATCGCTGAGCTCGAAAGCCAGGTTCAGGGCGGCCAACACAGCGATGCGGTCACGCGCTTTGATTTTGCCCGCGTCACGGATTTTGCACATGGCTTCATCGACTTTGCGAACCGCTGTTTGAAACCGATCTTCAGCACCTTCGGGGCAGCCCAGGATGTAGCTTTGCCCCATGATTTGTACTTCAACCTGGCTCATGCGCCATCCTTGACTTCCACGGGCAGCCGATCGAGCAGGCCATCAATGCGACTGCGGGCAGCTTGTAAACGGGATTTGAGCGAATCACGCTCTTGCGTCAAGGCTTCTACTTGTGAGGTCAACAAGTCGTTGGTGCGTTTGAGTTCTTCGTAACGAACAATCAAACGCTCAACGCGTTCGAGCACAGGATCGAGGGGGGTGTTTTCGGACATGGTGTGCATTTTAGGGGGCGATGTCGCGCTTGTGGCTAGAATGTGTCGGTTGGTGCTCGCGGTGTGGTTCACATGCCGCAGTTCAACGGGAAGCAGAAGTTTTCGCTCTACCAAGTACTTCTTTTTTGTACATGGCCCGAGTTGATGACCAGCCTGCGCTGCCCCCGCAACGGTCAAGCGAACGAAATGCCCACGCATTTCCGCCCTGTCCAACCCAGCCACTGAGTGCCTTGAACAAGCATTTGGGAAGGCGGACAAGGTTGTTTTCGCCAGCCCGGATACCGGCCAACAAGGTGGAGTCGCGCACGTCGCGGCTTCTGAACGCTCAAGCACTGTCGGGGAAGGCGGTGAGAGCACTTTGGCTGGTCATCATCATGAAAATTTCTCGATCTTTTGGATCATGTCTGCGCATGGCTTGCGTGGCTGTTCTTGTTTCTTTTGCAAATGCGCATGCGCAAACCGAGGCGTTGCCTGAAATATTTGTCACAGCAAACCGGATGGGGCAAGAGCTTGATTCGGTACTGAGTGAGGTCGATGTTTTGAAAAAAACCGATTTGGAAAATATGGGCAATGCCAATCTGACGCAAGCGTTAAGCAAATTGCCTGGTTTTCAAGGCATCAGTTATGGACGAAACGCCGTTTATTTGCGCGGTAGTGAATCACGCATGACTGCGGTTTATGTTGAAGGAATTCGGATTGAATCCCACGACGGATTGCAGTTGGGAGGTGGTGCACCGTGGGAGATGTTGCCCTTGGAAATGGTGGATCGTTTAGAAGTGGTCAAGGGACCAGTGAGTGCCATGTATGGCTCAGACGCCATGGGTGGGGTTGTTCAGTTGTTTGGGAAAAAAGTCTCACCCGATGATCGACCCGCATTGACTCAATCCTTCGGCAGCTTTGGATTGAAACAAACAGCTGGAAAGTTGTCTGGCAAAAAGCAGGACTTTGACTATGCGTTGAGCTTGAGTACCAGCAACAGCGATGGGTATGACACCAGACCAGATTTGTTACACACACCATCTCGTGAGCGAAGCAGTAAAGACGCCGGAATGGTCAAGCTGGGCATTGACTTGAATAGATCGAACAGACTGGAGTGGGTATACCTAGATTCAAGTCAGTCCTATCAATCTGCACCTTCAAATTACAGTGGTGGAAGTTTAAATATCAACCATCTGAACAAGTTGACAGCCAACGGCATGCAGTGGCAACGCATTTGGAATGAGGATCACCTGAGTCGAATCAAACTGAACTCTTCGGAGGTTGCTGCTGAATCGGATGCGCCCAACGCAGATGATCTCGCTTCTAAGTTCAAAACCACGACAACAACCTTGTCAATTGATCACGAATACATCACTTCCAAAGGTGTTTTAACGGGATTGCTGGAGAAGAAAAGCGATTTTTTTCACGCAGACAAGAATGCATACAACGCCATCATCGAAGGCAGTCGAGCGCAACTAGCCGTTGGTGCGGCCTATTCTTTGAAGCTAGACCGACACCGGGTCAATGCATCCATTCGCAGCGACGATTACAGTCATTTTTTAAGGCATAACACCTATTCCTTAGGCTACGGTTTTGAGCTGGTTGATGATTGGGTTGTCAGCGCCATTAAATCTACGGGTTTCAAAGCGCCCAGCTTGGAACAAATGTATGGCCAGTATGGCAGTGAAAATTTATTACCAGAAACAAATGCATCTACGGAACTTGCAATTCAATATGGAAGTGCCACATCAAAAGTAAGGATGACAATTTTTGAAAACAGCATTCAAAATTTGATCAGTAGCAGACCATTTGGCTTTGTCGCATGTCGTTTCTGTTATTACAACGTCGGCATGGCCAACATCCAAGGCATTAGCTTGTCTGGACAAACCACATTGAAGCAAATAAATTTGCAGTCGAGTCTGGATTGGCTCGACCCTGTTGATGTGGCCACGGGAAAACAACTCAGCTTGCGCAGCAAAGAAAACTTCAAATTAACCGCAGACACATCGATTTCAGACTCACGCGTTGGCATCGAGTATCAATACATTGGTAAAAGGTTTGATGATGCGGCCAATTCAGTGGAGTTTCCTGCACACAACCTGGTTCATGTTTGGACTAAATCCAGATTAACACCGGAGTGGTCATGGCTCAACAGGATCGACAATCTTTTGGGTGAAAAATACCAGCAATTAGGATGCACCAGCGGCGGTGTCAACACTTGCAACTACGCTATGCCTAGCGTGACCTTCTTCACCGCCATTCAATGGCAGCCTAAATAAACCCATGATCCACCTCCCCCAACGCATCATCTGCCTCACCGAGGAAACCACCGAGTGGCTCTACCTCTTGGGGCAGTCTGCGCGGATTGTGGGCATCTCGGGGTTCACGGTTCGGCCCAAAATTGCACGTGCTGAAAAGCCGCGTGTGAGCGCCTTCACCAGCGCCAAGATCGACAAGATCTTGGCCTTGAAGCCCGACTGTGTGTTTGGGTTTTCAGACCTGCAAGCCGACATTGCAGCAGCCTTGATTCGCCATGGGGTGCAAGTCACCGTGTTCAACCAACGAAGTGTGCAAGACATCTTTGCCATGCTCTACCAAGTGGCGGCGATGGTGGGTGAGGCCGAGCAAGGTTTGCAACGCATTCAGGCCATGCAAGCCCATTTGCAGGATATTCAAAACAACGCCAAGGCTTTTACCCGCAGGCCCAAGGTGTACTTTGAAGAATGGGACGAGCCGCCCATCAGCGCCATTCGTTGGGTCTCCGAGTTGATTCAAATCGCCGGAGGGGATGATTGCTTTCCCGATTTGGCCCTGCAAGCCATGGGCAAGGACCGCATCATCGCCGACCCCTTGAGCATTGCAGCCAAACAACCCGACATCATCTTGGGCTCGTGGTGCGGCAAAAAATTCCGTCCTGAAAAAGTGGCCCAGCGCCCCGGTTGGCAAGACGTGCCTGCTGTGTTGAACCATCAAGTGTTCGAGATCAAATCCGCCGACATCTTGCAACCCGGCCCAGCCGCCTTGACGGATGGCGTGGATCAAATGCACCGCATCATTCAGCAGTGGGTGCAGCAGCGTGCTTAAGTTCATCGCCTTGTTGATCTGCGTGATGTTGACCCCTGCATCAGCGGTCACACTCACCGACGACCGCGGCGTGCAAGTCACATTCACACAGGCACCGCAACGCATCATCACCTTGCTGCCTTCATTGGCTGAAACGGTTTGCGTCTTGGGGGCTTGCAATCGTTTGGTGGGCACCGACAACTTTGCCAACTGGCCCGATGAGGTGAAGAAGCTGCCCAAGCTGGGCGGATTGGATGACACCTCCTTGGAAGCCTTGGTGCGCTTGAAGCCCGACTTGGTGTTGGCGGCGCGTTCCACCCGGCTCATCAACCGCTTGGAATCCTTGGGTCTCAAGGTCTTGGCCTTGGAGCCACAAAACCAAGCCGACGTGAAGCGCGTCTTGCTTATCGTGGCGCAAGCGCTCCAGATCAACCAAGCCGATAGCGCCGCCGACCTTGTGTGGCATCAAGCCCTGGATGGCATGGCGCAAGCCAAGCGCAGCATGCCTGCCAAAGCCAAAGGCACCAGCGTCTACTTCGAAGCCAGCACCGGCGGCTATGCGGCTGGCGAAGCCTCGTTCATTGGCGAGGTGATGCTGCACATGGGTTTGCACAATGTGGTGCCTTCCTCGATGGGGGCCTTTCCCCAACTCAACCCCGAGTTTGTGGTGCGGGCCAATCCAGACTTGATTTTGTTGGCCGAGCCCATGGCGATTGATTTGCACAAGCGGCCTGGTTGGTCTGCCATGCAAGCCGTGAAGCACAAACGCATTTGTGCGTTCACGCCTGCTCAAGGCGATGTGTTGGTGCGCCCGGGCCCACGCTTGGGGGAGGCTGCAGACATCATCGCCCAATGTTTGAAGCGGCACTATCCATGAACAAACCTTCACAGCCAACCACTCGCATGGCCATGGGTTTGAGTTTGCTCAGCCTGCTGTTGATCTCCGTTGGCTTGTTCGCGGGCAGCCAAGGCTTGGAGTGGCCTATTCAATGGCAGGACAGCATCGTGCAAGACATCCGATTGCCGCGCACCTTGGGTGCTTGGTTGGCGGGTGCCTTACTTGGCTTGGCAGGCGCCTTGGCGCAAGGACTGTTTCGCAATCCCTTGGCTGATCCGTATTTGCTCGGCAGTGCATCGGGGGCTACTTTGGGCGTCACGGTGGCCTTGATGCTGGGTTTGTGGGGTGGTTTGCAATTGCCCGCAGAGGCTTCCATGGCTGTGCAATGGGCTTGGCGTTTGGGCCTCACGGGCTGTGCGTTTGTGGGTGCGTGGTTGGCCGTGTTGCTGACGCTGTTGTTGGCCAAAGGTGTGCAGCACACGCTGCGCTTGCTGTTGGCGGGTGTGGTGGTGGGTGTGGTGCTGGGGGCCATCACATCCCTGATGTTGGTGTTGCGTCCGCAAATTTACCCGGCCATGCAATCGTTCACATTGGGGTCCACCGCGATGTTGAGCGGCGCTTCTTGCAGCCTGATGGCCGTGTCCTTGTTGCTGTGTTGGCTGTTGGCGTGGCGACTCAGCCCTTTGTTGGATGGTCTGAGCTTGGGTGAATCAACGGCACAAAGTTTGGGCTTGCGCGTCGCGCCCTTGCGCTTTGTTTTGCTGGGCGTGATGGCCTTGGCCACCGCCACAGCAGTGGCGCAAACCGGCCTGATTGCCTTCGTCGGTTTGGTGGCACCGCACTTGGTGCGGGCCCGTGTGCGCACCACGTTTGCCAAAAGTTCCATGTTGGCCGCCCTCATGGGTGGTGTGTTGCTGTGTGGCGCAGACATCTTGGCCCGCTTGCTGTTGGCTCCGCAAGAACTGCCTGTGGGTGTGCTCACCGGTGTCTTGGGTGGTGGTTATTTGTTGTGGCGTTTGCAGTCGCCCACCAAGCAAGCGGAGGCCGCATGAGCACCATCTTGCAAGCCATTGGCATTCATGCGGCCTGGGACAAGGTGCCTGTGTTGTTGGATGCCCATGCAGACTTTGCACAAGGCCAATGGACCTGCATCGTCGGCCCCAATGGCGCGGGCAAAACCAGTTTGCTCAAAGTCTTGGCGGGCTTGATGCCTGCCCAAGGCGAGGTGCTGCTGCACGGCCAGAAACTGCAATCCTTGTCCAGCAAACAACGCGCCACGCAGTTGGCATGGTTGGGTCAACAAGCCAGTGGCAGTGACGATTTGAGTGTGTTCGATGTGGTCATGTTGGGTCGCTTGCCGCACCAAACATGGTGGACCGGTGCCACTGACGAAGACCGCGCTGTTGTGGAAAATTTGTTGGCGTCGATGCAACTGACCGAATGGCGACATCGCAGTCTGGGTACTTTGTCAGGTGGCGAGCGTCAACGGGTCTTGTTGGCCCGCGCCTTGGCGGTGCAAGCCCCGGTGTTGTTGATGGACGAACCGATTGCCAACGTGGATGCGCCGCACCAAGCCGATTGGTTGGCCACGGTGCAACAACTCACCCAAACCGGCACCACCGTGGTCAGTGTCTTGCACGACCTGAACCTGGCCTTGCGAGCCGACCAAGTGCTGGTGATGCAAGCGGGCAGGGTGGTGTTGCAAGCTGCCCCCAGCGACCCCGCCTTGCATGCGTGCTTGCAACAAGTGTTTGACCACCGTTTGAGTTTTCACCAAGTGCAGCAGCATTGGGTGGCGCTGTTGGTCTGAACTGGCTTTGTTAAGCTTGTGCTCATTCGCAGACCGAGGTGTTTTATGTCCAAACTTCAAACCCAAGCCAACTTCCATGACAGCGGTTCCAAAGTACGTGGCGACTTCGAACCAGGCGACGCTTTCTATGAAGCCTTGATGGACGCACACACGGGTTTGACCGAATCACAAAGCCATTTGCTCAATGCCCGACTCATCTTGGTGTTGGCCAACCATGTGGGCGACTTGGACGTGCTGAAAGAAGCCATCCACTTAGCGCGTGAGCATGTGGAATGAACTTAAAGCGTTTGTTTGGTTTTCGGTTTGAAGTCGCAGTGGGCTGACACCGCGCATTGCCAGCACAAAGGTTTGCGGGCCTGGCACACATAACGGCCATGCAAGATCAGCCAATGGTGGGCATCCACCAAATACTCGGGTGGGATGCGCTTGAGCAAGCCCATCTCCACATCCAAAGGTGTTTTGCCAGGGGCCAAGCCGGTGCGGTTGCCCACCCTGAAGATATGCGTGTCCACCGCCATGGTGGGCTCGCCAAAGGCCACGTTCAACACCACATTCGCTGTTTTGCGGCCCACACCGGGCAGGGCCTCCAAAGCTTCTCGGGTGCGCGGCACTTCACCGCCATGCAAATCCACCAGCATCTGACAGGTTTGCATGAGGTGCCGTGCTTTGCTGCGAAACAAGCCAATGGTTTTGATGTGTTGTTCCAAGCCGTCCAAACCCAAACCCAGAATTTGCTGCGGCGTGTTGGCCACCACAAACAAGCGGCGCGTGGCTTTGTTCACGCCCACATCGGTGGCTTGTGCACTCAGCAAAACAGCGGCCAACAACTCGAACACGCTGGTATATTCCAGCTCGGTATTGGGCTGCGGATTGGCTGCTTTCAGCGTCGCAAAAAATGGCTCAATGTGCTCTTTTTTCATCTTCTAAAAATCGGGGTCTGACCCCAATTATCAGCTTATGCAATTTGCCGATCGCCTGAACAACGTCGAAACCTCTGCCATCCGCGAACTCTTCAAACTGCTGGGCAAGCCCGGCATCATCAGTTTTGCGGGCGGCTTTCCTGACAGCGCCATGTTTGACGTGGAAGGCATCCGCGAGGCCAGTGCCCGTGCCCTCAGCGAAGAGCCTGGTGCAGCCCTTCAATACGGTGCCACCGAAGGCTACAACCCCTTGCGTGAACAACTGGCCGCTTTCATGGCCAGCAAAGGCGTCAAGGGCTTGAACCCCGAGGGTTTGATCGTCACCACCGGCAGCCAACAAGCCCTCGACTTGGTGGCCAAAACCTTGCTCAATCCCGGTGATGTGGCCTTGGTGGAAGCGCCTACATTTTTGGCCACCATCCAATGTTTTCGTTTGTATGGCCCGCAAGTACTTGGCGTACCGATTGATGAACACGGTGTGCAAGTTGATCAACTCGAAGCCATGATGGTGCAGCACCGCCCCAAGCTGGTGTATTTGGTGCCCACCTTTGGCAACCCCAGTGGTGCCATGTTGAGCTTGGAGCGGCGCTTGCAAGTGCTCAAGCTCGCAGTCAAATACCAAACCGTGGTGGTGGAAGACGACCCCTATGGCGACTTGTATTTCGGCGATGCGCCACCGCCTTCCTTGTTGGCCTTGACTGATCAAGTGCCAGGCAGCCGCGATTGGCTGGTGTATTGCGGCTCACTCAGCAAGGTCTTGTCACCTGGTTTGCGCGTGGGCTGGATGATTGCACCGCCTGCGCTGTTGGCCCGCGCCACCATGTGCAAGCAGTTCAGCGATGCGCACACCTCCACTTTTGCACAAGCCACAGCCGCGCAGTATTTGAAAGCGGGTCGGATGCCCGACACCTTGAACACGGTGCGCCGTGTTTATGCAGAACGTGCCCGCACCATGGGCGAAGCCTTGAGCAAAGAGCTGGGCAGTGCCTTGCGTTTCACGCAACCTTTGGGCGGTTTGTTTTTTTGGGCCAACCTCACAGGCGCCAACGGCCAAGAAACCGATGGCAGTGCCTTGGCCAAGCGGGCTATTGAGAAGGGCGTGGCTTTTGTGCCGGGTGCTCCGTTTTATGCCAACAACCCTGACATCACGGCGATTCGCTTGAGTTTTGCCACGGCGGATGTGGACAAAATCAAAGAAGGCATTTCGCGCTTGGGTCAGTCTTTGTAAAAACCATAGCGCTGTGCCCGCGAAAAAGAAGGTTTAGCCCGTGAACGCCTGATAAGCGGCTGCGTTCATCAAGTTTTCAAGCTCGGTGGGGTTGCTGAGAGACACCTTGTAAAACCAACCCGCGCCTTCGGGGTCGCTGTTGGCCAAAGAGGGGTCGGCCCGCAAGGCTTCATTCACTTCCAGCACGGTGGCGGCGGCAGGCATGTGCACATCGGCAGCTGCTTTCACCGACTCGACCACACCGGCCACGCTGCCTTGTGCAAAGGTCTTGCCAATCTCGGCCAACTCCACAAACACGATGTCACCCAAAGTGTCTTGCGCATGTTTGGTGATGCCCACAAAAGTGGCGTCGGCATCCACCCGCACCCAGGTGTGTTCTGCATGGTATTGGTTCATGTTTACATTCCGCTGTAGTTGGGGCCACCGCCGCCTTCGGGCGTGACCCAGACGATGTTTTGCGTGGGGTCTTTGATGTCGCAGGTTTTGCAATGCACACAGTTTTGCGCATTGATTTGCAAGCGGTCTGAGTTGTCGTCGTTCTTCACGTACTCGTAAACACCGGCGGGGCAGTAGCGGCTTTCAGGGCCTGCATAGGTGGCCAAGTTGATGTTGACCGGCACCGACGTATCCTTCAAGGTGAGGTGCGCAGGCTGGTTTTCTTCGTGGTTGGTGTTGCTGATGAAGACGCTGCTCAAGCGATCGAAAGTGATTTCACCGTCAGGCTTGGGGTAAAGGATGGGCGCGTGTTGCGCAGCAGGCTCAAGGCCCACGTGATCGGGCTGGTGGCCGTGCAGTGTCCAAGGCGGTGTTTGAATGCCGAGCTTGGGCAACAACCATTGCTCGATGCCGGTCATCACGGTGCCCACCAGCATGCCTTTTTTGAACCACAGCTTGAAGTTGCGGTATTGGTCGAGTTCTTTGGCCAACCAGCTGTTGGCATAGGTGGATGGGTAAGCGCTCAGCTCGTCGTGGGCGCGGCCCGACGTGACGGCGGCGTAGGCCGCATCCGCTGCCAACATGCCACTCTTGATGGCGGCATGGCTGCCCTTGATGCGGGCCGCATTCAAGAAGCCTGCATCGCAGCCGATGAGGGCGCCGCCAGGGAACACTGTTTTGGGGAGCGCTTGCGGTGTGCCATTGTTGATGGCGCGGGCACCATAGCCAATGCGTTTGCCGCCCTCCAGGTGGGCGCGAATGGCAGGATGGGTTTTCCAGCGCTGCATTTCTTCAAACGGGCTGAGCCAAGGGTTTTTGTAGTCGAGGCCCAACACGAAGCCCAAGGTGACTTTGTTGTCTTCCAGGTGGTACAAAAAACCACCGCCAAAGGTGCTGCCCGTCATGGGCCAACCGGAGGTGTGCACCACCAGGCCAGGCTTGGCTTTGGAGGGCTCTACTTCCCACAGTTCTTTGATGCCAATGGCATAGGTTTGTGGATCACGTCCCTCGTTCAATTTGTACTTGGCCATCAGTTGCTTGCCCAAATGGCCGCGGGCGCCTTCGGCAAAGATGGTGTACTTGGCGTGCAGTTCCATGCCGAGTTGGAAGTGGTCGGTGGGCTCGCCGTCTTTGCCCAGGCCCAAATTGCCAGTGGCCACGCCTTTGACGCTGCCGTCGTCGTTGTAAAGCACTTCAGCCGCGGTGAAGCCGGGGAAGATTTCAACGCCTATCGATTCAGCGTGAGCGGCCATCCACTTCACCACATTGCTGAGCGACACCACATAGCAACCATCGTTGTGGAAGTTGCGCGGCATGAGCCAGCCAGGTACTTTGCTGACGCCAGTTTCGGTGAGGGTGAGCAAGTCGTCGCCGGTCACCGCTTGGTTCAGGGGTGCACCCAGTGCTTGCCAGTTGGGGATGAGTTCGGTGAAGGCCTTGGGGTCCATCACCGCGCCCGACAAAATGTGTGCGCCGGGCTCTGAGCCTTTTTCAAGCACCACCACCGACACGTCTTGGCCTTTTTGCGCGGCCAGTTGCTTGATGCGGATGGCCGTGGCCAGACCACCGGGACCGCCGCCGACCACGACCACGTCGTACTCCATGGCTTCGCGTGGGCCGAATTGTTCAAGCAAGTGTGGGGCGGTCATAGGGCTGGTCGAGGATGTTGACAGAGGGTGAGATTCTATGCGCTGGCCACTCGCAAGGGCTGGTCATAATGCAAGCACCAACAGGAGTTCAACATGGCATACACACTCGACTTATCAGGCCGCGTCGCCTTCATCACGGGCGCTTCCAGTGGCTTGGGTGCGCAATTTGCAAAAACCTTGGCGGCTGCGGGTGCGGCCGTGGTGTTGGCCAGTCGCCGCGTGGAGATGCTCAAAGCCTTGCGGGCTGAAATTGAAGCCGAAGGGGGTGACGCGCATGTGGTGGCCTTGGATGTGACGAATGTGATCAGCATCGAGGCGGCGTTGAATTTTGCCGAGCGCGAAGTGGGGCCCATCGATATCTTGATCAACAACTCCGGTGTCAGCAACACCCAGCGCTTGCAAGATGTGCGCGAAGAAGATTTTGATTTCATTTTCAACACCAACACGCGTGGCGCCTTTTTCGTGGCGCAGGCTGTGGGTAAGCGCATGTTGGCTCGCGCCAAAGATGCGCAAGAAGCGGGTATCGAGGGTTTTGACGCCGGGCGCATCATCAACATTGCCTCCATGGCGGGCTTGCGGGTGTTGCCGCAAATTGGCGTGTACTGCATGAGCAAAGCGGCGGTGGTGCACATGACCAAGGCCATGGCGGCAGAGTGGGGCAAGCATGGCATCAATGTCAACGCCATTTGCCCAGGCTACATCGAAACAGAAATCAACCAGCACCATTGGGAAACACCGCAGGGCCAAAAATTGGTTCAGATGCTGCCCCGCAAACGCTTGGGCAAAATTGACAACCTGGATGCCGTGTTGGTGATGTTGGCCAGCCCGCAAAGTGATTTCATCAACGGCGCCATCATTGCGGCTGACGATGGATTTGGCGTATGAGGATTCTGGTTCCTGAACACAAAAAACTGGTGTTTGAAAAAGTCATCGCTATCCGTTGGGGTGACATGGATGCGATGGGGCATTTGAACAACGGCAGTTACTTTCGTTACCTTGAAACCGTGCGCATCGATTGGATGACCAGCATTGGTTGCCAACCCGAGCCCACCGGTGAAGGCCCGGTCATCGTCAATGCGTTTTGCAACTTCTACAAACAAATCGAATACCCCGGCGATGTGCTGGTGAAGATGTACGTCAGCGATCCCAAGCGAAGCACCTTTGAATCTTGGGCCACGTTAGAGCGCGTGGACATGCCCGGCGTGGTGCATGCCGAAGGTGGTGCCACCACGGTGTGGGTCGATTTCCCCGCACAAAAATCCAAACCCCTGCCCGACTGGTTGCTGGATTTGGTGTCCTGATGTCTGTTGTCTAAAGGGCTCACTATCATTTGTAAAAATCTTCATTTATGTTTTAAATGAAAGACTTATTGCTAATTACTAATGATTAATAGGTAATATCAGGGTTTCCAACTTTTGTTGGCTTCCTGGAGACATTGCCTGTGACACTTCCCGATGAGTTGTCCGCCAAAATCATGCGAAAGCAACCTGTACAAAAAAGAGCCCAGCTGACCATTGATGCCATTTTTGAGGCCACCTCCCAAATCGTTGACCGTGAAGGCGTGGGTGGTTTGACCACCAACAAAATTGCAGCCAAAGCGGGTTTTTCTGTCGGGACGCTCTACCAGTATTTTTCAAGCAAAGAAGCGATCTTTCGTGCCATGTCGCAGCATGCCCGTTCATTGGCCTTGCGTGAACTTGAAAGCTATTTGTTTTCCATCGAATGCTCGCAAGACCCCGCCGATATTGAACCCGAACAGTTTGTGCGCCAGTACGTGCGCATTTGCATCAATGGGTTCTCACTCGGTTTAAGTTATCGCAAAGCCATGAACCGGTTGTGCTGGCTGCTCGAGCAACCCGACGAAACAGCAGAGGCGGTGCAAAGGATGGTCCAACGCCTCGTTGCCTGTTTGCGCTATGTCGAACATCCCCAAATGACTGAATTGAATGAAACCCGCTGGTTCGTGCTGAGTCGCGCACTCATGGGTTGTTTGCGCAGCGCCTCCCTAGAGCGCTTCAACCAAATCGATTCCAATGCTTTTGAAGACGATTTGGTTGAAATGGTGCTCGGTCAAATGCGCTTGATGCCTGAGACGCACTGAGGTTTGGCCGCGCCCGGTTCGTTGGGCCGCCGTCGATGCGCACTCAACCTAGGGGAGTCGCATGAAAAACCCAAAAGATAGCAAAAAGGCTATACTTGAAAACCAGTGGACTGTGACCCTGTATCCACTGGCGGAGCGTGAATTGAAGACCATCCCCGCCGATATGCAAGCTCGGTTTTTGCACATCGGTGAAATGCTGGAAGAGCTAGGACCTCAGCGTGTGGGCTTGCCGCACATACGGCCGCTGGAAAGCAAGCTGTGGGAAATGCGCATGACGGGCCGCGATGGTATTGCCCGTGCCATTTACGCCGCCGTTCAGGGGCGCACTTTGCTGGTGCTGCACGTGTTTGTGAAAAAGACGCAGACCACACCACGAAGCGCGATTGAAACCGCATTGAAACGCCTGGAGGAATCGACGTGAAAAGCCTGAAAGACGTAAAAGCCCAACTGCTGGCCAACCCCGCCGTTCGCCAAGCCTATGACGCACAAGCGCCCGAGTTTGAGCTGGCCCGTGAACTGATTGCAGCACGTATGAGAGCGGGCCTGACGCAAGGCGATGTGGCCGCACGCATGGGCACAACCCAAAGCGTGGTGGCACGGATCGAAAGTGGCAGGGGTTCGCCATCAATGCGCACGGTCCAACGTTTTGCCAGTGCCGTGGGAGCGCGTGCCGTGGTGCGCATGGAGCCTTTGACGGCGGCATAAGCCGGACAAGATCAGGGTCCACTCACATCCAGTCTTCCAACTTCAAACCCGGCACCCGCTTGAAGTGCCGAGTGTTGTGGGTCACCAAGGGCAGGCCCAGCGCCAATGCATGCGCGGCGATTTGGGTGTCCATGTTGCCAATGGGCTGTCCGGTTTGCTGCAGGTGTGCAGCAATTTCTCCGGACTGGTCTGCTGCCTCCAGCGTCCATGGGAAAACTGGAAACTCATTGAGCAGCAAATCAATGGTTCGGCGGCGTTTGTCATCTGGTTGCAGCAGTGCCAGCCCAAACCGTGCTTCGGCGCGGGTGATGGCGGAGATGGCGACCTCCTGCTTTTTGAGCGCCGCCAACATGCGCTTTTGCAGCGCGGCAGAGCTGTTGCGTGCAAAGTAGCCCAAGATGTTGGTATCCACCAAAAACTTGATCACTTGCGACCCTTGGTTTTGGCGCTTGCTTTTGCAGCGGCTTTGGGGGCTGTTGGCGTTTCCCAGTCTGCAAACGGATTTTTCGGAGGATCATTCAGCCGATTGGCATCCGACAAAAAGTTGTCGGGCAATGGGTTTTCCGCAATCGCGGCCATCAGCGCATCGAGCCTGCGCTTGCGCAATGTTTCAGTGTCTTTGGGCTTGAGCGTGATCTCGCCCGTCACCTCGTTGCGAGCAATCCACATTTCATCGACATCCACGCGAAATGCCTTGGGCAAGCGAATGGCTTGGCTGTTGCCGTTGGTAAAAACTTTGGCGGTAGCGAGCATGGAAGCCTCCCTGAAATGTATATATGGAAACGTACCTACTTTATCATTGGCTGAGGCATGCAGTCAAAGTCAGTCCTGATAGGCTTACTGTCTGACATCCGCCACATGGGATGGGCAAACAGACTTGAAAACGGGGTTTTCGGTACCCTTGCAGCAAACCCTCAAGCCTTGCTTTTCGGCTTCCCAGCCGCAAACCCCTCAAGCCTTGCTTTTCGGCACCCGGCCCATCAAATAAAACTCGGGGTTGGGCATCATGCTGGAAATGTTGGCCACCCGGTTGCTCAGGCCAAAGAAGGCGGTGATGGCCGCAATGTCCCAAATATCCTCGTCGTCAAAGCCATGGGCATGCAGGGCTTCAAAGTCGGCGTCTTCCACCTCGTGGCTGTTTTTGCACACCTTCATGGCGAAATCCAGCATGGCGCGTTGGCGCGGCGTGATGTCGGCTTTGCGGTGGTTCACCGCCACTTGGTCGGCCACCAGCGGTTTTTTCTCGTAGATGCGCAAGATGGCGCCGTGCGCCACCACGCAGTACAAGCAGTGGTTTGCGGCGCTGGTGGTGGTGACGATCATCTCGCGGTCGCCTTTGCTCAGGTGGCTGGTGCGCCCCACCGACTCGGGCACCATCAAGGCATCGTGGTAGGCGAAGAACGCCCGCCATTCGGCCGGACGCCGGGCCAAGGCCAAAAACACATTGGGCACAAAGCCAGATTTTTCTTGCACTTCCAGCACCTTGGCGCGGATGTCTTCGGGCAGGTCTTTCAATTCGGGGGCGGGGTAGCGTGACATGTTGTCTCCTGTTTGCGCTGATTATGCCCAGCGGTATTCAGTCTTATGCAAGACACCCCCCGTAGAATGAATTCAAGCTAATCAGGAGATTCGATTGAACAAAGTTTTCCCATCTGCGAAAGAAGCCCTCCAAGACATCGTGGCTGACGGCCAGTTGATGGCCGTTGGCGGGTTTGGCCTGTGCGGCATTCCCGAAGCGCTGATTGACGCCTTGCGCGACAGCGGCGTGAAAGACCTCACCGTCATTTCCAACAACGCCGGGGTCGATGGCTTTGGCCTGGGCAAGCTGCTGGAAACGCGGCAAATCAAAAAAATGATTTCCAGCTATGTGGGCGAGAACAAAGAGTTTGAGCGCCAATTCTTGGCGGGCGAATTGGAACTGGACTTCACGCCGCAAGGCACCTTGGCCGAGAAGCTGCGTGCCGGTGGCGCAGGCATCCCGGCCTTCTTCACCAAAACCGGTGTCGGCACCCAGGTGGCCGAGGGCAAAGAACTGCGCGAGTTTGATGGCGAAACCTATGTGATGGAGCGTGCCTTGGTGCCTCATATTTCGCTCATCAAAGCAGATGTGGCCGACCATGCGGGCAATCTGCGCTTCAACCTCACCGCCCGCAATTTCAACCCCGCAGCCGCGACCGCCGGTCGAATTTGCGTGGTGGAAGTGGAGCGCATTGTGGTCAACGGCGAACTGGCCCCAGACGACATCCACTTGCCAGGCATTTATGTGCACCGCATCGTGCACAACCCCACGCCCGAAAAACGCATCGAAAAACGCACCACCCGCGGCAGCATCATTTAATGAACCCAGGGCTGGGCATCGCGCCCCATCCCGTTGAAAGGCAAATATGGCTTGGACCCACGACGAAATGGCCGCCTGCGCGGCCAAGGAACTGCAAGACGGCTTTTATGTGAACCTGGGCATTGGCCTGCCCACGCTGGTGGCCAACCATGTGCCCGACCATTTGGAGGTCTGGCTGCAAAGCGAAAACGGCATGATGGGCATTGGCCCGTTTCCCGAGGAATCAGAAGTGAACGCCGACCTGATCAATGCGGGCAAACAAACCGTCACCACCATCAAGGGCACGGCCATTTTTGGCAGCGATCAATCCTTCGCCATGATCCGTGGCGGCAAGATCAACCTGTCCATTTTGGGTGCCATGCAAGTGAGCGAAAAGGGCGATCTGGCCAACTGGATGATCCCCGGCAAGATGATCAAAGGCATGGGCGGGGCCATGGACTTGGTGGCAGGTGTCAAGCGCGTCATCATCCTGATGGAGCACGTGGCCAAGAAGAAAGACGGCACCGAAGACCTGAAGATCTTGAAAACATGCACTTTGCCCTTGACGGGCTTGGGCGTGGTGGACCGCATCATCACCGACCTGGCCATCATGGACGTGGTGCCTGAAGGCTTGAAAGTGGTGGAGCTTGCACCCGGCGTGACGCGTGAGTTTTTGCAAAGCAAAACCGGCGTCAACTTGCTTTAAGCGGGGGCTGTAAGCCCCATCAATTCAGGCCTTCCAAGGCATTTGAAGCAAAAAAAAGCACCCCTCGGGGTGCTTTTTTCATGGGGCTTCAAGCGCCCGTCAGAAGCGGTGCTTCAGGCTGTTTTCAGGCCTGCTTGTTGCATCACTGCGCCCACTTGGCTGAAGTATTTTTCAGCCTGGGGGGTGGGGCACAGGTACTTGGTGCGGCGGTTTTTGCCTTCGAAGTAGGTGTCGATCATGCCAATCTCGCGCAACACATCAAGCTTGCGGTGGATGGTGGCGGGTGAGGCGATGTGGGTCATGGCCATGGCGTCGCTCACGGTCAGGGGCTTGCCTTGGCTGTGTTGCACCGCAATCACTTCCAACAAACGCTTGGCGTCCAGGTCCAGGTTGGGCAATTCGCCCTTGCCTTCGATGGCATGCAGCAAACTGAGAAAACGCAGGTAAATACTTTGATTTTGCATGATAGTTTGGTCTTTATTGTCAAATTTGTTAATTACCATTCGACATTATGTCACCGATGCACAGGTACTTCATTTCCAAGTATTCGGCCATGCCGTGGCGTGAACCCTCGCGGCCCAGCCCGGACTGCTTGACGCCGCCAAAAGGCACGTGTTCGGTGGCGATGATGCCCACATTGATGCCGACCATGCCGTATTCCAGCGCCTCGCTGACCCGGTAAATGCGGCCAATGTCGCGGCTGTAGAAGTAGCTGGCCAGGCCAAATTCGGTGTTGTTGGCGGCGTGAATGGCCTCTTGTTCGGTTTTGAACTTGAACACCGGTGCAAACGGACCAAAGGTTTCTTCCTTGGCGCAGAGCATGTCGGCGCTGGCGTCGGCCATGACCGTGGGTTCAAAAAACTGTCCTTGCAAGGCCTTGCCGCCGGTCAGGGCGCGACCGCCTTTGCTCAGCGCATCGGCCACGTGGTGGCTCACTTTGTCCAAAGCGGCGGGCTCAATCAGGGGGCCTTGCGTCACACCCTCTTCAAAGCCATTGCCCACTTTCAGCGCCTTCACTTTGGCGGCGAACTTGGTCACGAAGGCTTCATAAACGCCTTCTTGCACATAGATGCGGTTGGCGCACACGCAGGTTTGGCCGGCATTGCGGAATTTGCTGGCCATCGCGCCGTCTACCGCCGAGTCGATGTCGGCATCGTCAAACACGATGAAGGGCGCGTTGCCGCCCAATTCCAAGGAGAGTTTTTTCACGGTGGGCGCCGACTGCGCCATCAGGATGCGGCCCACTTCAGTGGAGCCGGTGAAGCTCAGGTGGCGCACCACATCGCTGTCGCAAATCACCTTGCCAATGGCGATGCTGTTGTCGCCGTCAGCGCTCAGCACGTTCAACACACCGGCGGGCAAACCGGCGCGTACGGCCAGTTCAGCGGCGGCCAAGGCGGTGAGCGGCGTCAGCTCGGCGGGTTTGATCAGCACCGGGCAACCGGCGGCCAAGGCTGGGGCCACCTTGCGGGTGATCATGGCCAGCGGGAAATTCCATGGTGTGATGGCAGCGCACACGCCGATGGGCTGTTGCAGCACCATCAAACGGCGGTTGTTGTCAAACTGGGGCAGGGTTTCGCCGTTCACCCGCTTGGCCTCTTCGGCGTACCACTCGACAAAACTCGCGCCATAGGCGATTTCGCCTTTGGCTTCGGCGTAGGGCTTGCCCTGCTCGGCGGTGAGGATGCGGGCCAAGTCGTCCACATTCGCCATCAGCAATTCAAACCATTGGCGCAAGATGATGCTGCGTTCTTTGGCGGTCTTGGTTTTCCAAGGGCCCCAAGCGGCGTTGGCGGCGTCAATGGCCAGGGCCGCCTCAGCCGCGCCGAGGTTGGCCACATCGGCCAGCCACTGGCCGTTGCTCGGGTCATGCACCGCAAAGCGGGATGCGCCTTTGATCCATTGGCCGTTGACCAAGGCATCGGTTTTCAGCAGGCTGGGGTCTTTCAATTGCAACAGGGGCGAGGGGGTGGTGGTGGCGTTTGTCATGGTGTCTAGGGTGCTTTGAGGGGGGTGCCGAAACGGGCAGCGGCGATGATGGCACAAATCAAAAACCAGCAGCCTTGGTCGCCCCAAATACGCCAAAGGGGCAAACCTATAATTTCGCACGCAGTTCGCAGGGCATTCGCTCCTGTGCCGCCCACCTCGATTGCAGCCCCGCTCATGACCACGCCCCGCTTTTCCGTTGCCGACATCCGTCAAACCTTCCTCGACTTTTACGCCGCCCGCGCCCACACCGTGGTGGCCTCCAGCCCCCTGGTGCCCGGCAACGACCCCACGCTGATGTTCACCAACTCGGGCATGGTCCAGTTCAAAGACGTGTTCTTGGGCGAAGACAAACGCTCGTACGTGCGGGCCGCTTCGGTGCAAGCCTGTTTGCGTGCTGGCGGCAAGCACAACGACTTGGAAAATGTGGGCTACACCGCCCGCCACCACACCTTTTTCGAAATGCTGGGCAACTGGTCGTTTGGCGACTACTTCAAGCGCGACAGCCTGACATGGGGTTGGGAGCTGCTGACGCAAATTTACAAACTGCCCGCCGAGAAACTTTGGGTCACGGTCTACATCGACGACGACGAGGCCTACGACATTTGGCACAAAGAGATTGGCATTCCCGCCGAGCGCATCGTGCGCATCGGCGACAACAAAGGTGCCAAGTACGCCTCGGACAATTTTTGGATGATGGCCGATACCGGCCCTTGCGGTCCGTGCTCGGAAATTTTTTACGACCACGGCCCCGAAGTGGCGGGCGGCCCCCCCGGCAGCCCCGACGAAGACGGGGACCGCTACATTGAAATTTGGAACCACGTGTTCATGCAGTTCGACATGCAGCCCGATGGTTCCCTGAAAAAACTGCCCGCACCCTGCGTGGACACCGGCATGGGCTTGGAACGCCTGGCGGCCATCTTGCAGCACGTGCACAGCAATTACGAAATTGATTTGTTCGACACGCTCATCAAGGCGGCTGCGCGTGAAACCGGCTGCACCGATGTGCACAACAGCTCATTGCGGGTGATTGCCGACCACATCCGCGCCACCGCGTTTTTGGTCAGCGACGGCGTCATTCCTTCGAATGAAGGCCGCGGCTATGTGCAACGGCGCATCATCCGCCGCGCCATTCGCCACGGTTACAAGCTGGGTCAAAAAACACCGTTTTTCCACAAACTGGTGCCCGACCTCGTGGCCCTGATGGGCGAGGCCTACCCCAGCTTGGCGCAGCAAGCGGATCGCATCATGGCGGTGCTGAAAACCGAAGAAGAACGCTTTTACGAAACGCTGGAAAACGGCATGGAGATTTTGGATGCCGCCTTGGCTGGTGGTGTGAAAGTGTTGCCCGGCGAAGTGGCCTTCAAGCTGCACGACACCTATGGTTTCCCACTCGATTTGTCGGGCGATGTCTGCCGTGAACGTGGTTTGTCGGTGGACGAAACCGGTTTTGCCGCCGCCATGGACAAGCAAAAAGCACAGGCCCGTGCAGCCGGCAAATTCAAGATGGACCGCGCTTTGGAATACACCGGTGTGGGCAATGCATTCGTGGGTTACGAGCACTTGCAAGCGCAGTCCACCGTGACCGCGCTGTATGTGGATGGCGTGGCCGTGACGGAACTTCGCTCAGAGCAAGTGGGTGTGGTGGTGCTGGACACCACACCTTTTTACGCCGAGAGCGGCGGTCAAGTGGGCGACCAAGGTTGGTTGCTGGCTGGTGAATCTTCCAAGGCCGCCAAGTTTGTGGTGGAAGACACCTTGAAAATCAAGGCCGATGTGTTTGGCCACCATGGCCACATGGCGCAAGGCAGCCTGAAAGTGGGCGACGTGCTCACCGCTCGCGTTGACGCCGACTTGCGTGCCGCCACGGTGCGCAACCACAGTGCCACGCACCTGATGCACAAGGCCTTGCGCGATGTGCTGGGGGCGCATGTGCTGCAAAAAGGCTCCTTGGTGAACGACGAGCGCACCCGCTTCGACTTCGCCCACAACGCACCCGTCACCGACGCTGAAATCCGCGAGATTGAAACCCGTGTGAACGCCGAGATTTTGGCCAACGCCGCCACCCAAGCCCGGGTCATGGATTTGGAAGCCGCGCAAAAAACCGGCGCCATGATGTTGTTTGGCGAGAAGTACGGCGACACCGTGCGGGTGCTGGACATCGGGGCCAGCCGCGAACTCTGTGGTGGCACGCATGTGCAGGCCACGGGCGACATTGGTTTGTTCAAGGTGGTGTCTGAAGGCGGTGTCGCTGCTGGTGTGCGCCGCATCGAAGCCGTGACCGGCACCCACGCCTTGGCCTATTTGCAAGACCTGGAACACACCGTGGCGCAAGCGGCTGGTGCCTTGAAAGCCACGCCGCAAGAGCTCAACACCCGCTTGAACCAGCTGTTAGAACAGATGCGCGGGTTGGAAAAAGAAATGACTGCGCTCAAGGGCAAATTGGCCGCCTCACAAGGCGACGATTTGCTGGCGCAGGCCATCGACATCAAGGGTGTGAAATTGCTCGCCGCCAAGTTGCCCGGGGCCGATGCCAAAGCTTTGCGTGACACCCTGGACCAATTGAAAAACAAACTCAAAACCGCGGTGGTGGTGTTGGCCAGCGTGGAGGGCGACAAGGTGCAAATCGCAGCTGGTGTCACGGCCGACAGCTTGGCCAAGGTCAAGGCCGGTGAGTTGGTGAATTTTGTGGCTCAGCAAGTGGGTGGCAAAGGCGGCGGCAAGCCCGACATGGCGATGGCGGGCGGGACCAACCCTGCGGGCCTGGACCAAGCCTTGGCCAGTGTGCAGGCTTGGGTGACAGAACGCTTGTAAATCTCACCACGCCATTTGCAGACGTCGCTGGCTGACCCAGCGTCGTTGTTCGCCGTTCACCGGGTCGGTGAACGCGATCTGCCGAGCCAACAGTTGCAAGGCTTGGCTGAAGTCATCCGGCTCTTGCGGGCCGCGCAGCACCTCGGGGTAAAACTGATCGCCCAAGATCGGCACCCCCAAATGCCACATGTGCAAACGGAGTTGATGGCGTTGGCCTGTCAAAGGTTCCAAGTCGTACATCCCCAAGCCATTGCGATGTTGGCGCAGGCTGATGCGGGTTTCGCTGTTAGGTTCACCATTCACAACTTTCGACAAGAAAAACCGCTCGTCTTTCGCCAAGCGACAACGCAAGCTGCTTGGTAATTCAAGCGTTTCAAGATGCGGGGCCACGGCTTCATACAGCTTGTTCACTTGCTGTTGGCGAAACAACGCGTGGTAGGCGTCGCGGTCTGGCGGCCGTTTGCAAAACACCACCAAGCCCGCGGTTTCGCGGTCGATGCGGTGCAAGGGCGTTAATGTTTCACACTGGGTTTGTTGCTTCATTTGCACCAACAAACTGTTGTGCACATAAGGGCCTGAAGGTGTCACAGGCATGAAGTGCGGTTTGTCGGCCACCACCAGCAACTCGTCTTCAAACAAGATGCAGGCTGGCTCTGGCAGTTCAGCTTCAAGGGGCAACTGCCGGTAATAAAACACATGGCCACCCAAGGGGCAAGGGTCGTGCGCAGACAGCGCATGACCCTCTGCGTTCAACACCAAGCCTTGTGAAAACCGTCGTGCCCATTCTTCGGCGCTGATGTTGTCAAAGCGTTCACACAAAAACGCCATCACGTTGGGCCAGTGCCCCAAGGGCACGCCCACCCGGCTGGGGCTCACGCCGTCGTGCATGGGCAGCTTGGGGAGTTGGCTGGCGCGGCCCATCGCAGACGAACAGGTTCAGCGTTTGTGAAACACCAAGTCCCACACCCCATGACCGAGTTTCAAGCCGCGGTTTTCAAACTTGGTGAGCGGGCGGTAGCTGGGCTTCTCGGCATAACCACTGGCATCGGTGGCGGTGTTGTGCAACAGCGGTTCGGCGGACAGCACCTGCAACATTTGCTCGGCGTAAGGCTGCCAGTCGGTGGCCAGGTGCAGGTAGCCGCCGGGCTTGATGTGTTGCGCCAAGCGCTGCACAAACGGGCTTTGAATCAGGCGGCGTTTGTGGTGGCGGCTTTTGTGCCACGGGTCGGGAAAGAAAATGTGCACACCGTCTAGGCTGTTGTGGCCCAACATGTGGTCCATCACCTCGATGGCGTCGTGTTGCAGGATGCGGATGTTGCCAATGCCTTCTTCGCCGCAACGCTTGAGCAGTGCACCCACGCCGGGCATGTGCACTTCGCAGCACAAAAAATTGTCCTCGGGTCGGGTGTGCGCGATCTTGGCGGTGGCGTCGCCCATGCCAAACCCAATTTCCAAAATCAAAGGCGCGGCTCTGCCAAAGGCTTGGGTGACATCCAGTTTGTCGGGCGTGTAGTTCAACAAAAACTGCGGACCAAATTGCTCAAAGGCTCGCACCTGGCCCGATCCCATGCGGCCTGCTCGCAGCACATAGGTTTTGATGACGCGCATGAAGGGGGCGTCTGTGCTGGGGGCTTGGCTTGTGTCGGTGGCGGTCATGGGGTGCGCTTGCAGAAAGAGCTGGCGATTATCGCGGCCAGGCCAAGCGGCTCTGCGCAACAGCTTCGTTGGCAACAGCGGTTGTCCAAGCAAGCAAGGCTTGGTGAACTGAACTTGCACTGGCTTCAAGCCCCAACACCTGCGCCGCCGCATTCAACGCCGCCAAAGGATTGTTCAAGTTCAAAGCCTGTGCGCCGTTTTGCTTGCTGAGTTTTTCACCATCGGCGCCCAGCACCAAGGGCGTGTGCAGGTAGCGCGGTGTGGGCAAACCCAAAGCCTGTTGCAACAGGATTTGCCGCGCGGTGTTGTCGGCCAGGTCTTGGCCACGCACCACATGCGTGATGCCTTGCGCCGCATCATCCACCACCACCGCCAGTTGATAGGCCCACCAACCGTCGGCGCGGCGCAGCACAAAGTCGCCCACTTCTTGCAGCACGTCTTGTTGTTGCGCACCCAAGCGTCGGTCATGCCAATGGGTTGGATGGCTCAACTGCAAGTCGTTGATGACGCTTTGCAGATTCAAGCGCCAAGCCCGCGCAGGTTTGCCCTGCAAACCGTTTCGACACGTGCCCGGATACACCGCAGCCGTGTGGCGGGTGCGTTGCTGTTGTTGCGCGTCTTCAATCTCTTTGCGCGAACAGCCGCAGGGGTAGGCCCAGCCTTTGGATACCAAGCGGTCCAAAGCCGTTTGGTAAGCGTCATGCCGCGTGGATTGCCAGAGCACGGGTTCATCGGACACCAAGCCGCAAGCGGCCAATTGCGCCAACAAAGCTTGGTCGGCACCTGGCACACAGCGCGGTGTGTCCACGTCTTCCATGCGCACCAACCATGCGCCGCCGTGGGCCCGCGCATCCAGCCAACTGGCCAGTGCGGCCACCAGCGAGCCCGCATGCAACAAACCCGTGGGGGAGGGGGCGAAACGACCCCGGTATGGGACTGGCGTTGTGCTCAAGACCCAGCCCGCGAGCTTCAGTCGAGCATGGCCAAGGACAGCCCCAAGCCACTGACAAACGCGTCTTCCACTCGGTGGCCTAGCAGCCAATCGCCGCACAAGCCCAGCTTCAGCGAGGCGTCCCACAGGTGGTTTTGGCCCAGCGGTTGCAAGGTCTTGGCATAGCGCCAACGGTGCACCTGCGCGTAGCCGGGTTCGGCGCGGATGCCGGTGAGTTCGGCAAAAGCTTTCAACAGCTTGGCCTGCACCCGTTCTTCATCGTCTTCCAAATGTTCTTGCGACCAATCGGCGCTGGCTTGCACCGTCCAGCGTTCCACCGAGGCACGACCCGGTTTGGATGACTCCCGACACAACCAGGCGATGCGGTGGTGCACGCTGCGGGCCGCGTTCCACTGTGGCCCCAAATGGCTCAGGCCCGATTGGTTCACCAAGGGGTAGGCCAGCATCAAGGTCCAGCAAGGGGCCACTTGCACTTCAGACAGGGCTTTGAGGCCTTTGAAACTGGCAGCAGGTGCGCCCGATTGGCGCAATAAAAAATCGGCCTGCACATGCGGTATGGCCAACACCAGGTTGTCAAAACCGCCATGCGTGGTGCCATCGGCGCACACCAGCTCCCACCCTTGGCGATTGCGTTTCAAAAACTGCACCTGCGTTTGGTAGTGCACGCATTTGGCGTCTTCCAAGGGCAGTGCCCAATGCCGCACCAAGGCGTTCATGCCGGGGCTGGCCACAAAGTGTGGTTCGCGCGTGGGCAAGGCGGCTTCGATGACGCGGCCCAGTGGGTCGAGCACCCGCACGGCGTTGGCGCTCCATGCGCGGCACACGGCTTGGGTGCCGGGCACCTCGGTCAGGGCTTGCAAGAAGTCGGGATTGCGCACCGTGAAGTACTGGGTGCCGTGGTCAAAGCTGCCGTAGGGAGTGTTGCGGCTGGACATGCGCCCGCCAGCGCCGTGGCTTTTCTCGAAGACGGTGACGCGATGCCCAGCCTTGAGCAAGGTGCGTGCGGCGGTGATACCGGCCATACCGGCCCCGATGACAGCAGTGTTTTTCATGGCTGCACTCTACACCGATGCGCGACCCTTGGGCTTGCTGGATTGCCCCAACAAGGCCAAGCGGGTGTGCGGCTTGCTCAGTTGCTCTAGCCACCACTGCAAAGCGCGGTCGCCCGCAGGTTGGCCCTTGGTCTGGGTGTTCTCGCGCCAGGCATAGCCCAGTTGGCCGCTGCGTTGTTGTCGCTTGACTTGCAAGGCCACCAGCGCCCCCGAGGCAATGAACGGCCGCGCCATCGGTTCCGGCAAAAACCCCGCGCCCAGGCCACGCAACTGGGCGTCCAGTTTGGCCACCATGGTGGGCACGGTGAACACATCTTGCCCGGCCAACAAACCGATGGTCATGCCCGTGCCCTGGGGGATGGAGTCGGCCACCGCCACTGCCCGGTGTGCTTGCAACACCTCGTCGCTCAAGGGTTGCGGGTGTCTGGCCAAGGGATGCTGCGGGGCCACGGCGAACACAAAGCCCACCACGGTGCCCATTTCGGCAAAGCGCAAGCCCGGCGTGGTGGTGCTGGTCATCGGCACACCGATGGCCAAATCCGCTTGGCCGGAGGTGAGGCTGTACAAGGTGCCGCTCAGGGTTTCGTGGCGCAGTCGCAGCCGCGTGGGCGGGTTGGCCGCGTAGAAGGCTTGGCACAAATCCATCACCACGCTTTGATCGATGATGGTGTCAAACACCAAGGTGAATTGGCTCTCCCAGCCGGTGGCCACACGCTTGACCCGGTGCGCAATGTTGTCCATGTCGCTCAACAAACGCATGCCTTCGCTCAACAGCTCATGGCCTGCGGCGGTGAGTTTGGCTTGGCGCGACGCCCGGTTGAACAGCAGCACATCCAGCGCCTCTTCCATTTGCCGCACCCGGTAACTTAGGGCGCTGGGCACCACGCCCATGTCGCGGGCAGCGGCGGCAAAGCTGCCATGGCGGGCAATGGTTTGCAGCATGGTCAGGGCGTCAGGGGTCAGGACATCGCGGGCAGAAGACATGGTCAGGGGTTTATCGTTCAAACGATTTGAATGATGCCATCAAACCGATGCACCTTCTGAGCTGCACGGTGGACTGAGAATTCAGGCCAAGGAAGAACACACCATGCTGACCCTCAGACCCGCCAAACATCGAGGCTATGCCGACCACGGCTGGCTCAAATCCTTTCACAGCTTTTCATTTGCCGGCTACCACGACCCGGCCCACATGGGCTGGGGCAATTTGCGCGTCATCAACGAAGACCGCATCGCCCCCGAAACCGGTTTTGGCACGCATGGCCACCAGGACATGGAAATCATCAGCTATGTGCTGTCGGGCAACCTGGCGCACCAAGACAGCATGGGCAATGTCAAAGGCATCCCGCCCGGCGACGTGCAGCGCATGAGCGCGGGCAGCGGCGTCAAGCACAGCGAGTTCAACCATGCGCAAGGCGAGGAAACGCATTTCTTGCAAATTTGGATTCAACCGAATGTGCGCGGCATCCCACCCAGCTATGAACAAAAAACCGTGCCACCTGCCAGCAAACGCGGCGCTTTGGCCTTGATTGCCAGCCACACGCCCACAACGGATGCCGTGAAGATCCATGCGGATGCCGCCTTGTATGCAGGTTTGTTCGATGGCGCCGAGCAAGCGCAATTGGCTTTGAACCCGAAACGCCGTGCCTATGTGTTTCTGGTGCGCGGTGGATTGAACGTGAATGGCCAGAGCCTGCAAGCCGGTGACGCCTTGCTGGTGGCCGATGAATCTGAATTGAATTTGAGTCAAGGCCAAGACGCCGAAGTGTTGGTGTTTGACCTGGCCCCCTGAATTTTTTATTGCTTATCCAAGGAGAAATCATGAGCAAAACCGTTGTTGTTTACCACTCTGGCTACGGCCACACCCAACGCCTGGCCCAGTCTGTGGCCGAAGGCGCCAAAGCCACGCTGGTGGCGATTGACGCCGAAGGCAACGTGAGCGAGGCCGACTGGGCCGCCATCAACGCCGCCGACGCCATCATCTTTGGCTCGCCCACCTACATGGGCATGGCGTCTTGGCAGTTCAAAAAGTTTGCCGACGCCACCTCCAAATACTGGATGAGCGGCGCATGGAAAGACAAAGTGGCTGGCGGCTTCACCATTTCCTCGAACCTGAGCGGCGACAAGCTGTCCACCTTGCAGTACTTCATTACTTTGTCCATGCAATTGGGCATGGTTTGGGTCGGCCAAGCCCAGCCCAACGACGGCAGCGTCAACCGCCTGGGCTCGTCCTCGGGCGTGATGGCGCAGGTGGGCCCCACCAGCCCCGCCGCCGACATTCCCCAAGGCGATTTGGACACCGGCAAAGCCTATGGCGAGCGCGTGGCCAAGATGGCGGCGAAGTTACATGCTTGAACGTTCTGTAGAAGTCTGACTTCACAGCCAAACCCAGAACCGCTTGGTGCGATAAGTGCCAAGCGATTTTTTTAAAAGTCCGTGCGTTAGCATGCCTCCATGAAAATCCTAAGCCTCTTGCCCTGGTCCGATTGGCTGGTGCTGCTGTTTTTCATGGCGGCTTGGATTGGCTACGCCCAGTTCGCCACCCGCTGGTCGCTCAAGCGCCCGTCCATCTTGGCAGCCACCAACCGGTTCCGCTTGCGCTGGATCCAGGTGTCCCTCACCCGTGACCCGCGTGTGCTCGACGGCATCATCACCCAGACCCTGTCCAACACCCCCGCGTTTTTCTCCAGCACCACCATCCTGATCATGGGTGGTTTGCTCGCCCTCATGGGCACCACCGACAAGGCGGCCGAGTTTGTGCGCGAAATCCCGTTCTCGCAGGCCACGCCCATCTTGGTGTTCGAGTTCAAAATCTTGGTGCTGATCTCGATTTTTGTGTATGCGTTTTTCCGCTTTTCATGGTCGATGCGGCAATACACCTTTGTGTCTTTGATGATTGGCGCGTTGCCATCCCACGAGCATTTCATCGCGCACCCGCAAGAGCAAATGGACTATGCCGAGCGGGTGGCCGCCATGACCGGCTTGGCTGCTGAAACCTTCAACGACGGCTTGCGTGCCTACTATTTTGCGTTTGCCGTGATGGGCTGGTTTTTCTCGCCCATGGCTTTTGTGCTGACCACGGTGTTGATCGTGGGCATTTTGTACAACCGCGAATTCCGCTCGGATGTGCTGGAAGTGCTGAACGACGGCAACTAGGCCTACTGCCCAAGCACGGCGCTTTCACGGCGAGTGCCTCGTCAGGCTTCGTCTTTCAGCGCCGATAAATCCGGGTGCACCCCCCGCCGCTCGTCAAACACAAAGCAGTCCCCTGTGAAATGGTCGCTGCCCACTTCTTCAAAATATTTCAAGATGCCGCCATCGAGTTGATACACATCTTCCACGCCCAGTTCGCGCAAATAGATGGCGGCTTTTTCGCAGCGGATGCCGCCGGTGCAATAGCTGACGATGGTTTTGTCTTTCATTGCGTCCAGGTGAGCTTTGGCCGCCTCTGGAAATTCACTGAATTTGGTCAGCCGCCAATCAAGGGCAGCTTGGAAAGCCCCAGCGTCCACCTCGAAATCATTGCGCGTATCCAGCGTGACCACCGGACGGCCGCGGTCATCATGGCCCTGGTCCAGCCAGCGTTTCAGCGTGGCCGGTGGCACAGCAGGTGCGCGGCCATGCTGCGGCTGAATCGTGGGGTGGTTCATGCGGATGATTTCATTTTTCACCTTCACCAGCAGCTTCTTGAAAGGCTGCTTGGCCGACCAACTGTCTTTGGGCGCCAGCCCCGCAAACCGAGCGTCTTGTTGGAGCCAGCGCACCCATGTGCGCACATCCTCTGGTGGCCCGGCCAAAAACAAGTTGATGCCTTCTTCGGCCAGCAAGATGGTGCCCAAGAGTTGCCGCGCTTGCGCTTGCGCCAAACACGCTTGTTGCAGGTCGGGCAGGTCGTTGAGCGGTGTGAACAAATACGCTGAAATATTCAGCACCGGCAAGCTGCTCATGAAGGCATCCAAGCCAAACCAGCAGTGGTGCCGCCGGGCTCGCTGCCGCGCACCGGGCGGTACTCGCAGCCAATCCAGCCGGGCCATTGCAGTTCGCGCAAGCTGTCGAACACCGTGGGGTAGTGCAGCTCGCTCTGGTCGGGTTCGTGGCGCTGCGGCGCACCCGCTATTTGAATGTGCCCCACCTTGCCGCTGGGCAGGTAGTGGCGCAGTTTGTTCAGCACATCGCCTTCCACAATTTGGCAGTGGTAGAGGTCGAATTGCACTTTCAAGTTGTCCACGCCGATGGCTTGCACGATGGCATGGGCATCGGCTTGGCGGTTCAAGAAGTAGTGCGGAATATCGCGGCCATTGATTGGCTCGATGAGGATGGTTTTGTCAGCTTGCGCGGCTTGTGCTGCGGCCCAGCGCAGGTTGCTTAACAACTTGTCGCGCAGGGCGCTTTGCGTGCTGGCATAAGCATGGCTGGTTTGCAAAGCCAGGGGCAGGGCAGAGCCTGCTTGGTGCTCTGGCGGCACCACACCGGCCAGCACATGGATGTGCGGGCAGTTCAAGGCTTGCGCGTATTCAAGCGCCAGCAGCACGCCGTTTTGAAACTCGGCCTCGCGCCCCGGCAAACAAGCCGTGCCGCGTGAACCGTTTGTCCAAGCGTTTGAAATGCTGTTGCTGTCTTGCCCGCCGGGCGGGGCGTTCAGCAACACCACTTCCACACCCGCGTCTTGGGCGGCGCGGGCAATGTCTTGGGCGGGGAAGTCATAGCCAAACATGAACTCCACCGCCCTGAAGCCGTCTTGCGCGGCCGCCGCAAACCGGTCAAGGAAACCGTGTTCGGGGTAAAGCATGGAGAGGTTGGCAGCGAAACGCAGCATGGGGTGCCTGAAAGAGTTGAAGCAAAACTATAGCAACTCAACCCTTGGAGTGTCAGCTTGCAGGCTATTGCATAAAGTGCTATGGTTTAATCCATGAAAGACAAGCGCGTGTTCAAGCTAAAAACCTTTTCTCGCTGGGCCAAGAAGATCTTGACCGACGCGCAGTTGCTCGCGGCAGCAAAAGAAATTGGGCTTGGACAATATGAAGCAGATCTTGGTGGTGGTGTATGCAAAAAACGCATCGCCATGGCCGGACAAGGCAAGAGAGGTTCAACGCGAACCCTTGTGGCCAAACAAAGTCCGCTCGGGATTTTTTTCATGGCAGGACGTTCAAAAAATGAACCCGGAACAGATTTTTCAGCCGTGTCGGTGGCCCAGGCGCTGCTGATTGCCGAAGATCTACAAAAAGCCTCTCTGCAGCAAATTGAAGAGGCCATCAACGATGGATACATTGAGGAGATTTACCATGACAACTAAAAAACCAAAAGACCGCGTTGCTGATGAAATGATTGAAATGGCAACCTTGCTTTCCCAAAAAGGCTTGGTGTCCATGAAGCATTTGTCACAAATCAAAGCGCTCGGCACTGCGCCACCCACCTACACCGCTGAGCGTGTGGCGGCCATTCGCATGAAAAAGGCCAAAATGAGTCAGGCGGTGTTTGCTGGTTTTTTGAATGTCAAACCATCCACCATCCAAAAATGGGAATCGCCTGCTTCAGGCAAACATCCTGGCGGTGCGGCTGCGAAGTTGCTTCAAATCATTGAGAAAAAAGGAATTGAAGCTGTGGTGGTATGACACGATCAGTAGCGCGAATACGTTATTTGCTCGGCTTTAAAAGATACCGTTGAACAGAGATAAAGGGGAAGTTGACGAGCCTTGACCCCGGCACTGGCTCCACAGTTAGGGCTGCTTGGTTCCCCACCTGACCCGGTTGGCCGCTTCACCATGCGGGAAGGCCCGTCGAGCGAAATTGTACGCCCCGTAGAATGACCGGATGTCCTATCTGGTACTGGCCCGCAAATACCGTCCCAAAACTTTCGAACAGTTGGTGGGGCAATCGCACGTCGTGCAGGCGCTCACCAATGCGCTGCGCTCGCAACGCCTGCACCATGCCTATTTGTTCACCGGTACGCGTGGTGTGGGCAAGACCACGGTGTCGCGCATCTTGGCCAAATCCCTGAATTGCGAAACCGGTATCACCGCCGAACCTTGTGGTGTGTGTTCGGCCTGCACCGAGATCGATGCTGGCCGGTTTGTGGACTACACCGAGCTGGACGCCGCCTCCAATCGGGGCGTGGATGAGGTGCAGCAGCTGCTGGAGCAAGCGGTTTACAAACCGGTGCAAGGCCGCTTCAAGGTCTTCATGATCGACGAGGTGCACATGCTGAGCAACACGGCGTTCAACGCCATGCTCAAAACCTTGGAAGAACCGCCCGAGTATTTGAAATTTGTCTTGGCCACCACCGACCCGCACAAGGTGCCGGTCACCGTGTTGTCGCGCTGTTTGCAATTCAATTTGCGCCCCATGCCGCCCGAAACCATCGTAGAGCACTTGGGTCAGGTGTTGGGCGACGAACACATCAGCGCCGATGTGCAAGCCCTGCGCCTGATTGCCCGCGCCGCGCGTGGCTCGATGCGCGACGCGCTGTCCCTGACCGATCAAGCCATCGCGTTTGGCAATGGCGAACTGCAAGAGCCCACGGTGCGCGACATGCTGGGCAGCGTGGACCGCAGCCATGTGTTCACCTTCATTGAAGCTTTGGCCCATGGCGATGGTTTGACCATCGTCAACACTTGCGAGGCCTTGCGCCAATTGGGGTTGTCAGCCAGTTCCTTGCTGGAAGACATGAGCATGGTGTTGCAACGCATGGCGGTCTACCAGTCGGTGACGAACGCCGCAGAAGCTGCCTCCGACCCCGACCCAGATGCACAGCGCATCTTGGCCTTGGCTGAACTCATGCCCGCCGATGAAACCCAGTTGCTCTACAGCATCTGTTTGCATGGCCGCACCGAGCTGGGTTTGGCGCCCGATGAATATGCCGCCTTATGCATGGTGTTGCTGCGTTTGCTGGCCTTCAAGCCAGAGGGCGCGGCTGAAAAAAAAACACTGAAAACAGCTGAGGCGCAGTCCTTTGCTGCACCTGCTGCCAGAGCGGCAGCGCCCATCTCCAAGCCCGCAGCGCCTCAAGCCCGTGAAATAGAAGCTGCCAAAGCGACAGCGCCCATCTCCAAACCCGCAGTCGCTGCGGAGCCACCCGCCAAGCTTCCAGCACCTGCCAACCCATCCGCTACTTCTACCGCCACACTTCAACCAACAACCTTGGGCAACGACTGGTTCGAGGTGGTGCAACAACTGGTGAAAGCGCAATTGATTCAAGCCATGACGCGTGAGCTCGCCATGCAATCGCAACTGGTGCAACAAGACGCCACCGCTTGGGTCTTGCAAGTCGAGCGCGAATCATTGAACTCGCCCAGCAACCGCGAACGTTTGCAACTGGCCTTGCAAGCCCTGGGCCACGCGGTCAGCATCAGCGTGCAACTTGGGCCGGTGCAAGACACCCCCGCCAAGCGCATCACCACCCAGCAACACGAACGCCAACAAGCCGCCGAGGCCGAGATCATGAACGACCCCTTGGTGCAACAACTCATCCGGGACTTCGACGCGACAATCGTCCCCGGTTCCATCAAACCCTTAGCTCATTGAAAGACCACCATGTTCAACAAAGGACAACTCGCCGGCTTGATGAAACAAGCCCAAGCCATGCAAGACAACCTGAAGAAAGCGCAAGAGGAACTCGGCCACATCGAGGTCACGGGCGAATCAGGCTCGGGCATGGTGCAAATCCTCATGACCTGCAAACACCAGGTCAAACGCGTCACCATCGACCCCAGCTTGCTGAGTGACGACAAAGACATGTTGGAAGACCTGATTGCCGCGGCCTTCAACGACGCGGCCCGCAAAGCCGAAGAAACCAGCGAAGCCAAGATGGGCAAGCTGACCGGCGGCATGCCCGGCTTGCCCGGCGGCATGAAGCTGCCTTTCTGATGCAAGACCACACCGCGCTGCAAGCCCTGGTGCAAGCCTTGAAGCGCTTGCCGGGCGTGGGTGAACGTTCGGCCTCGCGCATGGCCTACCACCTGTTGCAGCACGACCGTCAAGGTGCGCAGCTGTTGTCGCAAGCCCTGACCCAAGCGGTGGCGGCGGTCAAGCACTGCCAACGCTGCCACACCCTGACCGAGTTTGATGTTTGCGGCACCTGCCAAGATAGCACTCGGGACATGACGCGTTTGTGTGTGGTGGAAACGCCCTCAGACCAATCGGCCATGGAGCGCACCCAAGCCTACAAGGGCTTGTACTTTGTGTTGATGGGCAAGCTCAACCCCATTGAAGGCATTGGGCCCAAAGACATTGGCATGCAAAAGCTCATCGAGCGGGCCAGCGATGGCGTGGTGCAAGAAATTATCTTGGCCACCAACTTCACTGCCGAGGGCGAGGCCACGGCCCATGTGCTGAGCGACGTGTTCAAGCGCAAAGGCTTGGCCGTGACCCGTTTGGCGCGTGGGGTGCCGGTGGGCAGTGAACTCGAGTATGTGGACTTGGGCACCATCGCCCACGCTTTGGTGGACCGGCGCAGCACCTGACAGCAGGGGGTTTTACCAAGCGGGAAGCTACCGATGCGCTAGGCTTTTCAACTTGATAAGCTGACAGCCATCATGAGGGAAGTTTCTACGATGACCAGCGCTTTGAACCGGCGGCAATGGGGCCAATGCTTGTTGGCCGGGGCCATTGGCATGAGCCAACTGTCAGGCGCCTGGGCCAAGGACGCACCCATCAAACTCACCTTGTTGTTGGATGACACCTCGTCCATGACCCATTTGCCCGTGTTGCTGGCCGAACAATTGGGTTATTTCAAGGCCGAGGGCTTGGTGGTTGAAGTCTTGGAGCAAGCCAGCACCGCGATGAGCATGGAAACCATGCAAGGCGAGGGGTTGTTTGTTTGGTCTGCCCCCTACGATCAGTTGTTGCATGTGCCCCGCAAAGAGCCTTGGGTTGCCATCATGCAAACCGGTCGCACACCACAGTTGGCGCTGGGCGTGTCACGCAAAACCATGTCCCATTTCAAACGCCTGCAAGACTTGCATGGTCGCCGAATGGGGGTGTCCGCCCTGGACTCGCAAGCCAGACGCTGTGTCGACTACGCCATGGTGTTGTCTGGCGACAGCCCCAATGAACTGAATCACGTGGCGGTGGGCCATGCCAGCCAAGCCATCTTGGCATTGCGCAACGGTCAGGTGGATGCTTTGTGCATGCCCGATCCGGTCATGACCTTGCTGGAAAGAAAGGGTGATCTGGACATTGTGCGCAACTTTCGCTCGGCCAGAGAAAGCCAGCGCTTGTTTGCGGGTCCCATGCCGGGGCACAGCTTGATGACCACACAGGACATGGTGCGCAAGCATCCCCAGGCTTGTCAGGCCTTGGTGTTTGGGGTGGTGCGGGCGCTGAAATGGTTGCGCACGGCAGGGCCTTCAGATTTGCTGAGCAACATGCTGGACAACCCTATTTTGTTGGACCGTGCGATTTATTTGAATGCCATTGACAACATGCGCGAAAGCTATTCGCTTGATGGCGTGATGACCAATGAGGCCGCTCAAACAGCACTGCGCTTGCGCAATGTGCTCGAACCCCAAGCCAAGAATTTGCGCCGCGAATTGGGGTTGACCTACACCAACGAATTTGCCATGCAAGCGCGGAAGCGCTTCAAGGTTTAGCCCGGCTTGTTGGCGGTTTGTCGCCGCTTCTTGCCAGCGGCGGCCTTGGATTTTTTGGCCTTGCCGGGCAACATCAGCATGACTTTCTGCCCGGGCTTCAAGCTGCTGTTGAGTGCCAGTTTGTTCCAGTCTGCCAATTGATCCACACTGACTTTGTAGCGTTTGGCCACTGAGGCCATGGTGTCGCCCTTGCGTGCTTTCACCACTTGTTTGCGCAGCACTTGTTCGGGTGCCAAGTTCAGTTGCCCGTTGTCAGCCAACTTTTCAGACACATCTTTTTGGTGACTGATGCTGCGCGGAACCAACAGGGCAGAGCCCGCTTTGATGAGCATGCGCGGCGGGATTTTGTTGACCGTGCGCAATTCTTCTTCGCTCATGCCGACACGCTTGGCGGCATCGGCCACCTTCATGTTTTTCGGTGCCACCCAGGCGGTCCAGCTGGCCAGTTGACCGTCGTGGCTTTCCAAGTTGCGTTGGAAGATTTCGGCGTTGTCCCAGGGCAGCAGGATGTGCGGCGTGCCACTGGCCAACATGACAGGGCGATGGGCGGACGGGTTCAAGGCTTTGAAGTCATCCATGGACACTTCAGCCAACTTGGCAATCACCGCCACATCGGCGTCGCGCGGCAGCGGCACCGTTTGAAAGTAAGGGTGGTTGGGGATGGTTGGCAAGGTCACGCCCAAGGCATCGGGGTTGGCCACCAGGTTTTCCATGGCTTGCAACTTGGGCACGTACATGCGGGTTTCGGCAGGCATGCGCAACTCGGTGTAATTCAGCGGCTCGCCCAAGCGTTTGTTGCGGGCCAAGGCTTTGCCCACATTGCCTTCGCCCCAGTTGTAAGCGGCCAGGGCCAGGTGCCAGTCGCCAAACATGCCGTGCAGGCGTTGCAAATAATCCAGCGCGGCGCGGGTGGAGGCCAACACATCGCGCCGGTCATCCCGGAACGCGTTTTGTTTCAAGTCAAAGTGCTTGCCGGTGCGCGGCATGAATTGCCACATGCCGCTGGCCCTTGCAGAAGACACGGCTTGCGGGTTGAAAGCACTTTCAATGAACGGCAGCAAAGCCAGTTCGGTCGGCATGTTGCGCTGCTCAAGTTCTTCAACGATGTGGTAGAGGTATTTGCTAGACCTTGCCGTCATGCGCTGGATGTAATCGGGCCGATCGGCATACCAGCGCTCGCGGTCTTGCACTTGATCAACCGCCAAATCGGGCATGGCAAAACCACGGCGGATCCGCTCCCACAAATCCGCTGGAACATCCACCTCGGCAACCGGGGCAGTGTTCAGCGGCAGGGTCTCTATCGGCGACAAACTGTCCATCTCAGCCGTGGTGGCGATGGTGTCGGTTTGCGCCAGTGCGGCCAAGGGACTACAGATGACCAGGGCAAGCGCCCAGGTCAGTTTCTTGCAAGTGTGTTGGGTCATTGGCAGGTGAAAGCGGGTGAATAGAATGCCGCAAGGACATTCTGATGAACCCACAAATTATAGGAAGCTCCGTTTCATGGGCCGATTGGCTGCAAACGCCTGCTGGGCTGTACTTGGCCGAATGGGAAACCGCGCAGTTTGACCAAGCCGTGGCCGATGTGTTTGGCTACCACGGATTGCAACTCGGTCAGCCAGACCTGCCAAGCTTGCGCAACAGCCGCATACGCCATTGCTGGGTTGGCGACAACCAGCTGCAGGCCCACACCCAAGCTTCTTTATTCACCGACCCGGTGGCCTTGCCTTTCCCCGACCAGAGCCTGGACTTGGTGGTCTTGCCCCACACCTTGGAGTTGAGCCACGACCCGCATGCCAGCTTGCGCGAGGTCGAGCGTGTCTTGGTGCCCGAGGGCAGGGTGATCATCAGCGGTTTCAACCCCATGAGCCTGTGGGGCCAACGCCAGCAACGTGCCCGTT
This sequence comes from Limnohabitans simekii (SeqCode), assembly GCF_965234735.1. Taxonomy (GTDB): domain Bacteria; phylum Pseudomonadota; class Gammaproteobacteria; order Burkholderiales; family Burkholderiaceae_C; genus Limnohabitans; species Limnohabitans simekii. Next base: position 6,977 of record NZ_OZ248544.1, on the reverse strand, counting down.
TTGTCGCCCGCTTGGGGGTGCAAACCCATTTCTTGCCTGATGACGTGGACTTCATCGGCTATTGGCGGCTGCGCGATTGGCTGCGCTTGCTCAGCTTTGAGGTGGAAGCCGGGCGCTTTGGTTGTTACCGACCCTCGGTGCAATCGCCCCAATGGCTCAAGCGCTTTGCTTGGATGGAGAAGGCCGGTGCGCGTTGGTGGCCGATCTTTGGCGCAGCGTATTTTTTGGTGGGCATCAAACGGGTGCGCGGCATGCGCTTGATGGGGCCGGTGTGGAACCGTGCCAAGGCCAGTGCCAACCATGCTGTGCCCACGGTCAACAAAACACCTCAAGAGCCGCAAGCATGAGCCGCGTCATCATCTACACCGATGGGGCTTGCAAGGGCAACCCTGGGCCTGGCGGCTGGGGCGTGTTTTTGCGCTACGGCACGGTGGAAAAAGATTTGTACGGCGGCGAAGCCCAAACCACCAACAACCGCATGGAACTCACGGCTGTGATTGAAGCCTTGCGGGCCTTGACACGCCCTTGCCAAGTGGACTTCTACATGGACAGCGAGTACGTGCGCAAAGGCATCACCGAATGGATGAGTGGTTGGAAAGCACGCGGCTGGCGCACGGCCGCCAAGCAGCCGGTGAAAAACGAAGACTTGTGGCGTGTCATGGATGAGTTGCTGTCACAAAGCGGACACAGCATCGCTTGGCATTGGGTCAAGGGCCATTCGGGTGACCCTGGCAATGAACGCGCTGATGCGCTGGCCAACGAAGGTGTGCGCATGGTGCAAACAAGTTGATAATGAATTGATCCGGCTCACCCTCATACACACCCTCATGTCCTCTAAGAACACCAGAACTGCCATCGCCCTTTTAGCCCTTGCTGCCGCCGCTGTTGGCGGTTGGTACATCCAAAACAAACCGGTGCAAACAACCAGCCCAGCCGGTGCGCCTGCCATGGCTGGTGGCCCCGCTTCGGGTGCGCCTGCATCGGCTGGAACGCCTGCGGCGGGTGGCCCTGCTGCCAAACCGGGTGCACCGGGTGCTGCGCCTGGGGGTCCCCCTGCGGGACCACCGCGTGCCATGGGTGTGGAAGTGGCCTTGGTTGAAAGTGCCCCCCTGCGTGACGATGCCCAAACCGTGGGCACCTTGAAATCGAAACAAAACACCATGGTGCGCCCCGAAGTGGCCGGTCGGGTCACGGCATTGGGTTTCAGTGATGGCAGCCAGGTGCGAGCCGGTCAAACCTTGGTGCAACTGGACGACAGCTTGCAACGCGCTGAAGTTCAGCAAGCGCAAGCGCAAGTGGGCATCGCCCAGTCCAACCACAAACGCAACCAAGACTTGGTGGCGCAAGGCTTCATTGCGCAACGCGCCTTGGACGAAAGCCAAGCCAGTTTGGCCGTGGCGCAAGCCCAGTTGTCTCTCACCTGCGCCCGCTGGCAGCGCATGCGCATCGTCGCCCCTTATGCAGGCACGGTGGGCATTCGCACGGTGAACGTGGGCGACTATGTGAAAGACGGCGCCGACTTGGTGAACTTGGAAGACCTGGGCGCCTTGTACGTCGACTTCCGCTTGCCCGAGCGCTACCAAGGCAAGGTGGGCTTGAAGCAAACCGTGGAAGTGGTGATTGATGCCTTGCCCGGTCGCACCTTCTTTGCCCGCATCGAAGCCATCGATCCCTTGATTGATGCCAATGGCCGCGCCATCAGCGTTCGCGCCGTGTTGCCCAATGGCGGTGGTGCCGCCAAACCAGCCGTGGTGAATTCCGCCAGCAAAGCCAACGCTGCTGCTGGCTCGGCCGAAGCCGTGTGTCCCGCAGGACCCACCATGTCGGCTGACAAACCGGTGGCCCCGGGCCCGCTGCGCCCCGGCATGTTCGCCCGTGTGAATGCTTTGTTTGCGTTGAAACAAGCTGCTTTGTCGGTGCCCGAGGAAGCCATCGTGCCCATGGGCGGCAAGCAATTCGTCATCAAAGCCGTGCCGCCCGAGGCCGTGCCCAATGCGGGACCGCTGCCGCCAGACACCAAACTCGTGTCGCTGCGCACGGAAGTCAAGCTGGGGGCGCGTCGCCCCGGCAAGGTGGAAATTTTGTCGGGCCTGAGCGCCACCGACACCGTGGTGGTGGCTGGTCAGCACCGTCTGCAAAAAGACGGCACCGCCCTGCGCGTGGTCGAGACCAGGAACTGAGATGCAACTGCCCGAGCTGTCCATCCGCCGTCCGGTCTTTGCGACCGTTTTGTCCTTGCTCATCGTTTTGGTGGGCGTGGTCTCCTTCAACCGACTCGTGATTCGCGAGTACCCGAAGATCGACAACCCCACGGTCACGGTTGAAACCCGTTATGTCGGTGCGTCCAGCGCGGTCATGGAGTCACAGGTCACCAAGGTGTTGGAAGACTCGCTCTCAGGTGTCGAAGGTTTGGATGTCATCTCGTCCATCAGCCGCCAAGAGCAAAGCCAAATCACGGTCAAGTTTTTACTCTCCCGCGACCCGGATGCCGCAGCCGCTGATGTGCGCGACAAAGTCTCGCGGGTGCGGCAACGCCTGCCCACCGGCATTGATGAACCGGTTATTTCCAAAGTGGAGGCCGATGCTTTTCCGGTCATTTGGATTTCGTTCAATTCGGACACGCTCAACACCTTGCAACTGAGCGACTTGGCCAACCGCTTGGCCAAGCCGATGATGCAAACCGCGCCCGGCGTGGCCGATGTGCGGGTGTTCGGTGAGCGCAAATACGCCATGCGGATTTGGCTCGACACCGACCGTTTGGCTTCTTACAAGCTGACGCCGCAAGACGTGGAAGACGCACTGCGCCGCGCCAATGTGGAAGTGCCTGCGGGCCGGGTGGAAAGCCAAGCGCGTGAATTCAACGTCACCACCGCCACCGATTTGCGCACCACCACCGAGTTCGAGGACATCGTGGTGCGCACCGTCAACGGCATGCCGGTTCGCATTGGCGATGTGGCGCGGATTGAGCAAGGCCCCTTGGCCGAACGTTTCTCGGTGCGCTACAACAGCAACGAATCGATTGCACTGGGCGTGCTGCGTAACGCCACGGCCAATCCTTTGGAGCTCAGCAAGGCCATCACCGCCATGCTGCCGCGCATCAAAGAAAACCTGCCCCCGGGTGTGCGCATCGAGGTGGCCAACGACTCCTCGGTGTTCATTGAGAAATCCATCGAAGCCGTGTTCCAAACCATTTTGGAAGCCGCTGCGCTGGTGTCTTTGGTCATCTTTATTTTCTTGCGCACCTTGCGAGCTTCCATCATTCCCTTGGTCACCATTCCGGTGGCGCTGGTGGGCAGCTTTGCCTTGATGGCCTTGTTTGGTTTTTCCATCAACTCGCTCACGCTGCTGGCGCTGGTGCTGGCCATTGGGCTGGTGGTGGATGACTCGATCGTGGTGCTGGAGAACATTTACCGCTACATCGAAGAGGGCATGACACCGTTTGCGGCGGCCATCAAAGGCTCGCGCGAAATTGGTTTTGCGGTGGTGGCGATGACGCTCACTTTGGTGGCGGTGTTTGCGCCCTTGGCCTTCACGCCGGGGCGCACCGGGCGCTTGTTCGCCGAGTTCGCGCTGGCCTTGGCCGGTGCCGTGCTCATCTCGGGCGTCGTCGCTTTGTCGCTCACGCCCATGATGTCCTCGCTGCTGCTCAAGCACAACCACAAGCCCAGTTGGTTCGACCGTTTCATCGGCAAAGGTTTGGATGCCATGACCAATGGTTACAGCCGTTTCCTGCTTTGGACCTTGACCGCGTGGCAGTTCGGCCGGGTGCAGTTTTCCAGGCGTTGGTTGGTGGTGGTCATCATGTTGGCCGCGGCTGGTGGATCGTGGCAATTGCTCAAAGCGGCCAAGAGTGAGCTTTCGCCAATGGAAGACCGGGGCGTGATTTTGATCGTCATCAACGGCCCTGACGGTGCCACCCTGGAGTACACCTCGAAGTACGTGAACATGCTGGAAAAAATCGGCCGCAAATACAGCGAGTTCGACAAGTTCTTTGCCGTGGTGGGCAACCCCACGGTGGCGCAGGGCGCGGTGTTCTTGGGCGCTTTGCCTTGGGACCAGCGCAAAAAAACCACCCTCGACATGGCGCGTGAAATGATGCCCAGCGTGGCCGGTTTGCCAGGCGTCATGGCCTTTCCCATCACGCCGCCGTCCCTCGGCCAAGCGTTTCGCGAGCGTCCTTTGAATTTCGTGGTGCTGACCAACGACAGTTACGAAAACCTGGCCCAGGTCACCAAAACCATGCAAGATGAAATGGCCAAGAACCCGGGCATCTTGAGCGTGGACGTGGACCTGCGTTTGAACAAACCCGAGATCAGCATGGAAGTGGACCGCGAGCGTGCCGCCGATGTGGGCGTGCCGGTGGACGCGATTGCGCGGGCCGTGGAAACCGCCATGGGCGGGCGCATGGTGACCAAGTTCAAGCGCGATGGCGAGCAGTACGACGTGGTGGTGCAAACCGACGCCAAGGACCGCAATTCGCCCTTGGACATCGAGAAAATTTTCGTGCGCGGCAAGGGCGACGCCATGGTGCCGCTGTCGTCTTTGGTGATCTTGAAAGAGGTCGTGGTGCCGCGCGAGCTGAACCATTTCTCGCAACGCCGCAGCGTCAGCTTCACCGCCAACCTGGCCCCCACCTATTCCTTGGGCCAAGCGCTGGACTTCATGAAGGTCGTCAGCGCCAAAGTCTTGAAGCCGGGCTACAGCACCGATGTGAACGGCAGTTCACGCGAGTTTGTGCAGTCCTCGGGCTCGCTCACCGGCGTGTTTGTGCTGGCCTTGGTGTTCATCTTCTTGGTGTTGGCCGCGCAGTTTGAAAGCTTTGTCGACCCGTTTGTCATCTTGTTGTCGGTGCCGCTGTCCATGGTGGGCGCTTTGTTGGCGCTGAAATGGACCGGCAGCACCTTGAACGTGTACAGCCAAATTGGGCTCATTACGTTGGTGGGCTTGATCACCAAGCACGGCATTTTGATTGTCGAATTTGCCAACCAGTTGCGGGCCACCGGCCTGAGCGCCGTCGAAGCGGTGCACCGCGCCGCCACTTTGCGGCTGCGCCCCATCTTGATGACCACCGGCGCCATGGTGCTGGGCGCGATTCCGCTGGCGCTGGCCACCGGCGCAGGCTCAGAAAGCCGTCAGCAAATTGGTTGGGTGATTGTGGGTGGCATGAGCTTGGGCACCTTGCTCACCATCTTCGTGGTGCCCACCATGTACACCTTGTTTGCCCGCCAAGCCACGCCCGGCCCCAACACCGCAGCTTTTGAGGACACGACGCCATCGCCAGCCTAGCCGCCGATGTAACTCATCTCGACGCGTTTTTGGCCGGGCACTGGCGGCGGTTGCAGGTTTTGGCCGCGCAACTCCGAGTAGCGGTCCTCGCGCTCGTTCCAAATCAGGCCAATCGCTGAGGCGATGTCCGCGTCCGAACTGCTGTTGCGCAACAAGGTGCGCAAGTCAAACCCTTGTGCGGCGAACAAACACAAATACAGCTGGCCTTCAGTAGACAAGCGGGCGCGATTGCAGTCACTGCAAAACGCTTGCGTCACGCTGCTGATGACGCCCACCTCGCCCAAGCGCGGGTCGAACACGCCTTGCGCGTTGGCGTAGCCCCAGCGCTGCGCGGTCTCGCCCGGTGCGCTGGCTTCCAGCGGCACCAAGGGGAACTCGGTTTGCAGCAGCTTGATGAGTTCTGCTGAAGGCAGCACCTCGTCCATTTGCCAGCCGTTGGTTTCGCCGACATCCATGTACTCGATGAAGCGCAAGGTGAGGCCGCTGCCCCGGAAATGCCGCGCCATCGGGATGATTTCGCTCAGGTTGGTGCTTTTCTTCACCACCATGTTGATCTTCAGGCCGCTGAAACCGCCCTTGGCGTCACGCCCCAGACCCACTTCTTTGGCGGCTTCGATGCCATCCAGCACATCGGCCACCGGGAAATCAACGTCGTTCATGGCGCGAAAGATGGGGTCGTTCAAGCCGTCCAAACTGACCGTCACGCGTTGCAAACCCGCGGCTTTCAAACCGGCGGCTTTGCGGCGCAGCAAGGAGCCATTGGTGGTGAGTGTCAGGTCCAGCGGCAGGCCCTCGGGGGTGCGCAGCGCGGCCAGTTGCTCGATCAGTACTTCCAGGTTTTTGCGCAGCAGCGGCTCGCCGCCGGTCAGGCGCAGCTTTTGCACGCCGTGCGACACGAACAGGCGGGCGATGCGGGTGATTTCCTCAAAGCTCAACAGCGCGGTTTGCGGCAGGTATTTGTAATCAGCGTTGAAGACTTCCTTGGGCATGCAGTAGTTGCAGCGGAAGTTGCAGCGGTCGGTCACGCTGATGCGCAGGTCGCGCAGCGGGCGGCCGCGTTTGTCGCCCAGCAGGCCGGTGGCGGGGATGGGCGTGGTGGGAACGACGGCGGGGCGGTTGCGCAGGTCGAAAAGGGAAATAACGCGTTCTGACATCCCGCCATTGTGCCCTGTCTGATCAATCTGGCAAATTGGGGTCAGATTCCAATTAATTCAGAGCCGCACGGCCTGGGGACCATTTTTTGAGCGAAAGACCAGAAAAATGAGTCCCCATGGCGGGCGGCTCAAGCGTGACTTTCAGGGAAGAAATTAATTGGAATCTGACCCCCATTTCCATTTCTTGGAATCTGACCCCCATTTCGCCAAAACAATTGGAATCTGACCCCAATTACCATTGGAATCTGACCCCAATTACCAATTGTTTGAGCGCGTGATACAAAAAAACGGCAAAACTTTGAATTTATGTGTCATAAAAACTGCTACAAGCCCCGTCCCTGCTGACCACCCCCTCAAAACAAGCCTTTTGCGGCACCCACAAAAAAGCCCGCCGAATGAACTGCACCCCAAAAGCTGGACACCAGTCCAACCTTTGGGGTGTTTTTCATGGCGAGATATGACGAGAGATTCAAGCAACAAGTAGTTCAGGAATACCTGACAGGCATTGGCGGCTACAGAGCGCTTGGTACCAAACAC
>NZ_OZ248543.1:0-345938 GCF_965234735.1 Limnohabitans simekii (SeqCode) | reverse complement strand
TCGAAGATGGATTGCGACAGTACATTCATTACTACAACCACGAGCGCATCAGGAGCAAATTAAAAGGGCTGAGTCCTGTGCAATACAGAACTCAGCCATCTTTGGGTTAACCGCCCGTTTCAACTGTCCAACTAATTGGGGTCAGTTCACTTGCGGGGCTTTTTTCATGGCGCTCGAGCTGTTGAGGTTCAAACTGACACAGCTGTCGTCAGGGCCTGGCTGATGACACCACCCCCCAAACACACCTCACCGTCATACAACACCGCCGACTGTCCGGGCGTCACCGCCCATTGGTCTTGTGGGAAGTCGAGTTGCATGTGCGCGTCGGGCCAACTCAAGGTGCAAGCCGCGTCTTGTTGGCGGTAGCGGGTTTTGGCGAAGTAACTGCCTGCTGCAGGTGGTGCACCCGCAATCCAACTCAGGTCGTCGGCGTGGAGTTGCGGTGACAACAGCCACGGGTGCTCATGGCCTTGCACCACCCACAAGGTGTTGCTCGCCATGTCTTTGCGGGCCACAAACCAGGGAACGTGTTCGCCACCGCCGCGCTGTGCGCCCTTTTCTTTGATGCCGCCGATCCCTAAGCCTTGGCGTTGCCCCAAGGTGTAAAAACTCAAGCCCTGGTGTTGGCCAATCACGCGGCCTGCATCGGATTTGATCGGGCCTGGCGCTTTGGCGATGTAGCGGTTTAAAAATTCGCGAAAGGGTCGCTCGCCGATGAAGCAAATGCCGGTAGAGTCTTTTTTACGCGCATTGGGCAAACCGGCCGCATCCGCCAATCGGCGCACTTCGGTTTTTTCAATCTCGCCCACCGGAAACAAAGTTTGCGACAACTGCGCTTGGCTCAAGCGGTGCAAAAAATAACTTTGGTCTTTGCTGTTGTCCACGCCTTTGAGCAACTCGTACAAACCACTGCGGCTGTTGTGGCGCACACGGGCGTAATGGCCTGTTGCGATTTTGTCGGCGCCCAAGGCAAACGCGTGGTCGAGGAAGGCTTTGAATTTGATCTCGGCATTGCACAAGATGTCCGGGTTGGGCGTGCGACCGGCTTGGTATTCGCGCAAGAACTCGGCGAAGACGCGGTCCTTGTAGTCGGCGGCGAAATTCACATGCTCGATCTCGATGCCAATCACATCGGCCACGGCCGCCGCGTCGATGAAGTCTTGTTTGGTGGAACAGTATTCGTCGTCATCGTCATCTTCCCAGTTCTTCATGAAGATGCCGATCACCTCGTGGCCTTGTTGCTTGAGCAAGAGCGCACTCACCGCCGAGTCCACGCCGCCACTCAGGCCCACCACGATCCGCTGCTTTTTACTCATGCGGTGATTATCGACGGCCATGCCTGACGCATCGCCTCATGCGCGAACTCAGTTGGCGAAAGCTGCAATGCCGGTGATGGCACGCCCCAGGATGAGCGCATGGATGTCGTGCGTGCCTTCATAGGTGTTGACCACCTCCAGGTTCACCAAATGCCGCGCCACGCCAAACTCATCGCTGATGCCGTTGCCGCCCATCATGTCACGTGCCATGCGAGCGATGTCCAGCGCCTTGCCACAGGAATTGCGTTTCAAAATGGAGGTGATTTCCACCGACGCCGTGCCTTCGTCTTTCATGCGACCCAAACGCAAACAGCCTTGCAGCCCGAGAGAGATTTCGGTTTGCATGTCGGCCAATTTTTTCTGAATAAGCTGGTTGGCCGCAAGTGGGCGGCCAAACTGTTGGCGGTCCAAGGTGTATTGGCGAGCGCGGTGGAAACAATCTTCGGCCGCGCCCAAGGCACCCCAGGCAATGCCGTAGCGGGCGCTGTTCAAGCAGGTGAACGGGCCCTTCAAGCCTTGCACCTCGGGGAAGGCGTTGTCTTCCGGCACGAACACGTTGTCCATCACGATCTCGCCCGTGATGGAGGCCCGCAAACCCACCTTGCTGTGAATGGCCGGTGCAGTCAAACCGGCCATGCTTTTTTCCAAGATGAAGCCGCGAATGGGGCCGACCGCACCGGACTCGCTGACCTCTTTGGCCCACACCACAAACACGTCGGCGATGGGCGAGTTGGAGATCCACATTTTGTTGCCGCTGAGCTTGTAGCCGCCATTCACTTTGTGGGCGCGGCTGGCCATGCTGGCCGGGTCCGAGCCGTGGTCGGGTTCGGTCAAGCCAAAGCAACCAATCCATTCGCCCGTGGCCAATTTAGGCAGGAATTTTTGGCGCTGCGCTTCGGTGCCAAATTCGAAAATCGGCGTCATCACCAAGGACGACTGCACGCTCATCATCGAGCGGTAACCAGAGTCCACACGCTCGACTTCGCGGGCGATCAAACCATAGGCCACATAGCTCAGGCCCGGGCCGCCGTACTCGGTGGGGATGGTCGGACCTATCAAACCCAGTTCGCCCATTTCGCGAAAAATAGCGACGTCGGTTTTCTCGTGCCGAAAGGCTTCGGTCACGCGCGGCAGCAGTTTGTCTTGGCAGTAGGCAGCCGCGGCCTCGCGAATCATGCGCTCGTCTTCAGTCAGTTGCTGGTCGAGCAGGAACGGGTCGTCCCAGTGGAATGCGGTCTTGGCCATGAATACTCCGGTTGTCTGTGCGCTGGTCAAACAGAGATGTTAAACGGCTTGGCTTGGTGGTGGATTTGAGAAAGTTTGGGATGGGGATATTTGGGGTTGATGGGCTTTCGCTCGTAATAACGCTCCACTCCAAGCCGCTTGATGAATGGCTTTTGCAGTTCCGGTCAGAGCGCATATCCCAATCATCTAGACTGCAACCAATTGTCGCTATTCATTTGGGGAAGTTCCGGTCAGAGCGCATATCCCAATCATCTAGACTACCAAGCGGTTTTATCAGCGGCAATGGCTTGTTCCGGTCAGAGCGCATATCCCAATCATCTAGACTCAGACGCAATGCTGAAAGCGAGGGAAGCATGTTCCGGTCAGAGCGCATATCCCAATCATCTAGACTCATGGCGATCTGGACCGGTGTTGTTGACCTGTTCCGGTCAGAGCGCATATCCCAATCATCTAGACTTCTGGTAGTTCGACAGAACGAACGTAGAGCGTTCCGGTCAGAGCGCATATCCCAATCATCTAGACTACCTGTCCAGATCGCCATGCCATCACTCCTGTTCCGGTCAGAGCGCATATCCCAATCATCTAGACTAGATCCCATGTAAGCCCTTGTTCTACAAGGGCTTTTTGGGTTTTAGACTTTGAAAAAAAGCAGTTATTCATCCAAATAAATCGAATTGATCGGGCGTTTTTTTGGCTGGCTGTCTGCGTTTGCCCTGAAAACTGATGATGCGCTCGTATTGCTTATCTGTAAGTTGCAGGATGTTGACTTGCCCCCCTTTGGGCAATGCTGCCTCCACACGCTGGCAATAGGTTTGCACTTGAGCATGGCTGGTGCAAAACCGCATATAGACACTCAACTGGGCGCGGCTGAAGCCCAAGTCCAGCAGGTTCAACCTGAACAGGTTTGCTGCGGCTCTTTCCTCTGGTTCAACCACAGGCAAGTCAAACATCACCAGCATCCACATGATGCGATAGCCACTGAGCATCCTGTTCTATTCATCATCAAGCGTTGCTGCTTGCAAAGGGATGGCTGATAGCGGCAAATCTAAAGTCTTTCGCTCTTTCAACAGCACTTGCGCCAGCGATATGGCTAAGCATAGTTTTTTACGAGCAGGTTGTTGGTGTAACTCAAGCCATGGGCATTGGCTATCAATGCTGCAATGTCATCTAAGGGTACGCGTCCTACTTCTTCGCGCTCTTTTCCTGTGGTGTGAACCAACATGAAGCCCCGGTACATGGACAAATGCCTTTTATCGTTGGATTCCTCTACGATGCGCCCCAGCATGACAAAGGTTAATGCTGTTGGGGCAGTGGATGCGTTTGCATTTGCACGCCCAAGGCATGCAAAACCTTGAACACCGTGTCAAACCGAGGTTTGGCCCCTGCACTCAATGCTTTGTACAAGCTTTCACGGCCTAAGCCCGTGTCTCGCGCAATTTGGGCTATGCCACGAGCTTTGGCCACATCGCCAATGGCTGACAACAGCAAATCCATGTCTCCGCTTGCCAAGGCCAGATTCAGGTATTCGGCAATCATTTCTTCACTGTCCAGATAGCTGGCAGGGTCAAATTCAGTTGTTTTGCTCATTTAAATACTCCTTGGCAAGTACTTTGGCTTTGGCAATGTCTCTGGATTGGCTCGATTTGTCACCGCCAGCGATCAACAACACGAAGTGTTCCCCGCGACGCATGAAGTACACCCTGTAACCAGGTCCCAGGTGTAATCTCAATTCTGAGACACCACCACCCACGCTTTTGGCATCACCCCAATGTCCAGCAGACATTTCTTTGAGTCGCCAAACAATGGCGGCTTTGGCACGAAGATCTTTCAATCCTTTTAGCCACCTCACAAATTGGGTGGTTTGTTCCAGTTGAATGTGCTTTATTGTATCCATTTAGATACTCTCTGTCATTCAACTCAATGCCGTGGCACCTGAAGCACACCAATCGGTGAAACGCCAACCTGTTTTGCTAAACCGTTTTGCAAACTGGTCGCTGAAAAAGCCTTTTGAAAAAATGAGTCATTTAACGCCACATCGTCAAATGGTTCGCCGTTTTTTTGTGCCTTTTGCGCTGTCAGCTTTGCCGTGTATCGAGCGGAGATATTTGTCTCATTGGGCTTGATGAAAGTAACTGAACCAGAACTGTTGATTTTTAATACTTGCAACAACAATCGCTGATCCTCTAAATTGACAAGAATGTAGTCATTGATCATCAATCGCATCAGCAACGGACGTCCACTCAAGGTTTGCCTTGGATGACGCAAGTGCTTTATGCCTTCCTCAATTGTTTTGTATTTGCGAATAACTTGGTAGGCGTCATAGGTGCGCAAAACCTCCCCCATCCATTCGCCCTCTTCGTTCGTACAAATTTCAATGCAATAGTTACTGTTCGAAAGTAGCCCCTTGTAGGGTATTGGAATAGGGCTCAATCCTTGATGCCTTTGCTTCACCAAGTCTGAACTTCTCTCCCTGGGGAAAAATGCAATCACATTCCTGGTTTTTGCTGCTGACGAACTTTCTCCTGTTGGGCTATATATGGTTGAGTCAAACATCGCGCCTTCGAACCCATGATCTGGCTTGTGGCTGACCCAGATGTTGTCAATGGCACGCTCCACATGGCTGCGGTAACTTTCCCAAGGCAAGGGCATGTCCTCCACCAATTTGTTCAATTGCTTTTCTCTGGCGCTGGCACTGGCTTTTGCAAAGCGCTGCAACAAACCTTGATCGGTAACAGCAATCACGCAAGCATCGACCGCATGGTGTCTGTGGTCGTTGCGGTTTTTTTCACCATTCGGTCCCAAGATGTCGTTCAAACCAAATTTGCCACGCAACATGGCTGTCATTTGACCTGGAATAACGCGGGTGTTTTGTGGGCAAATCAAGCTGAGGTATTCACGCGCCACTCGGCTCAAGTGTCGCGTGTCGTTGAGGGCGCGAGCCAAAAACCCTTTGTCTTCTCGCAGCCATTGCGCCATGCCCTCTGATGCAAAGCGGTAGCGCTTGCCTTTGGGCATCAGGCTCGCTCTTTGCAACATATCTTCAGTGCGCCAGCCTTGCGTTTCAAAGTCTGATGCCGCCTCCGCTGGCGTTCTGCTTCCTTTGATGCGATTGGCTTGGCGGGTGGCTACTGTTTTGTTGTTCAGACTGTCATCCAGTGTTTGTGAGAACGGCAAGATATGCTCGATTTCAACTTGATCGCTGAACAACATTTGGGCGCTGATTTGAACGCCGCTGTAGGGGCATCGCCGGTCAGCCACATTGAAGCTGAGCTCTTCCCACAAAAGCATTTTTTGAATGTCTGCCCTGTGAACGCGCTCTGGGCTGATGCCCAGAAGTTTTGCAATATCAGCGCGCAACCGATTGTTGCGTTGTTGGTTCGTGGCTTGCCTCTTTTGTTCCTCCTCACGCTGCAGTTTGTTTTGTTTGAGTTCACGCGCCACCTCCACAATCACCTCGCTGGGGTGGCCGTAGCGTTTGATGAGGGCATTGACCACGGTGCGCACCTGGTTCAAACCAATGTGCACCGTGGGGTTGGCAATCTTGCCGTAGCGCTTTTCTATTGGGTCTTCAGGCTTGCCTGAACCAAAGCCGACATGGCGCGGCAGGTACTGACCGTAGTAAGGCAACTCGGGCAATATTTCTCCGGTCGCCGCATGGCTGATGTGGCTGTGGTGGTCAAAGCCAGCGGCAACCACAGCTTTGTCAAAGGTGATGACTTCTGCTTTCAGTGCTGGCAATATTTTTTCAAGCGCCTTGCTGCTCAGGCTCCCGTAGCCTTCTGCCAATGGCGCGTTTGCAATATGTTCTACTTTTGATTCGTCAACACTTGTTTTTTCACAAAGCCAAGCAATCAACTTGGTTTCATTTTCTTCCTTGATCATCTGCATCACGATTTCGTCTTGCAGCGTCTCATCCAATGTGGCCCATAGACTGCCAAATAAATCTTTTTTTGAAAGCAAGGCGCTGGTGCTGTTGCCCTTGAGTTCTGTGCGTTTTTCATCCTGCAAATTGAATTCACCAGAAAACCCAAGAAGTTTTTGAATTTGTGCAAAGCTGCGCTTGCTGTTGTTCTCTAAAGCCTGTGCAACAAGGTTGCGTTGTTCCAGGGTCAATGCTTCTTCTCTTAATCCTTCATGCAACATTCGGAGGTTGTTGACCTCTTGGTAAATCCGAAAGCGTTGTTGGCTGGGCAAGGCCAAGGGAGCACGTTCTTCTTCGGGTATGAGTGTGCAGCGCCCCGGCTTCACAGGTTTCAATGGTCTTTGGTGCAACAGGCAATCTTTGAGTTCAGCGCCAGCCGTGTCATTGAACAACATCGGGTTGAGTTCATTTTGTTTTTTCCAGATCGCATCAAACTCAGCTTCAATCATGGCGCGGTCAATGTACAAGTCGTAGCTTTTTTCGATCTTGGTTTTGCCATCTTCTTTGGTCGTGTGGTTTTCTCTGTAACGCGCACGAACAGGCAACCCTTTTTGGTGTCGGGCATAAAGCCACTCGCCAACGGTGCGACAGCCTGTGATCTGCATTGCTTCGCGCAATCCCTTGATGGCGGTTTTCAGTGCGCCACTGTCGTTGTCTTTTTTGTCTGTTTTGCGGTTGCTCTTGAAACCACGCCGTTGGTTGATGTGAAAGAGCGCACGGGCAAACTCTTCGGGCCGCAAAGCGTGGTCCAGGCCTTTGGCCCGCAATGCAAACGGATCGGTTTTTTCAAGCGCCTTGCGGGCAGCAGCATCATGTGGGAAAAAACCATGCCGCAACAATGTGGCCATCATTCGGTTTTTGCGTTTGAGCAAGCGGTCACGGCGGCGGCGCATAGCGCGTTTTTCTCGTCGACTTGCAGCAAGCGATGTTCCGACCTCTCCGCGGCGCGGTGGTTCCCGTCCATCACTGAAGATGCGAACACCTGCTTTGATGATGGCGCAAGGTTCCTTATTGGCATTCAGCCTGACCATGGCCCAACCCAAGGAGGTCGAGCCCAGGTCAAGCGCCAGCCTGTATTTCATTTTTCGCATATAAAGGCTCCAAATCAATTAGAGATGAGGCCTATTGTGCTATATTTGAGGCTCAATCAATGATTGGGATATGCGCTCTGGACGCTAACAAGCTGAAAGATGCACCAAATGGAAAGGCCGCTACATGCGGCCTTTCGTCTTTGTGGTGGATGAATTTCAACCACTCACGCCTGGCTCGCCAAATGCTTTTGCGCCATCGCCACATACCAATCCAAGCAACCGGGGTTGGCCATGGCGTCTTTGTTCAGCACTTTTTCCAGCGGCTGGCCCAGCATCAGTTTCTTGATCGGCAGCTCTTGTTTTTTGCCGGACAAGGTGCGCGGAATTTCGGCCACTTGAAACATGTCGTCCGGTAAAAACCGCGGGCTGAGCGCAGTGCGAATCGCCGCGTTCAAACGACCGCGCAAGTCGTCGTTCAATTGCAAGCCATCGCGCAGCACCACAAACAAAGGCATGTAGCTGTCTTTGCCCAAATACTCCAGGTCCACCACCATGCTGTCCAACACCTCGGGCAGGGCTTCAACCGCGCTGTACAACTCGCTGGTGCCCATGCGCAATCCGTGGCGGTTGATGGTGGCGTCGCTGCGGCCATAAATGATGGCGCGGCCCTCGGGCGTGATCTTGAGCCAATCGCCATGCCGCCACACTGGGCCCGCATCGGCAGGCAAATCGCCGCCGCCAGGCTGACGGCCGACACCCGCGGGATAGGTGTCGAAGTAGCTGCCCAAATAACGTTGGTTGTCTTGGTCGCCCCAGAAAAACGGCGGCATGCAGGGCAGGGGCTGGGTCACCACCAGCTCGCCCACCTCGTCCGTCACCGGTTGGCCTTGCTCGTTGAAGGCCTGCACCGACACGCCCAACATGCGGCATTGCATCTCACCTGGCACCATCGGCAATTCGCGATGGCCACCCACATACGCGCCAGCATCGGTGCCACCGGAAATATTGCACCACCAAATATCGGGGCGCTGCACGCCTGCTTTGGCATACACCTGCTGGAACTGCGCCGTGCCCCATTGCTGCACCTCGGGGCTCAAGGGCGAACCGGTGGCGCCCAAGGCGCGGATTTGCTGCAAGCCGGGGATGCTGCCGAGGTCCACGCCCGCTTTCATGCAGTTGCTGTAGAAGGCCGCGCCGCCGCCAAAAAACGTCACCTTTTCTTGTGCGGCATAGCGCCACAACACGCCCCAATCGGGTTTGTCTTTGGAGCCGCCGGGGTTGCCGTCGTAAATGACGCAGGTGGTGCCGCTGAGCAAACCGCTCAGCTGCGCGTTCCACATGACCCAACCGGTGGAGCTGTACCAAATGAAGCGCTCTCCCCAAGAGTTGGGCTCGTAACTGCAGGCCACGTCGTAGTGCAGGTTTTTGTGGGTCATGCCATTGACCAGCGTGCCGCCGTGGTCGTGCACCAAGGGTTTGGGCAGGCCGGTGGTGCCACTCGAATACACAATCCACAAGGGGTGGTTGAACGGCATCCACTGCGGCGCAAACGCTTGGGTGGCGGCGTCATGGCGCTGCATCACCGTGGCCCAATCGGTGCTGTCGGCCAGGGCGGCTTGACCGCCCAGGTTCTGCAACAAGACCACGTGTTCGACGCTGGGCAGGGCGGCACGCAGTTCATTCACCACGCTGATGCGCTCGTGGTCTTTGCCGCCGTAGGTGACGCCATCGACCCCGATCAACACCTTGGGCGTGATTTGTTTGAACCGGTCCACCACGGCGTTGGTGCCCATGTCGGGCGCACACACGCTCCAAATGCCGCCGACACTCACCACCGCCAAAAACGCCACCATGGCTTCAGGGATGTTGGGCAGGTAGGCGGCGACTCGGTCGCCGGGTTGCACACCTTGGGCTTGCAAATGCAGCGCCAGCGCCGCCACTTGGCGTTTCAACTCGGGCCACGACAGTTCGCGGCGTTGGCCGCGTTCGTTGTTGCTGATGATGGCGGGCATGCCCGCCGCGTGCGCCGCATCCACATGGCGCAGCACTTGTTGGGCGTAGTTCACTTGGGCACCCACAAACCATCGCGCACCCGGCATGACGTTGCGCTCGAGCACCACGCTGTGCGGTGTCGGTGACTGCAAGTCCAGGTAGTCCCAAGCGGATTGCCAAAAGTCTTCGAGGTGCGTGACCGACCATTGCCACAAGGCGGGGTAATCGTCGAAATGCAAACCGCGCTCCGTGGCCAGCCATTGCTGGTAAAGGCGGAGTTGCGGCACAAAAGGGGGGTGGGGGTGGGAGACGTTCATGTTGTTGAGGTTATCAGTCTTGCCAGGCCCTGCACCTGCGCGTTGCCCCTAAGATGCGGACTGATTTTTCACAGGCGACCCCATGGCCATTTGGACCAAACCCATCAGCATTCAAATCCTCACCGAAAGCCATTACCAAACGGCCTGCGAAAGCCTGGGCATGGAGTTTCTCGAAGTTGGCCCCGATTTCATTCGCGGGCGCCTGCCGGTGGACCACCGCACCCGCCAACCGTATGGCGTGATCCATGGTGGTGCCAGCGTGGTTTTGGCCGAAACCCTGGGTTCTTGCGGCGCTTTTTACTCTTGCCCGGTGGATCACCGTGCCGTGGGTTTGGACATCAACGCCAACCACATCCGCGGTGTGGCCAGCGGTTGGGTCACGGGCATCGCGCGGCCCGTGCACATCGGGCGCAGCACCCAGGTCTGGCAGATCGACATGACGGATGACGAAGGCCGCATCAGCTGCGTGTCGCGCCTGACCATGTCGGTGTTGGCGCCACGTTCAAGGGACACCGCATGACCCCTGACTTGGTCATGCCCTTGCGCCGTGCACCTGCCCTTGGTTGGCTGCTGGCCTGGGGTTTGGTTGTTGGCTACTTGTTCTTGACGACCCCCGGGGCCCGGGCCAACACCCCACAACCCGCGAGCATCCAAGGGACGCCGTCCTTGCCAGCCGACCTGAACAAGCTGGACCAAGCGCTGGTGTTTCGAGCCCAATCGCGTTTTTCGCTTTGGGGCTTTGATGTGTATGACGCCAGCTTGTGGACCGCGCCTGATTTCAATCCCGCCTTCTCTGAGAACCAAAGCTTGGCCTTGGAGTTGCGCTACCTGCGGGATTTTTCCGGGCAAGACATTGCCAAACGCACTGTGCAGGAAATGCGCGGCTTGGCAAGCTTTGGCAAGGCGCAAGAGCAAACATGGATGAAAGAAATGCAGCGGGTTTTTCCAAATGTGCGCAAAGGCGACCGCTTGCTTGGCGTGCACCGCGTGGGTCAATCCGCTGCGTTTTGGCACAACGGAAAGCCTGTGGGTGAAATCGCCGATGCCGAATTTGCGCGGCTTTTTTTCGGTATCTGGCTGTCGCCCAAAACCTCCGCCCCGACTTTGCGCGAAGCCTTGATTGGCAGCAAGCCTTAAATTGGGCCTTCGGCCGCCCCAGAAGCCATGCGCTCGCTTTTCCAATACACATCGTCCCCGCCATCCATGCGGTTGAGCACCCGCGCCAGCACAAACATCAGGTCGGACAAGCGGTTCAAATACTGACGCGGCGTGTCGTTCAGCGCCTCTTCCGCGCCCAGCGCCACCACCGCGCGTTCGGCGCGACGGGCCACGGTGCGGCAAACATGGGCCAATGAAGCCGCGCGGCTGCCCGCCGGCAGAATGAACTCTTGCAGCTTGGGCAAGGCGGCGTTGTGGTCGGCCAAGGCGTGGTCCAGGGCCAACACCGCGTCGGCTTTGAGCAATTCAAAGCCAGGAATGCTCAGCTCGCCACCCAAGTTGAACAACTGGTGCTGCACTTCCACCAGCAAGCTGCGCACACCGTCGGGCATGGCTTCACACAGCAGCACGCCGATGTGGGAATTGAGTTCGTCCACCTCGCCCATGGCGTGGACACGCAAACTGTTTTTGCTGACCCGGCGGTTGTCGCCCAAGCCGGTGGTGCCGTCGTCGCCGGTGCGGGTGGCGATTTGTGTGAGTCGGTTGCCCATGTGTTTTTCCTGTTGATGCGGCATTCTCTCAGGCACCAGCGAACCCCTGTCGCCGCCTCAGATCACCCCTAAAAACACCGCGAGCGCGCGATCGACGTATTGCATTTCTTCGCGGCTCAAGTGCCCAAGCACTGGCCCCAAGCGGGCACGCGACACGGTTTGCGATTTGTCCACCATGATTTGCGAGTCTTTTCGCAAACCGTTGCGCGTATTGGCAGGCAGATTCAGGCGAAACAAAGGCGTGTCCACCGGCTCGCTGGTGATGGGCAATAACGTGATGCTGGGGTGGTCTTGAAACAAATCCGATTGAATGACCAGCGCGGGGCGGGGCTTGCCAAAATCGCCCTGCAATGCGACCGTGATGACATCGCCGCGCTTCACACCCAGCCTGGGGTCAATGCGGCAGCGGCTTCGGCCCAAGCGATGGCTTGCGCCTCGTGCGGGTCTTTCGCCAATAAGCGCGATTGACGCTGGCACTCTTGGGCGAATGCGGCGTTGCGGGTATCGGGCACCCAAATTTGCACCGGCCGCAAGCCATTGGCGCGCAAGGCATCGCGGTGTTTTTGCACCCTGGAGGCGCTGGAAGCGGTCATGGTGGGCTCCTGATTTGTTACATGAAACATGCTAAATCAACTGCGCTGTTTGTTCAAGGCCTTGGTGAATGGATCACGCACCATCAGTCCGCTGAAATGGGCTTGTCCAATTCAGCGTGTCTGTGTTTGAACAGACGCCAAATGGCTGGTGCAGGCCGAATGTCACCCTCAAGACCCTGTGATATTGAATTTTGTTCCTAGAATGCGCCTTCTAGGAGACTTGCCATGAACGCACCCAGCACCGCCCAGCACCTGATGCCCACCGTCACCCAACGCGAGGTGCCGCAAGCCTTGCTGGATGCTTTGAAGCAGCACTTTGCTGAGCGTTGCTCCACCGCCTTGGTGGTGCGCGAACAGCATGGCCGTGACGAGTCCGCCTACACCACGGTGCCCCCGCCCGCAGCGGTGGTGTTTGCTGAAAGCACAGCCGATGTATCTAAAGCGGTGGCCCTGGCCGCAGCGCACGATGTGCCGGTGATTCCCTTTGGTGTCGGCTCTTCTTTGGAAGGCCATTTGCTGGCGGTGCAAGGCGGCATCAGCATCGACGTGTCCCGCATGAACAAGGTTTTGGCCATCAACGCTGAAGACCTGACCGTGACCGTGCAACCCGGCGTCACGCGCAAACAACTCAACGAAGAAATCAAAAGCACGGGCTTGTTTTTCCCGATCGACCCCGGTGCTGATGCCAGCATCGGCGGCATGAGCGCGACCCGCGCCAGCGGCACGAACGCGGTGCGCTACGGCACCATGCGTGAAAACGTGCTGGGTCTGGAAGTCGTCACCGCCAGCGGTGAATTGATACGCACCGGCACCCGCGCCCGCAAGTCCTCGGCGGGTTACGACCTGACGCGTTTGATGGTGGGCAGCGAAGGCACCTTGGGCGTGATCACCGAAGTCACGTTGAAGCTTTACCCACTGCCTGAAGCGGTGTCGGCGGCCACCTGCTCCTTCCCCAGCATCGAAGCGGCGGTGCGCACCACGATTCAAATCATCCAAATGGGCATCCCGATTGCCCGCGTAGAGTTGATTGATGCGAACGCGGTTCGCATGGTGAACAACTATTCAAAGCTGAGCTTGCCCGAACAACCCATGCTGCTGATGGAGTTCCACGGCTCACCCGCCAGCGTGAAAGAGCAGGCCGAAACCGTGCAAGAGATTGCCGCCGACCATGCGGGCCATGCGTTTGAATGGGCCACCACGCCCGAAGAGCGCACCCGCTTGTGGACCGCGCGGCACAACACCTACTTTGCCGGTATCCAAAGCCGCCCGGGTTGCCGCGCCATCAGCACCGACACCTGCGTGCCCATCTCGCGCTTGGCCGATTGCTTGCTCGATTCAGTGGCCGAAGTCGACGCCTCCGGCATCCCGTATTTCTTGGTCGGCCACGTGGGCGATGGCAATTTCCACTTTGGTTATCTGATCGACCCCGACAGCGCCGATGAACGCGCCACCGCCGAGGAACTCAACCACAAGTTGGTGGCACGTGCCCTGGCTTTGGAAGGCACCTGCACCGGCGAGCACGGCATTGGTTTGCACAAAATGGATTTCTTGGTCGCCGAAACCGGCGCGGGTGCGGTGAACATGATGCGCAGCATCAAACACGCCTTGGACCCGAAGAACATCATGAACCCCGGCAAAGTGTTCTTGTACTAAACCGCTCGCACTAAAACCAGCCGACCCCAGCCAAGGTCGCTGGCGTAGCGAACGTTGCCGCTTGCGGCGGTGAGCGGCCGGTGAGCCTTGCTGGGGTCGGCGATCTCACTGTGCGGTGGTTTGTCGCTGGCGTAGCGAACGTTTCCGCTTGCGGCGGTGAGCGGCCGGCGACAGCCCCAACACTAAGCGCTCATGGAAAACAGCGTTCAAACACCATTGGCACCGCGTTCAATGACAACAGTACTGTCAAGCAAACCACTGGAGTGGTTCAAGTCGGACTGCGAGATCAGCACCGACAAATCAGCGCCCTTGAGTTGGTGCAACACCTCAGAAATACGCATGGACAAGGCCGGGGCCACGCCTTCAAAGGGCTCGTCCAACAACAACAAACGCGTACCCACCGCCAAAGCCCGACCCAGCGCCACCAGTTTTTGCTGACCGCCCGAGAGCAACAAGGCACGACGCTGCGCCATGTCTTGCAGCTCGGGCAGCACTTGGTAGACAAAGTTCATGCGCTCTTGCAGCTGCAAGGTTTTGCTGACCCACAAAGGGATGAGCATGTTTTCTTCGACCGTGAGCTCGGGCACCAAGCCACGGTCTTCCGGCATGTAGCCGATGCCCAAACCAGCGCGGGCCTCGGGCGGCAAGGCGCTCAACGGTTGGCCATCAAAATGAATTTGCCCTTGG
This sequence comes from Limnohabitans simekii (SeqCode), assembly GCF_965234735.1. Classification (GTDB taxonomy): domain Bacteria; phylum Pseudomonadota; class Gammaproteobacteria; order Burkholderiales; family Burkholderiaceae_C; genus Limnohabitans; species Limnohabitans simekii. Next base: position 331,473 of record NZ_OZ248543.1, on the reverse strand, counting down.
CGCAACGGCAAGTGCCCCATGATGCTGCGCAGGGTGCTGGTTTTGCCCGCGCCATTGCGCCCGACCAAACCCACCATGTGGCCGGTGGGCACTTGCATGGAAAAGCCACGCAGCACTTGGGCCGAGGCAATGTCCACATGCAGATCTTGCAACTCAAGCATCGCGTTCACCTGTGACGTAACGGCGCACATCGGCATTGGCCAGCGCCACCGAGGGCACATCGTCGGCAATGATGCGGCCACTGTAAAAAGCAATCACGCGTTGGCAATAGCGGCTGACGATGTCCATGTCGTGCTCGACAAACAAAGCGGTGAGGGCTTGACCCTCCAGGGCCTGCATCACCGTGTCCATCATTGGGAACTTTTCTTCGGCCGCCACACCGCTGGTGGGCTCGTCCAGCAACAAGAGTTTGGGCGAGCCCATCATGGCCAAGGCGATGTCCACCAACTTGCGCACACCGCCTGGCAACTCGGCCACCAAGCGATGGCGATGTATCAGCAAATTGAAGCGTTGCAACACGGCCTCGGCGCGATCGCGTGAGGCCGCGCTGTGCGCGGGCCGCCACCAAGAGAGTTGGTTGTCGTGCGTGGTTTGCGCGACCAACATGTTGTCCAGCACACTCATGCTGGCGTAAAGCTGTGGAATTTGAAACGACCGCGCCACACCCAAGCGGGTGATGTCGCGCGGCGTCATGCCAATGATGTTGTGCCCATCCAAGGCAATTTGTCCGGCGTCGGGTTGGATGTAGCCGGTGATCATGTTCACAAAGGTGGTTTTGCCCGCGCCGTTGCTGCCAATCAGGCTGATGCGTTCACCCGCTTGGATGTTGATGTCCAGGTCTTGGGCCGCGACCACCGCGCCAAACTTTTTTTGCACGCCTTGTGCACTCAGCAGCCAGCTCATGAGGCGTCCTCCGGCGATTTGCTGCGCCACAGCGAGCCCAGGCCTTGCGGCAAAAAGCGGATCACCAAGAGCAAAAACAAACCGAGTGCGAACTGCCAAGTGGTGGGGAAATAAGCGCTGGAAAACGAGCGCACCACCTCCAACACCGCCGACGACAACATGACGGCCAAAACACTGTGGCTGCCCGCCAAGATGGCGACAAACACATACTCACCCGAGGTGGTCCAGTAGCTGAAGTTGGGGTCGATGTGGCCCAGCGCCATCACAGCCAAGGCGCCGCCCATGCCCGCCAAAAACGCGGCCACGACAAAATTGATGGCCATGGTTTGCGCCACCGACCCGCCCATGTACTCGACCCGCAATTCGTTGTCGCGGATGGCGCGTGTGACCAAGCCCCGCGTGGAAGCGAAAAACACCTTCGCCCAAACCAGCGACACGGCAGCAAAACACAGGGTGACCGCCAGCAAGGTGTAGCTGACCGCCGCATCCGGGAGCGCTTGGCCCAGCAACGTGACGCGGCCCATGTTGATGCCATCGGAGCCGCCCAAGGATTCTGTTTTCACCAAAATGCCATAACCGACCATGGAGAGCGCCAAGGTGAGCATGGAGAAAAAGATGCCACGGTACCGCGCCAACAAGGGCGCAAACGGGGCAGTGATCAGCATGGCGCAGACACCCCCCAACAAGGGCAACAGCAGCGCGTCGGTCCATTGGAAATGCTCAAACACCAAGGCCGCGGTGTAGCCGCCCAAAGCCGCCATCAGGCCTTGACCAAAGGCCACGACACCGCCGCGCATCAAGATGACCAAGCCCAGCGACACCAAACCATTGGCCATCGCCATGGTCAACATGAACTGCAGCCACTTGGGCAGGAAAAAACCTGCGCCCAAACAGCCGAGCAAGACCACCAATGCAGTGAACAAGAGTTTGCCCATGGCTTAAATCTTTCGGGCTTGGATGCGCTGGAACAAGCCTTCTGGTCTGAACATCAAGACCAGTGCCATGACCACATAGACTGAAAACAACTCGGCCACTGGCATCAGGTGCACCGCCATGGCGCGGGCCAAGCCGACGATGAGCGCACCAATGGCCGCACCTTCGATGCTGCCCAAGCCGCCGATGATGACCACCGCAAACGAGATGATGATGACGCCGACCGACACGCCCGGTTGCACCGAGATCATGGGCGCGGTGAACGCGCCGCCGAGTGCCGCCAAAAAGATGCCAATGGCGAAGGCCACCATGTAAACACGCGACACCTTGATGCCCATGCTGGAGGCGATTTCGGAGCTGTGGATGACGGCGGTCACGATCTTGCCAAAACGGGTGCGGTTCAAGCCCCACCAAACCAGGCCACCGACCAACACCGCCAAGGCCACCAGCAGCAGGTCGTAACCCACATAGCTTTGGCTGCCCATGTCGATGTTGCCAAACAGGGCATAGGGTTCGGACACGTAGTAGGGGTTGGCGCCCCAAATCAGTTTGGTGATGTCTTCCAACATCAGGAACATGGCGTAGGTGACCAGCACCAACAGCACTTCATCCCGGCCGTAAAAAAACCGCAGCAAGCCGCGCTCGGTGAGGGGCGCGACCAAAGCAGCCAACACCACCGCGGCCAACAACATGGCCAGCAAGGAGAAATACGGCGGCAGGTTCCAGTCGGTGGCCAAGGCCACGGCTGAAGCGGCCATATAGGCCCCCAGCGCGTAAAAACTGCCGTGCGCGATGTTCAAAATTTTGAGCACGCCAAACACCAGCGTGAGGCCCAAAGCCACGATGAACAGCCAGGAGGCATAGCTCAGGCCATCCACCAAAATCGTCAATGCAAGTTGCATAAAGAGATGATCAGTTGGAGTTGTGGCTGCTTATTTGCACTTGGCACCGGCAAAACCCGACTTCAACCAGTCTTCGGATTTCACATTCAGCGGCGGGTTCACGCATTCGGCGTCAAAGCGTTGGATGTCTTCGAGCAGGACCATTTTTTTCTGTTCATTCCATTTGGTGCGGCCAATCGCCGCGTCTTGGATGGCTTGTTGGCCATTGGAGAGCGCCATGCGGATTTTGCCGGCCGGTGACATCCATTCGCTACCACGCAAAGAAGCAGCCAGCATTTCGGTGCTGGGCTTTTTTCCGTTGTTTTGCGCCATGGCTTTTTCAGCGGCGAGCTTCAAGCCCATGAGGGCTTGCGCCATGCGGTAGGGGGCTTGCACCGGGTAAACGTTGTAGGCCTTGCTGTAGGTGTCCCACCACCAGGTGTTCAGGGGTGAAGGTGGGGCCATCAAACCATAAGCACCGCGCGCACCCAAGATGGTGCCGTCGGGCATTTTCTGGCCCAAACCGGGCAACACATGGTCACCAGCGCTCAACACGACTTGTGATTTTTTGAACAAGCCGCGTGGTCCGGCTTGCAAGATGAAGGCTTGCAAGTCGCCGCCCCACAAACTGGAGTGGGTCAGGTCTGCGGGCTTGGACATCAGGGCTGAAATTTCGGTGCCGTATTGGCCCGCGCCAAACTTGGGCAACTGGTCCACCCCGGACTTGGCGTCCGGATAGAGATTAGCCATGGACAAAATAAAGTCTTTGCGGGAGTCTTGACCCCAAGCGTAGTCTTGGTTGATCAGGTTGAAGTTTTTCACTGGCACTTTGCGGGCTTTCAAGTACCGCGCCAAGGCCACGTTGTCCATGGTGGCATGGGCCGCCGTGCGAAACACATAGCGAAAGTTGTTGTCTTCGAAAATACGCGGTGTGCCGCAGTCATAGAGAATGAGGAATTTTTTCAGCTCTTCAGCCACGGGGGCCACCGCCAAGCAGTCGCCCGAGCCCACATAGCCGACCACCACATCCACTTTCTCGCGCTCATACAAGTTGCGCAACTCTTGCACTTGTTTGGTCGCACCACCGGCCTCGTCCACATACACGACTTCGATGGGCATGCCGCCAATGCCTGGCTTGTTGTAGGGGGCGGGCGCCTGGCCTTTGTTGAAGGCTTCGATCAAGACCTTGGCACCGTTGACCGCAGGAATGCCAAAACTCTCTGCCGCTTGGCCCGATAAAAAGCTGACGATACCGATCTTGAAGGTTTCTTGGGCGTGGCCCACGCTGCCCATGAGGCCCAAGGCCAGCACGGCGGCGCTGTGACGCCAAAAACGACGAGCGGGAAAGTTCATGAAAAAAGCTCCTGAATAGCGATGGTCTGGTGCAAACGGTTGGCTGGCAAGCCGCCAACTTTACAAGCTGTAAGGATACCCCGCGCCGCCTGCGGGCTTGGGCGGTGTAAACACTAGCCGCGCAATTTCTCGATCAAGCCATTCAAGGCGTCGAGCGAACCAAAGTCGATGGCGATCTCGCCCATTTGCTCGACGCGGCCATGGCGCTTGACTTGTTTTTTCACACGGATTTCCACTTGGGCGGTCAGCAAGTCGGACAACTCTTCTTCCAAGCGTTTCAAGTCGCGGGCTTTTTCTTTTTTGGGTTTTTGCGTCACCAAAGAAAAATCGGCGCCGATTTTTTTCACCAAACTTTCGGCCTCGCGCACCGACATTTTTTTCGCCGCGATTTGGTTCGCCGCGGTGATTTGCGCGGCCCGGTCCAGGCTCAGCAAGGCGCGTGCATGGCCCATGTCGAGGTCGCCCGCCATCAGCATGGTTTGCACCGGCTCGGCCAAGTTCAAGAGGCGCAGCAAATTGCTGGCGGCACTGCGCGAGCGGCCCACCGCCTGCGCGGCTTGCTCGTGGGTCAGGCCAAATTCCTTGATCAGGCGCTGCATGCCCTGCGCTTCTTCCAGCGGGTTCAGGTCTTCGCGCTGCATGTTTTCAATCAGCGCCATGGCGGCGGCGGCTTGATCGGGCACGTCGCGCACCAGCACCGGCACCTCGCTCAAACCGGCGAGTTTGGAGGCACGGAAACGCCGCTCACCGGCGATGATTTCGTACTTGCCAGCGTTCTCGCCGCTGGCCAACAGGCGCACCAAAATCGGTTGCATCACGCCTTGCGCCTTGATGCTTTCGGCGAGTTCGTACAACGCGCCCTCGTCCATGCGGGTGCGCGGCTGGTAGATACCGGCCACCATTTGGTCCAGGCTCAAGGTGGCAGGAGGGCGCTCACTCTCGGCCAATTGCACAGATTCATTGGCTGTGGGGCCAAGCAATGCTTCCAGGCCGCGGCCCAAGCCTTTGATTTTTTTGGTTGCCATGGGGTTCTCTTCAAAGCGGCTCAGCCGCTGTCATTAAAAGTTTTTGAATCGTTCGGTGAGTTCTTTGGCGAAGTCGATGAAGGCCTGGCTGCCTTTGGCGGCCGGATCAAACACCACGCCGGGCAAACCGTAGCTGGGCGCTTCGGCCAAACGCACGTTGCGGGGAATCAGGGTGTTGAACACCTTGTCGCCAAAGTGGGACTTCAGTTGATCGCTCACCTGTTGTTGCAAGGTGATGCGCGGGTCGAACATGACGCGCAACAGGCCGATGATTTTCAAGTCGTTGTTCAGGTTGGCATGCACCTGTTTGATGGTGTTGACCAAGTCGGTCAGGCCTTCCAAGGCGAAATACTCGCACTGCATCGGCACGATCACGCCATGCGCTGCGCACAGGCCGTTCAAGGTCAGCATGGAGAGCGACGGCGGGCAATCGATCAGCACCACGTCGTAATCGTTGTTCACTTTGACCAGTGCCGCTTTCAAACGTTTTTCGCGCAACTCCAGGTTCACCAACTCGACCTCGGCACCGGCCAAATCCCGGTTCGCACCCAGCACATGGTAGGTGGCCAGGCCCGGCTTGGCAGCAGCTTCGCCCCACACACTGGGGGTACGGGCCTGCGCGATGTCGGTCTCACCCAGCAGCACGTCATACACCGAGTGCTTGAGTTGGCGCTTGTCCACGCCCGAGCCCATGGTGGCATTGCCCTGCGGGTCCAGGTCGACCATCAAGACGCGCTGGCCGATGGCGGCCAAGGCCGCGGCCAGGTTGATCGTGGTGGTGGTTTTGCCGACCCCACCTTTTTGATTGGCGACACAAAAGATTTTCGTCATGTTTGTTTACTTCTGAAAAATGAGACGCAGGCCAAAGCCGACCAAGACCACGCCAGCGAGTTTTTGCAACCACGGCCCGAGCCAGGGATGCCGCTGCATGCGGCTGCGCAAACGGCTGGCCAACACGGTGAGCACCAGACTGTACAAAAACGTGAGTGCGGCGATGGTGACGGCCATGACACCAAAGGTCAGCAACGTGGGCGGCTGCTGGCTATCGACAAACAGCGGGAAAAACGCCATATAAAACACGATTGCTTTGGGGTTGAGCAAGGTGATGAAAAACGATTGGCGGAAAAACCGGCCCGAGGACATGTCTAAGAGCGGCGCGTCGCCTGGTTTGGCCGTGACCATGCGCACGCCCAGGTAGGCTAAATAGAGCGCACCCAGCCATTGGATGACGCCGAACCACATCGGGCTGGCCAACAGCAGCGCCGACAAACCCGCGACCGCCGCCCACATCAGCAACTGGTCACCGGCCATGATGCCCAAGGCCGCGACCAGCCCGCCGCGCAGCCCGGCTTGCGCGGTCGAGGTCAGCAAAGCCAGGTTGCCGGGGCCGGGGATCGCCAAAAAGATGATGACTGCACCGACGAAGGTCGGGTAGTCGGAAATGCCAAACATGGGGGCCTTGTGGTGTGCAGGGGGAGCAGAGTGTAACTGCGGCGGCTGTCGGCGGGCTGTTTCACGTGAAACATCTGCCGAACAATTGGGGTCAGATTCCAATTATTCTTTAGCTTGCAGAACATGGTGGGTCGGCTGCGTAGCGAACGTTGCAGCTTTGCTGCGGTGAGCGGCGTTTGAGCCCAGCGCGGCGGGCAAGTCGCCGTGAATTGATCAGGCTCTGACCCCCAGGCCGTGCGGCTATGAACCGTATTTCTTGGTTGGCAGGTGATACAAGATTTCGGCAAATCGTTGAATTTATGTATCATCAAACCGCCCGCGAGCCCCGTCCCTGCTGACCACCCCCTCAAAATAAGGGGTTCTGGCGGCCTCCAAAAACCACCTCTGCTTGACCGATGTGAATTAATTGGAATCTAACCCCAATTGTTCATGACCCCAATAACTAGGCCTGCCGCATCCACACCACACATCGCTGCGCCTCCAAGCCCGGCACCTGCAACAGCTGCACCTCGTCAACCCGCAAACCCGGTGGCAGCGCGGCGAGCTCTTCATCCGGCACCCTGCCCTTCATCGCCATCCAGACACCGCCCGGCTTCAAGGCTGCAGCGGACCAAGTTGTGAAGTCGGCCAAGGAAGCAAACGCGCGGGAACAGACCAGGTCATAGCACTCGGCCAAATCCTCCACCCGCGCATGGATGCCGCGCAAATTGTGCAGGCCCAAGCTGTGCGCCGCGGTCTGAATGAATGCCGCTTTTTTGGCCACGGTGTCCACCGCGCTCACTTGCCACTGCGGGCAGGCCACGGCCAAGACCACTGCTGGCAGGCCGCCGCCCGCGCCCACGTCCAGCACGGTTTGCAGCGCGGGCAGCCGCGCTTTCAAGGGTTGCACCACGGCCAAACAATCCAGCAGATGTTGGGTCAGCATTTGCGCCGGGTCGCGCACGGCAGTGAGGTTGTAGACCTTGTTCCACTTGCCCAGCAGGTCCAGATAGTCCAAGAGTTGTTGCTGCTGCGCCGGGCTCAAGGCCAGGCCGAGTTGGTTCAAGCCCTCAGAAAGCGCCCCCGCCAACGGGTGGCTCACACCGACGCCTCGGTTTTTTCAGGGGCAAAACCGCCATAGCGAGCACGCCGCAAATGGATCAGCAACAAGGAAATGGCCGCTGGGGTGACGCCCGAAATGCGCGACGCTTGGCCCAGGGTTTCGGGCCGGTGCTTGTCCAGCTTTTGCCGCACCTCGATGCTGAGGGCTGGAATCGCCAGGTAGTCCAGGCTGGGCGGCAACGGCAGTTGTTCATAGTGGGCGGCGCGGGCCACCTCCTCGCGCTGGCGGTCGATGTAGCCCGAGTACTTGGCGGCGATGTCCACCTGCTCGATCACTGTTTCACGTGAAACATCGTCCAGCGCGGCCAAGTCAAAGCTGGCAAAGCGCCCACCATCCAGGCTCATCAGGGCGTCATAGCTCACATCCGGGCGGCGCAGCAAATCAGCCAAGCTGTGTTCATGGCTGATGGCCTTGCCCAAGACCCGCTCGGATTCGGTCGCCGCCAAATTGGCCGGGCTGACCCAGGTGGCCGCCAAGCGCTGTGTTTCACGTGAAACAGCATCCCGTTTTCGGCAGAAGCTGTCCCACTGGGCGTCGCCCACCAAGCCCAGCTCGCGCCCTTTGTCGGTCAGGCGGGCGTCGGCATTGTCCTCGCGCAATTGCAGCCGAAACTCGGCGCGGCTGGTGAACATGCGGTAGGGCTCGATCACGCCTTGGCTGACCAAGTCATCCACCAACACGCCAAGGTAGGCTTGGTCCCGCCCCGGTGTCCAAGCTTCTTGACCACGCACTTGCAATGCCGCATTCAGGCCAGCGTACAAACCTTGGGCGGCCGCTTCTTCATAGCCGGTGGTGCCATTGATTTGCCCGGCGAAAAACAGCCCGTCGATTTGTTTGGTTTCGAAGCTGCGCTTGAGTTCGCGCGGGTCGAAATAGTCGTACTCGATGGCGTAGCCCGGGCGCAAGATGTGGGCGTTTTCCAAACCCTTCATGGAGCGCACCAAGTCGTACTGCACGTCAAACGGCAGGCTGGTGGATATGCCGTTGGGGTAGTACTCGTGGGTGGTCAGGCCCTCGGGTTCCAGGAAAATTTGGTGGCTGGCTTTGTCGGCAAAGCGGTTGACCTTGTCTTCCACACTCGGGCAATAGCGCGGCCCCACCCCTTCGATTTGGCCAGTGAACATCGGGCTGCGGTCAAAACCTGAGCGGATGATGTCGTGGGTGCGTTCGTTGGTGTGGGTGATCCAGCAGGCCATTTGCTGCGGGTGCATCTCACGGTGGCCGCGAAAACTGAACACCGGCATCTCGGGCGATTCACCGCCAGGCATGCCGTCCCCCGGTTGTTCCAGGCATTGGCTGAAGTCGATGGTGCGCCCGTCCAAGCGTGGTGGCGTGCCAGTTTTCAGGCGGCCTTGCGGCAGCTTCAGTTCTTTCAAACGCGCCGACAAGCGCACCGCGGGCGGGTCGCCTGCACGACCAGCCGAGTGGTTTTGCAAGCCCACATGGATCTTGCCGTCCAAAAATGTACCCGCCGTTAATACAACCGCCTTGGCAACGAAGCGCACACCCACTTGCGTGACAGCGCCCGCCACCCTTGAGCCTTCGATCATCAAGTCGTCCACCGCCTGCTGAAACAACCAGAGGTTCGGTTGGTTTTCGAGTTGATGCCGGATGGCGGCTTTGTACAAAATCCGATCCGCCTGGGCGCGGGTGGCCCGCACTGCGGGGCCCTTGGAGCGGTTCAGGATGCGAAATTGAATGCCCGCCGCATCCGTAGCCAGCGCCATAGCACCGCCCAAAGCATCCACCTCTCTCACCAAATGGCCTTTGCCAATGCCGCCAATGGATGGGTTGCAACTCATCTGCCCCAGCGTCTCGATGTTGTGGCTCAGCAGCAGGGTGCGGCAGCCCATGCGGGCGCTTGCCAGCGCCGCTTCGGTGCCAGCATGGCCGCCGCCAACCACAATCACATCAAACTGCTCGGGGTAAAGCATCAGTCGCCTTTGTAAACCGCACATTTTAAGTGGCACACCTGTTGCGCAGACAGTGACACAATCCATACCAACATTTCAAAAAACCCGGAGACCACAATGCACATCCCTTCCATGAAAGAACTGGTGAGTGAAGAAGAATGGACGCTGCGCTGCGAGCTCGCCGCCGCCTACCGCTTGGTGGCCATGTACGGCTGGAGCGATTTGGTGTTCACCCACATCAGCCTGCGTTTGCCCGACAGCATCACCGGTGGCCAAGCGCAGTTCTTGATCAACCCCTATGGTTTGATGTTCGATGAAATCACCGCGTCCAGCTTGGTGAAAATCGACATGGACTGCAACAAACTCCTGCCCACCGAATTCCCTGTGAACCCCGCGGGTTTCACCATCCACAGCGCCATCCACGCGGTGCGCCACGACGCCCATTGCGTGATGCACACCCACACCAAAGCCGGTGTGGCCGTCAGCGCGCTTGAATCCGGCTTGTTGCCCATCAGCCAGCAATCCACCTTTGTGGTGAACAACGTGGCCTACCACGACTATGAAGGGTTGGCTTTGCGTGGCGACGAGATTCCGCGCTTGCAAGCCGACTTGGGCGAAAAGAAATATTTGATTCTGCGCAACCATGGCTTGCTGACCACCGGCAAGAGCGCGACCGACGCTTTCTTGAACATGTACATCTTCGAATCGGCGTGCCAAATTCAAATCGCCGCGCAAGCCTGCGGCCCTTTGGTCATGATCCCAAGCAGCATCACGGACAACATGGCCGAGGTGATGAAAACCGCCACCGCCGGTCAAGGCGCAGGCATTGCGTGGCCTGCCCTGATTCGCAAACTCGATCGCACCGACAGCAGCTACCGCACCTGATCAGCTTGGCGCCAAGACCGGGCGACTTGATGCGAGGCGCCCTGCCAATGGCCGCTTGATCAGACGTCGATGTTGGCCGCGCGCAGCGCGTTGCTCTCGATGAAGATGCGCCGTGGCTCGACCTCGTCACCCATCAGCATGGTGAAGACGCGGTCGGCTTCGATCGCATCGTCAATTTGCACGCGCAGCAAACGACGCACCGCTGGGTCCATGGTGGTTTCCCACAGTTGCTCGGGGTTCATCTCGCCCAAGCCTTTGTAGCGCTGACGCGCGGTGGCGTTTTCGGCTTGCACGATCAACCACTTCATGGCTTGGCGGAAATCAGAGACGCGCTCTTCTTTGCGACGCTCGCCTTCACCACGCTCGACACGTGCACCCTCGCCCAGCAATCCTCGAAAGGTGTTGGCCGCTTCGGCCAGTGCCGCGTAGTCGGCGCCGTGCACAAAGTCTTGGGTGATGACGCTGCTCTTCACATTGCCATGGTGGTGGCGGCTCAAACGCAGAATCGGTTTGTCGGTGCGCACATCAAACTCGGCGGCCACTTCCGAGCCGCTGCCCAACTCGCGCAATTTGACTTGCAGCGCAGCCGCCGATGCTTGGGCTTGCTCTAAGCTGTCCAAGTTCAAAGAAACACCATCGGCCATGCCACGCAAAGCCTCGGCGTCCATGATGCTGCTCAGGCGCGAGATGACCGCTTCGGCCAACTGGTGTTTGCGGGCCAGCTCGGCCAAAGTCTCGCCCGTGAGTGTCTGCGGGTTGCTGCCACCGGTGTGCAGCGTGGCATCCTTCAAAGCGACTTTCAAGAGGAACAAGTCCAAGGCGAGTTGGTCTTTGATGTACTGCTCTTCTTTGCCCACCTTCACTTTGTACAAAGGTGGTTGCGCGATGTAGATGTGACCGCGCTCAACCAACTCGGGCATTTGACGGTAGAAGAAAGTGAGCAACAGGGTGCGGATGTGGGCGCCGTCCACGTCGGCATCGGTCATGATGATGATGCGGTGGTAGCGCAGTTTGTCGATGTTGAAATCGTCTGTGCCCGACTTGCCCGACTCGGCGCTCACCTTGCCAATGCCCGTGCCCAGTGCGGTGATGAGTGTGAGAATTTCATTGCTGGTCAAAAGCTTTTCGTAACGCGCTTTTTCCACGTTCAAAATTTTGCCGCGCAACGGCAAAATGGCTTGGAATTTGCGGTCACGCCCTTGCTTGGCCGAACCACCCGCCGAGTCACCCTCGACGATGTAAATCTCGCACAGGGCCGGGTCTTTTTCTTGGCAATCGGCCAGCTTGCCAGGCAGGCCCATGCCATCGAGCACGCCTTTGCGGCGCGTCATCTCACGCGCTTTGCGGGCCGCTTCACGCGCCCGCGCAGCATCAATGATCTTGCCGCAAATCATCTTGGCGTCATTCGGGCGCTCTTGCAAATAGTCGCCCAAGACCTTGCCCACAATGTCTTCCACTGGGGCGCGTACTTCGCTGGACACCAGCTTGTCTTTGGTTTGGCTCGAGAATTTTGGCTCGGGCACTTTCACCGACAACACGCAACACAGCCCCTCGCGCATGTCGTCGCCGGTCACTTCCACCTTGGCTTTTTTCGCCAGGTCGTGCTCTTCAATGTATTTGTTGATGACACGCGTCATCGCGGCACGCAGGCCGGTCAGGTGGGTGCCACCATCACGTTGTGGGATGTTGTTGGTGAAGCACAGCACGCTCTCGTTGTAGCCGTCGTTCCACTGCATGGCCACTTCCACACCAATGTGGGTGCCAGGAATACCGCCATAGGTTTCGGCAGGGCGCTCGCCTTCGGCGTAAAACGCGTTCGGGTGCAAAATTTTCTTGCCCGAGTTGATGAACTGCACAAAACCCGCCACACCGCCTGCGCCCGAGTAGTCGTCGTTCTTGCCGGTGCGCTCGTCCATCAAGCGGATGCGCACACCGTTGTTCAGGTAGCTCAGTTCGCGCAAGCGCTTGCTCAGGATTTCATAATGAAAATCATGGTTTGAGGTGAAGATGTCGGTGTCGGGCAAGAAATGCACTTCGGTGCCGCGCTTGTCGGTGTCGCCGGTGATGCGCATGGGCGACACTTCAACACCATCCACCACGTCAATCAAGCGGTTTTGCACAAAGCCTTTGGCAAACTCGATGGTGTGCACCTTGCCATCGCGTCGCACCACCAGGCGCAACCACTTGGAGAGCGCATTCACGCACGACACACCCACGCCGTGCAAACCACCGGAAACCTTGTAGCTGTTTTGGTTGAACTTGCCGCCCGCGTGCAGTTCGGTGAGCGCAATTTCGGAGGCACTGCGCTTGGGCTCGTGCTTGTCGTCCATCTTCACGCCGGTAGGAATACCGCGGCCGTTGTCGGTGACGCTGATGGAATTGTCGGAATGGATGGTGACCACGATGTCGTCGCAATGACCAGCCAGCGCTTCGTCAATCGAGTTGTCCACCACCTCAAACACCAAATGGTGCAAACCGGTGCCGTCCGAGGTGTCGCCGATATACATGCCCGGGCGTTTGCGGACCGCTTCCAAACCCTCCAAGATCTGAATCGAACTCTCACCGTAGGCTTGGTCCGCTCCGGCTGCAGGCGTTGCGTCGTCTTGGGGTTCAGTGTTGCTGTTACTCATAGTCACCATTCATCACGCGCGAAAGCACGAAAACTCACATCAAGGGGAAACAAAAAAACGTGCATTAAATGCGCATGGGCATGACAACGTATTTGAAGAAGGCATTGTCTGGAATCGTGACCAACACCGAGCTGTTGGAATCGGCCAGGTCCATGCGAACCATGTCGTCCGTCATGTTGGTCAACACATCGATCAAGTAGGTGACATTGAAACCAATTTCAATGTTGTCACCGGCATAGTCGATTTCAATCTCATCCACCGCTTCCTCTTGCTCGGCGTTGCTGGAGGCCACGCGCAACAACCCGGGTTCGAGGTTGATGCGCACACCTTTGAACTTGTCGCTGGTGAGAATCGCTGTGCGTTGCAGTGTGGCGAGCAAGGCCGTGCGTCCCAGGGTGATGGTGTTTTTATGGCTCTTGGGGATGACGCGGTTGTAGTCGGGGAACTTGCCCTCGACCAACTTGGTGACAAATTCTTTGCCATCGAACGTGAACCGCGCTTGGTTGCTGGCGAATTGCATTTGAATATCGCCTTCTTTGTCGGACAACAAACGCAGCAACTCCAACACGGTTTTGCGCGGCAAAATAACTTCCTGCTTAGGTACTTCAACTTCCAACGTGGCCGATGTGAAGGCCAAGCGATGCCCATCAGTGGCCACCAAGCTGAGTTGCTTGCCTTCGGCGACAAACAAAATACCGTTCAGGTAGTAGCGGATGTCGTGCACCGCCATGGAAAACGAAATTTGTTGCAACAAGGTTTTCAGCGTTTTTTGCGGAATACTGAACACGGGGCCAAAGCTGGTGGACTCTTGCACCAAAGGGAAATCTTCGGCGGGCAAGGTCTGCAACGTGAAACGACTTTTGCCACTTTTGAGCAACAACTTGTTTTGGCTCGACTCCAAACTCACGGTTTGATCAGCCGGCATCGAACGCAAAATATCAATGAGTTTGCGCGCACCGACAGTGGTGCTGAAACTTCCGCTGTCACCACCCAAAGAAGCTTCGGTGCGGATTTGAATTTCCAGGTCGCTGGTGGTCAATTGCAAATCACCGCCCGTTTTGCGAATCATCACATTGGCCAAGATCGGCAAAGTGTGGCGACGCTCGACGATGCCTGCAACGGACTGCAACGCGGCCAGAATGTGCTCTTGGGTGGCTTTCAAGACAATCATGTCATCCTCTTCTTCATTTCTTTATATTTCAATAGTGGTAGTAGATAAGCAAGACCAACTTCTGTGGACAAGGCTATTTTCTACTGTGATTTCAACAACTTGGGGCCTGCCAAACATTGTTTGTAAGCCAGCAGATTGCAGCGGCTTGGATATGAACAACTTTGGAAAACAGGCCGTCCATGTGGATAAGTCATGGCTTGTGCCAGAACAATACACAGGGTTTGGACCACACAAAAGCATTCTTTATCCTTTCAGTGTTTGTTCCAGCACATGGAGTTGCTGGTTGAGTTCACTGACAGTTTGCCGCTCAGCAGAAATTTTGCGCACCGCATGCAGCACCGTGGTGTGGTCACGGCCGCCAAACAATTCACCGATTTCGGGCAGGCTTTTTTGCGTGAGTTCTTTGGCCAGGTACATGGCAATTTGACGAGGACGGGCAATCGAGGCGGGGCGTTTCTTGGAATACATGTCGGCGACTTTGATTTTGTAATAGTCGGCCACGGTTTTTTGGATATTTTCAACTGAAATTTGGCGGTTCTGGATGGACAACAAGTCGCGCAAAGCGTCTCGGGCCAATTGAATGGACACTTCTTTTTGGTTGAAGCGCGAATAGGCCAAAATTTTACGCAATGCGCCTTCGAGCTCGCGCACATTAGAGCGCACGTTTTTAGCCACGAAAAAGGCCACTTCTTCGGGCATTTCCGAGCCCTCAGAACGGGCTTTGTTGATCAGAATGGCCACCCGCATTTCCAACTCCGGGGGTTCAATCGCCACCGTGAGCCCAGAATCAAACCGGGAGACCAAGCGTTCATGGATGTCAGCCAAACCCTTTGGATACGTGTCGCTGGTCATCACTATATGTGACTTCTTGGCTAAAAGTGCTTCGAAAGCATTGAAAAACTCTTCCTGTGTTCGGTCTTTATTGGCAAAAAACTGAACATCATCGATCAGCAGCAAGTCAAGTGAGTGGTAATGGTGCTTGAACTCGTCAAAAGTTTTGCGTTGATAAGCCTTAACCACATCCGAAACAAATTGTTCGGCATGAATGTATAAAACCTTGGCATCGGGCCTGTTTTGCAGCAGTTGGTTGCCAACAGCATGCATCAAATGGGTTTTACCCAGACCCACACCGCCATAGATAAACAAGGGGTTGTAAAGCTGGCCAGGCACATTGGCCACATGCATGGCTGCCGCACGGGCCATCCGGTTGGCAGTGCCTTCAACCAGCGTGTCAAAGCACAGGCTGCTGTTGAGGCGGTTCTTGAAACCATTGAGGCCATTGTCAGCCATGGCCGCAGGGGCAAAACCAAGACTCATCTCTTCGGTTTCTTGCGCAGAACGGCTGAAAGCCTGACGTGGCGGAGGTTCTTTGGCCGCCAAGATGAAATCGAGCTGGATGTTTTGACCATACAGCTGGGACAAAAGCGCGGAAATCCTGCTGGCGTATTGGGCGCGAATCCAATCCAGTTTGAAACGGTTGCCCACCACCACGCTGACCTTGGCAAAGTCTTCCGAAACAATCGCTTGCAGCGGTTTGATCCAGGTATTGAATTGCTGCTGGGGCAATTCTTGCGCCAATTGATCGATGCAGGTCTGCCACAAAGCTTGCCCGGCGTCAGTGTGCTCGGGGCTCAGATCCATGTCTTGCTCGCAGACCAGATTAAACTGTGGATAGATTTGATTTGAAGGCGCATTTGGGGTACTTTATCAAAAATTTATCCACAGAATTGAAAAAACGCAGGTCGGCGCGTGAAAATGGCGATCACAAATTAGAAATGACAAGCTGTTAACCGGACAAGGGCTTGAAAAATAGGGATAATCTACGGTTTCCCCATTTCAAGCAGAGATAAAGATGAAACGCACTTACCAGCCCTCCAAAACGCGCCGTGCGCGCACCCATGGCTTTTTGGTCCGCATGAAAACCCGCGGAGGCCGCGCCGTGATCAACGCACGCCGCGCCAAAGGCCGCAAACGCCTGGCCGTCTAAACCCATTGACCGGCGGCGTGGAAAAAATCACGCATCGTTCGGATTTTGATGCGGTCATGGCAACCGGCGTTGCCGCCAGAACGGTGCATTTCGCATTGCATCAGCAGGTGAACGTCGACAACCCGCGCATTGGCGCGGTTGTGCCCAAGCGGCTCGCCAAAAGAGCGGTCACGCGCAACACCATCAAACGTCAAATCTATGCAACTGCGTTCATGAGAACCAACCCCTCGACAGCTGCGCATGTGGTTCGTTTGCGCAAAGAATTCGACCGCCAATTCTTCAAGAGCGCAACCTCCGTTCGCCTCAAACAAGCCTTGCGCGAAGAGCTGCAGCAATTGTTTGCACAAGTGGCGCAAACATGATGCGTGCCATCTTGATCGCCTTGGTCAAAGCCTATCGCTTGTTGCTCAGCCCCTGGCTGGGCTCCTCTTGCCGCTTTGAGCCAACCTGTTCCTTGTATGCCATTGGCGCGCTGCAACAGCATGGCGCTGCCAGCGGTGGCTACCTCACTCTTCGACGCCTCTTGCGTTGTCATCCTTGGTGTGCTGGTGGACACGACCCCGTGCCAGCCACCCTGTTCAAGTCGTCATGGTTCAAAGGCCCGACGACACCCCCGTCTTCTTCAGAAACAACGTCGCCATGAACGAAATTCGCCGCATCATCCTTTGGTTGGTCTTTATCTTTTCACTGGCACTGTTGTGGGACCAATGGGAGATCAGCCATGGCAGAAAACCCATGTTCATGCCCAGCCCAACAAAAGCGACGCAAACTGCACCAGCCGCTGCAACCTCCAGCGATGCCGCAACACCGCCCGCTGTTGCCAACAACACGGCCGTGCCCCAGCCTGACAACAACAGCAGCAACACCATCAAGAGCGAGCGTGTCGAAATCAGCACCGATGTGTTGAAGTTGACGTTTGACACGCAAGGCGGCAGTTTGCTGCGCGCTGAATTGTTAAAGCATGCGGATATCCTGCGGCCCGGCCAGAACGTGGTGCTGTTTGACGACAGCAAAGAGCGGGTTTACTTGGGACAAACCGGGCTGATTGGCAGCACCTCTTCTGAAGCTTGGCCGACACACAAATCAGCAATGCGTTTTTCTGGCCCCACCGCGCTCAAGGAGGGTGAAGATCAGCTGACGTTCCAGTTCCAGTCGCTAGACGCTGGTGATGTGTCTTTGGTCAAAACCTACACGCTCACGCGCGGCAGCTATGTCCTGAAGCTGCAGCATGACATCACCAACAATTCCGCCGCTGCCATCAGCCCGCAGCTTTATGTCCAATTGGTGCGCGATGGCAACAAGCTTGAGGGAGAGTCTGCTTTTTATTCCACCTTCACCGGCCCGGCTGTTTTCACCAACGAAAAGAAATATCAAAAAGTAGATTTTGAGGACATTGAAAAAGGCGAAGCTGATTTTGAGAAGCAAACCAGCCAAGGCTATGTGGCCATGGTGCAGCATTACTTTGCCTCAGCATGGCTGCTGGATGATGCACAAAACCGCACCAACTTCGCCCGCAAGATAGACACCAACTTGTATGCTGTGGGCATGGTCGCGCCTTTGGCCAGCATCGGCCCGGGCGACAAACTCAGCCACACGGCCCGCTTGTTTGCGGGTCCCCAAGAAGAAAAAATTCTCGAAGCCACCTATGTTGGCTTGGAGCTGGTGAAAGACTATGGATGGCTCACCATCTTGTCAAAACCTCTCTACTGGCTGCTGTATGAGTTGAATCGCTTGATCAACAACTGGGGTTGGTCGATTGTGGCCTTGGTCGTGGTTTTAAAGGCCGCTTTTTACTGGTTGAATGCACAAGCCTATAGAAGCATGGGCAAAATGAAAGCCATCAATCCAAAAATCATGGAAATGCGCGAACGTCTGAAAGACAACCCGCAACAAATGCAAACGGAGATGATGAAAATCTACCGAGAAGAAAAGGTCAACCCGCTGGGCGGTTGTTTGCCTATCCTGGTACAAATCCCATTTTTCATTGCGCTGTATTGGGTCTTGTTGTCATCGGTGGAAATGAGAAACGCGCCGTGGATTGGATGGATCTCGGATTTGGCCGCACCCGACCCCTGGTTCATCTTGCCGGTTTTGATGACGGTCACCTCTGTTTTCCAAACCTGGCTCAACCCCACACCGCCAGACCCCATTCAAGCCAAATTGATGTGGTTCATGCCCGTGGCCTTTGGCGTGATGTTCTTTTTCTTTCCAGCGGGCTTGGTGCTTTACTGGTTGACCAACAACATCTTGTCGATTGCCCAACAATGGATGATCAACAAGCAGCTGGGTTTGCACAAGTAAGACTTCCCTCACATGAGACGCAAACATGCTGGCTCATCGTGATGACCCGATCATGGCGATCGCCACCGCCTCTGGGCGAGGAGCGGTGGGCGTGGTGCGCATCAGCGGCCAGGACCTGAAAGCCTACGCACAGGCCTTGTGTCAGCAAACTTTGCTGCCGCGTCATGCTCATTTGCTGATGTTGAAAGATGACCAAGGTCAGGCCTTGGACCAGGTTTTGGCACTTTATTTCCCAGCGCCCAACAGTTACACCGGTGAAGATGTGTTGGAGTTGCAGGGCCATGGCGGCACCGTGGTCATGCACATGGTGATGGCGCGATGCCTCTCTTTGGCGCAATCAACCAATCTTGACGGCAAGCACTGGCTACCGCGCTTGCGCATGGCCCAAGCCGGTGAATTCACGCAGCGGGCCTACCTGAACCAAAAGCTCGATTTGGCGCAAGCCGAAGCGGTGGCCGATTTGATCGATGCCAACACCGAAGCGGCGGTGCGCAGCGCCGGGCGCTCCATGCAAGGCGCGTTCTCGGATCAAGTCCAGGCATTGAAAAACGCACTCGTGCATTTGCGGGTGCAGATCGAAGCCTGTTTGGACTTTCCGGAAGAAGACTTGGATTTCATCCACGAGATGCAAGTCGCACAGCAACTGCAAACCCTGTTGACCAACACGGCGGCTTTGGCTGCCCATGCCAAGCAAGGCGCCTTGTTGCGGGACGGCTTGAAGCTGGTCATCGCTGGGCAACCCAATGCGGGTAAAAGCTCTTTGCTCAACGCCTTGGCGGGTGCCGAGTTGGCCATCGTGACGCCGATTGCTGGGACCACCCGTGATGTGCTGAGCCAGTCGATTCAGATTGAAGGCGTGCCCATCCATGTGTTGGACACCGCTGGTTTGCGCGACCATGCACAAGCCGATGAAGTGGAACAAATCGGCATGGAACGCGCCTGGGCCCAAATCAAACAAGCTGACATCGTTGTATTGCTCAATGATGTGGCGCGAACAGATGAGGCCTACCACCAGCAACAAGCGCAACTGCAGCAAGACATCGAGGCCTTGCTGCCCAAGCACACCAGTTTGCTGCTGGTCGACAACAAATGCGACATGCTGAGAACCACCACGCGCAGCCAAGCTGTGCAAATATCAGCTCAAAAGGGCATGGGGTTGGATGCATTGCGCACCAAAATCTTGCAGTTGGCGGGTTGGCAAACCGGCGCCCAAGACGGCGTGTTCACAGCGCGAGTGCGTCATTTGGAAGCCTTGGCGGTGGTGTTGCAACATCTGCAGGCGGCGACGCGGCTGTTGGACAACCCCAGGCCAGCATTGGATTTGTTGGCCGAAGAATGCCGATTGGCCCAACAAAGTTTGTCCAGCCTGACCGGTGAATTCAGCGCAGACGACTTGTTGGGTGACATTTTTTCCAACTTTTGCATTGGCAAATAACACCAGCCACTGATCGCATAATAGAAAACATGAAGCCTTTGAACGCCGAACAACAAACGCATCTGCTGAACCTGGGGCGACAAACCTTGGCCATCGAAGCCGAGGCGGTGCTCAAGATGCAGCAACGCTTGGGCGAATCTTTCATACAAACGGTTCAAGCGGTGTTGTCGGTGCGTGGCCGAGTCGTTGTCATGGGCATGGGCAAAAGCGGCCACATTGGGCGCAAGATTGCCGCCACCTTGGCCTCTACCGGCACCCCCGCCTTTTTTGTGCACCCTGCTGAAGCCAGCCATGGGGACCTCGGCATGGTGACCCGGGATGATTTGGTGATGGCCCTGTCCAACAGTGGCGAAAGCGAAGAACTCTCGGCTATTTTGCCCATCATCAAAAGACAAGGCATGGTGTTGGTGGCCATCACCGGCAACACCCAATCCACATTGGCACAACACGCCACCTATGTGCTCGACAGCAGCGTGGACAAAGAAGCCTGCCCCATGAACTTGGCGCCGACGGCCAGCACCACGGCGCAATTGGCGCTGGGCGACGCCTTGGCGGTGGCGATTTTGGATGCACGTGGTTTCAAAGCCGACGACTTTGCGCGTTCACACCCCGGCGGCAGTTTGGGCAGGCGTTTACTCACGCATGTGAGCGATGTGATGCGCCACGGGGATGCTGTGCCCGGCGTGTTGCCTCAGGCGACTTTCAGCGAGCTGATGCGCGAGATGAGCCACAAGGGCATGGGCGCCTCGGCCGTGGTGGATGCGCAAGGCCATGTGTTGGGCATCTTCACCGATGGCGACTTGCGTCGCTTGATTGAAAAAGGCCAAGACCTGCGCCAACTCACTGCCGGCGATGTGATGCACCCGCAACCCAGCACCATCAAAGACAGCGCGTTGGCGGCTGAAGCTGCGGAATTGATGGAGCTCAAACGCATCACCAGTGTGTTGGTGGTGAACGCGCAAAACCAACTCTGCGGCTTCGTCAACAGCAACGATCTGATGCGGGCCAAGGTGATTTGATGGACATGTTTCCGCCTGCAATCTTGCAACGCGCCAAGGACATTCGCGTCTTGTTGTTGGATGTCGATGGCGTCCTCACCGATGGCGGTTTGTATTTCACAGAAAACGGCGAAACCAGCAAACGTTTCAACACCTTGGATGGCCACGGCTTGAAGTTGTTGCAACGCGCAGGCGTGGAGCCTGTCATCATCACGGGGCGCGACAGCGCCGCGCTGCGGGTGCGCTTGAACGCGCTCAACATTCAGCATGCGCATTTCGGCGTGGAAGACAAGCACAGTGCCGCACATTCCGCTTTGCAAAACTTGGGCTTGTCGTGGGCGCAAACAGCGGCCATGGGCGACGATTGGCCCGACCTGCCCATGCTCTTGCCCAGCGCCTTGGCCTGTGCGCCGCCCAATGCGCACCGCGAGGTGTTGTCGCGGGTGCATTGGGTCACCCAAGCGCCAGCGGGGCATGGTGCGGTGCGCGAAGTGTGTGATTTGTTGCTGCAAGCACGCGGCGATTACGCAGCACTGCTGAACCAGGTTGTGTTGTGAATCTCAACAGCTTGCCCATGGCCCGAACGGTTGTGACGCCTTGGCAGCGGCTGCGCCAAGTTGGCAACCATGTCTTTGCATGGTTGCCGATGTTGTTGTTGATCGCTGGCTTGTTGTGGTCCGTCTGGTTGGTGCGCAGCACGCCCGCCACGGACCCACTGCCTGCAGTCAAGGTACCAACCCAAGAAGCTGATTACGATATTCGGGGCTTCACCTTGAAAATTTATGATTTGCAAGGGCAATTGAAGTCGTCGATGACAGGTGTGTCGGCGGTGCATTCACCGCAAACGCTGACCACCTTGGTTGAACAGCCAAAGGTATTGATCTACAAACAAGGACGTGTGACTTCGGCCACTGCCAACCAAGCCTTGGCCAATGAAGATGGCTCAGAGGTGCAGCTGATGGGCAAGGCCCTGATTTACCGAGAACCCTCAGAAGATGCGCCGCAAGCATTCGAGATGCGCAGCGAGTTTTTGCATTTGTTCGCCAACACCGATGTGGTTCAAACCGATCTTCCCGTTGAGATCAAAAGAGGTGACAACAGTTTCAAGGCCAACAGCATGCATGCGGACAATTTGAACCAAGTGTTGGGCATGACAGGCCGCGTCAAAGCGGTGTTGCATCCGAACAAAGAGGAATAAAAAAAGGCCTCCGAAGAGGCCTTTGTTGATCGGGGCAGATCAGTACTCGTTGCGACCACCGCCGCCGTAGCCGCCGCCGCCTTCGCGTCGACCACCACCACCGCCGCCACCGTAGCCGCCGCCGCCTTCACGACGACCACCACCGCCGCCGCCGCCGTAACCGCCGCCACCACCACCGCCGCCGCCGTAGCCACCGCCGCCACTGCGGGGAGGACGCGGTTCCATGGGACGCGCTTCGTTCACAACGAGGCTGCGACCACCCAGGGGTTGGCCATTCATGCCGCTGATGGCGGCTTGCGCCTCAGCGTCACTGCCCATCTCGACAAAACCAAAGCCTTTGGAGCGACCCGTGTCGCGTTCCATCATGACTTTGGCGCTGGTGACGGTGCCAAATTGACCAAAAGATTGTTCCAAGTCGCCATCGCGCACGGAATACGGCAGGTTGCCAACGTACAGTTTGTTGCCCATTCAGGGACTCCATAAAAACAAATAAAAAAGCGATGGAGTCCCGATTGCACCTGTCCACGAAAGCCAAGAAGCGAAACTAGCCGATCACCCACACACTGCCTGTTCACCCTGTGAATACATGCAGTCTGGACCATTATGAAACAGAAAACTGGTTCAAAACCAAGTATTTATCCTCACTTGGTTGTGAAAACCCGCAAAAAAACCACATATCTCACCAACTCGTCTCGCGATCTGGGCTGGAATTGATTTTGTGGATGCTCAAATCCGCGCCTTCAAACTCTTCTTCTTGGCTCAGGCGAAGGCCAACAAAAAATTTCAGCAAACCATACAAGACAACCGAGCACAGCACGGCCCAAACGATGCCAAGCAAGGTGCCCAGCAGTTGCGCGGTGAAGCTCACGCCGCCCAAGCCACCCAAGCTGGTGCTGCCAAACAAACCGGCAGCGATGCCGCCCCAGGTGCCGCACAAACCATGCAAGGGCCACACGCCCAACACGTCATCGACCTTCCATTTGTTTTGCGTCCAAGTGAACATGAACACAAACAAAGCACCGGCCACGCCGCCGACCACCAAAGCGCCCAGCGGGTGCATCAGGTCCGAGCCAGCACAAACCGCCACCAAACCCGCCAACGGGCCGTTGTGCACAAAGCCCGGGTCGTTCTTGCCCAGCCAAAGCGCGGTGAGCGTGCCGCCCACCATGGCCATCAGGCTGTTGACCGCCACCAGGCCTGAAACCTTGTCGATGGTTTGGGCGCTCATCACATTGAAACCAAACCAACCGACACACAACACCCAAGCGCCCAAGGCCAGGAAAGGAATGCTGGAAGGCGGGTGGGCCGAAACAGCACCGTCTTTTTTATAGCGGTTGGCGCGTGCGCCCAGCAACAACACGGCGGGCAAGGCAATCCAGCCGCCGACCGCATGCACCACCACCGAGCCGGCGAAATCATGGAACTCGGCGCCCGTGGTCGCTTTCAGCCACGCCTGGAAACCGAAGTGCTGGTTCCAGACGATGCCTTCGAAGAAGGGGTAGATAAAGCCGACGATGACAGCGGTTGCAAACAGTTGCGGGTAAAAGCGAGCACGTTCGGCGATGCCGCCAGAGACGATGGCGGGAATGGCGGCGGCAAAGGTGAGCAAGAAGAAGAACTTCACCAGGTCATAGCCGTTGCGGTCTGCCAAGGTGGTCGCATCGACGAAAAACGTCGTGCCATAAGCCACGCTGTAGCCCACCACGAAATACGCCACGGTTGAAACGCTGAAGTCGGCCAAGATTTTGACCAAGGCATTCACCTGGTTCTTTTTGCGAACCGTGCCGAGTTCGAGAAAGGCGAAACCTGCGTGCATGGCCAAAACCATGATGGCGCCAAGCAAGATGAACAATGCGTCCGCGCCCTGTTTCAGTGCATCCATGTGACCTCCTGGGGATAGATGTTTGTTTTTGGTGCAAAAAAAGGCGCAAACATGGTTGCGCACCATTTCAAAGCAATTAGCGCACCAAATGACATCAGGTTTGCTTGAAAATCGGGCCAAGAGAGGGTGTTTGGGCACATTTCAGCGGCAAAGAGGTTTGTTGGCTTCCATGCCTAATCAGGGGCATCCAAAGCGTTTCAAGTTTTGCCAAGAAGCGAGGCTGAGAAAGAGCCCTTCGAATATTCGTTAAACTTCAAAGACAGCGCCGATTTGAATCAGCTTGCGGGCGCATTAACAAATACTGCTAAAGACGTCCGTCGATCCGGCCGCGTTTTTAGCGATGCCGGATTTTTTTTGGATGTCATTCACCGTCACGCCCCAATCCATGTCGTTCAGCCAAGCCCTGCCGCTGCAAGGCGGCGGCAGCTTGCGCGACTACCAGCTGAGCTATGAAACCTACGGCAGTTTGAACGCCGAGCGCAGCAACGCGGTGCTGATTTGCCACGCCTTGAACGCCTCGCACCATGTGGCGGGCAGTTATGCGGGTCAAGCCAAAAGCGAGGGCTGGTGGGACAACATGATTGGGCCAGGCAAACCGGTGGACACCAACCGTTTTTTTGTGATTGGCGTGAACAACCTGGGCTCGTGTTTTGGCTCCACCGGACCGATGCACACCAACCCCGACACGGGCCGCATTTATGGTGCCGACTTTCCGGTGGTGACCGTGGAAGACTGGGTGGATGCACAAGCCCGTTTGGTCGAGGCCTTGGGCATCACGCAACTGGCGGCTGTCATGGGTGGCAGCTTGGGCGGCATGCAGGCCCTGAGTTGGAGCCTGCAATACCCCGAAAAACTGCGCCATGCGGTGGTGATTGCCAGTGCGCCCAATTTGAACGCCGAGAACATTGCATTCAATGAAGTGGCGCGTCGCGCCATCGCCACCGACCCCGACTTTCATGGCGGTCATTTCTACGAACACGGCGTGGTGCCCAAACGCGGTTTGCGCATCGCCCGCATGTTGGGCCACATCACCTACCTGAGTGACGACGTGATGAACACCAAGTTTGGCCGCATGTTGCAAAGCGGCGATGTTTTGAAATACAGCACGCAAGAGATTGAATTTCAAATCGAGAGTTATTTGCGGCACCAAGGCGACAAGTTCAGCGAGTACTTTGACGCCAACACCTATTTGCTCATCACCCGGGCGCTGGATTATTTCGACCCGGCCAAAGCACATGCGCACAACCTGACCCAGGCCTTGGCCCGTGCCACTGCGCAGTTTTTGTTGGTGAGTTTCACCACCGATTGGCGTTTTGCCCCCGCCCGCAGCCGTGAAATGGTGCAAGCGCTGGTGGCCAACCAACGCGATGTGAGTTATGCCGAAATCGATGCGCCGCATGGCCACGACGCCTTCTTGTTGGACGACCCGCGCTATTTGTCGCTGGTGCGTGCCTATTTCGAGCGCATCAGCTTGGAGGCCCACGCATGAACAAGGTGCTGAAAGACGCGGTGACCCGCATGGTGCCGTATGGCAGCCGGGTGCTTGACTTGGGTTGCGGCAATGGCGAGCTGTTGGCCCACTTGCAAGCGCAGCATGGCTGCACCGGTTATGGCGTAGAAATTGACGACGCCAATGTCTTGGCCTGTGTGCAGCGCGGTGTGCAGGTGATTCAACTCAACCTGGACCAGGGCTTGGCGCTGTTTGGAGACCAAAGTTTTGATGTGGTCTTGCAAATCGACACCTTGCAGCATTTGCGCAATGCCGAAACCATGCTGCGCGAAACCGTGCGGGTGGGCCGCATGGGTGTCGTCACCTTCCCGAATTTTGCGCATTGGCCCAATCGCCTGAGTGTGTTGCAAGGCCACATGCCGGTCACCAAAAAACTGCCCTACCAGTGGTATGACACGCCCAACATCCGGGTGGGTACGTTTTCGGACTTTCGCGCCTTGGCCGAAAAAAACAATTTGCGGATTCAAGACGCCTTCGGTTTGCAAGAGTTTGGCCAAGTGCGTTGGTGGCCGAATGCGCGGGCCGCCACGGCTGTGTTTCAATTGAGCGCTGATCAACCCTGAAGAATTCATGTCCACCATTGCTGCCCATCACGCTTTCCATGCCACCACCAGCGACTGGCTGTGTGGCGACCACACCTTGGCGCGTTACCACTGGCCCTCCCCCGAACTGCCCGCCAAAGCCCAGGTGTTGTTGGTGCACGGCTTGGGCGAACACATGGGCCGCTACAACCATGTGGCCTTTGCCTTGCAAAGTGCCGGTTATGCGGTGCAGGGCTACGACCATGTCGGCCATGGCCTGTCCAGCGGCGAGCGCGGCGATGTCGCCACGCCCAACCAACTGGTGGAAGATTTAGCGGCTGTTGTGGCCGATATCCAGCACCACAAACCCCGCACGGAGCCCTTGGTCATTCTGGGTCACAGCATGGGCGGTTTGGTGGTGGCGCGTGCCTTGGGTCAGCAGGCGTGCACTGCAGACGCCGCCGTGTTGAGTGCCCCAGCGTTTGCCGCCTTCACCAACGCAGTGCAAAAACTGCTGTTGGCCACCATCCCGAAATTCTTTCCCCATTTGCGCGTGGCCAATGGCTTGCAACTGCCTTGGTTGGCGCGTGACGCGCAAGTGGTGCGGGCTTACCGCGAAGACAAACTGGTGCACGACCGCATCGCAGCGGGCTTGGCCGCTTGGATCATGGACGAAGGCGCCAAGGCGGTGCAAGACGCTGCGCAATGGCGCACACCATCACTCTTGCTTTATGCCGGTCAAGACCGTTTGGTGAATCCGCAGGGAAGCGTTGACTTTGCAGCAGCAGCCTCGCCGCAGTTTTTGCAGACCCAGTGTTTCAACGTGATGTACCACGAGATCTTCAACGATCCGGAAAAGCACCTGGTGTTCAACAAGCTGAGCACCTGGTTGGATCAGCGTTTTGCCAAGGCTTGATCGCGCTTGAGGCCGATCAGGTCCATCGCAGGCCGCCGGGGCGAGTTCTCAAAGCAATTGGGCCAACACCGCCAAGGGTGCGGTTTCGGCGCGCAACACCCTCGCCCCCAACTGCACCGGCACAAAGCCTTTGGCCAAGGCCCAGGCTTCTTCTTCAGCACTCAAACCCCCTTCCGGCCCACTCAACAGCGTGAGCTTGGACGGTGGCGTGGCCCACAGGCTGCGCCAATCTTGCGCACCGGCTTGAAACGACAACAACACGCGTGGGTGGTCAGCGGTCTCGGGCAATGATTTCAACCAATCAGCCAGCGACACCGGTGCGTCAATCTGCGGCAACCGGTTGCGCCCAGACTGCGCACACGCGGCTTGCGCAATGCCTTGCCAATGTGCTTGGCGCTTCAAGGCGCGTTCGCCGCTCAGGCGCAGCACCGTGTGTTGGGTGCTCAAGGGCGTGAGGTGTGCCACACCCAGTTCGGTGGCTTTTTCCACCAACCAATCCATGCGCTCGTTGGCGGGCATGCCCAAGGCGATGTGGGTTGCGCACACAGCTTCGCGTTCGTCGGTCTCGTGCGACAACACCTCGACGTCCACGCTGTGCTTGCCCATGTGCACCACGCGGGCCGTGTGGCTGCCGCCCAAACCGTTGAACAAACACAGCTTGTCGCCAGGCTGCATGCGCAGCACCTGCACATGGCGGGCGGCGTCATCGGGCAGTTGCAAGCTGGCGCCGACTGGCAAGTCACAAGCCGCGTGGATGCGTGGGAGTCGGTTGCTCACACGCGGCCAAACGCATAGCCGCTGACGGCTTGCTCGCCTTCAATCTGATCGAGCAAACGCAGCAGGGGTGTCAGTTCGCGGTAGCGGCTGGCGGTGGCCCGCATGTAGCCGATGAAGCGCGGCGTGTCGGCCAGGTATTTCGGCTTGCCGTCGCGCAGCGTCAGCCGCGCAAAGATACCGGCCACTTTCAGGTGCCGCTGCAAGCCCATCCACTCCACAGCGCGGTAAAACGCGCCGAAATCGGCGTGCCAGTCTGCATGGTTCATGAGGCCTAAAGCGCGGGCTTTTTCCCAATAGCGAACCGTGATGTCCAAGCAAAAGTCTTCGTCCCAGCTGGCAAAG
This sequence comes from Limnohabitans simekii (SeqCode), assembly GCF_965234735.1. Taxonomy (GTDB): domain Bacteria; phylum Pseudomonadota; class Gammaproteobacteria; order Burkholderiales; family Burkholderiaceae_C; genus Limnohabitans; species Limnohabitans simekii. The sequence continues at coordinate 303,358 of NZ_OZ248543.1, read as the reverse complement.
GCGTCGCGCATCAAGCTGGCGATGTCGTAGGTGATGGGGCCATAGACCGCATCTTGAAAATCCAGCACGCCCAAACGATGTTCGGCGCTGTTGTCCGACACCATCAGGTTGCGCGGCATGAAGTCGCGGTGCACAAACACCTGGGGCGCCGCCAAGTTGTGGGCCACCAAGCGGTCAAACACGGTGTGCAGGCTTTGTTGCTGGGCGTCACTCAGTGTGATTTGTTTGTGCTGGGCCACGTACCAATCGGGGAAGAGTTGCAGTTCGCGGCGCAACAAGGCCTCGTCATAGGGGGGCAGCACATGGGGCTTGGAGGCTTGTTGCCACAGCACCAAGGCATCAACAGCTTGCAAAAACAAGGCTTGCCGTTGGGGCAGTTCAGCCTCGGCCAGCACCTGCATCATGGTGTGCGCACCCAAGTCGTCCAGCAGCATGAAGCCCCGGGGCGGGTCCCAGGCCAACACCTGCGGCGCCAGCAGGCCAGCATCGGTCATCAGCTTGGCGATGGTGACAAACGGCTGCGCGTTTTCTTTGTCGGGTGGCGCGTCCATCAGGATGAATGTGCCTGGAGTGCCCTCCACCCGAAAGTAGCGGCGAAAACTCGCGTCCGCCGATGCGACCCGCACCGAAGCGGGGTTCAAGCCGTGCGCAGGGGCGATGGCCAACAGCCAATCGGTGAAAGCTTGGCCGCGTGGCGCGTCAGACCAGCCCAAGGCGGCAACCGCGGCTTGGGGCGACAGCGCAGAGGCCGGGGTGGGGTGGGAGGTGCTCATGGATAATCCAAATTCTACAAACAGCGCTTTCGCCAGCGATTCCGTTCCCCATGCGCATGCCTTCCCCCTTGTCGATGCTTGCTGGCTTGCTGCCATGGGCTTGTCTTTGGGCGGCACAGGCTTTGGCGCAAACCGGGCCGCAGTTGCAAAGCACCGAGCAGCTGCAAAGCTTGGAGGACCCCCCAAGCACGGTGCCGGTGTTGCCCTTGAGCACGAAGGTGGCGCCCAAACTGCAACTCAAACTCAGCAGCGGCCTGACTGAAAACCTCACGCCAGCGGACAAAGAACAACTGCCGACCTATGTGCAAAGCGACCAGGTGCAAGGCCGTTCGGATTTGGCTGTGCAATTGCAAGGCAGTGTGGTGCTGCGACGAGGCGACACCTTGATTCGCGCCGACCGCCTGGACTATGACCAAGTCAATGACCGGGTGCAAGCCAGCGGCCAAGTGCACATGAACCGGGGCGGCACCCGTTACCAAGGCAGTTACCTGGACTTGGAGATAGACGCCATGAGCGGCTTTGTGTTGAAGCCACAGTTTCAAATACTGCGGGGCACGGGTCATGGTCGTGCCGAGCGAATGGACTTCATCGATGAGAAGCGATCCGTTGCCAAAAAAGCCACCTACACCACCTGCACCCGCCAACCCGGACCCTCTTGGTTTCCAGCGTGGATGATGAACGCCGAACAAATCAGTTTTGACATCGACAAAAACGAAGGCGTGGCGAAGAACGCGGTGTTGCGCTTTTTAGGCGCACCGATTTTGGCGGCGCCCAGCGTCAGCTTTCCATTGACCGAGGAGCGCAAGTCGGGGTTTTTGCCGCCGGTGTTTGGCGTGGACAGTTTGGGTGGGGTGGAAATGAGCCTGCCCTATTACCTGAACCTGGCCCCGAATCGCGACCTGACCATCACGGCCACGCCCATGACCCAGCGCGGCGTGAAATTCAGCAACGAATTCAGGTACATGGAGCGGCCCTTGCCCTTGCCGCCGTTCCAAGGCACCTCGCGCCTGGAGTTGATGCCGATGGACGATTTGCGCGACCAAGCCCGCTGGGGCTTCAGCCACAGCCATGTGGGTTGGGGCGATCTGAGTCAACCGATTGGGTTTGGCTTCACGGTGAACAGGGTCAGCGATTACAACTACTGGCGGGACTTCGCTTCGACCACCGGCGACCCGCTGGCGCAACGCATCTTGCCCAACTCTGCCAACATGACCTGGGCCCGCGGCACACTCACCACAGGGGTGAGCGTGTTGCAGTGGCAAACCATGCAAGACCCGGACCCCGCGGCGTCTATTGCCTCGCCGTTTGACCGCATGCCACAACTCAATGCCAATTATTTGCGTGCCGATTTACCCGGCGGCTTCGATTGGAACCTGGCCGGTGAGCTGACCCGATTCACGGTGGACCGTTCCACCTATTGCACTTACAACCCAGGCAGCGCTTACTGCTACCAACCGAATGCCGCCCGCATCGTGGTGCACAACCAGTTGGCGCGGCCCATCTTGGTGCCCTATGGGTACTTGACGCCCAAGCTGATGTTGCAAGCGCGGCAGTACCAGTATGAAAACAATTACAGCGGGATTTATGGCGACCGCCGCCAACCCAGTTTGTCCGAGGGTGTGGCCGTGCCCACCTTCAGCTTGGACACCGGCGCGGTGCTGGAGCGGCGCACCAGTTTGTTTGGCAGCAATTGGACCCAAACCCTGGAGCCCCGGGCGTTTTACGTGCACACCTTGTACCGGGATCAAAACGACTTGCCCAATTACGACACCGGTTTCAATGACTTCAACTTCGCCACCGTGTTCACCGAGAACGCGTTTTCTGGCGCCGACCGCATCTCGGACAGCCACACCTTCACCATGGGTGCCACCTCGCGCTTGATCAACCCCGACACCGGTGCCGAGGGGGCGCGGTTTGGTGTTGCGCAGCGGCTGCGCTTGAGCGATCAACGGGTGTTGTTGACACCCAGGGATGCCCCTGTTTCAGGCACCTTCAGCGACATCTTGGGCGGTGCCAGCCTGTACCTGACGCCGCGCTTGTCCTTGGACAGCATGGTGCAGTACAACCAAGAATTGAAGCTGTCTGAAAAATCATCGCTGGGGGCGCGTTTCAGCCCGACCAGCTACCGCACCGTCACGGCCTCTTATCGGTTTCAGCGCGATTCTTCGGAAACGGTGGACCTGTCTTGGCAATGGCCGGTCAATGATTTGTGGGCCGACTTTGGCGTGGATGCCCAGCAAGGCAAGGGTTTGGGTGAGAACCGCTGGTACACCTTGGGCCGCTTGAACTACAGCATGAAAGAACAGCGTTTGATGGAGTCCTTGCTGGGCTTTGAATTCGACGCTGGCTGCTGGGTGGCACGTTATGCCCTGACCCGCACCCAAATTTCACAGGACAGCTCCACCACCCGCTTGATGTTCCAATTGGAACTGAATGATTTTTCCCGTTTGGGCGTGGGCGCCTTGTCCTCGGTCAAAGACAATATCTCGCGCTATCAAAATCTGCGCGAACCCTTGAAATTCACACCCAGCCGATTTGGTCAATATGAATGAACGCCGCTTGCAAGCCACTTTGAAACACACCTTTTGGGGTGCCTTGGTCCTGAGCTGTTGGCTCAGTCCCGGGGCCTGGGCGCAAACCCTCAAGCCCTCGCAACCCGTGCCCGCCAAGTCCAGCAGCGGCTTGAGCGTGCGCAACCCCGCCGCCGCCTTGTCCACCATCACCCTGGACGCCGCCGCGCCCAAGGCCCTGGATTTCATCGTTGCCGTGGTTGACAACGAGCCGATCACCAACCTCGAGGTGAACCGCTTGGTGTCCTTGGCCGACCCGTCCGCCGCCAAAATGAACCGCAGCGCCTTGTTGCTCGAAGCCTTGGAAACCTTGATTGATGAAACCGCCCAACTGAATGTGGCACGGCAAGCCGGTATCCAAGTGCCACCCGATGAACTCGAGCAAGCCTTGGCCAGCACGGCGCAGCGCAACCAAATCAGCGTCGATGACATGCGCCAGCGGTTGAAAGAGCAAGGCGTGTCCTGGGAACAGTACCGCAGCCAAATCCGCCGCCAAATCATGTTGCAGCGGGTGCGCGAGCGCGAGGTGAGCGGGCGCATCAAGATCCAAGACTTTGAAGTGGACGCGTTTTTGCGCGAACAAAGCCAGGCCAATGTTGGCAAACCTGCCGATATCCACATCGCCCACATCTTGATAGCCGTGCCCGAAAAAGCCAACGGTGATGAAGTGGCGCAGTTGCTCACCAAGGCCGATGACTTGTTGAAAAAAGCCAAGGCGGGCCAAGACTTTGGCAAGCTCGCCGCGCAGTTTTCACAGGCCCCCGACCGCAACAACGGCGGTCAGCTGGGCTTGCGCAGCCCCGATCGCTACCCCAGCTTGTTTGCCGATGCGGTCAAGGGTTTGGCGGTGGGCGAGGTCACCGGCCCGGTGCGCTCTGGTGCAGGCTTTCATTTGCTCAAACTCATCGAGCGGCGCAATGCAGGCGATTTGCCATCGACCGTCACCCAAACCCGGGCTCGGCATATTTTGTTGCGCCCGGGCGGCCAGCTCAGCCAAGACGCGGCCCGCGCCAAACTGGCCAGCTACCGCAAACAGGTGGAAACCGGTTTGGCCAAGTTTGAAGATTTGGCGCGTGACCATTCGCAAGACGGCTCTGCCAACCAAGGCGGCGATCTCGGCTGGGCCAACCCCGGCATGATGGTGCCCGAGTTCGAGGCCGCCATGGCCAAGCTCGCGCCCGGCCAAGTGGGCGATCCCTTGGTGTCGCGCTTTGGTGTGCACCTGATTCAGGTGCTGGAGCGCCGCGAAGCGCCTTTGAGCGTGCGAGACCAGCAAAACTTGGCCCGCAACGTGTTGCGCGAGCGCAAGTTTGACGAGGCCTACAAAAACTGGGAGCGCGAAGTGCGCGGCCGCGCTTATGTGGAATACCGTGAAACGCCGCAATAAGCGCACCGCCTGATGGCGCAGCATCATGCGCGAAAGCGATTTGGCCAGCACTTTCTGACCGACGGCGCGGTCATCGACCAGATCCTGCAAGCCATCGCGCCCCAGCCTGGTGACGCCATGGTGGAAATCGGCCCCGGATTGGCCGCCATGACACAGCCTTTGGTGGAGCGACTGGGCCACTTGAACGTGATTGAACTCGACCGCGATTTGGCCCTGCGTTTGCGCCAGCACCCGCAGCTCTCTGTGACCGAAGCCGATGTTTTGAACGTGGACTTCACCGCGCTGGCGGCCTCTTTGCAAACCCAGCAGATGCGCGTGGTCGGCAACCTGCCCTACAACATCTCCACACCCATTTTGTTTCACCTGCTCGACCATGTGGCGGTGGTGAAAGACCAGCATTTCATGCTGCAAAAAGAAGTGGTCGAGCGCATGGTGGCAGCACCTTCCACCGCCAACTACGGCCGCTTGAGCGTGATGCTGCAATGGCGTTACGACATGGAGATGGTCTTGTTGGTCGGGCCACAAGCCTTCGACCCGCCGCCGCGCGTCGACAGCGCCGTGGTGCGCATGACGCCTTGGCCGCAACCCGCCGACGTGCAGCTCAAGCTGTTGAGCGAGTTGGTGCAAGTGGCGTTCAGTCAGCGCCGCAAACTGCTGCGCCACACCTTGGGCCAATGGCTAGAGGCCCGGGCTTTCAGCGGCGTGTTTGATGTGAAACGCCGCGCCGAAGAAGTGGCGGTGGCGGAGTATGTGGCGCTTACGCAGGCGCTGACCACCAAGGCCTGAAGCGTTCTTGAAATGAGGCTTGAGCGGGTTTACGCGGCGCCGCTGGCCAAGTCTTTCAGCAAGGTCTCGCGCATCTCGCGCTTCATCAATTTGCCATTGGCGTTGCGCGGCAAGGGCGTGTGGCTGAGCGTGAAACTCTCGGGCACTTTTTCGCGCGACAAGCGGCTGCTGCAAAAGGCGCTCAGCTCGTCGCCGGTGGCGTCGTGGCGCAGCGACACAAAGGCATGGACCCGCTCGCCCAACACCGGGCAGGGCTTGGCGACGATGGCGCATTCGGCCACGGCCGGGTGTTCATACAAAGTGTTTTCCACCTCGATGCAATAAATTTTGTAGCCGCCTCGGTTGAGCATGTCTTTTTTGCGGTCGAGGATGCGCACATAGCCCTCGGCGTCGATGCTGCCCATGTCGCCCGACTTCCAAAACCCATCGACAAATTCTTTCGCCGTGGCCTCGGGGTTGTGCCAGTAACCGGCCACCACCATCGGGCCTTTGATCCAAATTTCGCCCATCGAACCAGCTGGCAGCTCGTGGCCATCGTCGTCCACCACTTTCATCTCGGCGCAGGGCACGGGCAGGCCCACGGTGTCATTGTGGGTCGCCGTTTCGCCCGGCGGCATCATGGTCGCGGGCGAGGTGGTTTCGGTCGCGCCATAGCAGTTCATCAGCACCAACTGCGGCAGCTTCTGCGCCAGCGCGTCGATGCTGGCCACGGGCATCGGTGCGCCACCATAAGCCCCCACGCGCCAAGCGCTGAGGTTGAGCGTGGCGAACGAGTCTTGCAGCAGGCACAGGTTGTACATGGCCGGCACCATCAGGCTGTGCGTCATGCGCTCGCGCACCGCCAAGTCCAAAAACAAAGGCGCTTTGAAGGCAGGCAGGATGACCAATTTGCCAGCGGCGTGCAGCATGGTGGTGACCAGCGCCACCAGGCCGGTGACATGGCTCAGCGGCACCGCGGCGATGCTGCAATCCTGGGGCCCCAGCCCCATGCCGACTTGGAAATGCATGCAGGAATGCACCACGCCGAAGTGGCTCAGCATCGCGCCCTTGGGCCGACCGGTGGTGCCCGAGGTGTACAAAATCACCACCGTGTCTTCTTCTTGCACTGGCGCGGTATGCGTCAGGGGCGCCTCCGCCAACAGGCTGTCGAAGTCCAGCGCGTCGGGGCAGCCGTCAAAACTCACACGCCATTGCAAACCCGGCAGGCTGCTTTTTGCAGGCAAGACAGCCTGCAACTCGGCGTCATGTACCAACAGCCGGGCTCCGCAATGCTCGAGCATGTAGTGCAGGCCGGGCGTTTGTTCTCTCACGCTCAAGGGCACGGTGATCGCGCCCAAGCGGGTGGCGGCCAGCAGGCACAGCACGAACTCGATGCGGTTGCTCAGCAGCAGCGCCACGCGGTCCCCGGCTTGCAGGCCCAGCGTTTGCCAGCCTGCCGCCAATCGGCCCACCAGCTGGTCGAGTGCGAGGTAGCTCAGGCGCGTGTCGTTGCAGACCAGCGCCGTGCCCTGCGGGTTGCTCGCCACGGCATTCGCCAGCAGGGCATGCAGGCTGCGCGGACGCGGCGTGAAGCAGCGCAACTGGCGCTGGAAATGCGTCTCGGTGGACAGGGTCGGCCAGTGCATTTTGGAAAGTGTCATGGCAGCTGGCCGTCAGCGTCAAGCCGCCAAGCGCTGGGCGATGGCGGCTTTGGTGGCGGGCAACTCGGGCGGCAAGTGGTGTGCGAGTTGCTGGAACAGCTCTTCGTGCAATTTCAACTCTTGCACCCAAGCGGCCTTGTCCACGTGCGTCACGGTGTTGAACTGCTCGGCGCTGAAGCTCAGGCCCGTCCAGTTCAACTCGTTGTAATTGGGGCTGATGCCGAAGACGTTTTCAGCGCCTGTTGCGCCACCTTCAATGCGGTCGATCATCCACTTCAAAACACGCATGTTTTCGCCATAACCGGGCCAGACAAACTTGCCGTCTTCGTCTTTGCGGAACCAGTTGACACAGTAAATGGCCGGCAACTTGGCACCGCTGGCTTGCAATTGCTTACCCAGCTTCAACCAGTGTTGGAAATAGTCGCTCATGTTGTAGCCCATGAAGGGCAGCATGGCGAAGGGGTCGCGGCGCACCACGCCTTGTTGGCCAGCGGCAGCGGCCGTGGTTTCCGAGCCCATGGTGGCGGCCATGTAGACGCCTTCCACCCAGTTGCGGGCTTCGGTGACCAAGGGCACGGTGGTTGATCTGCGGCCGCCAAAAATGAAGGCGTCGATGGTGACGCCCGCGGGGTCGTCCCAGGCGCTGTCCAGCGCCGGGTTGTTGGTCGCGGCCACCGTGAAACGGGCGTTCGGGTGCGCGGCTTTGGCGCCGGTTTCTTTGGCGATGGCGGGTGTCCAGTCTTGGCCTTGCCAGTCGATGCAGTGCGCGGGCGCGTCGCTCATGCCTTCCCACCAGACATCGCCGTCGTCGGTCAGGGCCACGTTGGTGAAGATCACGTCTTGGTGCAAGCTGGCCATGCAATTGGGGTTGGTCAAGGTGTTGGTGCCCGGGGCCACGCCAAAGTAACCGGCCTCGGGGTTGATGGCACGCAGGCGGCCATCGGCACCTGGTTTGATCCAAGCGATGTCGTCACCGATGGTGGTGACTTTCCAGCCCGGCATGCCCGCAGGCGGGATCAGCATGGCGAAATTGGTTTTGCCACAGGCGCTTGGGAACGCGGCGGCCACGTGGTATTTTTTGCCCTCGGGGTTGGTCACGCCCAGAATCAGCATGTGTTCGGCCAACCAGCCTTGGTCGCGGCCCATGTTGGAGGCGATGCGCAGCGCAAAGCATTTTTTGCCCAACAGCGCATTGCCGCCGTAGCCCGAGCCGTAAGACCAGATTTCGCGGGTCTCGGGGTAATGCACGATGTACTTGGTTTTGTTGCACGGCCAGCGCACGTCTTTGTCGCCTGCTTTCAAAGGCGCACCCACGGTGTGCACGCAGGGCACGAATTCGCCGTGCTCGCCCAACACCTCGTACACGGCTTGGCCCATGCGGGTCATGATCTTCATGTTGACCGCCACATAGGCGCTGTCGGACAGCTCGATGCCGATGTGGGCGATCGGGCTGCCCAAGGGGCCCATGGAAAACGGCACCACGTACATGGTGCGACCGGCCATGCAGCCGTCAAACAGCGGTTGCAGGGTTTGGCGCATCTCGGCCGGGTCCATCCAGTTGTTGGTGGGTCCCGCGTTTTCTTTCTGAGTCGAGCAGATGTAAGTGCGGTCTTCCACCCGCGCCACGTCTGACGGGTCGGAGCAAGCGAGGAAGGAGTTGGGGCGCTTGGCCGGGTTGAGTTTTTTGAAGGTGCCTGCATTCACCAGTGCTTGGCAAAGTTGTTGGTACTCGGCTTGGCTGCCGTCGCACCAGTGCACGGCAGCTGGTTTGCACAAGGCCACCATGTCGGCGACCCAGGCGATGAGTTTTTTATTTTTCACGAACGATGGGGCGGTGAGCCCCGCGCCTGCATGGGCGGTGGTGGTCATTGCTGTCTCCTAAGCTTCAATTGATTCAGCGCAAACACCTTTGGCAAGTGTTTGTGCAAAAGCAATAAAAAAAGCGCCAAGAGGCTGGCGCTCAGAGCAAGGCAAGGACTGGGGCGGTCAGCCCATGAAGACGGCGATGAAGGCCAGCAAAAAGATCAGGATGCCGCCCCCGATGGGCAGCACATAGGGCATGTAAGGGACAATCGATTCAACGACGTCTTCGGGGGTGTCGGCGGGGTGTTGGTTGTCGGACATGGTGTCACCTGAAACAAAAGAAGACCCATTCTAAAACACCCCACCTGACCGAAACCTTATGATGCCCCTCCCTCCCCCGTCTCCTTGGTGACCATGCCCAACACCCCCAAATACACCCGTGGCCAGGCCCTGCCTGGCATCTTGCAACAGCGCATTGCCATCCTAGACGGCGCCATGGGCACGATGATTCAGCGCTTCAAACTGAGCGAAGATCAGTACCGGGGCGAGGGCTACAGCGGACCGGGCAGCGTGGGCGCCCGCTTTGCCGACTTCCCCAAGGACGTCAAAGGCAACAACGAGTTGCTCAGCCTGACCCGCCCGGACGTGATCCGCGATATCCACGAAGGTTATTTGGCCGCTGGCGCCGACATGGTGGAAACCAACACCTTTGGCGCCACCACCATCGCCCAGGGCGATTACGACATGGCCGACTTGGCCATTGAAATGAACCGCGCCTCGGCGCAGATTGCCCGCGCGGCCTGCGACAAATTCAGCACACCCGACAAACCGCGCTTCGCTTTGGGCGCTTTGGGCCCCACCCCCAAAACCGCCAGCATCAGCCCGGACGTGAACGACCCCGGCGCCCGCAATGTGAATTTCGAGGAACTGCGCCAGGCCTATTTCGAGCAAGTGCAAGCGCTGGTGGAAGGTGGCGTGGACGCGCTGCTGCTGGAAACCATCTTCGACACCTTGAACGCCAAGGCGGCGCTGTTTGCCATCGACGAGTATTTCGAAGCCAGCGGCGAGCGGCTGCCACTCATCATCAGCGGCACCGTGACCGACGCCTCTGGGCGCATCCTGAGCGGCCAAACCGTGACCGCGTTTTGGCACAGCGTGCGCCATGCCCAACCGTTGGCGGTGGGTCTGAACTGCGCCTTGGGCGCGGCGCTGATGCGCCCTTACATCCAAGAGCTGGCCAAGGTGGCCGGTGACACCTTCATCAGCTGCTACCCGAACGCCGGTTTGCCCAACCCGATGAGCGACACCGGTTTTGACGAGACGCCGGAGGTGACCAGCCGCTTGCTGCACGAGTTCGCCGCCGAGGGCTTGGTCAACATCGTGGGTGGCTGCTGCGGCACCACGCCCGAGCACATCGCGGCCATTGGGGAGGCGGTGGGGCCTTTGCGGCCAAGGCTGTTTCATGCCTGAAGTGGCCGGGAAGCTACGCTGGCTTGCCGACCACAGGTAATTGGGGTCAGATTCCAATTGTTTGGGGAGTGATACAAGAAAACGGCAAAACTTTGAATTTATGTATCATAAAAACGCCTGAAAGCCCCGTTCCTGCTGACCACCCCCTCAAAACAAGGCTTTTTAGGCATGCCCAAAAACCACCTAAAGCCGCACGGCCTGGGGACCATTTTTTGAGAAAAATTGGAATCTGACCCCAATTAATCAGGCCAGCGCAAACCAGCCGCCTGCGCCGTGATCCGCCGAATCAGCTCGGCCGCGGGCGGCGCGTCGTGCATGAGCCCCACCGCCTCGCCCACCGTCACATGGGCGCGGTCAAAGTCGCCCGCCGCCACACCCGCGTCATAGTCGGCACGTGCAGCGTCTGGCGCGGTCCGAAGCGCGTCTAGGCGCCCCTCCCACTGCCGGTGAAGACCATTGCGCAGCGCCCGAAAGTCGTAGGGCGCAGGCCAGTGTTTGCGCCGCAACACATCAAACACTGGGCTTCGGGCGGTGTCGTCGCCGCTGGCTGCCAGGGCCGCGTTCACCGCGCCAGCTGAGGCCAAACTTTCCGCGCTGGCCCACAAACGGCTGCCCAGCAACACGCCATCCGCGCCAAGCATCCGAGCTGCTGCCAAGCCCCGGCCGTCGGCCACGCCACCGGCGGCCAACAACAAGGTGCCAGGCGAGCGCACCGCCAAGGCATCGGCCAACTCGGGCACCAGGCTGAAGGTGCTGCGCCCGTTCAAGGCGTTCATGCCGTGGCCACCGGCCTCCGCGCCTTGCGCCACCACCACGGCAGCACCGGCCTCCAAGCAGTCATCCAGTTGCGCCACTTGTTGAATTTGGCAAATGAGCGGCACACCACGCGCCGCCAATCGCGCGGCATAGGGGCGCGGGTCGCCAAAAGACAGCATCAACGCAGCGGGTGTGTGCGCCTGGTCCAGCAACCAGTCCAAGGCGCTGGCGTCTTCATCCAATTTCCAGGTGATGAAGCCACAGCCCAAGCGCGGCGCGGCCTCGGGCAGCAGGCTCAAAGCCAAAGCGTGTTCGCGCTGCACCCAGGACAGGTCGCCATAGCCCCCGCCCAGCAAGCCCAAGGCCCCGGCGTTGGCGCAAGCGGCGGCCAGCGCACCGCCCGCGGCCAGCGCCATGGGCGCCAAGGCGAGCGGCGTGGACAGGCCAAAGGCGGTTGTGAAGCGGGTGTGCATGACGGCGATTATGGATGCGGGTAAACGATGGGCTCTGGGGGCTGGCTTGCCGCCTACATTGAAAAGACAAACAAAACCATTTCTGGAGACTTCGCCCATGCCTTCCTTGTTCAATGTCAAAGCCGTCGCCCTCGCCGCCCTGCTCCTCACTGGCGCGGTGCAGGCGCAAACCTATGGCAAGCCGCAGGTGGTGGTGCCGCCGTCCAACTTCAAAGGCGTGCACGGCTTAGCGGTGGACAAGCAAGGTCGCTTGCTGGGCGGCAGCGTGGTCGGCATGTCCATCACCCAGGTGGACCAGCAAACTGGCAAAGGCAGCATCTTGGTGGATGCGCCGCAAGGCCAAGCCGATGACATCGCCATCGGCCCCAAGGGCGAGATGGCCTGGACCTCGTTTTTGCAAGGCGTGGTGCGCATCCGCGACAACGATGGCGCACCCATCCGCGTGATTGCCAAAGACCTGCCCGGCGTGAATTCGATTTCTTTCGACCAAAAGAGTGGCAAGCTGTATGCGTCTCAGGTGTTCTTGGGCGACGCCCTGTGGGAGCTCGATGTCACCGGCGCGGCCGCCCCGCGCTTGATCAAAAAAGACCTGGGCGGCTTCAACGGTTTTGAGGTGGGCCCCGACGGTTGGATCGTGGCGCCCCTGTGGTTCAAGGGACAAATCGTCAAGCTCAACCCCGCCGATGGCGAGATCAAAGTCATCAACAGCGAATTCAAGGTGCCCGCCGCCGCCAACTACGACAGCAAGGGCAACATCTGGGCGATCGACACCAAGACCGGCGAGCTGTTCAAGATCAACCCAGCCGACGGCAAGCGCAGCAAAGTCGCGCAGTTGGCCACCGGCATCGACAACCTGGCGCTGGACAAACAAGACAACATCTTCGTCTCCAACATGGTCGACAACGGCGTGCAACAAATCAACCCCAGCAACGGCAGCGCCCGCCAAATCACCAAGGGCGGCATGGCCGCGCCCGGCGGCCTGAAGCTGTCCGAGGATGGCAAAACCCTGCACGTGGCGCATTTGTTTGGCCTGCGCTCGGTGGACTTGGCCAGCGGCCAATTGAGCGACGTGGCCCGCATGCACGGCGACGCCATCGAGTACCCCTTCGCCGTCACCCTGTCCAAAGACCACTATGTGCTGTCGAGCTGGTTCACCGGCACGGTGCAGCTCTTGAGCCGCAAAGACAACAGCAGCAAGGCCATGGCGCACGGCTTGGCCGCGCCCATGGACGCGGTGCAATTGCCCAATGGCACGGTGCTGGCGCTGGAATTGGCGGCGGGCGCACTGACGCAACTCAGCGGACCAGACCTGCATGACAAAAAACAAGTCGTCACCGGCTTGCAAGGCCCCACGCAAATGATCTTGGGCCAAGACGGCGCGGTCTACATCACCGAATTGGCTGGCCGCTTGCTGCGCGTGGACACCAGCAACTGGAGCATGCGCACCGTGGCCGAAGGTTTGGCGGGCCCTGAAGGTTTGGCGCAAACCCCTGGCGGCAAGCTGATCGTGGCCGAAGCCGCCAAGCGCCAACTCACCGAAGTGGACCCGGCCAACGGCAGCAAACGCGTGATTGCCAGCGACTTGCCAATTGGCTTTGAAGCTGGCCCCGGCCTGCCCCCGCCTTACCTCACCACCGGCGTGGCCGTGGCGGCTGACGGTACGGTGTATTTCAGTGCGGACCGCGACAACGGGATTTACAAAATCAAGCCGAATTGAGACTGGCGGTTTGGCAGGCTAACGTGAGCCTTATGGCGGTACAAACGCCATCGGGCTCACGCAGGTTGGTGAAACCTGCTGGCCAACCACACCAGCAGCAACACCGGCAGCCCCATCAAAGCGGTGCCGACAAAGAAACTGGCATAGCCGCCAGCGTCCACCGCCACGCCTGAAAACCCGGCCAAAAACTTCGGCAGCAGCAGCATGAGCGAGCTGAACAAAGCGTATTGCGTGGCCGAGTACTGCACATTGGTCAGCGACGACAAGTACGCAATGAAAGCGGCCGAGGCGATGCCGCTGCTCAGGTTGTCAGCCGACACCACGGCGATCAACGCGACCACATCGTGGCCATGTCCGGCCAACCACGCGAACAGCAAGTTGGTGGCCGCGCTCATGACCGCGCCCCACATCAGCACCCGCATCACGCCCAAGCGCAGCACCATCACGCCGCCCAGGAACGCGCCGACCAAGGTCATCACCACGCCGTACAGCTTGGTGACGGTGGCCACCTCTTCTTTGCTGTAACCCATGTCCACGTAAAACGGATTGGCCATGATGCCCATGACGATGTCGCTGATGCGGTAAGTGCCAATCAGCGCCAGCAACAACACGGCGTGCCAACGGTAGCGCCGAATGAACTCGGCAAAGGGTGCCAGCACCGCCACTTGCAGCCATTGGCGCAGGTTGTGTGCGGGCGGCAAGTCCACCGCCGCCGGTTCTTTGGATAACAACACGGTGGCCATGCCCACGGCCATCGAGATCGCCATCACGGTGTAGGCCCAGGCCCAGGCACCGTCTTGGTAGGTGCCAACAGGCAAGCCGCCCACCTCGGCTTTGGCGGCGATCCAAAACACACCGGCGCCGGCCCAAATCATGGCCAAGCGGTAGCCGGTTTGGTAGCTCGCCGCCAGCACCGCTTGCAAGCGGGCCGAGGCGGATTCAATCCGAAAGGCGTCCAGCGCAATGTCTTGCGTGGCCGACCCGAACGCCACCAACAGCGCAAAACCGACCAAGGGCGTGAGCGCGTCTTGCGGGTTGGCCGCGGCCATGCCCAACAGGCCCAACACAATCGACACTTGCGCGAGCAACAACCAACTGCGGCGACGACCCAACAACGGCGTCAACACAGGAATCGACAGGCGGTCGACCAGCGGCGCCCACACCCATTTGAAGCCGTAGGCCAAACCGACCCAACTCAAGAAACCGATGGTGGCGCGGTCGATGCCTGCCTCGCGCAAACGAAAACTCAAGGTGCCCAACACCAGTAAAAGTGGCAAACCCGCCGAAAACCCCAAAGCCAACATGCGCAAACTGGTGGGGCTCAGGTAAATCAACAGGGTGTCTTGCCAACGCAAGGACAAACGGGGCTGAGTTGGGTTATCGTTCATGCCCTTATTGTGCGACCCTCTGGAACACCAGCCCCATGCAAACCAAACGCGCTTTTCTTCATTCCTGTGCCGGTTGTGCGGCTGGCCTGTTTGCTTTCGACGCCTTGGCGCGTGACGGCGTGGAAGTGGGCAGCACTTCCAAGTTCGCCAAGTTGGTGCCTGCTGGCGAGGTGGAAAACTCGGCGCAAATGCAGTACGGCCAAATGATGAAGCAGGCCGACGAGAAAGAGGCCTTGGCCGGTGACGACCATCCGCAAGTGATTCGCTTGCGTGCCATCGCCAACAAAATCATCCCGTTCAGCTACGAGTGGAACCCGCGCGCCCGCGATTGGAAATGGGAAGTGAATTTATTGGGCTCGACGCAAATCAACGCGTTTTGCATGCCCGGGGGCAAGATCGCTTTTTACAGCGGCATCCTCACCAAGCTTGAACTGACCGACGACGAAGTGGCGATGGTGATGGGCCATGAAATCGCCCACGCCCTGCGCGAACACGCCCGCGAGCGCATGGGCAAGAGCATGGCCACCAATGGCTTGTCGCGTTTGGGCGGCGCCCTGATTGCTGGTTTTTTGGGCATCGATGCGCGGGTCACCGACGCCGTGGCGCAGCAAGGCGCCCAACTGCTGTCGCTCAAGTTCAGCCGCGAAGACGAAAGCGAAGCCGACTTGGTGGGCATGGAGCTGGCCGCTCGCGCTGGCTACAACCCGCGTGCTGGCGTCAGCCTGTGGCAAAAAATGAGCGCTGCCAACAAAGGCGCACCGCCGCAGTGGCTCAGCACCCACCCCTCGGGCAACACCCGCATCAAAGACATCGAAGCCAACTTGCCCAAAGTGAACCCGCTGTATGAGCGGGCCAAATCGTCTTGAATCTCCCACCCACCCCTGAAAGTCAAGTATGAAACTGCGCATCTGATGCGTTTGCATCAGATACACTTGGGCCATGCGAACCACCTTAGACTTGGATGATGATGTGCTGGCCGCGGCCAAGGCCTTGGCCAAAGCGGGTCAAACCACGGCCGGGCGAATCATTTCGGACACCATGCGCCGCGCCATTCAAAGCGGCTTGGCCGACCCGGCGTCCCGTCAAGAGGCGCTGACGGTGAAGGAAGCGCCCGCAGTTCACGGTTTCAAACCTCTCGTCTTGTCGGGGCAGAACATCGTCACCGCCGACATGGTGCGTGCCATCCGCGACGAACTGGGCGATTGATGCGGGCCTTGTTGGACACCAGTGTGTTGATCGCCTTGCTGGACGCCAACCATGTGCACCACCGCTTGGCCACCACCTGGTTTCAATCACTCGCAGACGGCTGGGCCAGTTGCCCCATCACCCTCAATTGCTGCATTCGCATCTTGTCGCAGCCCCAATACCCCAATCGTTTGCCCATGCACTCGGTGGTGCAAGGCTTGCAGGAAGCCGTGCAACATCCGATGCACGTGTTTTGGGCAGACGACATTCACCCCTTGGACACAAACGGTATCAACTGGGGCCAAGTCATGCGCCCTTCGGACATCACCGATGCCTACCTGGTGGCCCTGGCTGTGAAAAACCAAGGATGTTTGGTGACGCTGGATCAAAAAATTGCCGTCTCTTGGGCCTTGAGGGCAGACGCACGACATTTACGCGTGTTGGTGTGAGCAGTGCGCGGTGTCGGTCTCAGGTACCACCCACATAGGGGTTGCTGCGCCTCTCGCGGCCAAAGGTGCTCTCAGGCCCGTGACCAGGAATGAACACCGTGTCGTCGCCCATCGGCCACAAGCGCTGAGTGATGCTGTCGAGCAGGTCTTGGTGGTTGCCTTGCGGGAAATCGGTGCGACCAATGCTGCCGGCAAACAGCACATCGCCGACAAAGGCACGTTTCAATTCGGCCGAATAAAACACCACATGGCCGGGCGTGTGGCCGGGGCAGTGCCGCACGTGCAAAGTGTGCTGGCCCAAGGTGACCGTGTCGCCATCGGCCAACCAGCGTGTCGGTTTGAAGGGTCGTGCCGGTGGGAAACCATAACTCTCAGCGGCCTCTTTCAAACCATCAATCCAAAACTGATCGCCGGGGTGCGGACCGATGATGGGCAGGTTCAAGCTTTCGGCCAAATCGGCGGTGGCTCCCGCATGGTCCAAGTGCGCATGGGTGATCCAGATGGCCACCAGCGTCACGCCGAGTTGCTTGCAAGCACTTTGCAATAAATCCAAGTCACCACCCGGGTCGATGATGGCCGCTGTCATGCCCTCGTCCTCCCAGACCACAGAGCAGTTTTGTTGAAAGGGCGTGACGGGGATGGTTTCGTAGTGGAGCATGGTGTTCAGGCAAGGGCTTGATAAAAATGTTTAGAACTTGAGGTCATGGTTCAGCATTCCCCAAATTTTCTATAGCAACTGATACTGGCACAAACCGGTAATTTTGGGTGGTGTTGACGTGTCCCCCTGACAGCCGCCCTGCTTCAAGCTTTTGGTGGAGGGAGAACAGCGATTGATGATGTTGGCTAAGAACCACCAAACCAAAGGCAAACAAATGGAGAAAGGGTTTACCACTAGCAATAATAGTAATTACTAATTCATATATATTGTAAACTAACATTTTATAAACAACCAGCTTGGCCAAATGCAAAAGGTTTTATTGACCATATCCATCATATTTGTTTCCGCCTGCGGCGGGGGTGGCGGGGAGGATTCATCACCGCCTTCGTCGTCAGTTGCTTGTATAACATCACAAGTTGCTAACTGCACATTCAGTCAAAGTGACCCTACACAATTCATGTATGGCTGGTGGAATGGGCGAAGGTCTGTAAATGGGAATCAAAGTGAAGCTTACTTTGCAAGTAATCGGCTTGGGAATTTCCAAATGTATATCGGTAATGATTTCGCCGGCGGCTATTTTTCAGGCAGTGGCTCCGCAAGCGGCTCAATATTGTCTCTAAACTCTACTGTGGGAGTTGACCCTCTAGCCTCGTCACTTTATTCGGCATATCTAAATGGGGCGAATGGAGGCGTTATTACTAAGAAAATTTTAAATCATACTCAGGCTAATTACAATTTGGCAAAACATGATATGCGTATGTCATTTACTTACAATCCAGTTGGTGATGAAATGTTAAGTAAATATGTTGGTTCTTACGTCAGCGGAGCTAAAAGCTTAACAATCAATCCCAATGGTTCAGTAGTTGCAATTTATCAGTCATACTACGTAACAGATAATCCCCCAACATATTTATGCACCCTCACAACAAATATACCAACAAATACGTTGATGAAGGATGTGGTTTTGAATGGCATAGATTCCTGTAACCAAAATAGAACAATGAGCTTGTTTTATTTTACTCACGCAGGTTTTGGTCATATGGTTTTGAGATTAGATGTTGCAAATAGCACAGCTCAAAAAGCCATAGTTTTTTAAAATAAATATCCAGGATGCGGTAAAAAGCGATATCTCAGCTAGTATTTAAAAAGCTTAACTGACAGAGCGGAGGTTTTCAAGAGCTATCAAGAAACGGTGCGAATGTCCCTGACTGAGTAGGCCCCCTAAAACAAAGTCACATCGATATTTCTTAAATTAGGAATAAGACTATGGAAATTACTATGTCTTCATTAATACCCAGCCGGGTGTAAATGGTAACCAGTGTTCAGCGCCAAATATGCTGGATAAACGAGCAGAAGCTTAAAATTATGAAACAGTCCAATGAAACAGTATGTTCTGTGTCGTTGGTGGCTTGGGCGCATGGCTTGTCGGCAGGTCAATTGATTCATTGGCTAAAGGCAATTCCCGACTCTCTTGATCCAAAGTATTGAGTTACTCGCGTTCGCTGATGGTCAGACCCTCGCGCTATCCCGAGTGGTTTGGAGGAAGGCCAAGTCGCTTAAGAAGTCAAACAGACAGTGTCGAATGGTTGACATGGATTGGCCGCGAATTTAACATTGTTGCAACAGGAGAATTCAATGGAAATCGCCATTCGCAACATTGGTAACAGCAAAGGCATCGTGCTTCCCAAGCCCTTGCTGGCGCAGGCTGGCTTGGAAGGTGAAGCCACCGCCTTCGTGTTGATTGAAAACGGCTCGATCGTATTGCGCAAACCCAGCAAACCGTTGCGCGAAGGATGGGCTGAGGCTGCTGCTGAATTGGCAAGCCATGGCGAGGATGACTTGCTGATGGGTGAGTTTGGCAATGCCGACGATGGGGAGCTGACTTGGTGAAGCGAGGTGACATCTGGTTGGTGAACCTGGACCCCACTGTGGGCACCGAAATCAAAAAATCACGGCCATGCGTGGTGGTATCGCCCCCTGAATTGAATGCGCATCTTCGAACCGTGATGGTGGCCCCCATGACTTCAAAAGGGTTTGCTGCACCATTTCGTGTGCCGGTGTCGCATGCGGGCACCAAAGGCTTGATCGTCTTAGACCAAATCCGTACCGTCGACAAACAGCGGCTCACGAAGAAATTGGGACAAGTATCACCAAAGACTTTGGGGAAAGTGTTGCAAACCTTGCAAGCCTTGTTTGCCGAATATTGACCACGGCCATCGTTCGGGTGTCATTTGAAACTCAAAACGCCATCTTTCAGCGACGCCAAGCGCAAGCCCCAAAGGTCCAGCAAGTAGTTTTGCGGAACCCGCCAGGGGCCGTGGTCGCCTTGCTTGGGCAGTTGGTCGATGCTGCGCGTCACATAGCCCGAGCTGAAGTCCATGAAGGGTTGCGGTTTCATCGGCCGCGCTGGTGTCGGCCGCACTTCGCTGTAAGCGTGTTGATCCATGTGCTTGAGCAGTCGGCAGACAAAGCCAGCGATCAAATCGGCTTTCAAGGTCCAAGAGGCGTTCGAGTAACCAAAGGTTGCCGCGACATTGGGCAAGCCTGACAACATGCAGCCCTTGTAGCTGAAAGCTTGGCCGGGTTCAAACGGCACGCCGTCCACGGCAAACGCCACATCACCCAAGACATTGAGTTGCAAGCCGGTGGCCACCACCACCATGTCTGCCGCCAGCACCTGCCCGCTTTGCAGCGCCACACCATCCGGTGTGAAATGCGTGATGTGGTCGGTCACCACACTGGCACGACCCGCTTTCAGCGCTTTGAACAAATCACCATCGGGCAAGGCGCAGACCCGTTGCGTCCACGGGTTGTAGCGCGGCGTGAAATGCGTTCGCACATCAAACCCCGGCCCCAAGGCTTGGCGCACCATGCCCACCAAATACTTTTTCAAGAAGGCGGGTTGTTGTCGCGCCAATTGGAAATACGCCATGCCTTGCACAATATTTTTCCAGCGGGCAATGGTGTGCGCCCAAGCCTTGGGCAGCCAGCGCCCAAGCAGCATGGGCAGCGGGTCTTGGCTGGGCAGGCTCACCACATACGAGGGCGAGCGCTGCAACATGGTCACGTGGGCCGCGCTTTGCGCCATGGCGGGAACCAGCGTGACGGCGGTGGCCCCGCTGCCAATCACCACCACGCGTTTGTTTGCATGGCTCAAGCCTGCTGGCCAAAACTGGGGATACACCAGCGCGCCCTTGAAGTCGTCTTGCTGCGCAAACACCGGCTGGTGACCGCGTTCATAGCTGTAATAACCGCCGCACAAATGCACAAAGCGGGCGCGTTGTTGCACGGTGTCGCCATTGGCCAGCACGGCGGTCAAGGTCCAACAAGCGTCCAGGCTGGACCATGCAGCGTGGGTGACTTTATGGCCGTAGTGGATCTGCGCAGCCACACCGGTTTCATGCGCCGCGTCTTGGATGTAGCTCAGGATGGAGCCGCCATCGGCCATGGTTTGCGTGCCCACCCAAGGTTTGAACGCATATCCCAGCGTCAGCATGTCCGAGTCGGAGCGCACGCCGGGGTAGCGGAACAAATCCCAGGTGCCACCCATTTGTGCGCGGGCTTCCCAAATGCGCCAGGTTTTCTCAGGGCACTTGTTTTGCAAATGGCGAGCGGCCCCGATGCCGGACAAGCCCGCGCCAATGATCAAGACATCCAACACAAGAAGCCTCCTGTCAAAGCAACGAAAGCCAAAGGGGTGTGCATGGTTCAGTCGATCACTTTGCCACGCGTGGCTTTGGTTTGCCCGCGCAACACCTTGCTGTCCACGCGTTTGCGTTGCGAGCTCAGCGTGGGGCGTGTGGCGCGGCGAGGCTTGACCGGTTTGGCGGCGATGGACACCATGTCGTGCAGACGTTCAATGGCTTCAGCGCGGTTTTTATCTTGGCTGCGCGTGGTTTGCGCTTTGATGACGATCACGCCTTCGCTGGTGATGCGCTGGTCTGAGGTGGCCAAGAGTTTTTCTTTCACCGCATCCGGCAACGAAGACGCGCGAATATCAAACCGCAGGTGCACCGCACTGGAGACTTTGTTGACGTTTTGCCCGCCCGCACCTTGGGCCCGGATCGCGGTGAATTCGATCTCGTGTTCCGGTATGAGGATGGCGGTGCTGGACATGATGAGGGTGCGCGAGACGGTCTGAAGCTTCAACCCAGCAATGAGGGCTCATAGACCACGGTGACCGGCGCGTGGTCTGAAAACTTCTCGTCCTTGTAAATGGACACCTGCTTGGCCAACGCCGCCAAAGCAGGTGTCGCCAGGTGGTAGTCCAGCCGCCAACCCACGTTGTTGGCATAGGCCTGGCCCCGGTTGCTCCACCAAGTGTAGCAAGCATCGGTGGTGTCAGGGTGCAGTTGCCGGTACACATCCACCACGTCGCCCTCGGTGGTCAAGCGTGTCATCCAAGCCCGCTCCTCGGGCAAGAAGCCCGAATTTTTCTGGTTGCTGCGCCAGTTCTTCAAGTCCTTTTCCTGGTGCGCGATGTTCACGTCGCCACACAAAATGAACTCGCGTTTCTTTTTCAAAGCCATCAGGTGCGGCTCGATCGCGTCTAAAAAGCGGTATTTGGCTTCTTGCCGCTCGGGGCCGGAAGACCCGCTTGGAAAGTACACGCTGAGCAAGGACAATTTGCGTTTCGGTGTGTCAAAGCGCAGCTCCAGACAGCGGCCCTCGGCGTCAAACTCGCCGCCGTCAAAGCCTTCAATGACGGCGCTGGGCGCATGCCGGGTGTAGATGCCCACCCCCGAATAGCCTTTTTTCTCGGCGCAGTGAAAGTAGCCGTTCAAACCCGCCAAGACCTCGAATTTGCCCGCCAAGTCGGGCGCTTGGGCTTTGATTTCTTGCACACACATACAATCCGGCTTGGCTTTTTCCAGCCAGTTTTCAAGGCCTTTGCTGCTGGCAGAACGGATGCCGTTGAGGTTGAGGCTGGTGAGTTTGAACAAGGAATCCCCCATGTCGGTGCAAGACACGCCAAACACCTTGGCGCAAGAATTCATTCAATTCTCGCTGGAATCGGGGGTCTTGAAATTTGGCAGCTTCAAGACCAAAGCCGGGCGCATGTCCCCTTATTTTTTCAACGCAGGCTTGTTTGACGACGGCGCCAAGCTCAGCCGTTTGGCCGCCTTTTACGCGCAAAAACTCCTGCAAAGCGACTTGCAGTTCGACATGATTTTTGGCCCCGCTTACAAAGGCATCCCTTTGGGCGCGGCGGTCGCCATCGAGTTGGCCCGTTTGGGGCGCAACCTGCCGTTTGCCTACAACCGCAAGGAAGCCAAAGACCATGGCGAGGGCGGCAGCTTGGTCGGCGCACCCTTGAGGGGCCGGGTCTTGATCGTGGACGATGTGATGAGTGCGGGCACGGCGGTGCGTGAATCCATTTCGCTCATCCAAGCTGCTGGTGCCCAGGCGTATGGGGTGGCGATTGCCTTGGACCGCCAGGAAATGGCCACCGAGGTGGTGGACGGCCAGGTGCGGGATGTGGCGCACAGCGCGGTGCAGTACGTGCGTGAACAGCTCGGCTTGAAAGTCTGTGCCGTGGCGCAACTCACCGACCTGCTGGGCTATTTGCAATCTTCGACAGGCCCCGACACCACGGCGCATCTGGCGCAAGTGCAGGCTTACCGCGACCGTTACGGCGTGGCCTAAAGTCCTCGTCAACTGCGGGACAAACCCGCTGTCAAATTTCATGGCCAAGCCCTAAACTGGGCCGGCTGTCAGTTGCTGTTGGAGACCCCGTATGAACGCCCCCCTGCCCGAACACATTCGCCAAGCGCTGGAAACCGTCCAGTTGGACGACAAATACGCGTTAGAGCACGGCCGCGCCTTCATGAGCGGGGTGCAGGCACTGGTGCGCTTGCCCATGTTGCAGCGCCAACGCGACGCCGCCCAAGGCAAAAACACCGCCGGCTTCATCAGTGGCTACCGTGGCTCGCCTTTGGGCAGTTACGACCAAGCGCTGTGGAGCGCCCGCAAGTATTTGCAAGCCCAGCACATCGTGTTCCAACCCGGTGTCAATGAAGAACTGGCGGCCACCGCTTTGTGGGGTACGCAGCAACTCGGTTTTGCGCCCCCCGGCAACAACAAATTCGACGGCGTGTTTGGCATTTGGTATGGCAAAGGCCCGGGCGTGGACCGCACCTCGGACGTGTTCAAACACGCCAACATGGCGGGCACCACGCCTTGGGGCGGTGTCTTGGCTGTGGCCGGTGACGACCATGTGTCCAAAAGCAGCACTGCAGCGCATCAAAGCGACCACATTTTCAAGGCCTGCGGCCTGCCCGTGTTCTTCCCAGCGTCGGTGCAAGATGTGCTCGACTACGGTTTGCACGGCTTGGCCATGAGCCGCTTTGCCGGTATTTGGGCTGGCATGAAAACCATTCAAGAGGTGGTCGAGTCCAGTGCCACGGTGATGATCGATCCAGATGGTTTGGACATCGTCATCCCCGAGTTCGAGATGCCTGTAGGTGGTGTGCACATCCGCTGGCCGGACGACGCGCTGAGCCAAGAAGCCCGATTGTTCAATTACAAGTGGTACGCCGCGCTGGCCTATATCCGCGCCAACAAACTCAACCGCACCGTCATCCAAGGTCCGCACGACCGCATCGGTCTCATGGCCAGTGGCAAGGCTTACAACGACACACGCCAAGCCTTGCTCGACCTCGGTTTGGACGACGCCACCTGCAAGCGCATCGGTATTCGGGTGCACAAGGTCGGTGTGGTCTGGCCGCTGGAATCCCACGGCACCCGGGAATTTGCCCGCGGTTTGCAAGAAATCGTGGTGGTGGAAGAAAAGCGCCAACTCATCGAATACCAACTCAAAGAAGAGCTGTACAACTGGCCCGATGGCGTGCGCCCGCGCGTGTTGGGCAAGTTCGATCAGGTTGAGGGTGACGCAGGCGGCGAGTGGACCGGAATCAACCCGATCGACCATGTGCTCTTGCGTGCCAATGCCGATTTGTCACCCGCCCTCATCGCCCAAGCGATTGCCAAGCGCTTGAAAAAAATCGGCATCGACAGCGACACCACGGCCCGCATTGATGCGCAGTTGGCGGTGTTGGAAGCCAAGCAACAAGCCATGAACGTGTTGGAAGTCCAGGCCGATCGGCAGCCCTGGTTTTGCTCGGGCTGCCCGCACAACACCAGCACCCGTGTGCCCGAAGGCTCACGCGCCATGGCTGGCATTGGCTGCCATTTCATGAGCTTGTGGATGGACCGCAGCACCGTGGGCTTCACCCAAATGGGCGGCGAGGGCGTGCCTTGGGTCGGTCAGCAACCGTTCAGCAACGACCAACATATTTTTGCCAACATCGGCGACGGCACCTACTTTCACAGCGGCTTGCTGGCGGTGCGCCAAAGCGTGGCAGCGGGTGTCAACATCACCTACAAAATTTTGTACAACGATGCCGTGGCCATGACCGGCGGCCAACCCGTGGGCGAGCGTGCCGAAGGGCACAGCGTGATTCAAATCGCGCAAAGCATGCGGGCCGAAGGCGCCAAGCACATCGTCATCGTCACCGACGAACCCGAGAAATACGCGGCGGTCGGCCAAAACGGCATTCCCGGCGGCGCGTTGGGTTTGCCCGAGGGCGTGGCCATCGAACACCGCGATGAGCTGGACCGGGTGCAGCGCACCATGCGCAGCATCTTGGGCTGCACCGTCATCATTTACGACCAAACCTGTGCCACTGAAAAACGCCGTCGCCGCAAGCGCGGCACCATGGTGGACCCCGCGGTCAACGTCATCATCAATGAAGCGGTGTGTGAAGGCTGCGGCGACTGCAGCGCCCAAAGCAATTGCCTGAGCGTGGAGCCTTTGGAAACCGAGCTTGGCCGCAAGCGCAGCATCAACCAAAGCACTTGCAACAAAGACCAAAGCTGTGTCAAAGGGTTTTGCCCCAGCTTCGTTTCGGTCAAAGGCGGCAAGCGGCGTCAGCAAAACAAGAGCGGTATGCCGCAACCCCAAGACTTGGGCGCACTGCCATCGCCTGAATTGCCCTCGCTCAGCCGTGGCGTCTACCCCGGCGGCTACGGCATCGTGGTCGCAGGTGTGGGCGGCACCGGTGTCATCACCATCGGTCAGTTGCTGGGCATGGCCGCGCATTTGGAAGGCTTAGGGATCGTCACCCAAGATGCTGCGGGCTTGGCACAAAAAGGTGGCGCCACTTGGAGCCATGTGTTGATCGCGCAGCAGCAGTCCGACATTCAAACCACCCGCGTGTCCACCGCCGCGGCCGACTTGGTGCTGGGCTGCGACCCGATCGTGAGCGCAGGCAAAGAAACCATGTTGCGGATGCGCCCAGGCCGCACCCGCGTGGCCATCAACGGCCAAGGCACACCCACCGCCGCTTTTGTGAAAAACGGCGCATGGGCCAACCCCAGCGACAACTGCGTGGCCGACATCCTGTTGGCGCTGGGCGGCGAGGCGAACAACTTGGGCGCGTTTGACGCCAACCGCGTGGCGACCCAATTGCTGGGCGACAGCATCTACATCAACCCGATGGTCTTGGGCTACGCCTGGCAGCGCGGCTGGATTCCGTTGAGTGAAGCCGCCATGTCACGCGCCATCGAACTCAATGCCGTGCAGGTCGAGTCGAATTTGAAGGCGTTTTTGTGGGGCCGTTGGTGCGCCCACGACATGCCCCGGGTTGAGCAATTGATGCGCCCCAGCCAAGTGATGCAGTTCAAGG
This sequence comes from Limnohabitans simekii (SeqCode), assembly GCF_965234735.1. Taxonomy (GTDB): domain Bacteria; phylum Pseudomonadota; class Gammaproteobacteria; order Burkholderiales; family Burkholderiaceae_C; genus Limnohabitans; species Limnohabitans simekii. The sequence continues at coordinate 277,616 of NZ_OZ248543.1, read as the reverse complement.
CCAAGCCGCACTTGAACACCGTCATTCAACAGCGCAGCGAATGGCTGAGCGCTTACCAAAACGCGGCCTATGCCCAGCGTTACACCGACTTTGTGCAACGTGTGCAAGACAAGTCGTCGAACCTGGTGACAGAAGCCGTGGCACGCAATTTGTACAAGCTGATGGCCTACAAAGACGAATACGAGGTGGCGCGTTTGCATGCCGACCCTGCATTTTTAAAGCGCATTGCCGAGCAGTTCGAGGGCAACTACACCCTGAACTACCACCTGGCCCCGCCCTTGATCGCGAAGAAAAACGACAAAGGCGAATTGGTGAAACAAGCCTTTGGCCCGTCCATGCTGTGGGGCTTCAAACTGCTGTCGCGTTTGAAGTTTTTACGCGGCGGTGTGTTCGATGTGTTTGGCTACACCGAGGAGCGCCGCGAAGAACGCGCCTTGGTGGACGAGTACATGGCCAGCATCAACGAGGTGCTGCGCGACTACGACCCACAGCGGCAAGCGCTGGCGCTGGAAATCGCCCGCATCCCCGAAAAAATCAAAGGCTACGGCCATGTGAAAGCGCGGCATTTGCAAGCCGCGCGGGCGCAGTGGGAAGGCTTGACGCAGGCGTGGCGTGCCTCCGTGCAAGCGGCTGGTAAGAAAGCGGCTTAATCGCGGTCAACGCTTGGCGGTTTCACTGCTTTCGTCAAACACGTGGTCGTGAATCCAGTCGCTCAAGTCATCGGTGTTCATGCACTGCCTTTGTTGTCATCAGAAGGGCGCAGACCAAGCACCAGCAAGGCCAACACCGCAAACACGCCGCCGCCCACAAACGTGAACGACGCGCCCTGCGTTTCCCAAAGCCATCCTGCCACAACACTGGCCACCAGCATGGCCACGCCACTGACCAGGTTGAACAGGCCAAAGGCGGTGCCGCGCAAATCAGCGGGTGCGGTGTCGGCCACCATGGTGGCCAACAAGCCTTGCGTCATGCCCATGTGCACGCCCCACAAGGCCACGCCGATCAACAGGCTCACCCAGTCGGTGCTGACAGCCAACACGGCGTCGGCCAAGATCAACACCAACAGGCCAGCCACCAGCAAACGGCTGTGGCTGACGCGGTCCGACAACCAACCAAACGGGTAAGCGCTGGCGGCATACACCAAGTTCATGGCCACCATCACCAGCGGCACCCAGGCCATGGCCACACCCAGTTGTTGCGCACGCAGCACCAAAAAAGCCTCGCTGAAACGCGCCAAGGTGAACACCGCGCCAATGCCCACCACCCACCAGTAGGCCGCGCTCAAGCGGCGCATGTTGGCCCGGTTGATCGGGTTGGTTCGGGGCGCGTTGGCATGTCGCTCGGGCTCGGTCACGCCAACCATCAGCAGCAACACACTGAGCAAGCCCGGAATGACCGCCACCCAAAACACGGCGCGAAAGTCGTTGGCCCACAAGAGCATGAGGCCGACGGCCAACAGCGGTCCGGTGAAAGCACCCACGGTGTCCAACGATTGACGCAGGCCAAACGCCGCACCGCGCACCTCGGGTGGCGCGATGTCAGCCACCAGTGCGTCACGTGGCGCACCACGGATGCCCTTGCCCACGCGGTCGATCAAACGTGCCGTGATGACCAAACCCGCGCCAGACGAGAGGGCAAACAAGGGTTTGCTCAAAGCGCCAAGCGCGTAGCCCAGCACGGCCAAACCCTTGCGCTTGCCCAGGTAGTCACTCAGGCTGCCCGAAAAAACTTTGACAATGAGCGCGGTGGCCTCGGCCAAGCCTTCGATCAAACCGACCACCAGCACTGACACACCCAAAGAACCCACCAGGAACATGGGCAGCAAGCTGTGCACCATCTCCGAGGAGATGTCCATCAGCATGCTGACAAAGCCCAGCACCCAGATGCCACGTGGGATGGCTGGGCGGGCGGCGGTCATGGGGCCGATAGGGCGGCGTGGGCTTGCTGATCGGCGTGGTAGCTGGAGCGCACCATGGCGCCCACGGCGGCGTGCTGAAAGCCCATCTCGCGGGCCTTGGCTTCGAAAATCTTGAAGGTGTCGGGATGCACATAGCGGCGCACTGGCAGGTGGTGACCACTGGGCGCCAAATATTGGCCGATGGTCAGCCTGTCGATGTCATGGGCTCGCATGTCTTGCATCACCGCCAATATTTCTTCGTCGGTTTCGCCCAAGCCCACCATCAAGCCGCTTTTGGTGGGCACATGAGGGAACAGGGCTTTGAATTTTTTCAGCAGGTTCAGGCTGAAGGCGTAGTCACTGCCCGGGCGCGCTTCTTTGTACAAACGCGGCACGGTTTCCAGGTTGTGGTTCATCACGTCCGGCGGAGCAGCTTGCAAGATGCTCAGGGCGCGGTCGTCGCGGCCACGGAAGTCGGGCACCAGCACCTCAATTTGGGTGTGGGGCGACAAGGCGCGGGTTTGCTGGATGCATGCCACGAAATGCCCAGCGCCGCCATCGCGCAAGTCGTCGCGGTCCACGCTGGTGATCACCACATACTGCAGCTTCAAAGCAGCGATGGTTTTGGCCAAGTTGGCGGGCTCGTTCACATCCAGCGGGTCGGGGCGGCCGTGGCCGACATCGCAAAACGGGCAGCGCCGAGTGCATTTGTCCCCCATGATCATGAAGGTGGCCGTGCCCTTGCCAAAGCATTCGCCGATGTTGGGGCAACTGGCTTCTTCGCACACCGTCACCAGCTTGTTGGCACGCAAGATGTCTTTGATTTCATAAAAGCGTGAATTCGGCGAACCGGCTTTGACGCGAATCCAATCTGGTTTTTTCAGCACCTCACCGGTGTGCTCGACCTTGATCGGGATGCGCGAGACCTTGGAGGCAGACTTTTGCTTGGCGCTGGGGTCGTAAGCGGGCGGTGTAGGCAGGTCGGTCGCAGTGGTCATGGCGTGAGCTTTGAAGAGGCCGTGTCAGGGCGTGAGGTAGGTGACAAGCTTGTGGCTCAGCACATCAGCCGCTTCTTGCCAGCTGACATCGACACCCATTGTAAAAAGATCGGTGGTTTGCAAACCTGCATAACCACAAGGGTTGATGCGCTCAAAGGGTGATAAATCCATGTGCACGTTCAAGGCCACGCCATGGTAGGTGCAGTGGCGCGAGACCTTCACGCCCAAAGCGGCGATTTTGGCCACGCCGGTGAAATCGGGCGCGGTCTTGGCGGCATGTTGTTGTGGGCGTTGCGGCAGGGGACTGTGGTTGTGCGGGTCGAGGGTGCGCACATAAATACCCGGTGCGCCCGCCACCCGGTGACCCGTCACGTTGAAGTGCAGCAGGGTTTTCAAGACAGCTTCTTCAATCCGGTGCACATACTCTTTCACGAAATAGCCCGCCCGCTTCAAGTCCACCAGCGGATACGCCACCACCTGACCCGGACCGTGGAAGGTGACTTGTCCGCCTCGGTTGGTGGCCAGCACCGGGATTTCGCCCGGGGCCAGCAGGTGCGCATCCTGTCCCGCCAGACCCAAGGTGAACACAGGTGGGTGCTCACACAGCCAAAGTTCATCCGGGGTGTCGGCTGCGCGGGCGGCCGTGAAGTCTTGCATGGCTTGGTAGCTGGTTTCAAAAGCCACCGGCCCCCAAGAGCGCAACAAAAAATCGCTCACTAAAGTACCACTTTGGCCATCGGGTGGCTGCTCAGGGTGCGGTACAGCTCGTCGAGTTGCTCGCGGCTGGTGGCGCGCACGGTGAAGGTCAGGCTGAGGTACTTGCCACCAGCGCTTTCCCGGGTTTCCAGTCGGTCTTCTGTCCAATCCGGATCGAATTGGCGGACCACATAACTCATGGCGTCGATGTAACCCTCCACCTTCAAACCCATGACCTTGATGGGGAAATCGCAGGGATAGTCAATCAGGCTGTCTTTGCTGGGTGGTGTGGCGTTCATGCGCAGGAATTAACCATATTCGAAAAGTGTCAGTAACTTCCCCTACAATAGCAGGCTTTGCTGCACTGAAAAGGCTTGTCAAGGATGAACAAGACATTGTCCAACTCAGTCAGCGGCCAGCGTTCATCGTCTGGTTTGGAGGATTCGGCGGAAGAGGAGTTTCACACTTTTTCGGCCGAAGAAGCCCAAGCTTGGCGACAAAACCAGCCGAAGTTATCGGTGTGGTGGGTGTTGGTGGTGCAGTTGTTGACGGCCTTGGTGTTGGCCATTGCAGTGTTTCTCTGGTTCGGCCAGTGGTCGCTGTTTGTGTCCTTGATCTATGGCGCACTGTCGGTGGTGCTTCCTGCGGCTTTGTTTGCCCGGGGGCTGAAATCCCGGACGGCATCGGTCAATGCTTTCACGGCTGCCCTGAGTTTTGCCGTATGGCAAGGCGTCAAGATGGCCCTGACCGTGTTGCTGATGGTGTTGGCGCCGCGATTGATTGAAGATTTGAGTTGGCCTGCCTTGTTGGCAGGCTTGATTGTGACGATGAAGGTGTATTGGTTGGCGCTGATTTGGGGCAAGTCCCCCTTAAAGTCCAATCCAACCACCACTTTGTAAAGAGTTGAACATGTCGGAACCCGTCAAGACGCTCACCGCTGGGGAGTACATCGGTCACCACCTGACCCACTTGCAAAGCAAGCCCATGGGTGGCGTGATTGATTTCTCGGTTGTGAACATTGATTCGATTTTCTGGTCTGTGTTGTTGGGCGCAGTCGGTAGTTTTTTCCTGTGGCGCGCCGCCCGTGCAGCCACTTCTGGTGTCCCCGGCCGTTTCCAAGCCGCGGTTGAAATTCTGTTTGAAATGGTCGATACCCAGGCGCGTGGCATTGTGCACAACGCTGAAAGCCGCAAGCTGGTGTCTCCCTTGGCGCTCACCGTGTTTGTTTGGGTTTTCCTGCTCAACAGCATGGACTTTTTGCCGGTCGATTTGTTCCACCAAATTTTTGCTTGGACGGGCTTGAGCCACAGCATCCATTATTTCCGTGTGGTGCCCACCGCCGATTTGTCCACCACCTTGGGTTTGTCTTGCTCGGTGCTGCTGATTTGTTTGTTTTACAACGTCAAAATCAAAGGCTTGGGCGGTTGGTTCCACGAACTCACCACAGCCCCTTTTGGCGCCCACCCGATACTGTGGCCCATCAATTTTGGTTTCCAAATGATTGAATTTGTCGCTAAAACCGTGTCCCACGGCATGCGACTGTTTGGCAACATGTATGCTGGCGAACTCATCTTCATGCTGATCGCATTGATGGGTGGCGCAGCGGCCATGAGTTTGACGGGCATTTTGTTGCCCATTGGCCACATCATTGCCGGCTCCATCTGGGCCATCTTCCACATCTTGATCGTCGCGTTGCAAGCCTTTATTTTCATGATGTTGACCTTGGTCTACATCGGGCAAGCACACGACGCGCATTGATTTCTCGTTTTTTTCAACCTTCCATCATCTTGCTTAGGAGCTTCTCATGGAACACGTACTTGGTTTAGTCGCACTGGCCTCAGGTCTGATCATTGGCTTGGGCGCCATTGGTGCTTGTATTGGTATTGGCATCATGGGTAGCAAATACCTTGAAGCTGCTGCTCGTCAGCCCGAATTGATGAACGAATTGCAAACCAAAATGTTTTTGCTGGCAGGTTTGATTGACGCGGCTTTCTTGATTGGCGTTGGTATCGCCATGATGTTTGCTTTCGCCAATCCCTTCGTCTTGAAGTAATTCTTGCCACAACCCTTAGAGAGGTGTTGACGTGAGCATCAACGCAACCCTGTTCGTTCAAGCCATTGTTTTTGCCATTTTGGTGTGGTTCACGATGAAATTCGTGTGGCCGCCCATCGCAACCGCTTTGGATGAACGCGCCGAAAAAATTGCCCATGGCTTGAAAGCCGCTGAGCACGCCCAAATCGAACTGACCAACGCGCACAAGCATGTTGAAGTCGAGTTGGCGAAAAACCGCAATGATGCAGCAGCCCGCATCGCGGACGCTGAGCACAGGGCGGCCATCATCATCGAAGAGGCCAAGCACAAAGCGACGGAAGAGGCGAACAAAATCATCGCTGCCGCTCACCTTGAATCCGAGCAAGCCTTGCTCAAGGCCAAGGAAGGGCTGCGTGACCACGTGGCGGTGTTGGCCATCAAAGGGGCCGAGCAAATTCTGCGCAAAGAAGTCAATGCCAGTGTGCATGCCGACTTGTTGGGCAGATTGAAGTCGGAACTTTGAGGACGCAACATGGCTGAACTCGCTACCATTGCCCGCCCTTACGCTGAAGCTTTGTTTCAGGTGGTCAAGGCCGATGCCGCCAAAGCTGCAGAATGGCTGGATGATTTGGCGGTGGTTGCTGCAGACCCTGGTTTGCTGCAATACGCCCATGACCCCAAAGTCACCCATGCCCAAGTATTGGATTTGATCGCCCAAGTCGGCCCCAAATCTTTGTCAGCAGCAGCGGTGAACCTTCTCGCCATCTTGGTTGACAACGGACGCTTGGCGGTCTTGCCTGAAATTGCCCGTCACTTTCATGTGTTGGTGGACGCTTTGACAGGCGTGCGCCAAGCGGTGGTGCACAGTGCATTTCCCATCGAGGGCGCTGCCCTTGACGATTTGACCAAAGTGATTGAAAAACGCTTTGGCAGCAAACTCACTGTGCAAGTGGCTCTTGAGCCCGAGCTCATTGGGGGCGTACGTGTGGTGGTCGGCGACGAGGTGCTCGACACCTCCGTCAAAGCCCGTTTGGAACAAATGAAAGTCGCGCTGACAGCCTGAGCAATCCCGCTCATGCACGTTGGCCTCACATAGGAAGAAGGAAAGAGTCATGCAACTCAATCCCGCAGAAATTTCTCAACTCATCAAAACCCGCATCGAGGGTTCAAGCGGCAACACGAATGTGCGCAACCAAGGCACCGTGATTTCCGTGACCGATGGTATTTGCCGCATCCATGGTTTGTCCGATGTGATGCAAGGCGAGATGCTTGAGTTCCCCAACAACACCTTCGGCCTGGCGCTGAACCTCGAGCGCGACTCTGTCGGCGCGGTGATTTTGGGTGAGTACGAGCACATCTCTGAAGGCGACACGGTCAAATGCACCGGCCGTATTTTGGAAGTGCCTGTGGGCCCCGAACTGATTGGCCGCGTGGTCAACGCTTTGGGTCATCCCATCGACGGCAAAGGTCCGATCAACGCCAAGATGACCGACGTGATTGAAAAAGTCGCTCCTGGTGTGATTGCCCGTCAGTCTGTGGACCAGCCTATGCAAACTGGCTTGAAGTCGATCGACTCCATGGTGCCAGTGGGCCGTGGTCAGCGCGAATTGATCATTGGTGACCGTCAGACCGGAAAAACCGCTGTTGCGATTGACGCCATCATCAATCAAAAAGGTCAGCACATGACCTGTATTTATGTGGCCATTGGTCAAAAGGCCTCGTCTATCAAAAACGTGGTGCGTTCTTTGGAAAAAGCCGGCGCCATGGACTACACCATCGTGGTGGCTGCCTCGGCCTCTGAATCAGCCGCGATGCAGTATGTGTCGGCCTATTCAGGTTGCACCATGGGCGAGTACTTTCGCGACCGCGGTCAAGACGCACTGATTGTGTATGACGATTTGTCCAAGCAAGCGGTGGCTTACCGTCAAGTATCTTTGTTGTTGCGCCGTCCACCAGGCCGCGAAGCCTACCCCGGTGACGTGTTTTATTTGCACAGCCGTTTGCTCGAGCGTGCAGCCCGCGTGAACGCCGACTATGTAGAAGCTTTCACCAAAGGTGAAGTCAAAGGCAAAACTGGCTCACTCACAGCGCTGCCCATCATTGAAACCCAGGCGGGTGACGTGTCGGCCTTCGTGCCCACCAACGTGATCTCCATCACCGACGGTCAAATCTTCTTGGAAACCTCGTTGTTCAATGCAGGTGTCAGGCCAGCCATCAATGCTGGTATTTCAGTCTCACGTGTTGGTGGTGCAGCACAAACCAAGCTGGTGAAGAGCCTGTCAGGTGGTATTCGTACCGACTTGGCCCAATACCGCGAATTGGCCGCGTTTGCGCAGTTCGCATCCGACTTGGATGAGGCCACCCGCAAGCAGCTGGATCGTGGCGCTCGCGTGACTGAATTGTTGAAGCAGCCCCAATACAGCCCGCTGCCCATCAGCTTGATGGCCGCTACTTTGTATGCCGCCAATAAAGGCTTCTTGGATGACATCGAAGTCAACCAAGTGCTGCATTTTGAAGCTGGCTTGCACCATCATTTGAAAGACAAGTGCGCAGCCTTGTTGGCCAAAATGGAAAAAGACAAAGCCATGGACAAAGATGCTGAAGCTGATTTGGTGAAGGCCATTGAAGCCTTCAAAAAGTCCTTTGTTTAAACGCCATCAAGCAGCAAGGAGCACTTCATGGCAGTAGGCAAGGAAATACGCGGCAAGATCAAATCGGTGGAAAACACCAAGAAGATCACCAAGGCCATGGAAATGGTGGCGGCGTCCAAAATGCGCAAGGCGCAAGAGCGCATGCGTGCGGCGCGTCCTTACAGCGAAAAGGTGCGCAACATCGCCAGCCATTTAGGGCAAGCCAACCCCGAGTATGTTCACCCGTTCATGAAAATCCACGATGCCAAAGCCACGGGCTACATCGTGGTGACCACCGACAAAGGATTGTGCGGTGGCATGAACACCAATATTTTGCGTGCCCTGACCCATCGTTTCAAAGACCTCCAATCCGCTGGCGCCACCCCCCAAACGGTGGCCATTGGCAACAAAGGCTTGGGTTTTTTAAACCGTGTGGGCGCACCCGTGTTGGCGCAAGTCACCCAATTGGGTGACAAGCCGCATCTGGAAAAACTCATTGGTGCCGTCAAGGTCATGATGGATGCTTACACGGAAGGCAAACTAGATGCGGTGTACCTGTGCTACACCAAGTTCATCAACACCATGAAGCAAGAGCCGGTCATCGAGCAATTGCTGCCCTTGTCGGATCACAAGATGCAAGCCGAAACACGGGCTGCAGGCAGCTACGCATGGGACTACTTGTACGAACCCGATGCACCCTCGGTGATTGACGATTTGCTCGAGTTGTACATCGAGTCCTTGGTCTATCAAGCTGTGGCTGAAAACATGGCCTCTGAACAATCTGCCCGCATGGTGGCCATGAAGGCAGCCACGGACAACGCAGGCAATGTCATTGGCGAACTCAAACTCATTTACAACAAAACCCGTCAAGCAGCGATCACGAAGGAATTGTCCGAAATCGTGGCCGGTGCAGCGGCGGTGTAACCCTATTTATTTTTGGAGCAAATCAACATGGCTCAGGCAATGACCAACGCAGGTATTCAAGGAAAAATCGTCCAATGTATTGGCGCCGTGGTGGACGTGGAGTTTCCTCGCGATCACATGCCCCGCATCTATGACGCGCTCAAACTCGAAGGTTCAGCTTTGACCTTGGAAGTGCAACAGCAGTTGGGTGACGGTATCGTGCGCACCATTGCTTTGGGCACCTCTGACGGCTTGCGCCGCGGCTTGATGGTCACCAACACCGGTGCGGCCATCACTGTGCCGGTGGGTAAAGCCACGCTGGGCCGCATCATGGACGTGTTGGGTTCACCCATCGACGAACGTGGTCCCGTTGACCAAACCCAAACAGCCTCGATCCACCGCAAAGCTCCGGCTTACGACGAACTCAGCCCTTCTCAAGAACTGCTGGAAACCGGCATCAAGGTGATTGACTTGGTCTGTCCCTTCGCCAAAGGCGGCAAGGTCGGTTTGTTCGGTGGCGCGGGTGTGGGCAAAACCGTGAACATGATGGAACTGATCAACAACATCGCCAAGGCGCACAGCGGTTTGTCGGTGTTTGCTGGTGTGGGTGAACGTACCCGTGAAGGCAATGACTTCTATCACGAGATGGCCGACTCAGGCGTGGTGAACTTGGCAAACTTGGAAGAATCCAAAGTGGCCATGGTTTACGGTCAGATGAACGAGCCCCCCGGCAACCGTTTGCGCGTGGCGCTGACTGGCTTGACCATCGCCGAATCCTTCCGCGACGAAGGCAAAGATGTGCTGTTCTTCGTGGACAACATCTACCGTTACACCTTGGCCGGTACCGAAGTGTCCGCGCTGTTGGGTCGCATGCCTTCTGCTGTGGGCTACCAACCAACCCTCGCCGAAGAAATGGGTCGTTTACAAGAGCGGATCACCTCCACCAAAGTCGGCTCTATCACGTCTATCCAAGCCGTTTACGTGCCAGCCGATGACTTGACCGATCCGTCGCCTGCCACCACCTTCGCCCACTTGGACTCCACCGTGGTGTTGTCTCGTGATATTGCTTCTCTGGGTATCTATCCTGCGGTGGACCCTTTGGATTCCACCAGTCGACAGCTCGATCCCTTGGTGGTTGGCACCGACCACTATGAAACCGCTCGTGCGGTTCAAGGGACCTTGCAGCGCTACAAAGAATTGCGCGACATCATTGCCATTTTGGGCATGGACGAATTGGCCCCAGAAGACAAATTGGCTGTGGCCCGCGCTCGGAAAATCCAGCGTTTCCTGAGCCAGCCTTTCCACGTGGCAGAGGTGTTCACCGGTTCACCTGGTAAGTACGTCACCTTGTCTGAAACCATCCGCGGCTTCAAGATGATTGTGGCTGGCGAATGCGATCACATGCCAGAACAAGCGTTCTACATGGTGGGCACCATCGACGAGGCCATCGAAAAAGCCAAGAAAATTTGATGCAGGTTGGCAGCCAACGCACCTGACAAGGAAACCCCATGAAAACCATGCAAGTTGATGTGGTCAGTGCCGAAGAACTGATTTACTCGGGCGAGGCCACTTTCGTGGCATTGCCAGGTGAAGTTGGTGAACTTGGTATTTATCCCCGCCACACACCGCTGATCTCGCGCATCAAAGCCGGTTCGGTGCGCATCCAAAAACCCGACGGTGAAGAAGAGTTTGTGTTTGTCGCTGGCGGTATTTTGGAGATCCAGCCCAATGGTGTGACCGTCTTGTCTGACACCGCAGTGCGCGGCGCCGACTTGGACGAAGAGCGTGCCAATGCCGCCAAAAAGGCGGCGGAGGAACACCTCAAAAACGCCAAATCTGATGTGGACTTGGCAGCCGCTCAAGCGGAGCTGTACGTGTTTGCTGCGCAATTGGCCGCGTTGCGCAAATACCGAAGTAAAAAATAATTGCCCAAGGCCAAGCTTCAAGCAGCCACCATCGGCGGCACGGCCGATGAAATTGAAGCGGCCTTTTACGAAGCCTTGCGAACCGGCGATGTCACTCGCCTGATGGCCTGTTGGGCTGACGAAGACGACATTGTTTGTGTGCATCCCGGCGGTCCTCGTTTGTTGGGGGCTGAAAGCATACGCAATTCTTTTGACACCATGTTTGCCAACGGTGTCATCAACGCACACCCAGAGCATGTGCGCAAAGTGGAATCCATCACCAGTGCCATGCACAACCTGGTGGAGCGCATTGAGCTGCACACACCTGAGGGCGATGCTGTGGCCTATGTGGTTGCCACCAATATTTACATGCGGACCCCGCAAGGTTGGCGCATGGTTGCGCACCACGCCAGCCCGGGCACACAGCAAGAAATGCTGGCGCACATTGAATCTTTGCCTTCAGTTTTGCACTGAAACATGGACGACTTGGTCCATCAAGCGATGCGCAAATGGCCGAATGTGCCAGCTTGCTACGGCTGGTTGGGATTAGACGATCGAGGCGACTGGTACATGCGCGACGATGCAGTGCAAGCGCTGGGACCTTTCCCCCAAGTCAAAGGCAGCAAACTGGTGCACACCAAGCTGATTGAATTCATCCAGCGCAACTACACTCATGATGAGCACGGTGCTTGGTTTTTCCAAAACGGCCCCCAGCGTGTCTTTGTAGAGTTGGCATCTGCGCCATTTGTTTGGCGCATTCATGACGACGGGCGTGTCACCGATGGGGGTCATGTCGTCCAACAAGTGCAGCACTGTGTTGTGGACGAAATGGGGCGCGTTTATTTAAGCACCCCTCAGGGTTTAGGTCTGGTTCACAGCCAAGACGTCTTGCTGGCGGCAACGGCATTGGAAGATAAACGCTGGCCAGAAAAAAAAATGCTTGCCAGCAAACTGGCAAGCACGTACGGTTTTGTCATCAGCCCGCAGCAGCGGAATGGGCCAGTTAGTTAGCTGCAGCAGGTGGTGTTGGATCCGCAAACTTGCCGCCGCTCCCATTGGCCAAGTAAACGACAGATCGAGCGATCTCATAGTCGTTGTGTTCGCCACCAACTTGAGCGCCCATCGCATTTTTGCCTTTGAGTGCCGAGTTCAACAAAGCAGCATAGCCCGTCTTGATGCGTGGCGCCCAAGCCGCCGTATCGCCCAACTTGGGCGCACCCGCCGCACCACTCAGGTGACAAGCGCCACACTGCGCCTTGAAAACCTCTTCACCAGTCTTTGCAGGCCGATTGGCATCTTTGACCTGTACAGCGCCAACCTTTTGAATGCGGGCAGCAACCGCTTCACTGCTGTTGTCAGCGCCAGCGGATGGCTTGTTTTGGGCGTCAATGAAGTAGACCAATCCAATGATGACAAAAATGGGCACAACAAAAGACAAGAAAACCACAGCTAAAAATTGCTTGGGTGTTTTGACTGGTCCGGTGTGGGCTTCTTCGTGCTGATCGCTCATGATGACTTTCTTTGAAAGGGGATAAAAAGCATGGGAAATTATAGCCATCCAATGACTTCCACAAGGCTGACAAAGATGCGTGTGCTGCTAAGAACAGAGCGACACCTACAATAGAGGCATGCGGCTGTAGCTCAGTGGATAGAGTATTGGCCTCCGAAGCCAAGGGTCGTGGGTTCGATCCCCGCCAGCCGCACCATCAATTCCTTGGGCTTCGCAGCTCGCCAAATTGATCAGCCAAATAAGTTTCGGCGTGCTCCAAAATAAAGTAGCGAAAAGCCTCCGCTGCCGGTGAAAGCATTTTGGACATCATGTGCACCACGTTCCAGGCCCTCACCATGGGGGTTTGGTGCACATCCAAAATACACAACTGTTGAGCTTGGATCTCCAAGGCAATCGTGTGTTGGGATAAAAAACTCAAACCTAAATTGGCTTTCACCGCTTGTTTGATGGCGTCATTGCTTTGCAGCTCCATGGTGAAACGCGGCTGGAATCGTGCTTGTGTGAAGAAAGCCTCCATCGATGTTCGAGTGCCAGAGCCTTGCTCGCGAACAATGAAGGATTGCTGGCGCAAATCTTCCGCACGAAGACCTTTTTCGCTGGCAAGCGGATGCTTGGGCGAAGCTACAAACACCAAGGGGTTGGCGGCAAAAGGCTCGGAACGGGTGGACATCTCAGAAGGGGGCCGACCCATGATGGCAATATCCACCTCGCTGTTGCTGAGCCATTGAATCAGGTCGCGCCGGTTGCCCACATTCAGCACCAACTCAATCCCCTCGTGTTGTTTCAGAAACTCGCTCAGCAGAGCGGGAATGAAATAAGTGGTCGTGTCCACCATGCCAATCGTGAGTTTGCCGGTCTCGATCCGCTGCAAACGGGCGGCAGCGTCTTCGGCATCTTTGAGCAAAGCGAGCATTTTGCGGGTGTACACCAGCATGTACTCGCCACTGGTGGTCAAAGACACTTTGCGGCCTTGACGCTCAAACAGTGGCATCCCCACTTCTGCCTCTAACTCCTTGATTTGCATAGTGATTGCAGGCGCAGACACATGCAAAATCTCGGCAGCTTTGGCAAAACTCAGGTGCTTGGCGACTGCATTGAACATCCGCAATTGGCGGAAAGTGGCGTTTTTCAAATAAGAAAAGCTGAATTGAAAGCTTTGAAAATGTGAATTTACTTATTCTGCCATCTTTTTTAAAGTCTTCACATCTTCAAACCAAACGGAGTTTTTGATGACCGCAAGCACCCAGATCACCGATGTCAAGAAGCGCTACAGCGCTGGCGTATTGAAATACAAGCAAATGGGCTATTGGATGCCCGACTATGTCCCTTCTGACACGGACACCATTTGCTTGTTTCGCATCACGCCACAAGAGGGTGTCGATCCGGAAGAGGCCGCAGCGGCGGTGGCCGGCGAGTCATCAACCGCTACTTGGACCGTGGTCTGGACCGATCGCTTGAGTGCATGCGACAGTTACCGCGCCAAGGCCTACAAAGTAGAGGCTGTGCCTGGCCGGCCAGGCGAGTACTTTGCTTGGGTCGCCTATGACTTGATCCTGTTTGAAGAAGGGTCGATTGCCAACATGACCGCCTCTTTGATTGGCAACGTTTTTTCGTTCAAGCCGCTCAAAGCCGCTCGGTTGGAAGACATCCGCATTCCAGTGGCCTACATCAAAACCTTCAAAGGCCCGCCCACTGGGATGATCGTTGAACGAGAGCGTTTGGACAAATTTGGACGCCCATTGTTGGGTGCCACCACCAAACCCAAGTTGGGTTTGTCAGGAAGAAACTATGGCCGCGTGATTTACGAGGGCCTCAAGGGTGGACTGGACTTCATGAAGGATGATGAAAACATCAACTCACAACCCTTCATGCACTGGCGTGACCGCTTCTTGTATGTGATGGACGGTGTCAACAAAGCGCAAGCGGTCACCGGTGAGGTCAAAGGCTCTTATCTGAACGTCACCGCCGGGACCATGGAGCAGATGTATGAGCGAGCTGAATTTGCACGCGACTTGGGCAGCGTGATCATCATGGTCGATTTGGTGATTGGCTATACCGCCATTCAATCCATGGCGGAATGGTGCCGAAAAAATGACATGATCATGCACATGCACCGAGCCGGTCACGGCACCTACACACGTCAGAAAAACCACGGCGTGAGTTTCCGCGTCATCGCTAAATGGCTTCGCTTGGCTGGATGTGACCATTTGCACTGTGGTACGGCTGTGGGCAAACTCGAGGGCGACCCCATGACGGTCCAAGGCTACTACAACGTTTGCCGAGACAGTCACACCAAAACAGATTTGCAGCGCGGCCTGTTCTTCGACATGGATTGGGCAGACACGAAAAAAGTGATGCCCGTGGCCTCAGGCGGCATTCATGCTGGACAAATGCACCAACTCATCGACCTGTTTGGTGATGATGTGGTGTTGCAGTTTGGTGGCGGCACCATTGGTCACCCGCAAGGCATCCAAGCCGGTGCGGTGGCCAACCGCGTGGCTTTGGAGGCCATGGTCAAGGCACGCAACGAAGGTAAAAACATCCTGGAAGAAGGCCCCACTATTTTGAAAAATGCTGCCAAGGGTTGTACGCCTTTGCAAGCAGCACTCGATACCTGGGGTGACATCAGCTTCAATTACCAGTCCACCGACAGCAGCGACTATGCCGTCACCCCATCTGTAGCTTGAAACGAAGGAATACACACCATGTTGACCAATCCAACCGGAAAAGTAACCCAAGGCCAGTTCAGCTTTTTGCCAGACCTGACAGATGCTGAAATCAGCATGCAAATCCAATACGGCCTCAATAAAGGATATGCATGGAGCGTTGAGTACACCGATGACGTGCATCCGCGCAATACCTATTGGGACATGTTTGGCATGCCCATGTTTGACTTGAAAGACCCCGCAGGCGTTTTGTTGGAAGTCAATACTTGCCGCAAAACATTCCCCAACCACTACATTCGATTGATGGCATTTGATTCCACCCGTGGCATCGAGTCCGTGGCGATGAGCTTTATCGTGCATCGTCCGCCCCATGAGACAGGTTTCCGACTAGAGCGTCAGGAAGTACAGGGCCGCAGTTTGCGTTACACCACGCACGGCTACCCGATGGACAAGCCCGAAAACAGCCGCTATGGCAAATGATTGAAAGCCAGGCTTGACAATGAACGCACCTGCCTACAACCTGCCCGGTATCACCACCCAGCCAGCCATGGGTGCCAGTGCAGCACCTGTGGCTTCTGTCAATGACACAGGTGCACGGACTGTGGCGGAAGTCATGGCTCAAACCCAAGTACAACAGGTGATGGACGCTTTAGACCATGACTTGGTTGGTTTAAAGCCTGTGAAGACCCGCATCCGTGACATCGCTGCTTTGCTGGTGATTGACCGCTTGCGCATGAACCTGGGGTTGGCGGCTCAAGCACCATCCTTGCACATGAGCTTCACAGGCAACCCCGGCACGGGCAAAACCACCGTCGCCATGCGCATGGCGCAAATTCTGCACGAATTGGGCTATGTGCGAAGCGGTCACTTGGTGGCGGTCACGCGGGATGACTTGGTCGGCCAATACATTGGCCACACCGCACCCAAAACCAAAGAAGTGCTGAAAAAGGCCATGGGCGGCGTGCTCTTCATTGACGAGGCCTACTACTTGTATCGGCCTGAAAACGAACGGGATTATGGCCAAGAGGCGATTGAAATATTGCTGCAAGTGATGGAAAACCAGCGCGATGATTTGGTGGTGATATTGGCCGGCTACAAAGACCGCATGGACACCTTTTTTCAATCCAATCCGGGCATGAATTCACGCATTGCACACCACATTGAATTCCCTGACTACGCTGAAGATGAGTTGGCGCAAATCGCTCATCACATGCTGGAGTTCCAAAATTACAAATTGGATGAGGAGGCCCAACTCGCCTTTGAACGCTATTTGCAATTGCGCAAACAGCAACCTCATTTTGCCAATGCCCGAAGTGTTCGCAACGCGCTAGAGCGTGCCCGTTTGCGACAAGCCAGTCGCTTGTTTGCCAACCCCCATCAAGAGTTAACTGCAGAAGATTTGTCCACTTTACGCGCCCAAGATATTTTGGCCAGTCGCGTTTTCCAAACCACGAAGGCAAGTTCATGAGCCATTTGCAGGCCCTGATTTTTGACGTTGATGGCACCTTGGCCGATACCGAGCAGGTTCACATGACCTCCTTCAACCAAGCCTTTGCTGAAGAAGGTTTGGATTGGCATTGGGATGTGGCGCTGTACACAGAGTTGCTGAAAATCTCGGGTGGCAAAGAACGCATGCGGCACTATTGGATGCAGCGTCACCCCGACATGAAGGTGATCGATGGGGGTGCACTCCATGACACGATTGAGCGCTTGCACGCAATCAAAACAGCAGCTTACGAAGCGGCTGTGCAGCAAGGCCATGTTCAATTGCGTCCTGGCGTGTTGGGTTTGATTGAAGCGGCCCATGCTGAAGGATTGCGATTGGCAATTGCCACCACCACCTCGCCGGTCAATATTGCCGTGCTCTTGCGCGGAGCCATCGGCCCCCATTGGAAAGACCTGTTTGTGGTGATTGAAGACGCCTCGACCGCGCCGAAGAAAAAACCACATCCTCAGGTTTACACCCAAACCTTGACGCGCTTGGGCTTGCCTGCCAAAGCCTGTTTGGCGTTTGAAGACTCCAACAATGGATTGCAAGCAGCCATGGGCGCGGGCCTGGCCACCATCATCACACCCACCAGTTTCACGGCAGACCAAGACTTCAAGGGCGCGGCCAAGCTGATGCCCAACTTGGATGGCGTGGGCTTGGCGCAGTTGCGCGCATGGCATGCGCAAAACCAACCTTAAGACAGGAAGAACAGATGCCATTGCGCTACCGAACCACTTTGACACAGTATTTGATTCAAGAGCGTCGACGCTTTCCTGACTCCAAGGGAGACTTCAATGCGTTGATCTTGGATGTGGCCTTGGCTTGCAAAGCCATTGCCCGCGCTGTATCAATGGGTGAATTGGGTGGTGTTTATGGTGACCATGCGCCTGAAGCTGGTGGCTCCATCAATGTGCAAGGTGAAACACAAAAGAAACTGGATGTTTTGAGCAATGACTTGTTTGTTCGAATGAACCAGTGGGGCGGCCATTTGGCGGGCATGGCATCGGAGGAAATGTCCGAGCCGTATCAAATTCCGTCGCAACATCCTCGCGGCAAATACCTGTTGGTGTTTGACCCTCTGGATGGCTCTAGCAACATTGATGTGAATGTTTCGGTGGGCAGTATTTTTTCTGTCTTGCGTGCGCCGCAAGAAGCCATAGACAGCGGCCGTGACATCACAGCGCAAGATTTTTTGCAAACTGGTGCCACCCAAGTAGCCGCTGGCTATGCGCTTTATGGCCCCACCACCATGCTGGTGTTGACCGTGGGAAATGGCGTGGTGGGATTCACACTGGACCCGAATTTGGGCGAGTACATGCTGACCCACCCAGCCTTGAAAGTACCCGAAGACACCCAAGAATTTGCCATCAACGCCTCCAACAGCCGTTTCTGGGAATCACCCATCAAGCGTTATGTGGATGAATGTTTGGCAGGCAAATCAGGGCCAAGGGGCAAAGACTTCAACATGCGTTGGATCGCTTCCATGGTGGCCGAGGCGCACCGCATTTTGATGCGTGGCGGTGTTTTCATGTACCCGCGCGACACCAAAGATCCAAGCAAACCGGGACGCCTGCGTTTGCTTTATGAGGCCAACCCGATTGGCATGGTCATGGAGCAGGCCGGTGGCCGAGCCAGCACGGGACGCGAGCCGATGCTGTCGGTTCAGCCAA
Source organism: Limnohabitans simekii (SeqCode) (assembly GCF_965234735.1). Classification (GTDB taxonomy): domain Bacteria; phylum Pseudomonadota; class Gammaproteobacteria; order Burkholderiales; family Burkholderiaceae_C; genus Limnohabitans; species Limnohabitans simekii. The sequence goes on along the minus strand of NZ_OZ248543.1, from coordinate 259,221 downwards.
GTGATTTACATCAGCGTATTGGTTTGGTGTTTGGTTCTAAAAACGAAGTAGAGCGGATTGAGCAATACCACCATGAACCGCTTGAAAAAGAACACAACACGCCGCTGTTTGCCGAGCGAACCTTGTTTCGCGATTGATTGATTACTGAAAGTCTGAGCCATGTCTGTCAAACACCCCATCATTGCCATCACCGGTTCGTCAGGTGCCGGTACCACTTCGGTGACCCGCACCTTTGAAAACATTTTTCGGCGTGAAAAGGTCACCGCTGCCATCATCGAGGGTGACAGCTTTCACCGCTACGACCGCTTAGAAATGCGCAAAAGAGCGGCCGAGGCTGAAAAGCAGGGGAATAACAATTTCAGCCACTTTGGTCCCACCACCAACTTGTTCTCGGAGTTGGAAACCTTGTTTCGCACCTATGGCGAATCTGGCACCGGCAAGCGCCGTAAATACCTGCACGACTCTGAAGAAGCCGCGCCTTACAAACAAGACCCAGGCACCTTCACCCCCTGGGAAGATGTACCCAAAGGCACCGACTTGCTGTTTTACGAAGGCTTGCATGGCGCGGTGGTCACACCCGAGGTGAACATTGCGCAACACCCCGACTTGTTGATTGGCGTGGTGCCGGTCATCAACCTCGAGTGGATTCAAAAATTGTGGCGCGACAAATCCAAGCGCGGTTACAGCACCGAGGCGGTGACCGACACCATTTTGCGTCGCATGCCCGACTATGTGAACTACATCTGCCCACAGTTTGCCCACACCCACGTGAACTTTCAGCGTGTGCCTTGTGTGGACACCTCGAACCCGTTCATCGCCCGCGAGATTCCCGCGCCCGATGAAAGCTTTGTTGTCATTCGTTTTGCCAACCCCAAGGGCATTGACTTCCCCTATTTGCTCAACATGATCCACGACTCCTTCATGTCGCGTGCCAACACCGTGGTGGTGCCCGGCGGCAAGATGGAACTGGCCATGCAACTCATCTTCACGCCCTTTGTGTGGCGGATGATGGAACGGCAGAAAAAGGCCTGAGGCCACCCCTCTTTTATTCACTGGAGAATTTCATGGCCCTGGTTTCTTTGCGCCAAGTTTTAGATCACGCCGCCGAACACGGCTATGGCGTCCCTGCTTTCAATGTCAACAACCTCGAGCAAGTGCAGGCCATCATGGAGGCTGCGCAAGAAACCCACAGCCCGGTCATCTTGCAAGCCTCCGCAGGTGCACGCAAGTATGCGGGCGAAGCCTACTTGCGCCATTTGGTGTTGGCGGCGATTGAATCGCACCCGGATATTCCTGTGGTGATGCACCAAGACCACGGCGTCTCACCCGCGGTCTGTCAGCAATCCATACGTTCCGGTTTTTCCAGCGTGATGATGGATGGCTCGCTGATGCAAGACGGCAAAACACCCGCCAGTTACGACTACAACGTGGACGTCACCCGCCGTGTCTGTGAAATGGCCCATGCAGTTGGTGTGTCAGTGGAAGGCGAACTCGGTTGTTTGGGCTCATTGGAGACCGGTGAAGCCGGGGAAGAAGACGGCATCGGAGCCGTGGGTAAGTTGACCCACGACATGCTGCTCACCGACCCTGTGCAGGCCAAAGATTTTGTCGAACGCACGGGCGTTGATGCGCTGGCCATTGCGATTGGCACCAGCCATGGCGCTTACAAATTCACCCGCAAGCCCACGGGTGACATTTTGGCCATGGACCAGATCGTGGCCATTCACAACAGCATTCCCAACACCCATTTGGTGATGCACGGCTCTAGCAGCGTGCCCCAAGAGTGGTTGGCCATCATCCGTGAGTTTGGTGGCGACATCAAAGAAACCTATGGCGTGCCGGTGGAAGAAATTCAGCGCGGCATCCGCTCGGGTGTGCGCAAGGTCAACATCGATACCGACATCCGTTTGGCCATGACCGGCGCGATGCGCCAGGCGTTTGCCCAAGACCGCAGCGAATTCGATCCACGCAAAGCCTTGATCGCTGCACGCAAAGCCGCACGCGGTATTTGCAAGGCGCGTTTTGAAGCCTTTGGCTGTGCTGGCCATGCCCACCATATCAAACCCGTTTCCCTCGACAACATGGCCAGTCGCTACGCCTGATCTCTTTTTTTAACATTCATTTTTTTGGAATCAATTTCATGCTGAACAAAGTCACCCCAGCCCTCTTGGCCTTTCCTGCCCAATCTGATGTGTCTCAGAGCGATCCGCACCTGTGGGCGGCTGTGTTGCAAGAGGCCCATCGTCAGGAGCAGCACATCGAATTGATTGCTTCTGAAAATTACACCAGTCCTGCCGTCATGCGCATGCAAGGCTCTATCCTCACCAACAAGTATGCTGAAGGCTACCCTGGCAAGCGTTACTACGGCGGGTGTGAATTTGTCGATATCGTCGAGCAGCTTTGCATTGATCGTTTAAAAGAGCTGTATGGTGCGCAGTTCGCCAACGTCCAGGCCAACTCCGGTTCGCAAGCCAATCAAGCCGTGTTTTTGGCCTTGCTGCAACCGGGCGACACGATCATGGGCATGAGCCTGGCCGAAGGCGGTCACTTGACCCACGGCATGCACTTGAACATGAGTGGCAAATGGTTCAATGTCGTGAGCTATGGCTTGAATGCTGCCGAAGAAATTGATTACGAAGCCATGGAACGCATGGCGCATACCCACAAACCCAAGCTGATCATTGCGGGTGCTTCTGCCTATTCGCTGAAGATTGACTGGGAAAAATTTGCCCAGGTGGCCAAAAGCATTGGCGCTTACCTGATGGTGGACATGGCGCACTATTCGGGCTTGATTGCGGGTGGCGCCTATCCCAACCCCATGCCTTTTGCCGATGTCGTGACTTCCACCACGCACAAGAGCTTGCGCGGCCCACGCGGAGGCATCATCCTGACCAACAGTGAAGAGATGGCCAAAAAAATCAACAGCGCTGTCTTCCCAGGCATGCAAGGCGGCCCCTTGATGCATGTCATCGCTGGCAAGGCCACAGCCTTTCATGAAGCCTTGCAGCCCGCCTTCAAAGCCTATCAACAACAGGTCTTGTTGAATGCAGACACCTTGGCCAAAACCTTGGTTGAACGCGGCTTGCGCATTGTCAGTGGTCGTACGGAAAGCCATGTGATGTTGGTTGATTTGCGCGCCAAAGGCATCACCGGCAAAGCCGCTGAGCTGGCCTTGGGCCAGGCCCACATCACTTGCAACAAAAACGGTATTCCCAACGACCCCGAAAAACCCATGGTCACCAGTGGTATCCGTTTGGGCACCCCGGCCATGACCACGCGTGGTTTTGGTCAAGAGCAAGCGCGCATGACTGCGCACCTGATTGCCGATGTGCTGGAAGCGCCTGATGACGCTCAGCACATCGCCAAAGTGCGCACCAAGGTGGCCGAGTTGGTGGCGCCGTTCCCCGTTTATGGCGACAGTGTTTTGCATCCCTGATGCACGCAATGGCGGTTTAAGTTAGTCAAAGGTGGTTTTTTAAATTCAAAGGGAGTTCTTATGGCTGGTCGTAATTTTTTGTTTGTCCCCGGTCCTACCAATGTGCCTGAGCGCATCCAACGCGCCATGATGGTTTCGATGGAAGACCATCGTTCACCCAACTTTCCGCATCTGACCCACACCATCATGGCTGGGCTCAAGGACATTTTTCGGTCCAAGAACGGCACGCCGTTCATCTTTCCTTCATCAGGTACAGGATGTTGGGAGGCGGCACTCACCAACACCTTGTCGCCCGGCGACAAAGTGCTGGCGGCACGCTTTGGTCAATTCAGCCATTTGTGGATCGACATGTGCCAGCGCCTCGGTCTGGATGTGCACATCGTTGAATGCGATTGGGGCACGGGCGTGCCCTTGCAACAGTTCGCAGACATTTTGAAAAGCGATACACAGCACAGCTTCAAAGCCGTGCTGGCTTGTCACAATGAAACCGCCACTGGCGTGACATCAGACATCGCGGGCGTGCGCGAAGCCTTGGATGATGCAGCGCATCCTGCGCTTTTGTTTGTCGATTGCGTCTCTTCCTTAGGCTGTATCGATTTTCGTTTCGACGAATGGGGCGTGGACATGGCGGTCAGTGGCTCGCAAAAAGGCCTGATGTTGCCCGCTGGTTTGGGTATTTTGTGCACCAGCGAGAAAGCTTTGGCGATGCACAAGACGGCGCAACTCAAGCGTGCTTACTTTGACCTGCAAGACATGCTGCAAAGCAACGCCACAGGCTACTTTCCATACACACCCGCTTTGCCATTGATGTACGGACTGATCGAGTCCATGAAGATGATTCAGGAAGAGGGTTTGGAGAATGTGTTTGCCCGGCACCATTACCTGGCGGAGGGTGTGCGAGCTGCCGTGACCCTGGGTTGGCAACTCAAATTGTGTGCTGCCGAAGCCAAATGGCATTCCGATACCGTCACTGCTGTGATGTTGCCGAAAGGCATTGCAGGCACGGAAGTGATTGCCCGCGCTTACCGTCGCTACAACTTGTCGCTAGGCGGTGGACTGTCTAAAGTAGCTGGTAAGCTTTTCCGTATTGGCCACCTGGGCGACATGAATGAAGTTCATTTGATGGCGGCCATCAATGGTGCTGAAATGGCCATGCTCGATTGCGGCGTGGCGGTGACGCCAGGCAGCGGCGCTGCAGCCGCAGGCAATTACTGGCGCAGCCATGCAGCACCTGAAAGTTTGGGCGCCCCTCATATCAGCAAGGACGAACATGCAAAAAATCGTATTTCTGGACAGGCAATCATTAAGAGCTGAGCTGCGTCAACCAGCTTTCTCACACGAATGGGTTGAGCATGTGCAAACCCGACCCGATGAAGTGGTCGATCGTTTGCAGCATGCCACGGTTGCCATCAGCAACAAAGTACCCATTCGTCGAGAAACGCTGGCGCAACTGCCGAATCTCAAGTTGATCGCCATGGCGGCGACAGGCTATGACGTGATTGACACACAGGCCTGCCAAGAACACGGCGTGGCCGTGGTGAACATTCGCAACTACGCGGTGCACACTGTGCCCGAGCATGCGTTTGCATTGATCTTCGCCTTGCGTCGAAACCTGATGGCCTATCGAGACGATGTCCTCCATGGGCGCTGGCAGAAAGAAGAGCAGTTTTGCTTCTTTGACTATCCGATCAGTGATTTGCATGGCAGCACCTTGGGTATTTTCGGTGAAGGCGTCCTCGGCCAAGCCACTGCAAACATTGCCCGTGCTTTGGGCATGAAGGTTTTGTTTGCAGACCATGCGCCGCCCAAGGCTGCTGGTGTTGAGTTTGTGCCCGCCGAGCAGGTGTTTGCCGAATCAGACATCATCTCTTTGCATTGCCCTTTGACGCCTGCTTCGCGCAACTTCATCGGCATGCCCCAGCTGAAACAAATGAAGCGCAGCGCTTTGCTCATCAATACTTCGCGTGGTGGATTGGTTGACGAACAAGCCTTGAAAGAAGCTTTGCAAACGGGCGTGATTGCGGGTGCTGGTTTCGATGTTTTGACACAGGAGCCCCCCCGCAATGGAAACCCTTTGCTGGAGATTCGTTCGCCCAACTTCATTTTGACGCCGCATGTGGCCTGGGCATCTCAACAAGCCATGCAATTTTTGGCCGATCAACTCATCGACAACATCGAGGCCTTTGTCAACAATACGCCGCAAAACCGCGTCGTTTGAACCGTCGCCCCCGGACACTCAGTCCTTGGCGGCGGTCTTTTGCAATGCCAGTTCGTACAAGCGGTTGCGCGGTGCGCCGCTGATCTCGGCGGCGAGCTTGACCGCTGTTTTGACTGGCAACTCGGACAACAACAGCGCCAACACCCGTTCAGCGTCGGACAAGCTGCTGCTCGCTTGTGGCATGGGATGCAGCACCAAAGCGAATTCACCTTTGCTGCGCTGAGCCGAGGCCTTCAACCAAGCGCTGAACCCAGCGGCAGGCAGCAAAGCTATTTCTTCAAATTGTTTGGTCAGTTCTCGACCAACGGTCAGTGGCCTTGGACCCAAAACCTCTAAAGCACGGGCCACCGCTTCAATGCGGTGCGGTGCCTCTAGAAACACTTGGGCCCGGGGCTCAGAAGCCATGGCTTGCACCGCCGCTTGGCGCTCGCTGGCTTTGCTGGACAAAAAACCCAAAAACACGAACTGTCCATCGCCACCACAACCACTTGCACTCAAGACAGTGGTCACGCTGCTGGCACCTGGCACAGGCATCACGCGCAATCCGGCGGCTTGCACCAAAGCCACCAACCGCGCCCCGGGGTCGCTGATGCCCGGTGTACCTGCGTCACTTAAATAGACCACCCGTTGACCTTGTTGCAGCCGCAAAATCACTTGCTCTGCGGCGCTGTTTTCATTGTGTTGGTGCAGGGCCATCCAGGAACCACTCGGTTTGTCCAAGCCGTAGTTGCGCAACAGGCTTTGGCTATGGCGCGTGTCTTCGCATGCCAGCACATCGGCAACTTGCAACAAATGCAGGGTGCGCAAACCGATATCGGCCAAGTTGCCAATGGGTGTGGCCAGCACGTACAAGCAGCTACCCGGGTGGTCTTGTCCGGCGCAAGCTGCATTTGCAGCAGCCAACACAGTTTCGAAACGAGGATTCAATGAGCACCTTTCGACATGCACCGTTGCGATCCACCAAACAGCTTGGGGATGACGCTGAGGACCAGGCCTTGTCCTATTTGCAAGACCGCGGATTGCAACTGCTGGTGCGCAATTACCGCACACCTGGTCGCGGCGGCGGCGAGATAGACCTGATTGTGCGCGAGCCCAGCGGGACGGTGGTGTTCGTCGAGGTGCGAAGTCGGGCCGACCAACGCCATGGCGGCGCGTTGGCCAGCATCAACAGGCGCAAACAACAGAGGATCGTGTTTGCTGCCCAGCATTATTTGCGCAACTGGCGGCAGTGGCCGCCGTGTCGCTTTGATGTGGTGGTGGTCGAGCATGGTTGTTTGGAGTGGCTTCAGGCGGCGTTTCATGTCTGAACTTGATTGCACTGCTGACGGCGCTTGACATGAGGCAAAGGTATGATGATGGCATGTTAGAGCAACGCATTGAACAACAGTTCATCGACAGTGCTGATTTGAAATATCAAGCGGCGCAATCCTTGAGCAAGCCTCTGGCAGCTGCTGTGCAAGCACTTTTGGCGTGTGTCACCAGTGGCGGCAAGGTCTTGACCTGTGGCAATGGCGGTTCAGCTGCGGATGCGCAGCATTTCGCGGCTTTGTTTGTTGGGCATTTTGAGCGTGAGCGCCCCGAGTTGGGCGCGATTGCGCTCACCACAGACAGCTCCATCATCACCGCCATTGGCAACAACGACAGCTTCGACCAGATATTTGCCAAGCAGGTGCGCGCGCTGGGTCAACCTGGTGATGTGTTGTTGGCCATCTCCACCAGTGGCAATGCCAGCAATTTGCTCATGGCAATTGCGGCGGCCCACGAACGAGAGCTGTGTGTGATTGCGCTTACCGGCAAGGGGGGCGGCAGAATCGGTCAAACTTTGCGCGAAACAGATGTGCATGTGTGCGTACCGCACGAGCGCACTGCGCGCATTCGGGAGGTTCATCTGTTGGCATTGCATTGTTTATGCGATGGGGTGGACAGTCAGTTGTTAGGTGAACAGGAGGTTCCAGAATGAAAATCAAACGTGTGAGCGCCATAGGCGGCGCTTTGTTGTTGAGCTTGAGTTTGAATGCATGTGCGCCATTGATGGTGGCGGGCTTTGCGGGTTCTGCCTTGGTGGCCAGCGACCGTCGAACCTCAGGCGCCCAGCTTGAAGATGAAACCATCGAGCTGCGCGGCTCCGCTCGGGTTCGCGACGCCTTGGGAGAAAAGGCCCATGTCAACGTCACCAGCTTCAATCGCCAAGTCTTGCTCACGGGTGAAGTCGCCAGCGAGCGCGACCGTCAAACCGTGGTGGGCTTGGTAGAAAAAATTGAGAATGTTCGCAGCGTGGTCAACGAGTTATCGATCACACCCATCAGCACCTTGAGTGAACGCTCCAATGATTTGCTGATCACGGCCAAGGTCAAGGGCAGTTTGGTTGACAGCCGGGACTTGTTTGCCAACTCCTTCAAGGTCGTGACCGAGCGTGGCACGGTGTACTTGATGGGCCGTGTGACCCAGCGTGAAGCCTCCAGCGCCACCAATGTGATTCGCAATGTGAATGGCGTCAACAAAGTGGTGCGCTTGTTTGACATCATCACCGAAGAAGAGTTGCGCAACCTGTTGCCGCCACCGCCACCGCCGGAAAAGCCAGCGGACAGCAGCAAACCCAAAAGCTGAAACTGACAGGGTTCAAACCAAAGCCACCTGCGGGTGGCTTTGTCGTTTCAGCGCAGCCGCTTGACCAGGCTGGAGGTGTCCAATCGGTTCCCACCGGCGGCTTGCACATCGGCATAAAACTGGTCCACCAAGGCGGTGACAGGCACCCTTGCACCGTTGCGCTTGGCCTCATCCATGACCAGCCCCAAGTCTTTGCGCATCCAATCCACCGCAAAACCAAAGTCGAATTTGTCGGCCACCATGGTTTTGCCGCGGTTGTCCATTTGCCAGCTTTGTGCTGCGCCCTTGCCAATCACGTCCAATACCTGCTCCATGTTCAGACCGGCTTTCATGCCAAAGGCCATGCCTTCGCTCAAACCTTGCAGCAGTCCGGCGATGCAAATTTGGTTGACCATTTTGGTGAGTTGGCCTGCGCCACTCTCACCCATCAAGGTGACCGCCTTGGAGAAGGCCATGGCCACGGGCTTCATGCGCTCAAACGCTGCCGCCTCACCACCGCACATCACCGTCAACATGCCATTGATGGCACCGGCTTCGCCACCAGACACCGGGGCATCGACAAAATGCACGCCCAGCGCTTTGGCCGCTGCAAACAATTCACGCGCCACCTTGGCCGAAGCTGTCGTGTGGTCCACCAACACCGCACTTGCTTTCATGCCAGCCAAGGCACCATCGGCGCCCAGCATGACAGCGCGCAAATCGTCATCGTTGCCGACGCAGCAAAACACCATGTCGGCGCCTTGAGCGGCTTGACGTGGGGTGGGCGCACTGGCTTGGTTGGGAAACTCCGCGCACCAGTCGGCGGCTTTGGCGGGGTTGCGGTTGTACACCGTGACATGGTGTCCTGCCAATGCCAAGTGACCGGCCATCGGGTAACCCATGACGCCCAGGCCAATGAAGGCGACTTTGGTGGGGGTAGAGGCTTCGTAAGTTTTGGTGTTTGTGCGTGCCATGAACTGCTTTCAAACGGGGAAGCCACGCATCTTAATGGCCCAACCAGCTGCGGCAGCTTATGTGGCGTGGTGCAGCGCTTCTGCGGGTGTGATGCGGCCTTGCGCCACCAAGCCAGCCAAAGACTGCGCCAAAGTTTGCATGCCAAATTGCGCGCCGGTTTGCAGCACATTGGGCAGCTGTGAGGTTTTGCTTTCTCGGATCAGGTTGCGCACGGCGGGCGTGGCGTACAGCACTTCATGCGCCGCCACCCGACCTGGGGCATCGCTGCGCTTGCAAAGTGTTTGCGTCACCACGCCCAACAGCGACAGACTGAGTTGTTGACGCACCATGGCTTTGTCTTCGCTTGGAAACACATCGACCAAGCGTTCGACGGCTTGCGTGGCGCTGCGGGTGTGCAAGGTGCCCAGCACCAAATGCCCGGTTTCGGCGGCACTCAAGGCCAGGCGCACCGTGGGCAGGTCGCGCATTTCGCCCACCAAAATCACATCCGGGTCTTGTCGCAAGGCCGCCCGCAATGCCGTGTCAAAGCTGGCGCTGTGGCCGGGCACGTTGCGCTGTTGCACCAAGCTGCGTTGGCTGTGGTGTTGAAACTCGATCGGGTCTTCCAAGGTGAGGATGTGCAGCGCTTGGGTGGTGTTCAGGTGGTGCACCAAGGCAGCCAAGGTGGTGGACTTGCCCGAGCCGGTGGCGCCTGTGACCAGCAACAAACCATGCGGTTGACGCGCCCAATCTGTCAAACATGCAGGCGCACCGATGGCGTCCAAGCGCGGCACTTGCTGCGGGATGACCCGCCACACCGAGGACCAGCCGCGCGACTGTGCAAACACGTTCACCCGAAAACGCCCCAAGCCTGGCCAATCGATGGCGGTGTCGTGGTCTTGTGGCCAAGCTTTATTCCTTGGCAAAGGGGATGTCAACTTGGTGATTGGTTCTTGCTCTGACCAGTCAGGCAAAGCTTGGCACAAGAGGTCTTCGAGTTGCGGCGCGGTCAGGGCGGGTGCAGGCAAGGTTTGCAGTTCACCGTGCACCCGCACCATGGGCGGCAAGCCCGCGCTCAGGTGCAGGTCGGAGGCTTCAAGGGAAAGGGTTTGAGACAGCCAGTGGTTCAGGTCGTGTTGCATGGTCGGGGCTTGTTACAGTCCCATCATGGATGAACTGAGCAAGCGTTATCAAGCAGTGCGTGAACGCATCACACAAGCGGCGTTGCAAGCAGGCCGCAACCCCGACAGCGTGCAGTTGTTGGTGGTCTCCAAAACCTTTGGTGCAGACAACGTGGCGCAAGTGGCGGCTTTGGGCCAGTGCGACTTTGGCGAAAACTATGTGCAAGAGGGCGTCGACAAAATCGCGGTGCTCCAAGGTTTGAAGGGCTTGGTTTGGCACTGCATCGGCCCCTTGCAAAGCAACAAAACCCGCCCCGTGGCCGAGCATTTTGATTGGGTGCACAGTGTCGATCGTTTGAAAATTGCACAGCGCCTGAGCGAGCAACGCCCCGCGCAGTTGCCGCCTTTGCAAGTGTGTTTGCAAGTGAATATTGATGGCGGCGCCACCAAGGCAGGCGTCGTGCCGACCGAGGCTTTGGCGCTGGCCCAAGCCGTGGCCGTCTTGCCGTGCTTGGTGTTGCGCGGCCTCATGACCATCCCCGAGCCAGCAGAAACTTTTGATGTGCAGTTGGCTGTGCATCAACAAGCCAAACACTTGTTTGATGAATTGAAAGCTGCCTTGGCCTTGCCCCAGTTCGACACCTTGTCCATGGGCATGAGTGCCGATTTGGAGGCTGCGGTGCAAGCTGGCAGCACGATGGTGCGGGTGGGTACGGCGGTGTTTGGGGCGAGGTAGTTTGGGTTTAAAAGCGCGGCAAGTCGGGGTGGCTGATTTGCCCGCCACGCACCAACATCTTGCCGTACTCGGCGCAGCGTTGCAGGGTGGGAATCACCTTGCCGGGGTTGAGCAGACCTTGCGGATCGAAGGCGCGTTTCACGCCAAACATTTGTTCGTTCTCGGCGGCTGAAAACTGCACGCACATGGAGTTGAGTTTTTCCACGCCCACGCCGTGTTCGCCGGTGACGGTGCCGCCCATGGCCACGCTGGTTTCCAAAATATCTGCGCCAAAGAGTTCGCAGCGGTGCAGTTGGTCGGGGTCGTTTGCATCAAACAAGATGAGCGGGTGCAAATTGCCGTCGCCGGCGTGAAACACATTGGCGCAACGCAGCCCGTATTTTTTTTCCATCTCGGCAATCGCCAACAAAATATCGGCCAAGCGTTTGCGCGGGATGGTCGAGTCCATGCACATGTAGTCGGGGCTGATGCGACCAGAGGCAGGAAACGCATTTTTGCGGCCGCTCCAAAATTTCAAGCGTTCGGCTTCGTCACGGCTGACGGCAATGGCTGTGGCGCCACAGCGTTGCAGCACCGCACTCATGCGGCCAATTTCTTCTTCCACCTCTTCAGGCGTGCCGTCGCTCTCGCACAGCAGAATCGCTTCGGCATTCAAGTCGTAGCCCGCATGCACAAAGTCTTCAACAGCAGCCGTCATGGGCTTGTCCATCATCTCCAAGCCAGCTGGGATGATGCCAGCGGCAATCACGGCGGCCACGGCGTCACCGGCTTTGCGCAGGTCGTCAAAGCTGGCCATGATGCAACGGGCCAATTGCGGCTTGGGCGTGAGTTTGACCGTCACTTCGGTGGTGACGGCCAACATGCCCTCCGAGCCCACCACCAACGGCAGCAGGTCCAAACCCGGGGCATCTAAGGCGTCGCCGCCAAATTCAATTGGCTCACCGTCCATGGTGAAACCCTTGACCTTGAGCACGTTGTGCAAGGTCAGGCCGTATTTCAAGCAATGCACGCCGCCGGAGTTTTCCGCCACATTGCCACCGATGGTGCAAGCGATTTGGCTGGAAGGATCGGGCGCGTAATAAAGCCCCAAGGGCGCAGCGGCTTCGCTGATGGCCAGGTTGCGCACACCGCACTGCACCACGGCGGTTCGGCTGTGCAAATCCATTTTCAAAATCTTGTTGAATTTGGCCAAGGACAGCGTGACGCCTTGGGGGTGCGGCATGGCACCACCTGACAAACCGGTGCCTGCGCCACGGGCCACCACCGGCACACCCAGTTGGTGGCAGGTGCGCAGCACGGCTTGAATCTGTTCGTAGGTTTCGGGCAGCACCACGCACAGGGGGCGCTGACGGTAGGCGGTCAGGCCATCGCACTCGTAGGGCGTGGTGTTTTCGGCAGAGGACAGCACCGCATGGGCGGGCAAAACGGCGCGCAAGGCAGACAACACCAAGGGGTTAGGGATATTCAGCGCTTGGCGCTCGGGCGCGAGGGTGGCGTTCATGGCTTGTACAAAGGCGAAAACCACTACTGTACGACGAAGCGCTCCTCAGGCGGCGGCCGACACAAATTGGGGCAATAGGCGGTGGATTTCTGCTTGCAAGGCTTGGGCGTCGATGGGCTTGGACACATAGCCGTCCGCACCGGCGTCCAAAAAGCGTTGTCGGTCGAAACTCATGGCGTAGGCCGTGACCATGATGACCGGGGTGTCTGTGCGTGACGCGCCTTGGGCTTGGCGCAGATGGCGCAGCGCGGTCATGCCGTCCATCACCGGCATCATCACGTCCATCAAGACCAGGTCAAAGCGCTGTTGTTCAAACAACTGAACCGCTTCTTCGCCATGCTTGGCCTGTGCGTAGGTGTGGCCCATTTGGTCCAGCAACAAGCTGATCAGCTTCATGTTGATCGGGTGGTCTTCAGCCACCAGCACATGCAAAGGCTGCTTGGCGCGGGTCAACACTGGCAAGGTGTTGAAGGGGATGACGGCAGCCTCATCCGCCTGGGTGCAGGTCACGGTGAAGCGGAAGGTGGAGCCCAGATTGGGCCTGGACTCCACCTCGATGTGACCGCCCATCAAATGCACCAATGACCGTGTGATGGCCAGACCCAAGCCGGTGCCGCTGAAGGGGCTGGTGGGTTGGTCGCCCTTTTGGAATGCTTGGAAGAGCGCCTCTACTTGGTCCTGCTCAAAGCCCACGCCCGAGTCTTGCACCACAAAAGACAGCAACCAAACGCCAGGGCGGTCGCCGGGGCTAAGGTGCATGCTGGTTTGCACAAAACCTTGGTGGGTGAATTTGATGGCGTTGCCAATCAGGTTGCTCAGCACTTGGCGCAAACGCAGCGGGTCCATCAGCATGGCGGGCGCGGTGTTGGGCAGATCCTCGTAGTAAAGCGTCAGGCCTTTGGCACCGGCTTGCGGATAAAAACTGCGTAGCGTTTGGTGCATCACATCCACGGGGTGGCAGGGGCGCATGTCCAAGCTCAGGTGGCCCGCTTGGATTTTGGAGAAATCCAGCACATCGTTGATCGTGTTCATCAGGTGCTTGGCCGACTCATGGGCCAGGCCAATGAACTCGCGTTGCTGTGCCGTCAATTCGGTTTGCAAGGCCATTTGGGTCATCCCCACCAAGCCATTCATCGGTGTGCGGATTTCGTGGTTCAAGGTGGCCAAAAACTGGCGTTGCAAGGCTTGCTCGGATTGAATGTGGGCCGATACGGCGGGTGCTGCTGGTGGGGTCGATGACAACGGTGCGGCTGGGGCAGGCGGTGCGGGCTGCCGTTGTGCGGTGTGCAGTTCTTGGCGCAGTTGTTCGATTTGTTGCTGGTACTTGCCCACCAAAAATTGTGCGCCTTTCAACTCGGTCTGCACCTGTTGCAACTCGGCCTGCCAATGGTCGTATTTGTCTTTGATAGACAAAGGCGCCTTGGGTTTTTCCAATTGGCTCAGGGCCAACCACATAGCTGCCGTGCCTGCCAGGCCGACACCGAGCATGAGCAAGGGCTGGGCCCCATAGCCAAAAATCAGCAAGCCTGCCACCATGGCGAGCGCGCTGACACGCCAAATCAGTCGCCATTTTTTCAAGCAAGCATCAACCGGTGTTGGGGTGTGGCGTGTGGTCATGATGAGGAAGGGGGCATGGGCAAAGAGGACTGAAAAATGAGTTCAAAAGCACACGCTATAGCATAGGATAGAATTCAGTTTAGTTGAATAAAGATGTATCGCAAGTTTATTTTTAATTATATTAGGTTATTTGTTGTTTTTCTCAAAATTTCATGACTTCACTGAATCAAATGAGCACACCGCTAAACTGAATCACATCACCCAAGGAGCGATTTCATGCACCCAACCCCCGTTTCGATGGACCATCTTTGGCTGCCCTTCACCCCGAATCGTCAGTTCCACCAAGCGCCGCGCGTCATGGTGGGTGCCGATGGCATGCACTTCACCACCCAGCAGGGCCAACAGGTGTTGGACGGTATTTCCAGCCTGTGGTGCGTGGTGGCGGGCCACAACGTCAAGCCCATCAACGAAGCCATTCACCAGCAACTGGGCCGCTTGGACTACGCCACGGCTTTTCAATTTGGCACCGACCGCGCGTTTGAAGCCGCGCAACGCATCGCCGAACTCGCCCCTGGCGATCTGAACAAAGTGTTGTTTTGCAGTTCCGGCTCGGAAGCAGCAGACACGGCCATGAAACTGGCACTGGCCTACCACCGTGCCCGTGGTCAGGGCCACCGACAGGTGTTCATCGGTCGCGAGCGCGGCTACCACGGGGTGGGCTTGGGCGGCATGAGCATTGGCGGCATCCCGGGGAACCGCAAAGTGTTTGGCGCGGCCATGCTGTCGCGCGTCGATCACATGCGCTTTATCCACGACCCCGTGCACCACGCTTATGTGCAAAACGAGCTGCCGGTGTGGGCAGAAGACCCTTTGCTGGATTTGGAGCAACGCATCCTGCCCTTGCACGACCCTAGCAATGTGGCGGCCATCTTTGTCGAGCCCGTGGCTGGCAGCGCCGGTTGGTACATCCCACCCCAAGGCTATTTGCAACGCTTGCGCCAAATTTGCGACAAGCACGGCATCCTGTTGGTGTTCGATGAAGTCATCACCGGCTTTGGTCGCGTGGGCGCCCCGTTTGCAGCCAATTTGTTCGGCGTGGTGCCCGACATGATCACTTTTGCCAAAGGGGTCACCAATGGCGTCATCCCCTTGGGTGGCGTGATTTGTCGCGATGGCATTCACGCGGCCATGATGAACACCGATGCACCAGCCCATGCCATCGAGTTTTCACACGGCTACACCTACTCCGGTCACCCTGTGGCGTGTGCCGCTGCGGTGGCCACCCTGGATTGGTTCCGCGAAGAAGACTTGTTCGCCCGTGCCAGCCAGACGGGGCCGCAGTTGGGTGAGGCCGTGCATGCCGCCATCCGTGGCTTGCCTGGTGTGGTGAGCATCCGCAGTTTCGGCATGGCCGCTGCCGTGGAGTTGGCCGCCGACCCCGCTGCACCGGGCAAAAAAGCGTTTGAGATTTTTCTGGACTGCTTGGCCCACGGCGTGTTGGTGCGCTCGGCCGGTGACAACATGGTGTTGGCACCGGCGTTTGTGGTCACCCCAGCGCAAATCGCGCAAATGGTGGACACCTTGGCGGCGTCTATCAAACGCCACGCCTGAAAAAACCAGACGCTCAGGGCGTTTCCACTTTGCGCAACAGTTGCTCCAACACGTCGCCGTTGCTTTGCGAAATCCGCACCTTGGCGGGCAAGTAGCCGTGGCTGGGCGACAGCCATATTTCAACGGTTTGGTCATGCGTTAGCAAAGGCATGCGGCTGAGCTTCAAGGTGGGCAAACTGCCGATGGGCAACTTCAAGCTCTCTTGCTTTTCCACCACAAAAGACCACACATCGGCCGAGCGCGGGGCTGCCACTTGGAGTTGCAAGGCTTGCCCCGCTTGCCTCAAATGGGGGCTGCCTGCCATCAGGCTGGCCAATTGGGCCAACACACTCAAGCGGTCTTGAGCACCATCTTGCAGAGTCTGCGAAGGGGCGTTGCTGCTGAAGCTGATACGTTGTTTATCTCGCTCAAAATGAACTGCCCTTTCTTGCTTGTACTTGTCGCCAAAGCGCAAAGGCTGGAGGCCTTGCAGGCTCAGCACACCCACGCTGGTTTGGCTGCGCGAGCCCAACAACATGTGCCGCACTTCTTGGCGCATCTGGTAGTTGGACCCATCGTGTTGCCAAACGATGTCGCCGTCAGCGCTGTAGCGAATGCCCTTGCTCTGACCCACCACTTCAAACCACAATTTGCTGGGTGCGGGCCACAAAAACACCGCTTGGCTCAACCAAGCATTCGAGCTTGATGCCGTCGTTTGTGCCGCCGTGGTGTCTGAGGAAGAGACAGGCGGCAAGGGCGGCGTGGCTGTTTTTTCAGTGACAGGGGGCTCAGTCATGGGCGCAGTGGCCGCGTTGTCTGTGCCTGCAGCTGCGTTGTCCTCGGCTTGAGCCGAGTTGTCTTGAGCGCCAGCCACAACGTCTGGCTGTGGCGCCTCAACAGGTGCGGCCGGGGCGGCTTCCTTCGACGCTTCTGGTGTGGCAGGCGTGTCCAGCACGGCCGTGGTGCTTGGGGCAGAAGATGCGGCTGGGCGTGGTTTGCTGGCGCGTCGAGCAGGTGTTGGCTCAGTCACACGCGGTGTCAATGTCGGCGCCTGGGCCGCCATTTGCAGCTGCACCCGCACAGGTGTGGCTGCTGGTTTCAGCCCCGGCCAAGCTGATGACAAGCCATGCAAACCCACACCATGCAACAGCAACACCAACACACCCAACAGCACGAGCGCCAGGGTGTGTCGAGGGGGCGATGGATAGAATGCTTGCATGAAATTAGCCACTTACAAAGACGGATCACGCGATGGACAACTGGTGGTGGTGTCGCGCGACTTGAGCATCGCCCATTATGCGAGCGGCATCGCCAGCCAAATGCAGCAGTTGCTGGATGACTGGAACTTTATCTCGCCGCAGTTGCAAGACCTGTCGCAAACCTTGAACCAAGGTCGCGCCCGTCACGCCTTTCCCTTCGACCCCAAGATGTGCATGGCACCATTGCCCCGGGCATACCAATGGGCCGATGGCTCGGCCTACATGAACCATGTCGAGTTGGTGCGGGCCTCGCGCAACTCCGAGGTGCCGTCCAACTACTACACCGACCCGCTGATGTACCAAGGCGGCAGCGATGATTTTTTGGGCGCTTGCGACGACGTGGTGTGTGTCACCACCGACCACGGCATCGACTTTGAAGCCGAGATTGCTGTGGTCACCGCCGACGTGCCGATGCAAGCCACGCCCGATGAAGCCTTGGAAGGCATCCGCTTGGTGATGCTGGCCAATGATGTGTCGTTGCGCCGTTTGGTGCCCGACGAGTTGGCGAAAAACTTTGGCTTTGTGCAAAGCAAACCAGCCACGGCGTTCAGCCCGGTGGCCGTCACCATTGATGAACTGGGCGAGGCTTGGGACCATGGCCGTTTGCACCTGACGATGCGGGTGGACTGGAATGGCAAACGCGTGGGCATGTGCGACGCAGGCCCCGAGATGACGTTTCACTTTGGTCAGCTGATTGCGCATTTGTGCAAAACCCGCAATGTGCGTGCTGGCAGCGTGATTGGCAGCGGCACGGTCAGCAACAAAGCCGTGGAAGTCAAAGGGCAAAAAGACTGGCCCAAGGGCTACAGCTGCATCGCCGAAAAACGCGCCATCGAAACCATTTTGGATGGCAAGGCCAGCACCGACTTCATGCAGTTTGGCGACACCATCCGCATCGAGATGAAGGGCAAAGACGGCCAAAGCGTTTTTGGTGCCATCGATCAAACCATCGCGCAGCTGGCGCATTGACCCACACACAACAAGGCCGCTTTAAGCGACACCCAAAAAAAGGCCGCAACAGCGGCCTTTTTTCTTGGCTGTCTAGATTCACAAAAGGCTGGGGTCGGCCGCCATCTTGTCAAACTTCATGAAGTACTTTCGGCCCATGGCCACCAGCTGAGGATCGGTGGGGTGGTCGCTTGGAACACTGTCGATGATGGCGTGTGCGCAACCCTTGGCATGTTCTTCACACCAGGTGCGGAACTCGGTGCGGGCGGTGCCCGGGCCGGTCAAGAGCACTTCATGGACGCCTGCCAATTCATGGCTGATGGCGGCAAAGTAAGACTTGGTGTCGGCGTGCTTGCCCTGGTGGCTGTGCGTGTTGCGCGACTTGATGCGCTCGGCTTGCACATGCTCGCGGTCGAACATCAGCACATGGGCTTGCGCATGGTCGATCCAAACAACGGCGTGAAACGTAGACATGGTGATCCTTTCAAAAATCAGGCGGGGTGTTGTTTCTCAAAATGGGTTTGGCACATCAGGCAGCGCAAGGTGTGCAGCGCGGCATGCAAGCGGTCTTGGGCAATAGGCGCTCCGCAATCAAGGCAGTACCCATACGCACCGGTTTGGATGCGTTTCAAGGCCTCTTCAATGGCCAGCAGTTCCGCGGTTTCATGCTCGTTCACGGCGAACTCCAAGTCTCGGGCGGTGTTGATTTGGCCGCGGTCGTCATGGCTGTTGTCAAAGTGATCGCTGGCCTCTTCAGCACGGCTGATGCGCCCACCGCGTTGTTCGGCGATTTGCGCCAACAGTGCCTCGCGTGCTTGCTCTAATTGCGCTTTAAAGGGTTGTGCTGCGAGGGCGTCCATCAATCCACCTGTTTGTTTGTCACGGCTTGATCTTGCGCCGCCCCAAGGCGTGCAAGCTTGACCTTGGTCAACAAAGCAGCAGTCCAGTGTGGGCAGCAGGCACAATCTTGGGCAACTTCATCTCAGAGCATCCCCCCATGAAAACCATTGACTACAGCGTTTACCAAAGCCTGTCCATCACCCGCCGTGGCCCCAACGACAGCGTGCTCGACATTCAAATGAAGGCCTTGAACGGCAAGTTGCCCACGGCAGGTCACGAAGGCCACGCAGATTTGTGCGAGGTGTGGCGCGATGTGGGC
Source organism: Limnohabitans simekii (SeqCode) (assembly GCF_965234735.1). Lineage (GTDB taxonomy): Bacteria > Pseudomonadota > Gammaproteobacteria > Burkholderiales > Burkholderiaceae_C > Limnohabitans > Limnohabitans simekii. The sequence continues at coordinate 240,156 of NZ_OZ248543.1, read as the reverse complement.
CGTGACGACAGCGTGCGCTGCGCGGTGTTGCGCGGCGAGGGTTTGGGCTTCTCGGGCGGCGGCGACATGGCGCTGGTGCAAGACATGGCCGACAACTTCGAGGTCCGCACCCGCGTTTGGAAAGAAGCCCGCGACCTGGTCTACAACGTCATCAACTGCGACAAACCCATCGTCAGTGCCATGCACGGCCCGGCGGTGGGGGCAGGCCTGGTGGCTGGCTTGCTGTCAGATATTTCCATTGTGGGCAAAAGCGCCAAGATCATGGATGGCCACACCCGCTTGGGCGTGGCCGCGGGGGACCATGCCGCCATCATTTGGCCGCTGTTGTGCGGCATGGCCAAGTCCAAGTACTACCTGTTGCTGTGCGACGCGGTCAGCGGCGAAGAAGCTGAGCGCATTGGCCTGGTGTCTTTGTGCGTAGAAGACGCGCAGTTGTTGGACAAGGCCTACGAGGTGGCCGACCGTTTGGCCCATGGCAGCCAAAGCGCCATCCGCTGGACCAAATACGCTTTGAACAATTGGTTGCGCCAAGCCGGTCCGGCCTTTGACGCCTCGCTGGCGCTGGAGTTCATGGGCTTCGCTGGGCCGGATGTGCGCGAAGGCGTGGCCTCCATCAAAGCCAAGCGTCCGCCCAACTTCGGCTGAAACGCTGTTTAGAATGACCGCCATGCAAACCCTGCGTCAGTCCCGCCAACTCACCCGCTTCGTGCTGGTGTGGTTTGCTTTGGCGCTGGGCGTGGCCATGGCCTCGCCACTGGTGTCGCCCAAGTCCATCGACTTGGTGTGTTCCAGCGGCGGCGTCATGAAACTCGTGGCCAGCGATGACGGGGATGAAGCGCCAAGCAGCAGCGCCATGGACTGCCCCTTGTGCATGTCCCTGGCCTTCCCACCCGCACCGCTTGCCCTGCAAGTGGTGAAACCCTCTCCCCTGTCCCATGCCCTGCAACCGATTGCAGCGGCGCACATCGCGTCGGCCACCGCGCCGCCGCTGCCTTCTCGCGGCCCGCCCGCGCTCTGACCATCCCTTGAACCGTCTGCCAACCCAGATGTTGGTGGTTTTGATTTTGTTTGTCAGAGATTGTTATGCGCTCCATCATCCCTTGCTTCCCCCCCCATTCATCCCTGTTATTCGCTCGTTTGCTGTCGGTTCTGCTGATTGCTTTCAGTACTCAGTCCTGGTCCAACGAATCGAAACACCATGCACACGGCGACGCTCAGCAGATCACCCATGTCATGAAAGCGCAATTTGACCGCCCCGATGCGCCGCTGAAAGTGCATCCCGTGGTGGTCGATGGACACCATGCCTTGGCGGGATGGATGCAGGCCAACAAAGGCGGTCGCGCACTGTTGGTCAAGGAAAAAGACAAATGGACCATCACGGTGTGCGGCGGTGACGGCTTGCGCGACGCCAAAGTGCTGGCGCAAACCGGCATGGGCGAGGCTGCCGCACAAAGCTTGGCGGCCAAGGTGCAATCCGCCGAAGCCAAATTGAGCAAAGCCCAGCTCAAGCAACTTGCACTGTTTCAAGGCGAGTTGAAGATCGAGCCCAACACCGCGCATGGCGATGGTCACGGCCAAGGCCATCACAAGCCTGCCCAGCACGGCCAACATTGATCGCGTGAAACCCCTGTTGCACACCCTGCGTCACGCCCGCCAACTCACCCGCTTCTTGTTGGTGTGGTTTGCTTTGGCGCTGGGTGTGGCCATGGCTTCACCGCTGGTCTCGCCCAAGTCCATCGACGTGGTGTGTTCCAGCGGCGGCGTCATGAAACTGGTGGCCAGTGATGGCGGCGACGAAGCCCCAAGCAGCAGCGCCATGGACTGCGCCTTGTGCCTGTCCGTGGCTTTCCCGCCTGCACCGCTTGCCCTGCAAGTGGTGAAACCTTCTCCCTTGTCCCATGCCCTGCAACCGATTGCAGCGGCGCACATCGCGTTGGCCACCGCTCCACCGCTGCCTTCTCGCGGCCCGCCCGCACTTTGAATCTTCACTAGCAGCTCGCCTGAACCTGGGTTCAGGCACTCATTTCAAAGTTTTAGGTTCGCACACGCCATGTGTGCAAGAGAGGAAATCATGTCCCGTTATTTTTCACTTCGAGGTTTGGTTCGTGGCTTGTTGCCCTGTTTGATTTTTGCGTCCTGTTGGACCGCATGGGCCATTGGTTATGTGCAAGGTGCGCTAGAGCGCCCAGAGCCGCCAATGTCATTGTCTAAAACCATCTAAGGGGCACGCATGTTGAAACGTTCAATCATGATGGCCATGCTGGGTTTGTCGACAGGCTCTGTCTTGGCACAAGCCGAATCTTCCAGCTTGCAAGAGGTGGTGGTTTCGGGTTCGCGAGCAGAAACCAAGCTGAGCGAAACGCCTGTGTCTATTGGTTCTGTTTCCCAGGAAACATGGAATGCCGACAAGGCCAAGAGCGTGGGCGAGATCATCAACCGCATTCCTGGTGTGTTTTGGAACGACCTGGGCAATGAGCAGCACAGCATGGGCATTCGCCAGCCCATCAGCACCAATGCGGTGTACCAGTACCTGGAAGATGGCATCCCCATCAGGCCCTTGGGCGTTTTCAATCACAACGCCCTGAATGAAACCAATATGAACGGGTCTGGTGGCGTCGAAGTGGTCAAGGGTGCAGCTTCTTCGCTGTATGGCAGCAATGCCGTGGGCGGCGCGGTGAACTTTTTGACTTTGGAGCCATCACGCACGCCCACAGGCTATCTGGGCCTGCGAGGGGACGCCATTCAGGGCTATTCAAGGTTGGACTCGGGTGCCAGCAACACATGGGGTGACTTGGGCCTGCGCTTTTCGCATTACAGCTCTTACCGTGAGCATGACAATTGGCAAACCTACAGCGGTGGCAAAAAAGACTCGCTGACCCTGCGCGGCGACTACAACCTGGGCTTGTCTTCTTGGCTGAAAGCCACCTTGGTTCATACCAACCTGGTGTCTGACATGACCGGCAGCGTGTTTGAAAACGATTACCGCAGCAACCCCGGCAAAAGCATCAACACCTTCACCTGGCGCAAAGACAAAACCACCCGCGCCAACCTGGCTTGGGAAGGCGAGACCACGGCCAATGGCGTGACCACCGTGACAGCCTTTGTGCGCAACAACGACCATGGACAGACGCCGAGCTACACCATATCCACCTGCACCGAGGTGTCAGGCACAACCTGCCCAGCGGTAGGGGTGATCAATGGCACCATCAACAACAACCATGTGGAATCGATCGGTCTGGACGTCAAGCATGTGCAAGAACTGGGCTGGTTGAATGCACGTCTGGTGTCGGGTGTTTACATCGACCGCAGTCAAAACGACTATGTGTCTGACAACTTGTTGGTGACTAAAGACGCGGCGGGTCGCTACACCGGTAATGTGCTGAACAACACCGCCAACCCAAGGGGGGTGAGGGATTACGGCGCGGGCATTGCCAACGATGCCTTGTTTGCGCAATGGGAATTCTCCCCGGCCCCAGATTGGCGTTTGGTGGCAGGTGGTCGCTATGACAGCATTTCCTACGACTTCAAAAACAATTTGACGCCAGGTGCCGATTTTGGAGCCGCCAATGAGGTGCGCAGCTTTGCCAAGTTCAGCCCCAAGTTGGGGGCGACTTACGCGCTGAGTTCTGCCAGCAGTGTGTACGGCAATGTCAGTCGTGGATTCACGCCGCCCGAGGTGAGCCAGCTGTATGGCAAGAGTGCCGTGCCTGAATTGACACCAGCGACTTATGCAAACACCGAATTGGGCTGGAGGAGTCTGTTTGCCAATGGCATTCGATTGGATTCGGCGCTCTACCAACTCAACGGTGAAAACACCATCGTGTCTTACACGATTTCGCCCGGCAACAGCGAAAACCGCAATGCAGGCAAGACCCGCAGTCAAGGGTTGGAGCTGGCCCTCAGTCAGCAATTGGCAGATTGGGATTGGTTCATCAGCTCCTCCTTCGCCAAGCACACCTATGTGAGCTACATCCTGAGTTCAACTGAGAATTATTCTGGCAAAACCATGCCCCAAGCACCCAACCACACGGTGAATGCCCAAGTTGGCTGGAAAGTCACACCTGTTTCACGCTTGTCACTGGGCATGGTGCACCAAAGCCGCTATTGGATGAACAACCTCAACACCGTGAGTTATGACGGTCATACTTTGTGGAATTTGAACGCCACACACCAAATTTTCAGCAGTTTGGAGTTATGGGCGCAAATTCGAAACATCGAAGACAAACGCTACGCAGTCAGTGCTTCCAGTTCATACAAGAGCGGTGCTTTCAAACCCAACACCCAAAACACCTACTCACCTGGCGCACCCCGCAGCTACATGGTGGGACTGACCTGGAGCATGAAATGACCAGCACCCCTTCCTCACAAGCCACAGCGAAACGCATGTCTTGGCAAGCCCAAGCCATGCGTTGGCACAGGCGACTGGCGTGGGTGGCGGGCGTGGTCTTGGTCTTGTGGTGTACATCGGGTTTGATCCACACCTACCTGAGTTTGTTTGGGCCGCAACAAAAGGTGTTTCAAGCGCCACAACGGCCATTGCAGTTGCAAGGCATGAAGCCGATGGCGGAGATCCTGCGACAAGCGCAGATCGACGAGGTCAGCATGGTGCGCATCGTGGTGGGTGAGGACGACAACCTGCTGCAAGTCACCCAAGAAGCCACGCAAGTGCGTCGGTATTTCCGCTTGACCGATGGCCTGGAATTGAAAGACCACGACCACTTGCAAGCGCTTTACTTGGCGCGTCACTACATGGGCTGGCCCGAAGCGCCTGTGAAAGAAGTGCGCCGGCTCAGCGACTTCACCGACGAATACCCCTCGGTCAATCGCCTGCTGCCTGTCTACCGGGTGGCCTTTGACAACGCGGACGACACCGTGGCCTTTGTTTACACCGAGACCAGCGTGTTGGCCGGAGTGAACAACCGCCTCAAAAGCCAGTTGCAAAACCTGTTCAGACATGTCCACAGCGGCGCATGGTTGGGTCAGATCAGCGAATCCCTGCGGGTGCTGTTATTGGGTTTGTTGCTCAGTGCCTTGTTGGTGACAGCCTTGGCGGGTGTGGGTCTGCTCGTGGGTGTGCGGCGCAAACACAAAGCCCCAGGTGTCAAGCATTGGCACCGAGGGGCGGCCTATGTGTTGAGCCTGCCCTTGATCTTGCTTGCCATCAGTGGTTTGTGGCATTTGTTGCAAAACGCGGGACCCAAGCCACCGTCCAATTTGCGGCTGTCGGCACCCATGAAAGTGGACCAGATGGACTTCGCGCTGGAACGCCAGTGGAATCAGATGACAAAAGACCTGAATGTGCAGGGCCTGAGCCTGGTGCGCAGCAATGGCAGCGATCAGTGGATGTACCGCCTCAGCCTGGCCAAGCCACAAGACAAGCCACCCACCAGCCCCGAAGACATACGCAAGGCGCGGTTTGAGGGCAAAACCCCGCTGGGTGAACCGCTTTACCTGATGGCCGGGACTGGCGAGGTGTGGCCAGGTGGCGACCGGGAATTGGCGCTGCAACTGGGCGAGCGGTTTTCCGGCGTCTCCCGCACGGCGATTCAATCGGCCGAGGTGGTGACGCGCTTTGGCCCCGAATACGACTTTCGCAATAAGCGCGTGCCGGTTTGGCGCTTGGACTATGGGGCCCCGGTGAACGCGAGTGTGTTTGTCGACACCGCGACCGGGGTGTTGGCCGACATCAGCCCGAACGCGGCCAAAGCCGAGCGTTGGAGCTTCAGTTATTTGCACAAATGGAACTTTCTGGGCATGTTCGGCAGAAATGTCCACAACGGCGTCGTTTCTTTGTTCGTCATGGCCATCTTGCTGATGTTTGGCGGCTTGGGCTTGCGCATGGCTTGGTCGGCCAGGGCATCGGGCCTGCGCCCAGACGCGGCGAATGCAAGGTGAGAGAATTCAAAGCTTCGTTTGCATCGCCAACCCATGAATTCCCGCACTTCCGTCATCGTCTCCAGCGTTGTGTTGTTTCACATCGCCGCGCTGTGGGCGATGCACACGGGTTTGTTGCAACGCGTGGTGGAAGTCGTGGTGCCGGTCATGGCCATCAGCCAAGCCGAGCCGCCGCCGCCCCCGCCCAAACCCCCCGAGCCGGTGAAGCCGCCCGAGCCGCCCAAGCTGACGCCGCCGCCGAAAACGCCGCAACCGGTGTTGACGCCACCGCCCACACCCCAGCCGCCCGCACCGGCCACGCCCGAGCCACCTGCTGTGTTGGCCGCACCCACGGCGTCCGTTACCACGCCGGTGGTGCCCGCCGCTGCACCTGCCCCGCCTCCCCCCGCACCGCCGCCACCGCCTGCAGCACCTGCCAAGGTGGAATTGCCTTCCTCCAAGGCCGACTACCTGCACAATCCACCACCCGATTACCCGCGCATGAGCAAACGTTTGGGCGAGCAAGGCAAGGTGGTGCTGAAAGTCTTGATTGGCGCTGACGGCGCTCCACAAAAGGTCGAGTTGGTCACCAGCAGCGGCTTTGAGCGCTTGGACAAATCGGCCCTGGACGCGGCCATGCGCTGGCGCTATGTGCCTGGCAAACGCGGCGGTGTGGCAGAAGCCATGTGGTACCAAGTACCGATTCAATTCACTTTGGAATAAAGAGCAGTCATGAACAACGAATTTGGACTCATCAATTTATGGACCGAGGGTGACGCTGTCACCCGCTTTGTGGCGCTGCTGCTGTTGGTCATGTCGCTGGCTTCGTGGATCGTCATCATCTTGAAGTCGCTGAATTTGTTTTCAGCGCAAAAACAAGCCGCACGTGTGGAGGCGTTTTGGCACAGTGCCAATGTGGCCGGTGGCCTGCAAGCCTTGGGCAACGAAGAAGGCAACCCTTTCAGGGCATTGGCCTTGCGTGGTCAAGAAGCCTTGGCGCATTTGAAAACCGGCAGCGGTCAACCCGAGTTGTTGAAAGAGCTCGACACCAGCGATTGGGTCACGCGTGGTTTGCAAAACGCGATTGATGATGCCACCGCCAATTTGCAATCGGGCTTGGCCATCTTGGCGTCGGTGGGCTCCACATCGCCGTTTGTCGGTTTGTTTGGCACGGTTTGGGGCATCTACCACGCGCTCATGCAAATTGGCATGGCGGGACAGGCCACCATCGACAAAGTGGCGGGGCCGATTGGCGAAGCCCTGATCATGACGGCGCTGGGTTTGGCGGTGGCCATTCCCGCGGTGCTGGGCTACAACGCCTTGGTGCGCGGCAACAAGTTCATCATCACCCGCATGAACCGCTTTGCCCACGATCTGCACGCGCTGCTGATCACCGGCTCGCGTGTCAAAGCCAAGGGGTAAGCCATGGCCTTCGGCACCCAAGACGACAACGATGAGGTGATGCACGAAATCAACATGACACCCTTCGTGGACATCATGTTGGTCTTGCTGATCATCTTCATCATCACCATCCCGGTCATGAAGCACGCGGTCAACATCGAGTTGCCCCGCGCCAGTAACCAACCGCAAGACGCCAAACCGCAAACCATCCGATTGACGGTGGACGCCGAAGGCAAGTACTTCTGGAACGACGAGGCTGTGGACGAGGCCAAGTTGAACAGCCTGTTGCAAGCCGAGGCACAGAAAAAACCGCAAGCGCCCCTGCATATTCGCGGCGACAGAGCCGTGCGTTACGAACGCGTGGCGCAAGCCATGGCTGCGGCGCAACGCGCTGGCATGACGCAAATTGGATTCATCACTGAACGCACATCACCCTGAAGGAGACAACCATGTTGAAACAACTGATCACCGCAATTTGCTTGCTCGCAGCCGCTTCGGCCCACGCCCAAGTCGACGTCACCGACCCCTGGGCCCGCGCCACCGGCAAAGGCCAAAAAGCCACCGGCGTTTTCATGAACCTGACCGCCAAGAAAGCCACACGATTGGTCGGCGTCAAGTCTGAGTTGACGCCTGTCGCGCAAGTGCATGAAATGAAAATGGACAAGGACGTCATGAAAATGCAGTCCATCAAAGCGCTGGATTTGCCAGCCGGTCAAACCGTGTCTTTGAAGCCTGGCAGCTACCACGTGATGCTGATGGACCTGAAAGCGCCGGTGGCTGAAGGCAGCCATGTGGTGGTCACCTTGATGTTCGAAGACGCTGCTGGTGTTAAAACCCAGCAAGAAGTTCATGCGGTGGCCAAGAAGTCACCCATGGGCGGCGCCGACAAACACAAAAGCGGCGAACACCACAACCATTGAAAGACGCCCATGGCCAGCCAACCTGCTTTCAGCTTCGACAATTTCTTGCCCGGCTTTGATTTTTTGAAGAAGTTTGCACAGGCCAATCCGGCGGCCAGCATGCCCTCGGCCTCCCAATGGGTCACGCCAACGTTGGACCCCGAAGAGCTGGACAAGCGCATTCAAGAGTTGAAGTCGGTGCAGTTTTGGCTGGATCAAAACGCCAAAGCCTTGAGCGCCACCATCCAGGCCATGGAAGTGCAGCGCATGACCTTGTCCACACTGCAAAGCATGAATGTCGGCATGGCCGATGTGGCCGCCGCCATGACCGGACAAGCACCCAAGGCTGATAGGGCCAACGCCAAAGAAGCCGCGCCCATGGTGGATCCGATGCAATGGTGGGGCGCCATCAGCCAGCAGTTTCAAAGCATTGCCGCGCAAGCTGTGAACGACATGCAAAAACACGCCGCACACATGCAAGCTGCTGCGCCTGCGGCCCCCAAATCCGCCCGCAAAACTGCCCCCAAAACGGCTGCTCAAAAAGCACCTGCTAAAAAAGCGCCCGCGAAAAAGGCTGCTCGCAAAACCGCGCGTTGATGAAACTGTTTCCCTACGGCCACGCCACCCATCCACATTGGGAAATGGCAGCTGACATGGTGCTGGCGCAACTGCGTGCCCACATGCACAACCCGGCTTATGCCGATGCACCCAGCCTGGGCCTGATCTACATCACCGACCATTTGGCGCGTCATGCGCAAGACATCTTGGATCATGTGGCGCTGGCCTTGCCCCAAGTGGAGCATTGGTCGGGCACTGTCGGTGTGGGCATTTCTTCCAACAACGTCGAGTATTTCGACGAACCTGCCTTGGCCGTCATGCTGTGCGACATCCCGAGCAGCCAATTCCGGGTGTTCAGCGGGCAGGCCCCCTTGGGGCAAGCCTTGGCAAGCGGCTTTGTAGCGCAAACCGCCTTGGTGCATGCCGACGCGCACACGCCTGAACTGAGCGAATTGATTGAAGACTTGGCACGCAGTACCGCAGGCGGGTTTGTGTTTGGCGGCTTGGCGTCAAGCCGCACCGAGGCCTTGCAATTTGCACGCGGTGGTGAACGCACACCACCCGCCACGGGCCGAGGCCATGGGGTTTATTCAGGGGGCCTGAGTGGCGTGGCGTTTGCACCCGAGGTGCAAATGCTCACGCGGGTGACGCAAGGCTGCAAACCCTTGGGCGAGGTGCGTGAAATCACCGAAGCCAATGACCATGTGATCTACAAGCTCGACGGCGCACCTGCGCTGTACGCCTTGATGCATGACCTGAACGTGCCCATCGACGACCCGCGCTCGGCCGTGGACAAGGTGCGCCAAACCTTGGTCGGCCTGTCCTTGCCCCACACGCCGACGCTGCGCCCCACCGGCGGCTTGGACGACGCGGTGATGGTGCGCCACATCATTGGCTTGGACCCGGTGCGCCACGGTGTGGCCATCGCGCACTGGGTAGAGCCCGGCATGCATTTGGCGTTTTGCCAACGCGACGCGAAAGCGGCCAAGGCTGATTTGCTTCGCATCGCCACTGAAATCCGTGAAAGCTTGGAGCCCGAAGAAGTGAGCCTGGAGGCCATGGGCGCGCCTGATCTGCTGAACCATGTGAGCCAAGCGGGCCAACGCATCGCTGGTGCGATTTATGTGAGCTGCACCGGGCGCGGCGGCCCGCACTTTGGCGCACCCAGCGCCGAGTTGCAGATCATCCAACGCGCTTTGGGCGACGTGCCCTTGGTGGGGTTTTTCGCGGCTGGCGAAATTGCAAACCAACAGGTGTATGGGTACACGGGGGTGTTGACGGTGTTCACGGGGGATTGAACTCAGCTATTCCAAAATAGTTGCATGAACGTACGAAACAACGTACCATTTGCCCTCGTTGAAAGGAAGCAAGATGACCACGGTACTCACAGCCAGCGAGGCGCGAGCCAACTTGTACCGCTTGATGGACCAGGCGGCGGACACGCACGAGCCCATTCTGATCACCGGCAAGCGGAGTGATTCTGTCTTGGTTGCTGCCGAAGATTGGCAAGCCATCCAAGCGACATTGCACTTGTTGTCGGTGCCAGGCATGCGCGAATCCATCCATGAAGGCATGGCCGAGCCCTTGGATGAAAGCGCCAAGGAATTGGACTGGTGAGCTGGCAAGTGGTGTTTGCCAAACATGCATTGAAAGACGCACCCAAACTTTCAGCAGCAGGGCTCAAACCCAAAGCACAGGCTTTGTTGGACATCTTGGCAGTAGACCCGTTTCAAAATCCGCCGCCGTTTGAAAAATTGGTGGGTGATTTGGCAGCCGCCTATTCACGCCGCATCAACATTCAACACCGATTGGTCTACCAGGTGTTGTCCTCAGAGCGCACCGTGCGAGTTTTGCGCATGTGGACGCATTACGACTAGCCCACCGCTTGAAAGCAGCGAGAACGCCAATGGTCAAACGCCCAGCGCCCTGTCCCCTTTGAACCTCGCCGCCATACCGGCAAAGTTGCCCGCGTCCAGCGCATCACGCACTTCTTGCATCAGGTTCAGGTAGTAGTGCAGGTTGTGGATAGTGGCCAGCATGGGCCCCAGCATTTCGCCGCAGCGGTCCAGGTGGTGCATGTAAGCGCGGCTGAAACCTTCGCGCCCACCGTCGTTCCAGCTCACGCCTGAGTTGCCCGCACACGCATAACAAGTGCAGCTTGGGTCGATCGGCTGGTGGTCGGTTTTGTGGCGGGCGTTGCGCAGTTTCAAGTCGCCGTAGCGGGAGAACAGCGTGCCGTTGCGGGCGTTGCGGGTGGGCATCACGCAGTCGAGCATGTCCACGCCGCAGCGCACGCCTTCCACCAAATCTTCCGGCGTGCCCACGCCCATCAGGTAGCGCGGTTTGTGCGCGGGCAGGCGGTGCGGCGTGTGCGCCATGATCTCCAGCATTTGGTCTTTGGGCTCGCCCACACTGACGCCGCCTATCGCGTAGCCTGGGAAATCCATGGCCACCAACGCCTCTAAAGATGCTTGGCGCAGTTGGGGAAACATGCCGCCTTGCACGATGCCAAACAAGGCGTTCGGGTTGTTCAAGCGGGCGAATTCATTTTGGCTGCGCACCGCCCAGCGGCGGCTCATTTCCATCGACTTGGCGGCTTCGGCCTCGGTGGTGATGTGGCCGTTGGTTTCATAAGGGGTGCATTCATCGAGCTGCATCACGATGTCGCTGTTGAGCGTGGTTTGAATCTGCATGCTCACCTCGGGCGACATGAACAGCTTGTCGCCGTTCACTGGCGAGGCAAAGGTCACGCCTTCTTCGGTGATTTTGCGCATCGCGCCCAAGCTCCACACCTGAAAGCCACCCGAGTCGGTGAGGATGGGTTTGTGCCACTGCTCAAAACCGTGCAAGCCGCCAAAGCTTTGCATCACGTCCAGGCCGGGGCGCATCCACAGGTGAAAGGTATTGCCCAAAATGATTTGCGCACCCATGTCATGCAGGCTGCGCGGCATCACGCCTTTGACCGTGCCGTAGGTGCCCACCGGCATGAAGATCGGCGTTTGCACCACGCCATGGTTCAGGGTCAGGCGGCCACGGCGGGCCAGGCCTTCGGTTTTGATCAGATCGAATGTCAGCATTGGGGCAGTTTAAGTGCCCCCAGATAACATCAGAAGGGCATCGGTGCATAGACACTTCGAATTCTTTACTTTAAAATTTGCTTTACTAATGTTAAAAAGTAAAGGAGACTGAATATGTCAAGCAATGCAGTTGTTTCAAGCAAAGGACAGGTCACTTTGCCTGCGGCCATGCGGACCCAGCTGGGCATAGAGCCGGGCTCACCTATTCAGTTTGAAGTGCGGGGCAAAGAAATTGTGATCACGCCTTTGCTCCCGATGAGCGCTTATTACGGCATCCTCAAAGGCTACGACTTGGGTGACATCGAGCCATCCAAAGAACCCGACAAGGATCACGCATGAACATGGTCGATGCCTCTGGCTGGATTGAGTTTTTTTTGGCGGGTCCAAACGGTCCCCAATTCAAACCCATCATCGAAAACCAAGCCCATTTGTTGGTCACCAGCATCAATCTGTACGAAGTTCATCGGTTGTTGTCACGCAAACTGCCCACAGACTTGCGCGACACCTGCTTGAACTTGATGCGCCGCGTTCCCATCATCCATTTCGACGATGCCATGGCCATTGCCGCCGCCGAGTTGTCCTTAAAACACCAACTTGCGATGGCCGATGCAGCCATGTACGCCATGGCCATTGCACAGCAAGCCACGTTGTGGACGCAGGATGCGGATTACCAAGGACTTCAGGGCGTGGCGTATGTACCCAAACCCTGAGCTTGTCGGCTCAGCAGCATGGCGTCGCCATAGCTGAAGAAACGATAGCCCTGTGAAATGGCGTGTTGGTACAGCGCGTGCATGGGTTCAAAGCCCGCGAAGGCCGCCACCAACATCAACAAACTGCTTTTGGGCAAGTGGAAATTGGTGATGAGCAGGTCCACCACCTTGAACCCAAAACCGGGCGTGATGAAGATGGTGGTGTCACCCTCGGTTTGCCCTGATATCGCCCAACTCTCCAGGGTGCGAACCGTGGTGGTGCCCACTGCCACCACACGGCCGCCACGTGCTCGGCAGTCGGTGATGGCTTGCAGTGTTTCAGGGGGAATGCTGTACCACTCGCTGTGCATCTGGTGCTCGCTCAAGTTCTCGGTTTTCACCGGCGAAAACGTGCCTGCGCCCACATGCAAAGTCACGCTGGCGCGATGCACCCCCATGGCTTGCAAAGCATCAAGCAAGGCTTGGTCAAAATGGAGCGCTGCGGTCGGAGCTGCAGCCGCGCCGGGGTGTTTGGCAAACACGGTTTGGTAACGCGCCACGTCCTCGGGGTTCATGCTGTGTTTGTCCCGTGCAATGTAGGGCGGCAGCGGCACGTGGCCGTGTTCGCGCATCAAGCCCAAAGGCTCGGCGCTGAAGCTGAACCGAAACAAAGGTCCATCCTCATGCGGCCAACGGCCCAGCAAGGTGGCTTCAAAAACAGGGGCGGTGCCCGCTTGGTTGAACATCTGCAGCACCGTGCCCACCGGCGGTTTTTTGCTGACCTTCATGTGCGCCACCACCTGGTGTGCGGCGTCATCGGTGTCGGGCAGCACCCGCTCGACCAACAGCTCCAGTTGACCGCCACTGGGTTTTTCGCCAAACAATCGCGCTGGCACCACTTGCGTGTCGTTGAACACCAGCAGGTCGCCGGGTTGCAGCAAGTCGGGCAAATCTTTGAAGCTGCGGTCGGTGAAATTGTTGCTGCGTCCATCCAGCAAACGCGAGGCACTGCGCTCGGGTGCCGGCGTTTGGGCGATCAGTTCAGGGGGGAGGTGAAAGTCGAAGTCGCTTAAAGCGAAGGGGCGAGAGGCTGCTGCAGGAGGCATGTGCTTGAGGGCCGGACGGGCCCATTCCAAGTGAAGGAGGCGCAAATTGTGGCATGCCCGTCAGTGGTAATCGTCTTCGCGCTGGTGCCTGACCGCCAAGATGGTGACATGTTGCGCATCGTCGATTTCAAACAAAGCCAAATAACCAGAGGCGCCAAAAGGAATCAGCAACTCCCTGACAAAGGGACCCAATGCGCCAGCAGAGGCTTTGCGACAAGTGAAGGGCGAATGCGCCAAGAAGGAAAAACTTTGTTCAATGGCGTGTCGTGAATGGATGGCCAACTCAAGGTCCAATTCGAGCAAGAAATTGAACAGCCGAAGCAAATCTTCTTCAGCATCGCTGGTCAAGCGGACTTCAAACGACGGCATTCTTCTTTTTCTGGGCAGCTGAAATCAGCCCATCGAGCTTGCTCAAAACTTCAGCTGCAGGAATGTATTGGTTGGCTTGACGCGCAGATTGAGAAGAGCGCAAGGCTCTGGCCACAAACTCGTCGTCTGCTGCGCGTTGGGCAATGGTGTTTTCGAGGGCTGTTTCCATGAGTTTGGAGAGTGTTTCGTTGGGGCGCAAAGCACGTTCGGCAGCTTCGCGAAGCTCAGGGTTGACACGAATCGCGGGCAAGGTGGATGTTTTCATGGTCATGGCCTTCCAGGTTGTGATGCAATTGTAATGCGCGATGTGCGCTGTGCACATCAGCAGGCACAATCTCACAGCCATGCCCACCCCAACGCCCGAGCGAAAACCCTTGTCCCTGCCGCAAAAAGCCTTGCGCAAAATGGGTTTGCTGCGCCCGGTGGACTTGGCGCTGCACCTGCCAATGCGCTATGAGGATGAAACCCAGTTGGTGAAGCTGGCAGACAGCCGCGATGGCGAGGTGATTCAAATTGAAGCGGTGGTGAAAAGCTGCCAAGTGGTGTTCAAGCCGCGCCGCCAATTGCAAGCGGTGGTGGACGATGGCAGCGACACCTGCACGCTGCGTTTTTTCAACTTTTACCCGAACATGCAAAAGGCGCTGGAAGTCGGCCGCCAAGTGCGTTTGCGCGGCGAGGTGCGCGGCGGCTTCATGGGCCGCACCATGATGCATCCGACAGTGCAAGCTGCGGGCGGCGCACTGGCCACAGCGCTCACCCCCGTCTATCCCAGCACCGCCGAGCTGCCGCAAGCCTATTTGCGCAAAGCCGTGCTGGGCGGCTTGGCCTACGCGTTGCGCGGCCAAGCCTTTGCCGAAACCATTCCCGCCAACCATTTGCCGCCGCACAGTTGGGGCCTGGCGCAGGCGCTGCAGTTTTTGCACCACCCGACACCCGATGTGTCTTTGGCGCAGTTGGAAGACCACACGCACCCGGCTTGGCAGCGGCTCAAAGCCGAAGAATTGCTGGCGCAACAGCTCTCGCAGTTGCAGGCCAAGCGCGAGCGGCAGTTGCTGAATGCCCCAGTGCTGGCGCACAGCCACAGCCCCAAAGGGGTGTTGGCGCAATTGCACGCTGCCTTGCCGTTCACACTCACCCAGGCCCAGCAGCGGGTGGTGACTGAAATTGCCAATGACGTGGCGCGTGCCGTACCCATGCACCGCTTGTTGCAAGGCGATGTGGGCTCGGGCAAAACCGTGGTGGCCGCGTTGGCGGCTGCGCAGTGCATCGACGCAGGTTGGCAGTGCGCCTTGATGGCACCCACGGAAATATTGGCGGAGCAGCATTTCGCCAAACTGGTGGGTTGGCTGGCGCCGGTGTTGGCCCCGCTGGGTTTGCAAGTGGCGTGGCTGACCGGCAGCCAAAAGAAAAAAGAACGCGACGCCATGCTGGCGCTGGTGGCCAGCGGCCAAGCGGCCTTGGTGGTCGGCACCCACGCCGTCATTCAAGACAAGGTGCAGTTCAAACACCTGGGGCTGGCCATCATCGACGAGCAACACCGTTTTGGCGTGGCGCAGCGTTTGGCGCTGCGGCAAAAACTCTCGGACGAGCAAACCAACCCCACCGAGGCAGGCGGTGCCTTCAGTGCCGGCGACCACACGAACACCATCCCGCGCGAACCGCATTTGCTGATGATGAGTGCCACGCCCATTCCGCGCACCCTGGCCATGAGCTACTACGCCGATTTGGATGTTTCCACCATCGACGAGTTGCCGCCCGGGCGCACACCCATCGTCACCAAGCTGGTGGCCGACAGCCGCCGCGATGAAATCATCGAGCGCATTCGCGTGCAACTCACCGAAGGACGGCAGATTTACTGGGTGTGTCCGCTGATTGAAGAAAGCGAAGCACTGGACCTGCGCAACGCCACCGACACCCACCAAGCCCTGTGCGAAGCGCTGCCGGGCGTCATGATCGGTTTGCTGCATTCGCGCATGCCGCAAGCCGAGAAGAAGGCGGTCATGTCGCTGTTTGTGCAGGGACAAATGGGTGTGTTGGTCAGCACCACAGTGATTGAAGTGGGTGTGGACGTGCCCAATGCCTCGCTGATGGTGATCGAGCACGCCGAGCGTTTTGGCCTGAGCCAGTTGCACCAATTGCGCGGTCGGGTCGGGCGTGGCGCGGCCGCCTCGGCCTGCGTGCTCTTGTATTCGCTGGGCGAGCATGGCCGCTTGAGTGACACGGCGCGGGCACGCTTGCGGGCCATGGCTGAGACCAACGACGGCTTTGAAATTGCACGGCGCGATTTGGACATCCGTGGCCCAGGTGAATTTTTGGGAGCAAGGCAATCGGGCGCGGCCATGCTGCGCTTTGCCGACTTGACGGTGGACCATGAACTGTTGGACTGGGCGCGGCAACTTGCGCCCACCATGCTCGACCAACACCCGACCTTGGCGGCACGCCATGTGGAGCGTTGGTTGGGTGGAAAATCCGACTTTCTGAAAGCCTGACACCCATGACATTGACCGAACTGAAATACATCGTGGCGGTGGCCCGCGAAAAGCACTTTGGCCGCGCTGCCGAAGCCTGCTTTGTGTCGCAGCCAACGCTGTCGGTGGGCATCAAAAACCTGGAAGAAGAACTGCAGGTGAAGTTGTTCGAGCGCAATGCCAACGAGGTCACAGTCACACCCTTGGGCGAAGAAATTGTGCGCCAAGCGCAAAGCGTGTTGGAGCAAGCCGCCAACATCAAGGAGTTGGCCAAGCGCGGCAAAGATCCGCTGTCGGGGCCGCTGCGCTTGGGCGTCATCTACACGATAGCGCCGTATTTGCTGCCCGAGTTGGTGCGCCACAGCATCGACAAATCGCCGCAAATGCCGCTCATGTTGCAAGAGAACTTCACCGTGAAATTGCTGGAGATGCTGCGCACCGGTGAGATCGATTGCGCCATCATGGCCGAGCCATTTCCAGACACCGGTTTGGCGGTGGCGCCGCTTTACGACGAACCCTTCATGGCCGCGCTGCCCAGCAACCACCCGCTGGCGCAGCGCGCGTCCATCAGCGCCACCGAGCTCAAAGCCGAAACCATGTTGCTGTTGGGCAATGGCCATTGTTTCCGCGACCATGTGCTCGAGGTGTGCCCCGAATTTGCGCGGTTTTCCAGTGACACCGAGGGCATCCGCAAAAGCTTTGAAGGCTCGTCTTTGGAGACCATCAAACACATGGTGGCGGCAGGCATGGGCGTGACCTTGGTGCCGCGATTGAGCGTGCCCAAAGACGCTTTGTTGGCCACCGGTAAAAAGAAAAAATCCCTGGACACCTATGTGCGTTATTTGCCCGTGGTTGAGGGCAACGAGAAACCCCCAACCCGCCGCGTGGTGCTGGCCTGGCGGCGCAGTTTCACCCGCTATGAAGCCATCGCCGCCTTGCGCAACGCCATCGTGGCCAGCGAATTGCCGGGCGTTCACCGTTTGACCTGACCAGCCTGTTGCCATGACTGAAACCACGACAGAAGTCCCGAATAAAGACAACACAACTCGCAGCGCACTGTCGCTTTATCTTGATTTGATCCGCTGGAACCGCCCCGCTGGTTGGCTCTTGTTGTTGTGGCCTAGTTTGGGCGCATTGTGGTTGGCCAGCGGCGGCTTTCCGGGCTGGCATTTGCTGAGCGTGTTTGTGCTGGGCACCATCCTCATGCGCAGCGCGGGATGTTGCATCAATGATGTGGCGGACCGTGAATTTGACAAGCACGTGGAACGCACCGCCAAGCGTCCCGTCACCTCGGGGGCTTTGTCAGTGCGCCAAGCGCTGACCGCAGGCGCGGTGTTGGCGCTGTGTGCCTTTGGCTTGGTGCTCACCACCAACGCGGTCACCATCGTTTGGTCGTTTGTGGCCTTGGCGGTCACCTTGGCCTACCCCTATGCCAAACGCTTCGTGGCCATGCCGCAAGCCGTGCTGGGCGTGGCTTTCAGCTTTGGCATTCCGATGGCGTTTGCCGCTGTCCATGGCGGCCCGCTCAGCATCGAAGGCGTGTGGAACGCGGTGCCGCCGTTGGCGTGGGGCTTGTTGTTGGTGAACTTGTTTTGGGTGTTGGCCTACGACACCGAGTACGCCATGGTGGACCGCAACGACGACTTGCGCATTGGCATGAAAACCTCGGCCATCACCCTGGGGCGCTACGACGTCCCGGCCGTGATGGGTTTTTACGCGGTCTACCTGTTGGGCAACCTGTGGCTGCTGCACGACCAAGGCCTGGGCTGGCCGCAATGGTTTTCCATTGAAATCGCTGGCGTTCAAGCTTTCTGGCATTTCGGCATGATTTACAAACGCGAGCGCGAGGGTTGCTTCAGGGCGTTTCGCATGAACCATTGGCTGGGCGCCACCGTGTTTGCCGGCATCGCCTGGGGCTTGCACCTGCGTTAGGCCCGTCGATACCAACAGCCGTTGGATGGAAACTCAGGTGCCGCCCAGTTCATCGCCCAAACTGACGGCGCGGTCCCGTGCAGCCAGCATGGCTTTTTCAAACAATGCGGGCAGGCCATCGGCTTGCATGCTGCTGATGGCCGCATGGGTGGTGCCACCTTTGGAGGTGACGCGTTCGCGCAGCACAGCAGGGGGCTCAGAGCTGGCGCGGGCCAGTTCGGCCGCACCCACCACGGTGCCCACCGCCAACTGGTGGGCTTGTGCCGGGGTGAGTCCCATGCGCACACCTGCCGCCACCATGGCTTCGATCACATAAAACACATAGGCGGGGCCCGAGCCCGACACAGCAGTGACGGCGTCAAGCAAGTCTTCGCTGCTGACCCAAATCGACTGCCCCACTGCTTGCAGAAAGGCTTCTACTTGTTGGCGTTGCGCGGTGCCGACCGCGCCACGCGCATACAAACCGGTTTGACCCAAACCCACCAAGGCCGGGGTGTTGGGCATGGCACGCACCACCCGCTCCGTGCCCAGCCAATGACTGATGCTGTCGCTGCGAATCCCAGCCGCCACACTCAGGTGCAGGGCGTTTGGAAACAGGTCTTTCAAAGGCTGCGCCACGTCTTGGAACAGTTGCGGTTTGACCGCCCAGACCACGAGTTGCGAGTCGCTCAGGCTGTCGTTGGCTTGCGGCAGGGCTTGCACCCCATGTTGGTCCATCAACAGTTGGCGGGTGCTGGCCAAGGGCTCGACCACGCGGATGCTGTCGGCCGCCGTGCCTTGTTTGCGCAGGCCAGCGATCAAGGCTTGCGCCATGTTGCCCCCGCCGATGAAGGTGATGGGCGACAAAGCGGGAAGGACAGTGGTCATGAGAAATCCTGAAGCAAGCTGAAAAGACAGGCCGCCATTGTCGGTGCAACACGAAGTGGCGCAGCCTCATTCGCAGAAAACCCAATCCAGTGCTGCAAGTGGGTTTGTGTCAGGCCGCCACAGTTTGGCGCACAGCCTTTTCCCAATGCGCCATCAGCGCCTGTGCTTGGTCGCGCGACATCTGCGGCTCAAAGCGGCGTTCAACCCGCCAATGCTGGGCCAGTTCTTGCGGGCTTTGGTAAATGCCTGCGCTCAATCCGGCCAAATACGCCGCGCCCAAAGCCGTGGTTTCAATCACTTCGGGGCGCAACACGGGGATGCCCAGCAAGTCGGCTTGGAACTGCATCAACAGGTTGTTGACGCAAGCCCCGCCGTCGACGCGCAGTTCGGTGACCGGCTGGGCGGCATCCCGGTTCATGGCTTGCAACAGCGCGGTGCTTTGAAACGCAATGCTTTCCAGGGCGGCGCGAGCGATGTGGGCCATGGTGGTGCCGCGCGACAAGCCCACCATCGCGCCGCGTGCATCGGCTTGCCAGTAGGGCGCACCCAGGCCGGTGAAGGCGGGCACCAACACCACGCCGCCGGAGTCGGGCACGCTCTCGGCCAAGGCTTGCACATCGGCGCTTTTGTCAAAGGCGCGCAAGCCATCGCGCAGCCATTGCACCACCGCACCGCCAATGAAGACCGAGCCTTCCAAGGCATACGCGGGGGTGCGGTCGGCTTGGGCGGCACTGGTGGTGATGAGCCCGTTGTGGCTGGTTTGGAACTGGTTTCCAGTGTGCATCAGCATGAAGCAGCCGGTGCCGTAGGTGTTTTTGGCCTGACCGGCTTGGAAACAGGCTTGGCCAAACAAGGCGCTTTGCTGGTCACCCGCCACCCCGCCGATGGCCAGTTCATGGCCCAACCATTGCGCTTGGGTGTGGCCAAAATCACTGGCCGAGGGATGCACCTCGGGCAACACCGACTTGGGGATGTCCAAGAGCTTCAGCAACTCGTCATCCCATTGGTTGCTGTGGATGTTGAACAGCATGGTGCGGGCCGCGTTGCTCACATCGGTGGCATGTACCGCGCCGCCGCTGAGTTGCCACATCAACCAACTGTCCACCGTGCCAAACGCCAATTCGCCGCGTGCCGCCATGTCGCGGGCACCCGCCACGTTGTTCAAAATCCATTGCAATTTGGTGGCAGAAAAATAGGCATCAATCAGGAGCCCGGTTTTTTGCTGCACCAAGGGCGCTGCACCCGCTTCGCGCAAACGCAGGCACTCGGGCTCGGCGCGTCGGTCTTGCCAAACAATGGCGTTGTAAATGGCTTGGCCGGTGTCGCGCCGCCAGACCACCGTGGTTTCGCGCTGGTTGGTGATGCCCAAAGACGCCACTTGGGCCGCGCTGATGCCCGCTTGTTGCAAGGCTTGGCGGGCCGTGGCGAGCTGGCTGGTCCAGATTTCTTGTGGGTCGTGCTCGACCCAGCCAGGATGTGGGTAGATTTGCCGAAACTCTTGTTGCGCCACGGTCAGCACCGAGCCGTCGGGCTTGAAGACGATGCTGCGGGAACTGGAGGTGCCTTGGTCAAGGGCCAGGATGTAGGTCATGGTGGGCAGCTGTGAGGGATTCAACCCACCAAGGACAAGGCGGGTGGGGTTTTGCTTTCATCGGCCACGGTGCACTCCACCCCAGATTGCTCGAGCAACTGCACAAAGCTCTCTGGCGGCAGGGCGTCGGTGAACAAGCGGTCGATGTGGGATAAATGCGCCAATTCGACCATGGCCGGGCGGTTGAATTTGGTGTGGTCAGCGGCCAGCCACACTTCACGCGAATGCTCAATGATGGCCTTGGCCACTTTCACCTCGCGGTAGTCAAAGTCGCGCATGGTGCCGTCGGCCTCGATGCCGCTGATGCCAATCAGGCCTATGTCCACCTTGAACTGGCGAATGAAGTCGACCGTGGCTTCACCGACGATGCCGCGGTCCACGCCGCGCACCACGCCGCCAGTGACGATGACTTCGCAGTCCGGGTTGTCGCTCATGATTTGCGCCACATTCAGGTTGTTGGTGATGACCCGCAAGCCCCGGTGTTGGCGCAACTCGCGGGCCACGGTTTCCATGGTGGTGCCGATGTTCATGATGAGTGAACAGCCATGCGGCACGCTGGCGGCAATGGCTTTGGCGATGCGGGTTTTGCCGTCCAAGGACAGCGCTTGGCGCTGGCGGTAGGCGATGTTTTCGGTGGTCGAGCTGGGTATGCGAGCGCCGCCATGAAAGCGCGACAACAAACCCGCCTCGGCCAAACGCTGCACATCCCGGCGCACGGTTTGCAGGGTGACTGAGAAGGTTTCGGCCAAAAACTCAATAGAGGCGGCACCTTGGGCTTGTACCAAGGCCAACAACTCGGTTTGTCGGGGGTTGGGGTTCATGGGTGGTGTTTTGGGGGTTCGGGCAACCATAAACCATCTTCGAATGGCACCAACTTAGGGAAAATACCGAATCAATTAAAACAAAACCGAACAAGAATGCGAAAAGAAAAGAAAATTTCCCGCATGCCAAAACTTGTCTGCAAGACAAGTTGTTCCAGTCCCTGACCCACCCTTCCTCGATGACTTTGAAACTCGACAACATCAGCCAAACCGTAGCCGGTCAGGTGCATGTCTATCCCGTTGACATGGCGCTGGTTCCGAATGCGGTCACGGTATTGCTGGGCGCCACGCAGGCTGGCAAAACCAGCCTGATGCGCTTGATGGCGGGCTTGGACCTGCCCAGCACCGGCCAGATTTGGGTCGATGGGCGCAACGTCACCGGCGTTGGGGTGCGGGATCGCAATGTCGCCATGGTCTACCAGCAATTCATCAACTACCCGTCCATGAGCGTGTACGACAACATCGCTTCACCTTTGCGTTTGCGTGGTGACAGCAACATCGACGAGCAAGTCCAAGCCATGGCCAAGCGACTGCGCATCGACCCTTTCTTGAAACGCTTGCCCGCCGAGTTGTCGGGCGGCCAGCAGCAGCGGGTAGCCTTGGCCCGGGCCTTGGCCAAACGCGCACCGCTCATGTTCCTCGACGAGCCCTTGGTCAACCTCGACTACAAACTGCGCGAAGAACTGCGCGAAGACCTGACCCAGTTGTTTGAAGCTGGCAGTGGCACCGTGGTGTATGCCACCACCGAACCCAGCGAAGCCTTGCTGTTAGGCGGCTACACCGCGGTCATGAAAGAGGGCCGTGTCCTGCAATACGGGCCCACCTTGGAGGTGTTTCGCCAGCCCCAATCTTTGGATGTGGCCCGTGCTTTCAGCGACCCGCCCATCAATGTGCTGCAAGCCACGCCTCAAAACGGCCAATGGCGCTTGGACAACGGCAGCACACTCGCGCTGCACCAACTCGCGCACAGTGGTCCGGTGCAATTGGGCTGGCGAGCCACCGCTTTGCGCACCGAGCAACGCCCGGCCGACGTGGCCATGCCGGGGCGGGTGCAACTGGCGGAAATTTCCGGCACCGACACCTTTGTGCACTTGGATTGCAGTGGCATCGAGTTGGTCATGCAAATAACCGGTGTCCATGGGTTTGCCATCGGCCAAGCCATCAGCGTGTACGTCGATCCGCAGGACGCCTATGTGTTTGAACCCGCTGGGGGCCTGTTGCTGGCTCCCCAAAAACCGCCGCAAGGGGGGCGCTGAGATGGTGGCACGTATCGACCTGGATCTGGCCCATGCATACGGGTCCAATCCCCAGCAAGACAGCGATTACGCTTTGTTGCCCTTGAAGATGAGCTTTCAAGCCGGTGGCGCCTATGCCTTGCTCGGCCCCTCAGGCTGCGGCAAAACCACCATGCTCAACATCATCTCGGGCTTGGTCAAGCCCTCGCATGGGCAAGTGCTTTTCAATGGCGAAGATGTGTCCGACAAAACCCCGCAACAACGCAACATCGCCCAAGTGTTTCAGTTCCCCGTCATTTACGACACCATGACTGTTGCTGAGAACCTGGCGTTTCCGCTGCGCAACCGCCACATGCCTGAGGCGCAAATCCGCCAACGCGTGGGTCAGATTGCCGAGATGCTGGAACTCAATGGCCAACTGAATCAGCGTGCAGCGGGTTTGTCGGCTGACGCCAAGCAAAAAATCTCGCTGGGGCGAGGCTTGGTGCGCCCGGATGTGGCGGCGATTTTGTTTGACGAACCGCTCACCGTGATCGATCCGCACCTGAAATGGCAACTGCGCCGCAAACTCAAGCAGGTGCACCAAGAACTCAAGCACACCTTGATTTACGTCACCCACGATCAGGTGGAAGCGCTCACCTTTGCTCAAGAAGTGGTGGTCATGACACGTGGCCGAGCTGTGCAGGTGGGCAATGCCGAAGCTTTGTTCGAGCGCCCCGCGCACAGTTTTGTGGGGCACTTCATCGGTTCGCCGGGCATGAATTTTTTACCAGCCATGGCCCAAGACGCGCTGCTGCACATTGGCGGTCAAACCTTGACTTTGTCACCCGCGCAAGCCCTGGCCTTGGCCCATACCCAAGACTTGAAACTCGGCGTGCGCCCGGAATACATCAGCCTGCACGCCCAAGCCGCTGAAGGCTGCTTACCCGCGCAGGTGCTGCGCTGGCAAGACCTGGGCACCAGTGGTTTGCTCACCGCCCAATGCGGCAGCGAGTTGCTGCGGGTGCGCTTGTCACCAGAACACGCGCCGCCAACTGTGGGGCAGACCGTGTACCTGCAAGTGCTGGGTGCGCACAGCTGTTTTTACGAACGCGAGGAGTTGATCGCATGAAGCCCGTCAACCAAAAAGCTTGGCTTCTGATCTTGCCTGTGTTGCTGTGCGTGGCCTTCTCGGCCATCTTGCCGCTGATGACCGTGGTCAATTACTCGGTGCAAGACATCATTTCACCTGAACGCCGCGTGTTTGTCGGCACCGAGTGGTTTGCCGCGGTCATGCGCGACCAAGACTTGCATGATGCATTGGGGCGCCAAATGATCTTTTCCTTGGCGGTCTTGGCGGTTGAAATCCCGCTGGGCATTGCCCTGGCGTTGTCAATGCCAGCCAAAGGGTGGCAAGCGTCCATCACCTTGGTGTTGGTGGCCTTGTCACTGCTCATCCCTTGGAACGTGGTGGGCACGATTTGGCAAATCTTTGGCCGAGCTGATATTGGCTTGCTGGGCGCTTCATTGCAGGGACTGGGGATTGAATACAACTACACGGGCAACGCCCGCGACGCATGGCTGACCGTGTTGGTGATGGACATCTGGCATTGGACACCCTTGGTGGCCCTGCTTTGCTATGCCGGTTTGCGCAGCATCCCAGATGCGTATTACCAAGCTGCGCAAATTGACGGTGCCACCAAGTTCGCTGTGTTTCGATTCATTCAACTGCCCAAGCTTCGCGGCGTGCTGGTGATTGCGGTGTTGTTGCGCTTCATGGACAGCTTCATGATTTACACCGAGCCGTTTGTCTTGACGGGCGGCGGTCCGGGCAACGCCACCACTTTCTTGAGTCAATACCTGACGCAAAAAGCCGTGGGGCAGTTCGATTTAGGCCCGGCGGCAGCGTTCTCCTTGATTTACTTCCTCATCATTTTGTTGCTGTGCTTCATCCTCTACAACTGGATGCAAAGCGTGGGCACCCAGGCCAAGGAGCACGACCATGGATGAGCGCCGCTTCAAAAAGCGCAACCTGTTTTTGCTGCTCTACATCGTGTTTGCGTTGTTGCCCATCTACTGGATGGTCAATATGAGCTTGCGCACCAACGAGGAAATTTTGTCCAGCTTTGCGCTGTTTCCTGACCAGCCAACCTTCGCCAACTACGCCACCATCTTCACCGACCCCTCTTGGTACAGCGGCTACATCAACAGCTTGATTTATGTGGGCATCAACACGGTCATTTCGCTCACGGTGGCCTTGCCTGCTGCTTATGCGTTTTCCCGTTATCGTTTTTTAGGCGACAAGCATGTGTTTTTCTGGTTGCTAACCAACCGCATGACTCCACCCGCCGTTTTCTTGCTGCCATTTTTTCAGCTCTACAGCACCGTGGGTTTGATGGATACGCACATCGCCGTGGCCATGGCGCATTTGCTGTTCAACGTGCCGCTTGCGGTGTGGATTTTGGAAGGCTTCATGAGCGGTATTCCACGCGAGATTGATGAAACCGCCTATATCGACGGCTACAGCTTTCCAGCCTTTTTCATCAAGGTGTTTTTGCCGCTCATCAAAGCCGGCGTGGGCGTCACCGCCTTTTTCTGCTTCATGTTCAGCTGGGTCGAGTTGTTGCTGGCGCGGACCCTGACCAGCGTCAACGCCAAGCCGATTGTGGCCACCATGACCCGCACCGTCAGTGCGTCCGGCATGGACTGGGCCACCTTGGCGGCCGCAGGCGTGCTGACCATCGTGCCCGGCGCCATCGTCATTTGGTTTGTGCGGCACTACATCGCCAAAGGCTTTGCCATGGGGCGTGTATGAACTTCAGGAGCTTGCACCATGCTTGAGTGGATGGCTTGGACCACGCCAGTGGCGATTTTTTTCAGCTGCATCGTGCTGATGTTGATCGGCATGACGGTGTGGGAGCGTCGCTCGCCCACCGTGGCTCGCAAAGGCTGGCTCCCCCTGGTGACGACCCGGGGCGATCGCTTGTTCATTGGTTTGTTGGGGGCGGCCTATCTGCACCTGATGTTCGTCGGCTTGGCGGGCGAGATGTTGGTTTGGTTTGGATTGAGCGAGGAGCCCACGATTTGGTGGGCCACTGCAACGAGTGCGGTTTGGCTGGTTCTTGTGATGCGCAAGGGCTAGCTCAACCAAGTCATGACACGGTCTGAAACTTCCCCAAGACACGTGTTTTCTCAGAGCAAGGGGAATTTTTTAGGAGACGGGCATGAAATTGAAATACCGTGCAATTGCTTTTGCCGCTGCAGCCTTGGTGCTGGGACACAGCGCATGGGCGGGCGAGGCTGAAGCGAAGAAATGGGTGGACAACGAGTTCCAGCCGTCCACCTTGTCCAAAGACAAGCAGATGGCTGAAATGAAGTGGTTCATTGAAGCGGCCAAAAAACTGCAAGCCAAAGGCGTGAAAGAAATTTCCGTCGTGTCAGAGACCATCACCACCCACGAGTACGAATCCAAAACCTTGGCCAAGGCCTTCACCGAAATCACCGGCATCACGGTCAAACACGACCTGATCCAAGAAGGTGACGTGGTGGAGAAATTGCAGACCTCCATGCAATCGGGCAAATCGATTTACGACGGCTGGATTTCAGACTCTGACTTGATTGGTACCCACTACCGCTACGGCAAGATCATGAACCTGACCGATTACATGGCGGGTCCTGGCAAAGAGTGGACCAATCCTGGCTTGGACATCAAAGATTTCATCGGCACCAGTTTCACCACCGGCCCTGATAAAAAACTGTACCAATTGCCTGATCAACAATTTGCCAACCTCTATTGGTTCCGCGCCGACTTGTTTGAACGCAAGGACATCAAAGACAAATTCAAAGCCAAATATGGCTATGACTTGGGCGTGCCTTTGAACTGGAGCGCCTACGAAGACATCGCCGAGTTCTTCACCAATGACGTGAAAACCATCGACGGCAAGCCCATTTATGGCCACATGGATTACGGCAAAAAAGACCCGTCACTGGGCTGGCGTTTCACCGATGCGTGGTTGTCCATGGCGGGTACGGCTGATATCGGCATCCCCAATGGCCGACCTGTTGACGAGTGGGGCATTCGCGCTTCCGCCGATGGTTGCAACCCCCAAGGCGCTTCTGTTGCGCGTGGTGGTGCCACCAACTCACCGGCTGCTGTCTACGCCCTCACCAAGTACGTGGACTGGATGAAGAAATACGCACCGAAGGAAGCCATCGGCATGACCTTTGGTGAGGCCGGCCCCGTGCCTGCTCAAGGCCAAATTGCCCAGCAAATCTTCTGGTACACCGCGTTCACAGCCGACATGACCAAGCCTGGTTTGCCGGTGGTGAATGCCGATGGCACACCTAAGTGGCGCATGGCTCCTGGCCCCAACGGCCCGTACTGGAAGCAGGGCATGCAAAACGGCTACCAAGACGTGGGCTCATGGACCTTCTTCAAAGACCACGATGCCAACAAAACAGCGGCTGCTTGGTTGTATGCGCAGTTTGTGACAGCCAAAACCACGTCTCTGAAGAAAACCATCGTCGGCTTGACGCCAATCCGTGAGTCCGACATCCGTTCGGATGCCATGACCAAAATGGCACCCAAGCTCGGTGGTTTGGTGGAGTTCTACCGCAGCCCAGCGCGTGTGGCCTGGACACCCACCGGCACCAACGTGCCTGACTACCCCAAGCTGGCGCAGCTGTGGTGGAAGAACGTGGCGGTGGCCGTCACCGGTGAAAAAACACCTCAGCAAGCCATGGACAACCTGGCCAATGAGATGGACGACGTGATGGCACGTTTGGAGCGTGCGGGCATGGCCCGTTGTGCACCCAAGCTCAACCCGAAAGGCGATCCAGCCAAGTACCTGAGTGACAAAGCGGCGCCGTGGGCCAAGCTGGCCAACGAGAAACCCAAAGGCCAAACCATCGCCTATGAAACGCTGCTCAATGCTTGGAAGGCAGGTCGCGTTCGCTAAACCAAACCGGGACACCGCGCAAGCGGTGTCTTGTGTTGTGAGGGCCTGTGGCCAGTTTGCTGCAGGCCCCTCTTTGGTCAGTCACCCATGAACCGCTCAGAACTTCTTCAACAGTTGGCTGCCCCCCAAAGCTTTGATTTGGCGGTGATAGGTGGTGGTGCCACTGGTCTGGGCGTGGCACTTGAAGCCAGCCTGCGGGGCTACAAAGTAGTCTTGCTCGAATCGCATGATTTCGCCAAAGGCACGTCATCACGTTCCACCAAGTTGGTGCACGGTGGTGTGC
Source organism: Limnohabitans simekii (SeqCode) (assembly GCF_965234735.1). Taxonomy (GTDB): domain Bacteria; phylum Pseudomonadota; class Gammaproteobacteria; order Burkholderiales; family Burkholderiaceae_C; genus Limnohabitans; species Limnohabitans simekii. The sequence continues at coordinate 212,049 of NZ_OZ248543.1, read as the reverse complement.
GTTATTTGGCCCAGGGCAACGTGGCCTTGGTCCGTGAAGCGCTTCACGAGCGCTCGGTGTTGTTGCACGACGCGCCGCATTTGGCGCAACCCATTCCCTTCGTCATGCCGTCATACCGTTGGTGGGAAACCGCCTTCTACGGCATTGGCTTGAAGTTGTACGATTTTTTGGCTGGCGCCGACGGCCTTGGCCGAACTGAATTTTTAAGCGGTACAGAAGTGATGTCGCGCATTCCTGGATTGAAAGCCCAAGGCTTGCATGGCGGCGTTCAGTACTGGGACGGCCAGTTTGACGACGCCCGTTTTGCCATCAGTTTGGCCCGCACCGCCGCCCAGGCGGGTGCTTTGCTGGTCAATTACTGCCCTGTGACGCAATTGAAGCAGTCGCAAGGCCAGTTGAGCGCCTTGGTCTGTCAAGACGAGGAAACCGGCCAATCTTTTGAATTGCAAGCCCGTTGCATCGTCAACGCCACCGGAGTGTGGGTCGATCAATTGCGGCAAATGGATGCATCGACCGAAGGTTTGAAGGTCCAACCCATGGTCGCCCCCAGTCAAGGGGTGCACCTGGTGGTGGACCGTTCTTTTCTGCCTGGCGAACATGCGTTGCTGGTGCCTAAAACCGCCGATGGCCGTGTGTTGTTTGCCGTGCCTTGGTTGGGCAAAGTGATCTTGGGCACCACCGACACGCCGCGCAGTGACATGCCGCGTGAACCGGCGGCGTTCGAGGAAGAAGTGGCGTTCATCTTGGGCGAATCGGCCCGCTACTTGGCCAAACCGCCCCAGCGCAGCGATGTGCGCAGTGTCTGGGTGGGCTTGCGCCCGCTGGTCAAACCCACGCAAGAAGAGGGTGTCAGCACCAAGGGCTTGAGCCGAGAACATTCCGTGAGCGTCAGCCGCAGCGGCTTGGTCACCGTCACCGGCGGCAAATGGACCACTTACCGCGCCATGGCCGAAGACGTTTTGTCGCAATGTGTGTCCAGCCAGTTGTTGTCGGCCCCCTTGCAACCGCAACACCCGGCGGCGGTGTTCAAAGGCGCAGGTGCCTTTCTCGGGCGACCTGTCAGTTTGACGGCACCGCAAGGTCTGCATCTTTATGGAAATGAACAGAGTTTGGTGGCAGAAATGCCTGGCGCAGACCACTTGCTGCTGCCCGGTTTGAGCGAAGCCATGGTGCGGTTTGCCGTTCGTTTTGAATTTGCCCGCACCGTCGAGGATGTGCTGGCCAGGCGATCCCGGCTTTTGTTTTTGGACGCCAAAGCGTCCATGGGGGTGGCCGCGCAAGTGGCGGCCTTGTTGGCTGAAGAAGGCTGCAAGCAAGTAAAACTTTCAGACTATTTGTCTTTGGCTGAGCGTTACACTTTGGCCGATTGAGCGCTTTTGCCTTGGTATTGTGATGACCAACTGAAAAGAAATATACGTCAACCAAGCGGCAGGCCAAGAAACTGTGGCACAATAGCAGGCTCTGCTTTTCAAACGGCAGGGAAATCACGCCCAAACAAACACACAGCAAATGGTTTGCTGTGGAGATGACGGGCCCAAGACTGATCGAGTTTTTAAAGCCCATTGGGGGTTTTGAGGCGCGGTACAAGTTGGGAAGAAGAAATGATCCAGACAGAATCCAGATTAGAGGTCGCCGACAACACCGGAGCGAAGTCCGTTTTGTGCATCAAGGTGCTCGGCGGTTCCAAGCGTCGCTACGCCAGCGTTGGTGACATCATCAAAGTGAGCATCAAAGAAGCCGCCCCCCGTGGCCGCGTCAAAAAAGGCGAGATTTACAGTGCTGTGGTGGTGCGTACCGCCAAAGGCATTCGCCGTGGCGATGGCTCGTTGGTGAAGTTCGACAGCAACGCTGCCGTTTTGCTCAATGCCAAATTGGAGCCCATTGGCACCCGTATCTTTGGCCCGGTCACGCGCGAACTGCGCACCGAGCGCTTCATGAAGATCGTGTCCTTGGCGCCCGAAGTTCTCTAAGGACCAGACCATGAACAAAATTCGCAAAGGCGACGAAGTCATCGTCATCGCAGGCCGCGACAAGGGCAAGCGTGGCAAGGTGGCATTGCGTCAAGATGATTCGCACCTCGTCATCGAGGGCATCAACTTGGTGAAAAAACACACCAAGCCCAACCCCATGGCTGGCACCACTGGTGGCATCGTTGAAAAAACCATGCCTATTCACCAGTCCAATGTCGCTATTTACAACGCCACCACCGGCAAAGCCGATCGCGTGGGCATCAAGATCAATACCGATGGCTCGAAGGTTCGCATCTTCAAATCCAGCGGCGAAGTCATCAAGGCGGCATGAACATGGCACGACTCCAACAACACTATCGTGAAAAAGTGGTCCCCGAGATGACCACCAAGTTTGGCTACAAATCCCCCATGGAAGTGCCTCGTCTGACCAAAATCACCTTGAACATGGGTGTCAGCGAAGCCGTGGCGGACAAAAAAGTCATGGACCACGCTGTGGGCGACTTGACCAAAATTGCCGGTCAAAAACCCGTCGTCACCAAAGCTCGCAAGGCCATCGCCGGTTTCAAAATCCGCGAACAACAACCCATTGGTTGCATGGTCACATTGCGCGGTGTGCGCATGTACGAATTCTTGGACCGTTTCGTCACCGTGGCCCTGCCCCGTGTGCGTGACTTCCGCGGTATTTCTGGTCGCGCCTTCGATGGTCGTGGCAACTACAACATCGGTGTGAAAGAGCAAATCATCTTTCCAGAGATCGAGTACGACAAAGTTGATGCCCTGCGTGGCCTCAACATCAGCATCACCACCACGGCCAAGACCGACGATGAGTGCAAAGCACTGCTCGCCGCCTTCCGTTTCCCGTTCAAGAACTGAGGTGCCCTGTGGCTAAAGTAGCTTTGATCGAGCGCGAGCTCAAGCGAGACAAACTGGTCGCCAAGTACGCGAAAAAACACGCGGAACTGAAAGCGATTGCCAGCGATATCAAACGCAGCGAAGAAGAACGCGCTGCGGCACGTTTGGGTTTGCAAAAGTTGCCCCGCAACGCCAACCCCACGCGCCAACGCAATCGTTGCGAAATCACCGGTCGCCCTCGTGGCACCTTCCGTCAATTTGGTTTGGGTCGCGCCAAGATCCGTGAATTAGCCTTTGCAGGCAACATTCCCGGCATCACCAAGGCCAGCTGGTAACAGGCAGGAGAAATTCAATATGAGCATGAGTGATCCCATTGCCGACCTGCTGACGCGTATTCGCAATGCGCAGATGGTGGCCAAGCCGACCGTGTCGGTTCCCGCGTCCAAGGTCAAGATGGCCATTGTTCAGGTGTTGAAAGAGGAGGGCTATATCGATGGCTTCCGCGTCAAAACTGAAGATGGCAAATCTGAGCTGGAAATTGCTTTGAAGTACTACGCAGGTCGTCCTGTGATTGAGCGCATCGAGCGCGTCTCTCGCCCTGGCTTGCGTGTGTACAAAGGCCACGACGCCATTCCTCAAGTCATGAACGGCTTGGGCGTGGCCATCGTCACCACCCCCAAAGGTGTGATGACCGATCGCAAAGCACGCGCCACGGGCGTGGGCGGCGAAGTTCTTTGCTACGTGGCTTAAGGGAGTAACGAAACATGTCCCGAGTTGCCAAAATGCCCGTCACAGTCCCCGCAGGTGTGGATGTGACCATGAACGAACAACACATCAGCGTCAAAGGCGCTGGTGGTCAGTTGTCTATCGCCAACAACGCCTTGGTCAAGGTGGTGCGTCAAGCCGACACACTCACTTTCGAGGCTGCCAATGAAACACGTGAAGCCAATGCCATGAGCGGTACTTTGCGTCAGTTGGTCAACAACATGGTGGTTGGTGTCACCAAAGGCTTTGAGAAAAAGCTCAACCTGGTTGGCGTGGGCTACAAAGCCGCCGCCCAAGGTGCCAAATTGAATTTGGCTGTGGGTTATTCGCACCCCGTCAACTTTGACATGCCTGCTGGCATCAAAGTCGAGACGCCTGCGCCCACTGAAATCATCATCAAAGGCGCTGACCGCCAACGTGTGGGTCAAATCGCTGCTGAAATTCGCGCTGTTCGTCCACCCGAGCCTTACAAAGGCAAAGGCATCCGTTATTCGGACGAAAAGATCACGATCAAAGAGACCAAGAAGAAATAAGGAGCTGCAATATGCTAAGCAAAAAACAGCAGCGTCTGCGCCGTTCGCGTCAAACCCGCATCCGCATTGCCACACAAGGCGTGGCGCGTTTGATGGTCAACCGCACCAATTTACACATCTATGCCAGCGTCATCTCCGGCGACGGCACCAAAGTGATTGCCACCGCTTCAACCGCTGAAGCCGATGTGCGCAAGAGCTTGGGCGCTGTGGGCAAAGGTGGCAACACGGCTGCAGCTCAAATCATCGGCACACGCATTGCTGAAAAAGCAAAAGCCGCTGGTGTCGACAAAGTCGCTTTCGACCGTTCGGGCTTCGCCTACCACGGTCGCGTCAAAACCTTGGCAGATGCCGCACGCGCTGCCGGCTTGCAGTTCTAACAGACACGGATAAATAACATGGCAAAAGTTCAAGCAAAAGTGCAAGACGACAGTCGTGACGACGGTCTGAAGGAAAAAATGATCGCGGTCAACCGCGTGACCAAAGTTGTCAAGGGTGGACGCATCCTCGGTTTCGCCGCACTCACTGTTGTTGGTGATGGCGATGGCCGCGTGGGCATGGGCAAAGGCAAATCCAAAGAGGTGCCTGCTGCTGTGCAAAAAGCGATGGAAGAAGCCCGTCGCAACATGCACAAAGTGTCTTTGAAAAACGGCACCATCCACCACAACGTCACCGGCCACCACGGCGCGGCCAACGTGCAAATGGCCCCCGCACCCAAGGGTACGGGCATCATTGCTGGCGGCCCCATGCGTGCCGTGTTTGAAGTCATGGGCATCACCGACATCGTGGCCAAAAGCCATGGTTCATCCAACCCCTACAACATGGTTCGCGCCACGTTTGATGCGTTGATCAAATCCACCACCGCCGCTGAAGTCGCGGCCAAGCGTGGCAAGAACGTCGAAGACCTCTTCGTCTAATCCGGGAGCCACGACATGTCCACATCTACCTCAACTGTCAAAGTGCAATTGGTGCGCAGCCCCATCGGCACCAAAGAATCCCACCGCGCCACCGTGCGTGGTTTGGGCTTGCGCAAAATCGGCAGCACCAGCGAACTGCAAGACACACCTGCAGTGCGCGGAATGATCAACAAGATCAGCTACCTGGTCAAAGTTCTCTAAAGGTCAGCCATGCAACTCAATGAAATCAAGCCCGCAGATGGCTCCCGCAAAGACCGCCGCCGTGTTGGCCGTGGTATTGGTTCGGGTCTGGGTAAAACCGCAGGCCGCGGCCACAAAGGTCAAAAATCACGCTCGGGCGGCTACCACAAGGTGGGTTTTGAAGGCGGTCAAATGCCTTTGCAACGTCGCTTGCCCAAGCGCGGTTTCAAATCGCAAAGCCTGAAATACAACGAAGAAGTCACGCTCACATCCCTGCAAGCTTTGGACATCACCGACATCGACGTGTTGGCGCTCAAAACCGCTGGTTTGGTGAGCCAAATGGCCAAAGTGGTCAAGGTCATCAAGACTGGTGAGATTTCTCGTGCTGTGAAATTGAGCGGCATTGGTGCCACCGCTGGCGCCAAGGCGGCCATTGAAGCCGCTGGCGGCGCAGTCGCTTAAGGTTCAGGAGCAGCAACTTGGCAACCAACGCATCCATAGGCAAAACTGACAAGTACGGTGACTTGCGTCGCCGCCTGGTCTTTTTGTTGTTGGCCTTGGTGGTTTACCGCATCGGCACGCACATCCCTGTACCGGGCATTGACCCGAACCAACTTCAACAGTTGTTCAAGGGACAGGAAAGCGGCATCCTGAGTTTGTTCAACATGTTCTCAGGTGGCGCTTTGTCGCGCTTCAGTATTTTTGCGCTTGGCATCATGCCCTACATTTCTGCATCCATCATCATGCAGTTGATGTCGTATGTGGTGCCCAGCATGGAAGCCTTGAAAAAAGAAGGCGAAGCTGGTCGTCGCAAAATCACCCAATACACCCGCTACGGCACTTTGGGTTTGGCTATTTTCCAGTCTATGGGCATTGCCATTGCGCTTGAATCGTCAGCGGGCTTGGTTATCACGCCCGGTTTTGGCTTTCGCATGACCGCCATGGTTTCTCTCACAGCAGGAACCATGTTCTTGATGTGGTTGGGCGAACAAATCACCGAGCGTGGTTTGGGCAATGGCATTTCCATCATCATCTTCGCGGGCATCGCGGCAGGCTTGCCCAGCTCCATCGGCGGATTGCTTGAATTGGTGCGCACAGGCGCCATGAGCATCATCGTGGCACTTTTGATCGTGGTGCTGGTTGCTGCCATCACTTACTTCGTGGTGTTTGTCGAACGCGGCCAACGCAAAATTTTGGTCAATTACGCGCGTCGTCAAGTGGGCAACAAAGTTTATGGTGGACAGTCGTCGCACCTGCCTTTGAAGCTCAACATGGCCGGTGTCATTCCCCCCATCTTCGCTTCTTCCATCATTTTGTTGCCTTCCACCATCGTCAGCTGGTTCAGCTCAAGCGGCAGCATGATTTGGTTGAAAGACATTTCTGCCGCGCTGTCTCCCGGTCAGCCCATCTATGTGATGTTGTATGCCGTGGCTATTATTTTCTTCTGCTTTTTCTACACCGCCCTGGTGTTCAACAGCCGTGAAACCGCAGACAACCTGAAAAAGAGTGGCGGCTTCATCCCCGGCATTCGTCCCGGCGACCAAACGGCTCGCTTCATCGACAAGATTTTGTTGCGTTTGACTTTCGCTGGTGCCATCTACATCACCTTCGTTTGTTTGGTGCCCGAATTTCTCATCCTCAAGTACAACGTGCCTTTCTACTTTGGTGGCACGTCGTTGCTGATCATCGTGGTGGTCACCATGGACTTCATGGCCCAAGTGCAAAACTACCTGATGAGTCAGCAGTACGAATCGCTGCTCAAAAAGGCCAACTTCAAGATGGCACCGGGTGGCTGATTGGGCGCATGGCGAAGGACGATGTCATCCAGATGCAAGGAGAGGTTGTTGAAAACCTCCCCAATGCCACCTTCCGGGTCAAACTGGAAAACGGCCATGTGGTGCTCGGACACATTTCCGGCAAGATGCGGATGCACTACATCCGAATCCTGCCAGGGGACAAAGTGACGGTTGAGTTAACGCCCTACGATTTGAGTAGGGCACGAATTGTGTTCCGCGCCAAGTAAGGCGTGAAACATGCAGAGTTTGTTGGAGCACGCAGGGTGCGTGTTCTGGGTTCTTAGGAGAATGAAATGAAAGTTTCGGCTTCGGTCAAAACAATTTGCCGCAACTGCAAGATCATCCGCCGTAAAGGCGTGGTGCGTGTTATCTGCACGGATCCACGTCACAAGCAGCGCCAAGGCTGATCTTCCAACGCATTCAAGAGGTTTCTCATGGCACGTATCGCTGGTATCAATATTCCGCCCCATAAGCACACCGAGATTGGCTTGACGTCAATCTTCGGCATCGGTCGCACCCGCGCGCGCAAAATTTGCGTTGCTTGCGGCATCGACTACGCCAAAAAAATCAAGGACCTGACGGACTCAGACCTTGAAAAAATCCGCGACCAGATCGCACTGTTCACCATCGAAGGCGATTTGCGCCGTGAAACCACCATGAACATCAAGCGTTTGATGGACATTGGTTGTTACCGCGGTTTCCGCCATCGTCGCGGTTTGCCCATGCGCGGCCAACGTACCCGCACCAATGCGCGTACCCGCAAAGGCCCCCGCAAGGCGGCTCAATCGCTGAAGAAATAAAGAGGGACCACCATGGCAAAAGCACCCGTCAACTCAGCCGCACAACGTGTGCGCAAAAAGGTTCGCAAAAACGTTGCGGACGGCATTGCGCACGTGCATGCGTCTTTCAACAACACCATCATCACCATCACCGATCGTCAAGGCAATGCGTTGTCTTGGGCGTCGTCCGGTGGTCAAGGATTCAAGGGCTCACGCAAGTCCACACCGTTTGCCGCTCAGGTGGCATCCGAGGTGGCTGGTCGTGCAGCCATTGATCAGGGCATCAAGAACCTCGACGTCGAAATCAAAGGTCCCGGCCCCGGCCGTGAATCTTCTGTTCGCGCGTTGGCGGCCCTGGGCATTCGCATCAATTCAATTTCTGATGTGACGCCGGTTCCTCACAACGGATGCCGTCCGCAAAAGCGCCGTCGCATCTGATTTCAAACAAGCCCACCGCCGCTGGTGTTCACATCGGCGGCTCCCCGCATTTTTGTGCGGGCAGTTGACATAAAAGGAAGTTCAAGTGGCACGTTACCTCGGCCCCAAGGCCAAACTATCTCGCCGTGAAGGCACCGACCTGTTTTTGAAGAGCGCTCGTCGCTCGATCGCAGACAAGGCCAAATTCGACAGCAAGCCCGGCCAACACGGCCGCACATCCGGTCAGCGCATGTCTGATTTCGGTTTGCAGTTGCGTGAAAAACAAAAAGTCAAACGCATGTATGGCGTGTTGGAGCGTCAGTTCCGCCGCTACTTCGCCATGGCGGACCAACAAAAAGGCAACACCGGTTCCAACCTGTTGTCCTTGTTGGAATCGCGTTTGGACAACGTGGTCTACCGCATGGGCTTTGGCTCCACACGCGCTGAAGCACGTCAACTCGTGTCCCACAAAGCCATCACCGTCAATGGTCATCAAGTCAACATCCCGTCCTACTTGGTCAAGGCTGGTGACATGGTGAGCGTGCGTGAAAAATCCAAAAAACAAGGCCGCGTGCTTGAAGCGCTCCAATTGGCCACCCAAGTCGGACTGCCTGCCTGGGTTGAGGTCAATGTGGACAAAGCCGAAGGTGTCTTCAAGAAGACACCTGACCGTGACGAATTTGCGGCTGACATCAACGAATCTCTGATCGTTGAGTTGTATTCGCGTTAACCGGGGCTGTTTGGCTCCTTGAATCCGCCGCCCTGGTCATGTAGGCCAGGGGTCATCATCCTGCCTTACCGGTGTAACGAGCCGGGGGCATTGAGAGGAAAAACGAATGCAAACAAATCTCCTGAAGCCCAAAGCCATCCAAGTTGAACAACTCGGTCACAACAAATCCAAAGTGACCCTCGAGCCGTTCGAGCGTGGTTACGGCCACACCTTGGGCAATGCTTTGCGCCGCGTGTTGTTGTCTTCCATGGTTGGCTATGCCGTGACCGATGTCACCATTGCTGGCGTGTTGCACGAATACTCGTCCATCGATGGCGTGCAAGAAGACGTGGTCAACATTTTGTTGAACCTCAAAGGCGTGGTGTTTAAGCTGCACAACCGTGACGAAGTCACCCTGAGCCTGCGCAAAGACGGCGAAGGTCAAGTCACTGCTGCTGACATTCAAACACCGCACGACGTTGAAATCATCAACCCCGAGCACGTGATTGCCAACTTGTCGCACGGCGGCAAAATCGACATCCAACTCAAAGTTGAAAAAGGCCGTGGCTACGTGCCCGGTAGCATGCGACGCCATGCCGACGAAGTGAACAAATCCATTGGCCGCATTGTGTTGGACGCTTCTTTCTCACCCGTCAAGCGCGTGAGCTACAGCGTTGAAAACGCCCGTGTGGAGCAACGTACCGATCTGGACCGCTTGGTCATGGAAATCGAAACCAACGGCGCCATCACCGCTGAAGATGCCGTGCGTTCATCTGCCAAAATTTTGGTGGAACAACTCGCGGTATTTGCGCAGTTGGAAGGCAACGAGTTGGCCGCTTTCGATTCGCCTGCACCGCGCAGCGCTCAACAAGTCGACCCCATTTTGTTGCGTCCCGTGGACGAGTTGGAACTCACCGTGCGTTCAGCCAATTGCCTCAAAGCAGAAAACATCTTCTACATTGGCGACCTGATTCAACGCACCGAAAACGAATTGTTGAAAACCCCGAACTTGGGTCGCAAATCTTTGAACGAAATCAAAGAAGTGTTGGCCTCACGTGGTTTGACTTTGGGCATGAAGCTCGAAGGCTGGCCACCTGCTGGTTTGGAAGCCAAACGAATCTAACAACCAAAAGCAACTTGAGTTGCATTCCCCCCTGGCCGTACCTGATACGGCGGCCGGCAAAAAAAGCGTTATTCAAAAAAGGACAAGAACATGCGTCACGGACACGGACTCAGAAAACTCAACCGCACCAGCTCACACCGTTTGGCCATGTTGCAAAACATGATGAACTCGTTGATCGAGCACGAAGCCATCAAAACCACGTTGCCCAAGGCCAAAGAACTGCGCCGCGTGATCGAGCCCATGCTCACACTCGCCAAAGAACCCACCTTGTCCAACAAGCGCTTGGCCTTCAACCGCCTGCGCAACCGCGACAACGTTGTCAAGTTGTTTGCCGAACTCGGCCCCCGTTACAAAACACGTCCCGGTGGCTACACACGCATTTTGAAAATGGGCTATCGGGTTGGCGACAATGCGCCTATGGCCTTGGTTGAATTGGTGGATCGTCCTGAAATCGCCGAAACACCAGCTGCCGCAGCTGAATAACAGTTACAATCAACGCACACGACGCGCGATGGAGCAGCCTGGTAGCTCGTTGGGCTCATAACCCAAAGGTCGCAAGTTCAAATCTTGCTCGCGCAACCAAACACACAACGCCCACTTCCAAGTGGGCGTTTTGCATGGAGGGCCCACTTCAGTGGGCGTTTAGCAATGAATGCCCACTTCAGTAGGCGTTTTGCATTTCAGAGCCGCATCACATTCAATACAAACCATGTGGAACTTGAAACAAGAACTTGACGCGGCACAATCGCTCGCCAAGCGCATCGAAATCCCCACCCCATCTGGCGTCCAGGTTTGGCATGTGTGGAACAAAGATGCAGGCCATCCCTTGGTCTTGCTGCACGGCGGCAGTGGCAGTTGGAACCATTGGGTGCGCAACGTTGTTCCGCTCAGTCAACAACGTTCAGTGTGGGCATTGGATACCCCCGGATTGGGCGATTCTGAACTCCCTTTGAGGGCGCTAGACGCCGACGACCTTGCAATGCCCTTGGAACAAGGTTTGCAGCAATTGTTTGGCAGTGAAGCACTGGACGTGGTGGGTTTTTCTTTTGGTGGATTGGTGGCAGGTTTTGCAGCTGCTCACTGGCCGACACGTTTCAAACGCTTGGTGTTGGTGGGTGTCCCTGGCTTGGGACTGTCCAACAACATCTTGAACATGCGTGGCTTTCGAGACAACATGACGGACGACGAACGCATGGCGGTTCACAAAAACAATTTACTGGCCATCATGTTGCACAACGAAGCGCTTGTGACGCCCGACTTGCTGGAGATGCAAGCCCAGAATGTGTCACGCGACCGTTTGCGACGCAGACGCATTGCAAGAAGTGATGCGCTGTTGCATCAACAGACTCACTGGACTTGCGAGGTATACGGCATTTGGGGTGAATTGGATGCACTCTACAAAGGCAAGATGCATTTGTTGCCAGAGCGCCTATCAGCTTGCAACTTGCAAAGTTTTCAAATGATTGATGACGCAGGCCATTGGGTGCAGTACGAGCAAGCTGAAGCCTTTAATGAAGCTTTGCAAACTTGCTTGCCCTTGTCATTGTGAAAAAAGTTTTGCAACAAGGCCAAGCTTTCACAACCCATCAATCCGGCAACACAGCGGTCACTTCAATTTCCACCAAGGCACGTTCTTCAACCAAGGCTTTCACCACCACACAAGTCATGGCCGGAAAGTGCTTGCCCATCACGTCGCGATAGACCGCGCCAATGTCGCGCAATCGCGATGCGTAGGTATCTCGGTCGGTGATGTACCAGGTCATGCGCACCATGTGTTCAGGACCCGCGTGGGCCGCGTGCAGCACAGCCAACACATTGCGCAGAGCTTGCGCCGTTTGCAGCACGAAATCATCAGACTCAAAGTGTTGTGAGGCATTCCAACCAATTTGGCCGCCGACAAAAATCTGTGTGCCACGCGCAGCGATGCCATTGGCATAACCCTTGGGGCGTTCCCAGCCTTCAGGCAGTAAAACAGTGTGCATAAAAACTTTCAAATAAGAGGTGAGCGCAATTTGAAGCGCTGCAATTTGCCCGTGGGTGTGCGTGGCAGGGCTTCTAAAAAGACCACGTCACGCGGATACTTGTAAGGCGCCAGGGACGACTTCACATGCTCTTGCAAGAGTTTGACGATTGCCTCGTTGGCGACGAAGCCAGGGCTCAACACGCAAAAGGCTTGCACCACCATGCCGCGCTCTGAGTCGGGCTTGCCCACCACAGCGCATTCCAAAACAGCCGGGTGCTTGAGCAAAGCGTCCTCCACTTCGGGGCCAGCGATGTTGTAGCCCGCGCTGATGATCATGTCATCCGCCCTAGACTGATAGTGAAAGTAACCTTCAGCATCTTGAAAGACCGCGTCGCCTGGAAAGTTCCAACCATGTTGCACATAGGTGGCTTGACGCGCATCGTTCAAGTACTTGCAGCCGGTCGGGCCGCGCACCGCCAATCGGCCCACCTGGCCATGGGGCACCGGTGCACCCTGCTCATCCAACACACAGGCTTCATAGCCCGGCACCACTTGGCCGAGGCTGCCGGTGCGAACGGACTCGGGCGGTGAAGAAATGAAGATGTGAAACATCTCGGTGGCGCCAATGCCGTCCAGCATCTCGATGCCGCAGGATTGTTTCCAAAGTTGCCGCGTGGTGTCGGGCAATGCTTCGCCAGCACTCACACACACGCGCAAACTCGGCACCGATACCGCGGCGATGAGGGGTGCCATTTGTCGGTAGAAGGTGGGTGCGGTGTAGCAAATCGTGCACCCAGCGTCTTGCATGGCAAGCAACATGGCTTCAGGGCTTAAGGGGCCGATGGGAAAAAAAACAGAGGCACCCGCCACCATGGGAAACAACAACAAACCACCAAGGCCAAAGGTGAAGGCCAGTGGTGGTGTTCCCAACACAATATCGGAGGATGAGGCTTTCAACACCGACAAAGGCCACGCCTGACACGCCGACCAGACATCCAAATGCGAATGACAGGCGGCCTTGGGCGAACCAGTGGTGCCCGAGGTGAAGGCGAGGATGGCGATGTCGTCTCCAGTGGTGGGGCAGGCATCAAAGATGGGGGGCAAAGCACCCGACAACTGTTCAAGTCCGCCAGCAGATTGAGGGTCGCCAAACAAAACCACCGAAGTCAGGACAGGGCATTGCTGCTGCGCCAATCTCAATTCATCGGCCAACGCGCTATCGCACAGCGCCAACACGGGCTGGGCTTTGCCGATGACCTCACACAACTCCTTGGCGCGAAGCATGGGCATGGTGGACACCGCAATCAAACCCGCTTTCACCACGGCCAACCAACACAGCGCAAAGCCAATCGAGTTGGTGCCGCGAATCAAAACACGGTTGCCAGGCACAAGCCCCAGCGCATGGACCAAATAATGGGCGCGTTGATTCACCAAAACCTGTGCTTGCCGGTAACTCAGTGTTTCGTGGGCCGAGCGAAACAGCGGCGCATCTGCCCAGGGCTGGGCCAAGGCCTTGTCCAGCAGTTCGGTCACCAGATTCAAAACCTGATCGCCTGCAGGAGAGCCAGTGGGGTATAAAAACTGCGGCCACGCAGCCCGGGGTGGCAAGCGATCATGCACAAACCGATCGCTTTGGGCGCTCATGCAGCACCCTTGAGGACCGACTTGCCGATGATGAGTTGCTGCACTTCAGAAGCGCCTTCGTAAATGCGCAATGAACGAATGTCGCGGTACAAGGACTCCAGTTTGTTGCCCACCAAAACGCCTGTGCCGCCGTGCATTTGAAGTGCCATGTCAATCACCTTGGAAGCGTTTTCGGTGGCGGTGAGTTTGGCCATGGCCGCCGCCTGGGTGTAGGCCGCAGCGCCTGCGCCATCGCTGCCCAAGGTGTCACGCAGCCAAGCCGCACGGTAGGTGAGCAATGCACCTGCATCCAACAAACAAGCCATGTCACCCAGACGCGCTTGAGTCAGTTGAAAGTCGGCCAAGTGCTTGCCAAACATCTGGCGTTGTTGCGTGTAGTGAAGGGCCTCCTTCAAAGCGCGTCGGCCCATGCCCAAAGCCGCTCCCGCGACGGACGCGCGAAAAATATCCAAGGTGCGCATCGCCAACTTGAAGCCGCCATGCATGTCGCCCAGTTGCGAAGAGGCGGGCAACGCGCAGTGGTCGAAATGCAAAGTGGCCAAGGGATGCGGCGACATCACCTGCAAATGCGTGTCGTCATTCAAACCAGGACTGTCTGCGTCCACGATGAAGGCGGTGATGCCACGCGCCCCTGCTGTCTCATCGGTTTTGGCAAACACCACATAAAAATGCGCCAAGCCGCCATTGCTGATCCAGGTCTTGCAGCCGTTCATCACCAAGCCGTCTGCAGTGGGGATGACATGCGTTTGCATGCCAGCCACGTCCGAGCCCGCATCCGGCTCACTGAGCGCAAACGCGGCAATCATCTCGCCACTTGCCACCGCGGGGAGGTAGTGCGCTTGCTGTGCGGGTGTGCCTGCCAAGGTGATGGCCCCACTGCCCAAGCCTTGCATCGCGAATGCAAAGTCTGCCAAGGGTGAAAACTGCGACAAGGTTTCGCGGATGATGACCAAGGCGCGTGAATCCAAAGTGTCCCAAGCCCCACCGTGCGCCGAGGTGACGACATAGCGCAACCAACCCGCATCACCCAAGCGATGCACCCATTCGCGGCAAGCGGTGCGGTCATCCGCTTCGTGCACATGCTGGTCTTGCATCCAAGCCTGCAAGGCCGTGGCCAGTTCACGGTGGCGGGCTTCAAAAAACGGCAGTTGCCAATGGGCGTTCATCTCAATCACCTTGAAACACAGGTTGTTGTTTGGCCGCAAAGGCTTCATAGGCGCGGTGGAAATCTTGGGTTTGCATGCAAATCGCTTGCGCTTGCGCTTCAGCCTCAATCGCTTGGTCCAGCGTCATGGCCCACTCTTGGTGCAACATGGTTTTGGTCATGCCGTGGGCGAAGCTGGGGCCTTGCGCCAAGCCAAGCGCCACACTGTGGGCGGCGGCACCCAGCGAATCCGCCTCGTGCAAGCTGTTGAAAAAGCCCCAGGCCTGTCCTTCAGCCGCGGTCATGGCGCGGCCGGTGAACAGCAATTCACTGGCCCGACCTTGGCCAATCACGCGCGGCAACAAACTGCAAGCGCCCATGTCGGCACCCGCCAAGCCCACGCGTGAAAACAAATACGACACCTTGGTGGTGGTGCTGCCCAAGCGCATGTCTGAGGCCAAGGCCAACATGGCACCAGCACCGGCACACACACCATCGATGGCGGCCACGATGGGCTGTGGGCACAGGCGCATGGCTTTCACCAAGTCGCCGGTCATGCGGGTGAAAGCCAGCAACTCGGGCATGGTCATCTTGGTGAGCGGTCCGATGATTTCGTGCACATCACCACCCGAGCAAAAGTTGCCACCCGCACCCTGCAACACCAGCACGCGCACATCGGTGGCCACACGCAGTTGCACAAACAAATCGCGCAACTCGGCATAGGACGCGAAGGTGAGTGGGTTTTTGCGTTCGGGTCGGTTCAAGGTGATGGTGGCCACACCGTGGTCATCACAGACCCACGAAAAATGCTCGGCAGTTTGTGATGCCAAGGCTTGGTATTGCCCACGCATGGGGTTCTGGTCGGGGATGTGGTGTTTCATGAAGTCTCCGTGGCACTGTGTTGTTTGACGCGACCGAGCAAGCCGTGCAAGGTTTGCAACTCTTTGCTGCTCAAGGCATCGAATGCTTGAACAATCCAAGCCTCGTGGCGCTTGGCCATTTTTTTAAACAGGGTGCGGCCTGCAGGTGTGAGCCGAATCAACCAAGCGCGGCGGTCACCGTCCACACTGCTGCGCTCAATCAAACCCTCTTTCACCAACTGGTCGGTCACTGGGGTGATGTTGCCGCTGGTCACCATCATGCGGCGCGACAACGCGGTCATCTTCATGCCTTGCGGTTCGCGCTCAAGCTGCGCCAACAAATCAAAGCGCGGCAAGGTGGTGCTGAACTCATCGCGCAAACCGGTGCGCACTTGTTTTTCAATCAGTTGGGTGCAGGTGAGCATGCGCAACCAAAGGCGCAAGGCTTCGGGGTGCTTGCTGTGGGCGCGGGCTTCAAGGTCCATGGTCAGCGTGTTGTTTGAAGTAATCGGTAGAGTTGATCGCGGCCGCTTTCATACGGCTGGGGCCAGACTACATCACGACTGCCCAATTTGGCGGCTTCGTGCAGGGTCCAATTCGGATCGGCCAAATGCGGGCGGGCGATGGCACACAAATCGGCGCGGCCTGCCGCGATGATGCTGTTGGCATGGTCGGCTTCGCTGATCGCCCCCACCGCCATGGTGGCGATGTGCACCTCGTTGCGAATCCGGTCGGCAAACGGTGTTTGGTACATGCGGCCATAAACCGGTTTGGCAGCGCGGGTGGTTTGACCGGACGACACGTCGATCAAATCGCAACCGGCGGCTTTGAACAACTTGGCGATTTGCACCGCATCGTCATCTGTGTTGCCCCCTGGTGCCCAGTCGTGCGCCGAGATGCGCACACTCATGGGTTTGTGGGCAGGCCACACAGCCCGCATGGCTTGAAACACTTGCAAGGGATAGCGACAACGGTTGGCCAAGCTGCCACCGAACGCGTCGCTGCGCTGGTTGGTCAAGGGGCAGATGAAACCCGACAGCAGATAACCATGGGCGCAATGCAGCTCCAGCCAATCAAAGCCCGCTGCATCGGCTCGCAGCGTGGCGGCGACAAACGCCGCTGTCAGTGCCTGCATGTCGTCGGTGGTCATGGCGCGGGGCGTTTGGTTGTTTGGGCCATAAGGCACGGCGCTGGCGGCCATCAAGGGCCAGTTGTGGGCCAGCAAGGGTTCATCTATCGCTTCCCAGCCCAACTGCGTGGAGCCCTTGGCACCACTGTGACCCAGCTGCAAACCGATGTGTGCATCTTGGCCGTGGACAAAGTCGGTGATGCGTTTGAAGGCTTGTTGTTGTTCATCGTTCCACAAGCCCGGGCAACCCGGTGTGATGCGGCCATCGGGCGTGGGGCTGGTCATCTCCACCATCAACAAACCAGCGCCACCCAAGGCACGTGAACCGTGGTGCACCAAATGAAAGTCGTTCACCACGCCATTCACCGCTTTGTAAGTGGCCATGGGCGAGACGACGATGCGGTTTTTCAAGCTGAGGCCGCGCAAGGTGTAGGGCAAGAGCATGGGCGCCTTGGCACGACCACCCGACAACCAAGCCTCGAAATGCTGCAACCATTGCGGGTCCCGCACACGCAGGTTTTCGTGGCTGATGCGCTGCGAACGCGTCAGCAACGAGTAGGTGAACTGCTCGATGTCCATGTGGGTGTAGCGGTCCACATGCTCAAACCATTCGGTGGAATTGCGGGCCGCGTTTTGAATTTTCAGCACCTCGACACTGCGCCGATCGACATAGGCTTGCAAAATGGTGGCCATGTCGGCATCGGGGTGCTGGGCAAAGGTGTTGGCCAAATCAATCGCATCTTCAAGCGCCAGCTTGGTGCCGCTGCCAATCGAGTAATGCGCGGTGTGAGCCGCATCCCCCATCAGCACGATGGGTGTGCGTTTGTTGTTCAGCGTTTCCCAATGCACCCACGTGTTGCAAATCACCCGGGGAAATTGAATCCAGTTGGCCGAGCCACGCAAATGCGCTGCGTTGCTCATCAACTCGTGCCCATCCAAATACTTGGCAAACAGGTTTTGGCAAAACGCCACCGCTTCATCTTGGTTCATCTGGTCGATGCCGTGCGCTTGCCACACCGACGCGGGGGTTTCCACAATGAATGTGGACGTGTGTTCGTCGTACTTGTAGGCATGGGCTTGAAACCAGCCGTGCTCGGTTTGCTCGAAGGCGAAGGTGAAAGCGTCAAAGGTTTTGTGCGTGCCCAGCCAAACAAAACGGCAATCGCGCACATCGATGTTGGGTTGGTAGGTGTCGGCATAGCGGGTGCGGATGCGGCTGTTCAAGCCATCGCTGGCAATCACCAAATCAGCTTGGTACTGCAGCGCCAGCGCTTGATCGTCGCTCACGTCGGTTTCAAACACCAGCTTCACATCCAGCTCTTCGCAACGCTGCTGCAAGATGTTGAGCAAGTGCTTGCGCCCAATGCCGCAAAAGCCGTGGCCAGTGGAGCGCACAGACTTCCCTTTGAAAAACACCTCGATGTCGTCCCAGTGGTTGAACGCATTGCCAATCAGTTCGGCGGTGTGCGCATCAGCAGCTTGCAGGTTTTGCAGGGTTTGATCGCTGAATACCACGCCCCAGCCAAAGGTGTCATAGGGGCGGTTGCGTTCGACCACGGTGATCTGGTGCGCCGGGTTTTGCTGCTTCATGAGCAGCGCGAAATACAAACCAGCGGGGCCGCCGCCAATGCACAAAATGTTCATGCCCATATTGTTGAGGCCTAAAGTAAATCACGTCAAGCCTTATTTCAGTCGCGAGGGTTTTCCCTTGAGGCCTTGGCCTGGCTTGGACGCTTGGAACAGCGTGGGTGATGGCCAAGCGCACAATAGCGCCATGATTTACAAATTCAAATCCAAAGCCGCTGGCGACCTGATTCTGTTGGAGCCGCAAGGCGTTCAGTTCCTGCAGATCATTGGCAAAACACCCGGGCCCCAAGGCATCATCGACGCCCCGGAGATGCCCGCCGCCATTGCAGCGCTGCAACAAGCCGTTCAGCAACAAGAAGCCGCGCAAGCCCAGGCCGCTGCCGACGCCGTTGCACAAGGCCAGCCCGCGCCGCGCCTTGAGGGCATCAGCCTGCGCCAGCGCAGCAAACCCATCATCGACATGCTGCAACGCTGTCACCAAGCCGGACAGCCCATCGTCTGGGGTGTGTAGGTGACGCACCCCTACCAAGCCTTGACACCCTCGGTGGTGTTGGACGCCTTGAGCGCATTGGGCTTGCCGGTGGACGGTCGCTTGAGTGCGCTCAGCTCGTATGAAAACCGCGTGTACCAAGTGCATTTGGACGACGACAGCACGGTGGTGGCCAAGTTCTACCGACCCGGGCGATGGAGCGAAGCGCAAATTCGCGAAGAACACGCCTTCACCGATGAACTGATGGCCGAAGACATTCCGGTGGTGGGGCCGCTCACTTTGAACGGTCTGCGCTTGCACGAAGCCCGCATCGTGCATGAGGGCTTGGATGGGCATTTCTGGTTCAGCGTCAGCCCCTGTCGTGGTGGCCGCGCCCCCGAACTGGACGACCCCGAGGTGCTGATGTGGATTGGCCGTTTGATGGCCCGCATCCACGTGGTGGGCGAACGCCAGGCCTTTGTGCACCGCCCCGCGCTGAACCTGCACACTTTTGGCGAAGCCTCACGCGACTTGCTGATGCGCGAAAACTGGGTGCCGCCTGAAGTGGCGCAACAGTGGCTGAGCTTGTGCGACCAAGCGTTGGAATTGGTGCGCCAAAAAATGCCCGCGCAAGTGCGCAGCTTGCGGCTGCACGGTGACTGCCACCCCGGCAATATTTTGTGGACGCCGCAAGGCCTGCCCGAGGCCGGTCCGCATTTTGTGGACTTGGACGACGCCCGCATGGGCCCCGCTGTGCAAGACCTGTGGATGCTGTTGCACGGCGAAGAACAAGAACGCCGCCAAAAACTGTTCACCGTGCTGGAAGGCTACGAAAGCATGCGGCCGTTTGACATGCAAGAGGTGCAGTGGATCGAGCCGCTGCGCACCCTGCGCATCATTCACTACAGCGCCTGGCTGGCCAGCCGCCAAGACGACCCGGCCTTTCCCATGCACTTTCCTTGGTTTGGCACCGCCGACTATTGGCGTGGCCAATGCGACACCTTGCGGGAGCAGATGGCGTTGATGGCTTGAGGGCGGGCTTTAGCGAAGGAAGCACAGGCTGAAGACTTGGGGCCGCAGTCTGTCGGTCAGGGCCGCAAGGCATAAACCCGTTGATCCCGCAGTCCTTGGACACCCTCTGTCCAACATTGCAGCATGCGATGTCCGATGTCTTGGAAGCCTGGATGTTCGCTCATGGCTTGGTGGACTTTATGGCTCACATCCGCCACGGCGTCGCTGATGGCTTGCACCATCAACAGTTGTTCTTTGAGTGGGATGCCGAAACAGTTGACGATGAACTTTTGCAAATGCTTGCCAGGCAGCCAGGTTTTTTTGCCCATGAATTCAATGGCGGGCGGATTGTTGGCAAAGCCTGCATAAACATGGGTTGTGAGCATGTCGTAGGCGGGGGACAAATGCACATCGCCTCGGTTGGTATAGAGAAGGGCCATGTTTTTCGCATGGCAATCCGCATTGCGCAAGGCGTAGGTCAGCAGCAGGGTCGAGGCCAACTGGCGGAAGGTTTCCATTCTTTGAGGACCAGGCACATGGATGCGAATGGCTTTGGCGATGCGCTCCCAAGTGGTGTTGTACTTGGCTGACGAGCGCAATCCCAGCAAGCTGCAGAAATCTTCCATGCCCCAATGCGCTTGGCCTTGCTCATCGACGTCAAAGCGATGGACGACCAGGGCTTGACCATCGTCAGAGACCTCGGTTTTCGCAGTCGGCATGACACGCCGAACCACTTGCATGCACAGATGTTCGTTCAAGGCCACAAAAGGCAGCTTGGCGCTAGAGCCCTTGATGATGTGGCGTTGGGTGATCAGGCTGGCTTTGGGATGCGGTGACAACAGATCAGCGGCGGGCGACACGGCATCTAAAAATTTAGGCACCATCCCTGAAACGCCACTGCTGGCATGGGCGCGAACCAGTTCTGCAAAGGCCGCTTCAGAGTTGTCACCCTTGAGCAAGGCAGCCACTTCAAAGGCTTGCGCGGGCATCCGAAGTTCGGCCCCTGAAGTTGCCACTTGAAGTCGTCCCACCATGTTGCGCCCGATGACTGACAGCAAGGCGATGGGATGGGCACCAATGTGCGGGCCGAACTGTTCTTGCAAGACTTGCAGCAAGTAACCTTCAGGCAAATTCATTTGCAGCACCGGCGGCAACTGGTCGTCCCACACATAACTTTCGGTGCGAACAGGCATGGTGAGCGAGACGAAGTCGTCCTGTGCTGTCCCTTGGTGGTAAGACAACACGCTCTTGAAGTCGCCCGATTGCGCCAGCGTGGCCACTTCTCGTCCAAGCACGTAGACCGAGAGTTGCATCAAAAGGCTCCTGGGGTGGATGTGTATTGAGCCCGTTCTAGGCGCAGTTCATCCAAGTTGCCAGCTTGGCCCTCATTGACGACATCCAGTTCTGCACCGAGTACGGCCAGGATGGCCAATAATTTGCGAGCCCCAAATTCAGCGCTGCGGCCGCGTTCAAACCGTGACAAAGATTCGGCGGTGATGCCCGCCAATGCCGCTACCTCACGCTGCTGCAGACCAAGTTGCTTGCGCCGCGCTGCGATGGATTCGCCAAGATCTTGAAGGGTTTTCATTTGATATATACGTCAATTAACGTCCAATATTATAAATTATTGACGTATATATCAATAAATGCAAGCGATTGATGGCTTAAACCAACAAAGCATTCACCCTTTTCACATACGCCGCCGGGTCGGCTGGCAAGCCGCCTTCGGCCAGCAAGGCTTGGTCAAACACGATGTGCGCCAGGTCATGGAAATGGATTTGACCGTCGGGCGTGTCCAGCTTTTTCACAAGCGGGTGCTCGGGGTTGATTTCCAAAATCGGTTTGCTTTCGGGCGCGGTTTGACCGGCTTGCTTGAGCATGCGGGCCAGTTGCAAAGACATGGCGTCGTCTTTCACCACCAAGCAAGCGGGCGAGTCCACCAAGCGGCTGGTGATGCGCACATCGTCGGCCTTGTCTTTCAGCGCCTCTTTCAGCTTGGCCAGCAGCGGCTTGAAAGTTTCAGCGGCTTCTTCGGCGGCTTTTTTCTCGGCCTCGTCTTGCAGCTTGCCCAAGTCAAACGCGCCCTTGGCCACGCTTTGCAGCGGGGTGCCGTCAAACTCGTTGAGGAAGCCCAGCGCCCATTCGTCCACGCGGTCGGACATCAGCAGCACCTCGATGCCTTTTTTGCGGAACACCTCGAGCTGTGGGCTGTTTTTGGCGGCGGCCAAGCTGTCGGCCGTGATGTAAAAAATAGCGTCTTGGCCTTCTTTCATGCGGGCTTTGTAATCGGCAAAGCCCACGCTCACGGTGTCGGTGGTCGAGCTGGCAAAGCGCAGCAGCTTGGCGATCTTGTCCTTGTTGGCAAAGTCTTCGCCCAAGCCTTCTTTCAACACCGCGCCAAAGTCGGCGTAGAACTTGGTGAACTTGCCTGCGTTTTGTTTGTCGTCGTCGCTCGCGTCCGCTGCAGGCGCATCGTGCTTGGCCAGGTCGTCCAACATGGACAGCACACGGCGGGTGTTGCCCTCGCGAATAGCTTTCACATCGCGGCTTTCTTGCAGCAGCTCGCGGCTCACGTTCAAGGGCAAATCGGCCGAGTCCACCACGCCTTTGACAAAGCGCAAGTAGGTGGGCAACAAAGCTTCGGCGTCGTCCATGATGAAGACGCGTTTCACATACAGCTTGATGCCGCCTTTTTTGTCGCGGTTCCACAAATCAAATGGCGCTTTGCCGGGCAAGTACAGCAGTTGCGTGTACTCGGTGCTGCCTTCCACTTTGTTGTGGCTCCAAGCCAGCGGCGGCTCGAAGTCGTGGCTGATGGCTTTGTAAAACTCGGCGTGCTGCTCGGCGCTGATGTCTTTTTTCGGGCGGGTCCACAAGGCCGAGGCTTTGTTGACGGTTTCCCATTCGTCGGTCACCACCATTTCACCGGGCTGCTCGTTCTCGCCTTCTTTCCATTCTTCCTTGCGCATCAGGATGGGCAGGGCGATGTGGTCGGCGTACTTGCCGATGATGCTTTTGATTTTCCAGTTGCTTAAAAACTCTTCGGCATCGTCACGCAAATGCAAAATGATGTGGCTGCCGCGCTTGTCTTGGGTGATGGTTTCCACCTCGAAGTCGCCGCTGCCCCCGCTGGTCCAGCGCACACCTTCAGAGGCAGCCAAGCCCGCTCGGCGGGTTTCCACTACGATCTTGTCGGCCACGATGAAGCCCGAGTAAAAGCCCACACCGAACTGGCCAATCAGCGAACCCTGGTCTTTGGCGTCGGATTGCTGGTCGCCGCTCAGCTTGCTCATGAAGTCGCGGGTGCCGCTTTTGGCGATCGTGCCCAGGTGCTCAATCGCTTCTTGCTGGCTCATGCCAATGCCGTTGTCGCTGATGGTCAGCGTCTTGGCGGCTTTGTCGAATGCCACGCGAATTTCAAGTGTGGGTGTGTCTTCCAGCAAAGCGGCGTTGTTCAAGGACTCATAGCGCAGCTTGTCGCAGGCATCCGAGGCGTTGGAAATCAGCTCGCGCAAAAAGATTTCTTTGTTGGAATACAGGGAGTGGGTGACCAGGTGCAGCAGCTGGGCCACTTCGGCTTGGAAGGCGTGGGTGTGTTTTGTCATGGTGTCTGAGAGAAAAGAACGAAAAAGAATGGATTCCAAGTGGGGCGCGTGGCCCGTATTTCAAGAAGCAGATGGCCTGAAGTGAGCGAGTGCACTGGCGTTGAGGCTTAAAACACCTCGCCAGGCGCCAAATACCGCCACTGACCCACGGGCAGTTGGCCCAGCTTCACCCGGCCAATGCGCACCCGCTTCAAGCCGACCACGGTCAGGCCGACCTGCTCGCACATGCGTCGAATTTGGCGCTTGCGGCCTTCTTTCAACACAAAGCGCAGTTGCTCGGGGTTTTGCCAGTCCACCACGGCGGGCTTCAAGGCTTGGCCGTCCAAGTGCAGGCCGTGGCACAAACGCGCCAATTGGTCTGCTGGGAAGAGCGACTGCACATCGGTTTGTTGCTCCCCCACTGCCAGCTTGCCGTACTGCACCCGCACCAAATATTCTTTCTCCACCTGCGAGTCTTCGCCAATCAGTTGACGCGCCACCCGGCCGTCTTGGGTCAGCACCAGCAAGCCCACCGAGTCAATGTCCAAGCGGCCAGCAGGTGCCAAGCCCATGCGCTGGCGGGGCACAAAGCGGATGCTGGAACGGTCGTCGCGCCACTGGTGGCGGGCTTCAATCAGGTTGATGGCGGGCGTGTGGCCGTCTTCGGCTTGGCCACTCACATAGCCCATGGGCTTGTGCAGCAGGATGGTGACTTGTTTGTCTTGCTGGCCACGGGCCAGCTTGTCCACCTCGATGCGGTCCATCGGGCTGACCGGTTTGCCCAGCACCGCTATCTCGCCGTTCACTTTCACCCAGCCCTTGCCAATCCAATCGTCGGCTTCGCGGCGGGAGCACAGGCCGAGTTCGGCCATGCGTTTGTTCAAGCGGATGAGTTCGGTCATGGGGCACCGAGTGTATGGCTGCGCAAGGCCTGCAAATTCAGCACCCGCACGCCGCCATAGGCCACGCTGATCCAGCCCTCAGCCACCAGGCGTTGCAGCGCCATGTTGACCCGCTGGCGCGACAAACCCACCAGGTAGGCCAGCTCTTGCTGGGTGATTTGCAGCACCTCGCCCACGCCCGGAAACAGCACCGGGTTGAACAAGGCGGCCAAGCTGCGGGCCACGCGCACGTCGGGGCTGTTGAGCCGGTCAATTTCACGCGCAGCGATGAACTGCCCCAGCCGTTCGTTCAGTTGGTTCATGATGAAGCGGTTGAAGCCAATCGATTCGGCCAGCAGTTCGTGGAAGTTGGCCACCGGTAAACCCGCCACCACGCTGGCCCGCAAGGTTTGCACGTTGTAGCGGTAAGGCTCGCGTTTCAAAGCCGTGCCCTCGCCAAACCAGCCGCCCCGCGACACGCCGGTGAAGGTCAGGCTGTCGCCCTTGTCGGTGTCGATGCTCATCTTCAACAAGCCATCTACCACGCCAAACCAATAGGTGGGGGCGCGGCCCACACGGCAAATGATTTCGCCCGAGACGGCGTCGCCGACGACGATGTGGCCGATGGCTTTTTCGCGCTCAGCGGGGGTCAGCAGGTTCAGCCAGGGGATGCCCTCGAGCTCTTGCGGGCTGGGCGGGCGGCGGCGCTGGTGAAGTGAATGGTCTTTGCTCATGGGGTCTAGGGGTCTACCCTAAATTGTCGTTGAAAAGACAAAAAAACGTCAAAGTGCCGCCTAATATACCCGTCCGATGAACACCACCTTCCCCCGTTTACTGCAAGACCATGCCCAATCGCGCCCCGGCGACACCGCCTTGCGCGAAAAGGAATATGGCATTTGGCAAAGCATTTCTTGGTCCGCCTTGTTCACGCAGGTGAACCACATGGCCCATGGTTTTCATTTGGCAGGCTTGGCACGTGGCGACCACGTGTTGGTGGTCGGTGCCAACCGGCCGCATTTGTACGCCGCCATGTTGGCGGTGCAAGCCTTGGGCGGTGTGCCCATTCCCCTGTACCAAGATGCGGTGGGCACCGAGTACGTGTTCCCCATCAACAATGCCGAGGTGCGTTTTGCCGTGGTGGAAAACCAAGAGCAGGTTGACAAGCTGCTGGACATCCAGCCCGGCTGCGCCAGCCTCACGCACATTTATTACGACGACCCGCGCGGCTTGCGCAATTACAAACAAGCCGGCTTGTTCAGCCTGAGCAGCTTGATGCAAGAAGGTGAAAACGCCGCGGCACAAGCCCCTGGCTTTTTGAGCGCCCAAATTGACACCTGCAAGCCCGACGACGTGGCCGCCATGTTCTTCACGTCTGGCACCACCGGCAACCCCAAGGGCGTGGTGCACACGCACCGCAGCTTGCTCGACCGCGCCAAGGCTGGTGCCGACTTTGACCACCTGACCCACCGTGAAGAGGTCTTGGCCTACATGCCGCTGGCTTGGATTGGCCAGAACATCTTCAGCTATGCCCAGTGGCTGTGCTGCGGCTATGTGGTGAACTGCCCCGAGTCGGCTGAAACCATCACCATCGACTTGAAAGAAGTCGGCCCGACCTATTACTTCGCACCACCCCGGGTGTTTGAAGGCTTGCTGACCAACGTGATGATTCGCATGGAAGATGCCAGTCCCCTGAAGCGACGCATGTTCCATTTCTTCATGGACGTGGCCCGCGAATACGGCCCCAAGCGCATGGACGGCGAAGCCATTGGTCTGTGGGGTCAGCTGCTGTATGGCTTGGGCGACTTCTTGGTTTATGGACCGCTGCGCAACAACCTGGGTTTTTCGCGGGTGCGTGTGGGCTACACCGCCGGTGAGGCGATTGGCCCCGATCTGTTCACCTTCTACCGCTCGATTGGCATCAACTTGAAGCAGCTTTACGGCTCCACCGAAACCGCGGTGTTTGTGTGTTTGCAGCCCGACAACCAAGCTCGTGCCGACACCGTGGGTGTGCCGTGTGCGGGCGTGGAAATCAAGGTGGCAGACAACGGCGAAATTTTGGTCAAGTCCGCCGGATTGCTCAAGGGCTATTACAAAAACCCCGAAGCCACCGCCGAGGTGCTGACGGCCGACGGCTGGTACCACACCAGTGACGCTGGCTTCTTGGATGCGCACGGTCATTTGAAAATCATCGACCGCGTGAAAGACGTGGGCCGCATCCAAGGCGGCGTGAATGACGGCGCGATGTTCGCGCCCAAGTACGTGGAAAACAAACTCAAGTTCTTCCAGTTCATCAAAGAGGCTGTGGCCTATGGCGATGGCCGCGACAAGGTGTGCGTGATGCTGAACATCGACTTCGATGCAGTGGGCAATTGGGCCGAGCGGCGCAACCTGCCGTATGCGGGCTACACCGATTTGGCGCAAAAACCCGAGGTGTATCAGCTCATTCTCGATTGCGTGGAAAAGGTGAATGCGGATTTGGCCGCCGATCAATTGTTGGCTGGTAGCCAGATCAGCCGCTTCTTGGTGCTGCACAAAGAACTCGATGCGGATGACGGCGAACTCACCCGCACCAACAAAGTCCGGCGTGGTTTCATCGCCGACAAATACGGCGTCTTGGTCACCGCTTTGTACGAGGGCCTTACCCAGCAATACATTGAAACCGCGGTGAAGTTCGAGGACGGCCGCAGCGGCAGCGTCAGCGCCACTTTGCAGCTGATGGACGCGAAAACCTTTGCGCCAGTGGGGCAAGCAGCATGAGCAAGCAGATTGGCGAGGTCATCCTCGATGTCCACAACATCTCTTTGAGTTTTGGTGGTGTCAAAGCGCTCTCAGACATCAGCTTTGATGTGCGCGAGCATGAAATTCGCGCCATCATCGGCCCCAACGGCGCGGGCAAAAGCTCGATGCTCAATTGCATCAACGGTGTCTACACACCGCAGCAAGGCAGCATCACGTTTCGCGGCCAAACTTTCAGCCACATGGACAGCCACCAAGTGGCGGTCATGGGCGTGGCCCGCACCTTCCAAAACCTGGCCTTGTTCAAAGGCATGAGCGTGCTGGACAACATCATGACCGGGCGCAACCTGCGCATGAAAAGCAATTTGTTCATGCAAGCCCTGCGCTGGGGTCCGGCAGAACGTGAAGAAATTGAACACCGCAAGCGGGTGGAAGAAATCATCGACTTTCTGGAAATCCAGCCCTACCGCAAAACCCCGGTGGGGCAGCTGCCCTATGGATTGCAAAAGCGCGTGGACTTGGGCCGCGCCTTGGCGCTGGAGCCCCAAGTGCTGCTGTTGGACGAACCGATGGCTGGCATGAACGTGGAAGAAAAGCAGGACATGTGCCGCTTCATTCTGGATGTGAACGATGAATTTGGCACCACGGTGGTGTTGATCGAGCACGACATGGGCGTGGTGATGGACATCTCCGACCGCGTCGTGGTACTGGACTACGGCAAAAAAATCGGCGACGGCACGCCCGATGAAGTGCGCAACAACCCCGAGGTGATCAGCGCCTACCTCGGTACAGGACATTGACGGCCATGGGATTCTTTCTTGAAACACTGCTCGGTGGCCTGATGGCTGGCATGTTGTATTCGCTGGTGGCTTTGGGCTTCGTGCTCATCTTCAAAGCCTCCGGCGTGTTCAATTTCGCGCAAGGCGCGATGGTTTTGTTTGCCGCCTTGGCAATGGCGCGTTTTGCCGAATGGTTGAACACCGCGGGCTTGGGCCCGGCTTGGTTGGTGAACCTGATGGCCTTTGCTTTGGCCGCTGTGGTGATGTTTGCGGTGGCCTGGTTGATTGAACGCTTGGTGCTGCGCAATTTGGTCAACCAAGAGGGCACCACCTTGTTGATGGCGACCTTGGGCATCACCTATTTCCTAGAAGGCTTGGGCCAATCGATTTTTGGCAGTGACATTTACAAGATTGACATTGGCATGCCCAAAGAACCGGTGATCGCCTTTCAAGACGTTTTTGAAGGCGGCATCCTGATCAACCAAGAAGACTTGATTGCAGCACTCATCGCCGCTTGTTTGGTGGTCGCCTTGTCGGTGTTTTTTCAGAAAACCGGCACAGGCCGGGCGCTGCGTGCCGTGGCCGATGACCACCAAGCCGCGCAATCCATTGGCATTCCCTTGAACCGCATTTGGGTCATCGTCTGGTGTGTGGCCGGTGTTGTGGCCCTGGTGGCTGGCATGATTTGGGGCAGCAAACTCGGCGTTCAGTTTTCCTTGGCCACTGTCGCCTTGCGTGCTTTGCCGGTGGTGATTTTGGGTGGCCTCACCTCGGTGCCTGGGGCCATCATTGGCGGCCTGATCATCGGTGTGGGCGAGAAACTCTCTGAGGTGTATTTGGGTCCTTTTGTCGGTGGTGGCATCGAAATTTGGTTTGCCTATGTATTGGCGCTCGTCTTTTTGCTCTTCAGGCCGCAAGGCTTGTTCGGCGAGAAGATCATTGACCGGGTGTAAGCATGTTCTACAGAGAAAACGGCCAATTCAAAACCAGCTACCAAGCTGACCAGCAGATCTTTCCGATTGTTCAGGATCGTTGGTTCATCCTGGCCATGTTGTTGCTGGCCTTCGTCGCCGTGCCCTTGATGGCCACCGACTACTGGTTCAGCGCCATCTTGATTCCTTTTGTCATCATGGCCATGGCGGCCATTGGCGTGAATGTCTTGGTTGGTTATTGCGGCCAAATCTCTTTGGGCTCAGGCGCGTTCATGGCGGTGGGTGCGTATGGCGCTTACAACTTCTTCGCCCGTGTGCCCGACATGCCGCTCATCCCCGCGCTCATCTTGGGCGGTTTGTGCGCCACGGTGTTCGGTGTGCTGTTTGGGTTGCCCAGTTTGCGGGTGCGTGGTCTTTACCTGGCCGTGGCCACCTTGGCGGCTCAGTTTTTTGCCGATTGGATGTTCTTGCGCATCAAGTGGTTCACCTTGGACACGCCGTCGGGCTCGGTGTCGGTGTCCAATTTGCAGGTGTTTGGCCTGCCGATTGAAAGCGATGTCAGCAAATACCTGTTTTGCCTGACGCTGCTGTGCGTGGTGGCGTTGCTCGCCAAAAACCTGGTGCGCGGTGCGATCGGTCGCGAGTGGATGGCGATCCGCGACATGGACGTGGCCGCTGCTGTCATTGGCATTCGCCCGATGTACGCCAAACTCACCGCTTTCGCCGTCAGCTCCTTCATCATCGGCGTGGCGGGTGCGCTGTGGGCCTTTATTTACATGGGCTCCTGGGAGCCGAGTGCTTTTTCCGTGAATGAATCTTTCCGCTTGTTGTTCATGGTCATCATTGGCGGCTTGGGCTCGATCATGGGCGGCTTTTTGGGTGCGGCCTTCATCATCTTGTTGCCCATCTTTTTGAACCAAGCCCTGCCCTTCATCGCTGGCATGGTCGGCATGGAGATTTCAACCACGGTGGTGTCGCACACCGAACTGATGATTTTTGGTGGCTTGATCGTTTGGTTCCTGATCGTGGAACCTCATGGTTTGGCCAAGTTGTGGTCGATCGGCAAGCAAAAAATGCGTGTCTGGCCGTTCCCGTATTGAATCCCGAAGTATTGCAATTCTCATGAAGGAGACGAAGATGAAAAAACCAGTCTTGTTGTTGTCCGCGCTGCTCAGCGCTGTGATGCTGTCCTCGACCGCGCCGGTGCTGGCGCAATCCAAAGAACAGTTCATTCCTGTGCTGTCCTACCGCACCGGCCCGTATGCGCCCAATGGCACACCTTGGGCCAATGGTTTTGTCGACTATTTGAAGTTGGTCAACAGCAAAGGCGGTATCAACAACGTCAAGATCTCCTATGAAGAATGCGAGACCGGCTATGACACCGCCCGCAGTGTGGAGTGCTATGAACGCCTCAAAAGCAAGAACCCCAGCTTTGTCCAAACACTGTCTACAGGCGCTACTTTTGCCATCACTGAAAAAGCCCCGGGCGACAAAATTCCCGTGTTGACGGTGGGCTATGGCCGCAGCGAAAGCGCCGATGGTGCGGTCTTCAAGTGGAACTTCCCGATCGCGGGCACCTACTGGGTGGCCGCCGACACCATCATGCAAGCCATTGCCAAAAAAGAAGGTGGCTGGGACAAACTCAAGGGCAAAAAAGTAGCGCTCGTCTACCACGACAGCCCGTTTGGCAAAGAGCCTATTCCTTTGTTGCAAGAACGCGCCCGCAACCACGGTTTTGAGCTGCAACTCTTGCCCGTCACGCCGCCCGGCGTGGAACAAAAAGCCACCTGGTTGCAAGTGCGTCAAGCCAAGCCCGACTATGTGGTGCTGTGGGGTTGGGGCGTCATGAACTCGACCGCCATCAAGGAAGCCCAAGCGACGGGCTATGCCCGTGAAAAAATGTATGGCGTCTGGTGGGCCGGTGCCGAGCAGGATGTGAAGGATGTGGCCGATGGCGCCAAGGGCTACAACGCGGTCACCATCCAACATGGCGCCGAACCCAACGCCGACATTGTCAAAACCTTGTTGACGCAAATCCATGCCAAAGGCCAAGGCACAGGCTCCAAAGAAGAGGTGGGTCAGGTGCTGTATTTGCGTGGTGTGATGAGCGCCATGATTGGCATCGAAGGCATCCGCTCCGCGCAAGAGCGTTTTGGCAAAGGCAAGGTCATGACCGGCGAGCAAGTGCGTTGGGGCTTGGAAAACTTGAACTTGACGCAAGCCAAACTTGACGCCCTCGGCTTCAAAGGCGTGATGCGCCCGATCAGCACTTCGTGCATGGACCACATGGGCGCCGCCTGGACCCGCATCCACACATGGGATGGCAAAAAATGGGTGTTCACCTCCGACTGGATGCAAGCGGACGAGCAAATTTTGAAGCCCTTGGTGAAAGCCACGGCCGACAAATACGCCGCCGAGAAAAAACTCACCCGTCGCACTGGCCAAGACTGCCAGTCTTGATCTGAACCGGACACACGCATGAGCACGCCCAACATTGTCTTGAATGTCAACGGCATCGAGGTCATCTACAACCATGTGATCTTGGTCTTGAAGGGCGTGTCCTTGCAAGTGCCCGAGCGCGGCATCGTCGCCTTGCTGGGCGGCAATGGTGCCGGTAAAACCACCACCTTGCGGGCCATTTCCAACCTGCTCAAAGGCGAGCGTGGCGACGTGACCAAGGGCAGCATCGAGTTGCGCGGCGAGCGGATTGAAAACCTCTCACCCGCCGACTTGGTGCAACGCGGCGTGGTGCAAGTCATGGAAGGGCGGCATTGCTTTGCCCACCTGACCATCGAAGAAAACCTGCTGACCGGCAGTTACACCCGCACCAACAAAGCCGAAATCGCCGCCAACTTGGAGAAGGTTTACAACTACTTCCCCCGCCTGAAAACACGTCGCAGCTCGCAAGCCGCTTACACCTCGGGCGGCGAGCAGCAAATGTGTGCGATTGGCCGCGCCTTGATGGCCAACCCCAGCTTGGTGCTGCTGGATGAACCCTCGATGGGCTTGGCCCCGCAAATCGTGGAAGAGGTGTTCAACATCGTCAAAGACCTGAACCAAAAAGAAAACGTCACCTTCTTGTTGGCCGAACAAAACACCAACATGGCGCTGCGTTATGCCGACTTTGGCTACATCATGGAGTCGGGTCGCATCGTCATGGACGGCGCGGCGCAAGACCTGGCCAACAACGAGGACGTGAAAGAGTTCTACCTCGGCATGGGCGGCGGTGAGCGCAAGAGTTTCAAAGACGTGAAAAGCTACAAACGCCGCAAGCGTTGGTTGGCCTGAGAATCACCATGACTTCATTCGACAACAGCTTGGAACAACGCACGCCCGCCGTGCGCGAAGCGGCCCTGATGGCCGCGTTACCGCGTCAAATCGCACATGCCCAACAACATGCAAGTGCGTTTGCGCACATCTTGCAAGGCGTCGATGCGGCCAGCATCACCACCCGTCAAGCCTTGGCCGCTTTGCCTGTCACCCGCAAATACGAATTGCTGGCGAGACAACAAGCCGAGCGCGCCAACGATGTGTTCGGTGGTTTCTCGGCGGTGCGCTTTGGGGCCAACATGCCCCGCGTGTTTGCCAGCCCGGGCCCCATTTACGAACCGGAAGGCAGGCAGTCAGACTATTGGCGCGTGGCGCGAGCCCTGCATGCCGCTGGTTTTCAGTCTGGTGAGTTGATTCACAACTGCTTCAGCTACCACTTCACACCGGCGGGTTCCATCATGGAAAGCGGTGCCCATGCCTTGGGTTGCAGCGTGTTTCCCGGCGGCACCGGCCAAACCGACCAGCAGTTGCAAGCCATGCTCGATTTGCAACCGGCGGGTTATTGCGGCACGCCCAGCTTCTTGAAAATCATTTTGGAAAAAGCCGCCGAAACGGGCGTGAAACTGCCTTCCTTGCGCAAGGCCTTGGTGAGTGGCGAAGCCTGCCCACCCTCCTTGCGCGATTGGTTCATCAGCCACGGCGTGGACGCCTATCAGTGCTATGCCACGGCCGACATCGGCCTCATCGCCTATGAAACCTCGGCGCGTGAAGGCTTGGTGTTGGACGAGGGCGTGATTGTGGAAATCGTGCGACCCGGCACCGGCGACCCGGTTGCAGAGGGTGAAGTCGGCGAGTTGGTGGTCACCACCCTGAACCCCGATTACCCGCTCATCCGTTTCGGCACCGGCGACCTCACCGCCGTGTTGCCTGGCGCATGCCCCACGGGCCGCACCAACCAGCGCATCAAAGGTTGGATGGGCCGCGCCGACCAAACCACCAAGGTGCGCGGCATGTTTGTGCACCCCGGCCAAGTCGATCAAGTGGTCAAGCGTTTCGAGCAAGTGCACAAAGCGCGTTTGATCGTCACCGGTGAAATGGCCAACGACCAGATGCAATTGCAGGTCGAGGCCGCAGAGCACAACACCGATCTGAAAACCGCCATTGAACAAGCGGTGCGCGACATCACCAAACTGCGTGCCGATGTGAGCCTGGTGGCCGTTGGCAGTTTGCCCAATGATGGCAAGGTGATTGAAGATGCTCGCAGTTACAAATAACGCGGGTTTGTTCTGCCGCGCCTTGCTTGGAACGCTGATCGCCTTGGCGCTGGCCTTGAACGCATCGGCTCAAACTTTTCCCCTCAAAGACAAGCCCATCACCATCGTCGTGCCCTTCAGTGCCGGTGGCCCCACCGACCGCTTGGCGCGAGAGATGGCTGAAGGTTTGCGCAAGCCCTTCGGGGGCGCCAATATCGTGGTGGAAAACATCTTGGGTGCCGGAGGCGCGATTGCTACGCAAAAAGTCGCCAAAGCAGCCCCGGATGGCCACACGATTTTGATCCACCACATTGGCATGGCCACCATGCCCAGCTTGGTGCGCAAGCTCGGGTTTGACGTGGACAACGATTTCACTTATCTGGGCATGATTCACGAGGTGCCCATGACCATCGTGGCGCGCCCCAGCTTGGAAGCCAAGGACTACAAAGAACTCACGGCTTGGGTTGCCAAAAACAAAGACAAGGTGAACCTGGGCAACGCTGGTGTGGGGTCGGCTTCGCATTTGTGTGGCCTCTTGTGGCAGTCGTCGTTGCGCACCGAGATGGTTGGCATTCCTTACAAGGGCGTGTCCATGGCCATCACCGATTTGATGGCTGGGCAAATTGATTTGTTGTGTGACCAAACGACCAACACCATGGCCTATATCGAAACCAACAAGATCAAGGCCTTCGCGGTCACTTCGCCTAAGCGCCTGAGCTTGCCCAGCTTGAGCAACCTGCCGACGATGCAAGAGCTGGGCGTCAAAGGTTTTCAGGTGAGCATTTGGCATGGCACTTATGCACCCAAAGGCTTGTCACCCAAGGTGCAAGCCCAGTGGCATGCCGCTTTGCGCAGCGTGCTCAGCGACCCCGCCTTTGTGAAAAAACAAGAAACCTTGGGGGCGGTGATGATCGCTGACAAGCGCATTGATCCTGAGGGCCATCGCAAATTCGTCCTTTCTGAAATCACCAAATGGAGCCCCATCATCAAAGCTGCTGGGGTATACGCAGACCAATGATTCAAATTTATTTCATTCAACCCGATGGGGCTGTCAACGAAGCCATGGCCGAGCATGGACAAACCCTGCTGAGCGTTGCCAAAGAGTCGGGCATTGATGGCTTCACAGGTGAATGTGGTGGCAATGGCACCTGTGCCACTTGCCATTGCTTTATCCAGCCCGAACATTTGGCAGAAATGTTCGAACCCACCGAGGAAGAATCGGCCATGCTCGATTTTGTGGCCACCACCCGCGAGGCCAACAGTCGCTTGGCCTGTCAAATCGTGGTTGAATATTTCATGGACGGTTTGCGGGTGTACGTGCCCGATCGCCAGTATTGATTCATTGTTTGAATCGTTTGCGTGTCAGGTGCAGCGCAATCATCCAACCGACCAGTCCATACGTCAGCAAGACGCCTGCATGCAGCAACACATTGCTGGGCCATTGGTCTAGAAACAAGGGGCGAATCAGCGCGACCGCATGGGTCAGAGGCAACACATCGGCCACCCATCGGACTGCTGTGGGCAGGGTGTCCAGCGGGAAAAAGATGCCGCTCAAGAACATCATGGGCGTCAAGAACAAGGTGAAGTAGTAGGTGAAGAAGTCGTAGCCCTTGGCCAAGGCGTTGAAGATGAGCGCCAAGCAGCTGAACACAACGCCAACGCCCAACAAAATCGGCCAAGCCATCAGCAGCTTCCAGGTTTGCACAATGCCCAAGGCCAGCATCACCAACAAAATCGCGGTGACGGTGAACAGCGCTTTGAACGCCGCCCACAGCATTTCTGCCAGCAGCACATCGTCCAAACGCACGGGCGCGTTCATGATGCCGTCCCAGGTTTTTTGCACATGCATGCGCGAGAAAGCCGAATACAGCGCTTCAAACGTGGCCGCGTTCATGGCGCTCATGCAGATGGAGCCGCTGGCCAAAAACACGATGTACGGGATTTTGTCGCCGCCCATGGTCACCTCGCCCACCAAGGCACCCAAGCCGTAGCCAAAGGCCACCAGCCACATCAGTGGCTCGGCGATATTGGCAATGAGGGAGGGAATCAGCAGCTTTTTCCAGACCAAAAAGTTGCGCAAAAACACAGGCCAAAAACGCAGGCGCATCAACCCTCCTCGCGGATTTGCCGCCCAGTTAATTTCAAAAACAAGTCTTCCAAATTGGCCGGACGGTGCAAGCTGCGCACCCCCGGATAAGCCAACAGCGCTTGCAACAAAGGCTGTGCGGTTTGGGTGTAGAAAAACACCGTGTCGCCGCTCACCTCGATGCGTTGGGCAAGGGCCCGCAAGTCGCCTTGCGACAGCGCTTGCGTGTCGCCGCCATACACCTCGACCACATCGGGCTCCAGGTGCTCGGCAATCAAATCCCGTGGTTTGCCCTCGGCGATTTTGCGACCATGGTCCACCACCAACAAACGGTCGCACAGTCGTTCTGCCTCGTCCATGAAATGCGTGGTCAGCAAAATCGATTTGCCTTGTTGCAAGAGTTGCTGCAAGCGTTCCCACATCAGGTGCCGCGCTTGCGGGTCCAAGCCGGTGGTCGGCTCGTCCAGCAAAAGCAGCGAGGGGTTGTTGATCAGCGAACGGGCCAAGCTCAGGCGGCGCTTCATGCCGCCCGACAACTCGCCGGGCTTGGCATGGGCCTTGTGGCTCAAAGCTGCGAATTCAAGCAACGTAGGAATGCGGCTTTGGATGTCGGCGCTGCGCATACCGAAATAACGGCCGTAGACCATCAGGTTTTCGGCGCAAGAGAAATCCGGGTCCAAGCTGTCGAATTGGCTCACGACACCTAAGCGTTCTTTGATGGCCAAGGCGTCTTGCGGCATGGACTGGCCAAACACATTCACGCTGCCGCTGTCGGGCGCGGTCAGCCCCAGACACATGCGGAAGGTGGTGGTTTTGCCCGCCCCGTTGGGGCCGATCACGCCCAGGCATTCGCCGGGCTGCAGTTCAAAAGACAGGTCGTCCACCACCAGGTTGTCGCCAAAGCGCTTGGTCAGGTGGGTGCAACGGAGTTGAGGTTCGTTCATGGGTCGCTCGCTAGAGCCCGCATTGTGCCTTGTTGCATTACAGTGATCGCCATGAGAAGCCTATTTGCCCTGATGTTGTTGACGCTGACCGCCTGCGGTGTGGTGACCGAGCAAGGCGTGTACGAAGGCATCCGCCAGCAGCAGCAAATCCGCCGCGAGCCCGCTTTGCCCGATGGCCAGCGATTGCCGGACTACGACAAGTTCAAGCAAGAGCGTGACAAACTCAAACCCAGCCCCGAGTGAGCCGAGGCGGCAGTGGTATAGTCTGCCTCCCACGGCCCGGTAGCTCAGTTGGTAGAGCAGCGGATTGAAAATCCGCGTGTCGGCAGTTCGATTCTGCCCCAGGCCACCATATTCATTGGGTTTGCAGCCAAAAACGTGCTACAAATTTCCATAGCACGAACGTAGCACGGTTTATGTTCTGCAAGCAAAAGAAATCCTGTGGTTCTTGCAAGTGTTTTACCAAGCACGCTGCACAACACATTCAACCAAAAAAACCAGTACCCCAATTTGTATGTTTGACATGCAAGTGTGAAAAAGCCTGCTGCGTCATTGCTTAACGCAGAGCCCACATCTGTTAGGCCGCAATTCCGAATGGTTGTTGTAAAGGCATAAGGGGCAGGTCAAAATGACCAGACTTTAAGGACCTCATCATGACCATCGCCGAACTGTGTATTTTGATCGCCTGTCTCTTGCCCGTCGTGTGCGTGGGCATCGCCAAATGGAAGGGCATTGGTGTCTCGCGCCAGGATGGGGGCTATGACAACCACAACCCGCGCGGCTGGCTCGCGGGCTTGGAGGGTTGGCAAGCCCGCGCCAACGCAGCGCAGCACAACAGCTTCGAGGCCTTGCCGATTTTCGTGGCCGGGGTCTTGATTGCCCAAGCCCATGGGGCTGAGACTTCCAGCGTGGACGCCTTGGCGCTGGGCTTTGTGGTGGCCCGTGTGGTCTACATCTGCGCCTATTTGGCCGACCGCGCCAACCTGCGCACCCTCAGCTGGGTCGTGGCTTTGGGCTGCGCCATCGCTTTGTTCTTTGTGTGAGGCTGGGTCCATGGATTCCTTGACACAAATCGCCTTGGGGGCTTCCATCGGTGTGGCTGTCATGGGTCGGCGCACGGCCGCTTGGAAGGCCGCGCTCTGGGGCGGGGTGGCTGGCTTGTTGCCCGATCTCGACGTTCTCCTGGACCACGGCGACCCGGTGCTCAACATGGTGTTGCACCGAGCGGAGACACACGCTTTGTTTTGGTTGGCTTGGGCGTCAGGGCCCTTGGCTTGGTTGGTGGCGCGCATCACCCATGAACCGGGCTTGTGGCGACGCTGGTGGTTGGCCATCGCCTTGGCCCTGTTGACGCACCCCATCTTGGATTGGTTCACGATTTACGGTACCCAATTGTTCCTGCCGTTCACGGACGAGGCCTATGGCTTGGGCAGTTTGTTCATCATCGATCCACTCTACAGCCTGCCGCTCATGGCCGGTGTGGTTTGGGCCATGCGCGGCGCCCGTGGCAGATTGCACGCCAACACCATCGGTTTGGCTTGGAGCTGTGTCTATATCGGTTGGAGCGTCGTGGTGCAGCAGCACGTGCTGGGTCACGCGCAAGCGTCCTTGCGTGGCGCGGGCCTGTCCACCGAGCAGGTGTTCGTGACACCCGCGCCCTTCAACACCGTTTTGTGGCGCGTGGTGGCCGTCGATGGCAAGCATTTCCACGAGGGCTTTTATTCGCTCATGGATGCGGGCCGTCCGGTGCGCTTCAATGCGTTCGAGCGCGGAACTGAGCTTCTGGCAACCCATGCCGCGCATCCGCAAGTGCAGCGTTTGCAGCGCTTCACCGATGGTTTTGTGAGCTTGAGCCAAGATGTGAATGGGGACTTGTGGATGAGTGACTGGCGCATGGGTCAATACCCGAATTTCATTTTCACCTTCAACATCGGTCCTGCCCTGACCTCTGGCCAAAAGCCGCCTGTGGCCATCCAAGAGCGGCGCACCATGGACGTGGCAACGGGCTTGGCGTGGTTGTGGCGGCGCTTGAAGGGCGAGGACATCACTTAGGGAATTTGCGCTGCCTCAAATACCCGCCATGGCTTACCTGTCAAAATGTCCCTGAATGTGCCAAAACACTTGGCGCCCTGTTGGAGAACTGCATTGAAAAAACCGCTGTCTTATCTGTTGCTCGCTGTCTTGGCCATGGGCGCTGGCCCAGCTGTGACCCAAACCTCCAAACAAGTGTTGATCCAAGATGTGTACAAGCAGCCGGTGGCTGGCTTGACCGCCAAACAACGCAAGCAGTTTCCGCAAGGCGAGAAGGTGTTCAACAACTTTTGGATCGCCGTCAACAACCCCACGATTCCCGTGGTCTGGGACTTGTCCCTGCCCGGGCCTTCCGGTGGCGAGTGGGGCTTGGGCCCTAACTTCATGGCCACCAATTGCGCGGCATGTCATGTGAACGCTGGCCGTGGGCGCATGCTCGACACCGGTGGCTTGGCCGTGCAGCAAGTGCTGCGGATTTCGGTCCCTGGAGACGATGGATTTGGCGGGCCCAAGCCGGATCCAAACTATGGCACGGACATCCAAATGTTTGACATCGTCACCCGCAAAAACACCAGTCAGCGCGCTGGTGAAGCCGAAGTTTTCATTGATTGGATGACACAAAAATTCACCTTTGCCGATGGCGAAGAGTTGGAATTGCGCAAGCCCAAGGTGCGGGTTGAGAATTTGAATTTTGGACCCCTTGCCAGCAATGCCATGTTTTCTTTGCGCAACTCGCAAGCCATGCTGGGCATGGGATTTTTGGAAGCGGTGAGTGAGAAAGACATTTTGGCCTTGGCGCAAAAGCAACAGCAACAGGGCTTGAATGGTCGACCCAACTATGTCCGAGATGACATCAAGCAACAAACCGCGCTTGGCCGCTTTGGCTGGAAAGCCAACCAACCCACTGTCCGACAGCAAATCGCGGCTGCTTTCGCTGCCGACATCGGCATCACTTCCGCGCTTTATCCGGATCCGCATTGCATGCCTGCGCAAAAGGAATGCCTGGAAGCGATTCGCAATCCCAAGCCGGAGTTGCGCCCCGAGTTGTGGGACAGCATCACCAACTGGACACTGTCGCTGGATGTGCCGCAGCAGCGTGACAAAAACAAACCCGAGGTCAAGCGTGGCGAGGAATTGTTCATGCAGGCAGGCTGTGGTGGCTGTCATGTGCCCGAGATGCGCACCGGCAAGTTTGATGCCTTGCCTGCAGTCGCCAACAAAACGATTCGCCCCTACACCGACTTGCTGCTGCACGACATGGGCCCCGACTTGGCCGATGGCCGACCCGACTACAAAGCCAGCGGCTCTGATTGGCGCACCCCACCGCTTTGGGGCATCGGTTTGTCCAAACAAGTCAGTGCCAGCACCAACTTTTTGCACGATGGGCGTGCTCGCAACCTGACCGAGGCCATTGTGTGGCACGGTGGCGAGGCCAAGCTGTCGAAAGACAAATTTGTGGCCATGCCCAAAGCACAACGCCAAGACTTGCTGGAATTTTTGAACTCACTCTGAGCCATGGCCAAAGACTTCTCGAAGATGGAGCACAGCAATCGCTCCAGCAACCTGAACATTCACCAAGTCTGCGATCCGGCCAAACGCCAAACCCTGCAACTGGCGGCTTGGTTGGGCTTGCTGGGCAGCTTGTCGCCGCTGGCGGCGCATGCCAAACCCAGCCGCATCGGCTTCAAAGCCATGCCCATTGGCTTGGGCGACTTCATCGAGCTGCCCGCCGACTACGTGGCCACAGTCTTGGCCCCTTGGGGCGATGCGGTGGGCATTGCGGGCAACATGCCCACCTACAAACCCGACGCCAGCAACACGGCGCAAGAGCAAGCCGTGCAGATGGGCATGCACCACGATGGCCTGGTGTTTTTTCCTTTGCAAGGCAGTTCCACCCATGGTTTGTTGGCCATCAACCACGAGTACATCGACGAGGGCTTGCTGTTTGCCGACGGCTTTGAATCGATGAGCGCTGACAAGGTGTTGAAGGCGCAAAACGCCCATGGCATCTCGGTGATTGAAGTGCGACTGGGCTCCAAAGGCTGGCAAATGGTGCGACCCTCGAAGTGGGCGCGGCGCATCACCGCCAACACGCCCATGGCATTGACGGGTCCGGCTGCTGGTCATGCGTTGATGCGCACCGCCGCCGACCCCCAAGGCACACGCGTCTTGGGCACTTTGAACAATTGCGCGAGCAGCATGACGCCCTGGGGCACTTACTTGTCAGGCGAAGAAAATTGGGCGGGTTATTTTGCGGCAGGTGACAAACCATCGGCGCACCACAAGCGCTGGGGTTTGCGTGCCAAAAGCCACAGCCAGTGGGAAGCCCATGATGCGCGTTTCAATGCCGAGTTGAACCCGAACGAACCGAACCGCTTTGGTTGGATCGTTGAAGTCGACCCGATGGACCCGCTCAGCACGCCCGTTAAACGCACGGCGCTTGGCCGAGGCGCCCATGAAGGCGCATGGGTGGGCCAAACCAAGGCGGGCCACGCCGTGGTCTATTCAGGTGAAGACGCTCGCTTTGAGTACATCTACAAATTCGTCAGCCGCGACAAAATCCAAGCCGGTGGTGCGGCAGCCAACCGCGACTTGCTAGACCACGGCACCTTGTATGTGGCGCGGTTTGAGGCCAATGGCACCGGCGCTTGGTTGCCCCTGGTGCATGGCCAAGGACCCCTGACAGCCGCCAATGGTTTTGCTGATCAAGGCGAGGTACTCGTCAAAGCGCGTCAGGCCAGCGATGCCTTGGGCGCCACCAAAATGGACCGCCCTGAATGGCTGACCATCGACCCGGCCAGTGGCTGGGTGTATTGCACGCTCACCAACAACAGCCAGCGCGGCGAACCTGGCAAACCGGGCGTGGACGCGGCCAACCCACGCGCCAACAACACCATGGGCCAGATCATCCGTTGGCAAGATGCGGGCGACTTCGACGGCTTGCAGTTCAAGTGGAACCATTTGCTGCTGGCCGGTGATCCGGCCAATCCACGCCCTGAAGCCAAAGGCAATATCCAAGGCGATGTGTTCGGCTGCCCCGATGGCATCAGCTTTGGCCCCGGCGGTTTGCTGTGGATTCAAACCGACGTGCACAGCAGTCAATTGCAGCAAGGCGAGTTTGAGCGGATCGGCAACAACCAACTCTTGGCGTGTGATGTGAGCACCGGCGAGGTGCGCCGTTTTTTCACCGGCCCCGCCAACTGTGAAGTGACCGGCTTGTCGTTCACACCGGATGGCACGACGATGTTCTTGAGCATCCAGCACCCGGGCGAATCACCTTCGGACCGCAGCGACCCGAAAGAGCCGTCCAAATACTCCAGTTGGCCCGACTATGTCGATGAAACAAGGCCACGCAGTGCGGCGGTGGCGGTGCGCAAAAAGAGCGGTGGCGTGATTGGCTTGTAAGCAGCGCGGCTGAATCAACCCATGCGCTCGGGCAACCACAGCGCGATGATCGGGAACGCGATCAGGATGACCAGACGCAGCAAGTCGGTCAGCACAAAGGGAATGACGCCTTTGAAGATGGTCATGAAACTCACGTCATGCACCACGCTCTTGATGACGAACACATTCATGCCCACCGGCGGGTGAATCAGGCCCAGCTCGACGGTCATGACGATGATGATGCCGAACCAAATCGGATCAAAGCCGAGTTGCACGATGATGGGGAAGACGATGGGCACGGTCAGGATGATCATGGCCATGGCATCCATCAAGCAACCCAAGATCAGGTACATCACCATGATCAGTGCCAAGACGCCATAGCGGCCCAAACCCAAATCAGACAGGAAAGCCGTCAGGTTTTGCGGTACCTGGGTCACGGTCAGAAAGTAGCCAAAGATCAAGGCGCCGATCAGCACGGTGAAGACGGCGGCGGCGGTGCGGGTGGCCGACAGCAAGGCTGTGAGCGTGCCTGCGCGGTCAAGTTTGCCGCGCAACACGCCCAGTAAAAACGCGCCGGTCGCGCCCACACCACCGGCCTCGGTGGGCGTGAAAAAGCCGCCATACAAACCGCCAATGACAAACACAAACAGCAGCACCGGAGCCCAGACGTCCTTCAAACCATGCAAGCGCTCGGGCCAGGTTTTTTGTTCACCACGTGGCAACCAGTCGGGCCGCACCCGCACGATGATGACAATCGTGAGCACATACATGAGCATGGCCAAAATGCCGGGGATGATGCCCGCCATGAACAACTTGCCAATGTCTTGTTGCGTGAGGATGGCATAGACCGCCAACACCGTGGACGGTGGCAGCATGGCTCCCAAGGTGCCGCCAGCTGCGATGACGCCGGTTGCGAACGACTGCGGATAACCGAAGCGGCGCATCTCGGGGTAAGCCACGGATGAAAACGTGGCGGCTGTCGCCACCGACGAACCGCAAATGGCTGCAAAGCCGCCGCAGGCCACGACGGTCGCCACACCCAAGCCACCGCGCATGTGTCCGATGAAGGCGTTGGCCGCTCGGAACAGCTCACGACTGACCCCAGATACCGACACAAAAGCGCCCATCAGCATGAACATTGGGATGACGCCAAAGGTGTAGTCGGTCACCGTGCGCATCGAGGTTTGGCCAATCAACTTCAAGGCCGGACCACTGCCCACGATGTAGCTGTAGCCGCACACACCCACCAAGCCCATGGCCATGCCCACTGGCACACGCAACAACATGAGCATGAACAAGGCTATAAAGCCAATCAAGGCCACCGCATCCGGGCTCAAATTCATCAGGTCCATGTCAGTGTCCTGTTCCGCTGGTGGGGGTTTGCAAAGCCTCGGGGTCGCGCAGCAAACGCCAGGTGCGGATGGTGATCAACAACACGGCACACACATCGCCCATCCACGCCACGGCGAAGAAAGGCCAGGTGGGCAGGTTCAGGTCATAGGTTTGCACATGGTCGTGAAAGGTCGTGGCCACTTTGTCAAACAGCATGATGGTTTGCACCGTGACCACCAGCAGCAACACCAAGGTGGCGAACACATCGATGTAGCGTTTCCAACGCGGGCTGGCATAGGTCCACAGCAGATCCACAGTGATGTGACCACCGCGGTAGCTGGTGGCGGCAATGCCCCAAAAGATCAGGATGCCCAGCAGCAATCGGCCAATGTCGTAGCTGTCGGGAATGGCGGTGTCGAAGAACTTGCGCAGCACAACAGCCAGAAAGATGTTGAGCGCGACGAGGCCGACGAACACGGCCGCCGTCCAT
Organism: Limnohabitans simekii (SeqCode); assembly: GCF_965234735.1. Lineage (GTDB taxonomy): Bacteria > Pseudomonadota > Gammaproteobacteria > Burkholderiales > Burkholderiaceae_C > Limnohabitans > Limnohabitans simekii. The sequence continues at coordinate 168,502 of NZ_OZ248543.1, read as the reverse complement.
TCGATGGTGTCAATGATTTTGTCGAATGGGGTTTTGGGGCTGGAGTGCGCCATGGTTTAGAGCGCGGATTTGTACTTGGCCAAGCTTTGCTGCAAGGCTTTCAAAATGGGCGCGGGGTCGTCGCCGCGCTTTTTCACCTCGTCAGCCCATTGTTTCTGCACAGGCGCCACCGCGGTTTTCCAAGCCGCGAGTTGCGCGGGGGTGAGGCTGTAGATCTCGCGGTTGGCTTTGTCGGCCAACAGCTTGGTGCGACCCGCAATCTCAAAGTCAGCCCAAGCGGTGCCGACTTTTTCAGCCCATTCAGGCGTGCAATGCCCATCGACCGTTTGCTTTTGTGCAGGTGACAAGGCTTTGTACTTGTCCAAGTTCATCACCATCACAAAAGGGGTGACGTACAGGGGCACGTCCATGTGGTACTTCACCACTTTGTCGATGCCAAACAAAGACAAGGAGCCCCAAGGAAAGGTGAGTGCGTCGGCCACGCCGCGCTCGATGGCGTCACGCGCCTCCGGTGCCGAGGCTTGCACATTGGTGCCGCCCAGCAAAGTGATCATTTGACCCACCGTGGCGGTGGCCGGGCGCACTTTCAGGCCTTTCACATCGGTGGGCAACACGACTTTTTTGCGCGAGTGAAAAGCCCCGGGGTCGTGTGCAAAGGCAAAGCAGTACTTCACATCCTTCATCTCTTTGGCGGCATAGGTGCGGTACCAAACGTCAATGGCCGCTGAGCCCGCTTTGGAATTGCTGATTTCAAATGGCAAGGACGCTGCAGCGAAGATGGGAAAGCGACCGGGCTGGTAGCCGGGGTTCACAAAGGCGAAGTCGGTCAAGCCATCGCGGGCCATGTCGAAATGGTCAAAGGCTTTGCCCAATTGCTCGGAGGGGAACAGGATGGGGTTGATGCTGCCCCCCGAGGCTTTTTTCATGCTCTCGGCCCAGGCTTGGATGGCCGGGTTCAAGGCGTGTTGCGCGGGCACCCATGTGGAGACACGCACGGTCTGGGTTTTGTCTTGCGCCAAGCCCAGCGCTGGCAAGCCAATCAAGAGGGCAGCAAGCAGGCTGCGTGGCGTCAGTAGGTTGTTTGTTGTCATGGTTTGAGCAAAGCGAACAGCTGTCCAAAAGATCTGAACAGGATAACCCAGCACAGCGCCTTTGACCCTTGGGATCTGCCCGCGGTCGTCTCTGGCTTCAATAGCTGCCGCCTTGGCGTGTGGCGGGCGCAGCAGCCGACTTGAAACGTGCTGCCAAGTCGCGGCTGCTGCGAGTCAATAACTGCGCGTCCAAGCCCACGGCCACAAACCGCGCACCACAGGCCAAGTAATGACGAGCCAAGGCCTCGTCGGTGGCGAGCACCCCGGGTGCTTTGCCGGCTTTCAGAATCCGCGCGATGCCGTCTTCGATGGCGGCTTTGACAGCAGGGTGGTCGAATTGGCCAATATGCCCCATGGCCGCTGACAAGTCAGCTGGACCGATGAAGACGCCATCCACACCCGGCGTGGCCGCAATCGCATCCAGGTTGTGCATGGCCTGCAAGGTTTCAGCCTGAACCAGCAAACACACTTGCTCATTCGCGGCGCTGAAATAGTCTTCAAAATACCCCCAGCGACTGGCCCGGGCACCCGCCAGCCCGCGCACCCCGCCTTGGCCATCGGCTTGCGGGTAGCGACAAGCCTGCACCAGTTGTGCGGCTTGTTCGGGCGTGTCCACCATCGGCACCAGCAAGTTGGTCACGCCCAAATCCAAATACTGTTTGATGAGGGCGGTTTCGCCAACCGGGACACGTGCAACCGGGTGGCTCTGGGGGTAGGCCGCCAACACTTGCAGGGCCGCTTTGAGGTGTTGCAAATCGTAGGGCGCGTGTTCACCATCCAAGACCAACCAATCAAAGCCTGCCAAGCCCGCAATTTCAGTCGTATCAAGGTGGGTCAGGCTCAGCCACAAACCGATTTGAGGTGTTGTTGTTTGCAAGGCCTGTTTGAATGCATTGATGGGTGTTTTCATGGTGTTGAAGAAACAAGGGTTGAATCGGAAGGTCTCATGGTCGACGTGCAGCATCGCGGACAAAGCGCAGCGGTTGAACCGCCACGGGCAAAGTGGCAGCCCCCAAGGTGGCGAGGCGATTGTTCAAAGACACGCCCTCTTCATCCTGCAACGCGGCCGCGCGGGCTTGCGCCACGGCTTGGGCCCGCCAAGTGGCCGACGGGTTCAAAGCAGCGGAGGCCAGATGCACAAGGATGTGCTGCAGGTTGCGCTTGGCGCGTTCGTTGGTGCTGCCATAGCCTTTGATGAGCTGGCCGCATTGCGCGAGTTCGCAACCCAAAGCCCAGTCTGCTTGCAAGCCTTGGGTCACGGCGAGCAACCATGCCTCGATGTCTTGTTGTTCTTGCCCAAACCGGCTGCCGTGTGGGCGCAGCCATTTCAAGCTGGCCAAGCCGCGCAAAGCCAACAGGCCCAGCACCGAATGGCTGCCAATCTTCAAGGCCCAGGCCAAGGGCTCAAGACCTTTCGCCAATCGTTGGTTGTGCCAGCGCAGCAAGGGCGTGGCCAAAGCATTCGGCAGCAGCGCGGCCAATTCGGGCACGCCTGGTTTGAAATGGTCATAGACCCGCAACAACTCGCCGGGTTGGGCTTTCACCTCGGCGGCCACGCGTTGCCAACGGCTGGCGCGGCTTTTCAAATCCGCCACCCGCACGATGTCGTCAAACGCCATCCACAAGGCCAACCAGCGGGCGGTGTGGCGGCTGGCCGCGTGGCCTTGCAGATGCGCGGGGTCGGCGGCGTTTTCGGCCTTCAACACCGTTTGCAAACGCTCTACATACAAGTTGGCATAGGCCGTGCCTTGGTAGTCCAGCAAACGCTGGTAGCCCAGCTGCGCGAATTCGCGCACTGCGGCGGGCAGGGCTTGCACAGCAGCAGGGGACGCATGGCGTGTGGTGGTCATGTCAATCAAGGCGGCTTGCGGGCTGTCATCGTCTTGCAGCATGGCTTGCAGGGCTTGGGCAGTCGCTGCGCGCTCAAAGCCCGCCGCGAAACCTTTCAGGCTGGCGTTGGTTTGCGCGGTTGATGCGCCGCCTTTTTGGATGCTGGACTCGAAATGCACACGCTCAAAAGGCAACAAACCACTGCCGGCCACCACGCCCAGCATGACCGCGCTCACCATCGTGCCATGCGCTTGCGCCATGGCAGAAAAATCCCAGACCTGCGCTTCTTTGGCCTGCTGTTGAATCATGTGCAGCAAGGCGGCGCTGTCGGCACGGCCGTCTCCCATGCTGATGCGCTCTTGCGTGGTCAGGCTGCGCCCCGAGGAGCTGAACACCCGGGTGCGATCAGGCGAGACCAGCCCCAAAGACACTTGCCGCCCGGTTTCCAGCAACTCCGAGGACAGCAAAGCATCCAAAGCGCCCGGCACCGGGTTCAGGCTGAACACCGGGCGCTGTCCCTGCAACGCGTTCAAGGGGGTGGGCCACACTTCCACGTAATAGGTGGTGGCCCCGGTGCGCTGCGCCACGCCCGGGATGGACGAGCTTTGCGCGGGAAATCCGGCGCGGCGTGCAGTGTCCATCAGCCAACTGCTGAGCACACCGCCGCCTTCACCGCCCAAGGCGCAGATCAACAAACTGATGGGCGGGTTCATGCGCGTTGCAAGGCGCGAACCATGCGGTGTTGCACTGCCGCCCACAGGCGCTCCAGTGGCTTGGGGTTTTGCACGATTTCAGCGCGGTAAAAGCTGGGGCACAGGCTGGCGCTGTGCGCGTTTTCGCCGCACAAACCGCAGCCGACACAGCCATCGATCACGGTGGCCACTGGGTCCACTTTCAGCGGGTCGGGGTTGTCCTTCAAAGTGAGCGTGGGGCAGGCCGACAAGCGCATACAGGCATGGTCGCCATTGCACACGTCCTCGTCGACGCCGTAGCGCACACGTTGAACCCGACGGCCATCACGCTTGAGTTGTGCCACCAGCGGTTTGATGCGGCGTTGCCGCTCGAGTTGGCATTCGCCTTCGGCGATGATGACTTTCAAACCGTTGAAGTCCGAGGTGAGCGCGTCTTTCAACACGGTTTTCACCTGCGCCACGTCATAGGTGTGCACGGTTTGCAGCCACTGCACGCCCAAGCCTTGCAAGGTCTTTTCGATGGTGGTGTTGGTGTGCGACAAGCTGGCGTGTTGATCGGCCGCCGCTTGTTTTTGCGCGTCTTGTGGTGTGGAAATGATGTCTTGGGTGCCGGTGGCCGAGGTGTAGCCGTTTTTGAAAATCAACAGCACCGCATCATCGCCATTGAACAGCGCACTTTGCACACCGGTCAGCAAACCGTTGTGCCAAAAACCACCGTCGCCCATGATGGCCAAGGTGCGGCCTTGCATCATCGGCGACACACCCGCACGGCTGGCCAAACTCATGCCATAGCCCAAGATGGAGTGGCCGGTGTTGAACGGTTCAAACGTGCCCAAGGCATGGCAGCCAATGTCGGCGGCGATGTGCACCGCGCCAATGGCTTGTTGCACCTGTTTCAGGGCTGAAAACACCGGGCGCTCGGGGCAGCCGATGCAAAAGCCGGGTGGCCGCGCTGGCAGCGCCTGGCCCAAGGCTTGGGCCACGTCTTCGCGGCGTTGTTGCAAGCCCTTCAGCCATTGCTGCGCGGCTTGCACGCTGGTCTCTCCCAAATAAGTGCTGGCGAAATGCACCAGCCCCAAGCTCAGCGCTTCGATGTTGTATTCGCCCGCGCCGGGCAGCATGTCTTTGCCGTGCAAAGGTGTTTGCACCCCAGCGCGGCGCAGTTGCGTGGCCATGTCTTGCTCAATGTACTCGGGCGAGCCTTCTTCCACCACCAGCACGCCGCGCTTGTCCTTGCAAAAATCAATCACTTGCTGTGGCACCAGCGGGTAGGTGACGTTCAACACCAAGATCGGAATCTGGCTGTGACCCAAGGCATCGGCCAAGCCCACTTGCTGCAAGCTGCGCAGCAGCGCGTTGTACAAACCGCCTTGCACCACCAGCCCCAAATCGGGGTGCTGGCTGCCCGGCATCAGCTCGTTCAAGCCGTGTTTCAAGATGTAGGCGCGGGCGGCTGGAATGCGCTCTTCTAGTTTTTTCTTTTCGTGGCCAAAGGTGACCGGCGGGTGTGCCAAGCGGCTGTAATCAAAGGGCGCGGGCTCGGTCATGAGGTCGCGGGTGGACAGCTTGGGGGATTGGTTGTTGCGGGTTTGGAAACTGCCGCGCACATGGCAGGCGCGGATGCGCAACTCCAGCAGCGTGGGCATGTTCGAGGCTTCCGACAGCGCAAAGCCGTGTTCCACCATCTTCACCATGTGCGCCAAGTCTGGGCGCGGGTCCAGCAGACACAGGGTGCTTTTGAGTGCAAATGCATGGGTGCGTTCTTGGATGACGGATGCACCTTCGCCATAGTCTTCGCCCACCACAATGAGCGCACCGCCCAACACGCCGGGCGAGGCCAGGTTGGACAAGGCATCCGAGGCCACATTGGTGCCGACAATCGATTTCCAGGTGACCGCGCCGCGCAAGGGGTAGTGGATGCTCGCGCCCAGCATGGCCGCAGCCGAAGCTTCGTTGGCACAGGCCTCGACATGCACACCCAACTCGTCCATCAAGGGCTTGGCCTGCACCATCACGTCCAGCAAATGCGACACCGGTGCGCCTTGGTAGCCGCCCACATAGGCCACGCCGGATTGCAGCAAGGCCTTGGTGACCGCCAAGATGCCCTCGCCATGAAACGTGTCGCCGTCGCCAAGCCGCAAGGACTGGATTTCATCAACAAAGGAAACTTCCAAACGACTCTCCGGGTGGGCGCGGGGATGGGCGACGCAGAAGCGGCCATCATAAAGAGCCGCACCAGAGGCTGCATGGTAGATTGCCCGCATGACTTCCACACCACAACAAGAACCTCGACTCACTTCTTTGGCGCACGGCGGGGGCTGTGGTTGCAAGATCGCGCCCGGCGTGCTGCGCGACATCTTGGCCGCCATGCCCAGCTTCCCCATGCCGCCACAACTCATGGTGGGCATGGACACCGCCGATGACGCGGCGGTTTACCAATTGAATGACCAGCAAGCGCTGATTGCCACCACCGATTTCTTCATGCCCATCGTCGACGACCCGTTCGACTTTGGCCGCATCGCCGCCACCAACGCCATCTCGGATGTCTACGCCATGGGCGGCAAACCCATCCTGGCGCTGGCTTTGGTGGGCATGCCGATCAATGTGCTGAGCACCACTACCATTGGCCGGATATTGGCAGGCGGCCACAGCGTGTGTCAGGCGGCGGGCATCCCGATTGCAGGTGGCCACACCATCGACTCGGTCGAGCCGATTTATGGCTTGGTCGCCTTGGGTTTGGCGCAACCCTCGCACATCAAACGCAATGCCTCGGCGCAAGCAGGCGATGTGTTGGTGCTGGGCAAGCCCATCGGTGTCGGCGTCATGTCCGCCGCGCTGAAAAAAGAACAACTGTCTGCGGCCATGTACGCACAGATGATTGACTCGACCACGCGTTTGAACACCCCGGGCCCGGATTTGGCGGCCTTGGAGGGCGTGCATGCCTTGACCGATGTGACTGGCTTTGGCTTGGCGGGCCATGCGCTGGAAATGGCGCGTGGCTCGAAACTGGATGTGCAGCTGAATTGGTCGGCGGTACCGGTGTTTGACGGTGTGCGTGAACTCGCCACAGCAGGCTTCATCACCGGTGCTTCAGGTCGCAACTGGGCGGGCTATGGCGCGGAAGTGGCGTTACCCCAGGGCTTTGGCGCGGTCGATCAGGCCTTGCTGAGCGACCCGCAAACCAGCGGCGGCTTGCTGGTGAGTTGTGCGCCTGGCGCTTTGCCGCAAGTGATGGCGGTGTTGGCCCAGCATGGTTTTGCGCAAGCCTGCGTGGTGGGCCATGTGGCGGCTCGGCAAGCGGATGCGCCGATGTTGCGGGTGGTTTAGATCAACGCATCAAACGGATTCACCACCTTCACACCCCGCAACACTTGCCCGGCTTGAAAGTCTTCGCTGTATAGAGTGTTGCATCGACTGGCCTGGGCGGCACTCACAATCAGGGCGTCATAAAACGACAATTGATGTTGTTGATGCAAGTCCAGTGCTTGCTCCAACATATCTGGTGACACCACGGCCACTTCCAATTGACGCAAAAAAAGCAATTGGGTTTGCACTTGAAGTGGCTTTATGCCGAGCTTTTTCAAAGCCACATTGCAAAACTCCTGCAACACCTGGGTGGACAAAACCGCCCGACCCAAACCATGCAACTGCCCCAGCAAAGCCAAAGCACGGGCTTGTTTCAGTGGCTCGTCGTTGGCGTGTGCATAAACCAGCACATTGGTGTCGATGAAACAACGTCCCTTGGCCACCGTCAGCGGGCGCGGCTCCCGGACAAGATGCTTAGCGCTCATGGGCTTGGTCGCGGTTGAAGCGCCAACCTTGCAGTTGTCCACCCTCTTCTACACAGCGTGTCGCGAAGTCGGCCCAATCTTGGCTGCGGTCGGCACTGCCCGCCAAGTACTCCAGGTGATCGCGCACGGCTTGGTTCAAGCTTTTGCCCATGCGCTGGGCAGCCAGGCGGGCTTTTTCAATGGTTTGGGCGTCTGCGGACAAGGTGATGTTCATAAAATCCACACAGGTTATGTGCAGAAAATATAGCCAAAACGCCCCTCGTCGTCAATGTGATTTGGTTACGCCCGCCGCCACGGCGGCTTGCTGCCGCCTTTGTCTTTGGCCTCTTGGCTGCGCAGCGCCGCGTCAAAAGCGCTTTGCGCCCAAGCCGTGGCCAACGCACGGTCGTCCAAGATGAACTCTGGCGCAAGCCAATAAGACAGCTTCACCGGCTTGCCGCGCTGCTCGAAAGTGAAGGGTTCAGATTGCACGGCGACAAACTCGGCTTGGTTCAAGGCGTCGGTTTTCAAATACAAACGCCCTTGCGCCAACAAGCCAAACATCAGGCCATCGCGGTAGATGCCGTGCGCCCCAAACATGCGGCGGGTGGTGATCGGGCCGAAGTCGGCCAACACCTCGTGCAGGTAGTCCATGAAGTCGCTCATGGCTTCTCCAGCGCTTTTTCGGCCTCCGCCCGCTTGGCAAACTCGGCCCGCAACGCCCGCAATTTCTCGCGCGGGTCTTCTTTGGTGGTGGCCACATCCAAGGCCATTTCGGCGATGAAGCGGCTGGGCAGGCTGCTCACCATCTCGCGGCCTTTTTTGCGCTTGCGGCTCCAACTCACCATCAGGCTGCGCTGGGCGCGGGTGATGCCGACATACATCAGGCGACGCTCTTCCTGAATGCGTGTCAAATTCAAGGCGTCTTGTTGCAGGCTGACGCCATCTTCCTCGGGCTTGAACGGCAGCAAGCCTTCGTTCACACCCGCCATCATCACGTGTGGCCACTCGAGGCCTTTGGCGGCGTGCAAGGTGGACAAGGTCACCACGTCTTGGTCTTTGTCCCGCTCGGACAGCGTCGACAAGAGCGCGATGGTTTGCGCTACCTCCAGCAGGCTTTTTGCTTCGCTCACCAGGCTCACACCGGCGGTGTCGTCCACCTCGCCGCCACAGCGCTTGGCCATCCAGTCGATGAAATCCATCACATTCGCCCAGCGGGCGGCGGCCAGCTTCTCGCTTTCCTCGCCGTCGTACAAATGCTTTTCGTAGTCGATGTCTTTGAGCCACTGCAGCAACAGCGCCAGCGCCGCTTCAGCGCCTTGGGTGTGGCGGGCGCGAAATTGCAAATCGTTGATCTCGTTGCCAAAGGCTTGCAGGCTTTCCACCGCGCGGGTGGGCAGGGCCGCGCCCAGCGAATGGCTGAACACGGCTTCGAACAGGCTGATGCGGTATTTGTTGGCGAACTCACCCAGCTTTTGCAAGCTGGTGTGGCCAATGCCGCGTTTGGGCGTGGTGACGCAGCGCAAAAACGCCGGGTCGTCATCGTTGTTCACCCACAAGCGCAGCCAAGCGCACAGGTCGCGGATTTCGGCGCGGTCAAAAAAGCTTTGGCCGCCTGACACCTTGTAGGGGATGGCGGCTTTGCGAAAGGCTTTTTCCAACATGCGCGACTGGTGGTTGGCGCGGTAAAGCACCGCGAAGTCTTTCCAAGCGCGGAACTGGCTCACGCCTTCGCCGGTCTCGTTGCCCGCCCGCAGGCTTTGGATGCGGTTGACGATGCGCTCGGCCTCGTGCTCTTCGTTGTCGGCGTCAATCACCCGCACTGGCTCGCCTGCGCCCAATTCTGAAAAAAGCGTTTTCGGAAACAGCTTGGGGTTGGGGCCAATCACGTTGTTGGCGGCTTGCAAAATGGCCGAGGTGGAGCGGTAGTTTTGCTCCAGCTTCACCACCTTGAGCGCGGGGAAATCGTTGGGCAGTTGCTGCAGGTTGTCCAAAGTGGCGCCGCGCCAGCCGTAGATGGATTGGTCGTCGTCGCCCACCGCGGTGAAGCGGGCCCGCTCGCCCACCAACAGCTTGAGCAAGGTGTACTGGGTGGCGTTGGTGTCTTGGTACTCGTCCACCAGCACATGGCCCATCTGCTGCTGCCACTGGGCCAGCACCTCGGGGTGTTGTTGCAGCAGTTTCAGGGGCAGGCCAATCAGGTCGTCAAAGTCGACGCTTTGGTAGGCCGTCAGGCGTTCTTCGTACCGCGCCATGATGCGGGCGGTGATGCGTTCGTTGTCGTTGCTGGCTTGCGCCTCGGCCATGGCGGCGTTCAGACCTTGGTTTTTCCACAGGCTGATGGCCCATTGCCATTGGCGGGCCGTGGCCGCATCGGTGGTGCCACCCGCGTCTTTCAGGATGGACGTCACGTCATCGGTGTCCAAGATGCTGAAGTTGTTTTTCAGGCCCAGCGCGTCGCCGTTTTGCCGCAACATGCGCACCCCCAAGGCGTGGAAAGTGCAAATCAACACCTTTTGCGCCTCGCGCCCCACCAACTGCTTGGCGCGGTCGCGCATCTCGGCGGCGGCTTTGTTGGTGAAGGTGATGGCGGCGATGCGTTCGGGCTCGAGGCCAAGCTGAATCAGGTGGCCGATTTTGTGGGTGATGACGCGGGTTTTGCCGGAGCCCGCACCGGCCAACACCAAACACGGGCCTTGCACATGGTGAACCGCTTCCAGCTGCGGGAGATTGAGAGAGGCGGTCATAGGGGGAGGGATCTTACCGAGCCGGGGGTGCAGCGCCGTGAGCTGGACTGACAAATGGATTTTCTCAAATCGCCAGCGGATCCACGTCGATGGCCCAACGCAGCACCGCCTTGTGGCTGGCGCGTAAATGCTGCAAATCGGCTTGCCACGCGGCCAAGAAATGCTGCAAGGCGCGGCGCGAACCCGATTCAATCAGCATTTGCGCCCGTTCCACATTGGCCACGCGTTGCATGCTCATCGGTACCGCCGGGTAGAGGGTGACGGCCAGCTCCAACTCGGCCAGCCAGGTGTCACCGGCTTGGCGGGCGGCATTCAAAAAATCTTGCGCCGCTTCTTGGCTGCGCGCCTCGGCCCGCACCAGCGCTTGGAAGGTGAACGGTGGCAAACCGGCTTGGCTGCGCTCGCGCAATTGCTGCTCGGCGAAGGCCGCGAAATCGTGTTGCTTCAAGGTTTCAAACAGCGGGTGCGCCGGGTGAAAGGTTTGCACCCACATTTCGCACGGACTGGCATCCGACAGTTCGGCGTCGCGGCCCGCCCGTCCAGCCGCTTGCATCAGCAAGGAGAACAGGCGCTCGGGGGCGCGAAAGTCGGCGGAAAACAAAGCACCGTCGGGGTTCAAGGCCGCCACCAGGGTGACGCGGCGAAAGTCATGGCCCTTGGCCACCATTTGCGTGCCCACCAACACATCGACGTCGCCGTCATGCACCTCGGCCAACTGGCGCACCAACTCGCCTTTCAAACGGATGGAGTCCGCATCGATGCGGGCGATGCGCAACGCCGATCCATCGGGGCGTTTCATGTCCGCCAACAGCTCGGCCAAATGCTCTTCCAGCCGTTCGGTGCCGTGGCCAAACGAGCCGATGTCTTGGTTGCCACAGCCCGGGCAAGCCCGCGGCACGGGTTGGGTCAGGCTGCAATGGTGGCAGCGCAGCGTGCGGTCGGCCTTGTGGAACACCCGGTAGGCACTGCAATGCGGGCATTCGCTTTTCCAGCCGCAGGAAGCGCAATGCAATACCGGCGCATAACCACGGCGGTTGAGCAACAACAGCACCTGCTCTTGCCGCGCCAAGCGCTCGCGCATGGCCGCCAACAAAGGGGCTGACACCAGGGTTTTGCGCGGCTGCTTGTTCATGTCCACGCGCCGCAGCAAGGGCAAGGCCCCCGAGCCGACACGGCTGGGCATGGCCAAGCGCTGGTAGCGCGGCGCGGGTTCGCCCGGCACGGCAGGGCGGCTGTGGTGCCAGCTCTCCAGCGACGGCGTGGCCGAGCCTAATATCACTTGCGCTTGGTCGAGTTGACCGCGGTAGACCGCCAAATCCCGCGCTGAATAACGTGCCCCTTCTTGCTGTTTGTAGCTGGGGTCGTGTTCTTCATCCACCACGATCAGCCGCAGGTGCGGCATCGAGGCCAGCACCGCCATGCGGGTGCCCAGCACCAAGCGGGCTTGGCCGGTGTGGGCGCTGAGCCAGCTGTTCAAGCGCTGGGCGGGCGTCATGCCGCTGTGCATGGACACGATGGCGGCCTCGCCAAGGTTGGCAAACCGCTGCCGCACCCGCTCTTCCAGCTGGGGCGTCAGGTTGATTTCGGGCACCAGCATCAGCACCTGGGCCAGCGGGTCTTGCGCCAACACCAAGGCGGCGCGGCGCAAATACACCTCGGTTTTGCCGCTGCCGGTGTTGCCGTGCAGCACAAATGGCCCCGGGTCGCTGTCCAAACGCGCCAGTGCTGTGGCTTGTTCGGTCGTGAGTACGGGTGGTGTTTTGGTTTGAGAAATATCTAAGTCATTGATTTTATTATGTTTTTTCAGTTTTCGTGCCAATTGCTCGGCGCTGACCTCGCGCAACTGCGGCGGCAGACAGGCCAGCGCGAATTCGCCGACCGAGCGCTGGTAATAGTGGGCGGCAAAGTCCACCAGTTGCAGCCAATGCGCTAACAGCGGGGGGATGACGTCCAGCACCTGGGCGATGGGTTTGAGCACCCGTTCTGGCGGGGCCGGGTTGGCGGCGCCTGCTTCGGCGCGGGGCCAAACCAGACCCAAACTGTCTCGCGCGCCCAAGGGCACCCGCACCAAACTGCCCGGCGGCAAAGCGCTGGGATGGCTGTAGCTCAACGGCCCGGTCAAGCGGCTGTAGGCCGGGGTGGGAAGCAAAACAGAGATTTCTTCCAATCTGTCAAGCCCCCAGTTGCGCTTTGTTATTCGGACAAATCTTCATTAAGGGCGCTAAGTGGTTGATATGCAATGGGTTTGGGGGTCATCCAGAATTTCTGTGGATAACTTTGTTGACAGCTTGTCAGACTCTGGCGCAAAGCCCGATTTTGCAGGGCTTTGAACACATTGCCCGAAAAATCAGCAGCGCCGGGAGTCCTTATGAATCAAGCACTTACAAAAAAACTGAGGCACTGAAAATTTTTTTCAAGTGTAAGCACTAAGTTAAGCAGTCGCCAAAAATTTGTGCATAAGTGAAGAAACCAGGCTAAAACTTTTTGACAATTCTGACTGTTTAACTGCTTTGACGCAGCTTTTTGGAGTGGCTGTGCACGGCTTCGACCAAGGCGCTGACATGCTCGGGTGGGGTGAACTGGCTGATGCCGTGGCCGAGGTTGAAGATGTGGGTCGGGCCGCTGGTGTGCGGGTCGGTGTGGGGTTGACCAAAGCTGTCGAGCACGCTGCGCACCTGGGCGGCAATCGCCTCGGGCGGCGCAAACAGCACGTTCGGGTCGATGTTGCCTTGCAGCGCCTTGCCGGGGCCGCCGACGGGGCCGCCCACCATGGCACGGGCTTTGGCCAAATTCACGGTCCAGTCCAGGCCCAGCACCTCGCAGTCGAGGTCGGCCATCTCGGACAGCCACAAACCGCCGCCTTTGGTGAAGACCAGGCGTGGAATCACCGCGCCGTCTTGGCTGCGCTGCAACTGCGCCAGCACACGGCGGGTGTAGGCCAGGCTGAATGCTTGGAATGCGCCGTCGGCCAGCACGCCGCCCCAGCTGTCAAACACCATCACGGCTTGGGCACCAGCCTGAATTTGCGTGTTCAGGTAGAGCGCCACGGCGTCGGCGTTGATGGCCAAGATGCGGTGCATCAGGTCGGGTCGGCTGTACATCAGGCTTTTGACCAAACGGTAGTCGTCCGAGCCGCCGCCCTCCACCATGTAGCAAGCCAGCGTCCAGGGACTGCCCGAGAAACCAATCAGGGGCACGCGGCCGTTCAAGGCTTTGCGAATACTGGTGACCGCATCAAACACATATTGCAACTTGTGCATGTCCGGCACCGCCAGCGCCGCCACCGCGGCTTCATCCCGCACCACTTTTTCAAATTTGGGGCCTTCGCCTTGTGCGAACGACAGGCCCAAACCCATGGCGTCCGGGACGGTCAGGATGTCGGAGAACAAAATGGACGCGTCCAGCGGATAGCGGTCCAGCGGCTGCAAGGTGACTTCGGTGGCGTAGTCCACGTTGGTGGCCAAGCCCATGAAGCTGCCCGCCTTGGCGCGGGTGGCGCAGTACTCGGGCAAATACCGGCCTGCTTGGCGCATCAGCCAAACGGGGGTGTGGTCGGTGGCCTGACGCAGGCAGGCTTTGAGGAAGCTGTCGTTTTGGAGCGGTTTGTTCATGCACCTATTGTGGCAGGCGCGCAAGGGTTTGCACTCGGGTGTCACCCGAGGTTGACACTCAAAGCGCGGTCAGCGCTGCCAACACCAAGGTGGGTGTGAGCAGCTCGGGCAGCAATTGCGGCGCTTTCCCGGGCGCTTGCAACACATAGACCGGTACGCCGCTGCGGCCCAATTGGTTCAAGGCGGCGCTGATGGCCGGGTCTTGGCGGGTCCAGTCGGCACGCAGCAACACCACTTTTTTGTCGGCAAAAGCTTGCAGCACCTGCGGGTCGCGCAAGGTGGTTTGCTTGTTCACCTGGCAGGTGACGCACCAAGCGGCGGTGAAATCAATGAACACGGTTTGGCCATTGGCATGGGCCTGCGCCACTTTGTCAACAGACCATGGCTGCCACACAGAGGCGCTGGCCGTGGGCGAGTCGGCAAGGGGCGCTTCCCGGGTGATGACGGGCCCCCAGACCCACAGCAACCACGCCAAGAGAACAGCAAACACGCTGGCGGTGATGTTGCGGCCGTTGCTCAAGCCTAGCGCCCACACCAGTCCGCTGAAAGCGATGAGCGCGGCCAGCAACACCGCGCTGGCGTCGATGCTGGTTTGCTGACCCAGCACCCACAACAGCCAAACCACGGTGGCCAGCATGGGGAAACCCAGGGCTTGGCGCAAAGTCACCATCCAAGCGCCGGGGCGCGGCAGCCAATCGGCGGCCACCGGCCACCAGCAGGCCAGCAAAAACGGCAGTGCCAAGCCCAGCCCCAAACTCAGGAAGATGACCAGGCCTTGCCAAGCGGGCAAGGTGAAGGCCAAACCCACCGACGCCCCCATGAAAGGCGCGGTGCAAGGCGCGGCCACCACCACTGCCAACACGCCCGACAGCAAGGCATCCGCCAAAGGGTGTCGCGCCAACTGCGCGGCCAAACCGCTGGCCCAAGCCGCACGCACATGCAACACGCCAAACAAATTCAAAGCAATCAGCGTGAACAACAAAGACAGCACCACCACCACCCAGGGCGACTGCAATTGAAAGCCCCAGCCGAGTTGCTCGCCGCTGGCACGAATCGCCATCACCAACAGCGCCAGCCCCAGCATGCTCAGCAACACGCCCAAGGTGTAGGCCAGCCCAATGCCGCGCCGCATAGAGGCGGTGACCGAGGGCTGGCTCAGGCTCAGCAGTTTGATGGCCAGCACCGGCAAGACGCAGGGCATGAGGTTGAGCAACAAACCGCCCACCAAGGCGCCCAGCATGGCGCTGAGCAAGGCCCAGGTGCTGGCCGGGGGCAAGCTGGTTGGGGGCTTGGCTGTTGCAGAACTGGCGGACGACTTGGATTCAGCCGCCAGGGGCGCAGCCGGTTTGGGCAGGGCGGGCCAGTCGCCTTGGATTTTCAGTTGCACCGTCCAAGCTTGAGGCATGGGTGTGCTGTCATCCACCAACAGCAAGCCAACCGTGTTGGGCGTGCTGCTGCGAAAGGTGTGCAAGGGCGCATCGAGTTGCCATTGGCCGTTTTGCCAAGCGGCTTTGGTGCCAGCCAGCCCCAAGCCGCTGGCCAAGACTTCCGGGCTTTGGGCATAGGCCTTCAACGCTCGGCCCTGCACCGCAGCCGGCAGTCCTTGGATGTTCAGGCTCAGGGCTTGGCCCTTGAAACTGGCGGTTTGGGTGGCCGGTTGCAGGGTGGTGGGTTGCTGTTCCAGCAGCGCGGCAAAGTCGGCGGCGTGACCGGCGGTGCTGGCTTGTGGGTTCAGCGTCAAGACAAATTGCCCCGACTGTGGAATGCATTCTTCTTTGCACACCAGCCATTCGGCGTTCAGGCGAATCTCGAGTGTTTGCGCGGGTTTGAAGCCCTTGTCGATCTGCACTTGCGTGCCCAACAACACCTGGTTTTCATAGCCATGGTTCACCATGTTGGCCACGGGAATCATGCCCGGAATTGGCCACAAGGTGGGCCCGGCCTTCAAGCCTGGCGGCAGCGTCCAATTCAGTTGGGTGGCCAAGCCACTGTCGCCGGGGTTGAGCCAGTAGGTGTGCCAGCCCGGCTGGTGTTTCAACAGCAAACCCAGCATCAGGCTTTGACCGGCTTGCACGCCTTGCGGCGCATGCGCCACCAACTCGGCCCGCACTTGCGGCGTGGTGACGACGGCAGAAGAAAGGCTTTGCGCAGGGCTGGCAGCCGACCACAACACAGCGGTGAGAAAAACGGCCAGCACCTGAAGTGGCTTGCCAAAGTGCTGGCGCAAGGCGTGAAATGTCATGGAGGGCGAGGTCAAAATGTCTTTCAGTGGCATCAATCCCATGTTACCCAAGCCCTTAAGATGCTGCGCATGAAGGACATTCCTCGCCATTGGGCCGATTGCAACACCACCGACTTTGCCGAACTTGACGCGGCACACACCGTGGCTGTCTTGCCGTTGGGCGCTACTGAACAACACGGGCCGCACCTGCCTTTGTCGGTGGACACCGATCTGGTCAACGCCATGCTGGCTGCGGCGATGTCGCATTTGCAGCCGTCTGATCCGGTGTTGTTGTTGCCCACCCAAACCGTGGGTTTGAGCAGCGAGCACAGCGCTTACGACGGTACCTTGAGTTTTTCACCGGCTTCGGTCATCGAGCAATGGTGCAGCCTGGGCGAGTCGGTGGCTCGCACCGGCATCAAAAAACTCTTGCTCTTCAATGCGCACGGCGGCAACGTGGCTTTGATGGATGTGGTGGGGCGTGAACTGCGCGGCCACTGCGGCCTCACGGTGTTCAGCAGCAGCTGGTACCAATTGCCCTTGGGCGAGGCGCTGCAAGCGTTTGACGCCCACGAGCAGCGCTTTGGGGTGCACGGCGGCGACATCGAAACCTCGCTCATGCTGGCCATCGCGCCGCACAAAGTGCGCATGGAGGAGGCCCAAGTGTTAGCGTCCAGCTCAGAGCAGCGGGCCAAAGATTTTGAACTCTTGGGCAACGGCCAAAGCGCCAAGCTGGGCTGGCACATGCAGGACTACAACCCGCATGGCGCAGCCGGCAACGCGGCGGCAGCCACCGCTGCCAAAGGCCAAGCGCTGCTCGACGCTGTGGGGGTGCAATTGGCCAAGTTGCTGCAAGAGTTGATGCGCTTTGAGCCGTTGATTTAAGTGAACGTCACCCAATCCTTGTAGGCGGGCGCATCCAAGTGGTTGATGGTGTTGAAGCTCACCAGCGTGTGGCGCTTCGGGTTGAACACCAACTCACTCACCGCTGTGTTGCGAATCCGCATGTTCATCTCGATCATGCTATCGGGCGGTGTGCCCAAGAGCGTGCCCACTGCCGTTGAAATCGGCCCGCCACTCGACACCATCAACACATCGCCGCTGTGCTGCGCCCGCACATGGGCCAAAGCGTCCTGGATGCCTTGCACAAACTCACTGAATGCAGGCATGCCTTGGGGTTGGGTTTGAGCCCGCATCCAGGCTTGCAAGCCTTTGCGCAGCAGGCCGAAATGGTGCTTGTACAGCGCGGGCGTGTCGGGTTTGGCCAAGGGCTCGGGGTGGATGGTGTGGATCACCGCATGGCTGTCGTACTCGTTCAAACCCGGCCAGACCAAAGGCTGTAAATGGGGCGCTTGCATGCCGGTTTGAATGCCTTCCCAGGTTTGCCGATGCCGCTTCAAGCTGCCCATCAACACGGCTTCAAATTGCAGACCGCGTTCGCGGAAATACGCGCCCAAACGCTGGCTTTGCTGGTGGCCCAGCGGCGACAGATTGTCGTAATCGTCGGCACCAAACGAGGCCTGGCCGTGGCGCACCAAATAAAGAGTTCCCATGCTGGGCATTCTATGAACGGTGAACGGCCATTTGGCGGCTGATGAAAACAGTGGCGACAACGGCCAAGCCAAAGCCGACGGTGAGGGCGTCCAAGCGTTCGCCCAGCACGGGGATGGCCACCAACATGCCCAAAAACGGTTGCAGCAACTGGATTTGGCTCACCCGCACCGTGCCGCCCATGGCCAGGCCACGGTACCAAGCGAAGAATCCGAGCCACATTGAGAACAAACACACATAAGCAAAACCTGCCCACGCGGTCCAAGGCACCGTGGTGATGGGTTGACTCCACCAAGCCAGCGGCACGGTGACCGGCAACGACAACACCAGCGCCCAGCAGATCACCTGCTCGGCCCCCATGGTTTGTGACATGCGCGAACCCCAGGCGTAACCCACGGCGGCAAACGCCATGGCGCACAGCAACAACACATCGGCCAAATGCAAGGCCAAACCGGCTTGGCCCGAGCGCAGCAATGCAAAACTCACCACCAAGGCCGTGCCGGTGACGGCGCAGACCCAAAACCCCAGAGACGGGCGCTGGCGGTTCATCACCGCCGCCAGTGCTGCGGTGGCCAGGGGCAGCACGCCTGTGATGACGCTGGCATGGGAGGCTTCCACATACCGCATGGCCAGGGAAGTGAAGAGAGGAAAACCAAACACCACACCCACCGCCACCAGCCCCAAACCCTTGATGTCACAGCGCTGCGGCCAGGCCGCCTTGGTGAACCACAGGTAGACAATCGACAAGATGCCCGCCACTGCTGCACGACCCATGGCCACAAACACACCCGACAGATGCGGGTCTTCAGGTGTGCCCACCGCCAAGCGGGTGACCGGCAAGGTCACGGCAAAGGTCATCACCCCAAGCAGGCCAAACCACATGCCCTGTCGTTCTTTGGGCGTCATGCGGCGGGGACGCGTTGGCTCAAAGCCTCCCAGCGTTCCATGGCGTCCAGCAATTCATCGTCAATCTGCGCCACCCGCGCTGCTTTCTCGGCCGCGCCTTGGGGGTCGCTGACATACAAGCTGCCGTCGGCCAAGGCGTTGTTCAAGGCGACTTGTTCTTGTTCTAAAGCTTCAATCAGGCCAGGCAGGCTGTCGTATTCGCGCTGTTCCTTGAAGCTGAGTTTTTTGACGGGGGCTTTGGCAGGGACAGATTGATGGGTCTCATGCTGCGCCTGCGAAGCTTGCCCATTGCCTGCATTCGCCGCCTCACCTGTACCAGCAGATGTCTTTGAACCTGCACTTGCCGTGCTTTTTCCGGCTGCAGGCGCGGGTTTGATGTCCGCCACTTTTTGCGACCACACTTTGGCGCGGTTGGACTGCAGCAACCAATCTTGCACGCCGCCTTCGTACTCGCGCCAATGGCCGTCGCCCTCGTAGGCGATGGTGCTGGTGACCACATTGTCCAAAAAGGCGCGGTCGTGGCTGACCAAAAACACGGTGCCAGGGTAGTTTTGCAGCAACTCTTCCAGCAGTTCCAGGGTGTCGATGTCCAAGTCGTTGGTGGGTTCGTCCAGCACCAGCACATTGGCAGGGCGGGCGAACAAACGCGCCAACAGCAAGCGGTTGCGCTCACCGCCCGAGAGGGTGCGCACCGGCGAATTGGCACGTGCTGGCGAAAATAAAAAATCGCCTAAATAGCTTTTCACGTGCTGGCGCTGGCTGCCAATCTCGATCCATTCGCTGCCCGGGCTGATGAAGTCTTCCAACGTGGCGTCCAGGTCCAAGGCGTTGCGCATTTGGTCGAAATAGGCCACTTGCAAATTCGCGCCTTGGCGCACCTTGCCGCTGCTGGCTTGCAGCTCACCCAAGATGAGTTTGAGCAAGGTAGTTTTGCCTGCGCCGTTCGGGCCTACCAATCCCACTTTGTCGCCGCGCAGCAAGGTGGCGCTGAAGTTGTTCACCACCGTTTTGTCGCCAAAGGACATGGTCACGTCGGTCAACTCGGCCACAATTTTTCCGCTGGGCAAACCCGCGTCCACACTGGCTTTCACCTGGCCCATGGTGTTGCGCCGTGCTTGCCGCGAAGCCCGCAGCTTCTCTAAGCGGGCAATTCGCGCCACCGAGCGGGTGCGGCGTGCTTCCACCCCGCGGCGCACCCACACCTCCTCTTGCGCGAGCAGTTTGTCGGCTTTGGCTTGGGTCACGGCTTCAGCGGCCAGCTCGGCTTCTTTGGTCAACAAATAAGCTTGGAAATTACCTTGGTAGGAGTACAAATGCCCGCGGTCCAGCTCAACGATGCGGGTCGACACTTTGTCTAAGAATGCGCGGTCGTGGGTGATAACGACCACGCTGCCTTTGAATTCCACCAACAAATCTTCCAGCCACTGGATGCTGTCCAAATCCAAGTGGTTGGTGGGTTCGTCCAACAGCAGCATGTCGGGCAAGGTCACCAAGGCTTGGCCCAAGGCCACGCGCTTTTTGGTGCCGCCAGACAAGCTGCCCACCAAGGCGTCGGCGTCTAAGTGCAGGCGTTGCAGGGTTTCGGTCACGCGTTGTTCCCAGTTCCAGCCGTCTTGCATCTCGATGGTGTTCTGCAAGGCGTTGAGGTCGCCTTCGCCTGCGTAGTAGCGCTCCAGCACCGCTTTCAGGGGCGACAAACCCTCGCTCACCGCGTCAAAAACCGTCATCTCTGGGGTTAGAACGGGCTCTTGCGCCACGTACGCCAGCTTCAAGTCTTGCTGAAACTGGATCACGCCGTCGTCCAGGTGCTCCATGCCCGCCAAAATCTTCAAGAGAGAAGACTTGCCGGTGCCGTTGCGGCCAATCAGGCCAATGCGCTCCAAGGTTTCTATGGAAAGGGCGGTTTTGTCTAGCAGGGGAACGTCGCCAAATGCCAGCTGTGCTGCTTGTAGTGTGATGAGAGCCATCACCGCATTATCCCGACGCGCTAAAGCTGCACGACTTTCACCCTCCTGATTCTCGCGAACCAACGATCTGCAAAGTGCCTCATCAACTGCCGCGCCGAGCACGTGCGTGGCAACGCCCTTCAAAGTGCACCAGCATCAGCTGCAGCGCTCCACAAGGGCATGGCACCCTTCAAAGCTCATCATCAAGGGCTGCCACGCCCATCACGGGCATGGCAGCCTTCAAAGCGCGATCGCCTTAAAGCGGATCGATGGAAACTGCTCAACCCCCAGCACTACGGACAAAAAATGGCGCCAATCAACTCATGCGAGCAAATATTTCAAAAATATTTCGAGGCCAAAATCTCAATAAAAACAAGGTGTTGCGAGAGATGGAGGGCGTTTCCCTGAAGAGTTTGTAGAGAAAAAACCGGGAGGGGCCAAAAAGTGCGCTATAGTAGCGGGCTCAGCTTTTGAAAACACTCGGAAACGAAGCGAAGCAAAAGCAGGGAAAACCCCAAGGTTTGACAGGTCTTCAAAAACAGTGTTAGACTAGCGGGCTCAGCTGATCGCAGCAGAGCAGGTCGCAAGACCAAAGTTCATTAACAAATTACAGCCGATAAGCGTGGGCGTTTTAAGGCGATTGCCAGGTTCTAGTAACCGAGTCGCAAGACTTAAAACGCTCATGAAGATAGAAGTGAAGTTCACTTCAATTCCGTTTTTAATGAGTGGTCTCGAAAGAGACAAAAAACTATCAAGATCGAACTATAGAGTTTGATCCTGGCTCAGATTGAACGCTGGCGGAATGCTTTACACATGCAAGTCGAACGGCAGCACGGGGGCAACCCTGGTGGCGAGTGGCGAACGGGTGAGTAATATATCGGAACGTGCCCAGTCGTGGGGGATAACGTAGCGAAAGTTACGCTAATACCGCATACGATCTACGGATGAAAGCGGGGGATCGCAAGACCTCGCGCGATTGGAGCGGCCGATATCAGATTAGGTAGTTGGTGGGGTAAAGGCTCACCAAGCCAACGATCTGTAGCTGGTCTGAGAGGACGACCAGCCACACTGGGACTGAGACACGGCCCAGACTCCTACGGGAGGCAGCAGTGGGGAATTTTGGACAATGGGCGCAAGCCTGATCCAGCCATTCCGCGTGCAGGACGAAGGCCTTCGGGTTGTAAACTGCTTTTGTACGGAACGAAAAAGCCTTGGCTAATACCCAGGGTCCATGACGGTACCGTAAGAATAAGCACCGGCTAACTACGTGCCAGCAGCCGCGGTAATACGTAGGGTGCAAGCGTTAATCGGAATTACTGGGCGTAAAGCGTGCGCAGGCGGTTATATAAGACAAATGTGAAATCCCCGGGCTCAACCTGGGAACTGCATATGTGACTGTATAGCTAGAGTGCGGCAGAGGGGGATGGAATTCCGCGTGTAGCAGTGAAATGCGTAGATATGCGGAGGAACACCGATGGCGAAGGCAATCCCCTGGGCCTGCACTGACGCTCATGCACGAAAGCGTGGGGAGCAAACAGGATTAGATACCCTGGTAGTCCACGCCCTAAACGATGTCAACTGGTTGTTGGGTCTTCACTGACTCAGTAACGAAGCTAACGCGTGAAGTTGACCGCCTGGGGAGTACGGCCGCAAGGTTGAAACTCAAAGGAATTGACGGGGACCCGCACAAGCGGTGGATGATGTGGTTTAATTCGATGCAACGCGAAAAACCTTACCCACCTTTGACATGTACGGAAGTTACCAGAGATGGTTTCGTGCTCGAAAGAGAACCGTAACACAGGTGCTGCATGGCTGTCGTCAGCTCGTGTCGTGAGATGTTGGGTTAAGTCCCGCAACGAGCGCAACCCTTGTCATTAGTTGCTACGAAAGGGCACTCTAATGAGACTGCCGGTGACAAACCGGAGGAAGGTGGGGATGACGTCAAGTCCTCATGGCCCTTATAGGTGGGGCTACACACGTCATACAATGGCTGGTACAGAGGGTTGCCAACCCGCGAGGGGGAGCTAATCCCATAAAACCAGTCGTAGTCCGGATCGCAGTCTGCAACTCGACTGCGTGAAGTCGGAATCGCTAGTAATCGCGGATCAGAATGTCGCGGTGAATACGTTCCCGGGTCTTGTACACACCGCCCGTCACACCATGGGAGCGGGTTCTGCCAGAAGTAGTTAGCCTAACCGCAAGGAGGGCGATTACCACGGCAGGGTTCGTGACTGGGGTGAAGTCGTAACAAGGTAGCCGTATCGGAAGGTGCGGCTGGATCACCTCCTTTCTGGAAATACGCAAAAGCTTTGAAACGCTCACACTTATCGGTTGTTGGAAGGTTGCCAGCGATCCTGGTTTTTTGCCAGTTCAATAGCGCCGGCTTGGGTCTGTAGCTCAGTTGGTTAGAGCACTGTGTTGATAACGCAGGGGTCGTTGGTTCGAGACCAACCAGACCCACCATTCTTCTAGCAATTTACAAATCAATATTGTTTGGTTTGTATCGATTACCGGGGGATTAGCTCAGCTGGGAGAGCACCTGCTTTGCAAGCAGGGGGTCGTCGGTTCGATCCCGTCATCCTCCACCAATTCAACATCAAAGCATCTTTAAATCAAGGGTGTTTTGATGTTGATCGATATCTATCGTTCAACTCGGCTGTTCTTTAAAAATTTATAGAGTCGAATCAGCGTTGTTAACGGAAACTGTACATTCGTAAAGGTTTAGTGCAGACCGTGCCGTTAACAACAATTTTTTGATTGCGTCACATGAATATTCAATTTGGTTTGAAATTCAAATGTAATACGAGCGAAAGCTCAAATTACGGCATAACGCGACAGGTGAGAGACCTGTCAAAGAAGTCCTTGTAGATAACGCTGGTGTTTCGAAAGAAATATCAAAGTTATAGGGTCAAGTGACTAAGAGCATGTGGTGGATGCCTTGGCAATGATAGGCGACGAAAGACGTGATAGCCTGCGATAAGCTTCGGGGAGCTGGCAAATAAGCTTTGATCCGGAGATTTCTGAATGGGGAAACCTTACCGAAAGGTAATCCTGCAGTGAATACATAGCTGCTGGAGGCGAACCGGGTGAACTGAAACATCTCAGTAGCTCGAGGAAAAGACATCAACCGAGATTCCGAAAGTAGTGGCGAGCGAAATCGGAGAAGCCTGTTAGTGATAGCACAAGACTTAACGGAACGATTTGGAAAAGTCGACCATAGCGGGTGATAGTCCCGTACGTGAAAAGACCTGTGTGGTACTGAGCTAACGACAAGTAGGGCGGGACACGTGTAATCCTGTCTGAATATGGGGGGACCATCCTCCAAGGCTAAATACTCATCATTGACCGATAGTGAACTAGTACCGTGAGGGAAAGGCGAAAAGAACCCCGGGAGGGGAGTGAAATAGATCCTGAAACCGCATGCTTACAAAAAGTAGGAGCCCGCAAGGGTGACTGCGTACCTTTTGTATAATGGGTCAGCGACTTACATTCAGTGGCAAGGTTAACCGAGTAGGGAAGCCGTAGAGAAATCGAGTCCGAATAGGGCGTTCAGTCGCTGGGTGTAGACCCGAAACCAAGTGATCTATCCATGGCCAGGATGAAGGTGCCGTAACAGGTACTGGAGGTCCGAACCGACTAATGTTGCAAAATTAGCGGATGAGCTGTGGATAGGGGTGAAAGGCTAAACAAACTTGGAAATAGCTGGTTCTCTCCGAAAACTATTTAGGTAGTGCCTCACGTATTACCTTCGGGGGTAGAGCACTGTTTTGGCTAGGGGGTCATGGCGACTTACCAAACCAAGGCAAACTCCGAATACCGAAGAGTACAGCGTGGGAGACAGTGCACCGGGTGCTAACGTCCGGACACAAGAGGGAAACAACCCAGACCGCCAGCTAAGGTCCCTAAAACGGGCTAAGTGGGAAACGAAGTGGGAAGGCTAAAACAGTCAGGATGTTGGCTTAGAAGCAGCCATCATTTAAAGAAAGCGTAATAGCTCACTGATCGAGTCGTCCTGCGCGGAAGATGTAACGGGGCTAAGCCAGTTACCGAAGCTGCGGATTTGCAATTTATTGCAAGTGGTAGGAGAGCGTTCTGTAAGCCTGTGAAGGTGTCTTGTAAAGGATGCTGGAGGTATCAGAAGTGCGAATGCTGACATGAGTAGCGTTAAAGCGGGTGAAAAGCCCGCTCGCCGTAAGCGCAAGGTTTTCTACGCAACGTTCATCGGCGTAGAGTGAGTCGGCCCCTAAGGCGAGGCAGAGATGCGTAGTTGATGGGAAACAGGTCAATATTCCTGTACCGATGTGTAGTGCGATGTGGGGACGGAGAAGGTTAGCTCAGCAGACTGTTGGATGTGTCTGTTCAAGCCTGTAGTCGTGCCTGGTAGGTAAATCCGCCGGGCTTAGATGAGGGGTGATAACGAGGAAGCTTGCTTCCGAAGTGAGTGATACCCTGCTTCCAGGAAAAGCCACTAAGCTTCAGCTACACACGACCGTACCGCAAACCGACACTGGTGCGCGAGATGAGTATTCTAAGGCGCTTGAGAGAACTCTGGAGAAGGAACTCGGCAAATTGACACCGTAACTTCGGAAGAAGGTGTGCCTTTAGTAGGTGAACCATTGACTTGGGGAGCCCAATGAGGTTGCAAAAAATCGGTGGCTGCGACTGTTTATTAAAAACACAGCACTCTGCTAAGACGAAAGTCGACGTATAGGGTGTGACGCCTGCCCGGTGCTGGAAGATTAAATGATGGGGTGCAAGCTCTTGATTGAAGTCCCAGTAAACGGCGGCCGTAACTATAACGGTCCTAAGGTAGCGAAATTCCTTGTCGGGTAAGTTCCGACCTGCACGAATGGCGTAACGATGGCCACACTGTCTCCTCCAGAGACTCAGCGAAGTTGAAATGTTTGTGATGATGCAATCTCCCCGCGGAAAGACGGAAAGACCCCATGAACCTTTACTGTAGCTTTGTATTGGACTTTGAACAGATCTGTGTAGGATAGGTGGGAGGCTTTGAAGCAGGGTCGCTAGATCTTGTGGAGCCAACGTTGAAATACCACCCTGGTGTGTTTGAGGTTCTAACCTAGGTCCGTTATCCGGATCAGGGACAGTGCATGGTAGGCAGTTTGACTGGGGCGGTCTCCTCCCAAAGCGTAACGGAGGAGTTCGAAGGTACGCTAGGTACGGTCGGACATCGTGCTAATAGTGCAATGGCATAAGCGTGCTTAACTGCGAGACTGACAAGTCGAGCAGATACGAAAGTAGGACATAGTGATCCGGTGGTTCTGTATGGAAGGGCCATCGCTCAACGGATAAAAGGTACTCTGGGGATAACAGGCTGATACCGCCCAAGAGTTCATATCGACGGCGGTGTTTGGCACCTCGATGTCGGCTCATCTCATCCTGGGGCTGTAGCCGGTCCCAAGGGTATGGCTGTTCGCCATTTAAAGAGGTACGTGAGCTGGGTTTAAAACGTCGTGAGACAGTTTGGTCCCTATCTTCCGTGGGCGCTGCAGATTTGAGGAAGCCTGCTCCTAGTACGAGAGGACCGGAGTGGACACACCTCTGGTGTATCGGTTGTCACGCCAGTGGCATTGCCGAGTAGCTAAGTGTGGAAGAGATAACCGCTGAAAGCATCTAAGCGGGAAACTCGTTTCAAGATGAGATCTGCCGGGGCCTTGAGCCCCCTAAAGAGTCGTTCAAGACCAGGACGTTGATAGGTCAGGTGTGGAAGCGCAGTAATGCGTTAAGCTAACTGATACTAATTGCTCGTGCGGCTTGACCCTATAACTTTGATACAGCAATGTTCAAGGTTGTTATGCCAAGTGACGCATTCAAAATAAAAGCTGATTCGCTCTATAAATTACTTGTCCTGACCTTGTCACGACGAGAACAAGTTATGCCTGATGACCATAGCGACGTGGTACCACTCCTTCCCATCCCGAACAGGACAGTGAAACGCGTCAGCGCCGATGATAGTGCGGATCCCCGTGTGAAAGTAGGACATTGTCAGGCTATTACAGCCTCAGAAAGCCCAACTCAAAAGAGTTGGGCTTTTTGTTTTGTAGAGAGGTTTTAGATTAAATAGAACTTAGTCGTGTAAATAAATAGAACACCAAGACCAGAACGAGCAACTAAATGGCTTATTGATTCTGAAATGTGTCTTGTGAAATCACCATGGCGCCTCGTGAAGACAACTCGAGAAATAATTCTTGAAGCCAAGTCTTTATTTCTTGATGTGAAAAAAAGTGATGGTGAATCAATATCAACAATGGCGAACTTAAACACCAAGCCGTGAAATCACTGACAGAAACTGTTTGCAGCTCCATCATTTTAAATTTGATCAATACTTTGGCCGAATAGGTTGCGTGCATCAGGGGAGATGCACTGTAGGCAGCAAGTTTTCGGCGACCATCGGATAAAGCCTTGCTGCAATCAGTAAAGACAGGACCGTGTCCCGGGATGATCAATTTTGGCTTCAGTGATTCAATCAAATCATAGGTTTTTGCAACATTTTCAAATCCAACGCCGCCTAAAAATTCCGGAAAGATGACACCCAGACCCCTCTCCCATAATGCATCAGCTGAAATCAATATGCCAAAGTGAGGTTCAAAAAAAATAAGGGAATCATTGTCATGACCTGGAGAAGAAAATACTTGCCATTCGGTGTGGCAAATCCTCAAGACTGCATCTGTCTGTAAAGACATGGTGGGTGTGAATCGAGGACAAGATTGACCTGTAGCATCGTAGGTGAGTGACGAATCAGACCAATCAAGAGCATCTTTAAATTGTGTACCTGGAACATGGATATGGAGATGCTCGAAATTCGTTTGAAGCGCGTGGTTTCCGCCACAATGGTCGCTGTGCAAATGTGTGTTGATGACTGCATCAAGGGGTTGCGTGTTCAAAGAAAGCTGAAGCAGTGCCAACAACTGACTGGCATGGGTAACATATCCCGAATCAAATAACACGGCTTGTTCCGTGTCGTGAATCAGCAGAGAATTTGAAGAGAGCCAGCCACGCTCAAAAAAACGAAAACCCGATGGCAACATGACGGTTAAAATGATGATGGCTGAGAAAACAGATGTTATGTCTAATCATAAGTTTATATTGAAAAAAACACGTGCCTGAACCTGCAAAACCTAAAAGCAAAACTTCTGTACATGGACGATGGTTCAAGACCATTCAAAATATTTTTGCAGGGCTACAGTCCAAAGAAGAATTGATAGAGCTGATTGAAACAGCAGAAAACGGTCAAATCATTGGGCATGAAAGTCGAGTCATGCTTGAAGGTGTCCTCAACATCAGCGACATGTGTGCTGGGGACATCATGGTGCCAGCACCTCGAATGGATATGCTCGATATAGCAATGAGCATGGATCAATTGCTTGAAAAAGTAATTCAAATCGGCCATTCTCGATACCCTGTTTATGAAAATGACAAGGACAACATTCTGGGCGTGTTGATGGCCAAGGATTTGCTTAAGTTGCAACGAGCACCTGAATTGAACATCAAAATACTTTTAAGAACAGCTGTATTTGTTCCTGAAAGTAAAAATTTGACAGATTTACTGAGAGACTTCAAGCGCAACAGAAATCACATGGCGATGGTGATTGATGAGTTTGGTCGAATTGCAGGCCTTGTGACATTTGAAGATGTACTGGAAGAAATTGTTGGTGAGATAGAGGATGAATTTGACACCGAAACCGATCAAGGCGATATATACAGCTTGGTTGACAAGAGTTTCAGGGTGGCTGGTCACACGCCAATAGAAAAAATAAACGAGGCATTCGCAATCAATCTACCAAGCCAGGTCGATGAAGAAAGTTTCGACACGATAGGCGGGTTGATTGCACATGAAATGGGACATGTGCCTCAGAGAGGCGAATACAAAGACATGTCAGGGTTAAGGTTCGAGGTCATGCACAGTAAAGCGGGTGTTGTTAAATGGTATCGCGTCAAAAAATCAGGCATGTAGGCGTGATTGTTAAAAAGCAAAATATCTCAATGTATGCAAAGCTTTTGAGCGAGAGTTTAGGTTGCCTTGAAGACTCATCAGGAATTTGAAGTTGCATGAAAAGATACGATTTCTAAGTTGGGCCATAGGACTAGGCCTCTTTCAGGCTGTCGCATTGAGTGCGTTATTCAATGATGCATACTCTGCAGCCTTGCAAATCGTTGGAATGGCTTTCGCCATCAGGGTGTTGAATCAGAGCACAGCCAAATTTCAATTTGCTTGGTTGTACAGCACCTCTTGGTTGATCGGCAGTGTTTGGTGGCTGCATATTGCATTGCACGAGCACGGCAATCTACCAGCAATCATTTCAATAGCGGCTATTCTTTTATTGTGTAGCGGGTTGGCGCTTTATTACGTGGTTGCACTGATCATCTATGCCAAATACCAAGATGTCTTGAGACCAGGGCAAAAAGCATTGTTGTTGGCAGCCTGCTGGACCATGGCGGAGATGGCACGTGCTCAGTGGTTCACTGGATTTCCATGGGCGGCTGTTGGTTATGCGCAAATCAACAGTTATCTGTCCATGGCGGCGCCTTGGGTCGGTGTTTATGGGATTGGATTTGTGGCTGTCTTTTTGGCCGCGTATCTGGTCGAATTCACCCTGAAAAGTCCTCGTCGAAAAATCATTGCTGCAATGCTGGTCATGACTTTGATGATACCAATTCATCGCCAAACCGAGCATGAAAAAACAAACGTCAGCGTGGCCTTGTTGCAAGGCAACATACCGCAGAACCTGAAATTCAACAGTGGTCGTGAACTAGCCCTGCAATGGTACAAAGAGCAAAGTTTGAATAGCCAAGCACAGATCACGGTTTTGCCAGAAACAGCACTGCCTTATTTGCAAAAAGATTTACCTGAAAATTATTGGCAAACTCTTCAGCGGAAATTTACCGGATCTCAGCAAATCGCCATCATGGGCATGCTAACGCGCAATGATGCAGGCTATGCCAACTCAGCCGTGGCAATTGGGCTTCAAACAACGCCTTACATCTATAACAAATTCCACTTGGTGCCTTTCGGTGAATTCACGCCTTATATGTTCAAGTGGTTCACGCAAATGATGTCTTTAGGCATGACAGACTTTACGCGTGGTTCAGCCGCCGCCGCTCCCTTTGATTGGCAGCAACACAAGATTTCTGTGAATATTTGCTACGAGGATGTCTTTGGTGAAGAACTTGCCAAAAGATTTGTGCAAGGACGCGAAAATGTGCCAAGTATCTTGGTGAACATCAGCAACATCGATTGGTTTGGTGACACGGTGGTGATTCCTCAGCATTTGAATATTGCCCGCATGCGCAGTTTGGAGTTCGATCGACCTAGTATTCGTGCCACCAATTCAGGGGGTACTGCCATCATCAATGCGCAGGGTGAAATCACCCACCAATTAGAGCCGTTCACCCGAGGTGTCTTGACGGGCGAGGTGGCCAGCATCGACAAAGCGATCACGCCTTTTGCTTATTGGGCAGGGCATTGGGGTTTGAAGCCCTTGTGGTTGCTGTGCTTGGCCCTGTTGGCATGGCTGATTCGACAATCTAAAAAGAATCAAAAAGCCAATGAATTGTTAGCAGCCGCAAACGTAAAATGAAAAAATGCTGACCTTCCAACAAATCATTCTGCAGTTGCAAAATTACTGGGCTCAACAAGGTTGTGCCCTGCTTCAACCCATTGACATGGAAGTAGGGGCAGGCACTTCGCACACGGCGACTTTTTTACGAGCTCTTGGCCCAGAACCATGGAAGGCCGCTTATGTGCAACCCAGCCGTCGTCCTAAAGATGGCCGCTATGGCGAGAACCCCAACCGCTTGCAGCACTACTATCAATACCAAGTTGTGTTGAAACCTGCGCCCAGCAATATATTGGACTTGTACCTGGGCTCGCTCGAGGCGTTGGGTTTTGATTTGAAGAAAAACGACATCCGATTTGTGGAAGACGATTGGGAGAACCCCACCTTGGGCGCCTGGGGCCTGGGCTGGGAAGTTTGGCTCAATGGCATGGAAGTCACCCAGTTCACTTATTTCCAGCAGGTCGGCGGTATTGACTGCCAACCCATCACCGGCGAAATCACCTATGGCCTCGAACGATTGGCCATGTACTTGCAAGGCGTGGACAACGTTTACAACCTCACTTGGACTGATGGTCTGAGTTATGGCGATGTCTACAAGCAAAACGAGGTAGAGCAGTCCACCTACAACTTCGAGCACAGCGACGCTGACTTTTTGTTCACCGCGTTTGCAGCTCATGAAAAGCAAGCCCAGCATTTGATGGCGCAGCAGCTGGCCTTGCCGGCTTACGAGCAAGTCCTGAAAGCGGCCCATACTTTCAACCTGTTGGACGCACGTGGTGCCATCAGCGTCACCGAACGAGCAGCCTATATTGGTCGCATCCGCAACCTGGCGCGTGCTGTGGCGCAAAGTTATTACGACAGCCGTGAGCGCTTGGGCTTTCCCATGGCACCGCGTGAATGGGTGGCCCAGATGCCCCAGAAAGCGGCTTGACCATGCGCACTGATGCCCTCTTGATTGAACTCTTCGTTGAAGAGTTGCCGCCCAAGGCGCTGAACAAACTTGGCAATGCATTTGCCGAAGGCTTGATGGCCTGTTTGAAAGCACAAGGCTTGACCGGCGAAGACGCCGTGGTGACAGCTTATGCGTCACCACGCCGATTGGCCGCCCACATATCCCAAGTGAAAAGCGAAGCAGCTGACAAACAAGTCCAGCAAAAACTCATGCCGGTCAGTGTGGGTCTGAACGCCGAAGGACAAGCCACCCCAGCCCTGTTGAAAAAATTGCAAGGTTTGGGGCTGGGTCCTGACGCTGTGGCTCAACTCAAACGCGCACCAGATGGCAAAGCAGAGGCGCTGTTCTATGACAGCCTGGTCAAAGGTGTGCACCTCACTACCGGTGTCCAAGCCGCCTTGGATGACACCATCGCCAAGTTGCCCATTCCTAAAGTGATGAGCTACCAGTTGGAAGCCGATTGCGAACTGCCGGGTTGGAGCAGTGTGAAATTTGTGCGACCTGCCCACAGCTTGGTGGTGATGCATGGCAGCCAAGTCCTGGGCGTCAAAGCCTTGGGCTTGACGGCGGGTAACAGCACTCAAGGGCATCGATTTGAGGCCAAGCTGGACAAGGTGGTGTTCCAACATGCCAATGACTACGCCGAACGTTTGGCCCAGGACGGCGCGGTGATTGCCAACTGCGAAGAACGCAGCCGCGACATGATTCGCCAGCTGCGTGCCAAGGCCAATCAATGTCATGCCGAGTTGGAAGTGGTCCATGGACTGCAAGGCTTGAATGACACGGAGGTAGAAAACCGCTTGCTTGAGAACGCCTTGGTGCAGGAAGTGACGGCCTTGGTGGAGCGCCCCAATGTCTTGGTGTGCAGTTTTGAAAAAGAGTTCCTCGACGTGCCGCAAGAATGCCTGATCCTCACGATGAAGGCGAACCAAAAATACTTTCCGCTGCTTGATGCTTCTGGCAAATTGACCAACCAGTTTTTGGTGGTCAGCAATATTTCGCCAGATGACGCATCAGCCGTGATTGGCGGCAACGAGCGGGTGGTGCGCCCGCGTTTGGCCGATGCGAAATTTTTCTATGACCAAGACCGTAAAAAAACGCTCGCTTCGCGTGTGGAAGGTTTGGGTAAGGTGGTTTATCACAACAAATTAGGCACCCAAGGCGAACGCGCCGAGCGTGTCCGTGCCATCGCCAAAAGCTTGGCCGACCTGCTGCCCCAAGCCCAAGACCAAGGTTTTTTGCACGCTGTGGACACAGTGGCTCAGTTGGCCAAAACCGATTTATTGACCGACATGGTGGGTGAGTTCCCAGAATTGCAAGGCATCATGGGCGCTTACTATGCCCGCCACGATGGTTTGCCCGAAGAAGTCGCCCAAGCCATTGAAGACCATTACAAACCACGCTTTGCGGGCGATGAGTTGCCACGCAACATCATTGGCGTGGTGGTGGCCTTGGCCGACAAACTCGAAACCCTGGTGGGCATGTTTGGCATTGGCAACCTGCCTACCGGCGACCGTGATCCTTTCGCATTGCGCCGCCACGCTCTCGGTGTGGTACGGATGTTGAGCGCTGGCCAAGTGCGCCTGGATTTGAAGCAAGTCATTCAGTTGTCGGTGGCGGTATTTGGTTCGCGCATCGCCGACCCAAGTGTGGCCTTGTTGGATTTCATTCACGACCGTTTGTCCGGCAGTTTGCGCGAGCAAGGCTTCAGCGCTCAAGAGGTTGAAGCCGTTTTGGCTTTGCGCCCTGGTCACTTGGATGAGGTACATCCACGCTTGGAAGCGGTGCGTCAATTCGCCGCTTTGCCTGAAAGCCAAGCCTTGGCAGCGGCCAACAAACGCATTGCCAACATCTTGAAAAAAGCACCAGAAGTGGATGCGCATGTGAACGAAGCCTTGTTGCAAGAAGACGCAGAAAAGGCCTTGTATGCCGCCATGCAAAAGATCGCCCCGCAAGCCTTGGCGCAGTTTGATGCTGGTAACTACACCGCTTCGTTACAGAGCCTGGCCGCTTTGCGTGCACCGGTGGATGCGTTTTTTGACGATGTGATGGTGAACGCCGAGGCCATGGACTTGCGCTTGAACCGCCAAGGCTTGCTCAAGAGCTTGAACCTGGCGATGAACCGCGTGGCGGATTTGTCTTGCTTGGCGGCCTGATGCCATGAACAGCAAACTCATCATCCTTGACCGTGACGGCACGATCAACCACGACAGTGACGACTATGTGAAATCACCGGACGAGTGGAAAGCCTTGCCCGGTGCCATAGATGCCATCGCCCGCTTGAACCATGCGGGATGGCACACGGTGATTGCCACCAACCAGTCGGGCTTGGGGCGTGGTTTGTTTGACGTGGCCACTCTGAACCAGATCCACGACAAACTGAACAAGGTTTTGGCCAAAGCCGGCGGACGGGTGGATGCGATTTTTTACTGCCCGCATACTCCCGATGACCATTGCCAATGCCGCAAACCCCTGTCGGGTTTGTTCGAGCAAATTGGCGACCGATTTGGTGTGGATTTGCCTGACGTGCATGCGGTGGGGGACACCTTGCGGGATGCACAAGCGGCGGCAGCTGTCGGTTGCCAAACCCATTTGGTGCGCACTGGCAAAAGCGAGGGTTTGATCGACAATGCATTGCCCGAACATTTCCCAGCAGGCACCCATGTGCATGCCGATTTGAATGCCTTTGCCGATTGGCTGCTCAACACCGAAACCTCTGCGGGTGTGCACTGATGGCTGCATTGCGGTCGGTGTTGCATTTGTTGTGGATGCTGGTCACCGTGGTGCCCGTGGCCATTTATTTGCTCACGGCAGCTTTGCTCGGCGTGAAGGGTCATCGTCTATACCGAATGGCCCGGTTTTGGTTGTGGCTGTCCATCGCTGGGGCCAAACATATTTTGGGCATCCGCTATGTCGTCGAAGGCGAAGAACATTTGCCCACCGAGAACAAGCCCGCGGTCTTGTTGGTCAAGCACCAGTCCACCTATGAAACTTTTTTGATGCCGGTCATCATGCCGCGCGACCTGGCCTATGTGTTCAAAAAAGAATTGCTTTATGTGCCGTTTTTTGGTTGGGCGATTGGTCGCTTGGACATGATCCACATCGACCGCAGCCTGCGCAAGCAAGCCTTTCACAAAGTGGCGCAGCAAGGTCGTGATTTGTTGCAGCGTGGTGTTTGGGTCATCATGTTCCCAGAAGGCACCCGGATTCCGCGCGGTCAAGCCGGTCAGTACAAATCAGGCGGTACACGCTTGGCCATCGACGCTGGTGTGCCGGTGGTGCCGATTGCGGTCAATTCAGCTGTGTGTTGGCCACGCAAAGCCTTTGTCAAACATCCTGGGGTGGTTACTGTGTCCATTGGCCCGCCGATTGAAAGCCTGGGTCGTGAGCCTGAAGAATTGATGCAGCAAGTCGAGCAATGGATCGAAACCGAGATGCACCGCTTGGACCCCGATGCTTACCGCGCAGGGTCCAGATGAAAGGCTTTGTGCAACTCGCCTTGGATTGGCTCGACCCCAAACCCACGAGCTTGCCCCCACTGGCGTTGGAGGACCACAAACCGGTTCTGCCTTTGTCGGAGGTGATGACTGCGGCGCATTTTGAGCATCCCCGTGCCAACCGTTCTATTCATTTGGGCGACAGCTCCGTGGCTTACTGTTTAAAACGCGGCAAGCGCAGCACGATCGGCATGTCGGTTGGCCCCGATGGCTTGGATGTGCGGGCGCCGCGCTGGGTCAGTGTTGGCGCGGTCGAGGCCGTGTTGCTGGAAAAGGCCGAATGGATTGTGCGCAAGTTGCAAGAGATGCAAGAGCGCCAACAGCAAATGCAGTCCACCATCATCCAATGGCGCGATGGTGCGGTGTTGCCCTTCTTGGGCGCTGATGTGGTGTTGCGTTTCGATGCCAGCCATGCATTCAGCAACCGAGGTGCGGCCTTGCGTATGGATACCGATGCGCAAACCGGTTTGACACAAGCAGTGTTGCATGTCGCAGTGGCGCAGACGGCCAGTCAGCCGCAAATCCGCGATGCGGTGCAGGCTTGGTTGATGCTTCAAGCCAAAGAAAACTTCACGCAACGCCTGAACCAGTTTGCGCCCAGTTTGGGTGTGACGTGGAAAAAACTCTCGCTCAGCAATGCCAACACCCGCTGGGGCACAGCCAGTGCCGATGGTTCCATACGCTTGAACTGGCGCTTGATTCATTTCAAGCAAGACATCATCGACTATGTGGTGGTGCACGAGTTGAGCCATTTGCGGGTGATGAACCACAGTCCGCTGTTTTGGGACACGGTACGCACCGTCGTGCCCGACTATGCAAAGCGGCGTGCGCAACTCAAGGACGAATTGTTGCCACGCTGGGCTTGAAGCTGTAGACCCCATCAGGCCGAAGCTGCCTGGTCAGGTCGCCCGCAAACCACAAGCAATGCAAATGCGCCAAGGACTCGCCCAGGGCAAAGGTGATTTGGTGCGCGTCCATCTCGCGTTTGAACAACACCGGCAGCACATCATTGGCGGTCAAGCCCGTCGGTGGACACGCGCTCATGATGTCCTCCAGCCGTTCAGCATGGTGGTGTTTGAGTTGGGTGATGCGTTGATGCAATCCAGTGAAGGGCTTGCCATGCGAGGGCAAGACCAAGCAATCAGCGGGCAGGTGGGCGAACTTGTTCAATGAATCCAAAAACATTTGCAAGGGATTGGCTTCTGGCTCGCTGTCGTACACGCTGATGTTGCTGGAGATGCGCGGCAAGACCATGTCGCCACTGATCAAGGTGTTGATCGATGGGCAGTGCAAGGCGATGTGCTCTGGCGCGTGGCCATAGCCACTGATGCAGTGCCAAGTCCTGCCGCCAATGTGCAACTTCAAGCCGTCGTACAAGCGCACAAATTGGCGAGGCAAAGCTGGCACCATGTGGCCGAATTGCAAGGTGCGGTCTCGCAGTGCGTCATGTACTGATTCATCTTCCAGGCCATGCGACTTGAAAAACCCAATGGCTTGTTGGCCGTCGTGCGTGGGCATGATGGCGATCAAATTTTTAGCGGTGTGGTAGTCGGTGGCACTGATCCACAAAGGCACTTGCCAATGGGCGCAGAGCCAATGGGCCAAGCCCAGGTGATCAGGGTGCATGTGGGTGACCACCACGCGCAATACGGGCAAGCCTTGCAAACTGCTGGCGAACACCTCGGCCCACTGACTTCGGGCTTGCGGGTTGTCCAAACAGCAATCGACAATGGTCCAGTCCTCAACGCCATCAATGCGGTCCTTCAGCAACCACAGGTTGATGTGGTCCAAGGCAAAGGGCAGGGCCATGCGTATCCAGTGCACCTCTTCGGCAACTTCCAGGGCTTGACCCACCGTGACTAGGGTATTCCCTAGGGGGTAGTGCAGTTCTTGTTCGAGGAGGTTCATGGACATGATTTTGCTTGATAATTAACGTTTACGTAAACGTCAACTTGACTACACTGTCCACATGGCGACCCAATTCACGATCCGCGACCTCGCCAAAGAGTTCGATCTCACCACCCGCGCCATTCGTTTTTACGAGGACATGGGCCTGCTGCGCCCGGAGCGCCATGGGCCCGGTGGGCGCAACCGGATCTACAGTGCGCGTGAACGGGCCAGGTTGCGCCTGACCTTGCGAGCCAAGCGATTGGGCTTGTCTTTGACCGAGGCCAAGGACATCATCGACATGTATGACAGCCCACGTGACACCGTGCCGCAGTTGCAAAAATTCATCACGGTGCTCACCGAACATCGCAAGCAATTGGAATTGCAAATGCAAGAAATCCAAGCCAATTTAGACGAAGTGAAACAACACGAACGCGAGGCCAGGCAACTGATGGTCAAGCACGTTCAGAGAAAAGATTGATACATGAGCAACAATTTGACAGCCTTGTTTGAAAATAACCGGTCTTGGGCGCAGCGGATGGTTCAAGAGCGACCCGGATTTTTTGAGAAATTAGCCCGCCAGCAATCGCCCAAATATTTATGGATTGGTTGCTCGGACAGTCGCGTACCGGCCAACGAAATCATTGGCTTGGACCCTGGCGAGGTGTTTGTCCATCGCAACGTGGCCAACGTGGTGGTGCACTCGGATTTGAATGCCTTGTCGGTCATTCAATACGCCGTCGACGCTCTCAAGGTTGAGCACATCATGGTGGTGGGGCATTACGGCTGTGGTGGTGTGTTGGCTGCGGCACGTGGCACCCGAATCGGCTTGGCCGACAACTGGTTGCGCCATGTGTCTGACGTGCATTTGCGGCATCGCCAACGGTTGAACCATTTGCCTCAGCTCGAGATGGAAGCCGTGCTGTGCGAGATGAACGTGATTGAACAAGTGGGTAACGTGGCTTTGTCCAATGTGATGCAAGACGCTTGGTCACGCGGTCAAAAAATCAGCGTGCACGGTTGGGTTTATGGCTTGAACGATGGCCTGGTGAAAGACTTGAATGTGACCATGAGCCATTCTGACGAAGTGGTGAATGTGTTTCGCGCCGCCTTCAAACGCTATCCACGCGGCACTTGAACAAGGTCTAAACCATGTTCCCTCAACGACTTGATTCCACCGTGGCCTATGGCATTGCCAAAGCCATGATGGACGGGTTCAACCGCCACTACGAGTTGTTCCGAAGAGAGTCAGCCCAGGCCAAACAACGCTTTGAACAGCAAGACTGGCATGGTCAACAGCGTGCGCAACGAGAGCGGATTGAGTTTTATGACTTGCGTGTCAAGGAGTGCTCAGCTCGCTTGGAAACCGAGTTTCAAGCAGAAAACCAGCCGATGGAAATATGGCAGCAGGTCAAGCTGCATTACATCGGTTTGCTGGTGGATCACTTTCAACCAGAATTGGCCGAAACCTTTTTCAATTCAGTCACCACCAAAATCTTAGACCGCAGTTATTTTCAAAACGAATTTATTTTTGTCAGACCTGCGGTCAGCACCGAGTACATCGAGAACGACGAAGCCGACGCCCAGCCTACCTACAAGGCCTGGTACCCAGCCGGTCAAGACCTGCACATGGTCATCGTCAAGATGATTCAGCACTTCAAATTGGACTGCCCGTTTGAGGACTTGGAGCGTGATGCTGCTGACGTGCTGCGCAATGTGCAAGGTCGCCTGGAAAACACCAAACTGCGAGCGAATTTCCAAGTGCAGGTGTTGTCCAACTTGTTTTTCAGAAACAAGGGTGCCTATATCGTTGGCAAGGTGATCAATGGTTTTCAAGAAATTCCTTTCGCGTTGCCACTCTTGCACAGCCCAAAAGGTCGGTTGGTGATTGACGCCGCTTTGTTTGGCGAAGACGACATGCTGATGCTGTTCAGCTTTGCCCGTGCGTACTTCTTGGTGGACATGGACATTCCGTCGGCTTATGTGCAGTTTCTGCGCAGCATGATGCCGCGCAAGCCACGAGCGGAAATCTACAACGCTCTTGGATTGGCCAAGCAAGGAAAAACCTTGTTCTACCGGGACTTGCTCTACCACCAACGCCACAGCACCGACAAATTTCGCATTGCGCCTGGCATCAAAGGCATGGTGATGTTGGTGTTTGATCAACCCTCGTTTCCTTATGTGTTCAAGGTCATCAAAGACTTTTACCCGCCGCAAAAAGACACGACCCGCGAGCAAATACAGGGCAAGTACTTGTTGGTGAAGCAGCACGACCGGGTGGGTCGCATGGCCGACACCTTGGAGTACAGCAATGTGGCGTTTCCACGTGAGCGCTTTGAAGACGAGCTGATTGCTGAGATTCAAAAATTTGCACCCAGTCAAATTGAAATCAGCGTCCATCCTGATACGGGTCGACAAGAAGTTGTCATCAAGCACGCCTATATAGAGCGACGCATGATCCCATTGAACATCTATTTGCAAGAAGCCTTTGATGCGGGCTTGGACAACCCAAGAGCACAAAGCCAAATGGAGCGGGCCGTGCTGGAGTACGGCAACGCCATCAAAGACTTGGTGGCGGCCAATATTTTTCCGGGCGACATGCTGTGGAAAAACTTTGGTGTGACGCGTCATGGCAAAGTGGTGTTTTATGACTATGACGAGATTGAATACATCACCGACTGCAATTTCCGCAAGGTGCCCGCACCCCGCAACGAAGAAGACGAAATGTCGGGCGAGATTTGGTACCACGTGGGGCCGCGCGACGTATTTCCTGAGACATTTGGCCCCTTCCTACTGGGCAATCCAGCTGTGCGATCGGTCTTCATGAAGCACCACAGCGACTTGCTGGACGCAAGTTTCTGGCAAGGTCACAAAGAGAAAATCAGCCAAGGACATGTCCACGATGTGTTCCCCTATGAGGCTGATAAACGCTTTGCCGTTCAACGCCTTACCTATTCCCCCGATTGATAAAGGAGACAGAGATGTCAGATGCCATCGTGATCGTCAGTGCCGCCCGGACCCCCATGGGCAGTTTTCAAGGTGATTTTTCCGCGCTTGCCGCGCACGACTTGGGCGGTGCTGCCATTGCCGCTGCTGTGCAGCGTGCTGGCTTGTCACCTGATGCCATCACCGAGGTGTTGTTTGGCAATTGTTTGATGGCTGGTCAAGGCCAGGCGCCTGCGCGTCAGGCGGCGTTCAAAGGTGGTTTGCCCAAAAGCGCCGGTGCCGTCACCTTGTCCAAGATGTGCGGCTCCGGCATGCGTGCCGCCATGTTTGCGCACGACATCCTGGCTTCGGGCACGCAAGAGGTGTTGATTGCAGGCGGCATGGAAAGCATGACCAACGCGCCTTATCTGATGCTCAAAGGCCGCGGCGGTTACCGCATGGGCCATGACAAAATTTACGACCACATGATGCTTGATGGTTTGGAAGATGCCTACGAAGCGGGTCGTTCGATGGGTACTTTTGGCGAAGACTGCGCTGCCAAATACAACTTCACCCGCGAAGCCCAAGACAAGTTCGCCATGGCCAGCGTAGAGCGTGCCAAGGCCGCTACTGCATCAGGCGCCTTTGCCGCTGAAATCACGCCCGTCTCCGTCAAAGAACGTGCGGGCGACCGTGTGGTCAGCATCGACGAAGGTCCTGGCAAGGTCAAGCTCGACAAAGTCACCAGTTTGCGCCCCGCCTTCAAAAAAGACGGCACCATCACAGCGGCTTCAAGCTCCTCCATCAACGACGGAGCAGCTGCCTTGGTGATGATGCGTGAAAGCACGGCTAAGAAATTAGGCTGTACCCCCTTGGCACGCATTGTGAGCCACGCCACTTTTGCACAAGAGCCCGAGTGGTTCACCACGGCACCTGTGGGCGCCACCCAGCAGGCTTTGGCCCGCGCGGGTTGGAAAGTTGGTGATGTGGATTTGTGGGAAGTCAACGAAGCCTTCGCTGTTGTGCCCATGGCCTTGATGCACGAACTCAAAGTGCCCCACGAGATCGTCAACATCAATGGCGGTGCTTGTGCCTTGGGTCACCCCATCGGTGCGTCGGGTGCCCGCATCATCGTCACCCTGATGCATGCCTTGAAAGCCAAGGGGTTGAAAAAAGGCCTGGCCACATTGTGTATTGGTGGCGGCGAAGGCACCGCCATGGCCATTGAAATGATCTAAGCCCATGAGTGTTCTGGCCAGTCAACTTTCCACCCGCTCAGCTGCTTTTCAGGCCAACGCTTTGGCCATGAAGGCCATGGTTGAAGACCTGCGTTTGCAAATCCAGGCCAGTGCGCTGGGCGGCGGAGAGGCGGCCCGCGCCAAACAACTCGCACGCGGCAAATTGCCGCCGCGTGAAAGGGTGGCTTTGTTGCTCGACCCGGGCACCCCATTCTTAGAGTTCAGCCCATTGGCGGCGCACGGCATGTACAACGGCGACGCGCCTTGTGCCGGTGTGATCGCGGGCATTGGCCGCGTCAGTGGGGTCGATTGCGTCATTGTTTGCAATGACGCGACAGTCAAGGGCGGCACTTACTACCCGATGACGGTGAAAAAACATTTGCGGGCGCAAGAAATTGCGCAGCAAAACCAGTTGCCATGCATCTACTTGGTGGACTCTGGCGGGGCCAACCTGCCCAACCAAGACGATGTGTTTCCCGATAAAGAACACTTTGGCCGCATCTTCTACAACCAGGCCAACATGAGCGCCCAGGGGATTGCTCAAATCGCGGTGGTCATGGGCAGCTGCACGGCGGGCGGTGCTTATGTGCCTGCCATGAGCGATGAAACCATCATCGTGAAAAACCAAGGCACCATCTTCTTGGGCGGACCACCTTTGGTGAAAGCTGCGATTGGTGAAGTTGTGTCCGCCGAAGATCTGGGCGGCGGCGATGTGCACACCCGTTTGTCGGGCGTGGCCGACCATTTGGCCGACAACGATGCGCATGCGATTGCTCTGGCGCGTGAAGCGGTGTCGCGCTTGAACCGACAAAAATACATTCAATTGGCGGTGCAAGAAGCCCGTGCGCCGTTGTATGACGTGCAAGAGTTGCATGGCGTGATTCCCACCGACACCCGCAAACCCTATGACGTGCGTGAAATCATTGCGCGGGTGGTGGACGGCTCTGAGCTGC
Source organism: Limnohabitans simekii (SeqCode) (assembly GCF_965234735.1). Classification (GTDB taxonomy): domain Bacteria; phylum Pseudomonadota; class Gammaproteobacteria; order Burkholderiales; family Burkholderiaceae_C; genus Limnohabitans; species Limnohabitans simekii. The sequence continues at coordinate 127,107 of NZ_OZ248543.1, read as the reverse complement.
ATGAATTCAAACCGCGTTTTGGCAGCTCCTTGGTGTGTGGCTTCGCCCACGTGGAAGGCATGCCTGTGGGCATCATCGCCAACAACGGCGTGCTGTTTTCCGAGTCGGCGCAAAAAGGAGCGCACTTCATCGAATTGTGCTGCCAACGCAAAATCCCCTTGGTGTTTTTGCAAAACATCACCGGCTTCATGGTGGGTCGCAAGTATGAAAACGAGGGCATTGCTCGGCATGGCGCCAAGATGGTGACGGCGGTGGCCAGTGCCCAAGTGCCCAAATTCACCTTCATCATTGGCGGCAGTTATGGCGCGGGCAACTACGGCATGTGTGGCCGCGCTTTCAATCCGCGGTTTTTGTGGATGTGGCCCAACGCCCGTATTTGCGTCATGGGCGGCGAGCAAGCCGCCAGTGTTCTGGCCACGGTGCGCCGTGATGGCATCGAAGCCAAAGGCGGCACCTGGACTGCTGAGGAAGAAGCCCAATTCAAGCAACCTTTGCTCGATCAATTCGCCCACCAATCCCATCCGTATTACGCCAGCGCCCGTTTGTGGGACGACGGCGTGATCGATCCTGCCGACACCCGCCGGGTGCTGGCGCTGGCGCTGTCAGCCTCCTTGAATGCGCCGATTCCCGACACCCGATTCGGTGTCTTCCGTATGTAAATGGAGTCAAGTCACCATGAACCACATCTACCACTTACCCGAACACCAAACCCTGCGCGACCAAATGCAGCGCTTCCTTGAGCGTGAGGTGGAGCCCTATGGCCTGGAATGGGAAAAGAGCGGCAAGGTGCCGCGCGAGGTGTTGAAAAAAATGGGCGATGCCGGCTTTTTTGGCCTGATGTTTGAGAGTGAATATGGCGGTGCTGAAGCTGATGCCCTGACCAATGTGGTGTTCGCCGAGGCCTTGTCGCAATCCACGTTTGCCGGTTTTATCGTCAGCGTGCTGGTGCACACCGACATGGCCAGCCCGCATTTGCACCATGCGGGCACCAAGGCGCAAAAAGCCAAGTACATGCCCAGCATCATTGCAGGCGACACCATTTGTGCGGTTGCCATGACCGAACCAGGCGCGGGCTCCGACTTGGCAGGCATGCGCAGCACCGCGAAAAAAGACGGTGACCACTGGGTGCTCAACGGCACCAAAATTTTCATCACCAATGGCGTGCATGCCAACTTGTATTTTGTGGCTGCCAAAACGGGCCCCGGCAAGCACCAGATGTCGATGTTCATTGTTGAAAAAGGCACGCCTGGTTTCAGCGTTGGCCGCTCTTTGGACAAAACCGGTTGGTTGTGTTCAGACACGGCCGAACTGGTGTTGGACAACGTGCGCTTGGGGCCTGAGGCTTTGCTGGGCGAGCAAGACAAAGGTTTTTACGCCTTGATGAAAAACCTGCAAACCGAACGCATCGCTTTGGCCGCCATGGCGGTTGGCCATTGTCAACAAGCCATCGCGCTGACCCTGGACTATGTGCGGCAACGCCAGGCCTTCGGGAAATCATTGTGGGAGATGCAGCATATTCGCCAACGCATCGCCATGCTGGACGCCAAAACCCGCGCTGCCCGCGAGTTCATGTACCACTGTGCTTGGTCTGTCACGCAAGACCACGACATCGTGCAAGAAGTGTCGATGCTGAAGTCGCTGACCGGTGAATTGGTGAACGAAGTGGTGGGCGGCTGCTTGCAGTTTTGGGGTGGCATGGGCTATATGCGCGAAGCGCCGATCGAGCGCTTGTGGCGGGACGCCCGTGTGCTGGCCATTGGCGGCGGTGCCACGGAGGTCATGTTGGAAGAAGTGGCCAAGCGATACTGAACATGTTCAGCAAAATCCTGATTGCCAACCGGGGCGAAATTGCCTGCCGTGTTGCTGCCACCTCCAAACGGCTGGGTGTGCGCACGGTGGCCGTTTATTCAGATGCGGATGCACAAGCCGCCCATGTGCAGGCCTGTGATGAAGCCGTGCACATTGGCGGCAACGCGCCGCAAGACAGCTATTTGCAATGGCAACGCATCTTGGAAGCTGCGTTGAAAACCGGCGCGCAAGCGATTCACCCGGGCTATGGGTTTTTGAGTGAGAACGCCGACTTCGCCAATGCCTGCGCTCAAGCCGGTCTGGTGTTCATTGGCCCCTCATCTGCGTCAATTCAAGCGATGGGGCTGAAGGCGGCCTCCAAACAACTGATGGAAAAAGCCGGTGTGCCCTTGGTGCCCGGCTACCACGGTGCCGACCAAGACCCCGCCATGCTGGCGCAAGAAGCGCAACGCATTGGCTTTCCGGTGCTGATCAAAGCCAGTGCTGGCGGTGGCGGCAAAGGCATGCGCATCGTGCACCAGGCTGCTGATTTCACCGATGCCTTGGCCTCTTGCCAACGCGAAGCCCGCAACAGCTTTGGTGACGAAGCGGTGCTGATTGAAAAATATGTGCAGCGACCCCGCCATATCGAAATTCAAGTTTTTGGTGACCGCCAAGGCCATTTGATCCATTTGCACGAGCGCGATTGCTCGGTGCAACGTCGGCACCAGAAAGTACTGGAAGAGTCCCCAGCCCCGGGCTTGAGTGACGAACTGCGCGAGCGCATGGGTGCGGCGGCTGTGGCTGCGGCCAAAGCGGTCAACTATGTGGGTGCAGGTACCGTGGAGTTCATCGTCGAGCAGTCTGATCGCGGCATGGATTTTTTCTTCATGGAAATGAACACCCGCTTGCAAGTTGAGCATCCAGTCACTGAAGCGGTGACAGGATTGGACTTGGTGGAGTGGCAATTGCGTATCGCGGCGGGTGAGCCCTTGCCGCTGACGCAAGACCAAGTGAAAGTGCAAGGTCACGCGATTGAAGCGCGTATTTGCGCAGAGTCGCCTGACAACGATTTCTTGCCGGCCACGGGTCACTTGACTGTTTTGCGCAGTGCTGCAGCGCAATGTTTCAGCATCGGTGATGTGCGTTTGGACAGCGGCGTGCGCGAGGGCGACGACATCAGTCCGCATTACGACTCCATGATCGCCAAGCTGATCGTGCACGGCGAGAACCGCGCCCAAGCCTTGACCCGCTTGGACCAAGCCTTGGCGCAGTTGCACATCGTCGGCGTGGCCAACAACGTGGCCTTTGTGCGCCAGGTGTTGCGGTCCAAGTCCTTCGCACAGGCCCAACTCGACACTGCTTTGATCGAGCGCGAGAAGGCCGTTCTTTTCAATCAGCAAAGTTTGCCGACTGCCTTGTTGTTGGCGGCTTCTGTTGCGGCCTTGTTGAAGGCTGAACAAACATTCGCACATGGTTGGCAAGATCCTTGGTCACGCAGCGACAGCTGGTGCCTTCAAGGACTCAACACGCGTCGCTTTGACTTTCAGCATGGCGAAGACAAGCAACAAGCGGTGCTGACCACGCAAAGCCATGGCCCATCCAGATTGGAGATCAATGGACAAATCCACAGCTTGACTGTTGAATGGCATGGCAATGCGTGTCAGTTGCAATGGGGCTCACAGCGTTGGCAAGCGCATGTTTATCGCGCCGAAGACAGCTTCCATGTGTTTGCCGATGCAGGCAGTGGTTGTTTGTTGTGGCAGAACCCTTTGGCCCATGTGGTGCAAAACGCGGCAGCGGGCGGCAATTTGTCCGCGCCCATGCCCGGCAAGTTGCTGTCATTTGCGGTCAAGGTGGGCGACCACGTGACAGCAGGGCAAGCTTTGGCCGTGATGGAAGCCATGAAGATGGAGCACACCGTGGCATCCCCTGCCGCCGGAACCGTGGCGGAGTTGTTGTTTGTGCCCGGCGATCAAGTGACCGAAGGTGCGCCCTTGCTGCGTTTGGAAGTGGCCGCCGCATGATGACGCCATGGCCCAGTTTGCACCAACGCTGGCAACAGGTGCGAGCTGGTGCCGCTAACGAGCCTTGCGCATCGCCGTGCATGTCGGTCTGCATCATGAAAACCGACGCTGACGAGTGCTGGGGCTGTCTGCGCAGCTTGGAAGAGATTGCGAACTGGTCGGTGTATTCACCAATCGAGCAACACATCGTGTGGCAACGCATTGGCGCACAGATTGATCAACACAGCGCTGGGGTTTGAACATGCACCAACTCACTTTTTATGTGGACTTCATCAGCCCCTACGCCTACTTGGCGTTTCATGCTTTGCCCCGCGCCTTGGAAGGGCTGAGCTACCAAGTGCGTTACCAACCCATTTTGTTTGGCGCGGTGTTGCAGCACCATGGCCAATTGGGCCCTGCTGAAATTCCCGCCAAACGTCTGTGGACCTACCGCCAGGTGCTGTGGTTGGCGCAGCAGCAAGGCTGTCCCTTGCGCATGCCAGCCAGTCATCCCTTCAACCCCCTGGGGCTGTTGCGTTTGGCCACTGCTTGCGATGAACACGGTCAACCCAATCGATTTGTCTGCCAGCAGTTGTTTGAACACGTCTGGAGCGAAGGCTTAGAAGCCTCCGACCCGCAACGTCAAGCCGCCTTGCAAGCGCGTTTGGCCCCATCGCGCGACCCGAATTCTGACTTGGTGAAAACGCAGCTGCGCGAAGCCACCCAAGCAGCGATTGAGGCGGGGGTGTTTGGCGTGCCCAGCATCACAGTGGATGACAAATTGTTTTGGGGCCAAGATGCTTTGCCGATGCTGCGCGATTACTTGCAAGGCGGTGAATGGTTCAAAGCTGGCCATTGGAATGAATGCTCGGATTTGCCCAAAACCTTGGAGCGCAAGCGGCCTTAATTCGCATCGTGAAATGCCGGATTCGGGTTTGCCCTTGGATTGTCAGAAAAGGTTCAGTTTAGAGTCAGTCGCCGGCAAGCACAGGCCTAGAGAATGCCGCCAGACCCCCCATCAGGCGGGCATCACCAGGAGACCCCCATGGCCATCGTGCATGAAGACCGACCAATGTCGTCGCAAGAGAAAAAAGTGATTTTTGCATCCTCACTCGGCACCGTGTTTGAGTGGTATGACTTCTATCTGTACGGCTCATTGGCTGCCATCATCGCCAAGCAATTCTTCAGCGGTTTGGACGCAGGTTCTGCTTTCATTTTTGCGCTCCTGGCCTTTGCTGCTGGTTTCATCGTGCGTCCGTTTGGGGCCATCTTCTTTGGCCGCTTGGGCGACATGATTGGTCGCAAATACACCTTCTTGGTGACCATCCTGATCATGGGCTTGTCCACTTTCATTGTGGGCATCTTGCCTACCTATGCCAGCATTGGTGTGGCTGCGCCAGTCATCTTGATCGGCTTGCGCTTGCTGCAAGGATTGGCGATGGGTGGGGAATACGGTGGTGCCGCCACCTATGTGGCCGAACACGCGCCGCATGGCAAGCGTGGTGCTTACACCGCCTGGATTCAAACCACGGCCACGCTGGGCTTGTTCTTGTCACTGTTGGTGATTTTGGGTACCCGCACCGCATTGGGTGAAGAAGCCTTCGAAGCCTGGGGCTGGCGCATTCCTTTCTTGCTGTCCATCGTGTTGCTTGGTGTGTCTGTCTACATCCGCTTGTCGATGAGCGAGTCTCCCGCTTTCGTGAAAATGAAAGCCGAAGGAAAAACCTCCAAGTCACCATTGACTGAATCCTTTGGCCAATGGAAAAACCTGAAAATCGTGATCTTGGCCTTGATTGGCCTGACCGCTGGCCAAGCCGTGGTTTGGTACACCGGACAGTTTTATGCGCTGTTCTTCTTGACCCAGGCCCTGAAAGTCGATGGTGCGACCGCCAACTTGTTTGTGGCGGCCTCATTGATCATTGGCACACCTTTCTTCATCATCTTCGGCGCCCTGTCTGACAAGGTGGGCCGCAAGCCCATCATCATGTTGGGTTGTTTGCTGGCGGTGCTCACCTACTTCCCCGTTTTTGAGCAACTCACCAAGGCGGCCAATCCTGACTTGCATGCAGCCCAGCAAGCCAACAAAGTGGTGGTGGTGGCTGATCCGGCTGAATGTTCTTTCCAGTTCAACCCCACGGGCACGGTCAAGTTCACCTCATCCTGTGACATCGCCAAGCAAAAGTTGGCCGCCAGTTCAGTGAGTTACTCGAATGAAATCGCACCTGCAGGCACACCTGCAGTCATCAAAGTTGGCGACACCGTCATCTCCACCATCGTCACACCAGACGATGTGGCCGCCGCCAAAGCAGTGGCCGAGCAAAAACTCAATGAGTTGAAAGCTGCCGTGCCCGTGGACGCCAAAGCGGTGAAGAAAGCCGAAGACGCCATGAAAAACTTGTCGGATGAAAAGAAAAGCCGCGATGCTGTGATTTCTGCCAACTTGAGTGCCACACTCAAAGCGGCCGGTTATCCCGTCAAAGCCGACCCGGCCAAGATCAATTTGGTGGTGGTGACCTTGATCCTCACGTATTTGGTGATCTTGGTGACCATGGTTTACGGCCCGATCGCTGCCATGCTGGTTGAAATGTTCCCCACCCGCATTCGCTACACCTCCATGTCTTTGCCTTATCACATCGGCAATGGCTGGTTTGGTGGCTTGCTCCCCACCATGGCCTTTGCCATCGTGGCGCAAACCGGCAATATGTACAACGGCTTGTGGTATCCCATCATCATCGCTGGCGCCACATTCGTGATTGGCACCTTGTTCATCTCTGAAACCAAAGACGTGGACATCTACGCAGACGATTGAACAAGCTTGAACTTCGTGTAAGCCCTCCCCCAGCGGAGGGCTTTTTTTTGCCTACAATCGCCCACCTTTCGGAGACTGCCATCGACATCCTCCTGCAACAAATCATCAACGGCTTGGTGTTGGGCAGCATGTATGCCTTGCTGGCGCTGGGTTACACCATGGTGTACGGCATCATCAACCTGATCAATTTTGCGCATGGTGAGGTGCTGATGGTGGGCGCCTTGGTCAGTTGGACAACGATCAGCATCTTGCAAGACATGGCCCCTTGGTTGCCGGGCTGGGCCATGCTGATCATGGCCTTGTTGGTGGCTTGTGTTGCGGCGGCGGTGCTGAACTTTGCCATCGAAAAAATCGCTTACCGACCGTTGCGCAACGCACCCAAGTTGGCGCCGCTCATCACCGCCATTGGCGTGTCTATCTTGTTGCAAACCTTGGCCATGGTGATTTGGAAACCCAATCACAAGGCTTACCCCACGTTGTTGCCCAGCGAGCCGTTGGCCCTTGGTGGTGCGGTCATCACGCCAACCCAGGTGATGATTTTGGGGGTGACCGCCGTGGCCTTGGCGGTGTTGATGTGGGTCGTGCACCGCACGCGTTTGGGTCGTGCGATGCGGGCCACCGCTGAGAACCCGAGCGTGGCCACACTCATGGGCGTCAAACCCGATACCGTTATCTCAGCCACCTTCATCATGGGTGCTGTGTTGGCCGCCTTGGCAGGCGTGATGTGGGCCTCGAACTACGGCACAGTGCAGCACGGCATGGGTTTCTTGCCAGGGTTGAAGGCATTCACCGCCGCGGTGTTTGGCGGCATTGGCAACTTGGCTGGTGCGGTGGTGGGTGGATTGCTGCTGGGCTTGATCGAGGCGATTGCCTCCGGCTACATCGGCGAGCTGACTGGCGGTGTGTTGGGCAGCCACTATGCCGATATTTTTGCGTTTGTGGTGTTGATTCTGATACTGACCTTGCGTCCTTCTGGCTTGTTGGGTGAACGGGTGGCAGACCGGGCATGAACATGAAGCCAACCAGCCTTCTTCATTACCTTTTGTGGGCTGTGGCTTTGCTGTTGCTGCCCTTGCTGTTGCAACCTCTGGGCAACGCTTGGGTGCGCATTGCCGATATGGCGCTGCTGTATGTCTTGTTGGCGCTGGGCTTGAATATTGTGGTGGGCTATGCGGGCTTGCTCGATTTGGGTTTTGTGGCGTTCTTTGCTGTAGGTGCCTACATGTTTGGCTTGTTGGCCTCGCCGCACTTGACGGATACGTTCCCAGCGATGGCCGCCATGTTCCCGAACGGCTTGCACCTGCCCTTGTGGGCCGTGGTGCCCATCGGTGCGGGCTTGGCGGGTTTGTTCGGGGTGTTGTTGGGGGCGCCCACCTTGAAGTTGCGCGGCGACTATTTGGCCATTGTCACCCTGGGCTTTGGTGAAATCATCCGGGTCTTCTTGAACAACTTGGACAACCCGGTGAACATCACCAACGGGCCCAAAGGCTTGGGCCAAATTGATCCGCTGACTGTGTTTGGCCACCCGTTGTCGCAAAAACTAGACCTGGGCTTCATTCAATTACCCAGTGTCACGCAGTATTACTACCTTTTCTTGGCACTGGTGTTGATCAGCACATTGATTTGTTATCGGCTGCAAACCTCTCGGGTAGGACGGGCTTGGATGGCGATTCGTGAAGATGAGATTGCGGCCAAAGCCATGGGCATCAACACGCGCAACTTGAAACTGTTGGCGTTTGGCATGGGGGCCACTTTTGGTGGTGTGGCCGGTGTGTTGTTTGCCTCCTTCCAAGGCTTTGTCTCGCCCGAGTCGTTCAGCCTGATGGAGTCGGTCATGATCGTGGCCATGGTGGTCTTGGGTGGCTTGGGCCATTTGCCTGGCGTCATTTTGGGTGCTGTGTTGTTGTCTGCTTTGCCGGAAGTGTTGCGTCACGTGGCCGGACCTTTGCAAGAGATGACGGGCGGGCGTTTGGATGCAGGCATCTTGCGCCAGTTGTTGATTGCGTTGGCCATGATTCTGATCATGCTGTGGCGTCCGCGTGGTTTGTGGCCAAGCCCTGATCATGGCAAGGCCTTGCCCACCAAGGAGGCCGCATGAGCCCCCCGGTGTTGCAAGTCCAAGGTATCTCCAAACGTTTCGGTGGATTGCAAGCCTTGAGCGATGTGGGCATGACGATTCAACCCGGGCAGGTGTATGGGCTGATTGGTCCCAATGGGGCTGGCAAAACCACGTTCTTCAACGTCATCACGGGCTTGTACGCACCCGACAGTGGCAGCTTCAAGTTGGCGGGGCAGTCCTATCAGCCCAGCTCGGTCCACGAAGTGGCCGCAGCGGGGATTGCCCGCACCTTTCAAAACATCCGCTTGTTTGCCGACATGACCGCGCTTGAAAATGTGATGGTGGGGCGGCATGTGCGAACACGTTCGGGTGTGCTCGGGGCGGTGTTTCGCACCAAGGCGTTTGTGCAAGAAGAGCTCGCCATTGCCCAGCGTGCGCAAGCGCTGTTGGACTACGTGGGCATCGGACAGTTGGGTCCCTACAAGGCCCGCACCCTGAGCTATGGCGACCAACGCCGTTTGGAGATTGCTCGGGCTTTGGCCACTGACCCCAAGTTGATTGCTTTAGATGAACCCGCAGCGGGCATGAACGCCACCGAAAAGGTGCAGCTGCGCGAGTTGATTGACCGCATCCGCCATGACGGACGCACCATCTTGCTGATTGAGCATGATGTGAAATTGGTCATGGGTTTGTGTGATGCGGTAACCGTGTTGGACTACGGCAAACAAATCGCGCAGGGCTCGCCTGCCGAGGTGCAACGTGACGCCAAAGTCATCGAAGCCTATTTGGGCACTGGAGAACACTGACATGAGTCAAGCCAATGTGTTGCTGCAAGTGCAAGATTTGCGCGTGGCGTACGGTGGCATCCAAGCCGTCAAGGGTGTGAGCTTTGAAGTGCGCGAGGGCGAATTGGTCTCGCTCATCGGCTCCAATGGAGCCGGTAAAACCACCACCATGAAAGCCATCACCGGCTCTTTGCAGGCGGCCGGTGGTCGCATCAGCTACTTGGGTCGGGACGTGCATGGCCAAGGCCCGTGGGACTTGGTCAAGCAAGGCTTGGTGATGGTGCCCGAGGGGCGTGGCGTGTTCACCCGCATGAGCATCTTGGAGAACCTGCACATGGGTGCGTATTTGCGCAACGACAAGGCAGGTATCAACGCTGATATCGAGCGGGTGTTTGCCCTGTTCCCACGTTTGAAAGAGCGCAGCGGGCAGTTGTCAGGCACTTTGTCCGGTGGCGAGCAGCAAATGCTGGCTATGGGTCGCGCCTTGCTGAGCCGTCCGAAGCTGTTGTTGTTGGATGAGCCATCCATGGGCTTGTCGCCCATCATGGTGGACAAAATTTTCGAGGTGATTGCCCAGGTGGCAGCCATGGGCGTCACCGTCCTGTTGGTCGAGCAAAACGCCAGCCGCGCCTTGAAGATGGCGCAACGCGCTTATGTCATGGAATCGGGCGAAATCAGCATGCAAGGCGAGGCCAAAACCCTTCTGCACGACCCCAAAGTCAGGGCGGCTTACCTCGGGGAATAATGCGGGCATGACCCAAGGACTGATCCGCATCCGAGGTGCTCGACAGCACAACCTCAAAAACATCGACATAGACATCCGCACCAACGAGTTGACGGTGTTCACCGGCCCCAGTGGCTCGGGTAAATCCAGCTTGGTGTTTGACACCTTGTACGCTGAAGGCCAGCGGCGCTATGTGGAAACGTTCAGCGCCTATGCCCGACAGTTCCTTGACCGCATGGACCGCCCGGCCGTCGACAAGGTGGAAGGCGTGCCGCCTGCCATCGCCATCGACCAAACCAACCCGGTGCGCAGTTCGCGCTCCACCGTGGGCACCATGACCGAGTTGAACGACCATTTGAAATTGTTGTTCGCCCGCGCCGCCCATTTGTTTGACAAGCAAACCGCGCAAGCGGTGCAGCACGACACCCCTGACTCGATTTTCAAGAAACTGTTGACCCTGAGCAGTGGCGACCCGCGTTGGATCATCACCTTCCCGGTGAAATTGCCCAACAACACCACGGCCGAGGAATTGCAAGCTTGGTTGAGTGCCAGCGGCTTCACCCGGGTGCACCGCCAAGGCGAGGTGGTGGACGTGGTGGCCGATCGTTTCCGTTTGAAAACGGTTGAGCAGTCGCGCGCCATGGAAGCCATTGAATTGGCCTTGCAACGCGGCAACGGCCGCATGACGGCATTTCGCATGTCTGCCGATGCTGCGGCCGATGACCTGGGCGAGGCCTTTGGCTACTCCACTGGCTTGCATTGCCCCGACAGCGATCTGCGCTACAGCGACCCCACACCTTCAATGTTCTCGTTCAATTCGCCTGCTGGTGCTTGTCCGGTGTGCAAAGGTTTTGGAAGGGTCATTGGGGTCGACTACGGCTTGGTGATTCCCAACGACAAACTCACCTTGCGCATGGGTGCGATCAAGCCAATGCAAACACCAGCTTGGCAAGAGTGCCAAGACGATTTGATGCGCCATGCCGAAACAGCAGGTATTCCAAGAGACACGCCTTGGTACAAGCTGACTGCCGAACAACGCGACTGGGTCATCAAAGGCTCGCCCAACTGGAATGGCAAATGGAACCAGCAGTGGTATGGCGTCAAACGCTTCTTTGAATACCTGGAAACCAAGTCCTACAAGATGCACATCCGGGTGCTCTTGTCCAAGTACCGCAGCTACACCACCTGCGGTGAATGCAACGGGGCGCGATTGCAAACCGAAAGCTTGTTGTGGCGCATCGGCAGCCATGCCGGCGCCTTGGCAGCGATGCCAGCTGACAAACGCTTTCTGCCACAGGGCACGGCGTGGACGCGCAGCCAGTTGGAAGCATTGCCAGGCCTGTGTTTGCACGACCTGATGTTGTTGTCGATTGAACGCTTGCGTGCTTTCTTTGACCACATGGCCACAGACGCCTCTTTGTCTGCCAGTGTGCAGGCCGAGCAGCAAGCCCTGCATTTGCTTTTAGAAGAAATCCGCACCCGATTGAAATACCTGTGTGATGTGGGCATTGGCTACCTCAGTCTGGACCGGCAAAGCCGAACGCTCAGTGGCGGCGAAGTGCAGCGCATCAACCTCACGACCGCCTTGGGCACCTCCCTGGTCAACACCTTGTTTGTGTTGGACGAGCCCAGCATTGGTTTGCACCCGCGTGACATGCACCGCATCACGCAAGCCATGTTGCGACTGCGTGATGCTGGCAACACCTTGGTGGTGGTCGAGCACGACCCGGCGGTCATGTTGGCTGCCGATCGGATTGTGGACATGGGCCCAGGCCCCGGCGAGCGCGGTGGCCAAGTGGTGTTTGACGGCACACCCGAGGGTTTGAAGCAAGCCGACACCTTGACGGGTGCATATTTGGGCGCTCGCAAACAAGTGGGTGTGGGTCTGAAACGCTTGGTGACCGACGCCACACCGCGCCTGATATTGGAAGGTGCACGAGAACACAATTTGCAGCACCTGAACATTGAATTTCCCTTGCAACGCTGGGTCACGGTCACAGGGGTGAGTGGATCGGGCAAATCCACCTTGATCCAAGACATCTTGGCACCGGCTTTGTTGCGGCACTTTGGCAAGAGCACGGAAGGTGCGGGTGCACACGACCGCTTGTTGGGCGCAGACCATTTGAGCGATGTGGTGTTTGTCGATCAGTCGCCGATTGGCAAAACCGCGCGTTCCAACCCGGTGAGCTATGTGGGTGCTTGGGACGCGGTACGTGAAATTTTCGCCAACACGGCCATGTCGCGCCAACGCAGTTACACCGCGTCCAAGTTCAGTTTCAATGGCGGCGATGGCCGCTGCCCCACCTGTGGCGGTTCAGGCTTCGAGCACGTGGAAATGCAATTCCTAAGCGATGTCTATTTGCGCTGCCCGGACTGCGATGGCCAGCGCTACCGCCCTGAAATTTTGGAAGTGAAGATCGAACGCGGAGGGCGTTTTTTGAATGTGGCCGATGTGTTGCAACTCACGGTCAGCGAAGCTGCGCAATTGTTTGCCAACGACCGCGATGTGATTCGTGCCTTGCAACCGATCGTGGATGTGGGCTTGGAATATGTGCGCTTGGGTCAACCCGTTCCAACGCTCAGTGGTGGCGAAGCCCAGCGTTTGAAATTGGCCGGTTATTTGGCCGAGGCGGCCAAGTCTGCGTCGTCCAGCAAACAAACCTTGGCCCGCAAAGGCATGCTTTTTTTGTTTGACGAGCCCACCACCGGTTTGCACTTTGACGACATCGCGAAGTTGATGCGGGCCTTGCGCCGCTTGCTTGATGCCGGACATTCCTTGATCGTGATCGAGCACAACTTGGATGTGATCCGCGCTTCCGATTGGCTGATCGATCTGGGACCCGAGGGTGGCGAGGGCGGGGGCTTGTTGGTCGCTGAAGGCCCGCCTGAAGTCGTGATGAAGCATGCCAGTTCACACACTGGTTTGGCTTTGCGTGAGTATGTGAAGGCGATGGGATCGTTGGCTGAGGGCGTTGCCGAGTCTGATGTCATTGAAAGCGCGTCAACGAAACCGCTGTTGGTTGCCGAGCCCAGCGCCAAGTACCTTGGTGCGGTGCTCAACAACAACATCCGCATCATCAACGCCAAAGAACACAACCTGAAAAGTCTGAGTGTGGACATTCCGCGCGGCCAGTTCAACGTGGTGACGGGTGTCAGCGGCTCGGGCAAATCCACCTTGGCCTTTGACATCTTGTTCAATGAAGGCCAACGGCGTTATCTGGAAAGCCTCAATGCCTATGCCCGCAGCATCGTGCAGCCCGCAGGTCGGCCTGAGGTGGATGCGGTGTATGGCATTCCACCCACAGTCGCGATTGAACAGCGACTCAGCCGAGGCGGTCGCAAGTCCACCGTGGGCACCACCACCGAGGTCTGGCATTTCTTGCGCTTGCTGTATGTGAAGTTGGGCACCCAGCATTGCACCAAAGACGGCGCTGCTGTCCAGCCGCAAACCCCTGACCGATTGGCCGCCTTGTTGCTGCGTCAATACCGAGGCCAACACATTGGCTTGCTCAGTCCCTTGGTGATGAACCGCAAAGGTGTTTACACCGAGTTGGCCGATTGGGCGCGTCCACGTGGCTTCACGCATTTGCGTGTCGATGGTCAGTTCTTGCCCACCTTGGGCTTTCCACGCTTGGACCGTTTCAAAGAACACACGATTGAATTGCCGGTGGCGAGTTTGAAAGTGGACCCGGCCAACGAAGCCTTGTTGCGCCAGTCGCTTTTGACGGCCTTGGAGCACGGAAAAGGCGTGGTGCATGTGCTGAGCCAGCTTGATGGTTTGCAAGAGGCCTTGTTGGCGCAGGAAGCCACCACCCACATTGGGAAACTAGAAGCCTATTCCACCCGCCGCGCCTGCCCGCAGTGCGACACCTCGTATGCCGAGCTCGACCCGCGTTTGTTTTCCTACAACAGCAAACACGGTTGGTGCCCCGACTGTGTGGGTACCGGCATCGCTTTGTCCAAAGCCCAACGCGCAGCCATGGACGATTCGGTGCAAGACCCGAAAGAACGTGGACGCGAACAAAGCTTTGCCGAGCCCGAGTTGGAGGACGCATCTGACCAAGCGTGTAAGTCGTGCGCAGGCACCCGTTTGAATGCCACTGCACGGGCCGTGAAGTTTGCGGGTGTGGGCATCACCGACTTGGCCAGCATGAGCGTGATTCAAATTCACCAATGGGCCAAGCAACTGAAACTGCAAGGTCGCGATGCCGAGATTGCGCGCGATTTGTTGCCCGAGATTGAAAGCCGCCTCGACTTTTTAGAGCGTGTCGGTTTGGGCTACCTCACCTTGGACCGGGGCGCACCCACCTTGAGCGGTGGCGAAGCCCAACGCATCCGCTTGGCGGCGCAACTGGGCAGCCATTTGCAAGGTGTTTGTTATGTACTGGATGAACCGACCATTGGCTTGCATGCACGCGACAACCATATTTTGTTGGACGCCTTGCGCTCCTTGAGCGACAAAGGCAACACCTTGGTGGTGGTCGAGCATGATGAAGAAACCATTCGCCGCGCCGACCACATCATTGACATCGGCCCGAGTGCTGGCAAGCGTGGCGGCCACTTGGTGGCGCAAGGCTCGGTCGCTGATGTGATGGGTGCTGCTGAGTCACAAACGGGTCGTTATTTAATGCACGCGATCAAGCATCCTTTGCAAGCACGCAGACTGGTTGATGTGGCCGGTGCCACAGCCGCATTGGCCAAAGGCGGGCGCAGGGGTTTGCCGGGCGACGATTTCGGCTTGCCGCATGAGGAGTCCGGCAAAGCCCCTGTGCGCGCCAAAAAGAAAACGCCTGTCGTGCCAACACCCGTTCTTGAAGAGCCGGCTGGCTGGCTCAGCTTGCATGGTGCGTTCCTGCACAACTTGCAACAGGTCCATATTCAACTCCCCTTGCGGCGCTTGGTGGCGGTCACCGGCGTCAGCGGCTCGGGCAAATCCACCTTGGCTCGCGATGTGTTGTTGCACAACGTGGCGGCGGTGGTGGCGCTGCGCAGCACGCAAGCAGGTCGCAAACAAGACGAGGCGGGCAAACACCCGGCTTGGTTGGGTTGCACCGATGTCGATGGTTACCAAAGCATCGACCGCGTGCTGGAAGTGGATCAAACACCGATTGGCAAAACACCCCGCAGTTGCCCTGCCACCTACATCGGGTTTTGGGATGTGATTCGCAAGTTATTTGCAGAAACCTTGGAAGCCAAAGCGCGGGGCTATGGCCCCGGGCGCTTCAGTTTCAACACCGGTGAAGGCCGCTGCCCAGGCTGTGAAGGCCAAGGCATGCGCACCATCGAGATGAGTTTTTTGCCGGATGTGAAAGTGCTGTGCGAGGTCTGCAAAGGCGCACGTTTCAACCACGAAACCATGGCGGTGCGTTGGCGTGGCAAAAGCATCGGCGAGGTGCTGCAAATGGAAGTGGACGAAGCGGTGGACTTCTTCGCCGCCATGCCCAACATCAGCCACCCGCTGCAGTTGTTGAAAGACGTAGGCTTGGGCTACCTGACCTTGGGTCAGCCCTCACCCACGCTCAGCGGTGGTGAAGCACAGCGCATCAAATTGGTGACCGAACTCAGCAAGGTGCGTGACGATGTGGCACGCCGTGGCAACAAAGCACCGCACACCTTGTATGTGTTGGACGAACCCACGGTGGGCCTGCACATGGCCGATGTGGACAAACTCATTCGGGTGCTGCACCGTTTGGTCGATGGTGGCCACAGCGTGGTGGTCATCGAACACGATTTGGATGTGATCGCCGAAGCCGATTGGGTGATTGACCTCGGACCCGAAGGTGGCGATGGCGGTGGCCGCGTGGTAGCCGCCAACACACCTGAAGCCTTGGTGAAGCTGGGCACCCACACCGGCAATGCGTTGAAGCCGGTGTTGGCAAGGCTGTAGCGTCAGCCCGCGCTGCTCAGCGCCAGACCCGCGTGCTCGCGCAGCGGATGGAAATGAATTTTCGGAAACCGCTCTTGCGCCAAGCGGACGTCATACGGTGAGGTGCACAAATAGGCCAGGGTGCTGGCCGCGTCCAGGGCCATGCGTTGCGGGTAGGCGTTGGTGAACTCGCGTAACTCGGCAGGGGTGTCGGCAGTGATCCAACGTGCACCGGTGTAACTGCTGTTTTCCAAGCGCACATCACAGTCGTACTCGGCCCGCAAACGGTGCTGCACCACTTCAAATTGCAACTGACCAATAGCGCCCAACAGCATGGCGCCACCCACTTCGGGTTTGAACACCTGAATCGCACCTTCTTCGCCCAACTGCTCGAGGCCGGTTTGCAATTGCTTGGTGCGCAGCGGGTTCTTCAAAATCACGGTCATGAACAACTCGGGTGCGAAAAACGGCAAGCCGGTGAATTGCAAGGCTGCGCCATCGGTGATGGTGTCGCCCAACTGCACACCACCATGCGTGGTGAAGCCGATGATGTCACCGGCAAACGCTTCATCCACCGCTTCGCGGCGTTGGCTCAAAAAGGTGACCACCGAGGTGGGGCGCAGCTCTTTGGCGCTGCGCTGCACCTTGAGTTTCATGCCGGGTTTGTATTGACCCGAGGCAACGCGCACAAAGGCGATGCGGTCCCGGTGGTTGGCGTCCATGTTGGCTTGCACTTTGAACACCACACCGGAAAAACCAGCGTCTTCAGGCTGCACGGTTTTGTCCACCGCTTGCTTGTTGACCACCAAATGGCTGGTGCGTGGGCCGGGTGAGGGCGCCAAATCAACCAAGGCATCCAGCACTTCCATCACGCCAAAGTTGTTCACGCCAGAGCCAAAAAACACCGGTGTTTGTTTGCCAGCCAAAAAAGCCTCGCGGTCAAACTTGGGTGAGGCTCCGGTGGCCAACTCCATGCTTTCCATGGCGGTGGCCCATTCCATGCCAAAGCGTTCAGCCAGCAAGGTTTGTGCGGTCAAAGGATGGGTTTCAAAGTCTTGCGGCAAACGCTCTGAGCCGGAGTCGAACACGGTCATGGCTTGGGTGCGCAGGTTGATGATGCCGCCAAACA
This sequence comes from Limnohabitans simekii (SeqCode), assembly GCF_965234735.1. Lineage (GTDB taxonomy): Bacteria > Pseudomonadota > Gammaproteobacteria > Burkholderiales > Burkholderiaceae_C > Limnohabitans > Limnohabitans simekii. The sequence goes on along the minus strand of NZ_OZ248543.1, from coordinate 109,941 downwards.
ATTTGCCTTGACCAACCGGCCAGGTCATGGGCACGCAGGGCATACCGAGTTCGCGCTCAACCTCGTCCAAGATGTCCAACGGGTCGCGCACTTCGCGGTCCATTTTGTTGACGAAGGTGATGATGGGCGTGTCGCGCTGACGGCACACCTCGATCAATCGGCGGGTTTGCGCCTCCACACCGTTGGCCGCGTCAATCACCATCAGCGCCGAGTCCACGGCGGTGAGCACGCGGTAGGTGTCTTCCGAAAAATCTTTGTGGCCGGGTGTGTCGAGAAGGTTGATCACATGCTCGCGGTAGAGCATTTGCATCACCGATGAAGCGACCGAAATGCCACGTTGCTTTTCAATTTCCATCCAGTCCGAGGTGGCGTGGCGCGAGGCTTTGCGTGCTTTCACCGAACCGGCAATTTGAATCGCACCCGAGAACAGCAAAAGTTTTTCGGTGAGCGTGGTTTTGCCCGCATCGGGGTGGGAAATGATGGCAAAGGTGCGGCGACGGCGCACTTCTTCTAGCAAGGAGGTCATGAGTTGTGTTTTTTTTCTTCAGGGAGACAGTAGTGCAAGATGCGGTTGATCAGGGTATGCCGATCAAAGGGCTTGGGCATGACTTCGTTGATGCCTACTTCTTTGCAAGCTTTGAGCGCGTCGCTGGCCACATTGGCCGTCAGGGCAATCACTTGCACTTGGTTGAAAGGGGAAGGCAGGGTGTGACGGACTTGGCGCATGACTTCGATGCCGTCCATGTCAGGCATCACCAAGTCGAGTAACACCAGATCGTAAATTGTGTCGCTCATGCGAGCCAAACCGCTTGTGCCATCGACTGCTTCGTCTATGGTTGCATTGGGCAAGGCGCGATGTATGGTGGCCTTGGCGACCAAACGGTTGACCGGATGGTCGTCCACGATCAGCAAGCGCATATGTCGCATGTCAATCAACTCCATCACTGGCGCGGTTTTCGGCGGCGCCGTGGCCAGTTGAATTGGAAGATGCACGGTGAACGCCGAACCCTTGCCGACACTGCTTTGCAATTCAATCCGACCGCCATGGCTTTGAACCAAGGTGCTGGTGATGCTCAAACCCAGGCCATTGCCGCGCAGTGCATCTCGTGAGGAACGGCTTTGAGCATGCGACAACTGGACAAAAGGTTCAAAAATGCGTTGCTGTTGGGCTGCATCGATACCCGGGCCGGTGTCCTCTACACATAAATGCAGCATGCCTTGATCAAAGGCGTTGTCCAGCGGTGTGAAACTGACATAGGTGTGGACGCTGCCGTGGTCAGTGAACTTGAGCGCATTGCCAAGCAAGTTGATCAAAATCTGGGTCAAACGATGCTGGTCGGCGCTGACCCAAACTGGGACTTTGTCTTCAATGAAAATCTCATAACTCAGACCCAAGTCGCTCGCTCGAGGACTGAGCGTGCCGTGCGTCTTTTGCAGCATGGTGTGCAAGTCAAAGACCTGGGGGTTGAGCGTGATGCTGCCATTTTGAATTTGCGAAAAGTCCAGCAAGTCATTGATGACGGTCAGCAGGTGAGCGGCAGAATTTTGTGCGCCATTGACGAATTCCTTGGAGTCGGAGGTCAAGCGTTGGTCGGTGCTGAGCAGGCTCAAATAACCCATGACGGCATTCAGCGGCGTGCGCATTTCATGGCTGACAATGGCTAAAAATTGATCCTTGTGGGCATTGGCTTGGGTCAGGTCTTGCGACAGAATCTTCAAGCGTTGGTTGGTTCGACTGACATGCTTGACGGCGGTCAACGTCATCAAGTCAAACGAGTTGATCAAACTCCATTGCGTTTGGACCAACAAGGTGTACATCATCGCCCCCAGCGCCAGCTCTTGCCAAGTCTGGTGTGCCTGCATCGGAATGATGCCCGTCAGCTGCATCGCCAAGGTGGCCAAGACCGACAGCAAGGACATGCTGAGCCAAAAATAAACGCCATTGCGCGATTTGGATGTGAACAAAGGCAGGATGGGGACGATGCCCAACCAAACCATCACCGGGGATGTGACCCCTCCCAGATTCCAAGCGTTGTACAAAATGACGCCCATGATGCTGGTTTGGTAGATGGTCAGGGCCCAAACGCGGGGCAAACCTCTGAACCACAAGCTCAAACCCACAAACACCAGCAAGGATGCCACCAGCACGGACAGGGCAACATCGGGCAGATCGAGGAAATACAACAAAGGTGCCATGGGCACCAAAAACATCAATGACGAAACCGAGAAAAAAACATAGTAAATATCAAAAGTGTTGCGTCGGGTTCGCGGCAGTCGCCGCTTGATATTGATGAGTAACCGACGATTGATCATGCGGTAATGTTAAGGGACATTTTGAGGCATTACACCCCCAAGCCGCAGTGGTTTTTCCAAGGCAGGCGCTTGTCAGCAAAGGGTGTTTAAAATACGCCGCATCCGAGGAGCGCTGCAGCGCCACATCAGTGGCGTGAGGCTCGGACCCTTTTCCAACCGCGCTCACCCACTGACAACGTGAGGTGAGCACCTCGGTCCTCCCAAGTGCTTGCATGTCGTGTCAGTGGCCCTGAACCTTTTGGAGCCTCACCATGAATGCATCGCTGAAACCCACCCAAACCACCGACTTCCACGTCGCCGACATGTCCTTGGCCGATTGGGGCCGCAAAGAAATCAAAATCGCCGAGACCGAAATGCCCGGCCTCATGGCGATTCGCCAAGAGTTCGCCAAAGCCCAGCCCCTGAAAGGCGCTCGCATCACCGGCTCTTTGCACATGACCATCCAAACCGCCGTGTTGGTTGAAACACTGCAAGCTTTGGGCGCCCAAGTGCGTTGGGCTTCTTGCAACATCTTCTCCACCCAAGACCATGCCGCTGCTGCCTTGGTGGCCAATGGCACACCGGTGTTTGCCTACAAGGGCGAAACCTTGGACGACTACTGGGATTACACCCACCGCATTTTTGAATTTGGCGCGGCCAATACCGATGGCGAAGGCCCCAACATGATCTTGGACGATGGCGGCGACGCCACCTTGCTGATGCACTTGGGCAAACGCGCTGAAAAAGACGCCTCTTTGCTCAGCAACCCTGGCAGCGAAGAAGAAGTGTGTTTGTTCAACGCCATCAAAGCCAAGCTGGCGCAAGACCCCACTTGGTACAGCCGCAAAGGAGCGCACATCATCGGCGTGACCGAAGAGACCACCACCGGCGTGTTGCGCTTGAACGAAATGGCCGCCAAAGGCAGCCTCATGTTCCGAGCCATCAACGTGAACGACTCCGTCACCAAGAGCAAATTCGACAACCTCTACGGCTGCCGCGAATCTTTGGTCGATTCCATCAAGCGTGCGACCGACGTGATGATCGCTGGCAAAGTGGCTTTGGTCGCCGGTTATGGCGACGTGGGCAAAGGTTCTGCCCAAGCCCTGCGTGCTTTGAGCGCCCAAGTGTGGGTGACTGAAATCGACCCGATCAACGCCTTGCAAGCCGCCATGGAAGGCTACAAAGTGGTGACCATGGAATACGCCGCTGACAAAGCCGACATTTTTGTGTCGGCCACCGGCAACAAAAACGTGATTCGCTACGAACACATGGCCGCCATGAAAGACGAAGCCATTGTCTGCAACATCGGTCACTTCGACAATGAAATCGACGTCGCTTCCTTGGAAAAACTCAAGTGGGACGAGATCAAGCCCCAGGTTGACCACGTGATCTTCCCTGACGGCAAAAAAATCACCTTGTTGGCCAAAGGTCGCTTGGTGAATTTGGGTTGCGCCACCGGCCACCCCAGCTTCGTGATGAGCAGCTCGTTTGCCAATCAAACCATTGCGCAAATCGAACTCTTTACCCGCCAAGACCATTACGAATCAGGCAAGGTCTATGTGCTGCCCAAGCACTTGGACGAAAAAGTGGCCCGTTTGCACCTGAAGAAAGTTGGCGCCATGCTGACTGAACTGACTGACGAGCAGGCTTCCTACATTGGCGTGAGCAAAGCCGGTCCCTACAAAGCCGACACCTACCGTTATTGATCGCTGTGCGCGCTGACCAGTTGCTGGTCGAGCGCGGCTTGGCCGCCACGCGCTCGCAAGCGCAGCGTTTGATTGCTGCAGGCGTGCGCTGGCGACTGGGCCAACAAGCGTGGTCCCAGATCGACAAAAACGGTGCCGGGCTGCCTGAAGGCTGTGAACTGCTGTTGCTTGACGATGCCGAAACCCGGTTTGTCTCGCGCGGTGGATTGAAGCTAGAGGGCGCCTTGCAGCAAACAGGTTTGAGCCCGCAAGGCTTGCTCTGTCTTGATGTGGGGCAATCGACGGGCGGCTTCACCGATTGCTTGTTGCAGCACGGAGCGGCGCAGGTTTGGGGGGTGGATGTGGGCCATGGGCAGTTGCATCCCCGCTTGGGCAACGATGCGCGTGTGAAGGTCATCGAGAAGGTGAATGCCCGTGCCATGACACCCGAGCTGTTGGGTGTCCAAGGCTTTGAGTTCATCGTCGCCGACCTGAGTTTCATTTCGCTGACACTGGTATTGCCTGCCATCGCCACCTTGATGAAACCCCAAGCACCAGCGCTGTTGTTGATCAAACCGCAGTTTGAATTGCAGGCGCAAGACCTGGGCAAAGGCGGCGTGGTGAAGAACCCCGCGCTTTACAGCCAAGTGGAACAGCGCTTGCGACAAGCTTGCCAAACTGTGAATTTAGACGTTGTTGCGTGGTTGCCCAGTCCTATCACCGGCGGTGACGGCAACCAAGAATTTTTCATCCATGCCAGGAGGGCAGCATGAAGGACTTGTGTCCCATCAGTTTTGAATTTTTTCCACCGAAAACCCCTGAGGGGGAAGCGAAGTTGAAGCAAGTGCGCCAAGATTTGTACGCGCTCAAGCCGGAATTTTTCAGCGTCACGTATGGCGCAGGCGGTAGCACCCAAGACGGCACCTCGCAGCAAGTGCAGGCCATCCTGAACGATGGTTTTGATGCCGCACCGCATTTTTCGTGCATTGGGGCCACACGTGACAGCGTGCGTGCCCAATTGGCCGATTTCAAAGCAGCGGGTATCAAACGCATGGTGGCGCTGCGCGGTGACTTGCCCAGCGGCCACGGCACCTTCGGCGAGTTTCGCTATGCCAGCGAGTTGGTCGCCTTTATCCGTGAAGAAACCGGTGACCATTTCCACATCGAAGTGGGCTGCTACCCGGAAGTGCATCCGCAGGCCAAGTCGCCTGATGCGGATGTGCAAGCCTTTGTGACCAAGGTGAAAGCCGGTGCCACCTCCGCCATCACCCAGTATTTCTTCAACAGCGACGCTTACTTTCGCTTTGTCGACGAAGCCCACAAACATGGCGCAGACATCCCCGTGGTGCCCGGCATCATGCCCATCATCAGCTCCACCCAACTCATGCGTTTTTCAGATGCCTGTGGGGCAGAAATCCCGCGATGGATTCGCTTGCGCTTGCAAAGTTTTGGGGATGACTCGGCGTCGATCAAAGCTTTTGGCTTGGATGTGGTCACTGATTTGTGCGACCAATTGCGCTTGGGCGGCGCACCTGGATTGCACTTCTACACGATGAACCAATCTGCAGCAGTCACGGCTTTGTGCAAGGCCTTGTCGTTGGCCTAGCCCTGGGTCAGTTCGAAGCCCGCCACCTTGTCTTGTCCCATCAACTGCACCATTTGAGGCAAAGCCTCTTTCAATTGGTCGTGCAAGGTAAAGGGCGGGTTGATCACCACCACGCCACTTTCCACCAGACCTAATCGCTTCAAGGGATCACCGGTCACGGCCTCTGTACGCGCCCCAGACTTGATGCGCAAAGTGGCGTGCAACCAAGGTTTGTCGGCTTGCTTGGCCAGATTGATCAAATGCCTTGGCAGGCTGTGCGCTTGCGGTCGAGGGATGATGGGGTACCACACCACAAAAGTACCGGTGGCAAAACGTTGGATGCCCATGGACACGGTGACCGCCACGCGCTCGTAGTCGAGTTTGATTTCATAGCTGGGGTCGATGAACACCACACCACGACGCGTGGGCGGGGGCAAAAACTTGGGCAAGCCATTAAAGCCGTCTTCATGCAACACCGCCACTTGCCTGCCGACCCGCAATTCATCCACATTGGTTTGCAAGGTGCGGATGTCGGTGGGGTGCATCTCGAACAATTTCAGCTTGTCTTGTTCGCGTAGCAAATGCTGGGCGATGAAGGGCGAGCCCGGGTAGTTCAGCAAGCCGCCCTTGGGATTGAAGTGGTCCAACACAGCCCGGTAAGCCTGCAAAGCCGGGGCCATCGGACCGGCCAGTTTGGATTTGTTGCGCATTAACGCCAACAAGCCCTCTTGGGCTTCGCCACTTTGCTGTGCATCCGGACCGTCCAAGCGGTACAAACCGGGCCCTGAATGGGTGTCCAACGCCGTGAAACCCACCTCTTTGAGTGCTAAATGATGCATAACGGCAATCAAAACCGTGTGTTTGAGGACATCGGCATGGTTGCCGGCGTGAAAGGCATGGCGGTAACTGAACATGCCCCCATGGTAACCGCCAGGGCTTGTGGACAGGAAAAGGGGTGGAAATGCCATAGAATGGCGGGCTTCGCAGCGAACAAGGTCCCGCGGCGAGGAATTCACCCCCACCTAAGAGGTTCTCATCAGAAGAACGCCGACCGTGGAAAAGGACCCCACAACCCACTCTAGGAAAACACATGTCCACCTTCAGCGCAAAACCCGCTGACGTGACGCATGAGTGGTTTGTGATTGACGCCACCGACAAGGTGCTCGGACGGATTGCCAGCGAAGCAGCCCTCCGTTTACGCGGCAAGCACAAAGCCATTTATACGCCTCACGTCGATACCGGCGACTACATCGTCGTCATCAATGCATCCAAAATCCGTGTCACGGGCAACAAAGCCTTGGACAAGATGTACCACCGCCATTCTGGCTACCCCGGTGGCATCTCCAGTATCAACTTCCGCGACATGCAAGCCAAGCACCCTGGCCGTGCGCTGGAAAAAGCGGTCAAAGGCATGCTGCCCAAAGGTCCTTTGGGTTTCGCCATGATCAAAAAGCTCAAGGTGTACGGCGGTGCCGAGCATCCCCATACGGCCCAACAGCCTAAAACGCTGGACATCTAAGGAGCTATGAAATGATTGGTGATTGGAACAATGGCACCGGCCGTCGCAAATCCAGCGTCGCCCGCGTGTTTCTCAAAAAAGGCTCAGGCCACATCAAGATCAATGGCAAAGACATCGCCGAGTACTTCGGTCGTCAAACCTCCATCATGATCACCAAACAACCGTTGTTGCTGACCCAGCACGGCGAGTCGTTTGACATCCAAATCAACGTGCAAGGCGGTGGTGAATCTGGCCAAGCGGGCGCTGCCCGCCACGGCATCACCCGCGCTTTGATTGATTACGACGCATCCCTCAAACCCGTGCTGTCCGCAGCCGGTTTTGTCACCCGCGATGCGCGTGAAGTGGAACGTAAAAAGGTCGGTTTGCACGGTGCTCGTCGCCGCAAGCAGTTCAGCAAACGCTGATCTTTGGGGGCCCTTGGGGCCTCCTCAAGCCGCTGGTGGCCTGGCCCCGGCGGCTTTTTTCTTGGGGTTTGTATAACCTTGCTGCGGAAATTGTTGACTGAAATACGTTACTATTCACTTCATCTGATGAATCACCTGTTTTGGAGCTCGCCATGAGTGCATTAGCCGAATCCCTGCCCACCGCCATGCCCGAACCGATTGTTTTCACCGACAGTGCTGCCGCCAAAGTGGCTGACCTGATCGCTGAAGAAGGCAATCCCGACTTGAAACTGCGCGTGTTTGTGCAAGGCGGCGGTTGCTCTGGCTTTCAATACGGCTTCACGTTCGACGAAATCACCAACGAAGACGACACCACCATGACCAAAAATGGCGTGTCCTTGCTGGTTGATGCCATGAGCTACCAATACCTGTTGGGCGCTGAAATTGACTATAAAGAAGACCTGCAAGGCGCTCAGTTCGTCATCAAGAACCCCAACGCCACCTCCACCTGCGGTTGCGGTTCATCTTTCTCTGCATGAGTGTTTAGAGCGCAACAAAAAAAGGGCCGCTTCGCGGCCTTTTTTCATGGGGCTTGCCAACCCTCATGCTGGATAGATGGCACCCAGTACCCGAGGACCGCGAGCACCCGTCACGGCAGGCAGATTGCCGGGAAGGTTCAAGAGGGTTTGCCGCGCCAACCATGCGAAGGCCGCAGCCTCCACTTGCAAAGGCGGCAAACCGTGGGCTTCGGTAGACGCCACGTCCACCTCAGGCAAGGCTTGGCTGAGCAAGGACATCAGGTGTTGGTTGTAAGCGCCGCCGCCACACACCAGCAAACGTTTGGCTGTGGGTGCATAGCGAAGAACATCTTTTGCACACGTCTGCACAGTGAGCGCCGCCAAGGTGGCTTGCACATCTGCTGCCGACAATGCAGGCACGGCACTCAAATGCGCTTGCAACCAGTCTGCATGGAACAGATCTCGGCCCGTGCTTTTGGGAGGAGGCGCATTAAAGAACGGGTCGTTCATGAAGCGGGTCAACAAGGCTTGGGACACGCTGCCAGAAGCCGCCCATTGACCGAGGTGGTCGTAACCTTGTCCCAGATGCTGATGGCACCACAGGTCCATCAGCACATTGCCTGGCCCGCAGTCAAAGCCCAGAACCTTGTCAGGTTGCAAGATGCTGATGTTGCTCATGCCCCCGATGTTGAGCACCGCAACGGTTTCTTCGGCATGTCCAAAAACAGCTTGGTGAAAAGCTGGCACCAAGGGCGCACCTTGGCCACCTGCGGCCACGTCCCGAGAGCGGAAATCGGCCACCACGCTGATGCCAGTTTGCTCGGCCAGCAACGCCGGGTTGTTCAATTGCAAGGTGTAGCCCACGCCATCGTGCATTTGAGGCTGGTGCCGCACAGTTTGGCCATGGGCGCCAATAGCGGCAATCGCTTGTGCTGGGTGATTGGTTGTACGCAGCAGGCTGTGAACCGCTTGCGAATAAAGCGCCACCAAGGCATTGGCTGACAACGCGGCCAAATGCAATTCATGGGGTCCTGTTTGGTTCAGCTGCAAGAAATGTTCACGCAGTGTTTGGGGCATGGGCACCGCCACATGGGCCAAACAATGAAAGCCTTCAGCGGTATCCACCAGCACCGCATCGACACCATCTAAGGATGTGCCGGACATCACGCCAATGAACAGCGTGGACATGGAAGGATCAGGGTGGGGTGTTGGCAAAGGCGACAGCCGAAGCGCTCAGCTGTTGTGCTACTTCTTTGGCTTGGAGGTTGAAACGCTCACGCGCATGAGCTGGCACAGGAATGGTTTCGCTTTGCTTTGCCAGCAGCAAGGGGTCTTGGTGGCGACCATTGACACGGAATTCAAAATGCAAATGCGGACCCGTGGCCCAGCCGGTAGCGCCAACCAAGCCAATGACTTGCCCTTGGTTGACACGCTGGCCACGCTTGACCAACACTTTGCTGAGGTGGGCATAGACCGTGCTGTGACCATTGTTGTGCTTGATCACGATGGCATTGCCATAGCCGCCCATGTTGCCCGCGCTCTCCACCACGCCGAGACCCACATTGCGCACAGGGGTCCCTTTGGCTGCGGCGTAGTCCACGCCCAAATGGGCTCGCCACTCTTGCAAGATCGGGTGAAAGCGCATTTTGAAACCACTGCTCACGCGAGAAAAAGCCAAAGGAGAAGCCAGATAGACGCGGCGCAAACTTTGGCCGTCCAAGTTGTAATAGCCGCCTTGTTTATCCGCTGCCTCTTGAAACCACATGGCTTGGTAGCTCTTGCCTTTGTTGACAAATTCTGCACTCAGGACACGACCTGATTTCAAAATTTCGCCATCGGCTTCTAAACTTTCGTAGCTGACAGTGAAGCGATCACCTTTGCGCAATGCGCGATGAAAATCGATATCGCCACTGAAAATTTCTGCCAATTGAACAGCAATGCTGTCAGGGATGCGGGCGTCATCGGTGGCAGCAAACAATGAGCTCTGTATCAGCCCACCAGACAAACGCACAGATGATTTAAGTGGGCCAGTGTCACGAAAAGCGCTGTAGCCGGCGTCGGTCTTTTCGATCACCAAGCGCTCAAAGCTGGTATTGCTGTCTGTGGTCCAACGAACGGTCAGTTTGAGCAAGTGGTTGTCACCATCAGACTCGGCATTGAGCAAACGACCGGCACGACCGAGCAGGTTGTCACGCACCAAGGGATTGCTACGCAAGAAATCAGCTGCAGCCTTGTCTACCACACCAAGTCGCATGAGCAAACTGTCAGCCGTGTCATTCGAGCGGGACGCATCAGACCGGTACAGGCGCATGCCATTGCTGGTCAGGCTCTGAATTTGACTGTCTGTAGAGAGTGTGGAGACTGCTTCAACCAATTGTTGAATCTGCACCGGTTGTTCAAAACGGCTCAGACCCGCCACAGCGAAAGCGCCACCTGCGCCAAGCATCAATACCGCACCAATGCGCCATACCCATGCGCGGGCATTTGGCAGGTTCTCGGTTGATTCTGAAGGGGCCAGTTGTTGCAATTCAGTCGTCCAAAAAAGCGAGATGACAAGCGCTGCACAAGGCATGGCGCTTTAGAATGAAAGGCTCTTGGGTTGGTAGACCCCCTAAAGGCTTCATCCAACACTTGGGGGGTGCAGTATACAGTGCAATCCTGCTCCTCCAAAATCGAAAAGACTTATGAATCAAGCACCTGAAACACAAACCTCATTGTCTTCGCATATTCAGCACGCCTTGAGCGTGTCGCGCCGGGGTTGTGAAGAATTGCTGCCCCAAGACGAATGGGTGAAAAAACTGGTGCGTTCAGAAGCCACGGGCCAGCCTTTGCGCATCAAATTGGGCTTGGACCCGACCGCGCCAGACATCCACATTGGCCACACCGTGGTGCTGAACAAAATGCGCCAGTTGCAGGACTTGGGCCATCAAGTCATCTTTTTGATCGGCGACTTCACCTCCATGATTGGCGACCCTTCTGGGCGCAACAGCACCCGCCCACCCTTGACGGCAGAGCAAATCAAGGCCAACGCCGACACTTATTACAAGCAAGCCAGCATGGTGTTGGACCCGGCCAAAACCGAGATTCGTTACAACAGTGAATGGAGCGACCCGCTGGGGGCGCGCGGCATGATTCAGCTGGCAGCCAAGTACAACGTGGCCCGCATGATGGAACGTGACGACTTTCACAAACGCTTTCACAGTGGCCAATCGATCAGCGTGCACGAGTTTTTATACCCCTTGATGCAAGGCTATGACAGCGTGGCGCTGAAGAGCGATTTGGAGTTGGGCGGCACCGACCAAAAATTCAACTTGCTCATGGGGCGCCATTTGCAGCAGGAGTACGGCCAAGAACCGCAATGCATCTTGACCATGCCTTTGCTCGAAGGCTTGGACGGCGTGGACAAAATGTCCAAAAGCAAAAACAACTACATCGCCATCACCGAAGAAGCCAACACCATGTTTGCCAAGGTGCTGTCCATCAGCGACACCCTGATGTGGCGTTGGTTCACTTTGCTGAGTTTCCAAAGCTTGGAAGCCATTGCCGCATTGAAGGCGGAGGTCGACGGTGGGCGCAATCCGCGCGACGCCAAAGTGATGCTGGCCAAAGAAATCACCACCCGTTTTCACAATGCAGCACTGGCCGAAGCCGCCGAGCAAGATTTTGTGAACCGCAGCAAAGGCGGTATTCCCGATGTGATTCCCGATGTGCACATCGGTGGCGCACCGCTGGGCATTGCCGCCTTGTTGAAAGCGGCGGGTTTGGCACCCTCTACCAGCGAAGCCAATCGCTTGATCGAAGGAGGTGGTGTGCGCATTGAAGGCAGCGTGGTCAGCGACAAAGCGCTGAAGCTCGATGCTGGTGTGCACGTGGTGCAAGTGGGCAAACGCAAATTCGCCCGCGTGCACTTGAGTTGACACGCTGCGTGTTCCACCGAGAACCCCTGGCCATGAACTTGTTCACCAAGATGTCCCCGAAAACCCTGCTGTGGGCCTCGGTGGTCGTGGCCATCATCACCATCGTGATGAAAACCATGGCGTGGTACATCACCGATTCTGTGGGGCTGTTGTCGGACGCGATGGAGTCGTTTGTGAATTTGGCCAGCGCTATTTTTGCGTTGGTCATGGTCACGGTGGCGCAACAGCCGGCTGATGAAGAACACCCTTACGGGCATCACAAGGCGGAGTATTTTTCATCAGGCTTTGAAGGCATTCTCATCGTAGGTGCTGCCATCGCCATCATCTGGGCCTCGGCTCACCGCTTGTTCGACCCCCAGCCTGTGGCGTCGCTGGGTTGGGGCTTGGCTTTGTCGGTGGCCAGTTCAGCGCTGAATGGTTTGCTGGCCTGGGTGATGTTTGGCGCGGCCAAGGTGCATCGCTCCATCGCCTTGGAAGCTGATGCCCGGCATTTGGTCACCGATGTCTGGACCTCGGGTGGCGTGGTCATCGGCCTGACCTTGGTCTATTTCACGGGCTGGTTGTGGCTCGATGCCCTGGTCGCCATGGGTGTTGCCTTGAATATTTTGAAAGAAGGGGTGCGGCTGATTTGGCGTTCCTCACAAGGCCTGATGGACGAGGCCGTCGAGCCCGAGGTCTTGGGTCAAATCAGAGAAGTGCTGGATGGTTTCGAGCACATGCGGGGTGAGGTGCACATCATTCGTTTCGACCATGTGGTGTCGCGCCGCGCTGGGCAACGTCGGTTTGTGGACATGCACATGCACATGCCGTCAAGCTGGTCCTTGGGCCGCGCGGCCGCATTGCGCACCAGCGTCGAGCAGGCCCTCATGAGTGCGGTACCGGGCTTGCGTGCTTCCATCCAACTCTTGCCCAATGACGTGGAAGCGCATTTTGACGATGTGCGGGATTTGAAATAGAACATTTCCCCTTGCTTAAAAAGCATGGGTTGATAATCCAACATGTCCTCCTCTTTTAAAACGCTTTCTCTTTCCCCCGAAACCCTCAGCAACCTGGATCAACTCGGTTACACCGAGATGACCGCGATTCAAGCCGCGAGTTTGCCGCTGGCGCTGGCAGGCCAAGATTTGATTGCCCAAGCCAGCACAGGCAGCGGCAAAACCGCCGCATTTGGCTTGCCACTGGTTGAAAAACTCACCGCCAATTTCCATGCGGTGCAAGGCTTGGTGATGTGCCCCACACGCGAGTTGGCCGACCAAGTCACCACGGAAATTCGCCGCCTGGCCAGAGCCACAGCCAACATCAAAGTGGTCACCTTGTGCGGTGGCGTGGCTTTGCGCGGACAAGAGCAAAGCCTGCAACACGGGGCGCATGTGGTGGTGGGCACGCCGGGTCGCATCCTCGACCACTTGACGCGCGGCAACCTGCGCTTGGATTCCGTCAAAACCTTGGTGCTGGATGAAGCCGACCGCATGCTCGACATGGGCTTCTTCGACGACATGAAGCAACTGATTCAGCAGTGCCCGCCCAAGCGACAAACCCTGTTGTTCTCGGCCACCTACCCCGAAGGCATTGCCAAGATCGCGTTGCAGTTCATGCGCGAACCGCAAACCGTGAAAGTGCAAACCGTGCACCAGCCCGACAAAATCCGGCAGGTGTTTTACGAGGTGCGCGAAGACGAACGATTGCATGCGGTGTCTTTGTTGCTGAACCATTTCCGACCCGAATCCACGCTGGCGTTTTGCAATACCAAGCAGCAATGCCGCGAACTGCTGGCCGTGTTGCAAGCCCAAGGCTTTGATGCGTTGGCGTTGTACGGCGAATTGGATCAGCGCGAGCGCGACCAAGTGTTGGTGCAGTTTGCCAATCGTTCATGCTCGGTGTTGGTGGCCACCGATGTGGCCGCGCGTGGCCTGGACATCAGTCAACTCAACGCGGTCATCAATGTGGATGTGACCCCCGACGCTGAAATTCACATTCATCGCATTGGCCGCACCGGTCGCGCTGATGCCCAAGGCTTGGCGCTCACCTTGGCCAGTTTGGACGAGATGGGCGCGGTGGGTCGCATCGAAGTGTTGCAATCTCAAACCTCCCAATGGGCATCTTTGGACACCTTGTCACCGGCCTCAGATGAGCCGCTGCAAGCCCCGATGCGCACCTTGCAAATTGTGGGTGGACGCAAAGAAAAAATCCGTCCAGGCGATGTGTTGGGGGCCATGACCGGTGAAGCGGGCTTCAACGCAGATCAAATTGGCAAGATCAATGTGAATGAGTTTTCCACCTACGTGGCGGTGGACCGCGCCATTGCCGCCACGGCGGTTGAGCGTTTGGCCAAAGGCCGCATCAAGGGCAAGAGTGTGCGGGTGCGCTTGTTAGACGACGAGGCGGATCAACGGTAGGGATTGGCAAAGCCCAAGCCTGCCAAGATGTCAACCTCACGCGCTTCCATGGCTTGGGCATCTTTCAACGACGTCTCATGGTCCCAACCTTGGGCATGCAAACAACCATGCACCAGCAAATGCGCGTAATGCGCTGCCAAGGTCTTGCCTTGTTCTTTGGCTTCTTTGGCAATCACCGGCGCACACAACACCAGATCGGCCATCACCAAGGGCGCTTGGGCATAGTCAAAGGTCAGCACATTGGTGGCGTATTTTTTCTTCCGATAACTGCTGTTCAGGGCCAGTCCTTCGTCTTCGCCCACGATGCGCACCGTGATTTCAGCGTCATGCGCCAAAGCATGGCGCAGGTAGCGGCGCACCGCATGTCTTGGCAACGCGGCGCGGTGTCTGGCGGTGTAGGGGATGTCGGCAAATTGCAGCGACAACTGAAGCTGGGGCAAGGCCACGCGCATCAACCTGCTTTGCGCTGCTTGTCGTAAGCATCGACGATGCGAGCCACCAGCGGATGGCGCACCACGTCTTTGCTGGTGAAGTGGGTGATGGCAATGCCCGGCACACGGCGCAGCACCCGCTCGGCGTCCACCAAACCGCTTGGGGCACCTTTGGGCAAATCGATTTGGCTCACGTCGCCTGTGATGACCGCTTTGGCACCAAAGCCAATGCGGGTGAGGAACATCTTCATTTGCTCGGGTGTGGTGTTTTGCGCTTCATCCAAGATGATGAAGGCGTTGTTCAAGGTGCGGCCACGCATGAAGGCCAGCGGTGCAATTTCCAAGGCACTGCGCTCGAAGGCTTTTTGCACCTTGTCAAAGCCCATCAATTCATACAGCGCGTCATACAGTGGACGCAAATACGGGTCGACTTTTTGACCCAAGTCACCTGGCAGAAACCCAAGTTTTTCACCCGCTTCCACCGCAGGCCGTGTCAGGATGATGCGTTGCACCGCGCTGCGCTCCAAAGCATCTACCGCACTGGCGACTGCCAAATAGGTTTTACCGGTGCCTGCCGGGCCAATGCCAAATGTGATGTCGTGCTGCGCAATATTGTCCAAGTAGACGCCTTGGGTAGGCGTGCGGGCACGCACATCGTTGCGCCGCGTGGCCAAGCTCAAGCTGCCATCGCCTTGTGCGGCCATGTGTTCGTCACCCGCCAGCATCAACTGCACTTGTTCTTTGGGAATCGGTTTGGCCGCACGCTCATACATGGCTTGCAGCATTTCCAAGGCGCGTTCAGCCTTGGCTTTGTGGCCATCGATTTTGAATTTTTCGTGGCTGTGCGCGATCTTGACCTCCAGGGCCAGTTCGATGGTGCGCAGGTGTTCATCCAAGGGACCACACAGGTGGCCCAAACGCGTGTTGTTGGCGGGGGAGAAGCTGTGGCGCAGGATCAAGCGGTGGGCCCGTATTGCATCTCGCCGTTGCCAAAGGACCAGTTTTCTTTGGCCACTTCCACCAGACTGATGAACACATCTTGCTGGCGCATCTGGAGTTCTTTGGACACATCGTCGGCGATGCGGCGGTAGAACGCCTTCTTCAATTCGATGCTTCTGCCAGCATTCAAGGTGACCTGGATGAAGACGATGTGCTCGCTGTATTCAATGCCCAAGTAACTGTGGGCCACGTTCAACTCGCTGCCATCATGGGTGGTGATGATTTGGAATTTGTCGTCAGCGGGCACGTTGATGACTTCAATCATGGCGCGGTAAACAATCTCACCCACGGCCTTGCCAAATCCGGCGGGGTGGTTTTTTCCATGGTCGATGCGAACAAGAGGCATGCGCTACTTTCGAGGGGGTGATCAAAGTGAGCGCAAAGCATAACGCAAGCCCTGTTCGCCTCAGCGCAAGCGCTGGCTGATGAGGCCTGATAATCCACTCGAACAACTTCATCAACATCATGATTGGCAAACTCAGCGGCATCCTCAGCGAAAAGAACCCACCCCAGGTGTTGGTGGATTGCCAAGGCGTGGGTTATGAAGTGGACGTGCCGATGAGCACCTTCTACAACCTGCCTGCGGTGGGCGCCCCCGTCAGCTTGCTCACACACTTTGTGGTGCGCGAAGACGCGCAAATTTTGTACGGCTTTGCCAGCGCCGAAGAACGCACCGCTTTTCGACAGCTGATCAAAATCTCTGGTGTGGGTCCGCGCATGGCGTTGGGTGTGCTCAGCGGTCTGAGTGTGGCCGAGTTGGCCCAAGCCATCACGCTGCAAGAGGCTGGGCGCTTGGTGAAGATTCCGGGCATTGGCAAAAAAACCGCAGAACGGTTGCTGCTGGAACTCAAAGGCAAGATGGGCAGCGATTTGGGCTTGAGCCCTGCGGCGCACATCCACAGTGCCCAAAACGACATTCTGCAAGCCCTCATGACCTTGGGTTACTCGGACAAAGAAGCCTCGGCCGCTTTCAAACAACTGCCAACTGACATTGGTGTGAGTGATGGCATCAAGCAAGCCTTGAAAGCCTTGGCCACATGAGCATTCAAACCGATGATTTCGCACCCGCACCGCGCGTGGTGTCTGCCGCCCCGGTCAGCCCGAAAGAAGAGGCCATCGAACGCGCCTTGCGCCCCAAGCTGCTGCAAGAGTACGTGGGCCAGACCAAGGTGCGTGAACAGCTTGAAATCTTCATTGGTGCGGCCCGCAATCGCCAAGAAGCCCTGGACCATGTGCTCTTGTTTGGCCCACCAGGCTTGGGCAAGACCACCTTGAGCCACATCATTGCCCAAGAGTTGGGCGTGAACCTGCGGCAAACCAGCGGCCCGGTGTTGGAAAAACCCAAGGACTTGGCCGCACTGCTGACCAATTTGGAAAAAAACGATGTCTTGTTCATTGACGAGATTCACCGTTTGTCGCCAGTGGTGGAAGAGATCTTGTACCCCGCCTTAGAGGACTACCAAATCGACATCATGATTGGCGAAGGGCCCGCGGCACGCAGCATCAAGCTCGACTTACAGCCCTTCACCTTGGTCGGTGCCACCACCCGTGCGGGCATGCTGACCAACCCGTTGCGCGATCGCTTTGGCATCGTCGCGCGTTTGGAGTTTTATTCACCGCAAGAGTTGTTGCGCATCGTCATGCGC
Organism: Limnohabitans simekii (SeqCode); assembly: GCF_965234735.1. Taxonomy (GTDB): domain Bacteria; phylum Pseudomonadota; class Gammaproteobacteria; order Burkholderiales; family Burkholderiaceae_C; genus Limnohabitans; species Limnohabitans simekii. The sequence goes on along the minus strand of NZ_OZ248543.1, from coordinate 92,570 downwards.
AGTGGCGGTTTGCTCAAAGCGCAGTTGGATGAAGAGGGTGCGTTTGAAATTGCCCGACGTTCACGCGGCACACCGCGCATTGCCAACCGTTTGTTGCGCCGGGTGCGCGACTACGCCGAGGTGAAAGCCGATGGCCAGATCAGCAAAGCCGTGGCCGATGCCGCTTTGGCCATGCTGGATGTGGATCCACAAGGCTTTGACCTGATGGACCGCAAATTGCTGGAGGCGGTGATTCACCGTTTCGATGGCGGACCTGTGGGCTTGGACAACATCGCCGCCAGCATTGGCGAAGAGCGCGACACCATCGAAGACGTGATCGAACCGTTTTTGATTCAACAAGGCTTTTTGCAACGCACCCCGCGTGGTCGCATTGCCACGTTGGCGGCCTATCGGCATTTGGGTGTGGCACCGCCCGCCAGCGGCGTAGGTTTGTTTGACGCCGAAGGCGCTTGAGGGTCAAGCGCTGTTTTCTTCGCGGGCTTCGTTGCTGTCCAGGTGGCGCTCATCGGCCCAGCCCACCAAATGCAAACCCTCGGGCGTCCACAGCAAACGGTTGATGGCGGTGTTGCGCAAACCCCAGGTGCGGGGCGCTTGCAGCGTTTGACCCGTGGCCAATCGGTACAAGATGTCCAGCACGCCGCCATGGGTCACCCACACGATGTGCTGACCCACGTGTTGCGACGCAATATCTTTGGCCAAACTTGAAATGCGTTGGTGCAGCATCACCAAACTCTCACCGCCGCCTTGCGGCGTCCAATCGGGCTCACGCTTGCGCCACCGTGAAGCGTCTTCGGGATGCTGGGCTTCAATCTCTGCCCAAGTTTGTCCTTGAAACTGCCCCAAATGGCGTTCACGCAAACCGGGCAAGGCGGTCACATTCAGTTGGTGTGTCGCGGCGATGGCTTGGGCGGTGCTGAAGGCGCGGGACAAGTCGCTGGCGTAGACCGCATCAATGTCTTCGGATGCCAACGCCTTGGCCAGTTGCTGGGCTTGCCACTGGCCTTCCTCGTTCAAACCGATGTCGGTGTGGCCTTGAATGCGGGTGTCCACATTCCAAGTGGTTTCTCCATGGCGAATCGCCAAAATGCGGGTGGATGTCATGCCCAAAGTTTAGGGGAGCCCAAAATCGTGCAAAATAGCACGGTCGTTCTTTTTTGGGTATCCTGTGAGTTCCAACATCCACCCTGTTTCAGAAGCCGATGGCCATGCGCCCAGGCAACGCGGCGTGCACAAAGGCCAGCAAACCAAGTCGGCCATTGTGGACGCGGCGTTGGGCTTGGCCACCCAAATTGGCTTGGAGGGCTTGAGCATTGGCGCCTTGGCCGAGGTCATGCAAATGAGCAAGTCGGGCGTCTTCGCGCATTTTGGTTCGCGCGAAGAGTTGCAAATCTCGGTGATTCGTGAATACCACCAGCGCTTTGAGCTGGAGGTGTTCGAGCCTGCTTTGCAACACCCGCGTGGCCTGCCACGTTTGCGCAGTTTGTTCCATCACTGGATGCAAAGAACCAGCGCAGAAATCGACTCGGGATGTTTGTACATCAGCGGCGCAGCGGAATTTGACGACCGTCCCGGCCCCGTGCGGGATGCCTTGGCCAGTTCCGTCAAAACCTGGTTGGCCGCTGTTCACCGTGCCGTGGTCCAGTCCCGCGACGAGCAGCATTTGGCCAAAGAAACCGATGCCGCCCAAATGTGTTTTGAAATCCACGGCCTGATTTTGGCCTTGCATTACGAAGCCCGTTTTTTGAAATCCACCAAAAGTCTTCAACGCACCTTGCAAGGGTTCGAGCAGTTGCTCTTGCGCAATGGCGCATCTCTCCTATAGGAATATCACCATGGCCATTTACACCCCACCCCTGCGCGACATGCAGTTCATCATGAACGAGGTCTTGCATGTGCCCGACACCTTGAAAGCCTTGCCAGCCCATGCCGACATGGACGCCGACACGATTGCCGCCGTGTTGGAAGAGGGCGGCAAATTTGCCGCTGAAGTGCTGCTGCCCTTGAACGCGATTGGCGACCAGCAAGGTTGCCAGCTGAATCAAAGCACCCATGAGGTCAAAACACCCGATGGCTTCAAGCAGGCCTATGCACAGTTTGTGGCGGGCGGTTGGACGGCCTTGAGTTGCGACCCCGCCTATGGTGGTCAAGGTTTGCCCTTGGTGGTGAACCAATGTTTTTATGAAATGCTCAACAGCGCCAATCAAGCCTGGACCATGTACCCGGGCCTGACCCATGGTGCTTATGAATGCTTGCATGCGCATGGCTCAGAAGCGCAAAAACAAATGTATTTGCCCAAGATCACCAGCGGCCAATGGACCGGCACCATGTGCCTGACCGAAGCGCATTGCGGCACCGACCTGGGCTTGTTGCGCACCAAGGCAGAGCCACAAGCCGACGGCAGTTTCAAAATTTCTGGTGCCAAAATTTTCATCAGCGCGGGCGAACACGACCTGGCTGAAAACATCATCCACTTGGTGTTGGCCCGTTTGCCCGACGCGCCCGCAGGCAGCAAAGGCATCAGCTTGTTTGTCGTGCCCAAGTTCATGGTGAACGCCGATGGCAGCTTGGGGGCCCGCAATGGCATCCATTGCGGCGGCTTGGAACACAAGATGGGCATCCACGGCAACGCCACCTGCCAAATGATTTTGGAAGACGCCGTGGGCACCATGGTGGGTCAACCCAACAAAGGTTTGGCCGCCATGTTTGTGATGATGAATGCAGCCCGCATTGGCGTGGGCATGCAGTCCTTGGGCCTGACCGAAGTGGCCTACCAAAATGCCCTGGCCTATGCCAAAGAGCGGATTCAATCACGCAGTTTGTCAGGCGTGAAAAGCCCTGACAAAGCCGCCGACAGCATCTTGGTACACCCGGATGTGCGCAAGATGCTGCTGACCGCCAAGGCCTACGCCGAAGGCGGTCGGGCACTGAGTTTGTACTGTGCCTTGCTGATTGACCAAGAACTCAACCATCCCGATGAACAAGTACGCAAAGACGCCGCTGAAATGGTGGCCTTGCTCACGCCCATCGTGAAGGCCTTCATCACCGACAACGCCTGGACCGCCACCTCCGCTTGTTTGCAGGTCTTGGGTGGGCATGGATTTATTCGCGAATGGGGCATGGAGCAGTATGTGCGCGATGCCCGCATCAACATGATTTATGAGGGCACCAACACCATCCAAAGCTTGGACTTGTTGGGACGCAAAGTCTTGGGCAACCAAGGGGCCAGCTTGAAAAAATTTGGCAAGCTGATCGCCGAGTTGGCCGCTGCCGAAGCAGACAACGAAGACATGGCCCCCTTCTTGCAACCCTTGACCAAATTGGGCAGCCAGATGACCGCGTTCACCGGTGAAATTGGCATGAAAGCCATGAGCAATGCCGATGAAGTGGGCGCTGCTGCTGTGGATTACCTGCGGGTGGCAGGGCATTTGGTTTTCGGTTATTTTTGGGCCCGCATGGCGCAAGTGGCTTTGCAAAAAATCGCCCAAGGGCAAAAAGATCAGTATTACAAATCCAAGGTGCAAACCGCACGCTTTTACTTCGCCAAGTTGTTCCCTGAAACCGCATCGCTGATGCAAACCGCACGTGCGGGCAGTGAGGTCTTGATGGACACTGCCGACGTGTTTTCTTGAAACATTTCTCACACATTCCAACCAAACGGAGACTCGACATGAAAAAAACAATCACTGCCAGCCTGCTGTTGCTCAGCTTGCAAGCCTTTGCCCAAATGACCCCCGTGGGCACTTGGCACACGATTGACGATGAAACCAAAAAACCCAAGGGTGAAGTCACCATCACCGACACCAATGGGGTGTTGACTGGCGTGGTCGGCAAATCCTTGGTGGATGACCCCAAAGCCAAAACCATTTGCGACTTGTGCAAAGACGATCGCAAAGACCAAGCCATCGTGGGCATGGAGTTCATTCGTGGTGTCAAACAAGAAGGCAGCAAACCCGTTTGGGGCGGCGGCGGCAAAATCCTCGACCCGGGCAACGGCAAGATTTACACCGTCGAAATGGAGCCTATCGAAGGCGGCAAAAAAATGAAGGTGCGCGGTTACATTGGTCCCCTCTACCGCACCCAAGTTTGGTTGCGTGTGCAGTAATCAAAGGAAAACACGCATGACTGGCATTCTTCAAAACCAAGAAAGCGGCGTCCTCACCCTGACCCTGAACCGGGTGGACAAAAAGAATTCGCTCAATGCCAGCATGTATGCCGCGTTGGCTGATGCCCTGCAGATGGCGACCGACAACTCTGAGGTGAAAGTGGTGCTGGTGCAAGGCCACGAAACCGTGTTCAGCGCTGGCAACGACATCGCAGATTTTTTACAGCAACCGCCCGCCACCGAAGCCTCTGAGGTGTTTCGCTTTCTCAAAGCCATCGCGGTCTTTCCCAAACCCTTGTTGGCCTCGGTGTGTGGACCTGCGGTGGGTGTGGGCACCACCATGTTGTTCCATTGCGACTTGGTGTATGCGGGTGACAACGCCGCGTTTTCCATGCCCTTTGTGAATTTGGGCTTGTGCCCCGAAGCAGGCTCCAGCTTGCTCGCGCCGCAACTCATGGGCTACCAACGCGCTGCCGAAGCCTTGTTGTTGGGCGAGCCTTTTTTGGTGGAGGCTGCGCTCGAAATGGGTTTGATCAGCAGGGTGTTGCCGCCCACTGAAGTCAATGCGTATGCACAACTGCAGGCCCGCAAAATGGCCACCAAACCTTTGTCGTCGCTGATGGAAACCAAGCGCTTGATGAAATCAGCGCAAACACCGGCAGTGCTGGCACGGATTCAAGAAGAGGCGGTTGCATTTGGCCGCATGCTCAAAGAGCCAGCGGCGATTGAAGCGTTCAGTGCGTTCTTGGGCAAACGCAAACCCGTGTCAAGCAGCTGAGCCTTTGCGCTCAATGGTTTTGGGTTGGCCGTTGTCGTCAATCGCCACATAGGTGATGTTGGCCTGGGTCACCTTCAAGTAGCTGCCTTGTTGCCTGATGCGTTCGGCAAACACTTCCACCGTGACCGTGATGGACGTGTTGCCTATGCGGGCGATGCGGCTGAAAAAACTCAGGATGTCGCCCACCTTGACCGGTTGCTTGAAGACAAACTCATTGACCGCCACGGTGGCGATGCGGCCTTGCACATAACGGGCGGGCAACACGGCACCGGCCAAGTCCACCTGCGCCATGACCCAGCCACCAAAAATATCGCCGTTTGCGTTGCAGTCGGCGGGCATGGGAATCACTTTGAGCACCAATTCCGCATCGGTGGGCAAGGTGGTTGTGGATGTTCTGGAGTCGGCGGATTGGGTCACAGGCACAATGGATGTTGTTGAAGTCAACTCTATTGTGCGTCATGCGTCATCCCGGCTCCAGTTATCCCCGCATTCCTTCCAGCACGGTCACGCTCGCGCAGGATACAGATTGGCATACGCTCAAGCGCTTGTTTCCCTATTTGTGGGAATACAAATGGCGGGTGATGGCGGCGCTGACCTTCATGGTCGGAGCCAAGGTGGCCAACGTCGGTGTTCCTCTGCTGTTGAAAGAACTGATCGACAACATGACGCCACAACCCACGGTGGCGCAGGCTGTGTTGGTCGTGCCTATCGCTTTGTTGGTGGCTTATGGTTTGCTGCGTTTGTCGGTGTCGGCCTTCACTGAATTAAGGGAATTGGTGTTTGCCGAAGCCACCCAAGGTGCGGCCAAGCGCATCGCTTTGGAAACCTTTGAGCATTTGCATCGACTCAGTTTGCGCTTTCACCTCGAGCGGCAAACCGGCGGCATGAGCCGGGACATCGAGCGCGGTGTGCGTGGCATTGAATCTTTGATTGCCTATTCGCTCTACAGCATCGTCCCCACTCTGATTGAAGTGGTGTTGGTCCTCACCATCTTGGGTTTGAAATTTGACAAGTGGTACGCCATCATCACCCTCATTGCCCTGGCGGCCTATATCTATTTCACGGTCACCATCACCGAGTGGCGCACCCAATTTCGCAAGCAAGTCAATGAATTTGATTCGAACGCACACAGCCGCGCCATCGACTCCTTGTTGAACTATGAAACCGTGAAGTATTTTGGCAATGAAGCCTTTGAGGCCAAGCGCTACGACGACAACTTGGACAAGTTGCGCAAAGCGCGTATCAAGGCACAAAACTCCTTGAGTGCTTTGAACATAGGCCAGCAACTCATCATTGCTGTGGCCTTGGTGGGCATGCTGTGGCGTGCCACCCAAGGCGTGGTCGATGGGCGCATGACCTTGGGGGACTTGGTGATGATCAATGCCTTCATGATCCAGCTCTATATTCCATTGAATTTCTTGGGTGTGATTTACCGCGAAATCAAACAAAGCCTGACCGATTTAGAGCGCATGTTTGAGTTGCTTGAAAAGCAACGTGAAGTGGCCGACCTGCCCTCTGCCCAAGCACTTCAACTGACACAACCCCCCGAGGTGCGGTTTGAGAATGTGTTTTTTGCCTACGAACCAGACCGCCCCATCTTGCACGGCATCAGCTTGACAATTCCTGCGGGCAAAACAGTGGCGGTGGTGGGCCCGTCGGGTTCCGGTAAATCGACATTGGCCCGCTTGCTGTTTCGTTTTTACGATGCGCAAGATGGCAGCATTCGCATCGACGGTCAAGACATCAAGCAACTGACCCAAGACAGTGTGCGCCGTGCCATTGGCATCGTGCCGCAAGACACGGTCTTGTTCAATGACACGGTTTACTACAACATCGCCTATGGACAAACCGCTGCCTCCAAAGAACAGGTGGAAGAGGCGGCCAAGTCGGCTCGGATTCACGATTTCATTGCCTCCACACCGCAAGGCTACGAGACCATGGTGGGCGAGCGGGGCTTGAAGTTGTCGGGCGGCGAGAAGCAGCGTGTGGCGATTGCCCGCACCTTGTTGAAGAACCCATCCATCTTGATTTTTGACGAAGCCACCTCAGCGTTGGACAGCACCAACGAGCGTGCTATTCAAGCCGAGTTGCGTGACGCTGCCCACAACAAAACCACCTTGGTGATTGCCCACCGTTTGTCCACCGTGGTCGACGCCCATGAAATCATCGTGCTCGACCAAGGCCATGTGATCGAGCGCGGCACCCATGCACAACTGCTGGCGGCCCAAGGGCGCTATGCCCACATGTGGTCTTTGCAGCAAAGCCAAGACGAAAGTCCTTAGGGCAAGTCGGGGTCACCCGCGAGCTCACTGCTTTCAATCGGACCCACTTTGCCCAAGCGGGCTTTCAAAGACTGCGGCTCACCTGACAGGATGGCCGCATACAAGGTGGTATTGGCCAAGACCTTTTTCACATAGTCGCGGGTTTCGGTGAAGGGCACACACTCGGCCCAAATGGCACCTTCAAGCACCGGACCATTGCGCCATCTGCGCGAGCGACTGGGGCCAGCGTTGTAAGCGGCAGCGGCCAGGGGCATGGAGCCTTGGAAGCTATCCAGCACCAACTTCAAATAAGTCGTGCCGATGGCGATATTGGTATCGCGATGGTTCAATTGCTCGGTCTGAAAATTCTTCAAGCCGATTTTTTTAGCGGTCCATTTGGCGGTGGCAGGCATGATTTGCATCAAACCCGAGGCACCCACACTGGAGCGTGCATCCAAAATAAAGCGGCTTTCTTGGCGAATCAGGCCATACACATAGGCAGGGTCGAGCTGTATGTTTTTACTGCGAGCCATCACCTCTTCTTTGAAGGGCATGGGAAAGCGGTGCGTCATCTCTGGCAGGGCGGTGCGTTCGCTGGTGTTGATGCAGCGGTCCCACACTTGCTCGTCACAAGCCCATTGAGCCGCTGCGAGTTTTTCGCGGTCGCTCATGCGCCCCTTTTGACCTTGACCATCCACCAGGGACGTACCGTAGTTCCATTCCTTCACACCGTCTTGGCGCAAGCCGATGCGAATAGCGTAGAGACCGCGCTGTAGGCTTGGATTTGCTTTCGCGGCATTCAACTCCAGCACTGTGACTGGGGTTGGGCGCAGTGGCAAACTGACTTTGCGACCCAATTCTTCTTCGGCCAGTTGCTCGTAAAAACCTTGGTAGCCTGCAATGCTTTGCAAGGCCGTTTGGGCCTGTGCCTTGGCTGCTGCGCTGGGGTTGGCTTGCGCCAAGGTGGCGCGGGCATGCCAATACACCCAAGCGGCTTCTTTTTGAGCTGTGGCGCTCATGGCTTCAATGGCAGACGCCACCATCGTCCATTGCGGTTTGTTGGCAGCACGCAAAGCGGCACGCACTTTCCAAGCCAACATGTCATCTGTCAAGCCACTGCCCGAGCCGGCTTTGGCAAAGTGCTCAGCCGCATCGCTGTCGAGTTTCATCGCTGATTGCCGTCCAATCACCCCCCAAACCCATTGCTTTTGTTCTTTGGTCAGCGTGTTGCTGGCCTTGCCTTGCATTTGACGAACCGCCACTTCATGGTCGTTGTCCGCCAATTTGACCAGGGCCAAAGTCATCCATTCGGGCGACTCTTTGCCCATGGTGTGGCCCCGACCGGCCAAGAACTTGGCGGGGTTGTTCATCAACTCGTCCAGTGGCGACAGGCTTTTGCCAGAGACCATGCGCAGGGCGTCGCGGGCGGCTGACTTGCGGTTGAACTCCACCATCAATCGCGCTTTGCGCCAAATGTCTTGCGCACTGACTTTGTTGGCCAACAACAACTGCTCCATGGCGTAGGTGCAACCATCGTCGGCTTGACGTTGTGCGAGCCAGGTTTTGCGGATTTGCTCTTCCAGTGCCACAGTGCCGACAAACTTCTTTTGGCTGGCTTCCAACCAATCGGCGTAACACTCAACCTCTTTGTCATCGTGCATGCGGTAGAGCGCATATTCACGTTCAAACTGCGTCCATTCTTCGCGTTGCCCCAACACCAACAACCAATCATTGCGCAATCGGTCTTCTTGGTAAGTGCCGCTGTATCGGTTCAGGAACTCTTTCACCTCAGCGTCTGAGGCGTCACCCAAACGCACCCTGAGTTCCCAATAAGCGGCCCAAGGTTCTAAGACATGACCACGCGCTTGCGGCAGCAATTGGCTGAGTTTTTTGCGGTCGTTTTTTTGGAAAGCATTGGCCATGTCCAGCAACACGGCATCGGCTTTGTCAGTGTTGGCAGAGGAGGCTGTGGTTGCGGCCTGGGCCCCGATAACGCTGCATAAAAGCCATGCAACCAAGCTGCGACGGGTTAGAAAGGTGACCATGACACAATCGAGAGACTCCACAGATGAGACCTATTCTCCCATGGACAAAAAAGCCCTTCGACAAGAATTGATTCAAGCAAGGCTGGATTTGCCTGATCGGTTAGAGCGGGCCGAAGCTTTGCAACGTCTGTTGCGCATTTGGTTGTTTGACCGCAAAGACACCGTCATTGGCGCCTACTGGCCGATCAAAAGCGAGTTCGACCCATTGCCCGCTTTGCACCGCTGGAAAGAAGATGGCGAGTTGCTGGATGACACGGTGCTGCGCCGCATTGGTTTGCCGGTGGTGGACAAACTCACCAAGACCTTGAATTTCCATGCGTGGTATCCGGGCTGCGACATGGAAGAAGACGCCTACAACATCCCCAAACCCAAAGACACCGAAGTGGTGGTGCCCACGCTGTTGTTTGTGCCTTGTGTCGGCTATGGGCCAGGCGGCTACCGCTTGGGCTATGGCGGCGGTTTTTACGACCGCACCCTGGCGGGTTTGCAACCCCGGCCCTACACCGTGGGTTTGGGTTTCACCTCGGGGTTCTTGCCCGACTTCTTGCCCGAAAAACACGATGTGCCCTTGGATGCCTTGCTGAATGAAAACGGGGTGGTGTGGCCCACAGCAGGCTATTGAGCCAGGCGCAGGCTTGATTGCTTATGATGACCCGGTTCTTCATCACAGCCACCAAGGGTCACCATGTCACAAGCCAAGTCCTTCGCCAGTCAAAACGACCTGAGCGATAAAAACATCAGCTTCACCCAACTCAGCCCCCACTGCTGGGCTTACACGGCTGAAGGCGACCCCAACTCGGGCGTGATCATTGGCGATAAATTCATTTTGGTGAGTGACGCCACGGCCACGCCCTTGATGGCACAAGACTTGATTGCCAAGATCCGCAGCGTGAGTGACAAGCCGATCAAATACGTGTTGCTCACCCACTACCACGCGGTGCGGGTGTTGGGGGCCAGCGCCTACTTTGCCGAAGGTGCCACCGAAATCATCGCCAGCAAAGGCACCTACGACCTGATCGTCGAGCGTGGTGCCGAAGACATGCAAAGCGAGATGGACCGTTTCCCGCGCTTGTTCAGAGGTGCCGACAGCGTGCCGGGCCTCACTTGGCCGACCATGGTCATTGGTGACGGCCAACCGGGTCGTCAAGGCAGTTTGTCCATCGATTTAGGCGGCGTCAAAGTCGAGATTTGGCACCCAGGTGCTGGCCACACCAGTGGCGACACCATCGCGTGGGTGGAGGCTGAAAAAGTGTTGTTCAGCGGTGACTTGGTGGAATACCAAGCCGGTGTGTACACCGGAGACGCGCACTTGGCCCAGTGGCCCGCCACCTTGGAAGCCTTGCGGGCCTTGAACGCCCAGGCCATCGTGCCGGGACGCGGCGAAGCCATGCAAGGCCATGCCGATGTGAACAAAGCCTTGGACTACACCAAGCTGTGGGTGGAAACCTTGTTCAAGTGCGGCCAAGAAGCAGTGGCGAATAAGATGGATTTGAAAGCCGCCATGGCCCACACGCGCCAATACATGGACCCGGTGTTTGGCCAAGTCTTCATTTATGAACACTGCTTGCCGTTTGATGTGAGCCGCGCCTACGACGAAGCCCAAGGCATCCGCAATCCGCGCATCTGGACGGCGCAGCGCGACAAAGAAATGTGGGCCTCGTTGCAGTCTTGATGTTCAGGGGCTGGTGCGCATCAATTCGCGCACATCGGCTTCATAGCCTTTAAGGACGTTCACAGCATTCGCGCGTTGCTCTGCCGTGGTGCTGTTGTGGAACTGCGCTGCTGCTTGGCAGTTCAGTGCTTGTCGCTTTTTCAAATACGCGGCGTAGTCTTCATCCGGGGTGTTCAGGCTGCGCTGCAGCCAATCACGCACCGTTTGCCGAGAGCTTGTCAGGTTGCGCTGGGCCGTGCCAATGGTTTGCAAGGTCTGCAGCATGTCGGCTTGTTGCCGCAAACGCTCGGCGTAGGTGCGTTCTGCATCAAACCCGGACGACTGTGCCAACAAACGCAATTGCGCTTGTTGTGCTTTGCTCACTTTCCCGTAAAAGCGTTCGGCGTTCTTTTGCCCTTTTTCGGTTTGAACCTCTAAGCGGTCTTGGCTGCTGCCATCGAGTTTCCAATCCTTTCGCCAGGTGCTGTTGTCCTTGTCGAAGCGGGCCTTCATGGTGTCGAGTTGCGGTGCTTGCAAGCTCAAGGCCAAGGTGGCAAGCGGTGTCTCCATTTGGGCGGCCAAAGGCTTCAAGCTGTCACGTATCTCATCTGCCAAGCGGCACACCTGATCGGCTTGCACCTGCTGGGGCGCCAGTTGTTGCATGCGCACCAACCAATCGGCATACAGCGGCAATTGCTGTTGCCGGTGCCAGGCCAGCACTTGCGTCAGGTCGGCCTTGGTTTGGCGGCTTTGCGCGGCGGTCAAGTCCAGGTGCGGGTCAATCCAAGTGAACATCAGCGCTTGCGGGGCATTGTTGTAGCCGGTGACCACCAAGCTGCAAGCGCTCAAGCAGGCTGTCAGGCCCAAAGCCAAGCACCAGCCCAGCCGCCGCCCGACCCAGCCACGCTGACTGATAATCTGATCAAAAGAAGGAATCAAGTTCATGGCATTGGTGGATGTGGTGGTGATGGCGGCGGGCAAAGGCACCCGCATGAAAAGCAGTATGCCTAAAGTTCTTCACCGTTTGGGTGGCAGGGCTTTGTTGCAGCATGTGATTGACACGGCTTCAGAAATTCAAGCCCGGCGTGTCGTGGTCATCACTGGGCATGGTGCCGAACAAGTGGAAGCCAGCTTGGCTGCGCAAACCGGTTTGCAATGTGTGCGTCAAATGCCGCAGTTGGGCACCGGCCATGCCATGCAACAAGCCGTGCCGGTGTTGGCCGACGACGGCATCACCTTGGTGTTGTCAGGTGATGTGCCCCTGATTCAAGCCGACACCTTGCAAGCCTTGCTCAGTGTTTGCGATGGCCAACATGTGGCCTTGTTGAGTTTGCAAACCGACAACCCCACAGGCTATGGCCGCTTGGTGCGCAATGCCCAAGGCGTGGTGCAAGCCATCGTCGAAGAAAAAGACGCCACACCCGAGCAACGCCAGATTCAAGAAATTTACAGCGGCATCATGGCCGTGCCCACGCGTTTGTTGCGCGGCTGGCTGGCCCGTTTGGACAACCAGAACGCCCAACAAGAGTACTACCTGACCGATGTGGTGAAGTTTGCGGTGGCCGATGGCTGCACCGTGCAAGCGCATGGCATCAGCCAAGCATGGCAGGTGGAAGGCGTGAACACCCCCGTGCAATTGGCGTCATTAGAACGCGCCTACCAACACCTGCAAGCGCAGCGCTTCATGAACCAGGGTGTGCGTTTGGCCGACCCTGCACGGTTTGATGTGCGCGGCACCCTGACCTGTGGTCAGGATGTCGAGATTGATGTGAACTGCGTGTTTGAAGGCGTGGTGCACTTGGGCGATGGTGTGCGCATTGGCCCCAACTGCTTCATTGCCAATTGCCATATTCAAGCCGGTGCAGTGATCCATGCGCTCACCCACATCGATGGCGAGACACTGGGTGTGACGGTGGGCGAGGGGGCCTCGGTGGGACCTTTTGCACGCCTGCGCCCGGGTGCCGTGCTGGCAGCCGAGGTGCACATTGGCAACTTTGTGGAAGTGAAAAACTCCACGCTGGCCAAGGGTGCCAAAGCCAACCACTTGGCGTACTTGGGTGACGCCACCGTGGGCGAGCGTGTGAATTACGGTGCAGGCACCATCACCGCCAACTATGACGGCGCCAACAAACACCGCACCATCATCGAGGCCGATGTGCACATTGGCAGCAACAGCGTCTTGGTGGCCCCGGTCACGATTGGCGCAGGCGGCACCGTGGGCGCAGGTTCCACCGTCACCAAAAACACCGAGCCCGGTGCGCTGACCGTGGCCCGTGGCAAGCAGGCCAGCATTGCCAACTACCAACGCCCGGTTAAAAACAAAAAATAAGGAACAGCACATGTGTGGCATCGTCGCCGCGGTATCAGGCCGCAACATCGTCCCCATTCTTGTGCAAGGCTTGCAGCGCCTGGAGTACCGGGGCTACGACTCGTGCGGTGTGGCGGTGCATGCCGCCAGCTTGAATGGCGGAACAGGCGGTTTGCAACGCGCCCGCAGCACGGCGCGGGTGTCCGAGTTGATGGCACAAATCCAGACCGATCATGTGGAAGGTGGCACCGGCATCGCCCACACCCGCTGGGCCACGCATGGCGCACCGGCGGTGCACAACGCGCACCCGCATTTCAGCCATGGCAAAGGTGACGCCAGCCAACCAGGCCGGGTGGCCTTGGTGCACAACGGCATCATCGAAAACCACGACGAGCTGCGCACCGCGCTGCAAGCCAAGGGCTATGTGTTCAGCAGCCAAACCGACACCGAGGTGATTGCCCATTTGGTGGACAGCCTCTACCAGGGCGACGTGTTCGAGGCCTTCAAGGCCGCGGTGTTGCAACTGCATGGCGCGTATGCGCTGGCGGTGTTTCACAAAGACGAACCGCACAGGGTGGTGGGTGCTCGCGCGGGCTCGCCGCTCATCTTGGGTGTGGGTCAGGGCGAAACCTTTTTGGCCAGCGATGCCATGGCCTTGGCCGGGGTCACCGACAAAATTGTGTATTTGGAAGAAGGCGATGTGGTGGACATTCAGCTGGGCAAGTATGCAGTGCAAGACCGCCATCACCAGCCGGTCAGCCGCGAGGTGAAAACCGTGCACGCCCACAGCGGTGCCGCCGACTTGGGCCCCTATCGCCACTACATGCAAAAAGAAATTTTCGAGCAACCACGGTCGATTGCCGACACGCTTGAAGGCGTGGAGGGCATCACGCCCGAACTGTTTGGCCAACATGCGCACAGCGTGTTCAAGGCCATCGACAACGTGCTCATCTTGGCCTGTGGCACCAGCTATTACAGCGGCTGCGTCGCCAAGTATTGGATCGAGGCGATTGCCAAACTGCCTTGCCAAGTGGAAATTGCCAGCGAGTACCGCTACCGCGACTCCGTGCCCAACCCGCGCACCTTGGTGGTCACCATCACCCAAAGCGGCGAAACCGCCGACACCTTGGCCGCGCTGCGCCACGCCCAAAGCTTGGGGCTGAAAAGCACGCTGACGATTTGCAACGTGGCCACCAGCGCCATGGTGCGCGAATGCGAACTGGCCTATGTGACCCGCGCTGGTACCGAAATTGGCGTGGCTTCAACCAAAGCCTTCACCACGCAATTGGCTGGTTTGTTTTTACTGACACTGACGTTGGCCAAAACCAAAGGGCATTTGAGCGCCGAAGCCGAAGCCCTGCACATCAAGGAGATGCGTCATTTGCCAGCAGCTTTGCAAGCGGTGCTGGCCTTGGAGCCGCAACTCATGGCCTGGTCGCAAGACTTTGCGTCCAAAGAAAACGCTTTGTTTTTGGGCCGTGGTACGCATTACCCCATTGCGCTGGAAGGCGCTTTGAAGCTGAAAGAAATCACCTACATCCACGCCGAGGCCTATGCCGCTGGCGAGCTCAAACACGGTCCATTGGCGCTGGTGACGAGTGCCATGCCGGTGGTGACCGTGGCCCCCAACGACAGCCTGCTGGAAAAACTCAAAAGCAATATGCAGGAAGTGCGTGCCCGTGGCGGCGTGCTGTATGTGCTGGCCGATGGCGACACGAAAATTGAAAACAGCGAAGGCGTGAACGTGATTCGCATGCCCGAGCACTACGGCGTGCTGTCACCCATCTTGCATGTGGTGCCCTTGCAGCTGCTGGCCTATCACACGGCCTGCGCCCGGGGCACGGACGTGGACAAGCCGAGGAATTTGGCCAAGAGTGTGACGGTGGAATGAACTGAAATCTCAGCCAACATGAATCACATACAGGCTTGCTGTCAGTTTGAATTCCAAACCCCAGCATTGCGCTCCGGGTAACTCTCAAAGACATGCTCAAAAACTGCCGAGCACTTCTGCTGATAGATCTCTGGCGTGTAAACCCTAGGCAAACCAGTATCCAGTGTGTCTTCAATCGTCAATTTCAACTGCGACCTTGCCGTTGATTTTTCGCGCCAATTCAGCACCAGCAGTGTTTTAAGGCGCTCCAGCAACTCACGGGCAACTTTCTTCACTTCAGCCCGCTCCTCCGCCCCAAGCTCAGGGGAGGGTCGGGTCAGGATATCGAAGATCACCAACTCTTCCTCGGTCATGTTCTCTCGGACATGGCGCTGTTCTTCGTCGTTCAAGCCGTGGGTCAAGGTCAACAGTTCTTGGTACAGCGCCTCGATGGTGCGGCTGCCTGCGTTGTAGCTTTCAATCAAGGCTTCAAACTTTTCAGAGAAGTCTGCACGGGTGCGGTTGAGTTCCACCATCTTTTCCAACTTGGCCCGGATGGCTGCTTTCAAGACTTCAAGTTCGGTGTTCTTATGCTTTGATTTTTCAAATCGCTTGGCAAGGGCTTCAAAGTTGATCTTTGACAAGTCGAGGGCTGGTGGTCCTTCTTCACGGATGGAATGACCGGTGATGGAGTTGTCCAGCAAGGTGTTGATGCCTGCCAGCACCTTTGTGATGTCTGGTGGGTTGGGGTTGAGCTTGGCGCGGATGGCATCCGCAATCGTCGAAAGACTCGCCACGCGGCTGGCAAATTCCAGCACCACAGGGTCGGGCTTGACAGCCTTGTAAAGCATGGACACCAAGCGTTCATGGGCGAAGAAGTCACGCCGCAAGGCGTCTGGCGAAATCAAAGCATTCAGCGCATCCTCGACGGCTTGCAGGCGCTCAAGTCCACCCGCATTCAGTTGCTCCATATCTAACAGCATCACGCTGTGTGCTGCACAAAAAGTCGTTGCGGCATCCACCGACTGGCGTAGCTCTTGCACCAATTGGTTCTTGTCCTTGACTGGATTGCTGCCATTTTTTCCTGCGCCATATATCGCCAGTGCCTTTTCCAGCGATGCAAAGACGTTGGCATAGTCCACGATCAGGCCGCTGTGCTTGCCCGGGAAGACGCGGTTGGCACGGGCAATGGTTTGCATCAGGGTGTGGTTGCGCATCGGCTTGTCGAGATACACCGTCGAACAACTGGGCGCATCAAAACCCGTCAGCCACATGGCACACACAAAGGCCAGCCGCAGCGGGTCTTGGGTGTCCTTGAACCGTTCGTCCAAACCCGGGTTGGACTCGTTCATGCGCTTGCGGTGCGGCTCAATGTCCAGCCCCAGCTTTTGCATTTGCTGAATTTCGTTTTGACCGGGCGACACAATCACGGCCATGTCGGTGGTGTTCAATACCTCAAGCCTTTGTTTGAGTTCGGCCATGCGCACATCGCGCCGGGCTTGCTCTGCGCTCATGCCACCTTCGACTGGCGCATAGGCCAGCTCGCCCAATTCCTTTTGCGTTTGGGCCAAATCTGACGCCCAATGCAGCTTGACCTTGTCGTGCATGCGCAGGGCCGTGGCTTTGTCAATGGACACCACCATGGCTTTGCCCACAAAGCCACGCCCTAAAAAGTGCCGCACGATGTCTTTGGCCACAGTGTCCAGCCGGTCGTCGCGAGTGATCAGGTGGTACTGCCGCCCCAGTTCTCGCTCTAGCTTGGCTTCTTGTTCAGGGTCCAGGTCGGCATCTTCAATCAATTGATAGATGTCATCGTTCAGGTCGGGGTTGACCAGTTGCAACTCTGGTGTGCGGTTCTCGTAAAACAAGGGCACGGTGGCCCCATCTTCAATCGACTGCTGAAAGTCGTATATCGACACATAGTCGCCAAACACTTCCTTGGTGCGCTCTTCGCCTGCAATCAGCGGCGTTCCGGTGAAGGCCATGAACATGGCTTTGGGCAAAGCAGATCGCATGTTCAGCGCCAAGGTGTCGTACTGGCTGCGGTGTGCCTCGTCGGTTAGCACAATCACATCCGAGCGATCACACAGCAATTCTGGCGTTTGAAATTTGTGCACCAGCGTGAACACATAGCGGTGGTTACCACGCAAAAGCTCTCGCAAGTGTGCGCCACTGGCTGCGTGGCATTCTTCCCCTTCTGCCTCACTAACCGCACCCACGGCTTTAAAGGTTTTGGCAATCTGATCGTCCAACTCGGTGCGGTCTGTCACCACCACAAAAGTCCAGTTGCCAACGAGCTTGCGCAGCACCTTCTGCGCATAAAAAACCATAGAAAAACTCTTGCCGCTGCCCTGCGTCTGCCAGAACACACCGCCGCGACCGTGGCCCAATTTACGGGCTTCCAACATGGAGGCAATGGCGTTGTTGACCCCCAAGAACTGGTGGTTTTGCGCCATGATTTTGACCAAGCCTGCCTTGTGTTCCGAGAACAGTGTGAAGTTCTCCACCAAGTCCAACAAGCGGCTGCGGTCACAGGTGCCGCGCAGCATCACTTCCAGCGAGACACGGCGTGGCTCGTCTTCTCGGGCAATGCGCTTCCACTCCACCCAGCGTTCCCAGTCGGCGGTGAGAGAGCCCACGCGGCTGTCCGTACCATTAGAGGCCATCATCAGCGCGTTGAACCAAAACAAATTGGGGATTTGCTGTTTGTAATGGGTGAGGTTTTCGTCAAACGCTGCGCGGGCTGGTACGCCTGGCTTTTTGAGTTCAATCACCACCCATGGCAAGCCGTTCACAAAACCCACCAAGTCGGGGCGACAGGTATAGAGCGCCCCCGTCACGCTGAGTTGGCTGACCAACAGAAAATCGTTGTTGTCGGGGTTCTCCCAATCCACAATGCGCAGGCGTTCGGTCTTTTGCCCGCCTTGGGCATGGTCGGGCACCGACACCGTGATGCCCTCTTTGAGCAATCGATAAACCTCGCGGTTGGCGGCCGCCGGCAGCATGGCCGAGCGGTCACGGGCCATCTCGTCGATGGCGTTGTTGATGGCCTCGGCAGGCATGGCAGGGTTCAGCCGTACCAAGGCCGCACGCAGCCGCACCGTCAGCACCACCTCGCTCTTGGTCTCGCGCCCCAGCGTGCCATTTGCGCCAAAAGTTTCTTCCATGGCCGACACCGTTTGCCATCCCAAGTCGGCAAACAGGCCAATGGCCGGTTGCTCAACCAGTTGGTCTTCGGTGTAGGCGTGGGCGCTCATGGGGTTGATCCGCTATCGGCGGATTCTGGCGGGACGGTGTAGCGTTGATCTGGGTGATTTTCCATCTCGGGGATGGTGTAGGCGAGCAGGCCATCACGAACCATAGGGCTCAGAAACTCACGTACCAGATGTTTTTGGTCCCTACCACCAAGCAATGCGGCCATTTCCCTGGCACTCAGCGCTCGCCAAGCACATAGGTCGCGAAGCAACACCCGCAATACGTCCTTGCGTGGCTTGGTGCTCGAGCCTGGAATTCGCGCGCTCAGCACTTCTGGAAGTTCTGACGCCAGCTGGTGTGTATCTGCCAATGGCTGGTGTGTATCTTTGGCTAGCTGGTGTGTATTTGGAGTTGGGTGGTGCGGATTACCCCCGACTACGGCGACACGATCAGGCATAGACTGCGACACGAACTTCGCACCTGGCACATAGTAAGTGCGGCTGCCGGCGCCCTTCATTTCCAGCAGACCGAGGTCACGCAAGCGACGCAGGTGGGCCGAGGCGCTCAGGGTGTCCGTGCGGTTGATAGCCCGATAAGCTGCGTTGTCTATCGCCTCTAATTCCCTGACAAACACCAGGGCTCGGGATTCTTCGTCGCTGATTGCCTCAAGTGTCAGTGCCCGCAACCAGACCAAATCGTCGGGCCCCAGGAAGTGATGGAACAGGAAAGTGGCCACAAACTGATCAGGTCGGCGCGAAGACTCAAAAGTGGGGGGCAACAAGCCCTGCGCAATCATCAGTTCGCGCATGGCGCGAATGCCACTGCCTTTGGTCTCGGCGATATTGACTTCGTGCAGTACAGCGGCAATGCGCGGGTTACGTGTTTCCGAACCCGGCTCGCCCAGTTGTTCTTCGGCTTTGATCGAATGTCCAGGGTTGCGAATTTCAAGCCGATTGGCATAGCGGATGATTTGAATCGCGCCGTGAATGCGGTAGCTGCGGTGCATGACTGCATTCACAATGGCCTCGCGAATCACACGCAGCGGCAGCGATGGCTCATCCTCACGCGCCAGTGCGCCTTCGGGCAGGAAGAAGGACTGAATCAACTCATCGCGCACCGTGTTGGTGGCGCGGCGAATCGCGGTAAAAAGTGGTGCGCGAATCTCCAGCGTGTCAAAGCGATGGTCTGGGTTCTCAACCCACTGCCTGCCGGGCACCCGGATGTAGTCAATGCGCATCATCGGAAAGCAGCGCCGCAAAGCCATGGTGCTGCCAAATAAAACGATACCGGCAACCGTGGGCTTGAGCAGCCCGTTCTCGCGTTTGGCGCATCCCAATGATCGCAGTAGATCGTCCTGCGACCAGGACAATTCTTCTGCGTCGGGATTGATCGCCCTGCGCTGCTGCTTGTAATCATCAATGGCCGCCGTATCGATGTCGCTCATGTCTGCATCGGGAAGTACAGCGGCATCAAAAGTATCCAACTGGTGCCCTGCGTACAGCGCGATCAAATCGTCTTCCGTTCCCTCTTGGTCAGTCGGGCCCACGCGCCGGTAAGCACCGCGTGGCAGCCCCAACTTTTGCAGGAAGATGGGTTTCTCAGTTGGTGCCGCCTCGGGCACGTAAACGACCACCACCGTCTTGCCACTGAGTACTTCGACCGACACGCGCGGGCGCAGCGGTCGGTTGAAAACGCTGGCGCATTGGCTTGCCAGATCAGACTGCAGCTTGTCGGGGTTATCGATGCCATCGATCTGAAAGACATTGCTGAACAAGTCGTGTGTGTCACGGGTCACGCCCAACAGCAAATAACCGCCGCCCAGGCCCGGTTCGTTGGCAAACGCGCAGACCGTTTCCATGACCGAACGATCAATCTGACGCGCCAGCTTAGCCTCAATTCGATGCGACTCGTCCAACGCGGTGAGTTCCTGCAACAAGTCTTCGGCAGTGCGCATCATGTAATGACCTCCTTTGTGTCAACAGAGATTTGGCCGGAGAGCAGGCGAGGGAGTAGCAGGTCGCGGGTGCGGCGAAGGTTTTGGATTTGGCGATTCAGTGTCAAGGCTTGATATTCAAATGTGTTTGCCAACTCACAAAATTGAACGAGCACCTCTTGAGGTGGGACCAAAACATCAAGGGAATACGCTTGATTTCTACTCAATCCTGGAACAGCAGCATCGCTATTGATGAAATTCAAAGTCGGGAGGACATAAAACAAATAACGCAACGGCAAAGATGAAGTAACAAAATAAGCTGTGTCGATCACAAAGAAGTCGTCATCACACCAAAAAACGCTACCAACATTTCCCTTTCGTCCAACAACGATGCCCGGGCCCTTCACCAACGCCAAGTTGTGTGTGCCAACGACTCCACTGGAACCAAAGACTGGAAAATCGCCGTCGCATCGATCCTCTTTCTTCAATGCTTTGCCGTAGTTCAGTATCGCGATTTCACTAAGCTTTTTGACCACCCACCCCTGCGGAATTTCCCCCAACGCCGAAGCCACACGCAGATGGTTTTCATGGCCGGGAAAGCGGAAGTGGACGAACCACTCGCGGTAAAGACCACGGGCCATGGTCTCCAGAATCTTGATGCGGCGCTGGCTGTTTTCGATCAGATCGTCGTAGGTGGAGAGGATGCCTGCGATGCGTTGCTGAATGGCAAGCGGCGGTGCTGTAATCCGAATTTCATTAACTTTGTAAATGCCAAGTTTTGCTTGAGCCGCACCCGCTGCGGAAAGCTTCATTTGACTCTGCGCATCTGGTGTAAGCAACGCATAGGTAATGAATCCAGGGTTGAAGTCCTCGTGCAAATTTACTAGCTTGACTGCATTTTCTGTGAGGCTAGCACCGTGCAACTGGGGTGGAGTGATGCCGACATCGCCAATGTTTCCAACAATCGTTATGCACACATCACCGTTGTTAACTGTGTATCGGCGGATTTGCTCAAAATCTTCATCACGCACGTACAATAGTTCATCAACGGAGATTTTCCCGTCTCTAATGTCGCGCCATCTAATGTATGGATGATTGGTGCGCGTTGTTACGAGGCTGGCGTTGGGCGGCATACGTTTACCCCCTTTAACCTCCGCAATGTCACAAATCCGAACTGTAGCGTACATGGTTCAAGCACTCAATATTTCAGCGACGTTAGCGGCAATGGTCTGCTCTAACTCCCTCGCCTGCGCATTCAACACTTCCAACTCTTCATTCAACGCCACAAGCTGCTCATTGAAATCTTCATCGCTGACATCCTCACCCGCCACCACGCCCACATAGCGACCAGGGTTCAGTGACCAACCCTGCGCCTCAATCTCTTGCAAGCTGGCTACTTTACACAGCCCTGCCACGTCGGCATAGGCAGGCTTTTTGCCAAACACTTCTTTGATTTTGGCCAATGCCTCAGCTCCACCAAAAGTGGTGTCCAAGGCTTCGCCTCTATACAAGCGCACCAAGTTGGCAATGAAGCCCACTTGCGCATCCGTCCAGTTGCGGTGGGCGCGGTCCACTTGCCGGTAAATGTGGCGGGCATCGATGAAGAGCACCGTGTTGGCGCGAGGAGTCTTGGCTTTGCCCTTGTCAAAAAACCACAATGTCACCGGCAAGGTGACGGTGTAAAACATATTGGGGCCAACGGCCACCATCACGTCCACGGCCTTGGCTTCAATCAGTTGCTGGCGCAGGGTCTGCTCAGAGCTGCGGGCGTCGGACGCCGAATTGGCCATCACAAAACCGGCGCGGCCTTTGGCGTTGAGTGACGAGTAGAAAAGCTGAATCCACAGGTAGTTGGCGTTGTCGGTACGCGGCATGCCAAACGGAAAACGCCTGCCTGTGCCCACCATGTCGGTCAGGCGCTCCTTGTCCACCGCATTCACGTTGAACGGTGGGTTGGCCAACACAAAGTCAAACTCGCCGGTGGCCTTGTGCGGGTCGTCGTAATAGCTGTTGACGTTGCCGCCGTGGCGTATCTGGCCTTCCAAACCATGCACCGCTAGGTTGAGGCGACACAGCCGACCGGTTTCGTCGGTCTTTTCCACGCCGCAGATAGCCAGCTCGGCTGCGGGGTTCTTTTGGTGTTCGGCCACAAAGCGGGCTGACTGCACAAACATGCCGCCCGACCCACATGCCGGGTCCAAGATGCGGCCATGAAAGGGTTCGATGACTTCGGTCAGCAAGCGAACGATGCTGGACGGCGTGTAAAACTCGCCGCCCCCTTGGCCCTCGGTCATGGCGAACTCGCCCAAGAAGTATTCGTAAATGCGCCCGAAAGCGTCGTAGTCCAAGGTGGCGGGAATCTCGGACACCTTCTTCAGCAGCTCTTTGAGCAAGGTGCTGGTGAACAGGTTGAATGTCTTGGGCAACACACCGGCCAGCGTGGGGTTGTGTTGCTCAATCTCGCGCATGGCGGCGTTTACCTTGGCACCAATGTTGGCAGACTCGGGCAGGGTCAGCAAATAGTCAAACCGCGCCTCCGTGCTTAGGTACAGCACGCTTTCTGCTTGGTAAGCGGTGGGGTCGTCGACCCTGCTGCCTCGGCGGGCAGAGCTGCCAGCACTTTCCAACTTGGCACGCAAGGCGGCAAAGCGCACCTCGGCAAAGCGCAAAAAGATCAAACCCAGAATGGGGCCAGAGTATTCCTGAGGCTTGAGGCCCGAGTTGGCACGGAGCTGATCTGCGGCATCCCACAAGCGCTTTTCAAGCGTGGTAGTGGCTGAGTCTTTTTCGGAGGGGGCGATCCACAGCATGGGTTGGTGTTGTTATGTTGCGTTGTTGGTCTGTTAGTCATTATGGGTTATTTCAAGCTCATTTCCCTCTGATTGCCCCAGGAATCAGCCAATAGGCGCAAGTGCAAGCCCCTTTGTTTGTGTAGCCTTGGGTCTTGCCAATAAGACACCATGAGCCTGCCCGAACTCCCCCCTCTCTTGCATTATTTTTCACCCGAGCACGAAGCCTTTCGCGCATCCTTGCGCAACTTCGTGGCGCGTGAAATCACGCCCTTTGTGAACGACTGGGACGAGGCCGAAACTTTTCCGCTGTCGCTGTACAAAAAAGCCGCCGAGGTGGGCGCCACCGGCGTGGGTTTTGCCGAAGAATTTGGCGGCACACCGGGCGATGTGTTTCACAAAATCATCTTGGCCGAGGAATACGCCCGTTGCGGCAGCGGCGGTGTGCAGGCCTCGTTGAACTCGCACACGATTGGCTTGCCACCCATCGCCGTGGCGGGCTCGCATGACTTGAAACAACGCGTCTTGCCCAGCGTCTTGAAGGGCGACAAGGTGGCGGCCTTGGCCATCACCGAGCCCGGCGGCGGTTCGGATGTGGCCGCGCTGCAAACCACGGCGGTGCGTGAGGGTGATCACTACCTCGTCAACGGCGAAAAAACCTTCATCACCAGCGGCATGCGGGCCGACTTCATCACCACGGCGGTGCGCACCGACACCAACAGCCAAGGTGCGAACGGCATTTCTTTGTTGGTGCTGGAAGGCAACACTCCAGGCTTGCACCGCAGCCCTTTGAAAAAAATGGGTTGGTGGTGTTCGGACACTGCGCACCTGCGTTTTGAAAACTGCCGCGTACCGGTGTCGCAGTTGGTGGGTGAAGAGCACCACGGTTTCAAACTCATCATGGCCAACTTCAACAACGAGCGTTTGTTCATGGCCGCCCAAGCCTATGGCTTTGCCCAAGTGTGTTTGGAAGAGGCGCTGGACTGGGCGCGGCAACGCCACACCTTTGGCCAAGCGCTGTCCGAGCGCCAAGTGGTGCGGCACAAATTGATGGACATGCACATGCGCATCGACACGGCCCGCAGCACGGTGCACGAGTTGGCCTACCGCATCGAACACCAGCTTGGCGACCCGGCGCAATTGGTGGCGCGTATCGCCATGGCCAAGGTCTTGGCCACACAAGCCATGCAGTTTTGCGCCGATCAAGCGCTGCAAATTTTGGGCGGCATGGGCTATATGCGCGGCACCCGCAGCGAACGCATTTACCGCGAAGTCAAGGTGATGATGATTGGCGGCGGCTCGGAAGAAATCATGAAAGACCTGGCTGCACGACAGCTGGGCATTTGAGGAAACGCATGCAAAGCATTGGCCAAGACCTGCTGGATGAATACCAAGCACTCGCTGCGCTGTGCGACACGCTCTCGCCCGACGAGTGGCAACAGCCCACGGCGTTTTACGGTTGGAGCGCCTGGGATGAAATCGCGCACTTGTGTTATTTCGATGAAACCGGTTTGCAATCCGCCACCGATGAAGACAGCTTCAACCAAGCGGCCTTGCCCTTGGCCAAACGCTTGTACGCCGGTGAACAAATCAGTGGCATCGCCCGCGAGCGCTATGCGCATCTGGACGGCCCCGCGCTGTTGGCGCATTGGCGCGACTTGCACCAAGCCTTGGTGAACGCCTTGCTGGCGCACGACCCCAAAGACCGCTTGCCTTGGTATGGCCCGCCCATGAGTGCGCGGTCGTTTGCCTCGGCCCGCTTGATGGAAACCTGGGCGCATGGCCAAGACATTTGGGATGTGGTCAAGCGACAGCGGCCTGCATCCCACCGCTTGAAACACATCGCACACTTGGGCGTGACCACCTTCAAGTGGACCTTTGTGAACCGCCAATTGCCGGTGCCCGAGGTGTTGCCGCATGTGGTGCTGACCGCGCCCGATGGCGACACCTGGACATGGAATGAATCTTCAAGCAGCCACTGTGTGCACGGCAGTGCCGAAGATTTTTGTTTGCTGGTGACGCAACGCCGACACTTGAACGACACCGCGTTGCACTACGTGGGCGAGGATGTGCAGCGTTGGTTGCTGATGGCGCAATGTTTTGCAGGGCCACCCGCAGATGGACCGATGGCGGGTGTGCGGGTCTAGCCATGCGCGAGCCCTTGTCTTTGCAACACCAAGGTGCGATCAACCAAGCCTTGGGCCGTTTCCAGCGCGGTGAGGGTGCCCACACTTTGTCGGACTACAGCTTCGCCAATTTTTATTTGTTTCGCCAAGCGCACCGCTATGAATTTCAAAGCGGCGACTGGCCGTGTTTGCACGGCGTGACCTACGATGGCCAAGCCTATGTGTTGCCGCTGTTTGATGTGTGCCAAGCCCCGCACAGCGTGTTGCACACCTTCTTGCAAGACCACCAAACCATGCTGTTTCCTTTGGCGAAAGAACAGATGGCCCACTTTTCAACCGACAACTTTGCATGGCATGCCGCAGAAGCCGATGCCGACTATGTGTACCCGGCTGACAACTTCAGGCATTACGCCGGCAGCCTGTTGAACAAGAAACGCAACCTGGTGCGCCAGTTGTTGGACAGCGTGGAGGTCACTTCAATTGCTTATTCCACCGACATGGCCAAAGAGGCGCAAACCGTGTTGGCCGATTGGATGAGCGCCAAAGGCAAACCCCCAGGCGACGCCGACGAACAACCCTGCTTAGAGGCTTTGCAACATGCTGAATGGTTGGGCTTGCACGGCTTGATGTTTTTTGCAGATGGCAAGCCCGCAGGTTTTGTGTTGGCCGAAACCTTGGCGCCAGGTGTGTGGGTGATGCGCTTTGCCAAGGGCATGAACCATTTGAACGGCATTTACCAACACATGTTTCAGCAGGTGTGCTTGGCCACGCCCGACTTGCAATGGCTGAATTTCGAACAAGACTTGGGATTGCCGAATTTGCGCCAAACCAAGCTGTCCTACCAACCCGCTTTCTTGTTGCCCAAGTGCCGTTTGCGGCTCAGCCAGTTGGCACAAGACAGCCGCGCTGCACCAGCGTAGGCTGGCGCTTTCACCACGCACACACCATGGCCCAACTCGACTCCGCACTCTCTGTTCACAGCGACAGCTTTCAAGCCAACCGCCAAGGCATGCTCGACTTGCTTTCACAAGTGCGTGCCTTTGAAGAGCGCACGGTGCAAAAGTCGGCAGCGTCCAAACCGCGCTTTGACAAACGCCAACAACTCTTACCGCGTGAACGCTTGTCCTTGTTGCTCGACCCCGGCACACCGTTTCTCGAGTTGTCCACCTTGGCCGGTTTGGGTTTGGACCAGAAGGACCTGGCCAAGAGCGTGCCCGGTGGTGGCGTGATCGCAGGCATTGGCGTGGTCAGTGGTGTGCGTTGCATGGTGAATGTGTCGGACTCGGGGATTGATGCAGGCGCGTTGCAACCCATGGGCTTGGACAAGCAACTGCGGGTGCAAGAACTGGCCCTTGAAAACAAACTGCCCTTCATTCAATTGGTGGAAAGTGCAGGGGCCAACCTCATGACTTACCGGGTTGAAGATTTTGTGCGCGGCGGCAGTTTGTTTCGCAACATCGCGCGGCTGTCAGCAGCCGGTTTGCCGGTGGTCACGGTCACGCACGGCTCGTCCACGGCGGGTGGTGCGTACCAAACCGGTTTGTCCGACTACATCATCATGGTGCGGGACCGTTCGCGTGCTTTTCTGGCGGGCCCACCTTTGTTGATGGCGGCCACCGGTGAAGTGGCCACCGAAGAAGAATTGGGCGGGGCGCTGATGCACACCAGCATCTCGGGCTTGGGCGACTACCTGGCCGAAGACGATCGGGATGCGATTCGTTTGGCGCGGGAGGTCATGGCGCACATCGATTGGGACCGCATCACCACAGACACCCCACGCTGCTTCAAGCCACCGCGCTATGACGCCGAAGAATTGCTGGGCGTCATGCCCCTCGATCACAAGCGGCCGGTGGACATGAAAGAAGTGATTGCGCGGATTGCCGACGACTCCGACTTCTTGGAGTTTGGTGCCAACTACGGCAGCGCCACGGTGTGCGGCCACATCAGCTTAGAGGGTTGGCCGCTGGGCATCATCACCAACAATGGGCCGATTGACATGGCCGGGGCCAACAAGGCCACGCATTTCATCCAAGCCTGTTGTCAAAGCCGCACACCGATTTTGTATTTGAACAACACCACCGGATTCATGGTGGGCAAAGCCTTCGAGGAGGGCGGCATCATCAAGCACGGCTCGAAGATGATCCAAGCTGTCACCAACGCCACCGTGCCGCAAATCACGCTTTATTGCGGGGCCTCGTTTGGCGCGGGCAACTACGGCATGTGTGGCCGGGGTTTTCACCCGCGTTTTTGTTTCAGTTGGCCCAACGCGAAAACCGCGGTCATGGGTGGCGAGCAAGCCGCCAAAACCATGGCCATCGTCACCGAGGCCGCGATGAAACGCAAAGGCGAAGTAGACCAAGCTGCGCTGGATGAATTGCAGCAGCGCATCATCGAACGCTTTGACAGCCAAATGAGTGTCTTCGTCACCAGCGCCCATGTGCTCGACGATGGCGTCATCGACCCGCGCGACACCCGCAGCGTGTTGGCCGAGGTGCTGTCGGTGTGCCGCAAAGCCGATGTCCGTCAACCCCAAGCCATGCAATTTTCTGTTGCCCGCCCATGAAACTCAGCCACGAACACCATGAACTCCAGCGCTCGGTGAAGCGCTGGATCGATGAACAAATCAACCCGCATGTGGACGAGTGGGAAGCGGCTGGTATTTTTCCGGCGCACCAGGTCTTCAAGCAAATGGGCGACATGGGTTGGCTGGGTTTGTGCAAGCCCATCGACAACGGTGGCCTCGGTTTGGACTACTCCTATGGCGCGGTGTTGGCCGAGGCTTTGGGCCACATGCAATGCGGCGGTGTACCGATGGCGATTGGTGTGCAAACCGACATGGCCACACCCGCACTGGCCGAGCATGGCAGCGCCGAATTGCGTGCTGAATTTTTAACCCCGGCCATCCAGGGCGAGCTGGTGGCTTGCTTGGGCGTGTCCGAGGTGGGTGGTGGCTCAGACGTGGCTTCCATCAAAACCACGGCGAAAAAAGAAGGCGACGATTACGTCATCAATGGCGGCAAGATGTGGACCACTAACGGCACACAAGCCGACTTTTGCTGTTTGCTGGCCAACACCTCGGAAGGTGCGCCGCACCGCAACAAGTCGCTGATCATCGTGCCGATGAACACACCCGGCGTCACAGCGTCCAAGCCCTTGAAAAAAATGGGTATGCATTCCTCCGACACCGCGCAACTGCATTTCGACCAAGTGCGGGTGCCGCGCAGGTATTTGATTGGCGAAGAAGGCATGGGCTTCATCTACCAAATGGAGCAGTTTCAAATTGAACGTTTGTGGGGCGCGATGAACAACGTGGGCATGGCGCAGCGTGCCATCGACACCACCATCGCCTACACCCGAGAGCGCCAAGTGTTTGGCCGTGCCGTGTTGGACAACCAAGCCGTGCATTTCAAACTCGCAGAATTTCAAGCCGAACTTGAATGCTTGCGAGCCGTGTGTTGGCAAGCGGTGGAACGCATCGTCGATGGCGGTGACGCCACCTACTTGGCCACCGTGGCCAAACTCAAAGCGGGGCGGCTCATGCGCACGATTGCCGATGGTTGCTTGCAGTACTGGGGCGGCATGGGCTATGTGGATGAAAGCCCCATCTCGCGCATTTACCGCGATGGTCGCCTCACCTCGATTGGCGGTGGCGCGGATGAAGTGATGCTGCAAATTTTGTGCAAAAGCATGGGGATCTTGCCGCGATGAAGGCCACGCCTTTTCACACCGTGTTGGTGGCCAACCGTGGCGAAATCGCTGTGCGTGTGATGCGCAGCGCCAAAGCACTGGGCTACCGCACCGTGGCGGTGTATTCATCAGCCGATGCGGATGCGCTGCATGTGAAGCAGGCCGATGCGGCCGTGTGCATTGGCGAGGCTTTGCCCGCGCAGTCGTACTTGAACATCGCAGCCATCTTGCAAGCCGCACAACGCAGTGGCGCGGATGCCGTGCATCCGGGCTATGGTTTTTTGGCCGAAAACGCCGACTTTGCGCAAGCCTGTGCGGATGCGGGTTTGGTGTTCATCGGTCCGTCTTCGCAAGCGATTCGAAGCATGGGCGACAAAGCCGGTGCCAAGCAATTGATGTTGCAAGCGGGTGTGCCCTGCATCCCGGGCTACCAAGGCGAGGACCAAAGCGCGGCGCGTTTGGCGCAAGAAGCCCAGGCCATTGGTTACCCCGTGATGATCAAAGCCAGCGCGGGTGGCGGCGGGCGCGGTATGCGACTGGTGGGCAGCGCGGCTGAATTTGCTGCGTTGTTGCAAAGCGCCCAGTCAGAGGCGCTGAATGCGTTTGGCAACGCCACGGTCATTCTTGAAAAAGCCGTGCCCTCGCCGCGCCACATCGAAATTCAAATCATGGCGGACCGCCATGGTCAGGTGGTGCATCTGGGCGAGCGGGATTGCTCGGTGCAACGCCGTCATCAAAAACTGATGGAAGAAGCGCCGTCGCCTGCCGTGAATGCCGCGTTGCGAGAACGCATGGGGGCCACTGCGGTGGCCGCCGTGCAAGCGATTGGTTATGAAGGCGCAGGCACTTTGGAGTTTTTACTCGACGAGCACGGCCAACATTTCTTCATGGAAATGAACACGCGGTTGCAGGTGGAACACCCGGTGACCGAGGCCATCACGGATTTGGATTTGGTCGCCCTGCAACTGCGCATTGCGGCGGGCGAGCCGCTGGGTTTGACGCAAAGCGATGTGCTGTTCCAGGGCCACGCCATCGAGGTGCGTTTGTGCGCCGAGGACGCCCAGCAAGGCTTCATGCCGCAAAGCGGGCAGATGCGGCGCTGGGCCATGCCGGATTCATTGCGTGTCGAACACGCTTTGCACAGTGGCGCCGACATTCCGCCGTATTACGACTCGATGATCGCCAAACTCATCAGCCACGCCCCCACCCGCGAAGAAGCACGGCGACAACTCTTGAAGGGCTTGCAAGAAGCGGTGGCTTTGGGCGTCATCACCAACCAAGCGTTTTTGGCGCAGTGTTTGGCGCACCCGGTTTTCGCGGCGGGCGAGGCCACCACAAGTTTCATTGGCCAGCAGCTTGAGGCCTTGCTGACCCAAGATGAAGCGCTGCAAGCCCAAGCTTTGGGTTTGGCCGCTGCGCTGTTCTTGGCCACCGCGCCTGGGGCGGCACCGGTGCCCAGCCTACGGCGGGTGTTGCACCGCTTGCCCAGCGTGCTGCAGTTGGAGTTGGCGGGTCAACACCATGCACTCAGCGTGTTGCAAGCGCCCACGCACCATTACCAAGTGCAAAGTGAAGCTACCCATTGCGACGTGCAGTTGCACGCGGTGCAACTCAGCGCCTTGAACGACCACCACAGCCTGCATGGCGAAGTGGATTTCAGCCTGCAACAAGTTCGGCAACACGCGGTGTTTGTCCGAGAAGGTGAGAGGTTATGGCTGCAATGGCAGGGACAGGTGTGGCAGGTGCAAGACCAGACCCGCGCGGCATCTGCCAAACAACAAGGCGGCCCCAGCGACGGCAAACTGCGTGCCGCCATGAACGGGCGCGTGGTGGCGGTGGTGGTGGCCGTGGGTGACCGGGTGTTGCAAGGCCAAACCATGCTCACCTTGGAGGCCATGAAGATGGAGCATGTGCATGTGGCACCGGCCAGCGGTGTGGTGAAAAGCCTGAGCGTGGCGGTGGGCGAGCAGGTCGCGGCCAGCCGCGTAGTGGCCGAGATCGAGATGAACACAGAGGGGCAGACATGAGCGACGCGGTGTTGTTGCAAACCAAGGGGGCGGCGTTTTGGATCACCATCAACCGCCCAGACAAACGCAATGCCTTGAACGCCGAGGTGGTGGCGGGCATCCGCGCGGGCTATGCGCAGGCCCATGCCAATTCGGATATTCGCGTCATTGTGTTGACCGGTGCAGGCGACAAAGCCTTTTGCGCCGGTGGCGATTTGCAGCCCGACAAAGGCTTTGTGTTCGACTTTGCCAAGCCCAACGTGCCCTACGCCGACATGCTGCGCGAGGCACACCAGGCCACGCTGCCCAGCATCGCGCGGGTGAACGGCGTGTGCATGGCCGGTGGCATGGGCTTGTTGTGCATGACCGACTTGGCGGTCTGCGCCGATGACGCCTTGTTTGGCTTGCCCGAGGTGAAAGTGGGCGTGTTCCCGATGCAGGTGATGAGCTTGTTGCAACGCCAAGTGCCCAAGCGCTTGGTGCGCGAATGGGTGCTGAGCGGCGAGCCCTTTGGCGCACACGAGGCGCAAGCCGCTGGGCTGGTCAACCACGTCGTGCCCGCCGCCGAGTTGGACGCCAAAACCGATTGGCTGGTGGGCCGCTTGGCCGACAAATCGCCCACCGCGGTTCGGCGCGGCAAGTACGCGTTGCGGGCCATTGAAGACATGGGGTTTGAACAATCCTTGGCCTATACCGAGAGCCAAATTGCGCTGCTGGCGCAAACCGAGGATGCCAAAGAAGGCATGGCGGCGTTCAACGAGAAACGCAAACCGGTTTGGACCGGCCGCTGAAGCTTCAGGGAAAACACCAGTCCGCGCGGCGTCGCAGGGGGCCACACTCAGGCGCTGTTGCTGTCTGCCGAGTTCGCCTGTGCGTTTGTTGTCCCCCACCACCCCCGACCAAGCCCTGATGTGGATCACCCCGGACCGGGTTTTCTACCACGGGCTTTTGGGCGCACCCTCGGTGCGCAGCATGGGCGCGGTCATGGTGTACGTGGCGGTCAGTGGGCAGATTCGCATTCAGATGGACGGCGGCGACTGGCAAACCACCCAGCTGGCGGTGGTGCCGCCTTATGTGCCGCACCAGGTGTGGGCCGAGGACCGCTGCATCAGCGTGCTGCAAATCGAGGCTGAAAGCGTCAGCCTGCAACAGCTGCCGGACTGGCTGCAAACCCGGGGCGCTTTGGCCGACCCCGAACGCGTGGCGGCGCTGCGCGAGACGCAACAGCACTTGAGTCAACTGTCGCGTCGCCTCGACTTGAACACGCTGGACTTTGACCAGACCTTCTTTCGCGCGGCTTTGCCGGCCCGCTTGCTAGATGCTCGCATCGCGGCCGTGCTGTCGCGCATCAAGCAAGACCCCACCGCCTCGCTGCTGGCGCAGGACCACGCAGCCATGGCGAATTTGTCGTTTTCGCGGTTTTTGCATTTGTTCAAGCAAGAGGTGGGGGCGCCGTTTCGCAGTTTCCGCACCTGGAAGCGGGCCCGCAATGTGCTGCACCATGTGGTGCGGCACGACGCCAATTTGCTGGACGTGGCCTTGGACGCGGGCTACCCCGACTCGACCCATTTCAGCCATTCCATCCGGCAGATTTATGGCCTCAAGCCCAGCGACATGTTTGCTGGCTCACGCCGACTGAGCGTGCATGCACAAATAGCCTCTGGCTAATTGGGGTCAGATTCCAATTAATTCTTGAATCGTGATACAAGATTTCGCCAAAATTTTGAATTTATGTATCATAAAAACGCCTGTAAGACCCGTCCCTGCTGACCACCCCCTCAAAACAAGGCATTTTGAGGCCTCCCCAAAACACCCTCCTCGAAACAATTGGAATCTGACCCCCATTAATTGAAACAATTGGAATCTGACCCCCATTAATTAATTGGAATCTGACCCCAATTACACAATTAGTTGTTCAGGTGCGCCGCGACGGAGGCGGGCACCAGCAGTTCGATGTCCAAGAGCATTTGCCCCATGCCTTTGCCCAAGGGGTCGATGCGGCTGGAGGCGGGTCCGCCGCCGTCCAGCGCTTGGTGCAGCAGGTAGTTGATGGCCGAAATGCCGGGCAGGTGAAAGCGCTCCACCGGCCCGTGCACCAGGTGCTTGAAATAGGCCTGCACCACCTCGGGCGTGAGTCGGTTCCAAATGAGGGGCAGCCACTCGGGCCGCCGCGCCACCACGCCGATGTTGGACATGTCGCCCTTGTCGCCGCTGCGGGCCCAGGCCAGCTGTATCAGGCGCACCCGTTGCTGCGGCTCGGCAGGTTCTGCCCACACTGGCACTTGAGCATCAGAAGGCTCACTCAAGCCTGGCGATGGCGCCTCAGAACGCTCGGCCCCACCGCCCAACAACCCCATAGGCCCATCCAACGCTTTTCCATCCAAATGCACCCGCACTTGCACCGCCGATTTCGGCAGCAAAAAAGCAAAGGGTTTGATGAGCGGGGAGGCGCTGGGCCGCCCCGCACCCGGGCCGGTGGTGCCGGGTGACCAAGACGTGCCGGACGGCGCGATTTCGCGGGCAAACAGATCCAGCGCTTGGCGGCTGCTGTGGCTGGCGGTGATGCGCACCATCACCTCGCGCGACGCCGATGTGCGGGCGTGTTCGCCGTACAAAGTTTCCGCCCCAAACAAATCGATGTGGCTGGACGTGAAATCTGACAAACCCGCTTGCGCCAACAAGACGCGACAACGCTGCAACACCGCTTCGCCGGTGCGCTGCGCTTTGGCGGCGGCGTCAATGCCGATGATGACCATGCTGCCGGTGCACCGGTAGCCTTGCAAACTGGTGGCCGACACCTTGAAACTGTCGGTGGGGGCGCGGCCCAACGCGCCGCTCACGCGCACATGCTCGCCATCAAGTTGCTCAATTTGCACTTGGCGGAAATCGCACACCACATCGGGCAACAGGTAGCTGCCGGGGTCGCCAATTTCATACAGCAGTTGCTCGGCCACCGCCGCCCGCAACACCTTCCCACCCGTGCCGGGCGGTTTGTGCACCACAAAGCTGCCATCCGCTTGGCAATCGACGATGGGGTAGCCGATGTTGTGCCAATCGGGAATGGCTTGCCAATCGGTGTGCAGCCCGCCGGTGGCCTGGCAACCGCACTCGATGATGTGACCGGCCAAGCTGCCGCCCGCCAGCTGATGGAAGTCGTGCTGTTGCCAGCCAAACGCGTGGATGAGCGGCCCCAAGGTGGTGGCGCTGTCCACGCAGCGGCCGGTGATGACGATGTCCGCCCCCGCGTTCAAAGCTTGGGCGATCGGCCAAGCGCCCAAGTAGGCATTCGCGCTCAGCACTTTCTCGGGCAAGGGTTCGCCGTTGAACATGTCGGTGCAGCCTTGTTCGCGCAAGGCAGGCAACAGCGCCGTGATGTCGTCGCCTTCGACCACCGCGATGCGCGGCTGCAAACCTTGCGACGCGGCCAAAGCCTGCAAAGCCGCCGCGCAAGCTTGCGGGTTGATGCCGCCCGCATTGGCCACCACTTTGATGCCGCGCTGCATGACCTCGGGCAGCACCGACTTCATGGCGATGTCGACAAAGTCGGTGGCGTAACCCATGTCGGGTTGTTTCGCCCGTGCAGCAGCCAAGATGGCCATGGTGGTTTCGGCCAGGTAATCGAACACCAAAAAATCAATCAAGCCCGACTGCACCAACTGCGGCGCACCCACGCTGCTGTCGCCCCAAAAACCAGAAGCCCCCCCGATGCGAACCACCTTGCCTTTTGTCACGGATGCCCCTGTGAAGTTGTCTGCAAGCTGTCAGCTTAAACCCAAGCCGCTTGCACACGCTTGTGCCGATTGGCTGACTTGTCCCGCCAATTGAAAGCCTGTCACCAATGGGTTAGTCCGCATGGCAGGGTGCACGCTATCGGCTAGCATCCGTGTCACCATGAGCCCAAACCAACACCCCCGCCGCCAACTCCTGAAAGCCGCCGCAGGTGCTTGCGCTTGGCCGCTGGTCAACCACGCTTGGGCGCAAAACGCCGAGTTCAAACTCAAGCTGGCCAACAACTTCCCCATCACCCACCCCACCAACATCCGCATGAAGGAAGCGGCGGACGCGATCCGCGCCGAGTCCAAGGGCCGGGTGGACATTCAGCTGTTCCCCAACAACCAACTCGGCGGCGACACCGACATGTTGTCGCAGGTGCGCTCGGGCGCGATCGACTTTTTCATGCTGTCCGGCCTCATCTTGCAAACCCTGGTGCCGGTGGCCGGTATCAACGGCTTGGCCTTTGTGTTCAAAGACTACGCCACGGTGTGGGCGGCGATGGACGGCGACTTGGGTGCGCATGTGCGCGGAGCCATCGCCAAAGTGAATTTGCACGCCTTCGACCTTTGCTTTGACAACGGCTTTCGCAACATCACCAGTTCCACCAAACCCATCCAAACCCCGGCCGATTTGCAGGGCTTCAAAATCCGTGTGCCGGTCAGCCCTTTGTGGACCTCGATGTTCAAAGCCTTTGGCGCCTCACCTGCGTCCATCAATTTCAGCGAGGTGTATTCCTCCTTGCAAACCAAGATCGTCGAAGGCCAAGAGAACCCGCTGCCGCTCATTGAATCAGCCAAGTTGTTTGAAGTGCAAAAGTACTGCTCCATGACCGGCCACATGTGGGACGGCCAATGGGTGTTGGCCAATGCCAAACGCTGGGCCAGCCTGCCGCCCGATGTGCAAGCGCTGATTGCGCAGCACTTCAAAAAAGCCGCCTTGGTGCAACGCGACGACATCCGCCGCTTGAACAATGTGCTGGAAGCGCAGCTCAAAACCAAAGGCATGGTCTTCAATTACCCCGACATCAAA
The DNA here is from genome assembly GCF_965234735.1 of Limnohabitans simekii (SeqCode). Lineage (GTDB taxonomy): Bacteria > Pseudomonadota > Gammaproteobacteria > Burkholderiales > Burkholderiaceae_C > Limnohabitans > Limnohabitans simekii. Next base: position 57,016 of record NZ_OZ248543.1, on the reverse strand, counting down.
CCCTTCCGCGAAGTCTTGTCCAAGGCTGGTTTCTACCAAGAATGGAAAACCAAGTACGGCCCCGAAGCCATCGGCAAGCTCGAGAAATACACCGGTAAATTGGCATGACCCTGTCTTGGCCTGAGCGGGTGTTGCGGGCCTTGGCCGAGTGGCCAGCGGCTTTGTTGGTGCTGGCCGAAATCGTCGTGCTGTCCTTGGGCGTGGTTTACCGCTATGTGCTGCAAACGCCGCTCACCTGGTCGGACGAACTCGCCTCGGTGTTGTTCTTGTGGCTGGCCATGCTCGGTGCGGTGGTCGCCATGCAGCACGGCGAGCACATGCGACTGACCGTGTTTGTCGCCAAGCTGACGGAGCCCAAGCGCCGCAAAGTGGAGAGCTTGGTGGCCTGCCTCACGGTTTTGTTTTGTGCGACTTTGCTGTGGCCAGCCATCGAGCACATGAACGAGCAATGGGTCATCCTGACACCCGCCTTGGAAATCCCGGATGCGCTGCGCGTGGCGGCGGTGGTGGTGGGTTTGGGGCTCATGTTGCTGCAGTCTTTGTTGCAACTGTCGCGGGCTGCGCGGGGTGCCGACTTGGCTTGGGCGCTGGGCTGCTTGCTGGTGTTGGGCGCTGCGCTTCACTGGGCCAGCCCGTTCTTGATGAACTTTGGCCACGGCAATTTGCTGCTGTTTTTCGTGCTGATGGTGGGCGTGTGCGTGGTCATGGGTTTGCCCATCGCGTTTGCGTTCGGGCTGTGCACCTTGGCCTATTTGCAGTTTTCAACCAGCACACCACTCACCATCGTGGTCAGCCGCATCGATGAAGGCATGTCGCACCTCATCTTGCTGTCGGTGCCCTTGTTTGTGTTCTTGGGCGCGTTCATCGCGGTCACCGGTTTGGCCAAAGCCATGGTGCAATTTCTGGCCTCGCTGTTGGGCCATTTCCGAGGTGGTTTGCAATACGTGTTGTTGGCCGCCATGTACTTGGTGTCCGGTATTTCAGGCTCCAAAGCCGCCGACATGGCGGCGGTGGCCCCGGCCTTGTTTCCCGAGATGAAACAACGCGGCGCCGACCCGGGTCGCTTGGTGGCCTTGTTGGCCGCCTCGGGCGCCATGAGCGAAACCATCCCACCCAGCTTGGTCTTGATCACCATTGGCGCGGTCACGGGTGTGTCGATTGCCGCCTTGTTCATTGGCGGCTTGATGCCGGCCTTGGTGGGCATGCTGGCGCTGTGCGTGGTGGTGTATTGGCAAGCGAGACGAGAAAACACCTTGCGGGTGGCTCGCACCCCGCTGCCCGAGGTGATGCGCTATTTTTGGCTGGCGCTGCCCGCCTTGGCCCTGCCTTTCGTCATCCGCTCGGCGGTGGTGGAGGGCGTGGCCACGGCCACTGAAGTGTCGACGATTGGCATTTTGTACACCTTGATCGTTGGCATGTTGTTCTACCGGCAAATGGACTGGCGGCGCATCTACCCGATGCTGGTGGAAACCGCGTCTTTGTCCGGGGCCATTTTGCTCATCATCGGTTGCGCCACCGCCATGGCCTGGGCGCTCACGCAGTCGGGTTTTTCGCGCGACTTGGTGGAACTCATGACGCAAGTGCCGGGCGGGGCCATGGGCTTCATGATCGTGTCCATGCTGGCATTCATCATTCTGGGCAGCATGTTGGAGGGCATTCCAGCCATTGTGTTGTTCGGTCCCTTGCTGTTTCCAGTGGCCAGGGCTTTGGGCATCCATGAGGTGCACTACGCGATGGTGGTGGTGTTTGCCATGGGCTTGGGCCTGTTTGCGCCGCCCGTGGGCGTGGGTTTTTACGCGGCCTGCGCGATTGGCAAGGTCGAGGCCGACTTGGCCTTGCACAAAATTTGGCCATATCTGGGCGCGTTGATGGTGGCCTTGTTGGTCATCGCTTTTGTGCCTTGGGTGTCCATCGGTTTCCTCTGAAGCGGCGCGGCGTGGGCGCACAACCCCGCCGCCTATAATTTGGGCACTCCCATGCGCCCTCTGAAATTCATCCGTCCCGACCTGCAAGCGATGCAGGCCTACCACGTGCAATCCGCCACGGGCATGGTCAAGCTGGACGCGATGGAGAACCCCTACACCCTGTCCCCCGAACTGCAAGCGCAGTTGGGTGCGCGTTTGGGCGCCGTCGCCATCAACCGCTACCCCGGTGACCGCATCGACGATTTGAAACACGCTTTGTCTGAATTTGTCGGCTTGCCCGAGGGCTGGCAGCTGATGTTGGGCAATGGTTCGGACGAACTTATTTCGCTTTTGTCCACGGCTTGTCATTTGCCCGGTGCCAGTGCCTTGGCCCCCGAGCCTGGTTTTGTCATGTACGCGCTGAGTGCCAAATTCCAAGGTTTGACCTATGTGCCCGTGGCCTTGCGTGACGACTTCGAGCTTGATGAAGCCGCCATGAGCGCGGCCATCGCCCAGCACCAACCGGCCATCGTGTATTTGGCCTACCCGAACAACCCGACCGCCAATTTGTGGGATGTGGCGGTGATGCGCCGCCTGATTGCGCAGGTGTCGGCCTATGGTGGTTGGGTGGCTTTGGACGAGGCCTACCAGCCGTTTTCCAGCGCCACCTGGTTGGATGAAATCCAACGCGACCCCGCTGCCAACGCCCAGGTGCTGCTGATGCGCACCTTGTCCAAGTTTGGTTTGGCCGGTGTGCGCATTGGCTACATGCTGGGCCGCGCCGATGTGGTGGGGCACTTGGACAAACTGCGCCCGCCCTACAACGTGAGTGTGTTGAACGCCGAATGTGCTTTGTTTGCGCTGGAGCACCGCGCCGAGTTTGAACGCCAAGCCCAAGCCATTTGCACCCAGCGCGATCGGCTGTTGGCCGCTTTGAAAGCCTTGCCCGGTGTGACGCCTTACGCCAGCCAAGCCAATATGTTGTTGGCCCGTTTCAGCGGGGACGAGCAAGTGGCCACACGCGTGTTTGAAGCCTTGAAAGAACGCCGTGTGCTGGTGAAGAACGTTTCTAAAATGCACCCGGTGCTGCACCACTGCTTGCGGCTCACCGTGGGCACCCCCGCAGAGAACGATCAATTGCTCAAGGCTTTGCAAGACGTACTGGCCACGCTTTAACAAACCAAACCCAAACCATGACACAACGCACCGCTGAAGTTCGCCGCGACACCAAAGAAACCCAAATCTTCGTGCGCATCAACTTGGACGGCACCGGCCAGTCCGAGCTGTCCACCGGCATCGGTTTCTTCGACCACATGCTGGACCAAATCGCGCGTCATGGCCTCATCGACCTGCACATCCAAGCCACTGGCGACCTGCACATTGACGGCCACCACACCGTGGAAGATGTCGGCATCGCGCTGGGCCAAGCCGTGGCCATCGCTGTGGGTGACAAAAAAGGCCTGCGCCGTTATGGCCACGCGTTTGTGCCCCTGGATGAAGCCCTGAGCCGCGTGGTGGTGGACTTCTCTGGCCGCCCCGGTTTGGAAATGCACGTGCCCTTCAAGAGCGGCATGATCGGCCACTTCGATTCGCAACTGGCCTTTGAGTTTTTCCAAGGCTTTGTGAACCATGCGTTTGTCACGCTGCACATTGACAACCTGCGCGGTGAAAACGCGCACCACCAAGCCGAGACCGTGTTCAAAGCTTTTGGCCGCGCCTTGCGCGACGCCCTCGAGCTGGACCCCCGTGCTCTGGGTGTGATTCCATCCACCAAAGGCACGCTCTAAGCCCTTCATGCGAACCGTTGCAGTCATTGATTACGGCATGGGCAATTTGCGCTCGGTGGCGCAAGCCGTCATGGCCGCAGCGCACGACAGCAACATCCAGGTCGTCATCACCGCCAAACCCGAAGAAGTGCAGGCCGCCGAGCGCGTGGTGCTGCCCGGCCAAGGCGCGATGCGCGACTGTATGCGCGAACTGCACGACAGCGGTTTGATGCCCGCCGTGTTGGATGCGGCGGCCAACAAACCCCTGTTTGGTGTGTGCGTGGGCATGCAAATGCTGCTCGACCACAGTGCTGAAGGCGGCGCAGATGGCACGGCTTGTTTAGGTTTGGTCCCCGGCGAAGTGGTGAAATTTGATTTGGCCGGTCAACACCAAGCCGACGGCAGCCGCTTCAAGGTGCCACAAATGGGCTGGAACCAAGTGCGGCAAACCCAGGCGCACCCGCTGTGGGCCGGGGTGCCCGACAACAGTTATTTCTACTTTGTGCATAGTTTTTACGCCCGCCCGTTAGATGCACGCCACACAGCGGGGGTAAGCGATTACGGCCAAAGCTTTACCTCGGTGGTTTCTAGGGATAATATTTTTGCCACCCAGTTCCATCCTGAAAAAAGCGCCGACATGGGTTTGATGCTCTACCGCAATTTCCTCTCCTGGTCACCTTGACCTCTTTCACTCTTACTTCAATTTATGCTGCTCATCCCCGCGATTGACCTCAAAGATGGCCATTGCGTTCGCCTGGTTCAAGGCGACATGGACCAATCCACCGTCTTCAGCGAAGACCCGGCCCAAATGGCTTTGCAATGGGTGAACAAAGGCGCACGGCGTTTGCACCTGGTGGACTTGAACGGCGCGTTTGCCGGCAAGCCGCAAAACTACAGCGCCATCCGCAGCATCTTGAAAGCCGTGGGCGACGATATTCCGGTGCAACTGGGCGGCGGCATCCGCGACCTGGACACGATTGAAAAATACATCGATGGCGGCATCCGCTACATCATCATCGGCACCGCCGCTGTCAAAAACCCCGGCTTTTTGCAAGATGCTTGCAGCGCCTTTGGCGGCCACATCATCGTGGGGCTGGACGCCAAAGACGGCAAAGTGGCCACCGACGGTTGGAGCAAACTCACCGGCCACGAAGTGGTGGACCTGGCGAAGAAGTTTGAAGACTACGGTGTCGAGTCCATCATCTACACCGACATTGGCCGCGACGGCATGCTGAGCGGCATCAACATCGACGCCACCGTCAAACTGGCGCAAGCCCTGTCGATTCCCGTCATCGCCTCGGGTGGCTTGGCAGGCATGAAAGACATTGAAGGCCTGTGCGCCGTGGAAGACGAAGGCATTGAAGGTGTGATTTGCGGCCGCGCCATTTACAGCGGCGACCTCGATTTCGAACAAGCCCAAGCCCGCGCCGACGAGTTGAACGGCTGACATGCTGGCCAAACGCATCATTCCCTGTCTGGACGTGACGGCAGGACGGGTCGTCAAGGGCATCAATTTTGTGGAACTGCGCGACGCCGGAGACCCGGTGGAAATTGCGGCGCGTTACAACGAGCAAGGCGCGGACGAACTCACCTTCCTTGACATCACCGCCACCAGCGACGGGCGCGACGTGATTTTGCACATCATCGAAGCCGTGGCCAGCCAAGTGTTCATTCCTTTGACCGTGGGCGGCGGTGTGCGCACCGTGGACGATGTGCGCCGCCTCTTGAATGCGGGTGCCGACAAAACCAGCTTCAACTCGGCAGCGATTGCCAACCCCCAAGTGATTCGCGACGCCTCTGAAAAATATGGTGCGCAGTGCATCGTGGTGGCCATCGACGCCAAGCGCCGATCAGCCCAAGATGAGCAACGCGTGGGCGCAAACGGTTTGCCCATGGGCCCCGGCTGGGATGTGTTCAGCCACGGCGGGCGCCAAAACGTGGGACTGGACGCGGTGGCTTGGGCCACGCAAATGGCCGAGTACGGCGCGGGCGAAATTTTGCTGACCAGCATGGACCGCGACGGCACCAAAAGCGGCTTTGATTTGGAACTGACCCGCGCTGTGAGCGACGCTGTGCCCGTGCCCGTGATTGCCTCCGGTGGTGTGGGCAACCTCGACCACTTGGCCGACGGCATTCAAACCGGCGGCGCCGATGCGGTGCTGGCCGCGAGCATTTTTCACTATGGTGAATACACGGTGCAGCAGGCCAAGCAGAGGATGCGGGAGCGTGGGATACCTGTGAGGTTGTGAGGTGGTTGGGTTGAGCTGAAAGCTTTTCTTCATGCCCAGGGTGATGGCGTTTGACCCCATTGATGGGCCTTAAAAGACACAGAGATTCCGAATATTTATTGCTTCCTAAATAATATAAATATTCATTTATTTGAGCTAATTAATACACATTTTTGAAGCTATAGTGCCGATAACGCAAACAATCGCGCAGCTGGTCAAGCAAGCGGGTGGATTGCAAGAAGGAGCACTGAGTTTCATGGCAAATTTATACCCATACGAAATCACATTGCGTAAGCCTGTGCGCCAAGGCGCGAGCTACTTGCAGGCATTGCATCAAACTGGTGTGTCGAATCGGCTCGGATGTATCAACCGGGTTTTGCGGTCTACATCACGTTAGAGCCCACTTTTGGAGGAACCATGAAAGCACTGAAATTCACATTCTCCCTTGCTGTCGCCTTAGCCGTTACCGCGTGCGCCACCGTGCGAAAGCAAGACCTCGATGCGTGGGTCGGCATTCCCGTCGAAGCTCTCGATACCCATTCCTTTTTCATTACCGTGCCCATGTATCGCAGTGTCACATCGAGCGGAATTGAAATCCGGAACTATGCAAACGGCGCAGATGTTGCACAGTGTTTCAGTAACGCCAGCGGCAGCAGTACCGGCAAGTATGTGAACGCAAACGCGTTCACAACCTGTTCAAGTAACCGTATCGTTTGCAACAATATTTTCTACATCAAGGATGGCGTGGTTATCGAGTATGCCCCGACCGGACGCTGCTACACGGATGAAACCGTTCAGCCGCAACCTCGCTATCTGCAACTCAACAAAAAGTAGCCAATTGTGGCGAAGTTGGCTCTAACACTGCGCTCCAAGGGACGCTGCGCGATAAAGCCGCGCAGCGCCCCTGACCTTGAACGTTAGGCCTCGGTATCCACCATTCTTCGTAACCCGATCGATAAAGACATGAAGTTACTAAAGGTATTGCTAGGAATCGTCATTCTTGTCCCACTCATTCTGATTGCCACTGCCTACGTTCTAAACAAAGCAGTTGGTCCCGTTGGCTGGGCGCAACGGGACGCAGAAAGCCGTCTACGGCAGCTGATGAAAGATCCAGATTCAATGGTCGTCCGATCGTCATTTGTCGTGCAGCGAGCATCCAAGACGGGTGGTGTGGAGATTTCCGTTTGCGGCATCGTGGACGGACACAACAGTTTCGGCGGCTACAGCGGCGGACAGCGTTTCGCTTCCCTTAGCTACCATTATCCAGAGCTTCAGACTTTTCACACTCCCTCGGTAGAGATCGAAGACCCGGCGCAGAAGGCCCAAGCAGAGAAGCTTGGCAGACTTTCGGCCTTCGAGAAGGTTTACTGGAACTCACGTTGCGTTGACAGCGCTAACCTTCCGCTGCAGCCATGAGGCCTAACATTTCGCTCAAGCGGACCAATCAATTGCTTCGCGATTGATGTTGCCGCTTAGCTCCAGCGTTAGGCTGCACGTGAAGCACGAATCACTTCCCCAGAAGACCGATCGTCTGTTGCGTGCAATTGGATCAGTGGTAGTCGAGTTTCAATTCATTGAGTCCGTAGTTGCTGAAGCGCTTGCTCGCCGCTTTGGTATGAGCGACTCCGACGACGCGCACCGAGTTTCGGCCGCTATGAGTTTTCGGCAGAAGGTAGAGTTGCTTTGCGATCTGCATGCGCAAAAGCCCGTGTATGAACGAACTGATCTCACAAGTGACGTGTTGAGAGCTTCCCTTGGCAAAGCGGAAGAGTTTCGCAACTCCGTTGTTCACTCTTTCTGGTACGTCGCTGGATCTGAGTCTGCCGAATGGCATAGAACCAAAGGATCACTGCGATCAAAGTATGGATTTCGCGTTACGCACAAGACCGCGAACGGCTCAGTGCTTGAAGAGGGTCACAAGGCTATGTACAAGATCCGTTGTTGGTACACGAGCTCCAACGAAGAACTTGCTGCAGCCACTGCTCATCTTCGTCGGCAAATCGAATTCCTTGGGTCTCAGAGTGCAGCCTAACTTGGCGCTTCAGCCGACCCCCTACAGCATGCCGCCACTCACGGCCGGGCATGTCTTTCGGGCATTCTGGCCCGGCCGTTCCCTGCGTCACTCCTCCGCGGGCGGCTGAGCTATACGCTAGGCTTCATACAACCAACTTTCGATGGCATCCAACTCCTCAACACATCTCTACCGCATTCTGGCATTCCCCCAAACCTGTAGACACTTCTCATAGCGCAGTTTGACGCTGCCGCTCGAACTCATGGGGGCTGAGTTGATCAAGATGCTTGTGACGTCGAACACGATTGTAGAAACCCTCGATGTAATCAAAGATGTCTGACTTAGCCTCAGCCCGCGTTTGATAAATCCGCTTCTTGATTTTTTCACTCTTCAAGTTACTGAAGAACGATTCGGCCACAGCGTTATCCCAGCAGTTGCCCCGACGACTCATGCTTGGGCTCAGTCGGTTGTCTTTGCACCAACGATTGAACTCATCGCTGCCAAATTGGCTGCCCTGATCCGAATGAATGATGACCGAGTCTTTAGGTTTCCTTCGCCACACAGCCATCGTCAGTGCATCCAGCACCAAGCTCGTTTGCATACGTGAACCCATGCTCCAGCCCACCACCGCACGCGAGTGCAAATCTAGTACAGCCGCCAAATACAGCCAACCTTCATGTGTGCGGATATAGGTGATATCCGTCACCCAAGCTTGGTCGGGTTCGTCGTGTTGGAACTGGCGCTGCAATTGGTTGGGCGCAACCAATGAAGGCTTGCCCACTTTGTACCTAGGGCGTTTGTAGCCTCGAACTGATTTGATTTGAGCCGCACGCATCAGCCGTGCCACGCGGTTCTCACTGCATGCCACGCCAGCCTCTCGTAAATCACAGAAGATGCGTGGGCTGCCGTAAATGCCCATGCTTTGATCAAAGAACTCGCGGATCTGCACAGTCAAGGCCTCGTTAGCTTTGGCTCTTGGGGACTGTGGTTCATGCAGCCAAGCGTAGTAGCCGCTGCGGTGAACTTTGAGAACACGGCACATGCTGGTGAGTCGAAATTCAGTTCGGTGCGCTTGGATAAACGCGTACTTCACCCGGACTGCTTGGCAAAGTACGCGGCGGCCTTTTTTAGGATGTCGCGCTCCTCGGTTGTTCGTCGCAGTTCAGCCTTGAGTTTGGCCATCTCAGCTTGCATCGCTTTGAGATCATTGGATTCAGGTTCATCCGCCTTTTTGAACTTGCTGACCCATGTGTACAGAACACCTTCAGCAATTCCCAGTCGCTTGGATACATCCGGCACCGCATAACCCTTATCGATGACTTGTTTAACCGCTTCTTCCTTGAACTCAGGCGTGTATTTCGTTCTCTTCATTTCTTTCACTCCAATCCAGTTTTGACATTATTGAATGTCTACTGAATTGGGGGAATGCCATTCTTAGTTTCAATCACGTAGTGGATCTTCTTGAATCCAAAGAACTTCACTTTGTATCGCCGTCGCAGTGGGAGGATCCGTACGAAAGAATACTCGTGCACAGGCGCTCCCATGCAATCTTCGCGCAGTGTTGGACTAAGAAGGCTGCCTCTGACGCAATGTGGAGAATCTACTCGGCGAATCGGACTGCCGTTCGAATACGGACGAACCGCGTAAAGCTCCAACGCGAGCTATCAAGGCACAAAAACCGCAGCGAAATAGATTTTCTAATTGGCGACGTTGAGTACCTTTCGCTAAGCGAATTCAATAAGAGAATTAATGCGGTGGCAGCCGATTTGAAGCAGAAGTACTTGCCGCGACGAGCGGCCGATACGCTACTTGCAAAGCGGCAGGCTTTTGATCACGAGGCAGAGGTGCGAGTCATCATTCATGATCGAAACCTTACAACACGAACAAAACCCAAGCCCTTCTACCGCATACCGGTAGACACCGATACCCTAATCGATAGCATCTTTTTTGATCCTCGATCGGATGAAGCATTTGTCAAGATGGCCACTTACTACCTTGAAAACTCGCTGCAGTTTAAAGGCACCATTGCCAAGTCAGCGCTGTATCGCATTCGCGATCCTATCGTCGTCGAATGAAGCCTAACCCGCCGCTCAACCGGACGTGCAACAGCGTTCGTCGCCCGTGCCTCATTTCATTCTGGCCCGGCCGCCGCCCGCCGGTTAGCTTCACGTTATGCATCTATTGCGGCCAAGGAGGTTATCCATGTTGAGTAGTGACTACTTGGCAGATGCTCAGAAGCTGACGAGGCTAGCTTCTCCGCATATCAATTCTTCAATGTCACCGGAGAACGCGATTCAAGGGGCGCTGTTGTTTGCGCTTGGCGTTGAAAAGCTACTCAAGCATGTATTGGCGGATATCAACCCGATATTCGTATTGAAGGTAGCGGATTTCAAGCACTCGGCTCCTTCGATCTATGGCAACAGGATTGTGCATACCGGGAAGAACGACGAAATCGATACCAAACCCGATTCCGACGTTATTACTTTCCGGGTTTCGCTTGGCCGGTCAAAGGTGTTTTCCAAAGCTGCCAATAAATACAGCCAAATGCTTTACACCCTTGCTCATTGGAGGGATGTCATTGCTCATAGACCTACCTCGGAACTGGATCTAGCAAAAGTAGCACTCATGCTACAGAAGGATGCGTTTCCTCTCGTCACCGAGTTTGCCGCAGAGCTAGGTATCTCGCCATCTGAGTTCTTTGGCGACGATGAGAAACGGCTAACCGAACTAAGCAGCAAACTCACAAATCGCGAAAAGTTTGAAACGGAAATGAACCAACTGCTAGCAAATCACTTGGCGTTATGGGAACACAGAAGCTCCCAAGGAGACTTTGCAGCACAGGCCAACGACATAACCTTCTCGCTCCTGAAACAAACTGGGGCAGACTATGCCTACGACGGAGTTACATGCCCTGCCTGTGGCAACCTATGTACCGTTCGCATAGAACCAGACTACGACTACGCGGATGGTGAATCGTATCTATCGGGAGTGTATGCAGAACAACTCCAATGCTATTTCTGCGGTCTCAAACTCGATACCTACGAAGCCTTGAGCTTCGTCAACGTGGATGGCCTTTTGGCCTCAGCGTATGAAGATGCATAACCCTGCGTTCGAGGCGACCTGCGCGAAAAGCCGCGCAGGCGCCTCAACTCCACGTTAGACGTCGCATTCCCGTGTCAACATGAATCTAGAACTATTGGATAAACATCCTCTGCGACATGCAATAGAGGAGTTTTCTTCCGCTGATGCCGCTTACCGCAAAATGGTGGAAATCGGGGTTGTCAATTTTACAGAGTACGAAAAGGCGTGGCGTACCTTTCTCCATCGGATCGAGAGAGTCTGGACAAAGACCCAGGCGGCATCGCATCGCATGCCCAGATGGCAAAGGATTGAATCAGAAGTTTCTCGTCTTCGAAAGACCGATCCGCTGCTGAACTATTTGCAGCAGGCCCGTAACGTTGAGGAGCATTCGATCCAAGAACTTGCGACCGATTGGGAAGCAAAACTCACCGCTGTCCAGATTGGCACTGAAGTTCAATTGAGTTGGCAGCCTTGGGATCGGCCCCTGCTACCTGTCAAAAATCGAGGTGTCAAGTTCGATCCGCCAAGGATTCCCTTGGGTAACAGTATCGTGCCACTGTTGGGCAAAGGGAAAGCCGAACCTAGGGTGGTCGCGGAATTGGCGTTGCGCTTCTACGTTGATTTTCTAAATAGAGTTTCAACAGAGGTGGTCGGTGAACTACGCGACGTCTAACCCTGCGGTCAACACGGAAATTGCGCATAAAGCCGCGCAAGGCCGGTTACCGCCACGTTTGAATCGCCCCGGGTATTGAGGAGGCTCCAAACTCTGAGAAGATGGAAGCGCTAAACTCTTTTCCCTGGAGGTGCATATGGACTCTGCAATCGTCACGCGAGACCCTGAAATCATGAGTGGTGCCCTGTGCTTCGCGGGAACGCGCGTCCCCGTGAAGAACTTGTTCGACTACTTGGAAGGATCCTCCTCGCTAGAGGACTTCCTTGAGGACTTTCCCTCTGTGTCCCGCGAGCGCGCAGTAGCTGTACTAGAGGCTGCGCGTCAGAGCTTGGCTGCAGATGCGCCTGCTGCTTGATGAGTGCGTGCCCGCACGCTTGCGGAGGGCACTTCCATCGCACCAGTTATCCACGGTTACTCAGGAAGGCTGGTCCGGCGTAAAGAATGGGAAGCTGTTGGCGCTCGCAGCAGCAAGATTTGATGCCTTCATAACAGTCGACAAGAATCTCCCTTATCAACAGAACACATCAACTCTGCCGGTTTCGGTCTTCGTCCTGGACGCGCTTTCAAATGAGCTGCCATACCTGCTGCCTCTTGTTCCGGAACTTGAAGCCGCTTTATCGAGCCACAAGCAAGGCAGCTATGTGCTGTTGCGCACTGAGGCCTAACCCCTCGCTCAAGCGGACCGATGCCCCCAAGCGCACCAAGCCTTCCAATTACCCACGAACCTCCCCAAAACCACCCCGGCGGGTAAACTAGCTCAGCTGAAATGCTGACGGAGCCTCCCCATGACCAGCAACCTCATCACTGTTGATCCCGATATTCAAAGCGGAGCACCCGTTTTTGCAGGGACACGCGTGCCAATCCAAAACCTTTTCGATTACTTGGAAGATGGCGATTCGTTGGATGTGTTTTTAAAGCAGTTCCCGTCTGTCACACGGGGGCTGGCCGTAGGCGTTCTTGAGAAGGCCAGAATGTCCCTGGTTGCCGATGCGCATTCTGCTTGATGAGTCGCTTCCACACGACCTTGCACCGTTGCTACCTGAGCTCGCAGTCGTTTTGAATCATTTGACCCCTCGTACATTGCGTACGGTTGGGGTCTAACGCTTCGTCCAGTCCATTGAAGTCATGTTTCAGTCGCAATATTTTCAGTATGAGCAAAGCCAATGAACGTGAACAAAACCGCATCGCGCCGCTCCTTGACATCTAACGTGAAGCAAGTTGACGCCCATGTCATTGCGCCGCACGAATATGAAGAGTTGCCAGAACTCACCGAAGACATGTTGGCTCGCGCCAAGCTGAAAAAAGGTGGCCGTCCAATGTCAGCCAGTCCGCGCAAATCCATCTCCTTGCGCCTGCCCCCTGAAGTCATCGAGCGCTGGCGAGCCACCGGCCCTGGTTGGCAGACCCGCATGGCCGAGCGGTTGAGCAAGGTTTAAAGATCGGCGGAGCTGAAACCCTTGCGTTGCGCGTTATCACTGAGCGGCCATAGCTGTTCGTTAAGTCCGCGTCGCCATGGCCTGCATTGCAGCGCTGGCCAAAAACCCTGATCGTGTCATTTGGTGTGCCTGGGCCCAAGCGTCAATCTGCTGCACCAAGTTCGAAGGCAGGCTGACATTCAGGCGCACAGGTCGAGTGTCAATGCGGCTCAGGTCCAAGTCCACCAACATCCAAACACCACCCGCGTACGCGGCTTGACCCACCAACAGTTCAAGCGGTGTGGGAGGTGGCACTGCGTCAGCCTCTCCGCTGAAATGGGCTTCTACCGCTTCTTGCACCGCAGCGGGTAAGTCGCTCCAATCGTCCACCGCAGAAAAGCAGCCCGGAAAGTCGGGGAACGTCACGCCATGCGCGTGATCCGCATCACCTGGATGAACATAGACGGGGTACAACATGTGCGAACTCCTTGGGTCTCAAGGCCTCAAAGGCCAGCTTGTTTGAAGATGCTGCGCACTGTTGGCAATGGCAGGTCTTTTTTGGGGTGGGGCACCGTCACCTTGCCCGGCTTGGTGAGGTGCTTGAATTGGTGGTGGGAGCCCACCACATGCACCAAATACCAGCCGTCGGCCTTGATCCGTTTGATGATGTCAGTGCTTTTCACGGTTAAATTCTACACACTTATACACACAAAAAACCGAGAAATTTTGGTTGGGCTGCTTTCAGAGAGACTCCTTAATGATTGCAATTGCATGGTTCAAACAGGCCAAGTGGCATTCCCCCAATTCAGTAGACATTCAATAATGTCAAAACTGGATTGGAGTGAAAGAAATGAAGAGAACGAAATACACGCCTGAGTTCAAGGAAGAAGCGGTTAAACAAGTCATCGATAAGGGTTATGCGGTGCCGGATGTATCCAAGCGACTGGGAATTGCTGAAGGTGTTCTGTACACATGGGTCAGCAAGTTCAAAAAGGCGGATGAACCTGAATCCAATGATCTCAAAGCGATGCAAGCTGAGATGGCCAAACTCAAGGCTGAACTGCGACGAACAACCGAGGAGCGCGACATCCTAAAAAAGGCCGCCGCGTACTTTGCCAAGCAGTCCGGGTGAAGTACGCGTTTATCCAAGCGCACCGAACTGAATTTCGACTCACCAGCATGTGCCGTGTTCTCAAAGTTCACCGCAGCGGCTACTACGCTTGGCTGCATGAACCACAGTCCCCAAGAGCCAAAGCTAACGAGGCCTTGACTGTGCAGATCCGCGAGTTCTTTGATCAAAGCATGGGCATTTACGGCAGCCCACGCATCTTCTGTGATTTACGAGAGGCTGGCGTGGCATGCAGTGAGAACCGCGTGGCACGGCTGATGCGTGCGGCTCAAATCAAATCAGTTCGAGGCTACAAACGCCCTAGGTACAAAGTGGGCAAGCCTTCATTGGTTGCGCCCAACCAATTGCAGCGCCAGTTCCAACACGACGAACCCGACCAAGCTTGGGTGACGGATATCACCTATATCCGCACACATGAAGGTTGGCTGTATTTGGCGGCTGTACTAGATTTGCACTCGCGTGCGGTGGTGGGCTGGAGCATGGGTTCACGTATGCAAACGAGCTTGGTGCTGGATGCACTGACGATGGCTGTGTGGCGAAGGAAACCTAAAGACTCGGTCATCATTCATTCGGATCAGGGCAGCCAATTTGGCAGCGATGAGTTCAATCGTTGGTGCAAAGACAACCGACTGAGCCCAAGCATGAGTCGTCGGGGCAACTGCTGGGATAACGCTGTGGCCGAATCGTTCTTCAGTAACTTGAAGAGTGAAAAAATCAAGAAGCGGATTTATCAAACGCGGGCTGAGGCTAAGTCAGACATCTTTGATTACATCGAGGGTTTCTACAATCGTGTTCGACGTCACAAGCATCTTGATCAACTCAGCCCCCATGAGTTCGAGCGGCAGCGTCAAACTGCGCTATGAGAAGTGTCTACAGGTTTGGGGGAATGCCAGGAGTCAGCAATGCCAAGAGCAAAGAAAACATGGACTGAAAAGATGCAGGCAAAACCGCCTCACTATGTCGTCTTGGACAAGGACTTTGCAGGAGTACCAAAAGGATCAAAGCTTCATATTTCTTGTCCAGTAGAAGTTGCTGCTGAACTCAAGAACATCACGCCAGGAACCATCATCTCCATTCAAGCTTTTCGGCGCAGACTGGCGGAGAAAAACAACTGTGATGCTGCCTGTCCAGTGTCAACATCTCTCTTTCTCAGAATCGTTGCCGAGCACACTTGGGAAGAGTTCAGTCGAACTGGCAGCACAAAAGGTCTCGCACCGTTTTGGAGGGTGGTTGAGTCAAGTTCACCCATGGCTAAGAAATTGAATTTTGACGCTGCATGGATTGACTTACAACAGGATCTTGAGAAGCAAAATAGTTAGCATTGCTTATCTCAGCAAACTTGAGATTCTGTGTAGTTAGGGTAATAAAATTCAGAGGATGCTGAAATGTCGTTTCTCACGATACTCCAGCGTACAGCAACGGGACGATGAATGCATGTCGGGTAAACTGACACGACGTCAAGGAGCAAAGAATGCGATTTATTCTTCCCGCCATGTTGCTGATTGTGGGCATCATTCATCTCTTGCCCTTGTCAGGTGTTTTGAGTGCCCATCGATTGCAGATGCTTTATGGCATCGCCGTAGAAGATCCCAACTTGGAAATATTGATGCGCCACAGGGCTGTGCTCTTTGGCTTGTTAGGTGCTTTTTTGATTGCTGCTGCATTCTTGCCCAGCTTTCAACTTGCCGCATTGGTGGCAGGTTTTGCCAGCGTGGTTTCGTTTCTCTATTTGGCTGCAGCTGTTGGAAGTTTCAACGAACAAATCAATAGAGTCGTGATTGCCGACAAAGTGGCGGTTATTTGCTTGGTTGTGGGTGCTGTTGCTTACGCTATGAACCGATTGAATGCAGATCAAATCTAAGCAACATCAATCAGCATCTATGTAGTAATAGCAATGCATCACTGGGGTTCCATTCAAAGTTCTTGGCGCTGTGTGAGACAGCTTTCCACCAATTTTCTCCATGGCTTTTTGAGAGCGTACGTTGTCAATGCCAACATGAAACCAAACTCGCTTTGCCCAATTAAATGCATGCGATAGCATCAAGTCTTTCATTTCTGCGTTGACTAAGCCTCCCCAATGCAACCTGCTTAAATAAGTAAACCCGACTGCGATTTCACGATGCTTTGCATCTACGTCGTAATATCTTGAAGACCCAATAATCTCATTTGTTTTTGAATCAACTGCGACCAGTGTTGAATGGGATGCCAGCCCTGTTTGAAAAATCTCAGCATCAAAAACCGCTCGCTGATAACGCATTGGGCTGGGGTGCTGCTCCCAAATCAGTGGATCGCTTGCAACTTTGTACAGACCTTCAGCGTCCTCGATTTGTAGTGGACGAAGATAAATGGAGTTGCCAATTAATGTAGGCTGTAGATCACATAAGTTCTCTGACATTTCCTAATTATGAATCAACACGTCATAGAGAATGGTTAGATCAAGCGGTGTCGAGGCAGCGTCCAACAACGGGACGGTTGAGTAGGTGTCAGTTCGACCCGTCACTACGGCAACAGGGCAGCTGATGTCTTTTTAAAGGATGAATCTGAATCAAGCACGCATACGCTTGGTTTGGTAGCTTCCCCAACCGCTTTTGATCAATGATGCTAAAAATGCCCACAACCCACGTTCGTGAGGTTTTGGTTCGCCGCCTTTTGCAATTCGTTTCAACTGACGTGCATACCAAAGAATTTCCATGACGCCCATTTTGTCAATTGCCTTGATGCCTGTGCTGATTGGTTTAACTATCTCTACAGAATCGTGCCCTTGAAGTAACAACTTCGGTGCATCAGGATCTATTGCAAGTAAACGAGCCAGCCCAATCACATCAACAGCACCCGTTTGAATCGCAGTATTCATCCCGTTGAAAGTTCGAAAACCACCAGTGAGCATCAACGGAACTTTGGTAGTGGAGCGAATTTTTTCAGCAAAGGCTTGAAAGTAAGCTTCACGTGCAACTGTAGAAGAGCGTTGTGGTTGCTGAACAGCGCCGCTCATAGCGGGTGCTTCATAAGTACCACCAGATATTTCTATCAAATCAATACCTGCTTCAGCCAGTGCACGAATCGTCTCCATAGATTCTTCTTCTGTGAAACCACCTTTTTGGAAATCAGCTGAATTGAGCTTGATAGCGATAGGAAAATCCGCACCTACTTGCTTGCGTATTTCTTCATACACAGCCATAACAAAACGACGCCGATTCTCTGTACTGCCACCCCATTCATCAGTTCGCTGGTTGTGATGAGGTGACAAGAATTGGCTGATCAAATAACCATGTGCACCGTGAATTTGGACGCCACTGAAGCCAGCCTTCTTGCAAATAGAAGCACTTCGTCCAAATCGTTGAATAATTTCAAGTATCTCTGCTGTTGTTGCTTCGCGTGGAGTTTCAAAAAATGCTGCCATGTCTGAACGAAATGGAACTGCTGATGGCGAAAGATTGCTAATGTTCAATCCTTTGGGTGATTGTTTACCGGGATGGTTCAGTTGGACCCACAAGGTTGACCCATGTTCAGTGACACCAGTTGCCCACTGTTTCAATACGGTCAAATCAGATTCATCTTCAATCACCACATTACCTGGTTCACCCAGAGCCCTGCGATCAATCATCACATTGCCAGTCAGGAGCATGCCAATGCCGGACTTAGCCCATCTTTCATACAAATCAACAAGCAAATCCGTTGGACGGTTATCGTAAGTAGCAAGCGCCTCACTCATTGACGCCTTAGCCAATCGGTTGGGTAATTTGCTGCCATTTGGAAGATGCAATTCTTGAGTCAACAAATTGGGTTGATTGGCAGTGTTGTTGAATGATTGATAGCTCATGAAAGTGCTCGCGCAAAAGGGTTGATATCGAATTAGTAGTTATGTTACTATCAATTTGAAACTAAGTCCCTATCCTCCTGATATGAATGTTCAAAATAATCTCAACGAACCGTGCCCCATCGCTCGAAGTCTTTCAGTTGCTGGGGATGCGTGGAATCTATTGATATTGCGTGATGCACATGCCGGTCTGAAACGATTTGATCAATTTAGGAAGAATCTAGGCATAGCGCCAACCATGCTGACTCGTCGACTCAGTGTATTGACAGAAGAAGGATTGTTGGAAAAACGTCGCTATATGGACAATCCACCTCGTGAAGAATATTTGTTAACCCCTGCGGGGCAAGATTTTTTGCCTGTGCTGTTCATCATTGGCGCTTGGGGTAGAAAGCATAGAAGCGGTAATGACAGAGTTCAATTTTTAGACGCAGAAAATGGAACGGAAATTCAAGCAGTAGCCATTGATGCAGTAACAGGTGCTGCAATTGGATCACGCGCAATACAAATTATTTCTTCAAATATGTAGCATCAGCGTCAAGCAACGTTTAAGTTGAACCGACACTACGCACGAGGGGTCCTATTGCCCTCTAGAATAAGCTAATGCGAATCTGGTGCTTGACATTGTGTTTGAGTTTGATCAGTGGTTTATTCCACG
This sequence comes from Limnohabitans simekii (SeqCode), assembly GCF_965234735.1. Classification (GTDB taxonomy): domain Bacteria; phylum Pseudomonadota; class Gammaproteobacteria; order Burkholderiales; family Burkholderiaceae_C; genus Limnohabitans; species Limnohabitans simekii. The sequence continues at coordinate 38,337 of NZ_OZ248543.1, read as the reverse complement.
CATCTGCCATGCCATTGGAAACCTTGTCAACCTCACCAGTTGTGTTTATCACCGCTGAAAGCCACACGGCATGTCACGAAGTACAAGACACCAGCCACCCTAAATCTTGTCATATCACTGGTCATTTGTGTTGCTTAGGCTTCACCACATTAGCAAGCCACACGCCACAAGCTGCTTTCCGTTTGAATCACATGTGGAATCCTGTTTTTCAAACATTGCTTCTTCAAGAACATCCATACAAGCAGTTCAAACCTCCCAAGCGTCTTCTCCAAATCTAAAAAACATCTTGCCCCTTTGTGGGTTGTTGAATTTGATTGGAGAATGAAATGAACATGACGCATTACATGGAGTTGTTGGCCACCAACCAACCCTGGAACTTATTGATATTCATGGCCATTCCGATAGTGCTGGCGGAAACGCTGGCCATCAGCGAGTTGTATCTGCTGTCCACACGCAAGTACACGGGCTGGGTCAATAGCTTGAACCGCATGGTGGGCATCACGGTGGGTTTGTATTTCATCGGGGTGATCATTTACCTTATGAAAACCGCTGTGTGGCCCATCACCCAAGCGGGTGAGTGGCGCACAGTGATAGATGTTGTGGCGGTTGGCAGTTATCTGATTGGCGGGCTGCCTCTCATCTACATTGCTTTTCAGGAATTGGGTTGGGTCAATGCACAAGCGACAGATGAGTCCAAGCGTCAGACACATGCCATTTGTGTGGCATTGTTTTTGGTGTTCGGACATATCGCAATGATTGCTGGCATGTTGGATCCCGCGTTACTTGGCTATGTGCCTGAAGGCATGTCAGAGATGCACAACCATTGACTGTGTGAAGTTTGGAAATGGTGTCTTTTCACAAGACATCATTTTCCCAGGTAATCGTCCCCTAGAACCAAGGTCTGAGAAGTAGAATTTTTTCCAATGGAAGAGGTTCTAAATGAAGAGATCAAAATTCATCGACAGCCAAATCATTGATTCAGTCAAAAGCATTGAAGCGTTGAAACGCATTGATCGCAAAGAAAGTAACCCATGAATACGTCTGAAACAAATCAAAAACCACGGATGCCAGCCTTGTTCATCCCACATGGCGGTGGCCCATGTTTTTTCATGGATTGGGATCCAAAGAATGAATGGGACAAGATGGCCAACTATTTGCGAAATATCGCCAGTGGTTTACCTGCCCAACCCAAGGCTGTTGTGATGGTGTCTGCACACTGGATTCAATCTGAGGTGACTGTCACCAGCGCGGCGCATCCCGAGATGATTTTTGATTATGACGGCTTCCCTGCAAATACCTACGAACTGCGGTATCCAGCACCTGGTGAACCTGGGCTTGCTGAAAAACTGGTTCACCTGCTAAAAACAGCAGGCATTCAAGCACGAACCAACGAAACACGCGGTTATGACCATGGCATGTTCATCCCTATGTTGCCTCAACTTGGAAATGTTGATACGCCACAGGGCTGTGCTCTTAGGCTTGTTAGGTGCTTTTTTGATTGCTGCGGCATTCATACCCAGCTTGCAACTTGTTGCGAAACCAAAATCGCTTTGCCCAATTGAAACGATGCGATAGCATCAAAAACCGCTCGCTCTTACCGCATTGGGTTCGGGTGTTGTTCCCAAATCAGGTCAATCAGGGTGAAGTCACCGCCCAGTATGGAGAAAGCGATCTAAGTAGATTCAACGTTCACTTGGAATGAAGGGAGTCGACATGTTTTGCAAATCGATCCAATATGGCTTGCCATCCCTCTTGTTGCTGCTCAATGGAGTGCTCAGTTTCTGGAACGAAAGTTACCTGCACCGTCACCCCGTCAGGTGATTGTTTAAATTCAACCGTTGCTGTTCGTTCGCCAAAGACATATTCAATCAATTCATGCGAAATGATTTTTGTGTAGGTGCCTGCAAAATCAAATCCAAAGCTTCCGTCTTTGGCTTCCATGCGTGATGAAAACTGGCCGCCAACACGCAAATCGACATGGGATGAAGTGGTGTGCCAATCGTCAGAAGCAGCATTCCATTGCATGATGTCTTCAGGTTGGGTGTAGGCATCCCAAACAACATCGATAGGCGCTTTGACTGTTGCACTAACAATGATTTTCATGCTTGATCCTTGGGTAAAAAGTATCCTCGGATTTTATCGACCTAGATACGCAGGCACATATTGATCAAGCAGAAGCCATTGCTCGTTCCGCTGATGGGGCGCACACCATCAACAATGAATTGACCATCAAGCAGTAACCTGTCTACTTAATTCTCTGCATTGACTGAGCCTTGCCCAATGGATCCTTTGTTGGAAATGGGAGGACAGTACCACCATAAACACACCACCCAAACAGCACACGCCACATACAACCACACAAAGAAACCGAGTGGCAAATCCCAGTACAACAAGCGGCTGAGATGATGGGCCAGAAAAGACGCTTGAGCCTCAGTACCTCGCAGATAAGCCTCAATGGTTGTGAGTGGACAGGTCATTCCAATCAGTGCCTCGACCGCCACAAAAACCATCAATCCTGCATGTACAGTGCGAAATACTTTATTGCGAACCCATTGCCAATTGAAAATTGCACCCATTGGAATCAAAAGCAGGCCCGACGCCACAAAAGCAGCCAACGCAAAGTGAATCGCTAAAACAAGGTCTGCTAACCAAAACATTTCAAGCGGTGTGAAGTCAGTCATATTTGGTTGATGTATTTTGGTTTTTAGTTTTTTTATACACTCACAGAAAAATTCAACGTTTTAATGAATTTCCGAAAAAAGGAGTCTCATGAAATACTTGATTAGTCACAGCATCGCCACGATTGTCTTGTGTGTTGGCGGTATGTCGCCGGCATTATCTCAAGCATGCGCCCCATTAGACACAGCAGAGGTATTGCAAGCAGAGCAACAGCGTTTGTCCGCACAAATGAAAAACGATTTGGACACCATGGCGCAACTGTTAGATGATGAACTTATCTATATCAGAAACAGTGCCGTCGTTGACAGCAAAGCTAGTTACCTGGATTCCATGCGCAAGGGTGACACGGTCTATGAATTCATCGAGCATTCAAATGATTCGGTGCGCATTTATGATTGCATGGCCATATTGACTGGGCAGGGAAAATACGATGTGCGCATCGGACAAAAACCACTCAAACTGATCCTTCGTTATCACAGTATTTGGCATAAAAACAAGGGTCAATTGAGAATGGTTTCGTGGCAAGCAACCAAGGTGCCTTGATTCCATCTTTGAACCATGTAGCCAATCTATGGAAATGATGGTTTCTCGGCGCTAGGGTAATGGTGTTTTACTTGCGCTCCTCACCATTTCACACATATTTATCATCATTGCCGTGATAAGGTGGCCGAATTACTGCCAAAGTCATTTAATTTAATTTCCAATTAGCTGGCGAATGTTCTGGGTACTGCTACCAGTTTTCTTCACTTTCAAAAGAAAGAATTACGCCATGCGCTCCCTGACATCATCAGCTCGACTGACCCTGGCTGTACTTATTCTGTTTGGTTTGACCGCCTGCGGCGGCGGAACCTCAGTGAATTCAAGCTCAACATCATTCAGTGGCACGGCAATGGACGGCTATCTTTACAAAGCCAACGTGTTTCTGGACCTGAATGAAAACGGCACATTTGACACAGTTGAGCCCACTGCAACCACCAGTGAAACAGGCGGGTTCACGTTGTCTGCGACGCAAGCACAAATCAACACCTACAAAGTCGTGGTGGTTGCAGTCGTTGGCGTCACCATTGATCAAGACAGTCCCAATACAACGGTCACCGCTGGTTTCACCATGATGTCACCTCCAGGCAACCATGAGGTGGTTTCACCACTGACCACTCAAGTGGTGGCAAAAATGAGTGCAGGTCTTTCACTGGATGCTGCAAAAAAGGCTGTTCAAACGGAGTTGGGCCTCGACTCTATTGATGTGATGAAGAACTATGTTGCAGCCAAAGCAACAGACGCCAACTACGCCAAAGCCCACAATGTTGCTGCTTCAATTGCAGAGGCGCTCAAGACGGTTGATGCTGATACCTCATCAAGCAATTTGGCGGAAAAGCTCGCCAGCCTGGCGTCAAAAGTCACCACCCAAATCAAGCCCAATGTCGAGACAATTAAATCTGCCAGTTCAACCACCAATGCGGTGACCGTTGCTGCCATTCCGAAATCAACAAAAACCACTTCCATCGACTACGGCACTCCCGCTAATTTCGCTGCGGCGATTGACCGCAGTTTTACCGGCAACATGGTCTTAGCCAGCACAGTGATTAACCGCTCGCGCTACATGATCTCTGACGCAGCCAGCGCCAGCAGTGCAGCCAAGTATTTGTCGATGGGCACGCGCGACAGTCTTGCCTTTGGTTATGCGGCAGAGTCGGCCACCTTGCCGACATCAACCACCTACAACAGTTATCTGTCCAAGCTGTTTTTATTGGTGGCACAAGGCACCACCGGATACCATCGGATTGACTCCCATTTCCACCCCAATAATTCGCTGGATGTGGATACGACCGACGGCCATAAACTCAAGTTTCGCAACAATTTTGGCAAGGCATCGACCCCGCTGCATGGCTACCTGACCTTTGCATACAACAGCACCACCAAGCTGCTTCAAGCCAAAAAGCGCTACCAATACAGCTACACCACGGTTGTCAGTGGGGGTACGAGCACCTACACACCCAGCTGGACCGAAGAAGCCAACTTCAGCGCCGCCGATTACTATGTCAATCACACCAATGGCGTTTACACCTTGGTCAGCACAGCGGAAGCAGCGACACCACTGCATTTTTACGACTCCCCCATCAATTTGGGCATTCCGACCTTTATGAATCCAAAGAGCGTGGCTTTTGTCGACAACGGCCCCGCCCCTTTCATGTCCAAAGTGACCACCAGCCAAATTGAGGGCACCAGCGGGAGCATCTACCGATCGGTCAACGACACCTACAAAACCCAAGTGGCCACCGCAGGGACCGATGCCAGCACCAAAACCGCCGCCAGCACCATGCTGGCCTCCATCAAAACCACGGTGGAAAACAGTGGCGGCAAGCTGCGTTATGCGCCAGCGGTTTACACGGCTTATCGGGATGCAGCCTTGGCAACCAAACTGGTCAGCGATTCCATTGCCGATGGCACACCCGGGCAAAACCTGGTGCCCTACGTTTACTTCACCAACGAAGCAGACAGCAGCGGTGTCTACCACCCCTTCATGGTGGTGGTGAGCTATGGCAACCAAGCCTCGCCCAATGGTCTGGTCGACGTCCCGCATCCACCCGGTGATGGAAGCGGCTCTTACCCCAATTCCAAAGTCACACGTTTTTCCAACCTGGAAAATTACGTGCAAATGATCCCCATGCGCGATTACGGTCAAGTCACTGCGGTGACGGACAATTCCTCGGTGGTGACCAAAAACCTGTGGACAGAGCGCAAGATTTCCACCTTGGAAGCCAACGTCTACACCTACGCCGACGAAGCCAACAACGGCATTTTGATTGACGGCTCGGTCATGTTCCCCGCTTACAACAATGTGCTGGAGCCCTCGCACCTGGCGGGTGAGTTGTCGGCGAGTGGTTGCCATGTGGGACAAGGCGGCGGAGGACCACATTGCCACAGCGATGGGTACCAGTCGGGCTTTGGTTTGGCGCTTTACAACGACAGCGATTATTTGAACAGAACCCATCCGCCATTGATTGGCTTTGGTTATGACGGCATCGCCTTGTTTGGCAAATACCGGGACACCACCGACGCACTCATGCTGGGCTACACAAGCAAGTTGGACGAGTTTGGTGCGCACAACCATGACAGCGTTGGTTATCACTACCATGCCCACACCGTCATCGACCATACGCCGGTGGGACAAACCTATACGGCGACCATGTATGTGTTGATGAAGGGCGCCTATATTGGCAAAGTCACCACGGTTCCCTACTTCCGAGCTAAAAATACTTTCAGCACCAATAAATACTTGGGCGGAACGGTTCAGTAAATCGATTACGGTGAGAAAAATCACGTTGTTGCAGCATGCTGGTCAGAGACGATCGGCTTGAGGTTTCAATGAGATTCACACCGCCTTCATTCAGAGTTTGGCTGGTTGTTCTTTGGTTGGGCTGCCCCTTGTTGGCGGTTGCTGGCGATGTGCATTACAACCAAATAGACATGAAGCGCGATGGGCGTGACAAGCTTGTTTTGTCGATGAGTTTGAATTTGTCCCAGGTCTTGCACCAAGTGTTGGCACCGCAAACCCCCTTGGTTGATTTTCTGAAATCTCATTCTGAACTGTCCGACAAAGCTTTACAAACAGCCATCGACAAGGCGGGCGCACAGTTGGGCGACAAATCATTCATGTTGCTGCCATCAGGGCGCAAGGTGTCGATTCGCCAATGGCAGTTGCCGACGGTGCAAGCCTTGCGCGAAACCTTGAAGGCGCACTTGTTTCTGATTGAGATGTCGACCAACACGCCGGTTCATGTGCTACCGATGCGGGTGCAAGCCCTGGTGCACAGCCCATCTCCATGGAGCAGGGCGCAGTTGCAAGTGCACAAAGCGCTGCACCCTCTGTGGGTGATCCATCAACAAGATCAGTTTTGGCTCACCGAGCAAATCCCGCTGGCCATTGTGAATTTCGAATGAAGGCTTTTTCCGAAAAACTGTTTGCGCTGGGTTCAAGGCAGGGGTGGATTCGTCAGACCTTGCAAAGCACTATGCTGATGCTTGGCTTGCTGTTGTGGACCTCGCATGCTGGTGCGCATTTGATGCCTGCACAGCAAGGCTCGTTGCATGTGAAAGGAACCTCTGTGTTCGCCATGGTGGCCTTTCCGGTGTCTGCCCTCAGACAAGTGGACGATGATGGGGATGGCCGCTTGTCCGAGCATGAAGTGCAACTGCATTTAAACAGCATCAAAAAACAAGTCCAGACCCAATTTCGCTTGTTCAATGGCGACACGATGGGCCGCTTGGACCAGTTGCAAATATTGGCCGAAGAAGATGAAAGAACGCCGCCACAAACCACCCGTGATGCGGCTTTGTTTGCAAGCCCAGGTGCGGCTCACTTCTTGATGTTGATGCGCGTTGGTTTTGACAATCCGCCCCAAGACCTTCGCTTGGCTGCTGATATTTTTGGCTCTGCAACGCAAGAGCGGCAACTCACGCTCAAGGTCACCCGTGGGGAAGACACTGAGGCCGTGGTGTTGACACCTTTACAAAATCAACATCGATTTTTTCGCTCACCGCTTCATGTCATGGTGGACTACACGCTGCTTGGTGTCGAGCATATTTTGTTGGGCTGGGACCATTTGACATTTTTGATCACGGTGATTGTTGCGGCCACCGGTTGGCGATACTGGTGGCGAGTGCTGACGTGCTTCACGCTGGCGCACAGCATCACCCTGACCGCCTCCTTGCTCGGTTTCATAAAAGTGCCTGCCAATCTGGTGGAACCGTTGATTGCAGCCAGCATTGTGTTGATGGCGGGGCTCAACTTGGTCATGCAACGAGCAGCTATGGGCCAGTACTTGCTGATCGTGTTTGCCTGCGGCTTGTTGCACGGCATGGGCTTTGCCGCGGCGATTTCCGAACTGGGTTTGCACGGCACCTCTCGATGGACCAGCATTGTGGGCTTCAATATGGGCATTGAACTGGGCCAAATTTTGTTCTTGCTGACGTTCTTGGCGGTGTCAAAAGGGATTGGACATTGGAGATGGACACCTGGTAGGTGGCAGTCTCCCACTGGCTTCACCATGGAAAGAGGGGTTTCAGCCTTGGCCTTGGCCGCGGGTTTGTATTGGCTGACCGAGCGATTGCCTCAATCTATGGTGAATACATCAATACATGCTGGGGGCTGAGAACCCTCGTGATTTGATTTCATCAAAAACCGATGCGTTTGTCCCGGTGAGCACATCCAAACTGTTTGTGACGTTAGCGCCCTCATTGGCTTCCAAGATTCCAGATGCATCAACATCAAAATTCATAGCCCCAGTAGAGTTGCAATTGTTCGTTGGCGCAAATCTAATTTTGCTGTCAGTAGCTACATTGGTTGGGAAAGACCAATCTGTAGCTGTTGATGTCAGTGATAACAGCTGACTTTGAAATTTTTTGTGTCCAACCGTCTTGTCATTGCCTGGGCCAGCCCAGTTGCAAATCAACTCGCCCAGTTGACTTTGATTAGAAGTTGCTGCCATGTTTGGTGCAAATCCAAAAAATGCCTTCAATGTGCGGGCCTCCGAACTGCTGTTGTAATCACTGTTGACTGCAAACATGCGTGAATTGGGATCGCCAATACCTGCCTGCCATGCGAACAAATAATTTCCAGCACCGGTGTCGGGGTTGAATGAAGCTGCAAATCGCTTGAACCCACCACCCTCTTGATGCCAGCCTTTGCTATCAGTGGACGTGGTTTTGGTGGTGTCTAACTCCTTGTTTGAATCCAGAGATACCCAAGATCCAAAATCTGTCACCAAGTCGGTATCAGCAGTAACGCAGTAGGGTGCTTCTCGCGCAGAAAAATCAAGCTGTGTAGAACTTGATTTGTTGTATCGCATAGTTCCAACTACGGCCAACTTTTTCGATGTGGCGCATTGAGCTGTAGCTTGAGTGTTGGCGCTCAATTCGGAGGTTGCGTATTGCAGCAAACCTGTGTAGCCCGAAGTGGTTTTTTGATGTGTCAAGTTAACCAACAACCACATTTCTTTGGGCGCTTTTGTAAACTTTACCCGCCACTGGTAAGTAAAGCTGTCAGAACCATTGTTGGTGACTCCTGCTAAGGTGACATCAGCTGTTGTACCTGAGGGGAGAATGCCATTGATAAATGTTTGAAATGAGGCTGTTAGTGAACTGCTGGTGTTTGGAGCGGGAAGACCCGAGCCACTGGCAGCCGCCAATGCCACCATTCGAGCACCCAGCATCAGGCTGGCATTGGCGCGCGATTTGATGGGATCCATCAGCGCGTTCAACTGCGCTGCTGCACAGGGCGTACCAGTGGTTTGATCGCCATTGCGGTCAAGCCACATACCCACATCGCCACCAGGAAGTTCTGGACCGGTAGCTCCTGGAGGTGTCACATCAGTACCATCATTGTGTTGAAGATAGGCTACCTTTGGTCCGTAGCATGTCGCTGAAGTGTATGACTTGAAAAAACCGTTTAAAGGCAATATTGTTGCATCTGGTGTGGACTCTCCTCGCACCACTTTTTGGATGTAATTTGACACGTTTTGACTTTCCAAAACTTTCGCTGGTGCAGCATTAGCAGTAGCGATGGGAATGAAAGGATTCAATACTTGCGCCAATTGATGAGCATCACCCTTATTCACAGCGTCTAGCAGATGTTCCCACCAGTCTCCAACACGTTGTTTGAATGGAAGATCAAGTTTGGCAACGACGGGAGAGCTACTGCTGACAACTGCTGTTGGTGAAGCCACGGCCAAACCTGTGGGATACGCATCAGTTGCAGATACAGAAGATGTGCTGGAAGTACCACCTCCTCCGCCACATCCAACTAGAACCAATAGGGTTGCCAGAGAAATAGCATGAAACTTTGGGATCATCATTTTCATCTCCAAAAAACAAAGTAAATGAGAAATTTGATTAAATCAATACTCTGTTTAAATGAAATGAAATTAAATAAGGGGAAACCCAGGCATCCTGACCGAGGAGGCACAAGATTTTTATTAATCTTTATTATTTATTGTTGTTCTTAAAATACCAAGGAAGCAAGATTCCAACCCAAGTTATGACTTCAATTTTGGCTACTTTTTTTGGTTTTTAAGTCCGAAATAATGTCCATCTAAATTAGAGTTGCTGTATGCGTTTCTCTTATTGCATTAGTCAAATTAGTCAGTCATAAAGAATGCTGGAACAGCTCCAGCATTCAAAATACCTGTGGTGATATTTGACCAAGACACGGCGTCCGAACTCCCCTTTGCTTGCGAGAAATCAAAGCTTGATCCCGTGCTAGCGTCAACTCGATCATCGTGAGGGAAGTTGTTGTTCCATTTCACGACAATCCAGTACTTGTTATTGGCAGTGAGGTTGATACCGCTACCAAATTTACCTTGAATTTTTCCACTGACCCAGTAAACGACATTCGAAGCGTCTGTGTAGGTAGTGCTACTGGCCGTCGATGTGTATCCACCATTCGGATAGGTATAACTCGTGCTATCAGAAAATACAGAAGTCAAAGTCGCAGTCGATAGCAGCGAGCTAGGTACGTCATTCACTGCATCGTTGCTGTAAAGATAGACCGAATCTGTTGAGCCGTTGTAAAGACCCAGCGCAAAGTACCTCACGGCAAAGCTGGAATTAGCAATAAATGGAATAGCGTAGTAGGTATAAGTAGTGCCGGAGGTATACCAGTCTTGCACGTATGCATTAGTTGCTCCAAATCGTTTGTAGTATTTGGCTGAGGGTTTTCGCGAAGAGACTACCCAATTTGAGCTTCTGGTACCTACCGTTAATGTGATTGTTCCAGTTGCTCCAAAGTTGCTAGCAAGCGTTGTTCGGATTGAAATTTGATCGCCTTGATTCACGATGGTTGGCCATTGTGTTTTGATAACACCGTTAACCAACAAGCTCGCACCACTTGGCAACGTGCCACTCAAGGTTAAGTTTGCTTGAGCAACTTCGCCTGTGGCTAAACCCGCGACGGTAATGGTGTTGCTCGTAATTAGTTGGTTGATTTCATCAGTAGTGCTGTTAAGGCTAAAACTTGTTGGAGTAACCGCAGCAGGTGACTGTGCCGTTAGAGTCCAATCGGCTGATTTAGACCCGATTGTCAGTGTGTAGCTTGCATTAGAGCTGTAGGCTGGACCTGATGCATTCAACGTGACGATATCGCCGTTTTGACCTATTGTTGAATTCGTTCCCGTAGAGGATCCGTTGAGACTGATGATTGAACCGCTTGTGGAGTTGATATACGCAACCTCACCATCATTGAGTCCAGCAATAGTGATACCGCTACTTGTATAGGACTGATCGGGAATGGAGTTGCTTATGGCATTGATGGCGAATGCAGTTGGATTTACATTTGCGGGGGCTTGTGAAGCGAGGCGCCATGTGCTGCTAAGTGAGCCAATCGACAGTGTCGAACTCACAGAGCTTCCGTATGCAGCACTCGTCGTTCGAACTGCTAACTTGTCGCCATTTTTTGCAGCACTGTATAGCCCGGGAATAGCAGTACCGTTTTTGATGATTGTGGAACCTGTGTTGACAACCACATTAACGTTGGTTGCATCAGGTAATCCTGCCACTGTGATCTCTGGACTTGTATAGCTTTGATTTGGTCGTGCGTTGATGCTGTCGGTGAAATTGAAGGCACTGGGGCTCATTTGCGTCCTTCTGGGAAGCGAATTCGTTCCGTCCTTGCTCACCCAATCTTCAAAAATTGGAGCTGCAATTGTGATTCCACGATTTGCGTAAAAGTTCTGAACCAGCGTCCTCACTGAGTTGACATCCAAAGCAATTTGAGCAGCGGTAAGTTCAGCCTTAACCGAGTTGGTTGTGATCGTGCCGCTTTGACTCAAATCGCTAGCAATCGTATTCATGATGTCTGAAAGCTGTGCCGCGGTTGAGGATCCATTTCGCATTGCAGCTGCTTTTCCTAAAGTGGCTGATATGGCAAGGAGCACAGCGTCTGCATCTGAAGATCCATTGATTTTCATTTGGTACAGCGAGCCAAGATCAGTTATTTTCAATGGGTCAACGCCAAACGCCTTTAAAACCTCGTCTTGTGACTGCTTGTATGCAGCTTGAAACGCAGTCCCTGATGCGATTAAATTTTTGAGGCGAATGTATTGAAGAGTTGTCAGAACGTTCACTGAAGGAGCTGTTTCAACACTCAAATCACTAATGCCTCGCAAGGTGATTGCTGAAGATGTGAAGTCTCCAGTGTTCTCATCCATGAAGAAGCCTTGAGCAACGATCAAGGCTAACTTTGTACCGATAGTGGATCCCAACTTAAAGTTGCCTAGGTTGTCAGTGACTTCAGTAATGAATATTTTTCCGGTGGGATTTAAGTTGTCATCCAATTCGGCAATGGTGACCGTTGACCCAATTTGTAGAGGTCCCTTTTGAGCTACACCTTTTGAAATTGTGTAGGAGCCAGTAGTGGTCAAGCTGCCTGATGAGCCATCACCACTACCTCCGCAGGCAGCAATAAGCAAGATGGTCATTGTCAATAAAACTTTGCGCATTTTGTAACCTGATTAATTTCTCTAAATGTCAATATATGCTTATTTATAAAAAATATCAATGATTATTAAGGTGGTGAAAATAATAAGAGTCGGTAGTTGCATAGTTTCGTTTCTCACGACATTTATTCAGCGTCCCGATACTGCTCAAGTGAAAGATGTCGGTTCACCCAAAAAATTGCAAATGGGTTAAGGTTGACTGAATAGATCCAGACTCTATTGAAAGAAGCGGTTGGAATTAAATCCTGCTTTTTTGTAACCACTGATCTTTATGAACTCACCAGCAATCGCAAATACAAAAGAAGGAGCATTAGCCAAAATCACCTGATTCGATCGTTGGAAAATCATGGTGAATGGTCCGCCAGTAGAAGCAGCTGGAAGGATAAGCATGGCGCTTGCTTTGCAAAATGGGCAATGGAAAATTATCAGTTTCCATCGATCAGTGATGCCCTATTGACCCTGGATGTTCTGCGCACAACCCGAATTTCAATCTTTCTTGAAGTCGCTTGTGAATTCATCAAGAAAACGTATCGCGCCCAAAGCTGCAGCGTTATCCAAATTTGCATTGGCGCAGACCGGATTGATTGCAAGCTCCTTGCTGTATGGGGCGCTCTGGGTTATTTCCACATGGCTGAGCATCTAATTCGGTGAGGGCAAAACAAGTCAAATGCCTTTGGATATTATCTGGATAGTTTGGGTGCTTTCCTATTTATTTCAAAAGGGTTGTCATGAAATTGAACTTCTCATTCAAAACAAGCAGTCTGCTGCTCTTGCTTTTGCCATTGCTTGTGTTTGCACACGGCATCAGTGACGCGGACAAGCAACGCATGTTGGATGGCGGTTATATGCAGTATGTGGGACTGGGTGCCAGTCACATGCTCACGGGCTACGACCACTTGCTGTTTTTGCTTGGCGTGGTGTTTTTCTTAAGCACCTTCAAGGACATTGTGAAGTTTGTCACTGTGTTCACGGTCGGTCACTGCATCACCTTGGTGTTTGCCACCTATTTCCAAATCACATGGAATTTTTGGTTGGTTGATGCCATCATTGCGGTCAGCGTCATCTACAAAGGCTTTGACAACAACGGCGGCTTTGAAAAGCATTTCAACATGCCTTCGCCAAATCTGCTTGGCATGGTTTTCGCCTTTGGTTTATTGCACGGCTTTGGACTCTCAACTCGTTTACAACAACTTCCCTTGGGCGATGATGCTTGGCAAATGCTGCTGCGCATCTTGAGCTTCAATATTGGCGTTGAACTGGGACAAATTGCCGCACTCATTGTCATGGTGGGTGTGCTGGCCCTCTTTAGAAAATCAAGCTCTTTTTTGCGATTCAGCTACTTTGCAAATTTGGGCTTGATGGCAGCAGGTATCTACTTGCTGTTTGTTCAATTGCATGGTTACCAGCACGATACGAATGCTGAGCTTTTCCGATTCCCTGTGGAAGAACATATCCATATTCATGAGGATATGGAAATACAAAACGCCACCACATCTCCTCGAAATTCACTCTGATTCAAAGGATCATTCATGAAACAACTCATCAAACTCTTGGCCACTGCATTGACTATCACTGTTTCGCAATCGGTTTTTGCGGGTGCTGGTGAAGACTGCCATTTCCACGGTAGCAAACCTGCTGCCAAAGAAACGGTTCTCAAGTGTGCAGACAAACGGGTGCAACGATTGATCGCTCGCGGCAAGCTCGACGCTGCTTGGAAAGCGATCCCTCCTGAATCCATCACGATCATAGATGGCGAAAAAGGAAAGGAATGGAAAGTTGTCATCAAAAATCCAGCGGCCAGTGACAAGACAAAGGCTACTTTGTATTTGTTTTATTCAGAGATTGGCAATTTCATCGCAGCCAATCACACTGGAAAGTAATCAGCTTTCAAACGGGGCTCAATTGCTGAATGCTGGCATCAACTTTCGCCACCATGGATTGATCGATGGCACGGAACCAACGACGTAAACCTCACCCATCATGGGTGTGGCCAACACAACTTGCTGGCGAGCCCCGATTGCGCTGACCAGCTCCAGGGGCTCGTACCAAGGATGCAATGCCAAATCAAAGGTACTGTTATGGACAGGCATCATCACCTTTCCCTGCACATCCAAGTGCGTTTGAACGCTTTCTTCTGGGTTCATGTGGATACTTGCCCACATCTTGTCCCAGGCCCCAGTGTCAATCATGGTCAGATCAAATGGGCCATGCTTAGCCCCAATTTTCTTGAAGCCCTCAAAGTAGCCTGAATCTGAGCTGTAAAAAATTTTCACAGGATCAGCATTCACTTGGCTTTCAATGACCCATGAGGCCCAAAGCGTTGTGTTGCGATCAAACAAACCGCGCCCTGAAAAATGTTGAGCTGGTTCAGCTGTTAGTTTTACACCTGCATAACTGGCAGATTGATGCCAATCAAGTTCTTTGATTTTATCTGCGGGAACACCAAAGTCTTTCAAAATCTTGCCAACGCCCAAGGTTGTTACAAACTGTTTGACTTTGGGGTGAATGCGTTTGATGGTTTCAGCATCAAGATGATCGTAATGATCATGTGAAATGATGACGCCTTCGATCATAGGCATGTTGTCAACATCAATTGGCAAAGGGTGAAATCGTTTGGGGCCGATAAAACTCAAAGGCGAAGCTCTCTCACTGAAAACAGGATCTATCAGCCACTGTTGTCCATGTAATTTCAAAAGAAGTGAAGAATGTCCCAGTCGAACAACATGAACCTTGTCTGCTGGCAATGCATTCCAAGTGGCCCATTCCAATTTCTGAACTGGCAAGGGTTTTTCTGGAATGGCATCAACTCTAGGCGTTGTGAAGTAATGCCACCAAACTCTCCATGCACTTTGCATTTCTGGTTCAAGTGGTTGATTGAAAAAATGCTTTCCATCAAAATGACTGGATTTTTCAACAAGAAGATCTGTGCTTGATGCAGAGGTTGAAAGCACGATAAAAAACGAGAAGAGTAATTTCAGATTTGAGCGCGTTAGTTTGAAGAGGGACATTTGATTTTGGCCTTTTAAAAAAAGTCATACTGAGTTAGATTGACTGATTGAAATCAGCATTTCCAGCACCTTGATGCGAGTCTGTTCGTCTTGAATTTTTGGATACAACTCCTTCAACTCGGTAGCCAAGTGCATTTGGAGATTGTGTTTGTCTAAAGCAATTGACATTGACTTTTGTAGCTCTAGTCGTTGTGTATGAATGGCTTTGATTATTTTGGGATTTTTGAGTAAAGCATTCGCACTTATTCCAATCACTTTATGAGAAGATTTTGTGTCGTAGGCCAGTTTGTATGCATCAATATAGCTATGACCAGCAAGAACACTGTCGACAAATGCCTGTTGCTTTGGCGTGAGTCTGGTTGTGTATAAAAAATCTTGAGCTTGATGGTCATGCTTGATGGAATTCATTTTTTTAAATGTGGGTTGAGCAGCAAGTCTGCGATGCAAAAACAAACAGTCAGGACTGCATATTGATATTGGCCAACAATGAGGTTTGCCTGAATTGTTCTGGGGTCGTGCCAGTCCAACTTCGGAAGGCACGAAAAAACGAATTTGGTTCTTCAAAGCCCAAGAGAAAAGCAATTTCAGCCGTGGGTAGACTGGTGTTTTGCAAATAGTGCTGTGACAAATTTAGTCTGATGCTTTGCAGTAAAGTTTTATAGTTTTGTCCTTCGATTTCCAAATGTCGCTGAAGTGATCTTTGGCTCATGCCAATGCGTTTTGCAACTGCTCCCATTTTGATGCCCCCGCCAGGTAATGCCTCTAGCAAAGCCATGCGTACACGTTGCCTCACACTGATGGCAGCGCCATTTTGAGCCAGTCTCAATCTAAGCTCAGGTTCAAATGCTGACCACATATCTTCGTTGGCCGTGAGAAATGGCCTGAGAGCATCAGATTTTTTGAAAGCAACGCAGTGACTGCTGCCTCGTTGAACCGGCACACCTAAAAAGTCTTTGAATGCATTTTTGTTTGCAGGCAAATGGTCCGTTGTCACATGGTTGGGAAGAATTTTTTCGCGTGTACCCATGCGTGCGAAAGTCACAATAAATAAAAGTTCGGTCAGTACCAACGAGGCAGGGGCAGGATTATTGGAGGGCGGCCATGCAAACTCAACAATCAATTCTTGTTCTGTGTCTCTGACATCCAGGCGTATGGGTGCAACCAGATCTTTGTAGCGTGAGATGCGTTTGGCTGCAATATGCAAATTTGGACTGCACAGTGCAGCAAACAGGGGCGGTGAAAATGATTCACTTCGAATCGACCGAATCAACGTCAATGGAAGCAGGGGGTCATTTGATTCTTCCTCAATGGACTTCCAAAACAAATGAAAATCATCTGCATGAAGTCTGACGGCCGGTCGGTTCAGCAAATCATCTGGTAGGCCTGCTCGTCTCAGAATGTTCGCAATCGACAACCCCATGTCTTTCAGCAAAGGTCGCCATGTCGAGTCAAGAGCGTATGTTGTTGAGCGCATGATGGATCAAGAAATGGCAGATTGACAGATAGATGCAAAGACATGCGTGTACATTGTTTGAACCTTCAACACAAATTAAGAAACACTTTTCAATACAAGAACAACTTTATGGCTTAAAGGGGTGCATTCAATTGCAAACCCTGCCAATCTACTATCTAAACACGACAAGCAGAATGTCGATGAGGATATGAGGGCATCGTCCTTTTAGTGTTTCATGTGTACGCAGGGCAGACTCAGCGGGCAGAAATCACATCAGTGTCTTGATTTTGCACGCTGAGCCACAGGTTCTCAAACTTGAGCTCACTCAACACAACTTCCAGTTTGACGGTGCCCAGTGCTGCACCTGCTTCCAACAATTCGATCTCTCCAGGACTCACTGGGATACTGACTCCAATCACCGAAAGCGCTTGATTGAAGAACAGCTTGTAATCTTGGGTGTCAGCCCAATTCACTGCATCATCAAGCACTTCCATCCATGCATCGATGTCCTCTGGTGTGCATTCATCTGCAGCCAGTTCAAAGTTGATTCTTGCAAAACGAATGGTCATCTCATCCATCATTTCAGCTTGCGCGGCTCACCAAAATCCCCAACTTGCGGAAACAAGAAAGTCGTGCTGCTTGGTCCAATGCCCATGATTTGCACCGTGGCTCCTTCTGTGCCACCACCGTCATAGTGAATCGCACCCGCTGGGTGCTGCATGTAGCTGCCTGCTCGCAAGGGCTGTGTGGACTGAGGGTCCCAACTGTCGTCTGTGCCTGCCAACCATGTACCTTGCATCACAGTGACATACCTGTCCTCACGGTGGTAGTGGGGTGCACTCATGATGCCTGGAGGAAACACCACACGAATGACATAGGGGCCTGGCTTGGATGGATCGCCAGAAATGACGGCCATTTTGATGCCTTTGCCATAGTCTTTCCACTGCACTTGATCTGGTTCAACGACCGTGAATTTTTGATCCAAGCTCTGCCCCACGGCAGCACTGCCCAAGGACATCATCAGCAAAGCTGTTGATGTAAAAGTGACGAAGGAAGAATTCATGGTGGGGTCCTTGGGATCAGCTTCAACTGTTGATATGAATTTTGACCATCTTATATTCACCGACGCGACCCCATGAGCCATCTTTGACCATCAGTTTGTAATTCAGAGTGATGCCATGACCGATGGCAATTCAACTATTAGCACTACTTCAATTTGCAATAAGATCTAAGTTATTCAATTAACCCATTTTTTTATGTCCAATGTCTCAAACCACAACAATGATTTATTGATCCCTGAAGGTGTGACTTTTGTTGGGTCTATCCACGTACCCGGATTTGCACAGATCAACGGTGACGTATCAGGTGAAATCAATTGCAAAGAACTTGAGGTTGGAGAGCAAGGCAATATTCGGGGAAAAGTCCATGCACAAGGCATACAAGTCCATGGCAAATTGGAAAATGACATCACCTGCAAGGGATTGCTAAAAATCCACAAGACAGGAAAAGTCACTGGCAAGCTCAGCTATTTGGAAATTGATATTGATCGAGGTGGACAATTTGTGGGTGACATGAGCTCCACAAAATAATGATTCAAGTTTCTGTCGTTTCTTGATGAACCCTTGTGCGTGTCAATCTGGCAGTCGTTTTCCTTGAATGACAGCTTTCAAATAGGCAAGTGTCCAAGCTGCATCTGCATGGCTTGGAAACACAGGGTAATGAACGGCTTGAATAACACCATCTTTGGCAATCATGGTCAACCGCTTGAGCAAAGTGTTTTGCGCTGACTCAAAAGTGGGCAATTTCAAGGCTTGTTGGAATTCAAGTTGATGGTCGCTGAGAATTGCGAAGGGCAGTTGAAGTCGTTCTGCCAATTCTTGTTGATAGGCGGTGGTTTGTGTGCTCAAGCCAAAAATTTCCACACCCATCGCACGTAACTGAGGATGAACCTCCTTGTAAGCATTGCTTTGAGGGGTGCAACCGCGGGCACCAGGAATTTGGTCCCAATTGGCAGGCAAGGGCACACCTGGAACACCCGTCATCGGATAACAATAAATCACCAACCAGCCTTGGATGGTGTCGAGCTTGATAAGTTGACCGCTGGTGCTCGGCATTGAAATGGATGGCAGCTGCATGCCCTTCAAGTGATTGGCGGCGCCATCATCAACAGGCTCTGGCAAGTTGTCGGGTACGGAGGTGTAGTTCATCATGGATGCGCATGTTACAAGACTTGCAGAACTGAAGCCAAGGATATCAATGCTTGCAAGTATCATGAGCTTCAAATTAGTATTTCGCAACAACAGATTCACTTCTTAAGAAAGAATGCCATGACCATTTCCATGTATCACGCCAGCGTGCCGCGTATTGAAAACATGCTCAAGAGCTTGTTGCATATTTTGGATAAAGCCGAGAAACACGCTGAATCTAAAAAATGGAATGAAGATGCCTTGACTCAATTTCGTCTGTACCCAGACATGCTGCCGCTGGTCAAACAAGTTCAAATTGCCTCGGATACTGCCAAAGGTGTGGTGGCACGCTTGGCTGGCGTTGAAATGATTGCTTACGCGGATGATGAAAAAAGTTTGGCCGATCTGAAGGAACGTGTCGCCAAAACCATCGCCTATGTGCAGGGTTTCACTGCGGCTCAAATTGATGGAACAGAAGACAAAGCCATCGTGACCAAACGAGGCGACAAAGAAACGCATTACACAGGCATGCAGTTTTTGCTGGGTCATGCCATGCCTAATTTGTACTTTCACATCACGACGACTTTTGCAATTCTTCGTCACAATGGTGTCGAGATTGGCAAGCGCGACTATTTAGGCACACCTTGACCCCTGGCCGCAGGGCTGATGCTCTGTCCGGTTGAACGCAGCAGACAGCGTTTCAAAATTTGAATTTAAATCCCAATTCATAACTTCTGGAAGGTCCGGCATAAATGCCTTGACGCAAGCTTGCGATGTAGTGGGTGTCTGTGATGTTCTTCACTGCGGCTGTCATGCTCCACTGCGGATGGACTTGATAGCTTGCGGTGAGGTCTGCTGTGGTGTAGCCATCAATCTGACCCGTGAAAAAACCGCTTGTGCTTTCAGTCAACCTGACCGTGTTCAAGGTGTCTGTCATTTGGGCACCCACGTGTTGAATGCCCAGCGCCGTCATCAAGGGCCCCTGCTGGTAGACGAACTGCACATGGCTGACCCATTCTGGGCTGTAACTCACCCGGTTGTCTTTTTTCGCAAGCAGGACGCCAGTGGATGAATAACGGTTTTCTATAAATTTGGCATCGGGCACATAGGTTGTGCTGCCCTCGATGCGAATGGCCTTGTTCACCGCCCAGGCCACGCCCAATTCAACACCTTGATGCAAGGTTTTGCCGCCATTGCCAGGGTCGCCGCCATTGCTGTTGGCGCGAATCACTTGGTTGTCAAAGTCCATGCGAAATGCCGTTAATTCATAAGACAAGGCATCTTGTTGCCCTCTGACGCCAATTTCTAAATTGAGAGAGCGTTCTGCGCCTAAATTCAAATCATTGCCGCTGACAATCGATGTGCTGTTGTAGGGCGGTGAGAATGCCCTGTAGACGCCGCCATAAAGTTGAGCTTCGGGCGTGACCTTCCAAGTTGCGCCTATGCCTGGCATGTATTCGGTGTTTTGAGACTGACCGTCAGTCATGCTTTTCAAGTCGTCTGTTATTTGTTCATAGACTTCGGCGCGAAGGCCAGGTGTGATGCTGATTTGTTCATTCAGATCAAATCGGTTTTGGGCAAACAAAGCCAAGCTGTTTGCGCTTTGAATCACATCGGTGCCAAGCGTGCCACTGCGTGGATGCGCTCTGGTGGCAGCGATTTTTTGATCGCGCATGCTTTCTCGCATCCACCGCACACCTATTTCAGCTTCGTTGGACACACCCAGGCTGGTGTGTTTCGTGGTCAGCCGTGAATCTATGCCTGTTCTTTGAAATGAACGGTTGTTTCCATCCAAGCTGTCGCTGTAACTCCAAGTTTTCAAGCCATCTTGAAGGCTTGTGGCCGGTGTTTTCAGTCCATAGCGCCAGTAGTCTCGTTGCAATTCACTCCAGTACACAACAGTGTTCAAGCGCGTGTCCTGACTGATTTCCCACTCGTGGTTGATGTCCAAGGAATTTCTGTCAGTTAAAAACCAATCATCGGGTGCGGGATTGAATTTGGCACGCGCATCAAACGCATCCTTGAACAAACCGCGATAAGAAATATTGGCATCGTTTTCGTAATGTGTGATTTTGATGCCCAACCATTGTTTGTCGCCCATGGTCATCCCAGCTTTGAGCATCAGGTCTTGCATATCAAACCCTTTGTTTTGGAAGCCATCACTGCTGGCTTGTGTGTAGACCAGTCCAGCGACTGCATCACCCGAACTGGATCGGCCACCAGCTTCAAGTGTTGTTTCAAGGTACTGATGAGAACCGATGCGCGTTGCGATCGATGCTCCATCGATTGGATCTTTGGTTTTGTAATTGATCACACCACCGATGGTGTTGGGGCCATACCGCAGCGATGCCGCACCCTTGAGCACTTCAATGCTGTTCATGCGCTGAACGCGTGGGTTGTAGTACCTGCTGTTGCCAAAAAATAAATCGGCGGCCACTGGCACGCCATCTTCCAAAATCAAGGTTTTGTATTCACCCGCACTCAGTCCGCGCATGCCAATATTGGCCACAACCGCGGACTCTTCTTCTGGCTTGATGACCACACCAGGCACTTGCTTGAGGGCCGCTTCGGTGGACAAGGGTTGCATGCGTGCCAGTTCTTGGGCGGTGATGACTTGCGCGGCGCCAGGTACTTTGGCCAAGTCTTGTTCCGATCCACCCAGCACGTCAATGCGCGGCAAACTGGGTTCCTCTGCCAGCACTGCTGTGCCATGGTTTGCAATGGCCAATGTCACGGCAAATGCATAATTTTTAATCACATTCATAAGTTTCCCAGCAGATTTCCGAAGAAGCCAATCCTACAGCAAATAAGAATGATTCGCATTAAATCAGAGCATCCAAGGGTCAAGATGAGGTGTGCATCAGTTGTCCAGGCTGGGAAATGACAAAAAAAAACCAGCGCTGAGGCGCTGGTTGTGTGGAAAAGAAGAGTCTTACTTGGTTGGTTTGAGCGTCAAGATCAGCTCTGCCATGCGCTTGGCATCAGCATCTGAAACCTGGGGTTGTGGAGGCATGTAGTCCTCACCCCAGACACCGGTACCGCCAGCTTTGATTTTGGCAGCCAGTTTGGCCACAGCGGCGTTGTCATTGACGTACTTTGCAGGGATCTCATCGAACTGTGGCCCGTACTTGCGCTTGTCAATTTGGTGGCAAGCGAGGCAGTTGTTGGTGAGCATGAGTTTTTTCAGCGGGTCGCTCTCTGCATATACGTTTTTAGCAGAAAAAAACAATGCAGCAAACAACATCAAACCAAAAAAACGCAAGACAAAAGAAGAATCAGGAGAAGTGGATAAGTTGTTCATGATCACAATTTAAGAAGAACCATGTGCTGACAAGTCAAACAACAAGGACACACGAGAAAGCGTTGTTAAATGAAAAAACGCGCTGCACGAATGCAGCGCGTTTCAGAGGCGGTTAAGCCAGAGACATTACTGAGGTGTTACCTTGAAGATGGCACCACGAGCTTCGTCGCCCACGTACAAAACGCCTTCAGCTGAGTGCAAGTGACGCACACGACCAGCGTAGTCTGGGTAAGACATTTCAATTTTCTTGGCAGACATGCCGTCTTTTGCTACATCAAGGATGTCGATACGGTTGCCAACGGGTGTGCCGTGGATACCAATACCTGCATAGCCAACAGCCAAGCGGCCTTCCCATTCTTTCCACTGTTTGCCAACCAACCATGCGCTACCGCACATGCCTTGTGACAAGCCACCGTTGTTGAAGGCAGGCTTCAGTGCATTGGGGTAGGCTTTCAAGTCAGTCATAGACATGAACGCAGCGCGTTCTTTCTGAGGCATGGCACCCATTTGGTTGGGCGAGTAACCGCAGTAGCCATCTGGACATGCGGGACGACCATTCACATTTTCACGTGGATCCCAGCCGCCATTGCCGCCGTTGACCAATTTGGTCACTTCGTCAGAGTGCCAAGGACCATTTTCCGAGATGTAAACATCGTTACCACGGAATGTGATGCCTTGAGGATTGCGGTGACCGTATGTGAAGATACGCTTGTCGAAACCAGCAGGTGGGTTGTTGCCAGCAGCGGCTTTGCCGTCGCGGTCAACACGCAGAACCTTACCGATCAGCTTGGTACCGTCTTGGGGGCCAGGGCCGTTGTGGTTGTCGCCAATGGTGACATACAAGAAGCCATCAGGACCGAAGGCCAAAGCGCCACCGTTGTGCGCACCGGGGCCACCGAAGGGGTGGTTGGATTTCTTGGGCTTGTAACCCATGTCGTTGATGATTTCAGTGACGTCGGAAACGCTCTTCATGTCTGCGCTGACTTTCATGCGCATCAGAATGTTGGCGTAGCCACCGAAAGCACGGTTGTCACCTTTGGAGGTGGAACGCAGGTAGACATAACGATTCTTGTCGAACTCAGGGTCAACTGCAACACCTAAGACACCAGCTTGTCCGTCGCAAAACAAATCATTTTTGGTTGCGGAGAAACCAGATGAACCACCGATGCCCAACAGTTTATTGATGCTTCCTGATGATGTGCGAACAGAGAGGCCAGCGCATTTTTCAGTGAAGAAAAAAGTGCCGTCTTTCATGGCGGCCATGCCCCATGGGTCTTTGGCTTCGATAAATTGTTCAACTTTGACAGTGACTGCCAAAGCGGACTGAGCGCCAATCAGGCCGGCAACAAGACCTGCTGCCATCATTCCTGATTTGAGTGTTGTACTAAATTTCATGCTGTCTCCATTGTTACGAAAGGTGGATCAAAAGAAATCACCAGTTGTTGGTTTCAAATTCAAGAAATCGGAAAGAACATCTTCATGGATCATGATTCTGTTCAAACCAACTCTCCTGGTCATTATTGGCTTGCGGTTTTATGAAAAGCTAAGTAGAAATACTATGAAGCATCATGTTGTGAAAAATTCCCAAAAGCATCATCCGCTGACGGCAAGACAGTTCGACAAACTTCAATGGTGGATAGACAGCGTGGGCATGATGATCCCGTTGCGCAAAGCGAAGTGAACCAACTGTGCAGGGGTGTCAAGTTTCAATTTAATCCGTATTTGCGTTTGGTAATTGTTGATGGTTTTTTCTGACAAATTCATGTGTTGCGCAATGGCTGAAATAGAAAGACCCTTCGCCAGCATCTTGAATGTTTCAAACTCGGAGGAGGTCAAGCTTTCTAACTGTTGCCTGTCTGGATTCATCTGATCTTCATTTTTAAGCTTTTGAAGATCGTCACTCAAGTAGATACTGTCGTCTGCAACAGCAAGGATGGCAGCAAGGATGTTTTGAGGGTTGGATGACTTGCTGACAAAGCCTTTGGCGCCAAGCTTCAGCGCCAAGTTCATGATGTGCAACGAGGCATGCATGCTGCACATGATGATCTTGAGTTCTGGGTCTCTGGTGAGGGCTCTTTCGATGAACTTCAGTCCTGAAATACCTGGCATTGAAAAATCAGTGATGACCACGTCCGTGTCAACGATTTTCAATATTTCATAGGCCTCTTCGCCAGAACTGGCCTGGGCCACCACTTGGAAACCTTGCGTGGCGTTGATCAAGCGGACATAACCCTCTCGAACAATGGCGTGATCATCTACCAACAGAATCTTGATCATTGAATTTCCTTGCGATCATCTTGGTTGAACAAGATTTCAGGCAGGGTTTTAAACGCAAACAAATAGGTCTTGGTTTTGTAGGGATAAATTCCCGCAGATTTCGCTGAAGAATCAAAGATCAGAAGTCTGTTCTTTGAAATCAAGGAAGCGTGTTGGTCCCCGCACCCACAAGCCTTGCATCAATAGTACAAAGGCTCGTTGATCGCCGGTAAACGCACAGTGAAGACAGAGCCTTGGTGCATGGCGGTGGTGAAATTGATCGAGCCTTGGTGTGATTCAACAATGGTTTTGGACAGCCACAGACCAATGCCCATGCCCGTGTCTTTGCTCGTGCGCAACAGTTCAAACACCTGCGATTCAATGTCAGCAGAAATACCACTGCCGTTGTCCGAAACACTCAGCAAGATCTGCTCACCTTCAAGTTGTGTCTGCAGTTGAATCTGCTTGGTACCTTGAAATGCGGCAGGAAAAGCCTCGCTGGCATTGGTGATCAGGTTCAACAATACCTGCTGTAACTGCGATTTGTCGCCGGTGAAATTCAATGCATGGGGGTGTAATTGCACTTGCAACTCAATCGATTGCCGCTGCAAGCTGGGCTGACAAAGCAGCAACACATCTCGCACCAGCTCATTGAAATCAAAGGTGGTGATGGTCTTGCGACCCGATCCAAACATGTTGCGCAAAGTGGTGATGATGGTGGCCGCACGTTGGTTCGCCTTGCGCAAACCCGTCATGGCCTTGTCAATGTTGGCGTCTTGCTTGTTTTGGCCATCCTGCTCATTCAACACGAGCTCAATCATGTCGGTGTTCATCTGAATCACGGTCAAGGGCTGATTGAGTTCATGCGCCAAGCTGGCCACCAAGGCGCCCATGCCAGCCGTCTTGTTGAACAGACTGAGTTGTCGAATGATTTCTTCGCGCTCTGCCAGCAACTGTTTCAAGTTCAAACTGGTGCGTTGCATCGCGTCTGCACGTTCATTCGTCAGTGTCAATTCATGGGCCACCGCCAACTTTTGGCGTTCGGCAATTTCTAAAAAGACACGTAGAAAAGCAATATTGCTAAGGGTGATGCCCAAGAATTGGCCAATCACCATGACAGCCTGGTGCCAGCTGGGCGCATAGATGTCGTCAATGGTGCCCGCCATGTAGACACCCATCGTGCGGACCGCCAAAGTGCTGCTCAAGCTCAAGCCACCCCACATGAGCAACTTGGCCCCCAATGATTCACGCAAGCGATGGAGTTCAAGGCCCATGCGGAAATACTCAAAACACATCACTGCATAAAAAGCATAGAACAAGATCAGTGCTTCCCACTCTGCTTGAAGAAAATAGGTGAGATAAACAAACACCACAAAGTACAACAGGTGTGCCAAGGTGTATGACCAATAAGCGCGTTCTTGGCCTTGTGCAGGCAAATACATGCGCAATGCCACCATGCGTCCCCAGTTGCCGATGAGCATCAACAACTGGGCCACATACAAAAACAAAAATTCAGGAATTTGACCGCGCATGGCCAACAGCACCACGGCCATGCCGCTGAACATCCCAGCTGCACACCACAGCTTGACTTGATTGCTTCGGTACTCTTGCAGAGCCAACCAAATGGCGCCGTGCAAGATCAAATACACGAAGCAAATCATGAAGATCGTGGTTTGGGTGTCCAGGTTCATTGTGGGCAAACTGTAATGCTTCTGGTCATTGTTGCTTCCACCATCAGAGTGAAGGCAATGACTTCAACCGGACTGCATCATTCGCGGGCAAAAATGCCTGTCACACCGTCCAACCGTTCTAAAGCCATGCCACAACCGCGCACCACGCAGGTCAGGGGGTCATCCGCCAACATGACGGGCAAACCGGTTTCTTCAGCGATCAATCGATCGAGGTCGCGCAACAAAGCACCGCCGCCTGTGAGCATGATGCCACGCTCTGCGATGTCGGAGCTGAGCTCAGGTGGTGTGTTTTCCAATGCAATCTTGATGGCAGTGACCAAGCCATTCAGCGGGTCGGTGAGCGCTTCCAATATTTCTGAAGCCGACACAGTGAAAGACTGCGGGATGCCTTGACTCAGGTTGCGCCCAGTGACGTCCATTTCTTTGAATTCAGCACTTGGGAAAGCCACGCCAATTTGTTTTTTCAAGTTTTCGGCGGTTTGGTCGCCAATCAACATGCCGTAGTTGCGTCGGATGTAGTTGACGATGGCTTCGTCAAACTTGTCGCCGCCAATGCGCACGCTGCCTTTGTACACCATGCCACCCAGCGAGATGATGCCCACCTCGGTGGTGCCACCGCCAATATCGACCACCATCGAGCCGCAGGCATCCGCCACGGGCAGGCCCGCACCAATGGCTGCCGCCATCGGTTCTTCAATCAAAAAAACTTCTGATGCTCCGGCACCCAAAGCGGATTCGCGGATGGCGCGTCGCTCCACTTGCGTCGAACCGCAGGGCACGCAAATGATGATGCGCGGGCTGGGCCGCAAGATGCTGTTGGCATGGATGGTGCGGATGAAATGCTTGAGCATTTGCTCGGTGACGGTGAAGTCGGCAATCACGCCGTCTTTCATGGGTCGAATCGCTTCGATGTTGAAGGGAACCCTGCCCAGCATGGACTTGGCTTCTTGCCCAAATGCAATCATCTTCTTGTTGTTGGCTGAACCACTGTTGTGCTGGATCGCCACCACAGAGGGTTCATCCAGAACAACGCCTTGATTCTTCACATAAATCAAAGTGTTGGCGGTTCCCAAGTCGATCGCCAAATCGGTGGAATACCACCTGCCCAAAAAGCTCAGTAGATTCATTTGCTGCTGTTGTGCATATCGCCTTGAAATTGGCCACCGCGCTCGATGTCAAGATCGGCATAAACAAGTTTGCCAGACACCTTTCCAGTTTTGCGAATTTGTAACAAACCTTTGCACTCCACATCGTCCATCAAGACGCCGTAAACATCGATTTCTTTCGCCCTTACTTTGCCCTTGATGTGACCTTGGGGGCCGATGTCCAAAACATGGGAGGTGATCTCGCCGGTGACGCGTCCATTGATTTGAGCGATGCCTGGCGCATGGATGGTCCCTACAAATGTCACCCCATCGGGGATGTATAAATCATTGGCGGGATAAGTTTGTTCTTCCATTTTTTCTATCTATTCTTTTCTGATGTTTTCATTAAAAACGCAGGAATATGGGTTGTTGCAGGGATGGTTTTATGGGTACTGCGTTGAATGTGGTTGAACACCAGATCGGGCAAATCCACGCCCAGCTTTTTGGCATAAAGCCTTGCAAACCAAATCAGCGGTTGGGTGCTTTTTTGAAAGAATGCAGCGTTGCCTTCTTCAATGGCACGAATTTGGTCAGCCCGCATGCCGAGTTTTTTGCACATGTCATCCATGGACAAGCCTTGCTTGATGCGTGCCTCATGCAACAGCCGACCTGCTTCAATCAGCATGTTGGGATCTGATGCAGAAGACAGGGCCATGAATTAAAAGGTGAGACAGGTGAACATGCACCGAAATATGGCACTGGAGCCCTGTCTCACCTATCCCCAAATGGGGAATTTCTCACACATACCCACAAATAGTTGCAACAGATGAATACCTAACGATTATTTTTAAAGCTTGAGATTGACCGCGATGGACACACAATACGCAGCCATGAACCCACACACACCATGACAGTCAAAGGCCATGTTTTTTTGGTGGACGATGACCACGACATTCGCTTTCATTTGGGCGATGTGTTGCGTCAGCTTGGCTATGGCGTGACCGACCATGCAAGCGCAGCTGAGTTTTTGCAGCAAGCAAGGCGCGTGTCACCAGCCGTCCTGGTGCTCGACATGCGTATGCCGAAGATGACAGGCTTGGATTTGCAAAAAGCCTTGCATGCACAAGACTGGCCCTTGCCCATCATCTACATGAGTGGGGACAGTCAAAACCAAGAAATCATTGACGCCATGAAATTGGGCGCTATAGATTTTTTATGGAAACCATTTACCCAGATGCAAATGGTGCAAGCCATCGACAAGGGCTTGGCCCTGGATGCGCAACGCCATGCCGATCAGAAGCGCTTGCAACGCGTGGCCAACCTCTACGAAGGATTGAGCCCCAGAGAGCAAAGCATGTTTGCGTTGATGCTTTTGGGACATGGCAACAAAGACATTGCGGCGTCCACGGGTGTGATGGCCGACACAGTGAAGAAACACCGTGCCCAAGTGCTGACCAAAATGCAAGTGGAAAGCTTGGCTGAATTGCTGGCTTTGTGCAAAGACTTCATGCCGCCAGTGCATGAAGTTTGATGCAAAGCAGATCCAAAACTTAGACCTCATGCGAGAGCTTAGGGCAGTGCTTTAACCCACTTCAAAATGGCTTGCACCATGGGTGTCACAGCCTGCGGGTCGCGAATTTCACCGGCCAAGACGTGTTGACCTTTGCTTTGACTGAAGTCCACGGGCGTCAGGATTTTTTGCACTGAGCCAAAGCGTGCAACAGCTTCCTTGGTTTCAGTGGGATCCACGGTTTCATCTTTTTCACTGTAGAGCACCAACACGGGGGTTTTGAAATTACCCAGGTCTGAGTCGCGCACTTTTTTCACCAAGGCCAGCATCGGAAACAGGGCTTTGGTGGGATAGGACTGCGTCCAACCCTCGGCATCACGTGGGTTGTCAGAATTGGAGACCACCTTGGGCCCGGTCACTGCATAGGCGATTTTGTGCCCCCAATGGCCATTCACCAACTCGGAGGCTTTGTTTTTCAAGCCAAAGTTGGGGGAGATGAACACATGCGCGTCCACCATGGCGGCATCGGGCGACGTGGCCAACCAAGTGGCCAAGGTAGAACCCGTGGAGCAACTGATGAGCAGCACTTTGCGACCCAGGGTTTTGCCAATGCGCACGGCTTCCAAAGTGTCGGCCATCCAGTCTTGTGCCGTGGCTTCACCCATCGCCTCACCTGGCAAGCCATGACCTGTTAATCGTGTGTAAAAAACATTGGCACCAAGGGCCTTGGCCAGGTCATCGGCCACAGGTGCAGTTTCCAATCGGCTGGCGGAAAAACCATGCACATAGACCACGGCCCATTCGGTGGCTTGTTTGTCTGCGTGGGCCCACACAATGCCTTTGGCCGTGCCGGGTTTCAGGCCAGACACCTTGGCCTCGTTTTGCGCGAGCCAGTTGTCAAGTTCGTTCAGTTGTGCAGGAGCGGATTCGCGAACGGTGGGTGTGTTGGGGCCAAATTCATTCTTGGGGCCCATGAAGAAAACCAGCAAGCCCGCCAATACCAACCCGGCCAATGCATTGGCCAGGATGCGAACCCATGCCCGTTTGGGCGAGAAGAATAAATGGCGTGTGTTCATTGGTGTTTAAAAACGGGTGTGCGTTTGTTGAGGAAAGCGTCCATGCCTTCTTTTTGGTCTTCGGTGGCAAACAGGGATTGAAAAATACGACGCTCGTACATCACGCCATCGGACAAGCTGCTCTCGAACGCGCGGTTCACGGATTCTTTGGCGGCTTTCACGGCCAATTGTGAATGGCTGCAAATCACCAAGGCCGCTGCCAGGGTTTCTTCCATCAGTTTGTCCAAAGGCACGACGCGGCTGACCAAGCCCGAACGCTCGGCTTCGTCCACGTTCATCATGCGACCGGTGAGGGCCAGATCCATGGCTTTGGCTTTGCCAATCGCACGCGGCAAACGCTGTGTGCCACCAGCGCCAGGAATGATGCCAATCTTGATTTCGGGTTGACCAAACTTGGCGTTCTCAGCGGCGATGATGAAGTCGCACATCATGGCCAATTCACAACCGCCGCCCAATGCAAATCCACTGACCGCGGCAATGACCGGTTTGCGGATGCTGCGAATGGTTTCCCAGTCGCGGGTGATGAAGTCTTGGTTGTAAACCTCGGCAAAGCTGAATTGGGCCATGGCGGCAATGTCGGCACCAGCGGCAAAGGCTTTTTCGTTGCCGGTGATGATGATGCAACCGATCTTGTGGTCGCTGTCAAATGCTTTGAGGGCTTGCCCCAACTCCACCATCAATTCACCATGCAGCGCATTCAATTGCTTGGGGCGGTTCAGCGTGATGATGCCCACTTGTTCGGCTTCGGTTCGCACTTGAATGAATTCGTAGGACATCAATGGCTCCAGGGTGTGTGTCAGATGCGCTCCACTATACCCAAGCGGCACTGTGGGGCAGGGTGTTAAATTACCAGAAAAAGGAGACAAGCATGAGTGAGAGCACGGTTTTGTACGAAGAGCGCGGCAATGTCGGACTGGTGACCTTGAACCGCCCGCAAGCCTTGAACAGTTTCACGCGCCAAATGCACCATGAACTGTGGGCCATCCTGGACAAAGCAGAAGCCAACAAAAACATCCGTGCGCTGGTCATCACGGGCGCGGGCCGCGGTTTTTGCGCCGGTGCCGATTTGGCGGAATTTGATTTCGCCGATGGCCCCAATTTGGTGGAACGCGCCGACCCCGGCCCGATCATCGACCAAGCTTTCAACCCCACCACCCGCCGTTTGCAAAACCTGCGCATGCCCACCGTCGCTGCGGTGAATGGCGTGGCTGCTGGGGCCGGTGCGTCTTTGGTGATGACCTGTGATGTGGCGATTGCCGCACCCAGCGCCAGCTTCATTCAAGCCTTCAGCAAAATCGGTTTGATTCCCGATGCTGGCAGCAGTTGGTTTTTGGTCGAGCGTTTGGGCTTGGCCCGAGCCACTGCCTTGGCCATGACCGGCGACAAACTGATGGCGCCACAAGCCAAAGAATGGGGCCTGATTTGGGACGTGGCCGAGGACAGCGTGGCCGCAGCCCTGCAATTTGCCGAACGCTTGGCCGTCATGCCCACCAAAGCCTTGGTGTCCACCCGCGCTTTGTTGCGCGATGCGGGTCAACGCAGCTTGAACCAACAACTTGATGCCGAACGTGATGCGCAATCCGCTTTGGGCCGCACCCATGATTACATCGAAGGCGTCACCGCGTTTTTGCAAAAACGACCCGCGCAATTCACCGGCGAATAAAAAGGCGAGTCAAGCATGAGCGAGATCAACGCGGAGGCTTTGGCGCAGCAAGTAGGGCAGCGCATGTTCGCTGCTGACCATGCATCGCGGCAAACCATGGGCATGGAACTGCTGTACTGCAAACCCGGCACGGCCAGCATGCGCATGACTGTGGAAGACAAACATTTGAACGGCCACCAA
Source organism: Limnohabitans simekii (SeqCode) (assembly GCF_965234735.1). Classification (GTDB taxonomy): domain Bacteria; phylum Pseudomonadota; class Gammaproteobacteria; order Burkholderiales; family Burkholderiaceae_C; genus Limnohabitans; species Limnohabitans simekii. Next base: position 6,758 of record NZ_OZ248543.1, on the reverse strand, counting down.
ATGTGCCACGGCGGCTTCATCTTCACCTTGGCCGATTCCACGTTCGCATTCGCTTGCAACAGCCACAACAATGCGGCGGTGGCGTCTTCTGCCAGCATTGAATTTTTAAAGCCTGCGCTCCTGGGGGATGTGCTCACCTGTGTCGGTGTCGAGCAAGTTTTGAGTGGCCGACACGGTGTGTACGACATGACGGTGCGCAACCAAAAAGACCAAGTGATCGCTTTGTTTCGCGGCAAAAGCGCACAGATTCAAGGACAAGTGGTGCCCACATGAACCTGCCCCTCGAACCGATTGAAAAAGCCAGCATCGATGAGTTGCGGGCGCTGCAACTGCAACGGCTCAAAGCCACGCTGCACCATGCGTATGCCAACTCTCCGGTGTACCGCGCCAAGTTTGATGCGGCCGGGGTGCACCCCGATGATGTGACGTCCTTGCAAGACTTGGCCAAGTTGCCGTTCACCACCAAGGCCGATTTGCGCGACAGCTATCCGTTTGGCCTGTTTGCCGTACCGCGAGAACAAGTGGTGCGTGTCCATGCGTCCAGTGGCACCACCGGCAAACCCACGGTGGTGGGTTACACCCGCAACGACATCGACACCTGGGCCACTTGCGTGGCCCGCAGCATCCGCGCATCCGGTGCGCGGCGTGGCGACATGGTGCACATCAGCTATGGCTACGGTTTGTTCACGGGCGGTTTGGGTGCGCACTATGGCGCTGAAAAACTGGGCCTCACCGTGGTGCCCTTTGGTGGTGGTCAAACCGAACGCCAAGTGCAATTGATTCAAGACTTCAAGCCCGACATCATCATGGTCACCCCCAGCTACATGCTGGCCTTGGCCGATGAGTTTGAGCGACAAGGTTTGTCAGCTGCCGAAAGCAGTTTGCGCATTGGTATTTTCGGCGCCGAGCCGTGGACCAACGACATGCGCCAAGTGATTGAAAAACGCATGGGCATTGACGCGGTGGATATTTACGGCTTGTCTGAAATCATCGGCCCGGGTGTGGCCAATGAATGTGTGGAAACCAAAGATGGCCCGACCATTTGGGAAGACCATTTCTACCCCGAGATCATCAACCCCGACACCGGTGAACCGGTGGCCGATGGTGAGATGGGTGAACTGGTGTTCACCAGCCTGACCAAAGAAGCCTTGCCCATCATCCGTTACCGCACCCGGGACCTGACCCGCTTGTTGCCCGGCACAGCACGCACCATGCGGCGCATGGAAAAAATCACTGGCCGCAGCGACGACATGATGATCGTGCGCGGCGTCAATGTGTTTCCCTCACAAATTGAAGAACTCATCTTGCGTCAACCTGTCTTGAGTGCCCACTATGTGTGCGTGCTCTCCAAAGAAGGACCCTTAGACAACCTGAGTGTGAAAGTGGAAACTCGCCGCGGTGTGTCGCCCGATTCAGCCGAAGCGAAAGTCGCTGCACAAGCGCTGATGCATGACGCCAAGGCCTACATTGGCAGCAGTCTTACCGTGCAATTGTGTGCGGAAGGCGAAGTGGAACGCAGCCAGGGCAAGGCCAAGCGGGTGCTGGATTTGCGCGGGCGCTGAAGCTTTATTTGTCGGCCAACCACTGGCCGACGCGCACCGGGTTGGTGAGTCCCAAGCGGTATTGCATCACTGATTGCTTGGGCAAGCGCAAAGGCAACTTCAGCAACTGACCATCACGTGAAATGAGTGCCGTGCATTGTTGACTGCGCCCCAAGAGCAGTGGCAGTTGGTCTAGTTTTTTCAATCGCCAAGCAGTTGAAGTTTGTTTGCTGGCAGGCAATTCCACACCCAACCATTCATCGCCCGGCGCAAAACCAGCAGCTTCGGCAGCGCCCCCATTGAGCACTGTTTGTATTTGTACCGCATGGTTTTCTTGCACCCGCAAACCGAGTTGTTGCGCCATCGGTGCCGCGTCTTGCAACACGCTCACGCCTTGGGCTTGCAGCAAATCCAGCACCGGCAACTCGGCTGTGCCATGCACCCAAGCCTTGAGCTCGCGTTGCCACGAGCGCCCGGTGGTGTCTTTCAACACGGCTAACAAATCTTGCTCGGTCATGGGGCCTGCTTTGCAACGCTTCCACAAACCGCGCATCACCTCGTCCAAGCTGTGGCCGCTTTGACGCAAGGACAAGTCCAGGCACAGGCCAATCAGTGCGCCCTTGGTGTAGTAGCTGACCGTGAGGTTGACGCTGTTGGCGTCCGTGCGGTAGTACTTGGTCCAGGCTTCAAAACTGGACTGGGCAGCGCTGTGGCGTTTGCGCCCCGGTGTTTGCCACACCTGGTTGATGGTTTTGCTCAACAACTTCAAATACACCGCTGGTGAAATCAACTCGGCGCGGCACAACAACACATCGTCGTAATAACTGGTGAAGCCTTCAAAGAACCACAGCAAGTCGGTGTAGTTTTCTTGCGTGTAGTCGTAGCGCTCGAAAGCGGCGGGGCGCAAGCGCTTCACATTCCACGTGTGGAAATACTCGTGGCTGATCAGGCCCAGCAAGCCAATGTAGCCATCGCTGGCTGTGGCCTCACCCTTGCGTGGCAGGTCATCGCGTTTGCAGATCAGGGCTGTGCTGTACTGGTGCTCCAAGCCGCCATAGCCATCGGCCACGGCATTGATCAGAAACACATAGTGGCTGTGTGCTGCTTTGCCTCTGCCATGCCAAAAAGCAATTTCGGTGTCGCAAATGGCTTGCATGTCGGCCAATAAACGTGTGCCGTCAAAAGAGGGTGCAGCGCCTGTCACCACGACACGGTGCGGCACACCTTTGCTGCTGAAATGGCCCGACCAAAAGTCGCTCATCTCAACTGGCGCATCGGCCAACTCGTCGTAGTTGGCAGCGGTGTAACTGCCAAAGCCATGGGCATTGATTTTCATAGCCCGCAAAGACGTGGCCACACGCCATTGCGGGCATTCCTGCACCGCAGGCAGTTCCAACACATGCGGCACATCGGTCTGGCCCCAGACCCGCAAACACAACGACGTGGGGTTGAAAAAACCGCGTTGCGCATCCAACCATGCGGTGCGCACCGAGTTGTCGTAGGCGTGCACCAAGTAACTGACAACTAGCGGTTGGTCAGGGTCTGTTTCAACTTGCCAAGTGGCTTTGTCGGTTTGTTGAACGCTCAGGTTTTGGCCTTGTTGCGTGGCCCGCACTTGCAGGACTTGCTTGGCAAATTCACGCACCAAGTAACTGCCTGGAATCCACACCGGCAGTTGCAATACCTGCAGTTCTGAAGGTTCAGCGACCGTGAGCGTGACCGACCAGAGATGCGCGTGCAAGTCGTGTACCGCTATGCGGTAATGCACAGCGGCTGAATGTCGTTTCATGGCTTGTTCAAGAGTTTTTCTACTTGTGCCAAATCGATGGCGCCAGGTACCCGGGTGCCATCTGCGAACACCAGCGTGGGCGTACCAGAGATTTTCATCTTTTGACCAAATTCAACATTGCGTTTGAGGGCGGCTGCATCGCAATTGGCGCTGGCGGGCGGGGTGTCATGGAGCATCCAGTCTTGCCAACTCTTGACTTGGTCTTTGGCGCACCAAATGAATTTGGATTTGTCCGCAGAATCTTTGCCCAAGATGGGGTACAAGAACATGTAAACCGTGATGTTGTTGGCTTTGTGCAGTTCTCGTTCGAAGCGTTTGCAATAGCCGCAATTCGGGTCTTCAAACACAGCCAATTTGCGTTCGCCATTGCCGCGCACGATGGTGATCGCGTCTTTGATGGGCAAGGTTTTGAAATCGATGGCCGTGATTTTTTGCTGACGTTCTTCTGTCAAGTTGCGCTGAGTGCGCGTATCGATCATCTGGCCTTGCAGCAAAAAATTGCCACCGGCATCGGTGTAAAAAATCTCAGTGCCATCGACTCGCAACTCAAATACACCGGCCATTGGGGTGCGACGCACCTCGTCAATCGGCCCGACGTGGGGCATGCGATCCTTCAGCGTCTTGCGGATTTGGGCTTCTTCGCCTTGGGCAAAAGCAGACTGCATCAACACACTGCTGAGGAGGGCCAACAACAAAGCTGGCCAGTGGAAGGTGGTGGGCATGGGGTTCCTTGAAAAAAATCAGTGCATGGCCTGTTGCACAGTCCATTGCTTGAGCGGGGAGAGTTGGTTGAAGCTGTTCATGCCCCAGTTGCGAATGTGTTGCACCAAGGTGTTGGGGTGGTTGAACAAGCGTTGCAAGCCATCGCAGGCCAGCCACACGCCTTGCATGTCGGCTTTGCGGGCGCGTTCATAACGGCGCAGCAAATGCACATCGTCCACGCCGCGCCAATACTCAGTGGTTTCGCGGGTATGCAGCACTGCTGCCAATTCGCGCACATCTCCCAAACCCAAATTCAGACCCAGACCCGCAAGCGGGTGGATGGTGTGCGCCGCGTCGCCTGCCAACACCCATGCGCCTTGCGCGTTGCGGCCACTCCACTGTTCGGCCATGGCCAATTGCAGCGGCCAGGTTTGCGCAGGGGCTGTCACGTCCAAGGCGCCCAACGCAAGTTGGCTGGCTTCGCCAAGGGCTTGGGCCAAGGCATGGGGCTCCAGGGCTTGCATGGCTTGTGCTTTGGCGGGCGGCAAAGACCAGACCACAGCGGCCTCGTGGCCTTGCGGGCCGCCCAAGGGCAGCAGCGCCAAAATTTCAAGCTCGCCGTTGCTTTGTGAAAACCATTGCAGCGCTTGTTGACGGTGCGGTTGTGCGCATCGCACCCGCGTGGACAAGGCCTGTTGTTGGTAGGGCAGGGTGTTGAACGCCACGCCCAGTTCTTGGCGGGTTTGGCTGTTGCGGCCCTCACACACCACGGTCAGTTTGGCGTTCACGGGCTCGTTCACGCGCTCGATCGTGTGCTGAAAATCCACCGCTTCGCGCAGCATGTCTTCCAGCACTGGCACATCGACGATGTGAGTGAGGCCGTGCAAAGAGGGTGATTGAAATTGCAACTGGCCACCAGCGTCACCCCAAACCTGCATGGTCTGTACCGGTGTGGCGTGTTGCGGATTCGGCCAGCAGCGCAAGTCACTTAAAAGGCTGCGGGCGCTTTCGTTCAGCGCAAAGGCGCGAACGTCATGCGCCTGCGTGGGGCTGCCCAGCAAGGCCACGCGCAGCCGTTGGCGGGCCAACAACAGCGCCAAGCTGCTGCCCACCATGCCACTACCGCGAATGCACACATCAAAGTTGGAAGCCATGAAATGATTGTAGGAGTTGCCTGCCCGTAGAATTTCGCCTTTCGCGCACAACCCCAGACCGCGCTATACCAAGGATTGTTATGAGTTTGAAATGCGGCATCGTGGGCTTGCCCAACGTAGGCAAGTCCACCCTGTTCAACGCCCTCACCAAAGCGGGTATCGCGGCTGAAAACTACCCCTTCTGCACCATCGAGCCGAATGTGGGCGTGGTGGAAGTGCCCGACACGCGTTTGCAACAGTTGGCGCAGATCATCACGCCAGAGCGCATCGTGCCCGCCATCGTCGAGTTTGTGGACATCGCCGGGTTGGTGGCCGGTGCCAGCACCGGTGAAGGCTTGGGCAACAAGTTTTTGGCGCACATCCGCGAAACCGATGCCATCGTGAATGTGGTGCGTTGCTTTGAAGACGACAACGTCATTCATGTGGCCAACAAAGTGGATCCGATTGCCGACATTGAGGTGATTCAAACCGAGCTGTGTTTGGCCGACTTGAGCGCGGTTGAAAAAGCCATTCACCGCGTGAGCAAAATTGCCCGCTCTGGCGACAAAGAAGCCGCCAAGCAACTGGCCATTTTGGAGAAATGCCAAGTCGCCTTGAACGACACCAAGCCGGTGCGCACCATCGACTTCAGCAAAGAAGAACGCGCTGAACTGAAGCAGTTTTTCTTCATCACCGCCAAGCCCGCCATGTTTGTGGCCAACGTGTCTGAAGATGGCTTTGAAAACAACCCCTTCCTCGATCGCCTGAAAGCTTTTGCACAAGCGCAAAACGCGCCGGTGGTGGCCATCTGCGCCAAGATCGAAGCCGAGTTGTCCGAGATGGACGACGCAGACCGCTTGGAGTTCCTGCAAGAGCTGGGCCAAAGCGAGCCCGGCTTGAACCGCCTCATCCGCTCCGCTTACGCGCTCTTGGGTTTGCAAACCTACTTCACGGCGGGTGTGAAAGAAGTACGCGCTTGGACCATCCATGTGGGCGACACCGGCCCTCAAGCCGCTGGCGTCATCCACACCGATTTCGAGAAGGGCTACATCCGCGCCCAAACCATCGCCTTTGACGACTTCATTCAATACAAAGGCGAGCAAGGTGCGAAAGACGCGGGCAAGATGCGTGCTGAGGGCAAAGAGTACGTGGTGAAAGACGGCGACGTGATGAACTTCTTGTTCAGTTCTTGAGTTCTTCCATTTATTTCTGAAAAAGCCGCTCTGCGGCTTTTTTTAATTCCAACTCACACATTTATTTGGTGGATTCAAGCACGAAGTGCAACTTTGATTAACTAATGGTTAGGTGGCTGAGAATGTTTAGCATTCAAAGCTTCTTGACCTGGCAGTCGAAGTTGCTTATGACCTACAAACACCTCAGCCAAGCTGAAAGATATCAGATTCATGCCCTTATGAAAGCCGGACACGATCAGTCTCAAATAGCCAAACTGCTGGACCGGCACAAGTCCACCATCAGTCGGGAGTTGAGCCGCAACACTGGCTCTCGAGGTTACCGCCCCAAGCAGGCTTGTGAGATGTCTGCTGATCGAGCGCAGAACAGCCGTAACGCCAATACGGTGCCAGCTTGGGTGAA
>NZ_OZ248542.1:0-453673 GCF_965234735.1 Limnohabitans simekii (SeqCode) | reverse complement strand
CAGCAGCAACTGCGCTTGGTCATTCACCCAAGCTGGCACCGTATTGGCGTTACGGCTGTTCTGCGCTCGATCAGCAGACATCTCACAAGCCTGCTTGGGGCGGTAACCTCGAGAGCCAGTGTTGCGGCTCAACTCCCGACTGATGGTGGACTTGTGCCGGTCCAGCAGTTTGGCTATTTGAGACTGATCGTGTCCGGCTTTCATAAGGGCATGAATCTGATATCTTTCAGCTTGGCTGAGGTGTTTGTAGGTCATAAGCAACTTCGACTGCCAGGTCAAGAAGCTTTGAATGCTAAACATTCTCAGCCACCTAACCATTAGTTAATCAAAGTTGCACTTCGTGCTTGAATCCACCCAATTTAATTTGGATGCCTTTTGTATTCTTTACTGAGCCTTAGCCAGCTCATGCAGCGAGTCAAATCGCCGCAGTAAGTAGTCAATTTCTGTGCCGATGGCGCGAGACGCCTTGGGTGTTTAGCTTCAACCTGCTGTTGGGCTTGCTTGAACCGGGTATTTGCGTGGGAAAAAATTGGGCTGCCATTTTCAAGTGGTCTGGAAATCTTGGGCTCTGGTGAATTTACAACCATCCAACGAAAGCCAACAAGATTTCCAAAAGTGGTTAACAAAATAAATTAGGGCAATGTTTCCGCTTCGTTTTCTAGGTCAAAGCGTCGCAGCACACCGGCACGTGTTTCGTTCTTGGCGATTTGGCGGATGTGGATTTCTGCCTCGGTGGTAGCGCCCCAGTCTCGACCAGAAAAGAATCGTTCAATATCCGCATCGCCAGTCAATGTGTGACCTGTTTTTGAGTAAATGTAGTTTGTCAATGTGCTGTAGATTTCCCGCACATTGGTAATGTGTAGATCCAATTGCGTCGCGCAGTTTATGTAACTTGACAATTGTTTGATCTGCTTTGCCTGCTCAGATGAGTCAATCCAATAAACTTTCAGAATATTGCTTGAATTGGACATCAAAAAGAAATCGCTTACCCCAGTGCCACAAAAGACGACACTTTGCATCTGGTAATCGCTTTTCTTCATCGCGTAACGATGCAGCTCTTCAAGTAAAACAATTCGGTCATCTAAGACTTTGGATGCTTTGCTGACCCCCCGAACATAAATGTCAGCGCCTGCTGGAAATCTTTTCTCAAGCACTTCCATTGGCGGAAGCTTTGTTTTGTCTTTTAAAAAAATATAGCCTTGTGGGTATTTCATGATCAGCTCCGGATATTTGAAATTTTGATTACATTGGATTGGCCAGCTTTACGAGCTTGGTTGGCGCTCATGACCACATCGCTAAATATTGACCTTGCCGAACCTCTACCAGCTTGCACTACTTGGTCCAACGTTGCGTCTGGTGGTGCCACCAATCCTGACTGGGTGTAGATACGACGAAGAATGGGACGCCAGTGCTGTGCCGGTGGCGCATTCATGTCAACCAGCACACTGCGGTTTTGCACCCCTGGGTCAACTTCATTCAAGTGGTTGGTGGTCATGATGAACGCCACATTGGTTCGGTTCATCAAAGCCTTGAAAGAAGCCTTGGCTGCATCGGTCAGCAAATCCACTTCATCCAAGATCACATAGTGCAGTCCACTGGTGTTCCATGACACAAAGCTGGTGGCGTTTTGGATGCTGTTGATCAAGCCCACACCGTTTTGACCTTGGATGCAGGGGTGGTAGCTTTGCGCGGGATTTGTGGTGTCTGACAAATCGCCAATGGGTATTGCATGCGCATTTGGGTCTGATTTGGCGGTCTCAATCAAGCCGGGCAACAAATTGGCCATAGTGGTTTTTCCAGTGCCATAAAGTCCGTGCAAGACGATGCCGTTGACGCCGTTGTCAGGAAATGACAGTGTGGCATCCAAGATGCTTTCCAATTTGAAGCGACTGTTTTGTTGCAGTGCAAAGTCGTTCAGACATCGTGGTGCAATGACTTTGACTGAGTTAATGCTGGTTAGTGACATGGTGCAATCTCCATCAATTAAAAAAGGGAGTGACCACGCTGGCGTGATCACTCAAGGGTTGAAGACATTTATCTGTGCATTTAACTGAATAGGTAGTTAGTCAGATCTGTTGCAGGAATTTGTTTAAGCTGCCTTCAAAGCTGCTCGTGCCGCTGCCCGTTGCTCGTCCATTGCGTCTTGCTCTTGTTGCAGCACGCGAGCTTTTTCTTGCTCTGCGCCGACACTGGCAAAGGTTGCCAATGCGCTATTGATCACCGATTTGTTTTGCACAACCTTGCGCACAGCAAAAGTGCCATCGTCCTCTCGTGTGGCCAGCAGCACCACTCCTTCTTCAAGGCTTTCGGTGGAATAGTTGGCGTTTAGCGAATCGCCTGACACAGTGGCCAAGACATCACCTTCCAGCACAGAGCGGCCCAAAGCTGCTTTGTCTTTGACGGATTTGGGCTTGGCGGTGCTGCTGCGGCGGACTTCCTCGATGCCTCCGTTGTCCCGAAAAAACTTTGGCAGTTCCATTACTTGTTTTTTTTCTGCAATGGCCACTTTGAGAGCAGAGGCGTAGGCACTGACGCGGCGGCGGTCTACGCCAAAGACGCATTTGACGATTTTTGTGATCAAGGGCGTGGCATCTGTGAACTTGAGCCCCTTGGTGTCAATGTAGTTAGCCAGCCCTTTTTTGAGACCTTTGGCCGCAACTCCCGTGCCGGACATGGCGTTGTTAAGCGAATAGCAGTGCTGCAAGAGGGCGTAAAGGCCATCGTTGGCCGATGCCAGCTCGTTGCTCTCCCATTCAACACGCTGTGTTACCAGCGTGTCTATGGCTTCGCCAATAGATTGCTCGGGGTTGCCTTTTGTCAAAAGATTGCCGATATTTATGGCAAATGTGCTGGGTCGTTCCACTGCTGGAACTGCCGCAGCCAAAGCTGTTGCTTCGGTGGCTTGGGTTTGATCACTCATGAAGTTCTCCAAAAAATGTGAATTGAAAGTGCGGCAATCACCATGATGGCCACCCCCCGATTTCAGCTTTTGGTACAGCCCGTGAATACATACAAAAAGGGTTAACGAAAAAAGTTAGTAAATCTGTGAAAGGGGTATTGGCAATGGTGGCAACTCTCCTGACTGGGCTTGCTCGGTCAACCAAACGGCATTGGGTCGCTGCAATGACCTCCGCGCGACTTTTCTATAACTACCTGCGCTTGAGCCCCAGTTACGCAGCAGGCAGCTTGCACAGCCTGCGTAGCTTGGGCAGTAAGAGCATCAAGCTAAACCGGCACGGTGCAAAAGTGCTTGCCTGTGTCAACAAGTACCGTGATGTACACCAAACCAGTTTTGAGGACTGGGTGGCAGGTGCAGGCAGTGTGCGCATCAAAGCTCCGAGCCGAATGCCGGAGATAGTCTCTGCTCAAACGCTTATGGTCGGGCATCAGTCGGATTTGTTTATCCGCTTTCCGTATGGACGTAATGCCATGCCGCAGCTGGAGCTTTTGGCCATGATTGCCTCCATGGTGCCGTCAGCTGTCAAAGTCAGGGCAGACAGTGAAGATCACCTAGGCGTGCGATTGACGCCAGTGGTGCAGAAAAACCTCTGGCGTGATGTCTACCTTGCCTACCTGATTAAAAACTACCCCGAGGCAGAACTTTGGCGATTGGGTGCAGAGGCCATGCTGGTTGACAGATTCATTGGCAAGGTCGAGCCCACGGGTCGACGCATGAACTCCAGCCAAGATCATGAGCGACGATTGTTAGTGGCCATGGTGGTTCGGCACAGAGCATGGGCGGCAAACATTTCTGAATATGCCGCCATCGACAAGTTTCCCTGCAAAGAGGCCTTGTCCAATGATCAGCAATGCCTTGAGTTGCAAGCCGTGGACTTATTGCCACATCTAACTTCCCACTCATTGGAGGAGTCCATGTACGCCAGAAGTCAGGTAATACGGTGTACTGGTGCGGTGGGCATGGTGTCAGCAGAACCATCATTCAAGCACCAAGGCCTGTTGTTCTGACCCGTGCTTGTTTGGGCTGGTGGATTGCAAGTCCGCCAATTGGAGTCCGGACAGCATAAGGGCTGCCCCCCGTCATCAAGTGTCGGGCGAACCGACACTTGGTGTTGTGCCCCTTGTGATGTTGAGTCTTGAGTGACGCTGCGAGTTTTACACCAACTCAACCGCACGGCGCAGCATGTCGTCGCTGGCATCCACATATCCGATAGTGGTCGATATGTTGCGGTGTCCTAGGATTTTCATCAGCACCCTGATGCTGGCTCCTCGGCTGCTGAGCGAAGTTGCAAACGTCCTGCGACCACTGTGGCTACTGGCACCGTCAATGCCAGCCACGCGATACATGTTCAAGAAGTGCTGAGCCAATGTGTTGGGCGTAAAGCCTCTGCGTGGGTGTTTCTGGGTGTAAAAGAACGCAGCTGAGTCTTCGCGCTGCTTGATTGAACTGGCATAGGTTTGTAATTCCTTTTGCAGCTTGGGACTGATGTAAACAGTGCGTGGATGTCTGCCCTTGGTCTGATCGGCATTCAAACGTACCTCCTCGCGCACCCGCCCTTCTGCGTTGATCACATCCGTCCAAGTGAGTTGGGCAACTTCTCCCACGCGAAGTCCTGCCAAATGGGTCATCATCAGCATGGCTCTGTTGCGGGCTGCATGTGCTCTTGTGGCTATGGAATCAGTTACACGGCGCAATTCAGCAGCTGTGAGTGTTTTTGCTTGTTTCATTTCAGTGCTCCTAAAAGTAATAAATACAGAGCTACAGTTTGTTTTCTTTGATATGGTCTGGACAACCTGAAACCCGAAACAACTTCGGGTCAATGAAATCAATGCGTTACGCAAGAACCTCATGAAATCACGATTTGATGTGGTTTTAGTATGAGCGTCTGTGGATAACTCGTGGCTGTTACGCCACGATGTATTTAGCAGCCCTACAAGCAGTTTTTGATCAGCTGGGTAGCTCGGGGTGCTGGGCTCAAGCGATCTTGCGCTGTAGGGCTGATTTGACCCAGCTGCTGTTTGCCCAAATGGGGTCTGCATTGATAATTTTTTCAGCTGCGAAAAATTAGCACCCAGTACTTGACTTTTCATGGTGGTGATTTTTAACCACTCCTGAGGTTACATAACTGAACTCGCACGATGCCATTTGTAAAATTGCTGAATCCATTCATGGTGTATTGATAGCGAGCCTTGCAGCTCGCTTGTGCTTTCACAAATCCCTTTTCGCTGATCGCTCAAGGATTTGTTTCAGCACATTTATTTCCTATTTGATACTAGAGTTTGAATTGTCAATTTAATTTGATATTGTGTTGATGCTTGAAACTGTGACTGGTGTTCAAGGGCTTTCGCTAGATTCAACCCACACTGAGCCTTGTGCACACAGGCTCAGTTTTTTGGGCAACACTCTTTCGCTGAGTTCGTTACCACAGCACTTCAGCACAACCTAATTAGGCAAGGGCGGTTTCGCGGTCTCCTTTTATGTGCTGCTAATGAAACGCAACAGTCTGCGACAGCCGAAGTGCCAACTGGCCGCAGGGTTTGCAAGTTGCTGTGTAGGCAGGGCTTGCTCGTGGTGCATGGACATTGAGTCCATCACCTTGGTGCTTGAATAGATTCTTGTGTCAATTGGTCAGCAACTCCCAACAGCATCCTCAACGGGTAGTGACAACAAGTCTCTGCTACCGCTCAGAATTTCCGTCCCTGCGAACACCAATGTCCAGGTCTAGGGCGTCAAGTACGACTGAGTGACGCGGCTCTTTGTTTCGGTAGTAATAAATGGCAGCACAAATCCAGTTCTTTGATTTGCCTGTCATGTTTATTTAGCTGAACCAAATAAAAGCTATTGAAAATCTGGTGATTTTTATGTGATTTTGGGCAAAGTCCCAGAGGTCTTTCGGGTTTCCATGACATCGTGGTTGCCCAGAAATGCTGGTCGAAACTAAAGTTGTTTTTGTCATTAACAAACAAGGAGCAAATGACATGAGCACAATCGCAACTCTCAAGCTGAGTACCAGCAAAAAGTCACAGGTGATGAATCCCGCAGCACAGCGCCGCAACAAGCTGTGCAAGAAATTGTGGGAGCAGATCCAACTGGCACAAGCCCACTTGGAAGGCAAAGAATTCACCACCACACGCTTTCGCACTGTGACAGATCAAGATGGCTTGCGTCGCAGCATCGAGCTGCCCAAGCGTGTTCGCGCTTGGTGGTGGAATGGGGACAACGGCAAGATTGCACTGAATGTCAGATATGGTGCGAAGGTGGTTGAGATTGCCAAGGGCAAAAGCACCATAGAAGTTGCTGCACAAACAGACTTGATTCCCACTTTGGAGCTGCTCAAGCGGGCAGTGGAAGCCGGAGAGCTTGACACCCAAATTGAGTCTGCCAGCAACAAGCTGCGGGAGGGCTTTGGCAAGTAAACATCAGGCCTGATTGAAATTCAGGCCTGTTCACGCAGTGTCGGTTGAACCGACACCCGGAACCCGGGCTGGAACCGCACGGCCTAGGTTTTTGAATATGCCCTGAGTACTTTTCTGATAAATAAAAGAAAAGGAGTCGGGGATGCGTATCAATGAAATTGCCAGTGCCGAAGATCAAATGGCCTTGTGGCGCTTGGTCAGTGACAGTGTTTGGCAGGCCATTGAAACCCAGCGTCAGCAACAAGCACAAGCTGAGCAGGCCAAAGCAGCCAAGGCCAAGCTGAAACCTCGGGGTGGTCGCAAAGGCAAAAGCAGATCAGCTGCACCCATGCCCTCCCCCAAGACACCCCCACCCAAGAAAGCCCCACCCCCAGAGAACCCCAGCGCCAAGCCCAGTCAACCCCCAGCTGCCAACCCACAGGCTCAGAGCCTAGCCCAGCGTCAGCAAGCACTTGCCCCCCGAATGCCTGTGACAACTACCACAACGGCAAATTCGTCTATCGTGCCGAAAAGCGGGGCTTTTGTGGCAAATACTGCTGCGACAGCAAAACCTCAAGCTTGGTCACGACAGGCATAGTGGAAATGGTTGCCTTAAACAAGAAATGGTGTCTTGAGATAAGACACCATTTCCGAACTTCAAACTGTCAATGGTTGTGCATCTCTGACATGCCTTCAGGCACATAGCCTAGCAATGAGGGATCTAACATGCCAGCAATCATTGCGATATGTCCGAACACCAAAAACAATGCCACACAAATGGCATGTGTATGACGCTTGGACTCATCTGTCGCTTTTGTGTTGACCCATCCTAATTCCTGAAAAGCGATGTAGATGAGTGGCAGGCCGCCAATCAAATAAGTGCCCACCGCAATCACATCAATGATGGTTCGCCACTCTCCTGCTTGGGTGATGGGCAACACGGCGGTTTTCATCAGATACACAATCACCCCGATGAAATACAAACCCACAGTGATTCCTGCCATGCGGTTCAAGCTATTGACCCAGCCCGTGTAGTTGCGTGTGGACAGCAGATACAACTCGCTGATGGCCAGCGTTTCCGCCAGCACTATCGGAATGGCCATGAATATCAATAAGTTCCAAGGTTGGTTGACAGCCAACAACTCCATGTAATGCGTCATGTTCATCAAATTCTCCAATCAAAGATAACAGCCCTCAAAGGGGCAAGATGTTTTTTTAGATTTGGAAAGGACGCTTGGGAGGTTTGAACTGCTTGAATGGATGTTCTTGAAGAAGCAATGTTCGAAAAACTGGATTCCACGTGTGATTCAAATGCAATGCAGATTGCGGCTTGTGGCTTGCTAATGTGGTGAAGCCTAGGCAACACAAATGACCAGTGATATGACAAGATTTTTGGTGGCTGGTGTCTTGTGCTTCGTGGCATGCCGTGTGGCTTTCAGCAGTCATAGACCCAACTGGTGACGTTGACAAGGATTCCAATGGCATGGCAGATGCGTGGAATAAACCACTGATCAAACTAAAACACAATGTCAAGCACCACATACGCATAAGCCATTCTAGTGGACACCAACTTATTCTGTCCATATTGAGAGCAAATTACCTCCTATTGAATTCTTAAACCTAACTCAAACAAACCAGGGCAACTTTCGCCCTAGTTGTCCTGGTTTCAATGCTACTTACTTTCCTGTGTGATTCGCTGCAATGAAGTTACCATTTTCAGCAAAAAACAAATACAAAGTTGCCTTTGTCTTGTCAGAGGCAGTTGGGTTTTTAATGACGATTTTCCATTCTTTGCCTTTTTCCCCATCGATTGGAGCGATGGATTCAGGAGTGATGGCTTTCCAACCGGCATCTAGCTTGCCGCGAGCAATCAATTTTTCAACTCGCTGATCGGCACACTTGAGAACTGTCTCTTTGGCTGCCGGCTTGCTACCGTGAAAGTGGCAATCCTCACCACCACCCGCCATGACTGATTGAGAAGATGTGATGGCTAACACCAATGTCAAGATCTGAATAATATTTTTCATGTTTTTTCCTTTGAATTAAAGTGAATTTCGAGGTGAAGTTGTTGCATTTTGAATTTCCATATCCTCGTGGATATGAATATGCTCTTGAACAGGGAATCGGAAAAGCTCTGCGTTTGTGTCGTGCTGGTAACCATGCAATTGAACAAACAACAGGTATATGCCTGCTGCAATCAATCCCAAATTTGCAAAATAGCTGAATCGCAAAAAAGACTTTGATTTTCTGAATATTGCAAGTACACCCACCATGACAATCAGTGCGGCAATTTGTCCAAGCTCAACACCTACATTGAAGCTCAGGATGCGAAGCAACATTTGCCACGAATCTTCACCAAGTGGAAGTTGCTGCAAACGAGTGGATAAGCCAAAGCCGTGTAACAAGCCAAAGGCGAAAACCATGCCAAGCAGGTTCGGTGAAGACATATTGAAATGCTTCTGAAAACCGCCGTTGTTGTCAAAACCTTTGTAGATCACACTGACTGCAATGATGGCGTCAACCAACCAAAAGTTCCAAGTGATATGGAAAAAGGTTGCAAAAACCAAGGTGATGCAGTGACCCACAGTAAAGGCAGTCACAAACTTCACAATGTCTTTGAAAGTGCTTAAGAAAAACACCACGCCCAGCAAAAACAGCAAGTGGTCGTAGCCTGTGAGCATGTGACTGGCACCCAGTCCCACATACTGCATATAGCCGCCATCCAACATCCGTTGCTTGTCCGCTTCGCTGATGCCATGTGCAAACGCAAGCAATGGCATCAGTAAGAGCAGTAAACCGCCCTTCATGAATGAAAAGTTCAATTTCATAACGACCCTTTTGAAATCAATAAACAGACGGCAAATTGCTCATCTGGACTCGAGATCAAGCGGGCAATTGCGGGGGTCTGAATGGACCCTCGATAAGGGCAGAAGCAGGTTGTTCAATTTGAGGCAAATGAACTCTGCTAACTTTCAAGAGAGGTGTCGATAAGTTGTTATCAACCAGCACCGCGATATTTTGAACATAATCAACCGTATGTTGATGAACCATATTGACATCGTCATGATCGATATGTAATGAAAATGAGTCATGGTGATGATGGTCAATGGCAACTTGGTGGGTCGTCATCATATGCAAGTTGTCTGCAAAGTTGATCAGGCAGCCATACAGACTGATGGCAAATAAATTCAAGCACAAAAGCAACGAAAAGATCGCTCGGGTTTTTCTGATCATCGCTAATTGTAAATTCATCCAATACTCCCTGGCACGATAGTCAATGGGAATGCTGATGATGAATGTCAGGGTAATGAGGATGCTTGTGTTTCAGTGCTGTATGCCTGTGCCAGTGAACATGGTTGTCGCTGAACACTTCGCCATCAGAATGATCATGTTGATGGTGCTCATCATGTGAGTGTGCATGTGAATGCTCAAGCACTTCGTGAGTATGTTCATGCTCATGAACTTCTGAGATGTGCAACCAAACCCCCAGTCCCATTAGCACTGAAGCTAACCAAAAAGCAGTACTGGCACTTTCACCCATAAACACCAGTGCCACCGCTGAACCAATGAATGGCGCTGTAGAAAAGTAAGCGCCTGTCCTGGCAGCACCTAGCCCTCTGAGTGCCAGGACAAATAACACCAGACTGATGCCATAACCACACAAACCCAGCGTCATTGCGACCACAGTTGTTTGGATTTCTGGGAATTGCATGCCCATCAATAAAGCGATGGTGCAATTCACAATACCAGCCAATAAACCTTTGGTGCTGGCTATGAACACTGGGTCTGAGGCGGATACCTTTCGTGTCAAATTGTTGTCTATTGCCCAGCATGTGCATGCCAAGGCAATGGCTGACAAGCCCAACAATGAAGAACCACTTTCTTTCGTGTCAGGTTGAAATGTAAGTACAACACCACCCAATACGATAGCCAACATTCCCAAAACGATACGCTTGTCTGCGTTTTCTTTGAAGACGACCCAAGCAATAACTGCAGTCAACACCGATTCCAAATTCAGCATTAAAGAAGCCGTTGATCCCGAGGTGCTGATCAAGCCATACATCAGGGCAACTGGTCCCAGCACTCCCCCGAAGAATATGGCACCTGCGAGCCATTTCCATTCGCCAGCCTGCATGCCCGATGCATGCCATGATTTGTCACGTACAAGTCTATAAACACTCAAACCAACACCGCTCCCCAAGTAGAGCAAGCCGCCTAGCAACACAGGCGGGACGTCGCCAATCAGTAGTTTGGCAAGGGGTGTACTGGCACCAAATAAGAATGCTGCCAATAATGCAAATACAACACCAGAGCGGTTCATCTGAAGATTCTCAATGCCTAACAGTTTTTTTCGAAATAACCATCATGATAATGAAATAGGTACTGCTAATGTCCTGAGAAAGGAAATCAGCTACCCTGCTGCCGTAGTGTCGGTTCACCCGACATCTATTGATCGTCCCGTCGCCGTACGCTGCCATCCCACTGCCTATCTTCAGCATGAAGTACTGTCCATTTGTAAGAATAATGGTATTTCAACTATTTGCTTGCAAAGCGATCGGTCGCTGACTTCAACTCACCCTTAGCTTCTACCAAAGTTCCAGCTTTACCCAAACCAAAGGCTGGCATATTGGCGTAGACATTTTCATAGGTGCCCTGACCTGCTTTGTATGTTTCGTGCCATATGCCTACGCTACCATCCGTGCCAACAGCTTTGTTGAATGCTTGCCAAGCTGGCAAATGGGCGGAGTCTTTGTTTTTTGCGTAATCAATGAGTAGTTCCATTGAACGCCAATATTGAACCAAAATGATCGTTCGTGAAAACCACATCTCGTGGTGTATCAAACCCAACTCTGGTTTTGTATAAAGCTCTGTCAGCATC
The DNA here is from genome assembly GCF_965234735.1 of Limnohabitans simekii (SeqCode). Lineage (GTDB taxonomy): Bacteria > Pseudomonadota > Gammaproteobacteria > Burkholderiales > Burkholderiaceae_C > Limnohabitans > Limnohabitans simekii. The sequence goes on along the minus strand of NZ_OZ248542.1, from coordinate 442,440 downwards.
TTGGGCATCGCATTCAGCACAGGCAAGTACTTGTGAAATGCCAGTGGCTTGTTGATACGCATCCCAATTAGGAAGACGACAAAATCACCATCCATCCGTGCTGTCATTCGGTCTTTGTAAATCATATGTCCTCCAATCGACACATCAACATTACTACATTTAGAAACCTACTTAGATAACCCTGCTGGATTGAACCCGCATCAATCAATCCAACTGAAGCGTGACGCATCCATCACACAGCTTGACCTCTGCTGGGTGTTTTATCCAGCTGCACAAGGAAGGGTTAAACCGACATCTCTCAACCGAGCCGTCGCTGGACGCAGACTTCACACTGCTTGACCTGTACGCGTTTTCAATTCTGTATCTTTAGGGTCGGACTGAACCGTCACCATCAGTCGTCCCGTTACTGGAAGCCGTGCAAGTGTCGTGATCAATTTACAAGCCAAATTGATAGAATTTGTCGATCCATACACTTTGCGAAATTTATTATGAAATATCCACTCAGTCTAATTGCGCCCCTTATGCTGTTTAACTTTGCAGCCCATGCAGAAAACAATCACAGCGGGTTCTACATAGGTGTGGACGCCAGCTATGAAACCATGTCAGTGAAAACGACCACTGCCACTGAAAACTTTGGCTCTGGCTCCAGTGTGATTCTTCATGCTGGATATGAACTTCCCTTGAATGACAAATACTCTGTGCTTCTTGGTGGCACTTATGACATTGACTATTACCTGAAGGGTAGTACCGGGACTGATGTCACAGTGTTCACCAAAGGCACTGAAAAGATTGACCAAAAAATCAAATGGGGCTTTTATGCTGCTCCTGGAATGTATTTGACGGACAACAGATTTTTATATGCCAAACTGATCTGGACCAACATGAAAACAGACCCCGATGGTGTGAAGTCGCCATCCCCCAATTTCTCATCCGTAGGCTATGGCTTTGGATACAGATACACATTCATGCAAGACAACTTGATCACTCTTGAGTGGGCAAGCCTGCCAACCAATAAAAAAGAATTTGCCAGCTTCAAGAGTGGCGCTGCCATTGCACCCAACTTGAGCATGATCACATTGGGCTGGGCGAAGAAGTTTTGATCATTCACAGTCCCGTTACTGGACGCTGTTACACAACACACAATAACGTTTCACCATTAGCTACTAATTTTTCTTCAGTACCAGTTACTGAAAATAAATCACACGATGTGAAAAATTGTTGTTTGCCTGGTTTAACGACTCTAGCTCTGGCAATAAATTTCTCCCCAGTAGCAGGACGTAAGCAATTTACAGAAAAGTTAGAAGCAAGTAAATTTGAACTTGCCATAGTTGCCGCCGCAAATCCACAAGCCGTATCAATCAAAGTACCTATCAGTCCTGCATGAAGAAAGCCTGAGTACTGCCCCATTTCTTTGCGCCACTCAATTTGAATTTCAACAGCGCCTTCAGTAGCACTCAACACACTAATTCCGCACCATTTATTGAATTCCGCCATTGAGTTGATTGATTCAATAAATTCTTTTTTATCATTCATTTTGATTTCCTTGCTTTGTTGTTAAACCATTCAATATGATCCTCAAGTTTTGTTCTAAGATCCAATTGAGTATTGATAGCTTCATTTACTTCTTTTATTCTTTGCCTTATTGCCTCTATCATTTCTTTAGCTGTCAAAGTTCCAGCTCTAAATCTTGGCAAGTAATCAGTTATTGAATTTATTGAGAATCCACATTCCCTTGACATACTAATAAAAATAGCCTCACGCACAACACTTTCGCTAAATTCACGATAGCTATTTTTTGAGCGGGTTGATTTAATTAACCCCAACGCCTCATACCGTCGCAGGCGATGCGTTGAAATATTTGTTCTCTTGGCTAACTCAGAAATTTTCATGTAAAAAAGTCTATCAACATTAGCATTACGCTAACGTTCACAACAGTGACACACATGTGACATTTCTAGTAATTCATTTGATGGTGGCAATCCCATCTCGTCATGACCTCACCCACCAATACCAACCCCACACCATAGTGTCGTTTTACACGACACCCCTTACCACCCCTCCTTCGTGTCAACCCTGCCCCGCACGGTGTCGAATGTGAGTTTTGATAACTCCATAGATTCATTTGCCTTGCTCAAGCATTCAAAATATACTTGTATAGCAAATTAGGAGACGTGCATGTTAGCCCTGAGACTTCCCGAAGATATCGAGTCCCGTCTTGACAAGTTAGCCAAAGCCACTGGGCGCACCAAGAGTTTTTACGCCCGTGAGGCCATTCTTGAACATTTGGCTGATCTGGAAGATCTCTATCTTGCAGAAAAGCGACTTGCCAAAGTTCGCAATGGCAAAAGCAAAACTTACAGCTTGAGTGCTGTGGAGCAAGAGCTTGGCTTGGCAAATTGAAATTGATGAAGCCGCCAAGAAAGAGCTTGGCAAACTAGACCCTCAAGTAGCTCGCAGAGTCATACAGTTTCTAAGAACCAGACTTCAAAGCGTCAAAGATCCAAGGAGTATTGGTCAAGCCCTGAAAGGTTCTGAGCTTGGTGACTTCTGGAAATACCGATTGGGTGACATCAGAATCATTGCCAGCATAGAAGATGATCGACTGGTGATCTTGGTCTTGCGGGTTGGTAACCGCAAGGAAATATATAGGCGCTGACTTGTAGGCTTGACTTCGTCGTGGAATACTTTCATTAAAGCCAACCAGCAACCACGGCCAATCAACTTCAGACCCTGATGCTGAAGTGTCGGTTCACCCGACATCTGATCAACCGAGCTGTTGCTGGACGCAGGGTAAGAGTCATAAGAAACGACATCCAATATAGATTTCAACTGTCAATCATTTCCACTAATCGCCTCGCGAGTTAAGTTTTCACATGCACTTATTGCAGCGACCTCATTCAGCCTGATGTTTATCAGCAATAAATTCATTCAGAAGCCATTGCATATCAAATTTATTTACATATCTGATTGAAATGAGCTATTTTTGGGACTTTGATAAATGAAGCTTGTCTATGACAATGGGTTTGCTTATTTCAACCCAAGGACCTAACGTGCAATTCAAACTTCCCATTTATATTTCTTCTGTAGCTATTGCACTTGCCGTGGGCGCAAGCTTGTCCACGTTCACACCTACTTCAAATGCTGTGGTGTCCACTCCTACCCTTTCAGGTTCATGCGGTATTGCGATGTACATGACTCGCAAAGGCGTTACGCCCAGCGGAGATCAAGCATTGGATGGCATGGGCATCATCAACTTTGACAACAAAACAATTGTGGGATCAATCAATAAACTTGAGCTAGTTGACACTGTAAATTACCCTAAAGGAGCCAAACTAGAAGCAATGTCTTATGAGTTTGAAGTAAGTGGTGGCTATTTTGAGGGTGCTGCTTTGGTTTCTCAAAAAGCAGGTACCGCAGGTCACTTTCCATCATTTCAAGTATTGCCTGTGAATGGCAAAAATACATATTTGATTCAATTTATTGACAACGACACAGTTGGCGTTTGCCAAAAGATTTGATGCCATGAAAATCTCATTCTTCTTATTGACTCTGTTGCTGGTTGCTTGCGGTGGCGGAGGTGCTGGATCCAACAGCACCAGTTCAAGTAGCAGCATATCAACGACCTCTGGTGTTGCTGTCACCACAGCTGTCATGGGTGCTGGCAGTCAATGAAAAATCAAAGCTGAAGCTGCATTGAAAAACTACCCAATAGACCAGACCGTAGTCTCGCTATAATTTGCGGCTCGGCGCTTTAGCTCAGTCGGTTAGAGCGATGGAATCATAATCCACAGGTCCGCGGTTCGAATCCGTGAAGCGCCACCAAATCAAGCCCTTGATGTCCGCATCAAGGGCTTTTTCAATGAACATTCTCGGCTCGTCCATCGCCCTTTGAAAGCGCTCTTGGAATACCTTTCCTTCTCCTCCCAAACCTTGCAAGCTTTATTGGTGTCCACCGGTGTGGTGGCACTGGCCGAGATTGGCGACAAAACCCAATTGCTGGCCTTCATCTTGGCCGCACGTTTCAAAAAACCACTGCCCATCATCGCGGGCATTTTGGTGGCCACCATTCTGAACCACGGCTTGGCCGGTGCCTTGGGTGCGTACATCACCAACGCGGTGGACCCGTCCATCTTGCGTTGGTTGTTGGGCGCGTCCTTCATTGGCATGGCCGTGTGGACCTTGATACCCGACAAAATTGAAGAAGAAGAAACCGAAGTGGCGCACAAGCTGGGCGTGTTTGGTGCCACCTTCGTCACCTTCTTTTTGGCGGAGATGGGTGACAAAACCCAAATCGCCACCGTCGCCTTGGCGGCGCACTATGCCATGCCGCTGATGGTGGTGGTGGGCACCACCTTGGGCATGCTGATTGCCGATGTGCCCGCCGTGTTTGTGGGTAACAAACTGGCTGACAAAATCCCCATGCGTTTGGTGCACACCATCGCAGCGGCGATATTTGCAGTGCTGGGCGTGGCCACGCTCTTGGGCGTTGGCAAAAACTTTTTCTAAAACCGCTTATTGCTCGGGGTGCCGAGAGCAACTGCGAAACACCTCGGAGTACATGCGCAAGCGGTCTTTGCCATTGGTGAGTTCATCTGAAATCAAATCTGCAATGGAGGTGGTCAGGCGAATGAAATCGGGGTTGCAGTGGTGCTTGGTGTTGCTTTGGTATTTGTCTTGCCGAACCCAGCCGTTGTCGCGCATCAAAAAAGCATAGTGGGTCAGCTCGTGCCCAGCGGCCCAACTCACCATGCCACGACTCCAAGCGCTCAAGGTGCGCGGTGACACGCCTATTTGCAATGTGTTGTTGGGCTGGTCATTCGAAGGGTATTGAAACACCATACGGGCGTTCAGCGGCAAGCTGGCGTCCACCACCACTTGCGGCATCGGAAAGTCTGAAGGCCCAGCAGTCTCTGTTTTGATGAAGGTCCAAATGATTTGCAAAACCGCCATGTCCAACTTTTTATCAACGTTTTGAATCATGTCGGGTGTGGCAGGTTTGTTGGTGGCGAATTCCAGCTCCAACTCGCGAGCCATGATCTGAACCGCGCGGTAATGCAACAAACACAACTCCACATCATCACTCAACGGCGCTTGCATGACATCGCCCGTGTTCGCCAAGTTGTCTTTCATCCACTTGGCATAGGTGCTGTTGATGAAGTTGTAGTTCTCCAGCGCTTGGGTTTCAGAAGAACCTTGTTTGATGGTTAAAAAATAACCAATCCGAACATAGGTATCGCTGTGGTTGAGAAAGATATTGGCACTGCGAAGCTGTTCATCCAGTGCAGCATGAACAGCGAAATGGTTGCCAACCAAATCAAAAGCACTGGCACACCGGTTCGACAGGTAGGCCAATTCGGTTTTGTTGTCGCGCCACTGTGGGTGTTGGTCAACCCAGCTCTTGAGTGGCGGCATGTCTTGCGCAAAAGCCAGCCCTTGGACACAGCAGAGTAAAAAAGCAGCGAGGTTTTTCATCCGCAACACTTTAAAGGCTTATGGCTCCCAGCGTGCGAACAAGGGGGATTTGTTGTACGAATGGCTTACCTGCCCACGGTACCAAGGCTTTAGGCTGGTCTGACCCAGCGCCAAAGCATGGGCCTCGCTTCAGGTCTTTTTGGCCACCAAGGTCAAGATGTCATAGCTGGCCACCACCTCACCCAATTGGTTGGTGACTTCCACGTCCCAAGCCACCACGCCTTGGCCCACGCCGTTGGCGTCGCGTTTGCGGCGGTCGATTTTGCGTTTCGCAGTGAGCCGCGCTTGGATGGTGTCGCCAATGCCCACCGGCTTCACAAAGCGCAAGGTGTCCAAACCGTAGTTGGCCAAGACCGGGCCCACGGCGGGTGACACGAACAAACCCGCCGCCGCAGACAACACGAAATAACCATGCGCGATGCGTTTGCCAAAGGCGGAGTTTTTGGCGGCTTCTTCATCAAAGTGCATGTAGAAATAGTCACCCGAAATGCCGCCGAAGTTCACCACATCCGCTTCGGTCACGGTGCGTCTGTGGGTCAACAAGGAGTCGCCAATTTGCAGTTCTTCAAAATAACTTCTGAACGGGTGCAAGTGGGTGTCGTTCACTTTGGCACCACGCATGAATTCGCCGGTGATGGCGGCCAACATGCTGGGTGAGCCTTGCAACGCCGTGCGCTGCATGTAGTGCGTGACCGCCCGCAAACCACCCAACTCTTCGCCACCGCCTGCGCGGCCAGGGCCGCCGTGTTTGAGTTGCGGCAAGGGCGAGCCGTGGCCTGTGGATTCCACCGCGGCTTCGCGGTCCAAGATCAACATGCGGCCATGCCACGCCGCCGCCGCATGCACCACTTTCACAGCCACGGCGGGGTCGCGCGTGATCAAGCTGCCCACCAAACTGCCTTTGCCCAACTTGGCAATCGCCAAGGCTTCTTCCACATCCGCGTAAGGCATCAAGGTGCTGACCGGGCCAAAGGCTTCCACATCATGTACGGACGAGGTGCTGAGGGGTTTGTCACAGACCAACACGGTGGGTGCGAAGAAGGCCCCTTGGTCCACGCCCTCGCCCACCAGTTTCACATCGGCGCTGCCACCCAACAACAATTTGGCGTGTTGTTTCAGCAAGGCCACTTTGTCAGCCACGTCATCGCGTTGTGCATGGGAGGCCAATGCGCCCATGCGCACACCTTCCACAGACGGGTCACCGACCACGGTTTTCGACAATCGCGCAATGAGCTTTTCAGCAACGGCATCCAGGTGTTTGGCAGGCACGATGGCGCGGCGGATGGCGGTGCATTTTTGGCCTGCTTTGGTGGTGATTTCTTTCGCCACTTCTTTCACAAAAAGATCGAACTCTTCGTCATCCGGGCTGACATCGGGGCCGAGGATGGCGCAGTTGAGCGAATCGGCTTCGGCATTGAATGGAATGCTGTTCTTCACCAAGTTGGGATGCACCCGCAACTTGGCAGCCGTGTCTGCCGAGCCCGTGAAGGTGACGACATCGGACACGTCGAGTCTGTCGAGCAAATCGCCGGTGCCGCCAATCACCAATTGCAAACTGCCCTCAGGCAACAAGCCCGAATCCAACATCAAACGCACTGCGGCTTCGGTGAGGTAACTGGTGGCGGTGGCGGGCTTGCCAATGCAAGGCATGCCTGCCAAAAAGCTGGGTGCGAATTTTTCCAACAAGCCCCACACGGGGAAGTTGAAGGCGTTGATGTGCACTGCCACTCCACCGCGCGGCACCAAGATGTGTGTACCCGCAAAGCCGCCTTTTTTGCCCAATGAAAACGCAGGGCCTTCATGGATCACATTGCCCGAAGGCAGTTCGTTGCTGCCCATGCCTGCATACGCATACAAAGTGCCAGCACCGCCATCGATGTCAATCCAACTGTCGGCTTTCGTGGCCCCGGTATGCGCTGAGATGGCATACAAAGTTTCTTTGTGGTCCATCAAGTACTTGGCCAAGGCTTTCAAGCGTTGGGCACGTTCTTGAAAATCCATGGCCATAAGGTTGTTCAAACCCACGCTGCGTGCATGGTGCACCGCGCTCTCAAAATCAATGGCTTCGGCATGGGTGGTGGCCACGGTTTGACCGTTGATGGCGCTGCGCAAAGTTTGTGCAGATTGCTGGCCCAGCCATTGGCCAGCGATGTAACTTTGAAGGGTGTGTGTCATAGGTGTCTTTGTTTAACGTTCATCAAAACTCAGGGTCACGGCGGCGCTGGTGGGCTTGGACTGGCACGACAGCACAAAGCCTTGCGCGGTTTCCCATGCTTCCAGTGTGAAATTTTTCTCCATGGCCACGCTGCCTTGCGTGACTTTGGCGCGGCAGGTGCAACACACACCGCCCTTGCAGGAATGCGGCAAGTCCAGGCCCGCCGTCAAGGCAACATCCAAGATGCGTTCATCCGCATTCATGCGCAAGTGATGCGTTTTGCCATCAAGCACCAGGGTGAGCGCCACGGCTGGCTCTGTGTGCTTGCTGGCGATGTTGGCTTGGCGAGGTGAGGCGGGTGTTGAGGCAGACGCAAAGCGTTCGGCATGCACACGGTTGGCAGGCACACCAGCGTCCATCAAAGCTTGGCAGGTGGTTTCAATCATGCCTTCGGGGCCGCACACAAAAACCTCGTCCATGCTTTTCGCCGGCAACAAACTTGACAGCAAGCGCTGCACTTTGGCGGTGTCAATCCGCCCCTCCAGCAAATCGGCTTCTTGCGATTGACGCGACAACACATGCACCAAGGTGACGCGATCCGGGTAGCGGTCTTTCAAGTCTTGCAAGGTTTCGTTGAACATGACCGAGGCCATGTTTTTGTTGCCATACACCAATGAAAATTTGCTGTGCGCTTGGGTTTGCAGGCTGTGCAGCATGATGGACAGAATGGGGGTGATGCCCGAGCCCGCCGCAAACCCCACACGGTGAATCGCTTTGGGCTGCTTGGACACGAAGCGCCCATCGGGCGGCATCACTTGCAAGCTGCTGCCTGCCTTCACATGCGTGGCCAACCAGTTGGAAAACACACCATCGGGCACCACACGCACACCCACTTCCACGAAGCCGGATTGCGCCAGCCACTGCGGCGTGCTGCAAATGGAATAACTGCGGCGCACATCCGCGCCATTCACATCGGCACGCAGCGTGATGAACTGCCCGGGCTGAAAAGCAAATGCATCGCGCAATGCCTCAGGCACCGCGAATCGAATGACCACGGCCTCGCCTGCTTCGGGGCGCACGGCGGCCACGGTCAAGGCATGGAAACGGGTGGAAGTGTTCATGTCAATACGGTTTGAAATAGTCGAAGGGTTCCATGCAGTCCAAACAGCGGTACATGGCTTTGCAGGCGGTCGAGCCAAAGCGCGACACCTCGGTGGTGTTGCTGGAGTTGCATTGCGGGCAGGCCACATCGTCTGTGCGTGAGGTGCTGCGGCTGAAAAGCACCACGTTGGAAACAACACCGCCCCTGCCAGCACCCTCAGCAGTTTGAGATGCATGGCCGTGCAGCGATGCACTTCCATGCAGCGATGCATTGCCATTCGGCGGCGCAATGCCATAACGCCTGAGTTTTTCTCTTGCCTCATCGGTCAACCAATCGGTGGACCACGCTGGTGCGAGTTGTGTCAAGACCTGCGCTTGCACACCCGCTGCGGCCAAGGCGGCTTGCACATCGTCGTGCATTTGCGTCATGGCCGGGCATCCGCTGTAGGTGGGCGTGATGATGACTTGCAAACCTTGGGCGCTCTCGCGGATGTCGCGCAGCACACCCATCTCGCGCAAAGACACCACCGGGATTTCAGGGTCGCACACGTTTTCCAGCAACAGCCACAGCGCATGGTGCGGATGGTCGGCATCCGGCAAATCGAGTGGCCCGTGCGGGTTCACGGCTGGCAACAGACTCACCACACGCCATCCGGATGGGCACGGGCCAGGCTTTGCATTTCGGCCAACAAAAATCCCAAGTGCTCGGAATGCACACCCGCATGGCCTTGCGGCACAAAGCCGCCATCGGCTGGCATAGCAAGTGTGGCCTCTGCCACGACACTGGTCACTTGGGTTTGCCAGGCGTTTTGCAAGCTGCTGAAGTGCGCCACGCCAAGATGTTGCAAAGCCGCTGCTTCAGCCTCGCCCAACAACCAAAACGCTTGGGTGTAGGGCATCAAATGGTTCAAGGCAGCTTGCGCTTTCTGGTGCGACTCTAGGGTGCCATCGCCAAAACGAATCAGCCAATCTTGTGCATGTTGCACATGGTAGAGCGCCTCTTTGCGCGACTTGCTGGCAATCGCTGCCAGCTGCGGGTCGTTGGCGTGTTGCAAAGCGTCCCACACCAACACCATGAAGCTGCTGTACAAAAAATTGCGCACGATGGTGACGGCGTAGTCACGGTCGCCACTGGCCGTGGGTGCCAGTGCGGTGGAATGCGGCAACTCCAACAGCGTGTGGTTTTTGAATTCGTACGCATCGCGAAAATACGCCAAGCGGTCTTCATCGCTGCCGTCTTGACGCAGCGCCGCCACATGTTGGTAGAGCAAACGCGCTTGGCCCATCAAATCCAAGGCGTTGTTGGCCAGCGCCAAGTCTTCTTCCAGAATGGGCCCGTGCCCACACCACTCGGCATTGCGTTGCGCCAAGATCAGCGCGTTGTCGGCCAGGTGCAGCACCAAGGCGGCTGCATCTGTTGAAACCACCGCGCTCACATGTGCCCCACTTCGTCCGGAATCACAAAGAAGGTGGGATGGCGGTACACCTTGTCACGCGCAGGCTCGAACAAGGTGTCTTTGTCTTCGGGGTCGCTGGCCGTGATGGCGGCTGACGGCAACACCCAAATGCTCACGCCTTCTTGGCGGCGCGTATAAACGTCCCGCGCCATGTGCAAGGCTTGCTGTGCGTCGGCTGCGTGCAAGCTGCCGCAATGTTTGTGCTCCAGGCCTTGTTTGCTGCGCACAAACACTTCCCACAGCGGCCACTCTTTCATGGCGGGTGCTTGATCGCTCATGCGGCCTCCTGTTGTGCAGCTTGGCGAGCGGCTTTTTTCTGCGCGTGGGCCAAAGCGGCTTCGCGCACCCATTGGCCGTCTTCGTGGGCTTTCACCCGCGTGGCCAAGCGTTCTTTGTTGCACGGGCCGTTGCCGTTCACCGTGGCCCAAAACTCGTCCCAATCAATCTGGCCGTAGTCGTGGTGGCCACGTTCTTCGTTCCATTTCAGGTCGGGGTCGGGCAAGCTCACGCCCAAGACCTGGGCTTGCGGCACGGTGGCGTCCACAAATTTTTGCCGCAGGTCGTCATTAGAGATGCGCTTGATGCCCCAGCGCATGCCTTGCACGCTGTTGGGGCTGTCGCTGTCGGGCGGGCCAAACATGGCCAGGCATTTCCACCACCAGCGGTTCACCGCGTCTTGCACCATGGCTTGTTGCGCGGCGGTGCCTTGCATCATGGCCAGCAAGGCTTCAAAGCCTTGGCGTTGGTGAAAACTTTCTTCCTTGCAAACCCGCACCATGGCACGGGCGTAGGGGCCATACGAGCAGCGGCACAGCGGAATCTGGTTCATGATGGCCGCGCCGTCGACCAGCCAACCGATGACACCGACATCGGCCCAGGTGAGCGTGGGGTAGTTGAAGATCGAGCTGTACTTGGCGCGGCCGGTGTGCAGCGCGTCCAGCATTTGGTCGCGGCTGGTGCCCAGGGTTTCGGCGGCGCTGTACAGGTACAGGCCATGGCCGCCCTCGTCTTGCACCTTGGCAATCAGAATCGCTTTGCGCTTGAGGCTCGGGGCGCGGCTGATCCAGTTGCCCTCGGGCAGCATGCCGACAATTTCACTGTGGGCGTGCTGGCTGATTTGGCGCACCAAAGTTTTGCGGTAAGCGTCGGGCATCCAATCTTTGGGCTCGATCTTGCCGTCGGCATCAATGACGGCGTCAAACTTGATTTGGGCGGCGTCCAGCACTTGCTGCTGAGCGGCAGTGGGCACCGCGGCCACGGGTTTGGCGGTTGCGGCCCCATCGGGCACGTTGAAAGACTGGGTGTACATGGCGGCTGGGCTCCACTAGAAGAAGGCGCAGATTAGCACGGTGATACATAATTTCAGCGAAAATCTGTTTTTCTGTATCATAAAAACGTTTGAAACCCAATACCCATATGACCAACCCCTCAAAACCAGGCCTTTCCAACCCCATCCCCAAACGCCTGCGCAGCTGGCAAGATCAGCCGCGCCAGCAAGCCGGTCCGCTCATCGTGTCAGTGTTTGGCGACGCCCTGTACCCGCGCGGCGGCGTGGCGGCCATGGGCAGCCTGATCCAGCTGTTGGCACCGCTGCAAGTGAACGAGCGGCTGATCCGCACGGCTTGCTTTCGGCTGGTGCAAGAAGATTGGCTGCAAGCCAAAGCGGTGGGCAACCGCAGCAACTACGCGCTCAGCCGCACCGGGCGCAGCCGGGTGGAAGAAGCCTCGCGCCACATTTACGCCGCGCAACCAGCAGCTTGGGACAAGCAGTGGCGCAGCATCATCGTCACGGGCAACCACAGCCCCACGGCGCTGGAGCCTTTACGTCGTGCCCTTTATTGGCAAGGCTTTGGGCAAATCAACCACCAATGCTTCATCCACCCCAGCGCTGACTTGAGCAGCGTCATGACCAACTTGCGCATCGGCGGTTTGGGTGCGTGGGAAGGCCGCTTGATCACCCTGGTTGGCAAGCCGCCCACCGGCAGTGTGTTGGACGCACCCGCCAAGGTGGTGAAAACCGCTTGGTATTTGAACGAGCTCGACCGCAACTACGGCCACTTCGTTGGCACCTACGAAGGCATTGAGCGCTGGTGCAAAAAACACAAGACCAAGGCCTGCACCGATGAACAAGCGTTTTGGTTGCGGGTCTTGTTGGTGCATGACTTTCGACGTTTGCTGTTGCGCGACCCGATGCTGCCACCGAGTTTGTTGCCCGCGCGTTGGTTGGGCTCGAAAGCACGTGCGCTGTTCAAAAGCCTGTATGCCCTTTTGTTGCCTGCCTCGGAGCGGCACTTGGATTTGCACTTGATGGTGGCCGGTGACGTGACCCCGAGTGCCGATGCCCAAGTGCTGAAAAACAGAACCGCGCAGGCCGTTTGAAAATACCGATAATGCCCTGCACGCTTTGGATGAAAGCGTGTTTGTTTTTGTTGTCGTGTGAATAAAAGTACAAAGGCGTCTGATGTTGACTAACGTGGTGGGCGTGGCCCTGAAACGACCCTACACCTTTGTGGTCATGGCCTTGTTGCTACTCATCTTGGGGCCGCTGGCGGCTTTCAAAACCCCCACCGACATCTTTCCTGAAATTCGCATTCCGGTGATTGCTGTGGCCTGGTCTTACACCGGCTTGCCGCCCGATCAAATGGCTGGTCGCATCACCACCTCGTTTCAACGCGTCCTCACCACCACGGTGAACGACATCGAACACATCGAGGCCAACTCGTACAACGGCGTGGGCATTGTCAAAATCTTTTTCCAGCCCGGCGTGAACATCGCGGTGGCCAATGCGCAGGTCACCTCGGTATCGCAGTTCATGGTGCGCCAAATGCCGCCGGGCACCCAGCCGCCCATCATCATCAACTACAACGCTTCCACCGTCCCGATATTGCAACTGGCCTTGGCGGGCAAGGGCCTGACCGAGCAAAATCTGGCCGACCTGGCGCTCACACAAGTGCGCAGCCCCTTGGTGACCGTGCCGGGTGCGGCCGTGCCGTTTCCCTATGGTGGCAAATCGCGTTTGGTGCAACTGGATTTGAACCCGAGTGCCTTGCAAGCGCGAGGCTTGTCCACGCAAGACGTGACCAATGCCTTGGCCGCGCAAAACATCATCATCCCGGTGGGCACCCAAAAAATGGGCAGCTACGAATACACCATCAGCCTGAACAACGCCGCCACCGATTTGAAAGACTTGGACAACCTGCCGATCAAGTCGGTGAATGGGGCCATGGTCTACATCCGCGATGTGGCCCATGTGCACGATGGCAATGCCCCGCAAACCAATGTGGTGCATGTGGACGGCAACCGTTCGGTGTTGATGTCGGTGTTGAAAAACGGCAGCACCTCGACCTTGGCCATCGTCGATGGTGTGCGCGAAAAATTGCAAGACATCAAAGCGTCCTTGCCGCCCAATTTGACGATTCAGCCGATCAACGACCAATCGGTGTTTGTGCGTGCAGCCATCAAAGGCGTGGCCTTGGAAGGTGTGATCGCGGCGGCGCTCACCAGCTTGATGATTTTTCTGTTCCTGGGCAGTTGGCGCTCGACGCTGATCATTGCCGTGTCGATTCCACTGTCCATCATGGGCGCCATCGTGGGCCTGTATGCCTTGGGTGAGACCTTGAACATCATGACCTTGGGCGGCTTGGCGCTGGCCGTGGGCATCTTGGTCGATGACGCCACGGTCACCATCGAAAACATCAACTGGCACTTAGAGCAAGGCAAAGGCGTGGAGCAAGCCATCATGGATGGCGCGGCGCAAATCGTCACCCCCGCTTTTGTGTCCTTGCTGTGTATTTGCATTGTGTTTGTGCCCATGTTTTTCCTCGAGGGCGTGTCGCGCTTTTTGTTTGTGCCCATGGCCATCGCGGTGATGTTGGCCATGGTCTGGTCCTTCTTTTTGTCACGCACCTTGGTGCCGACCATGGCGCTGTTTTTGTTGAAGCCACATGCACCCCACACCGACATGCATGGCTTGAACAGCACACAGCCCCGCACCCGCAACCCGATCATGGCGTTTCAGCGCGGCTTTGAAGCCCGTTTTGAAGCCGTTCGCGCTGGCTATAAAAACGTGTTGCAAGCGGCACTGCAGCACCGTGGCAAAGTGTCTGTGGGCTTTGCAGCCGTGGTGCTGGGCTCGTTTGGCTTGCTGCCTTTTTTGGGCAGCAACTTCTTTCCCGATGTGGACGGCGGTCAAATCTTGATCCATGCGCGGGTGCCGGTGGGCACCCGGGTGGAAGAAACCGCCGCCCGCTTTGCCAACATTCAAGCGCACATTCGGCAAGTGATTCCGGCCCACGACATCACCACCATGGTGGACAACATCGGTTTGCCGCCCAGCTATATCAATCTGATCTACAACAACACCGGTGTGGTGGGTTCGCAAGATGGCGACATTCAAATCGCACTGAGCCCCAACCACGCGCCCACGGCGGACTACGTCAAAGCGCTGCGCGAGCAACTGCCCGTGGCCTTCCCTGACACGGTGTTCTCTTTTCCGCCTGCCGACATCGTCAGCCAGATCTTGAACTTTGGTGCGCCAGCACCGATTGACATTCAAATTCGCGGCAACGACTTGGCCGCCAACTTTGACTACGCCAATCTGTTGTTGAAAGAAATCCGCCGCATCCCGGGCGTGGCCGACGCTCGCATTCAACAATCGGCCAGAAGCCCCGTGTTTGAGGTGAATCTAGACCGCACGCAAGCACAAAACATGGGCATCACCGCGCGAGATGTCACCAACAACATGGTGGTGAATTTGGCGGGCAGCAGCCAGGTCGCACCCACTTTTTGGCTCAATCCTGCCAATGGTGTGTCTTACCCCGTGGTGATACAAACCCCGCAATACAACATTGATTCTTTGAATGATTTGGCCAACGTCCCAATCAGTCCGGCCAACGCCAATTCTCAGCAAGTCTTGGGCAGTGTGGCGAGTTTCAACCGCACGGCGAAAAGCGCCTTGGTCAGTCAGTACGACATCCAGCCCATGGTGCAAATTCATGCCGCCACCCAAGGCCTGGATTTGGGCACCGTCTCCAAAGCCATTCAGCGCGTCATCCATGAAACGCAAGCGCAGCAACCCAAGGGCAGCAAAGTGGTCATGCTGGGCCAGGTGCGCACCATGGAAAAAGCCTTCTCGGGATTGCTGTGGGGTTTGTTGGGCGCGGTGGTCTTGATTTACTTTGTGATCGTCGTCAATTTCCAATCCTGGCGTGACCCACTGGTGATCATCAGCGCCTTGCCCGCGGCCTTGGCCGGTATTGTGTGGATCTTGTTTGCCACCCGCACCACGCTCTCGGTACCGGCACTCACCGGGGCCATCATGTGCATGGGCGTGGCCACCGCCAACAGTGTGTTGGTGATCAGCTTTGCGCGTGAACGCTTGGACCAGCTCGGCGATGCAGTGGCTGCAGCGCTGGACGCAGGCTTTGTGCGTTTTCGCCCCGTGCTCATGACCGCTTTGGCGATGATGATGGGCATGGTGCCCATGGCCTTGGGCCTGGGTGAAGGCGGCGAACAAAACGCGCCCTTGGGCCGCGCGGTCATTGGCGGCCTGTTGTTTGCCACTGTGGCTACTTTGGTCTTGGTGCCCTTGTTGTTCAGCATGGTGCACGGCCGTCGCAAGGCTACCCCTTCTTTGAATCCCGGAGTCCTTCATGCTTGATCCCCGTCCCCCCGTTTTTTCGCGCAGCAAACTATGGACGGTGTTGCTCATCCTGGGCTTGGTGGCCGCCTACGTTTTGGCTCAGGGTTTGCTCGACCGCAGCGCCGACAACCAGCAACTCAAGGCGGTGGCCGACAAGCAATCCGTGCGCACTGTCAACATCATCACCCCAGCCGTGTCGCCCGCCTCGCCCAGCATGGACTTGCCCGGACGCATCGAAGCCTATTCAAAAGCGCCTTTGTACGCTCGCATCAGCGGCTACTTGAAAACCTGGAAAGCGGACATTGGCACCTCCGTGAAAGCGGGTCAGTTGTTGGCCGAGATCGACACCCCCGATGTAGACCAGCAAATCCTGCAAGCCAAAGCCGAGTTGGCCATCACCCAAGCCAATGCGGCATTGTCCGAAAACACCGCCAAGCGTTGGCAGTCATTGCAAGCCACCAACTTTGTTTCGGCCCAAGCGGTGGAAGAAAAAATGGGCGACTTGCGGGCCAAACAAGCCATGGTGAACGCTTCGCAAGCCAATGTGAACCGTTTGCAAGCCATGAAAAATTTCAGCCGCATCACCGCACCCTTTGATGGCGTGGTGACGGCACGCAACACCGATATCGGTGCTTTGGTGAATGTGGGTGGCGCACCCGGCACCGAGTTGTTTGTGGTGTCCGATGTACGTCGACTGCGTTTGTACGTTCAGGTGCCACAAAACCAAGTGACCGCCATCCAAACAGGCAGTCAGGCGAGCTTCACGGTGCCAGAAATGCCTGGCCAAGTGTTCACGGCCAAAGTGCAGTCGATGGCCCAGGCCATTCAAGCCGGTTCGGGCAGCATGTTGGTGCAACTCGCCGCCGACAACAAGCAGGGCAGGTTGTTGCCCGGCGGTTATGCGCAGGTCAGCTTTGACATGCCTGCGCAAACCAAGCATCTCAATATCCCACCAAGTGCTTTGATCTTCAGCAAAACAGGTCTGCAAGTGGCCACCGTGAATGCAGATAACAAGGTTGTCATCAAGTCGGTGGTGGTGGCCAAAGACCATGGTGTTCGACTCGAACTTTTATCGGGTCTTGAGAGCACCGATCGCGTGATTGAAAATCCACCCGATGGTGTGATGCAAGGTGACTTGGTGAACGTGGCCGTGGTTCAAAATAAAAAATGATTTCTTGACGCAATATGTCAAATACGTTCATAATTATTTAAACCATTGCTGAGCTTGATGTCCAACACTACAGTTTTATTGAACAGCAAGCAGCACCCAGGCTTTGTTTCACAGGAGCCCACGCGTGTTGTTTGACCACTGTGCCCAATGCCAACGATGCTGCCACATCGAGGAAGGGTACCCACCTCTTGAAATCACCTTGACCGCTGTGGAGCAGCAGCGCTTGGGCAGCGTATGCATAGAACAACAATGCACACACTTGGGTCCACAAGGTTGCACGATGGGCGAGGACAAACCCTTTGGATGCAAACTCTACCCACTGAGCTACAACCCAAAAAACAAAAGTTTTTATTTTGATGCCGACTGTCCTTTGATGGACCCTTACATCGACAGTTTGCAAGATGCAGGCAGCGACGCCAGTTTGCATTTGCACAGCGCACAACAAGTTATATTGCAGCTGGAAAAAAAAGATCCAGCGTTTTTGAAAAACAACCACGCAGTAGACAAGATGTACTTCGACCTGAAGAAAATACACAGCACTGCCAATTCCAATAATAAAAAAACAAGCAAAAAAAGCTTGCATAAAAAGGCAACAACATGAATGGCACGCTCTATCAATTCAAACCTTCGAATTCCTTCACCGCGCCACCCGGCCCGGTGGTGCACGAAGTGGGATACCAAAGTTGGACCGAAGACAACCTCTTGGTAGAGAGCGAGCACAACGACATTCTTTACTACACCACCCGCTGGGACGCCCTGTGCCCCTACATCAACGTCTCGGACGAGATGCTGAACTTTGCACCCCGGCCCTTCGTGGTCTATGCCCTGCCCCCCGACAGCCCCTACGGCGTGCCCATCAACGACAAATATGGTTTGGTGGATTGCTTTGCCGACAGCTTTTGGCAAGAAGCGCGACGCGAACGCAAATTCCGCGAACTCGACAAGCAATACAAGCACTTCACCTACACCGAGAAAGTGGTGGCTGGCAAAGACCTGACGGTGGAAGACATGTTCGAGATGGGTGGCGAGCACTTTGCCAACTACTACATCGATGATCGCGAGGTGGAAGGCTTTGTCGACTACGTACGCCACCTCGATGTGCTTATCTTGCAAGTGCACTCGAATGAAGGCGAACTGGTCTTCACCGATGTCTCCATCATCTTGCCTCAGTACAACCAGCTATACGGCAGCTTCTGCCAATGGAACCGTGATTTCAAGAACAAATCACCTGGCATTTACGCTTGTTTGCAAGCTTGCCGCTGGGCCGCCAAAAACGGCTTGCGCTATTACAACTTGGGCCCCGTGGACGACTATGGCTACAAAGCTTTGTTTGTCACCGACTACGAGCCCATCTACGCCATGGCCCTGATCGATGCTGACCATCCCTTGGCCACCGACCCCACTTCACCGCTGATCGTGGACTTCAAACCGCACGAGTTGAACCAGATCTATCGCCACCCAGAGCAACACCAGCAGCATCTGCAGGATGAACTGGCGATGGCTGGCTAAGCAGTCACAAGCCCTGCCCCAATCAAACAAGCCGCTTGATCAGCGGCTTGTTTGTTTTAGAACTTGTGCTTCTCGCCGAAACTGATGTCGTAGTCGATGAACATTTCTTCGCCTTTTTTGACATCACGCAAAGCGATCAAAACGCCTGCTTTTTTGAAGCGCAAATTGGGTTTCTTGGAATGGTTGAGGTAGATCGCCATGTCAAATGTGTTCAGACCCAAGCGCGGAATGCTGACCTTTTTCCGGTCGTAATAGCAAAAGGTGTCGATTTGCTCGCGCACCCCTTTGGGCAGGTGCTTGATGTCTTGCTTGGCGACATCGATTTCCTTGAAGCGAACATAGCTCTTCAACGGATTCACGCCCTTGGGAATGTCACGCAAGGCAAACACGCCAATGCCATGGATGGGAGACACGCCCAGGCGGCAGTAAACCTCGTTATCCAAGTGGTCGATGATTTTCTTTTTGGTATTCAACATGCCGCATCTCCTGACAGGGGGGGGGTGGGACTATAACGAATCGCTTCTCCTCACGCCATGCCCCAAGGGACGCCGTGCAAGCCTGCTTAGAATCCAAGGCATGAATCTTCTACCCGACACCGCGCCCAGTCAGCGCACCCCTAAAGCTGCTTGGATGCTTTCTTTGTTGCTGGTGCTGGTGGGCTTGGTTGTTTTCAATTCTCCCTGGAACCAAGCTTGGTTGTTGCTGGTCCACGCCAGCGAAACAGGGCCTGCTGCCCTGTGGTCTTTCCTCACCCAATTTGGTGAAGGGGGGGCGGCCTTTTTGCTGTTGATCGTGGCAGCGCAATTTGCGCCTCTGACAAGTGCGGTGGTGTTGAAGAGTTTCTTGCTTGGCTCACTGCTGTCACCTTTGCTGAAAAACTGGGCTGGTGTGCCACGCCCCTTGGGCGCATTGGAGCCCAGTTTGCTCAAACCCATTGGCACACCCGCCGCAGGGTCCAACGCCATGCCCTCTGGCCACGCCATGACGATTGCAGCCACCATTGCATTGGCCATGTACATGACGCGCCATTTCAAGCATCGGCGGCCGTTGTGGATGGCGCTGGTGGTCTTGGGTGTGTTGATCGCGTTGTCACGGGTGGTGGTGGGTGCCCATTGGCCTGCCGATATTTTGGTTGGCAGTGGTCTGGGCATCATGGTGGCCTTGCTGGCCGTGACTTGGGAGCAGCGATCACCCTGGTCGCCTCGGTTGCAAACAAAGCCCTTTCAATTGGTCTTGCTGCTGGTCGAATTGGGTTTAGTCCTGTACTTGTTCAAGGCCAAAACCGACACCGAGGCCGCACGATTGGCTTTTGATTTGATAGCCACTGTGGGCATCGCCGGTGCCATGAACCGCTGGATTTGTTTGCGTCGCGAAGCCTCATGACACCGCGCCAGCCAACTTGGGTCTGGGTCGTCATGTCTTTGCTGCTCAGCATGGCGCTTTTTGCGCTGCGCCCTGAGTTGGACAACCAAGTCAGTCAGCATTATTTCGACCCCACCTTGCCAGGGTTTCCTGCCAAACGCATCGAGTGGCTGACACTGGTCTATCAACTGGCGCCTTTGCTCAATCAAATTTTGTTTGTCGCCAGTTTGCTCGTCTTGGTGGCGGTTTGGCGCAAACCTGATTGGGTTAATGCGCGTTGGCGCAGGCGAAGCATGAGCTGGGCCTTGATGATGGTGCTGGGCATCGGTGTGGTGGTGGACTGGGCCTTGAAAGACCATGTGGGTCGCGCCCGCCCCGAACAAACACAAGCTTTTGGTGGTCCCTCAATCGGCAAACCCCTGTTCGAATTTGCACAAGGCTGTGATTTGAATTGCTCTTTCGTCAGCGGGCATGCAGCAGGCGGCTTTGCCCTCATGGTTTGGGGTATGTGGGCGCCGAGGCGCAAGCGCCAGCAGTGGATCATGCTGGGTGTCTTCGCGGGCAGCGGCCTGGGCTGGATGCGCATCGCCCAAGGCGGCCATTATTTAAGCGATGTGGTGTTTGCAGGCTGGGTCATTTGGCTGCTCTACCAAGCCATCCGCCATATTTGGTTACATTCTCGGTTGCGGCGTATTCGTTCATTGCATTTATAGATTGTTGGAAGCACCATGGAACTATTGACACAGCCTCATATGTGGGTCGCCTTGGCCACCCTCACCATTCTCGAGTTGGTGCTGGGCATTGACAACATCATCTTCATCTCAATTTTGGTCAGCAAGCTGCCCAAAGCCAAGCAAGAAATGGCTCGCCGCATCGGCTTGTTCATGGCCATGTTCATGCGCATCGGTTTGCTTTTGCTGTTGTCCATCATCATTGGCTTGGTTGAACCTTTGTTCAGCGTTTTTGATCAAGCGTTTTCAGGCAGAGACTTGATCCTGCTGATTGGAGGCTTGTTCCTCATCTGGAAAAGCACGGGCGAGATTCACCACTCCTTGGAAGGCGACGAGGCGCCCGCTGATATCAAAGCCAAAGTCAGCTTCATGGCCATCATCGTGCAAATCATGCTGATCGATTTGGTGTTCTCCCTTGACTCGATCATCACCGCGGTGGGTATGGTGGACGATGTGCGCATCATGATCGCGGCTGTGGTCATTTCCTTGGCCTTGATGATGTTGTTCGCCAAAGCCATTGGCGAGTTTGTCGATGCGCACCCCTCCATCAAAATGCTGGCCCTGAGCTTTTTGGTGGTGGTGGGTGTGGTGCTGGTGGCCGAAGGCTTTGGCCACCATGTGCCCAAGGGCTACATCTACTTCGGCATGGCCTTTGCCTTTGGCGTTGAGATGCTCAACATCCGTTTCAGAAAGAAACGGACCCCTTCCGTGCAACTGCGCCCAGCGCAGATGCCGGGCGAAGACGATTCATAAGGGCTTGACGCCATAGCCCTTCATGGCAGAGGCGCCGCATGAAAAGCGCCCTGCATTCCCATGAATGGAGTTCTTATCGATGATTTTGTAATGCGCAGATAAGCACTTTTGCGGGGTATTTGGTGATGATTGCGTTGAGAAATGAACCCTCAACATCATCACCTGGTGGTATATTTAATGACCGCTGCACGCATATTCACCACCAAAACATTTTCAAAATGGCAACGAAAAACAGGTATGGGCGATCAGTCATTGATCAAAGCCATCCAGGAAATTCAATCGGGCTTGGTCGATGCACAACTGGCCGAATTGTCTATGGCTATTGAAGCTGGAGAGCTCTGTGAAATCAAACCCGAAAGCACCTAGTCGAATCATTCAAGAAATGCAAGCCAGCATGTCTGGCTTGGACCGTGCGCTCAAGGTCAGCAAAAAAAACATGCGTCAATTCAAAGAATTTTCAAATCTGAATGTGACCTGCATGACGCCTTCACAAATCAAAGCATTGCGTGAAAAGTCCAGCATCAGTCAAGCTGTATTGGCTGCTGTGCTCAACACCAGTTTGTCAACAGTTCAAAAATGGGAGATTGGCGACAAGCAACCGAGTGGGCCCAGTCTCAAACTCTTGTCCTTGATCGAGCGCAAAGGCCTGCAAACAGTGATTTGAAGTGACTCAACAACCGGAGTCGTTCACCGCGCCATCGGGCATGGTGGTTTTGCAAAACTTGGCCTCATCTAGTTTGGCGTCGTCCAACTTGGCCCCTTTGAGGTTGGCGCCATTGAGCACCGCTCCCTTCAGGTTGGCCTTTGACAGCACAGCGTCGCTCAAGTCCGCACCTGTCAGGTTGGCGTCGCGCAAATAGGCGTTGGTGAAGTTGGCCAGGTGCAGGTTGGCCCCGCTGAAATCGGCGCGGCGCAAATTGGCGTCTTCAAAGTTGGTGACCAAAGTACGCTTTTCCATGGGGCGCTCGCCCATGTTGGACTTGCTCATCACGGCACCGGACAAATTGGCGTTTTGGAAGTCGGCGCCGCGCATGTCCCGCCCGCTCATCGGAGCGTCGGTCAGGTCGCAGTACTTGCACACATTGGTGGTTTTGAAATCTTCGAATTTGTTTGCGTCAAAGGCCGTGGCCGACCAGGGCAGGCCAAGCAAAGCAGCCGTGCAAGCCAAACGTCGAAGGGTGTGTGAGTCAACAGCAATAGCCACGGCAAAGGTCCTTGAAATGAGAAACGCCTTTCCATAATAACCAAGTCAAGCCCCCTGTTTTGAGGGTGTTGCAAGCCGAGCAAGGCCCTGGCATGCGAAGATGTGATTCGTTGAAAGACTCTGAATGCAGCCCTTGCCGATGAAATTCACCCCTTTTTGCGCCCGTGCACGTGCCAGCTTGTGTGTGCTCTTGCTGGCGACCATGGGGCCTGCGGGTGCCTACACCCTGACCTGTGACGTGCAGGGCAAATTCCCTGAGCTGGAGAAAATCGTGCTCGACCCAGCCACCGTCACCATTGACATTTCCTCCATTGGCAACCATTTGTATATCAAAATGGAAGGCCCCAAGCTCTACAACATGTTTGCCAACACCATCATCACCCCGGAGTTCGAAGGCCAAGACCTGACCTCAGACACCAGTATTTGGGTGCGTCGCAAAAATGTGCAAAGCAAAGAAGAAACCGAAATCAAAATCATGCGCCAGCCGGTTTATTTGAAAGCCATGAAAGATGTCAAACGCTATGGCCGAGAATTGAAACTGCTGGTCACTGGTCCTTGTCAATTGCCAAAGAGTTAATGCCATGAGCCAACTTGTCGTTCGTCAATTGCTGATCGATTTACAAGCCCCCATTGCGGTGCGCTGGAATGGCGGTGATGCCTTCACCTCGGCCTTCATGAATGCCTTGTCCATGAGCTTTCCCGTGGGTGAGCAGTTCTTCATCGACAGCCTGCGCCGCGCCCAAAAAGAACTCAGCCCTGAGCAGCAAATTCAATTTGCCGATGAACTCAAAGGCTTCATTGGTCAAGAAGCCACGCACCGTCGTTTGCACCAACTGTTCAACCAGCACTTGGAAAACCAGGGCCAAGTGAACCATTGGGCACCCCGTGCGCTCAAGCGCATTGCCAAGGTCGAGCAAATGAATGTGCGCCATGGTGTCGCTGCCACTGCTGCCACGGAACATTTCACTGCGGTCTTGGCCCATTGGCTGCTGTCCAACCCTGTTTTTTTGGCTCAGGCCGAGCCTCGCTTGCAAACCCTTTGGCATTGGCATGCCAGCGAAGAAAGCGAACACCGCTGTACCGCCTTTGACATCTACCAGGCCTTGCAAGGCGATGAGCACTGGCGCTTGCGCTGGATGCGCCTGACCACCTGGTATTTGCTGTCAGATTTGCTGCGTCAAACCACCAACAACCTGTGGCATGACGGCAGCTTGTTCAAGCTCAGCACCTGGCGCAGCGCCTGGGTGTTTTTATTCAGCAAAGAAGGCTTGTTCCGCTCTTCCTATGCCATGTGGCGGCGTTATTTCCGCCCCGACTTTCATCCTCAACAAGACGACGACAGCCTGTCGCGGTCATGGCTGCAAAGCCATGAAAATGCCTATGCCCGTGTGGGCAGCACCACTTAAGGATCGCCATGCTCGACCCGCAAGCCCAAGCCCTGTTGCAACTCATGAAAGACCGTGGCGTGCCGGAGCTCAACGCGCTGCCCGTGCTGGAAGCGCGAGATTACTACTTGGTGCGCAAAGCCCTCACGCAACCCGACCCGCTGCCCACCTCGGTCTGCAAAGACCATGCTTTGTCCTTTGGCGCGGTGCGCGAATACCGGCCCATGGGTGTGTCGGCCAAACAAGTGTTGCCTGCTTTGGTTTACTACCACGGCGGTGGTTGGGTGATTGGCAACATCGACACCCACGATGTGCTGTGCCGTCAGTTGTGTGATGCCAGCGGTTGCGCCGTGTTTTCGGTGGACTACCGTTTGGCACCCGAGCACCCCTTCCCGGCCGCTTATGACGATGCCTTGCATGCATTTCACTGGGTGGTGGACAACGCTGCCAGCTTGCACATCGATCCGGCTCGCGTGGCCGTGGGTGGCGACAGTGCTGGCGGCAATTTGGCTGCAGCCGTGTGTTTGGGCTCGCGTGACAGTGCCCAGCCACCAGCGTTTCAATTGCTCATTTACCCTGCCACCCTCATGTACCCCGACACGCCCAGCTACCACGCCAATGGCCAGGGTTACTTGCTCACGGCTGCGGCCATGCACTGGTTCATGGACCATTACCTGTCCAACACGGCAGACCGCCACGACTGGCGGGCTTCGCCTTTGAAAGCCCCAAACCTTGCCAAGCTGCCCCCCGCGCTTGTCTTGACCGCAGGCTTTGACCCGTTGCGCGATGAAGGCTTGCTGTATGCCGATGCGATGGCTGCGGCCGGTGTGGCCACTGAATACATTTGCTTCGAGCGGCAAATCCACGGCTTCATCACCATGGGCCGGGTCTTGCGCGAGTCGCATGCTGCTGTGGGCGTGTGCGCTGAAGCCTTGAAACGCTATTTGAAATGAGCTTTTTCTGATGCGATTTTTGATTGTTTGTGTAGGCCTCTTGTGCAGCATGGCGCATGCAAATGAAGGCATGCCTGCCACCAAATCCGCTGCCACTGCCGATGTCGAGCGGGGACGCAAACTGTTGCTGAACCGGCAAGACACGGGCTGCCTTCTTTGTCACATGGTTCCTGGCTTCAAAGACGGTGGCAACATGGGTCCCAGTCTGGTCGGTGTTGGCGAACGCCTCTCGGCTGAAGCTTTGCGCCAGCGCATTGCCGACCCGCGCGTTCTCAACCCGCAAACCTTCATGCCCGCTTACTTCAGCACCAAGGGCTTGCAAAATGTCGCCAAGCCCCTGAAGGGCAAGACGGTGCTCACCGAGCAAGCGCTTGAAGACATCATCATCTATTTGCTTAAAACACCTTGAGGACAGCCATTGAACGCCTTGCCTGACCCAGACGACCTGTTCTCTCGCAGAACTTTTTTAAACAGCTGCGCCCAAGTCTCGGTGGCTGCCAGTGGTTTG
The DNA here is from genome assembly GCF_965234735.1 of Limnohabitans simekii (SeqCode). Classification (GTDB taxonomy): domain Bacteria; phylum Pseudomonadota; class Gammaproteobacteria; order Burkholderiales; family Burkholderiaceae_C; genus Limnohabitans; species Limnohabitans simekii. The sequence goes on along the minus strand of NZ_OZ248542.1, from coordinate 417,038 downwards.
TGGCTGGGCGCTGATGCTTTGGCACAGGTTGACAAACTCACCCTGAGTGGCTTGGCCGAGTCGCGCTTGCGCACCTTTGAGGAAATGGTCAAGCCCTTTGTTGTCAATCAGCCCCTGACTCAAGGCGGTATCAGCTTGACCTTGCCAACCTTGGCCGACAACGGACACCTGGTGCCTTTGCACCTGAAGGTGGACAGCCCCATGACCGAGGCGTCCCATGTCAGTCACATCTACCTGGTGTCGCAACGCAACCCGGTCCCTCTCATGTGTCTTTTTGTCTTGGGGCCTTGGAATGGAAGAGCAGAAATCAACACCCGGGTGCGTTTGTCGGGCACCCAAATGGTGGTGGCCTTGGCCCGTTTTTCAGACGGCACCTTTCGCTACCAAACCCAGGAAGTCGCGGTCACCGAAGCCGCCTGTGTGGACAACGGCACATGAGCAGCGCACGTTTGCAACTGCCCCCTCGCATCGTTGAAGGCGATGTGTTCAAGCTTCGCCTGTTGGTGAACCACCCCATGGACAGCGGCTTTTTGCGCGACATTGACGGCGTCCTCATCAAGCGCAATGTGATTCGCCAACTCAGTTGCACCTTGAACAACCAAGAGGTGTTTCGCGCCGAGCCCACCACCGGCATTGCCGCCAACCCTTTGTTCGAGTTTTATTTGCGCGCTGTCAAGTCCGGCGAGTTGTACTTCCGCTGGGTCGATGACAAGGCCAACATTGGTGAGATGCGCCACCCCTTGGTGGTGCAGTTGGCCAACAGTTCAAGTGCGCCCAAGCCATGAAATCTCTACTGATTTGGTCTTTGGCCATGGGCTTGATGTGGAGCAACGTTTCGGCTCAGCAACGCAATATCCCCTTGGATCAACTCAAGTCGGGTTTGGAGTTCTCCAGCCCCGAGGTGCGTGGTTTGCAGCTCGATGATGATTTCGCCAGCCCCAGCGCCCATGCCATCGACAAAGGCGCTCAGTTGTGGAAGCAAGTGACTGGGAGCAACAACAAAAGCTGCGCTTCTTGCCATGGCGACGCGAATGAAAGCATGAAAGGCGCGGCCACGCGCTACCCCGTCATTGACAAGGCCACAGGCAAGTTGTTCAACCTGGAAGACCGGATTCGAAATTGCCGCTCCAAACAGCAAAAGGCCATCAATTGGCTACCGGAATCGGACGAGTTGTTGGCCATCACCTTGCATGTGACGGGTGCTTCCAAAGGCATGCCCATCTTGGTGAACATTGATGGCCCCGCCAAAAAACATTTTGAAGCAGGGCAAAAGCTCTACATGGCGCGGCAAGGTCAGATGAACCTGTCTTGCACCCAATGCCATGACCAACACTACGGCCAGCGTTTGTACAACGACAAACTCAGCCAAGGCCACCCCAACGGCTATCCCATCTTTCGCCTGGATTGGCAGTACATGGCCTCACTCGAGCGGCGTTTGCGGTTTTGCTATGCCAGCGTGAAAGCCGAGGTGCCGCCTTGGGGCCACCAAGACATGCGCAACCTCAACCTGTATTTGATGTGGCGGGCGCAAGGCCTGCCCATCGAGGTGCCTGCGGTGCGCAAATAAGCCTTAGAACGAGGCCAACACCTTTTGCCACAAAGCAGGTGTGACCTCGGGCATGACGCCAAACCATGCGGCAAAAGCGGGCCGCGCCTGGTGCAACAACATGCCCAAGCCACCCACTGTGGGGTTGCCACGCGCCTGGGCACGCAACAACAAATCGGTTTGCAAAGGCGTGTACACAATGTCCGACACCAAGGCATGCTGGGGCAAGGCGTCCAAGTGAATCTCCAGGGCTGGCTGGCCTTGCATGCCCTGTGTGGTGGTGTTGACCACCAAGGCTGCATCAGCCAAGGCCTCATGCCGTTGATCCCAAGGCAGCGCTTTCACGGGTGCCCCAAACTCAGCGGCCATGGCCTGCGCTTTGTCCAAACTGCGGTTGAGCAAGCGAATCTCTGTGGCCCCTGCATCGGCCAGCGCCCACACCACCGCACGGGCGGCGCCTCCTGCACCCAAGACCACTGCGGGGCCTGCACTGGCTTGCCATGAGGGCTGTGCTTCGCGCAGGCTTTGGATATACCCAAAGGCATCGGTGTTGGTGCCGCGCAAGCTGCCATCGGGTTGCACCACCACGGTGTTGACCGCGCCAATTTGCCGCGCCACGTCGTCCATGTCGCTGAGGCACTCCAGCGCCTGCACTTTGTGCGGCAAGGTGAGGTTGCAACCGGCAAAACCCAGCGCAGACAAACCCGCCAAGGCTTCGGGCAAACGCAGCGGGTTGACCGGCAAGGGCAAGTAAACGCCATGCAGGCCGTGCTCGGCGATCCAATGGCTGTGAATCAGAGGCGAGCGTGAATGCGTGATGGGCCAACCCATCACGCCAGCCATCACGAAAGAGGAAGAAGAAGTGGTCATGATGCCCTCAAGCATAGCTTCGAAAATCTGGCGAAAGGGCGTCATCCTGTGAAACAATGGGCCAGCCTTTTCCGACACCCACGATGCAAGCTGTTCAGCCTCTCAACACCGCCCGCCTTCATCAATTTTTAGCCGACCTCACGCGCTTGGTGGACAGCGCACCGCCCGAGCAAGAGCTGTTGTCCCAGGGCAAGCATCTGCTCTACCCTTTGCTGCGCAATGACGATTGGCTCAGCCCCGACTTGGCGCAGCCCCATCCCCAGCACTACCAACAATTTTTGCTTTATGCCGACCCGCAAGACCGCTTCTCGGTGGTGAGCTTTGTCTGGGGCCCAGGACAAGCCACACCGGTGCACGACCACACGGTGTGGGGCTTGGTGGGCATGTTGCGCGGCTCGGAGTCTTGTCAGCCTTACAGCCGCATGTCCGATGGCCGTTGGGTGCCAGCGGGTTTTCAAGTGGACATGTTGCCGGGTGACATCGAAGCCGTGTCGCCCCGCATTGGTGACGTGCACAAAGTGTGGAATGCCTTGCCCGACCAAGTGTCAATCAGCATCCATGTGTATGGCGGCAACATTGGCAAGATTGAACGCCACAGTTACCGCGAAGACGGCAGCCGCACCAGCTTCGTCTCGGGCTACAGCAATGTCATGTTGCTCGGTGAGCAAAAAGAAGCCTTGTGGACCAGTCCGCCACCTGTCGGCAACCTGCGGATGCCCGCTGCTTCGCCTGCTGCTGCACCTCCTGCGCCCGCCGCTGCGGCCCCCCACCCAACGCCAACACCGAGCGCTGCTGCATTGCCAGAGCGCGTCGCCCCTGTCCAGGTTGCAGCGCCAGAAGTGATCGCTGCAACGCCAAGCCCTTCGGTGGAAGTACCAGCGCCCGAAGTACAAACCGACTCGGGCCATCCCTATCCCGTCACCACCTACTTGCAAGTGCGCCAAGCCTTGCTGCAAAAAGAAGAAATCGCTTTGGTGGATGTGCGCGAGGAAGACCCGTATGCGCAAAGCCATCCGCTGTTTGCCATCAACCTGCCCTATGGCCGCATCGAGTGCGATGCGCTGACGCGCATTCCGCGCTTGAACACACCCATGGTGTTGATCGACAACGGCGAAGGTTTGGCCGTGCGTGCTGTGGCCGTGTTTGAACGATTGGGATACTCGCAAGTGAGCGTGTTGCTGAATGGCTTGGCCGGTTGGGCCGCTGGTGGCGGCGAGTTGTTCCGCGATGTCAACGTGCCCAGCAAAGCCTTTGGCGAGTTGGTCGAGTCGCAACGCAAAACCCCTTCTTTCTCGGCGCACGAAGTCAACGCGCTGCTCGAACGCGGCTCGGACATGGTGGTGCTCGATGCCCGCCGGTTTGACGAATACCAAACCATGAGCATCCCCGGCTCCATCAGCGTGCCCGGTGGCGAGTTGGTGCTGCGGGCACGCTCATTGGCACCCAGCGCCACCACCCGCATCGTGGTCAATTGCGCGGGCCGCACACGCAGCATCATTGGTGCGCAGTCGCTCATCAATGCAGGCATCCCCAACCCGGTGTGCGCTTTGCGCAACGGCACCATCGGCTGGACCTTGGCTGGCCTCGAGTTGGAGCACAAAGCCGACCGACGCTTTGGCCCGGTGAGTGACGCCGACAAAAGCAAATCGGCGGCCACCGCCTTGGCCTTGTTGTTCCGCGCGGGTGTGCAACGCATTGACCGCGACACCCTGGCCCAATGGCAAGCAGACAGCACACGCAACACCTATTTGTTGGATGTGCGCACACCCGAGGAATACGCCCTCGGGCATTGGCCTCACGCTATCAGCGCCCCAGGTGGTCAGCTGGTGCAAGAAACCGATCACCATGTGGGTGTGCGCGGCGCCCGCTTGGTGGTGTATGACGACGATGGTGTGCGGGCTTCACTCACCGCGTCTTGGTTGGCGCAAATGGGCTGGGAAGTGGCCGTGTTGAAAGATGTGAAGCCACAAGACTTGTCCCACACTGACACACCCCATCAGCACCAACTGCCCGACACCCTCGAGCCAGTGCCCGAGGTGGACCCGGCCACCTTGAAAGAATGGTTGGCCAACCGCAGCAACCTGAGCATGGTGATCGATGTGGGTGACAGCGCCACCTATGTGAAGCGTCACATCCCCGGTGCGTGGTGGTTGTTGCGTTCGCAAATGGCACAAGACTTCACGCGGGTACACAAGGCCAACCGCTATGTGCTCACCTGCGCCGATGGCCGCGCTTCACGTTATGCCGTGGCCGAACTCAAACCGCTGGTGCGCCCTGGTGTGGAAGTGCTGTGGTTGCCCGGTGGCAATGCCGCATGGATGGCGCAAGGCTTCAGCACCCAGCAAGGCGAGTCGTACGTGGCCAGCCCGCGCATCGACCGCTACCGCCGCCCCTATGAAGGCACCAACAACCCCACGGAAGCCATGCAGGCTTACCTGGATTGGGAATACGGTTTGGTGGAACAACTGCGCCGCGATGGCACACACCACTTCAAGGTGATTTAGTTCCCAAAGACTTGACGGCACTGGACAGCCAAGGCTTGGCCATCAACATGGTGGTCTATGCCGCCTTTTTCAGGCACCCCAGCGCATCCGGTTCAACAAGCCGTCCTTCTTGACCACGGTGTGCCAGATAACGGCCAGCACATGCAACACCACGAAGGCAGCCAAGGTCAAAGCGGAGAATTCATGCACTTCAGACAAGAAGTCTTTGAAGACAGGCTGAGGCTCCCATAAACGGGGCAAGATCAGGCCAAAGAATTTCACCGGATACTGTGAAAAGCTGGAGCCCAAAAATCCAGACACGGGTATCAGCAACATCAACACATACATGACGCCATGCGTGAGCTTGGCCACTTTGGCTTGCCAAGCGGGGGTGTTGTTCAACGCCGGAACCGCATGGGTGAGACGCCAAGCCATGCGCCACAGGACAAACAAAACAATCAGCAGGCCGATGGACTTGTGCAAGTTGAACCAGTAGGCCCGCATGCCTGGTGGGTCTTTGGGGATTTCCTCCATCCACAGACCCAAGCCAAACTGTCCAATCAGCGCCAGCGCCAACAACCAATGCAGCGCAATCAATACACGGTTGTACCGCTCTTGCGTCATTGAATGACCACACCCCAGGGCAGTCTGCCCGTGGGGATTTCTTTCACCATCTGGCGGGTGGCAATGTCCACCACGCTGACGGCATGGCTGCGGCCAGCAGCCACATACAGCTTGCTGCCATCTGCATTGAAAGCCATGTTCCAAGGACGTTGGCCAATGGCGATGTTCTCAACCCATTCGAAGGTGTCGGTGCGAACAACAGAGACGTTGGCGTCACCACCGTTGGTGGCGTACACAAAAGCGCCATCAGGGGACACGGCCACGCCCGAGGTGCGCTTGCCCACCGCCAGTTGGCCGATCACTTTGAGCTCTTTCACGTCAATGGCCACCAGCAAACTGTCCGTTTCCACGGCAACAAAAGCTTTGCTGCCATCGGGGGTGAAGGCAATGCCACGCGGACGCAGACCGACTTTGATGGAACCAACTTGCTTGCGTTTTTGAATGTCCAGGATGTCAACCTGGTCCGCCTCTTCGGCAGACACCAGCATGAATTTGCCGTCTGGGCTGAAGACGCCATGCTCGGGGTTTTTGCCGTTCACGGGAATGGAGAACAGCACCTTCATGGTTTTGACGCTGACGAAGCTGATGCTGTTGTTGCCCTCATTGGCAACGCCCAGCAAGTCGCCCTTGGGCGAGCAGTACACCGCCTCGGGTGACTCGCCCAGCTTGGCGCGTTTTTCAATCTTGCCGCTGACCGGGTCGATTTGCCACAACTCTTCCGCGTTTTGTTCGGACACATAAATTTTCTTGCTGCCCTTGCATACCGCCAAACCGCGTGGCTTCCCACCGGTTTCGATGGTGGACAACACCGTGTCCGTTTCCATGTCAATGACCGACACCGTGCCTGCGCCTTCATTGGTGGCGTAAGCGCGGGCTTGGCTCCAGGCTGGCGCGGACATGGTGAGCGCAGACAAGGCGAGTGCTGCAAAAGGTGTAAAGAATTTCATTGGTCAAACCTCGAAGGTAGTGCAAATCAAAACACGCATCTTAGAACAGGCTAGAAAAAAGGCCTCGGGAAATGATCCCGAGGCCTGGTGCAAGTCTTAGAACTTGTAGGCTGCTTTCACGCCCAGGATCCAGTTGAAGGGGGCGGCGGGTTCGTAACTTCTTGAATTACTGTCATTGACTTTGATTGATCCAATGTATTTCACATCTGTCAAGTTGTTCAACGTGATGTATTCGGTGGTGCTCCAAGGGCCAGATTTTTGATTCAAGCTCGCACGCAAATTAAAAATGGTGTAGCCCGCAGCTGCAGTGCCAGCTGTATTTGCATCATCGACTTCCACTGAACTGCTATTCACCAAATTCAAAGCTGTTTGAAAGCCCCACACAGGGTAAGACCAAGCCAGTTCAGCAAATGCCTGGGTTTTATAGGTTCCGGGAATGCGATTGCCTTTCAGGACTGTTGTGCTGAAATTTTCATTGAAAGTTGCGTCTAGCAATGTGTAAGAGGCATAGGCTGAAAAGTTCATTGGCAACAAGGCATCTATAGACAGCTCTGTGCCAGTTCGCTTTGTGGACTTTCCGTTTTGGTAGCTGGTTCTGCCGCTTACAGTGGAGTTCACGATGATTTCATTTTTTGTGTCCACTTGAAAAACAGTTGCATTGACCTTGGTGTTGTCGTCTAAAAATGCTTTGACTCCAGCTTCGTAATTGTTGCTGGTGCTTGGTTTCAAAGTCAGGTTGGGACCAATACCAGTAGTTGCATTTGAGAAAGATGATTCAACCAAAGTTGGTGTCTCAAAGGCTTGGCCAGCATTCACGTATAAATTCACCGCAGGATTTAGCTTGTAGATGCCGCCAATAACTGGAGTTGTTTTGGTGTAACGAACGCTGCCACTGGTGTCGCAAAGCCTGACAGTTGCTGCTGTTGAACACTGGGTGGATGTTCCTACCAATTCGTCTTCGAATTTCAAGCTGAGGTTTGTTCTCCGAACTCCAGCATGTAGATCAATTTGAGGGGTGACCGTCAGACTTCCTTGGACATATTGATCAGATGTCGTCGCTGTTTGTTTTTCATTACGGTTGAAGTTGGCAGTAATTGCTGCGCGAGCAACACCACTGTCCGCGTTGATGTCCTTCCGGTCATCCACCATTTGTGAATAGGTCACTCCGCTGGAGATCGAATAAGGCATGTCAGAAACCTGCCCCTTGTGCGACCAGCGCAATTCGGTACCCATGAAGTCCCTGTCAATCACACTGGCGCGACTGTTGTATGTAGGGATATTTGCCACATACAAAATTTGGTTGTTGTCACGCTGCCCTGCATAAGCCAACAGGTTCAATGTGTTCGTTGCATTCAATGATTTTTCAAAATTGATGCCGATTTGAGTGTTGCCTCTGGCGACCCTTGAATTCACTGTTTTGGATGTAGGCGATGCTGCAGTCCTTGCTTCAGAAACAAGCAGGCCCCCTGGATCTTTGGCATCTTGATCAAACCAACTCAGCAAGGTGGTCAACTTCGAATCGTCACCGATTGTGGTTTTGAGTTTGGCAGTGGCTTGCTTTTTGGTACTGGCGCTTTGTTCACGGTAACCATCCGACTTGAAATTCGAATAGCCCAACACATAGTCCACGCCAGAGGTAGCGCCTGCTGCTTTCACCGATTGGGTGTAAGTGCCATAGCTACCAGCCAACAAGTCACCAGAAACTTCGGGTGTCTTGGGTGCGTTCTCGGTGAACATCTGAATCACACCACCCGACGAATTGCCATACATGGCGGAGAAAGGGCCGCGCATCACTTCGATGGACTCCATCATGCCCAAGTCCACGCTGCCGGGGTTGCCAATGCCGTCGGGCATAGAGAGCGGAATGCCGTCCACATACACGCGGATACCACGCACACCAAACGCCGAACGCGCACCAAAACCGCGTGAAGAAATTTGTGGGTCTTGGGCCATCTGTGTGCGGTTTTGCGCTGTGATGCCGGGCACACGGGCCAGGCTTTCAGACAAGGTCATGCGCAATTGGCCGTCTTGAATTTGTTCCTTGCTCACCTTGTCGATTGACATGGGCAAATCAAAACTGTCTTGTTCTGTTTTGGTGGCCGTGATCACCACGGAGGACAAGCTTTTGGTTTCTTCGGCAAAGGCCAGTTGGCTGGTCAAGCACATCACAGCAAAAGGAATAGCGGCGTATTTTTTCAACATAAAAACTCTCTGCAAAATTAAAGGCACGCCCAATGGGCAAAGCCCAAGAGTCTACGAAGTTGCTTTGCGTGGGTCTGAAACTGCTTTGGAATGACCCTCACTTTTCATCTAGCAAAAATCTTGAGGTTCTGTCAGTTATTATTCGCCGCACTCGCACGGCCGATCCCTACCCCCAAGAGGTTCAAGCCCTGTTACAAAAATTATTAATTTGCTTAGGCGGCCTGACTTGAAGTCTTTTTTCTCACGTCTCAAAAATAAAAACCCCCACTGGGACGTCGAGCCACTTTGGTTTGAATGGCTGGTGCTGGTGGGCTTGTTCATCTTTTCCACTTGGCTTTTGGGCATCAAAGGGGTTTGGCATTTGCTGATCGCCTCGGACCCTACCGGTATCACCCTGATCATCATCATCGTGTTTGCAGTCTCCACCATGTGGTGTGGTGTGCGCTCTAAAGAATTGGCCAAGCAACGCGCGTTGTTGCAACAAGCGGTGGCCAAAGGCTACGAAGGTTTGCTCAGTTGCCCAGGCTGGGCTGGCGAGTACTGGAATGCCTTGGCAGCCAACCCGCAAGACAGCGGTGCGCCCCTGGACCTGTTGATGGACAAAACCCATGCGCCGCACACCACCGCGTGGTGGGTCAATGGGGTGCAACTCAAGTTGGGCTTGTTGGGCAAGGTGATCGGCTTCTCGGTGTTGGCCATGCAAATCGGTCAAATTCAAAATTTCGATCCCAACCAAGCGCAAGACTTGCTGCGCAACCTCACATCGGGTTTGGGCGTGGCCTTGCTCACCACCATGGTCGGATTAGTTGGCAATATTTTGTTGGGACTGCAACTCACGCGCATGGACCGGTTCGCTGATGAACTGGTGGCGCAAGCGCAACGCCACGGACTGCGCATCGGTCGCTAAGGCGACCTCACAGCCATGCGCAAAAACCGTTTCGCCCGCGAGCCTGAGGTCGATCCCTTCTACGACATGTTGTTCAACATGCTGATCGCCTTCGTCTTTTGTTTCATCATCGCCCTCTTGGCCATGAATCCCAAAGCGAACAAGTCGGGCGACATCCCCGCCAAAGCCGAGTTCATCATCACCTTGTCGTGGCCAGACATGGACCCCAACGACATTGATTTATGGGTGCAAGGCCCGTCTGGCGAAAGTGTTTGGTTTCGCAACCGAGAAGCCGACCTGATGCACTTGGACCGCGATGACCGCGGCACCTCGAACAACACCATCCTGATCAATGGTAAAAAGGTGGTGAACCCCTTGCGACAAGAAGTGGTCACCATTCGCAGCATCGTGCCAGGAGAATACGTGGTCAATGCCAGTTATTACGATGCCAAAGACATTGATGCCAGCGACCCTCGCGCTGGCAAACCCGTGGAGGCCACGCTGTCCATCATCAAGGTCAATCCCAAAGCCGAAGTGATTTTTTACGGGCAATCCACCTTGGAAGCACGCGGCAAAGAAGTCACCATGGCTCGCTTCACCGTCACACCCGGCGGTGGCACGGACAACATCAACACCATTCCTAAATCTCTCATGAGCGCGTATTGACATGACTCTTACCTTCATCATCGTTTTTGTTCTTTTTGCTTTGCTGCTTGCCTTGGCCCTGGTGTTTTCCAAATGGCCCAATTGGCTCAAGGGCTTGCTGGCTGTGGGCGTCACCGGTTTTTACTTTTGGGGCTATGCCAGCGTGCATTCCTTGTTGGGCATCCCCAGCACCGACGCGTTGCCTGAAAAATTTGTGATGATTGCCGCCATCGTTGATGAACCGCGCCCCAAATTCGATGGCGCTTTGTACCTCTGGATCACACCCATCGAAGAGGGCAAAGGGGTGTTGCAGCCACGCGCCTACAAATTGCCTTACAGCCGCCCCGTGCATGAAATGATTGTGGAGGGCATGCGCAAAGGCCGCGATGGTGTCAACCAAATGGGCACCGCCGAAGCCCGCCCTGGCGATGGCAAAGGCTCTGGTTGGCTCAAGCCCGGCAATGACGAGCAAGAAGTCAAAATCATGGACCTGCCAACACCCCACGTGCCGGAAAAATAATCATGCGCCTCACCACTTGTTCTTTGTTGGGTTTGCTGTTGCTCAGCGGTTGCGACAAACCGTCCTCTGAAAACCCCTTGTTTCCTTTGGTCAAGGGCCAGGCTTGGACCTATCAAATTGAAACGGTGTACGACGCCCCCGATGCGAAGACGGTGAAATACACCATGCAGATGAAAAATCTGGGCAGCGCAGAATTCAGTGATGGCAGCACGGCTTGGATACGGCGCAGCAACATGGGACATGAGTACTGGTTGCGCAACACCCAACAAAGCATCAGCCGAGTGGCCATGAAATCGCCCTTGAAAGAACGCGCGGTGATGGACGAGGAAGAAACGGTTGTGCTGCCCAACCCACTCACTGTGGGCGCATCTTGGATCACCACCACGGTGCCTTACATCTTGCGTCGACGCAATGAACAACCCGCCGACTTTCGCTATTTGCCCAAGTACCAAAAGTTACCCATCACCTTCACCGTCATGGAATTGGATGTCGCTCTAGAGACGCCCGTGGGTCGCTTCAAAGGCTGTGCACGTGTTGAAGGCAAGCTCGATATCTTGCTTTGGAGTGATGATGCTTTTGCATTCAAACCCAACCACTTGATACAGCAGGAGTGGTACTGCCCTGGTGTCGGTCTTGCACAAGTGGAGCGGGTCGAACCCACCACCTCCAAACTGCTGCAAGGTGGTGTGATGCGCATGAAATTGATCAAGCTTGATTGATGCTGACAAGAGATTGACAGCAGACCAACAACAGCTTACGCAGGGGCAGCGAATTGCCCTAGACACGCGTTCAGGTCCTTGTCTCGTTTTGAGAAATTCAACAATTCTTAGTTGTTGACTAGGGTTATCTCTAGGCGCACTCTTATACAAGTCCATCAGAATTGAAGGGTTAGTTGTGTTCCCTTTGTTAAACCCTGAAGGAATTTTTTATGAAACTTTTGATGAAATCCGTAGCGTTTGCTGCCGCCCTTGGCGCCGCATCGCTGGCCAGCGCACAAAGCTGGCCTGTCTACGGTGGCGATAACGGTAATCAGCGCTTCAGCCAAGGCAGCCAAATTACCCCCGCCAACGTGAGCAAACTCAATGTGAAATGGGCTCTGCAATTGGGATCCAACCGTTCACAAGAGTCCAGCCCCATTTTGGTTGGCGACACTTTGTATGTGACCTCTTCTTTCGGTCCTAAAAACGTGTTTGCTGTCAATGCCAAAACCGGTGAAGTTCGCTGGAAATGGTCTCCCGAGATGCCCAAGGGCGTCGAGCAATACGCTTGCTGTGACGTGAACAACCGTGGCGTGGCCTACAACGATGGCAAGATCTTTGTCGGTCGTTTGGATGCCAAAGTCACTGCCCTGGATGCCAAATCCGGCAAAGAAATGTGGACCCAAACCGTGGTGGACTACACCCAAGGTTCCGTCATCACTTCACCTCCCGTCGTTGCTAAAAACGTGATCATCACCGGCTTCGGTGGCGGTGAATACGGCGTGCGTGGTGCTTTGGTTGCTTTGGACCAAGCCACTGGTAAAGAAGTGTGGCGCACCCACACCGTGCCCGTTGGCAACGAAAAGAATGCCGACACCTGGAAGGGTGACACCGGCAAAACAGGTGGCGGCGCCGCTTGGAACGTGGGTTCTTATGATCCCAAATTGAACTTGGTTTACTACGGCACCAGCAACCCTGGTCCTTGGACAGCCGTTGTTCGTGGCAATGACTCCAGCGACATCGGCAAGTTCACCAACTTGTACACCGCTTCTGTCATCGCGATGAACCCCGACACCGGCAACATCGTGTGGCACTACCAGTTCACACCCCATGACGCATGGGACTATGACGGCGTGAACGAACTCGTGTTCGCTGACCTGCCTGTTGACGGCAAAAAAGTGCCAGTCATCATGCAAGCCAACCGCAACGGTTTCTTCTACGTGATCGACCGCGCCAATGGCAAACTGATTTCAGCCAAGAACTTTGTGCCCACCAACTGGGCCACTGGCATTGACCTGAAAACTGGCATGCCCATCGAAGCTGCTAACAATGAAAAGCGTCCTCGCCTGAAGAAGTGGGCCAAAGACATTTGCCCCAACTTGGTTGGCGGTAAAAACTGGATGCCCATGTCTTACAACCCCAAAACTGGTCTGGTGTACATCCCCACCATGAACTTGTGTATGGACTTGGAAGGCATTCAAGAAGAGTACAAGCGCGGCCAGTTCTACTTGGGCGTGAACTTCGACTTGGACAAGCCTGGTCCTGGCGGCTACTTGGGCGGTTTGAAAGCTTGGGACCCCGTGGCTCAAAAAGAAGTTTGGTTCATCAAGGATGACCTGCCTTTCAATGGCGGCACCATGACCACCACCACCGGTTTGGTCTTTGCTGGCGACATCAGAGGTACCTTCCGTGCACATGACGCCAAGACTGGTAAAGAACTGTGGAAGTTCAACACTGGTTCAGGCATCAGCGCCGCACCCATCAGCTACACCTTGGATGGCAAGCAGTATGTTGCTGTGACCTCTGGTCGCACACAATCCATGCCTGCTTTCTTCGGCAAGATCGGCGAGAAAATGGTTGCAGCCAGCCCTGAAGGCGGCACTTTGTTCGTGTTCACTTTGGACTGATCGATTCTTTCGTGATCTGATTTGAACCAGACACCGCCTACGGGCGGTGTCTTTTTTTCAAGTCATCTGAGCTTTGTAACCCTGCGTTAAGGGTGTACGCTGAAAATATTGTGGTCGCATCCTAAGCATGGATGAAGTGCCAACACACCACAGTATTTCCAGCGTATTTTCAAAAACCATAGGAGATTTTTTCATGTCCAAGTCGTTCAACAGAGCGCTCAGTCTTCGTCTGAGCTTGGCTGCATTGGCGGTGTCTGCATTGACCACGCCCTTCGCCTCAGCAGACACCCTGCGCGTCTGTTCTGATCCTGACAACCTGCCCTTTAGCAAGTCTGAAGGTCCTGAAAAAGGTTTGTACATCGAGTTGGCTGAAAAAGTCGGCCAACGCTTGGGCAGCCCTGTTGAATATGTCTGGTGGTTGTCTTTCAACCAACGACGTGCCTTGCGCAACACCATGGACGGCTGTGACGCCTACTTTGCCCTGCCTGCTGATGCCGAGTACCGCGTCAGAGGCCTGGTCAAAAGCAATGCTTTCATGAGCCTGAGCTATGCCTTGGTTGGCCCCAAGGGTCAAACATACACCGGCCTGTCAGACCTCAAGGGCAAACGGGTGGGCGTGTTGTTTGGTTCGCCACCTGCCATCTTGCTTGCCAGCTCCGGCACCGGTTACCAATGGACCACCTTTCGCAGCCAAGAACAAGCCTTTGCCGCCTTGGAAAAGGGTGAGATTGACTTGGCCATGCTGTGGGGCCCCAGTGCAGGCTTTGACAACCAATCCTTGCATCAAAACCGTTGGCAGGTGCTGCCCATCTCTGGCGAAGGCTTGGGTGGTCAGGTGGCCATCGCAGTCTCCAAAGACAAGCCCGAGTTGAAGGATCAAATCAACAAAGCCTTGAATGAGCTCAAGCCTGACATCGACCAACTCGCCAAAAAATATGGCTTTCCTTCTCAAGCACCGTTGTTGTTGAACAGTGCCAACAAGCACATCAGCAAAACACCAGTGTTGACCCAGAAGTCTGGCTTCGTCAAAGTGACTGCCACAACCCAGCAACGTGAATGGCTGATGGCTGATGCCTCCGGTCCCTACGACACCGCCGAGGTCCGCTCCAATTTCAACAACAAATGCTCGCATTGCCATGCCAACAATGGTGCCAGTCCGGTGCAAGAACGGGACTTGCGCAAGCTGGTCATTCGTTACAACGAAAACTGGAAAAAAGTGACCTATGACACGATTGTCAATGGCCGCATCGAGTACGGCATGCCCAAGTGGGGCGGCATCCTGCCAGAAAAAGAAATCGAAGACATCATTCGATTCCTGGACGAGCAGGTGGTGAAGAAGTAATTCTTCATCTCCCCCCAAAGCCACCTTCGGGTGGCTTTTTCATGGGCTGTTCCATTGCGTCTGCAACGGCTCACCAAGACTTGCAAGGATGTTGTGATTGGCAGCGTTGATGTCAGCGGTTTTTTGTGGACGTAAAAAAAAGAGCGGGCAAGCCCGCTCTTTTCTGCTGAACAACCAAGCGCTGAACTGGTCAGCGCCAGGAGGATCAGGCTTCTTGGATCGTTTTGCCAGTGAGTGGCAATGTACGAATACGCTTGCCAGTCAGGTTGGCAACAGCGTTGGCCAATGAAGGCACGGTTGCAGCCATGAAAGGCTCGCCGATACCGCCAGGCTTTTCGGTGCTCTTGATCAACACGATGTTGATATCTGGTGATTCGTTGGTACGAACCAGCGGATAGGTGTTGAAGTTGGCTTGTTGAACCTTGCCGCCTTCGACCGTGATGGAGTGCTTCAGCGCCGTGGCCATGGCCATGATGATGCTGGACTGGATTTGTTGTTCAACGATCTCAGGGTTGACAATCACGCCCAAATCGACAGCAGCAGTCACTTTGTGAACACGAACTTCACCGTCTGCGCCCAAGCTGATTTCAGAGATGACAGCCAAGTAAGCGTCATAACCGTCCATCACAGCGACACCAAAAGCGCGACCTTTGGGGGCGCCTTTTCTGTAGCCAGACTTGTCAACAGCTTGCTTGAGTGCATTGGCGTGACGTGGTTTGTCGGCCAACAAAGACAGGCGGTAGTCGACAGGGTCTTTGCCAGCGGCCTTGGCCATTTCGTCCATGAAACACTCGTTGGCGTAGCAGTTTTGCTTGTGGCTCACGGCGCGGTAGTAACCGACGCGCAAACCAGCATCATGGATCACCAAATCGTGTTGGCTGTTGGGGATGCCATAAGGCGCCACAGCGTACTCGACCATGAAAGGATCGAGTGTGTCTTTTGGCAGACCAAACGCACGTTGTGTGATGGACTGGGAAGTGACACGGTGGTGAATACCGGTGGGCTTGCCATTGGCATCCATGCCAGCAGTCAGTTGGTTGACGGCCATGGGGCTATAGAAGTCATGGGTCATGTCATCTTCACGAGACCAGACCAACTTGACAGGCAGCTTGACTGCTTTGGAAATTTGAGCAGCTTGGACCACGTTGTCGAGTTCGATACGGCGACCAAAACCACCACCCAAGAAGGTGGTTTGCACGTCCACATCTTCGGGCTTGAGACCCAAAGCTGCGGCAGTTGCACCCTGTGCACCTTGTTGGAACTGTGAGCCACCGATCAGCAGCGCCTTGCCAGCAGTGACGTGGGCGGTGAAGTTCATGGGTTCCAGGGGTGAGTGTGACAACAAAGGCGTGATGTAAGTCGCGCTGATTTGTTTGGCTGAATTGGCAATTGCAGACTTGGCATCACCAACGGGAGGCTGCACAGCAATGACTTTGCCATTCTGAGCGGCTTCCATGGTTCCATTGATCATGCTGGCAGTGCTGACAGCAGCACCTGGGCCCATGTCCCATTCGATTTTCAGAGCACGACGTGCCTTGACAGCAGCCCAGTAGGAGCTGGCCACAACAGCCACGCCGTCAGGGATTTGCACCACGTCAACCACGCCAGGCATGGCTTTGGCAGCAGCGCTGTCCAGGCTCTTGACGGTGCCACCGATCACGGGGCACTGCTCCAAGCTGGCGTAAACCATGCCAGGCAGGCGAACGTCGATACCAAACTGTGCAGTGCCGTTGACTTTGGCAGCGATGTCGGTACGGGGAATGCGCTTGCCCACGACGCGGAAGTCTTTGGGTGCTTTGATGAATGGTTTTTCTGGCACGGGCTGCTTGGAAGCAGCTTCAGCCATTTGACCGTAGGTGGCTTTCTTGCCGCCGGGGCCAATCAGCATGCCGTTGTCGGCTTTGACAGAAGAGGCAGGAACGCCCCACTCTGCAGCAGCAGCAGCGACCAACATTTCGCGCACTTGTGCACCAGCGATACGCAGCTTTTCCCAGCCTTCACGAACAGAGGTGGAACCACCCGTGATCATGGCGCCCAAGAAAGCGTTGGCGTACTGGGCTCCGGGGGGAGCAGCAGCCACGTTGACTCTGGTGACATCGACGTTGAGTTCTTCAGCGATCAACATGGGCATGGAGGTGTACACGCCTTGACCCATTTCTGAACGAGCAGAGATGAGGGTGATGCTGTTGTCGTCGGCAATGTGCACCCATGCATTGGGGGTGTGCAATGTGCCAGCGGCCATGGTTTCACGAACGGTACCTGGCAAGACCACGCCCATGATCAGGCCAGAGGTGGTGATGGTGGTTGTCTTGAGGAAGTCGCGACGGTTTGATTGTGTGCTCATCATGATGTATTTCCTTTGAAATTAAGCAGCGCGCATCATGGATGCGGCATCTTTGACAGCAGCACGGATTCGTGTGTAAGTACCGCAACGGCACAGATTGCCAGCCATGGCTGCATCAATGTCTGCGTCGCTTGGGTTCTTGTTGGTTCTCAACAGCGCGGCAGCGCTCATGAGCTGACCAGACTGGCAGTAGCCGCACTGGGGCACTTGGTGCTTGACCCAGGCTTTTTGCAGTGGGTGTGAACCAGAACCCAGGCTTTCAATGGTGCTGACGCTAGAGCCAGCCACATTGCCAACTTGTGTTTGGCATGAACGCACGGCTTCACCGTTGACATGCACGGTGCAAGCACCGCACAGGGCAGCGCCACAACCGAACTTGGTGCCGGTCATGCCGAGTTCATCACGAATGACCCAAAGCAAAGGCGTGTCGGCCTCGGAGTTGGACTGAACGGCTTTGCCGTTGACTTTGAATTGAAGGCTCATAGATACTTCCTTGATTGAGGGATGCGGGACATGGGTCATATTAATGAAGTCCAGCACGGCCTATATAAGGGAAAGCCCTTGTTTGACTGCTCAAATTCTCTTTTTGAGACACTCCAAGTCGCCTAGGTTGCAGCAACAGGACATAACCAAGGGAATCTACCTGCTGACTTTCCCTGAGAGGCCCATGACTAGGAATATTTCCCTATCAACACGGGGCTGACCTGCCTACATTGCCAGACTTTCCTGCAACCTCACGTGAATTGACCATGATCAACAACATCCCCTTTGCCCGATCCCTGACCGCTTGTGCGGTGCTTATCTTGCTTTGGCCAATGGCCAGCAGAGCGCAGCAGGCTGCTGAAGGCGGCAGTTTGAAAGAAGTGCAGGTGGTCAACACCTCACCCCTGCCCGGCATTGGCATCGAAAAAAACAAATTGCCCTACGAGGTGCAAAGCCTCAACAGCGAGACCTTCAAAGCGGGCAACACCTTGAACATTTCAGAGTTCATGAATGAGAACTTGAATGGCGTGAACGTGAACGACATCCAAGGCAGCCCTTACCAAGCCGACGTGACCTACCGCGGTTCACGCGCCTCTGCCATTTTGGGGGCAGCGCAAGGTTTGTCGGTCTACATGGATGGTGTGCGTGTCAACGAACCGTTTGGCGATGTGGTCAATTGGGACATGCTGCCCGAGGCCGCCTTTGAGAGCGTGACCCTGGTGCCCGGCTCCAACCCGATTTATGGTTTGAACACTTTGGGCGGGGCCTTGGCCTTCACAACCAAGTCGGGCCTGACCACGCAAGGCAATGAACTCGGCTTGAGCTTGGGCAGTTTTGGTCGTGCCAAAGTGGACCTGACGCACGGCAGCAAGTCGAGTGACGGTTGGCACCGGTTTGTGGCCGCCACCGCGTTTGACGAAAAAGGTTGGCGCGATCACTCCAACGGCGAATTGCAAAACATTTTTGTGAAGATGGGCCGCAGCCAAGAGGACAGCAACTGGGACGTGTCCTTCTTGTACGGCACCAGCAAATTGGTGGGCAATGGTTTGACACCCAGTACCAACTATGGCGAAGAAGGAACAGAGGCACCCGTGAATGGGTTGTATGAACGCAGCCGGTCTGCGGTTTACAGCCACCCCGACGAAACCCAAAACAACACCAGCTTGCTGACTTTCAATTTGCAACGTGTGTTGGATGCCAACACCGAGTTGGCGGCCACGGCGTATGTGCGCAGTGGCAAGCAAAAACGGTTGGGTGGGGATGTGGAGTGGAATCCGGAAATTGATGTGGATGGCGATGGGATTGAGGACCCAGAAGATGACTTCGGAGATGATGGGACTTATCAAGCAGGCACAGGAGCAGCTGAAGGCGAACTCCGCCATTCCAGAACATCGCAAACCAGCTACGGTGCCAGTGTCAACATGACCAAGTTGTTGGATGCCCACCAAATCACCACTGGTGCCACTTTGGACATGAGCCGCAGCAGTTACGCCGCTTCAGCTGAGGAAGAATGTGCCATCAGTGAAACGCGTGGGGTTTCCGATTGTGAAGCAGCAGACGCACCCACAGCCGGTGTGAAAGGTGGCGCCACTGCTTTTGGCGTGTATCTGGCCGACACGTTCAAAATGAACGAAACCACTTACTTCACAGCAGCTGCTCGCTACAACCATACGGTCGTTGACAACACCATCACCCGCTATACGGATGGCGTTGGCGCTGAACTCGCCAAAGAAGAATTCACCTACCGCAAACTCAACCCCTCTTTTGGCCTGACGCATCAACTCAGCAACAACCTGACCGTGTTTGGCAATTGGGCCCAAAGCAACCGCGCACCCACGGTGATTGAATTGGGTTGTGCCGACAAAAACTACCCTTGTCAACTGCCCACTGGTTTGCAAGCCGACCCGTATTTGAAACAAGTGGTGGCTCAAACCATTGAAGGTGGTCTGCGTTGGAAAAACAGCCAGGACTACAACCTGGCCGTGTCTGTTTACCAAACCGACAACAAGGACGATATTTTGTTCATCGCCAGTGGCAGGCCGGGACTGGGCTACTTCAACAACTTCGATAAAACCAGACACCAAGGGGTGGATGTCAGCGCCAGTAAATCCTGGGGCACGGTGCGCATGAACACCAGTTACAGCTACTTGAAAGCAACCTATGAGGCTGAGGCTGAACTGCAAGCGGGCGAACGCGAAATGGACATCACCCCAGGCATGCGCTTGCCCGGCCTGCCCTTGCACACCCTGAAGCTGAACATGGAATGGCAAGCCACACCACAACTGAGCTTGGGTGCTGGAATGCACTACAGCTCTAGCTTGATCACCCAAGGCAATGAGGATGGACAAATTGGAGAAGATGCAGATGATGCGCGAGGAGACGCAACCATCAAAGGCCACACCTTGTTGAACCTGAAAGCCAACTACCAACTGCAAAAAGGCCTGACCTTGTTTGCCAAGATCAACAACGTGCTGGACACCCGTTACGAAACCTACGGCATGATTGGTGAGAACAATTTCGCAGTCGATGGTGGCGAAACAACTGCACAAACTCTTTCTAAATTCGTCGCCCCCGGCGCTCCCCGCAGCTACTTGGTGGGTTTGCGCTACCAGTTCTAACAAGCTAAAACACAACTAACACGCCACCTTAGCTTCGGTGGCTTCAACCTCCACGGGCGACCGTGGAGGTTTTTTTACGCCCTCAGAGGTCGGCTGGGCTGTCAATCACATGGTGGCGTTGCGCCAAATGCACCATGGCAGCCAAGGTGGCCACCTGCAATTTTTCTTTGATTTGGGTCTGGTGGTTGGAGATGGTTTTTTGGCTCAGGTGCAGGGCCGCTGCGCATTCAGCAACGCTTTGGCCTTGTGCCAACAGTCTGAAGGTTTCAAACTCGCGGGCCGTTAAGCTGGCAATGCGCTGCACCTCGTCATCCGCGGCAAGGCTGCCCTCTTGCTGCTTCAAATGGTCCATGTTGAACACACGCCCCGCATGCACCGCATGCACTGCCCGCACCAATTCTTCGGGTTGCGCGTTTTTGGACACAAAGCCCTTGGCCCCTGTTTGCATCGCGCGTTGCACCACCTGCACCGAGTCGTACATGCTGCACACCAATACACGAGCAGAGGCATCCCGGGCCAGTATTTTTTGCAACAATCCCAAGCCGCCGACGCCGGGCATGGACAAATCGGTGATGGTCACATCCGGCGAATGGGCGCCGAAAGCTTGGTAGCCCTCGTCGGCGGTGCTGGCTTCGGCCACCACTTGAATCTCCGGGTCTTGCGACAACAAACGCAAATAACCCGAGCGCACCACCGGGTGGTCGTCTACCAAAAGAACTCGAATCATGTGGCCTCCAGTGGCAGTTCAACCAACACCAAGAAACCATGACCCAACGCACTTTGCAAATGCAGTCGGCCGCCCAAGCTCAATGCCCGCTCGCGCATGCCCAGCAAACCAAAGCCAGCATGGTGGGCCATGGGGTCGTGCATGCCTTGGCCATTGTCATGCACACGCAATGCCAAGCCATGTGGGGCGAGCAAGCTCAATTGCACCTCGACCCGCGTGGCGTTGGCGTGTTTGGCCACATTCGTCAAACTCTCTTGCAACAAGCGGTAAATCGTCACGCACACATAGTCATCCAAATGCGCTGGCAACGCCTGAGACTCGAATGTGCAGACGACCCCATTGCTGGTTTGCCATTGCTCGCAATGGATCGACAAGGCATCGGCCAAACCCATGCTGTCCAAGACCGCAGGACGCAAACGCTGCAACAAATCCCTTGTCAGCCATGAAAGTGCTTGGGCGCTGTCCGCGATGCGCTGTGCCGAATCCAGGACGGCTGCTGGGGTGAGCTGACCGCCCGCCAAGACCGCCGCCTCGGTCCGGATGGCCGTGCATGTTTGCCCCATTTCATCGTGCAACTCACGCGCCAATGCACGCCGCTCGTCTTCTTGGGCCGTGAACAAACGTTGCGCCAAATCACTGTTGTGGCTCAGCAGTTCTTGCACCTTGGATTCAGAGCGAATCCGTTCTTGGACTTCTTGTTTGGCTTCCTGGGATCGGCGCCAGGAATACCAAGCCAGCCCCATGCCGAGGATGAGCAAGGCCAATGGCATTTCATCCAGTTGCAGGCGCTCGTAGCTTTGGGTGAAATGAAAAATCTGCTCGGAAAATTCAAATTCAAATGCCAGAAAAACATACAGCAACAGACAGGCCGCGACCCATAGCAAATCGGTTTGTGCTTTATTGAATTTCATCTGGGCATTTTAAGAACAAGCGATTCATCAGGGCTGAAGCAACCAGCGCCAGGGGTGGGTTGCAAATCAAGAAGGCTCACCAAGTGTTGCGCAGTTCACGCAGTTTCACAAACACGGTTTCTTCATCCGGTTGGGCGGGCAAGTCTGGGAAGGCTTGACGCAATGTGTCAATGAGACTGGCTTGACCCAAGCGGAAAAAAGTGTTGACCTCGCGCTCTTGCGCCAAAGTGGTGACCAGGGGTGCTTCCAAGTTTTGACCACGGACTTGATTGAGCAAACTTTGGGCGGCTTGGTTGTCGGGCTCGCGGTCCAAGGTGAAACGCAGGTTGTTTTCAATGTAATCGTGGCCGGGGTAAATGCGGGTATTGGCTGGCAGCTTGTTGAATTGCTGCGCGAAGGTGTTGTAGAGCGCTTGCGCGTTGCCGCCGTTGTGGCAGTTGCCAGCGCCTGCATTGAACAAGGTGTCCCCTGAAAACAAGGCGGGTTGATCGGTGTGGGCACACAAGCAAATGTGGCACATGGTGTGCCCGGGGGTGTCCAAGGCTTCCAGCTCCACCGTCTTGCCCACCTTGATGATGTCACCGGCCATCAGCCCACGAAACATGCCAGGAATGCTGCCCCCGGCTTTGGCATGGGCCAACACCTTGGCACCGGTGGCGGCCACCACCGCATCGTTGCCACCAATGTGGTCATGGTGCTCGTGGGTGTTCAAGATTTGGGTGATGTCCCAGCCTTCGTCTTTGGCGGCTTTCAAACACTTGTCGCTGTCCAGCGGGTCGATGGCCAAGGCTTCACCGGTTTCAGCGCAGGCCACAAGGTAGTTGAAATTGCGGTAGGGGTTGGCGGTCCAAATTTGTTTGACGATCATGCAACAGCCTCTTAGTGATCAGCGATGAAGTCATTGTCGCTTTGAAAGACACGGGTTTCATCAGACAGTCACATTAGCCACTTACGCTTGACTTCATGCAATCCACAACAACTCTATTTCAAAAAGAGGAATCGATGCATTACAGAGCCGTCTTCATTTCAGATTTGCACTTGGGCACCCCCGGGTGCCAAGCCGAAGAACTGCTGGCCTTTCTCAAATCCCACACCAGCGATCACCTGTATTTGGTGGGCGATATCGTCGATGGCTGGCAACTGCGCCGCAAGTGGTTCTGGCCACAAGCGCACAACGATGTGGTGCAAAAAATCTTAAAGCGCGTTCGCAAAGGCTGCCATGTGGTCTACATCCCAGGCAACCACGATGAATTCGCCCGCGACTTTGCAGACCACCATTTCGGTGGCGTGCAAGTGATGGAAGAAGCCACGCACACCATGGCTGATGGCCGCCGTTTGTGGTTGATTCATGGCGACTACTTTGACCCGGTGGTGAAATACGCCAAATGGCTGGCTTATGTGGGCGACAGCTTGTATGAATTAACGCTGCGCTTGAATCGCCATTTCAACCGGGTTCGTGCCCGCATGGGTTTGCCTTATTGGTCTTTGTCCGCCTTCCTCAAAGGCAAGGTGAAGAAAGCCCTGAACTTTGTCGCCGACTTTGAAAAAGCCGTGGCCCACGAGGCCCGCAAGCGCGGCTACCAAGGTGTGGTGTGTGGGCATATCCACCGCGCTGAAATGCGCGATATCGACGGCGTCCTTTATTGCAACGATGGCGACTGGGTGGAAAGCCGATCGGCCTTGGTCGAACACACGGACGGCAAGCTGGAGTTGGTTTTTTGGAACCAGTTGTTGGACTTCAAACCAGCGGTGATTGAAGCCCGAACACCCGTGGTCAAACCGGTGGTCTCGCCCAGCCCCATCGCCGCCAGTATCGCCAACACCGTCTCTTGAAGCCCATGGCCGCGCCAGGCATTGCCAGCCTGTTGGCTGCGCAGTTTGTCTCGGCATTGGCGGACAACGCTTTGTTGCTGTTGGCCATGGCGTTGCTAGCCGAGCAGGGGTATGCGGTGTTTTGGATTCCCTTGCTCAAGCTGATGTTCACCCTCTCGTATGTCGTGCTCGGCCCTTGGGTAGGTGCTTGGGCCGACACTTGGCCGAAACGCAGCGTCATGATGTGGGCCAACGGCATCAAGGCCATGGCTTGCATGGGCATGGTGGTCGGTGTGCCGCCCATGTTGGCTTTTGGCTTGGCAGGTTTGGGGGCGGCCATTTATGCGCCTGCCAAATACGGACTGATCACAGAACTCACCCCCGCTGAACAATTGGTTCGTGCCAATGGTTGGATTGAGGTGAGCACTGTTTGTGCAGCTTTGTTTGGCGTGATGCTGGGTGGGCTGCTGGTGGCTGAACGTTTACAAGGCTGGTCTTTTTACGCCGACTTGAACCTTTGGCTGGGTTCAGGCAGTCGCTTCAATGCCTCGTTGGCTGCTGTGCTCTTGCTGTATGGACTGGCGGCTTGGCTCAACCGCTTGATCCCAGACAGCGGAGTCCGCTATCCATCCCATGCATGGCATGTCATGGCTGTTTGGCAACGCTTCAAGCAAGACCATCTGAAGCTTTGGCGAGACCCTTTGGGCAGCATCAGCCTGTCGGTCACCACCTTGTTTTGGGGCGTGGGTGCCACCTTGCAATTGCTGGTCTTGGCTTGGGCACAAGCGGTCTTGCACTTGAGCTTGGAGCAAGCGGCGTACTTGCAAGGCGCTACAGCTTTGGGTGTGATTGCCGGTGCGGCATTGGCAGCACGCACGGTGTCATTGCAACAAGCGCCAAAGGTCTTGATGGTGGGCATGTTATTGGGTGCACTCTTGCCCCTGATGGCTTGGGTGCAAAGCACTGAAGTGGCCATGGCACTCACCTTTGTGCTGGGCTTGGTGGGCGGATTTTTTGTGGTGCCCATGAATGCCATGCTGCAACACCGGGGCGCACAGTTGCTGACCGCTGGCCGCTCGATTTCAGTTCAAAACGTGAATGAAAACACCAACATCTTGGTCATGATGGGCATCTACAGCGGCTTGCTTCATGCAGGCATCAGCGTGGTGGATGTGAGCTGGTTGTTGGGCGCTGCGGTGTTCTTGGGCATGGCCGCCGTGCAATGGCGGTATTGGAAATACGTGCGGCCATCGCTGCCTGTGGTTAAGGCAGCTTGAACAAAGCCTGCCCCATTTGAATCCCTTGGCCGGTGGTGAGTTCGGGCACGAATTCGAAGGACTTGGGCACGAAAACCAAGATGGTCGAGCCATGTTCAAACCAACCCATTTCTTCGCCTTTCGCAAAGGATGCATTGCAAGGAATGTCGTGCGGACCTTTGTAACGGGTGTGCAGCAAGGTGTCGATGGCATGCAGCCGAATGCTGGCCACCAACACGGCTGCCACCGGCACCAAGGCCACGGGATAGGCTTGCGGGCCAATCTCCAAGTTCAACAAAGCACGTTCGTTTTTGCAAAACAACTTCTCCACCCGCGCCAAGGCCACCGGGTTCACGTTCCAGGTGTCGCCTGAAAAATACTTGACATGCGTCAGTCGGCCATCGAAGGGGGCATGAAAGCGGTGGTACATGGAAGAGGTGATGCGGATGGTGAGGTAGAGGCCATCGACCCAAGGTGTTTTGACAACCTCGTCGCCCAGTAAATCAGTCAGGGTGTAGGGGAAGCCTTTGGCCTGATACAGCTTGCCATCCTCTACCCGGCCCATGGCCCCAATGATGCCGTCACAAGGACTGGTGAACACTTGCGGGTCCGGGTGAATCGGTCTGGCACCCTCCTTCAACTCGCGGATGAAGCAGTCATGCAAGCTGTCAAAGTTTGATTTCTTGGCTTCTGACAAGTCCAAATCGGCGATCAATTGCCAAACCGCGATGGACGCATTTTTCACCCAAGGGGTGCGAATTTGGCTGAACCAGCCCATGACATGCGTCAGTGTGATGCGCGGAATCCGGTTGGTGAGCAAGAAGTTCAGGTCCTCATGGGCACCTATTTTTTGAAAGAGTTGTCGAATAGTCATCATTTTTTCATCCTGGCGTCATACAAAGGAGTTTTCGAAAAAGAGGTCACCAACATGGACGGTTTTGAAACGCTTTTGGTTGTGGGCACCTGGGGGCTTGCCGCCTTGGTCGGTATCAACTTGCTGATGAAAGTCACCCAACGCTTGCAGCTGTCGTTGGCCAAGCACCCTTCGCTCGGCGGCCATTTGCGCATGGCCAAACGCGTGGCCAAGTGGATCCCGGGCTACAGCTACAACCGCGACCAATGGTTTGACATTGATGGTGCCCCTGCATCGGTGGCCATGCAAAGACGCCATGCCTTGCAAAATCTGGGCGCACAGTTGCAGTCGCGCAGCCCGCAAACCTTGGCGCAAACAGACGCCACCAAGCCCATGGTGTCGGACTTGCAATTGATCAGCCAATACCGTGTGCCGTTTCAATTTCGCAGCGTGTTGGCGCAGCACATCAAGACAGGTAGCTTTTGGCGAGAAAGCCAGGGCGTGTGGTTGACCGATTTGGACGGCAACCAGTTCATCGACGTCACAGGCTCGTATGGCGTGAATTTGTTTGGCATGGACTTTTACAAAAGCTGCATCCAAGAAGGAGCCGACAGGGCCGCCAAACTCGGGCCCGTCTTGGGCTCTTACCACCCCTGCGTGCTGGACAACGTGCAGCAACTTTGCGCCATTTCCGGTCAAGACGAGGTGTCGTTTCACATGTCGGGCACCGAGGCCGTGATGCAAGCCGTGCGCTTGGCCAGATACCACAGCAAGAAACGCAAAATTGTGCGCTTCACTGGCGCTTATCACGGTTGGTGGGATGACGTGCAGCCGGGGCCGGGCAACCCGATGCCACCTTCTTCCGACACCCTGACATTGAATGAAATGCACCCCAACACCTTGCGCGTGCTGCGCAACCGCACAGACATTGCCTGCGTGTTGGTCAATCCTTTGCAAGCCATGCATGTGAACAAGGCCGCGCCCACCGACTCGACCTTGGTCGATGGTGGACGACAAGTGCACTACGACAAAGCCGCTTACAAAACGTGGTTGGCCCAACTGCGCGAGGTCTGCACCGAGAAAGGCATCGCCTTGATTTTGGACGAGGTGTTTCTGGGCTTTCGCTTGGCACCGGGCGGCGCGCAAGAATACTTTGACGTCCGCGCCGACATGGTGACTTACGGCAAAACCTTGGGCGGCGGTTTGCCGGTGGGTGTGGTGTGTGGCAAGACCCAATGGATGAAGCGGTTTAGCGAAGACAAGCCAGGGGATATTTGTTTTGCGCGAGGCACTTTCAATGCACACCCGTATGTGATGGCAACCATGAATGTGTTTTTGCACCGTTTGCAAACACCCGAGGTGAGAGCCCAATACAAGCAAGCCACTGTGGTTTGGCAATCGCGCAAAGACAGTCTGAATGCCGCCTTGCAGACTGCTCAGTTGCCTGTGCATGTGGCTGGCATGGAAACCGTGTGGTCGGTGCTGTTTGATGTGCCCAGCCGCTATAACTGGATGCTTCAATACTATTTGCGGGAACAAGGCATTGCACTCAGTTGGGTGGGGTCGGGCCGCATGATTTTCAATTTTGAATTTGATGACACCACCTTTGAGCTGTTCACCCAACGCTTCATCAAAGCCGCGCAGCGCATGCAAGAAGATGGTTGGTGGTGGACCCCAGAACATCAAAACAACCGCAACATCCGTCGGCAAGTGCTGAAAGAAATGTTGCGGCTGCGGTGGGCTTAATGCTGATGACCAACGTGGTCCATGGGATCGATCCATTCACCACGCATCAAATGCAAAGGTGACTTGTAGTAAAGCTTGATGTCATGGAACGGGTCGGTGATGATTTTGAACGCCCATGCCAAACCAGCCGTCAAGCTTTCTTGCTTCCAAAGTTGCAACACGCGAAACAACAAACCAGCGACACCTAAAAACAACCAAGCCATGGCGGTCATGCGAACCGGTGTGTCTTCGTAAGCCTCTGGCACAGCCCAAGCCAAATACTGCGGCATCCAATAGGCCACCACGGGGATGGCCGCGCAGATGCTGAGCAAAACGATTTTGCGGTTCAAGTTGTAGCCGACCTTGATTTCTTCCTTGTACTCGTGGGTGGCTTGGTTTACTTCGTCAAAGCCTTTGGGTTCGAAGAAAAAGTGGCCAATCTGGCGAGTGGTCATCGAAATCAACCATGCAATCAAGGCCGACACCACGGGATCGATGAACAAGTAAACATAGGCCACCAAAAAGGAAATGGCACTGATCAAATGCAAGGCTTGGTTGACGCGGCTGTGGTGGTAATAGCGGTGGTCGTCCCAGCGTTGCGTTTGAAGGGTCTGCAAAAGTTGACGCATGAAATCTCCTGTGAGTGAAAGGTGCCACTGAAATGTCACGTTTTCACATGAAAATTTCATGACATTCAAATTGTCATGAAACTGTTGCAATTGCAGTTCATAGTCATGGCATGAATAAAGATGCTGATATTCAAGTAGAGCGGATTGGCACCCATCGACCGCACATGAACATTGCGGTAGTGACAGAAACCTATCCTCCGGATATCAACGGTGTCGCCCACACCCTCTCCAAAATTGTCGAAGGCCTTGAGCAAAATGGCCATGTCTTGTGGTTGATTCGACCCAGGCAGCAAGCCAACGATACCGCCATCACCAAAGATCGGTACCGAGAGATTTTGGTCAAGGGTTTGTCCATCCCTTTTTACAAGCAATTGCGAATGGGCTTGCCTGCCAAAAGAGCACTCACCCGTTTGTGGTCGCATCAACGCCCCGACATTGTTCACATTGCCACCGAAGGCCCCTTGGGTTGGTCGGCACTGCAAGTAGCCAAGAAATTAAAACTGCCCATCAGCACCGACTTTAGAACCAACTTCCATGCCTACAGTCAGCACTACGGCATTGGATGGTTGAGTGGCGCGATCATGGCTTATTTGAAAAAATTCCACAACGCTGCGCAAGCCACCATGGTGCCCACCGCACAGCTGCAAGATGAACTCAGCCATGCCGGGTTCAGGCATTTATCGGTGGTGCCCAGAGGTGTTGACACCGAGACTTTCTCGCCGTCGCACCGCAGCGCTTCGTTGCGGCAAGCATGGGGCGCAGATGAAGATACGCGCGTTTTGTTGTATGTCGGACGCTTGGCACCTGAAAAGAATATCAAGCTGGTCATTCAGACTTATCAGAATCTCAAGCGACAGCACAAAGACATCAAGCTGGTGTTGGTTGGTGACGGTCCGATGCGCGACGGCTTGGAAAAAGCCCACCCCGATGTGATCTTTGCAGGCTTTCAAACTGGCGCGTCATTGGCATCGCACTATGCCAGTGCAGATATTTTTGCGTTTGCCAGTCAGACTGAAACTTTTGGCAATGTCACGCTGGAGGCCATGGCATCGGGTTTGGCCGTGGTGGCGTTTGACCATGCCGCTGCTGGTGAATTGATTCAAAGTGGCGTCAATGGCATGCTTGCTCGAACGCACTCTGAGGTTGATTTTGAAATGGGTGTGCAGGCCCTGCTGAACAACAAAGAACTGATGCAGCATGTGTCCCTTCAAGCGTGCGCCAGCGCACGTGCCCTGAGTTGGCGCATGATCGTTGAACGGACAGAAGGTGTCTTTCACTTGGTCATGCATCAGCACACGGCGTCCTTCAGTTTGGGCTTTCCCATGGCCAGCGCCTGAACACGCTCCACTTTGAATCGGAAAACACCATGCCCACCAACGACAAATCCGAAGTGATTGATCAAGCCCAGATGCTGCGCATCCGGGAGGACATGCTTGACAGCTTGGATGAAGAGTTGGAAATGGAATTTGACGATCTGGATCCCGGCAGTGACCAAGATGTCCAAACCCTCAAGGGAGAGCGGCTGCAGTACTTCAAAACCTTGCTGAAATTACAAGGCGAGTTGGTGAAGCTGCAAGACTGGGTGGTGGCCAGCAAGTCCAAGGTGGTGATTATTTTTGAAGGCCGTGATGCCGCTGGCAAAGGGGGCGCCATCAAACGCATCACGCAGCGCTTGAACCCGCGTATTTGCCGTGTGGCCGCCCTGCCCGCACCCAACGACCGTGAACGCACCCAGTGGTACTTCCAGCGCTACACCGCGCACCTGCCAGCAGCGGGTGAAATTGTATTGTTCGACCGCAGTTGGTACAACCGTGCGGGTGTCGAGCGCGTCATGGGTTTTTGCAATGACGACGAGTACGAAGAGTTTTTCCGCACCGTGCCCGAATTTGAAAAGATGCTGGTGCGCAGTGGCATCAAGCTGGTGAAGTATTGGTTTTCTATCACGGACGACGAGCAGCACGCCCGCTTCTTGGGGCGTATTCACGACCCTTTAAAGCAATGGAAACTCAGTCCCATGGACTTGGAAAGCCGCCGTCGCTGGGAGGCCTACACACGGGCCAAAGAAACCATGATCGAGCGCACCCACATTCCCGAAGCCCCTTGGTGGGTCGTGCAAGCCGTGGACAAGAAGAAGGCCCGCTTGAATTGCATCGACCACTTGCTGTCACTCATGCCCTACGAGGAAGTGCCCCACGCGGACATCAGCTTGCCAGCCCGGGTGCGCAACCCCGATTACAGCCGCCACCCCGTGCCTGCAGAGATGTACGTGCCAGAAAAATACTGACCCCAGAAACGCTGGGGCCGCAGCAGCTCAGCGACCGATGCCAAAGTAGTCGATGCCGCGTTCTTTCATGCGGGCGGGCTCGAACAAATTGCGCCCGTCAAAGATGGCGGGTGACTTGAGGGCTTGTTTGATGACATCCAAATTGGGTGCTTTGAACTGTCGCCACTCGGTCATGATGACCAACACGTCAGCGTTGTTCAATGCGGCCTCCTTGGTGCCTGCCAGAAGCAAAACTGCTTTGTTGCCATACAGGTGTTGAGCTTCTTCCATGGCTGCTGGGTCATAGGCTTGCACTTTGGCGCCTTCGGCCCACAAAGCCTCCATCAACACCCGGCTGGGCGCTTCGCGCATGTCATCGGTATTGGGCTTGAAAGCCAATCCCCACAGCGCAATGGTTTTGTCCTTCAAGTCACCTTTGAAGTAGGCCTTGACTTTGTTGAAGATGACATGCTTTTGCGCTTGGTTGCGGGCTTCCACGGCATGCAAGATAAGCGGCTCAAAGCCCATGCCCTGTGCTGTCTTCACCAGGGCGCTGACATCTTTGGGAAAGCAACTGCCGCCATAACCAGCACCTGCATAAATAAAGTGGTAGCCAATGCGTTGATCGCTGCCGATGCCTAAGCGCACCGATTCAATGTCTGCGCCCACCCGTTCGGCCAAGTTGGCCATTTCATTCATGAAACTGATTTTGGTGGCCAGCATGCAGTTGGCCGCGTACTTGGTGAGCTCGGCACTGCGCACATCCATGACGATGATTTTTTCGTGGTTGCGGTTGAACGGCTCGTAGAGTTCACGCAGCATTTTTTCGGCGCGGGTACTGCTGGTGCCAATGACGATGCGGTCTGGGCGCTGGCAATCGGCAACAGCCGCGCCTTCTTTCAAAAACTCGGGGTTGGACACCACGTCAAATTCAATGTTCACGCCTCTGGCCTTCAACGTTTGCTGAACCACCTTGGTGACTTGATCGGCCGTACCCACAGGCACCGTCGATTTGTTGACGATCACGCAGTAGCGCTGCATGTGGGTGGCAATGGTTTTGGCCACTGCCAACACATGCTTCAAGTCTGCGCTGCCATCTTCATCGGGTGGCGTGCCTACCGCAATGAACAAAAAGTCTGAGTTCACAATGGCTTTTGCCGCATCGGAAGTGAAATCCAAACGCTGTTCAGCATGATTGGATTTCACAATCGGCTCCAAGCCAGGTTCAAAGATGGGAATGTCGCCCTTGCGCAACCGGTCTAATTTATGTTCATCAATATCAACGCAGACCACTTGATGTCCTGCGTCTGCCAAAATGGCACCTTGCACCAAACCTACATAACCAGTTCCAAACACGGCAATATTCATAGCACCTCTTTGAAAGTTGTCTGATGCTAGGAAGGGCTTGTTTCAATTCAGTGTCAATCGCATGAAATTTCAATGAAAAAATGCTTTGTCTGTCATTTAATTGTCAAATGAATGCGGCAAAGTCAAGCGGATGTAATGCCAGATGGATGTGAACATGGACTTGATCTTGTGGCGTCATGCCGAAGCCATTCCTATTGAAGAGGGTCTGACCGACGCCGAGCGCCCACTCACGCATCGCGGTGAACGCCAAGCCGCGCGCATGGCGCAATGGCTTGAGCGGCAGTTGCCCGATGGTGCCAAGGTGTTGTGCAGCCCCACGGTGCGCACCCAGCAAACTGTCTTGCCTTTAGGGCGTAAATTCAAATTGCGCGACGAGATTGCACCCCAAGGCACGGTGGAGCACGCCTTGGAATTGGCCCAATGGCCCACGGCCAAAGCCACCATCGTGATGGTGTCCCACCAACCCTTGATTGGCCAGTTGGTCAGCCATTTGTTGGGGCTTCCTGCGCACGAAATGATGATCAAAAAGGGGTCAGTTTGGTGGCTTCGCTATAAGCTGAAAGAAGGCATTCCACAAGTCAGTTTGTTGACAGTTCAGTCCCCCGAATTGCTTTGAAGTCATGCAACTGACATTGATCTGTCACAATGTTTTGGTGGGTAAACAACGACAATAACCAACCCAATCGTTCATCAAAGATTCCTATGCGCTCCATCAAGCAAGTCAAAAAAATCATCGAAGCCGATCCAAAATCTGAAGTTGGACAGACCTTTGCCAAACTGATTTTGTCGTTGGAAACCGAGCAAGCTTTCCCGATGCAAACGCTCTACGCCTTGAATGCCAAAGACTTTGATTTGGCCATGGAAGTGCTGAAAGATTGGCGTCTGGACCGGTTCTACATCGGTAAGGCCAAGGTGTTTGATATCTCTTACCAAGCCAGCCGTTTGCAGACCAACCCCACTGACAAACCATAAAAAAAGCCTCTGCTTGAACAGAGGCCTTTGAGAGACATTGTCAATCAACGCACGTGATGCACCTTGGCTTGTGCGTACACAGGCGTTTTCAAGCCTTCATAACGCGCCTTGAGTTGCAAAGACAAAAACTGTGAGTAATGGCGGCTTTGGTGCAAGTTGCCGCCGTGAATCCACAGTTGTTGTTGGTTGGTGGGTTTCCACATGTTGCGCAACTCACCTTCCCAAGGACCTGGGTCTTTGGTGGTGCTGGACCCCAAGCCCCAAACCTTGCCCACTTTGTCGGCCACTTCGGGTGACACCAAATCGGCCAACCAGTGGTTCATCGAGCCATAGCCCGTGGCATACACCAAGACATCGGCAGGCAACTCGGTGCCATCGGTGAGTGTGACCGACTTGGGGTTGATGCGTTCGATGTTGTTATGGCTTTTGAGCTTGATGCTGCCATTGGCCACCAACTCGCTGGCACCCACATCGATGTAGTAGCCCGAGCCTCGGCGCAAGTACTTCATGAACAAGCCCGAATCGTCGTCACCAAAGTCAAGCATGAAGCCCGCCTTTTCAAGCCGACCATACAAACTGGCTTCGCGCTTTTTCATTTCCGCGTAAACAGGAATGTGGAAGCTGTGCATGATTTTGTAGGGCACGCTGGCAAACACCAGATCGGCTTTGTGGTGGTCGATGCCACTCTTGACCGCCTCTTCGCTGTACAAGCCGCCCAGTGCCAACTCCATCAATGCATCAGAGGGCGCGATGTGGGTGCTGCTGCGTTGGACCATGGTGACATCGATGTCGTTTTCCCAGAGCGCGGCGCAAATATCGTGGGCCGAATTGTTGGAGCCCAGCACCACCACCTTCTTGCCCTTGCAACTGTCGGGGCCAGGGTGTTTGCTGGAATGGTGTTGGTCGCCTTGGAAGGTTTCGGCACCCGTGATTTTGGGCACATTGGGGTAGCCCGACACGCCCAGTGCGAACACCAGTTGCTTGGGCCGCACGGTGATGGCCCGGCCTTCGCGTTCTAGCTCGACTTCCCATTCGCCTTTGGTCTCGTTGAAGTGGGCTTTTTTGGCTGTGGTGGAACCCCAGTAGTTGATCTCCATGATCTTGGTGTACATCTCTAGCCAGTCGCCGATTTTGTCTTTGGGCGCAAACACCGGCCAGTCATCGGGGAAGGGCAAATAGGGCAAGTGGTCGTACCAGACCGGGTCGTGCAAACACAGGGTTTTGTAACGGTTGCGCCAGCTGTCGCCGGGGCGTGCATTTTTTTCCACCACGATGGTGGGCACGCCGAGGCGGCGCAAACGCGCGGCCAGCATGATGCCGCCTTGGCCGCCACCGATGATCAACACATACGGTTGTTCGGTGTAGCCCAAGCTGGCTTGTTCTTCTTGGCGCAACTCCAGCCAACTTTGGCGGTGCTTGTGCGCACCGTGCTCGGCGCCTTTGACACGGTGATTGCCCTTTTTCTCTTCAAAGCCTTTGAGCTCGGTCATGGTGGTGAGCAGCGTCCAGGCTTTGCCGCCTTTCAAGCGCAAATGGCCCAAGCCGCGTGCCACACCCGTTTCAAACGTGAACCAAGCGTCCACCACACCATCGGCTTCGGTGGCCTCGCCTTGCAATGCAAAGTGCGAAGGCTTCACATCTTTCAAGCAGGCGGACAACATGTCAGCCACAGCCGCATGACCCTCTTGGGTGCAAATGTTCCAGGTGAACGAGACCAAATCGCGCCAATAACAATCGGCCTCAAACAGCGATGTGACTTCGGCGGGTTGGCCGCTGGCCAAGGCTTTTTCAAACGAAGTAAGCCAAGCAGAGGCTTGCTGAGATGGAGAACTGCTCATACAAGTGCCTTTCTGTGAAAAGAGGATGGGTCTGTTTGACGATGAACCCCATGGGCTCAAATGGGATACGAAGGTTCTGCTTTTGAAGATCCACTGTCAATACGGTGTAAACCCTTTGCTGCTTGATGCCCCCTGCTTCAAGGCGCCAAGTCAAGACACCGGCCAACAACGCTCGCGCAGCATGAAGAAGCCCTGAATTGCCGTCAGTCAAAGAGGGACAGCTTATGATGCACCCGCGATATCTGGCTGATTTTTTGTCATCGCGCACCCACAGTTTGAATGAGACAGTTCCATGCGTTTGCTAAAAGTTTGTTTGTTATCTTTCGCCGCTTTTTGTGCGTCTGGATGGACCCTGAGTCATGCGCAATCTGAGGCTGATCTAGAGGGCCCGCAAAAGCATTTGTGGGAGGCAGGCATTGCTGCTTTTGGACTCACCGGACCGGCCTACCCCGGTGCTGCTGATGACGTCAGTCGCGTACTGCCCTTGCCTTGGCTGATCTACCGCGGCCCCGTCTGGCGTGCAGGTGGCGGCACATTGGGGGCTCGTGTTGCCAAAAATCAATTTGCTGAATTCGATATCGGGCTCGGTGGCTCGTTACGCGCTTCGAGCGACGATGTACAAGTGCGTGAAGGCATGCCGACCCTGGGGTTTTTGTTCGAGTTCGGTCCGCGCGTCAAGCTGAATTTGGCGCGACCCAGCCCTGGTTCGGTGGTGCGTTTGGAAGTGCCTTTGCGTGGCGTTTTTGAAATCGAAAGTGGTGTGAACTACCGAGGCTTGGCCCTGGAACCCAAGCTCACCTATGACCATCGTCATCTGGGCAGTGGCTGGGGTTTCTCTGGCAGTGTCGGTGCTTTTTATGGCGATCAACGATTCAACCAGTACCTGTATGGCGTACCGTCGGCCTTTGCAACGCCTGCCCGAAGTGCCTATGACGCCAAGGCGGGTTTGATCACACCCCGCGTTCAACTCACCTTGTCCCATCAATTCAACAAAGACCTGCGAATGTTTGCTTTCACCCGCACCGATTGGGCCGGCCAAGGCCGCAACAGCAGCAGCCCCTTGCACCTGAAAGACCAGGGCACTTCGCTGGGCTTGGGGGCTGTTTGGACCTTGGGCAGATCGGCCCAAACGGTGGTGGATTGATCTTGAGTGGTCCATCCACCCCACCGCCTGTACCCTCTACCCTCTGAATCAACTTCACTGACCAAGAAAATGCAAAAACATTCATCCATCTTTTTTTTATGTTGGGCCATCAGCTTTCCTGGATGGAGTCAAGCTGAACCCGTGATGGTGGCCTCCGATATCACTTGCGTGACATGGACAATGGGCAAAAAAGACAAGGGGGCCAAATTGGCAGAGAGCCACTTGATCGGCTTGTTGGATGGTCTCAGCGCAGGACGACAAATTCCATTCTGGAACTTCAAAGATGGCATGTCACTCCAACAAGTTTATGCATGGATGGACAACTACTGCGCCAACAATCCGGATTCCAGTCTTTACTTCGGCGCTTATGAACTCATCAATGAGCACACAGAAGGTTTGTTTGGCAAGCACAAGCCAGGTTCGCGGGCTGATTGATTGAAGTCAACCGTGACCTTGACCTAAAGTCCTGCGCACCATGTGCACCAACTTCACCGCCACGCGCAACAAGCCTTGGGTGAAAGAGCACTTGAAGGTGGATTTGCCAACAGCACCCTACCCGCCCGAGGCCTACCCTGGCTACGTCGCACCGCTGGTGGTCAAGAGCCACAGCGCGGGGCGGGTGGCTTGCGGCCTGGCCCGCTTTGGCTTGATGCCCGCTTGGGCCAAAGACGACAAGATCAGCCGCCACACCTACAACGCCCGTGCAGAAACTGTGGCCAGCAAACCCAGCTACCGCACACCGTGGCGGCAACGCCGTTATGGCATCGTGCTGCTAGACAACTTTTTCGAGCCGCACTATGGCAGTGGCAAAGCACAACGTTGGCAAATTGCTGTGGCCTCGCAAGAACCCTTTGGCATCGCCAGCCTTTGGGACACCTGGACCGACCCTGCATCTGGCGAGTTGGTGACGAGCTTTTCCATGCTGACGGTGAATGCGGATACACACCCGGTGATGAAACAGTTTCACAAACCGGGCGACGAAAAACGCACGCCATTGGTGTTGGCCACCGCGCAATTTGATGCGTGGCTGGGTGCCACGCCAGACGAGGCGCAGGCGATGATGCATTGGCGAGACATGCCTGAATTGGTCACAATGTCGGCCGTGGCAAAGGTGACTCGCTATGAAGTGAAGGAGGCGTCATGACCGTTGAGCACATTGAGACAACAAGCGACCCGGCGCTGCTTCTCTGGTCACGCCTCATCCAAGGTGCGGCAACAGTCGTCATCGTCCTGAGTTTGACCTTGCTGGTTGCACCCAACCTTGGGGAATCCATCTTCAATCTGGTTTATTACAACCAGTTTTCCAGCCCAGTTGAAGTGCCTCACCCGGTGCAGGGCTACATCTGGTTTGCCAACGGCATCATCGGTGCCGTGATGGCTGGCTGGATGATCTGCATCATCATGCTGGCCAGGGGTCCGTTCCTCGAGGGTCGGCTGCAGGCTTGGAACATGATTGCGATGCCATTGGCTGGTTGGTTCGTCATCGACACGGCGTTTTCAATCGCTCATGGTGTCTGGGGTAATGTGCTGCTCAATACAGCAACTGGGCTGATGTTCGGCATCCCCTTGCTCTTTTCGCGTCGGCACCTCACCAAGCCCTGATTCACGCCATGACCAGCTTCTCTAGTCTCTTCATTTGCCCCAATTCAGCTTTCAACTTGGCTTGCGCGTGCCAGAGGTCATATTGTGTTTGCATGTCCAGCCAAAGCTGAGCGCCGTTGCCCAGAAGGACGCCCAAGCGCAAGGCCATTTCGACGGAAACACCACTGCGCTCTGCCAAAACGGCATGCAAAGTTTGGCGTGAAACGCCCAACTTTCTTGCGAAGGAACTGACAGACATGCCGGGCAAGTTGGGCAACACATCTTCACGGAGGATGGCCCCGGGGTGGGTCGGTGCACGTTGACGCATCATTCGCTCCTAATGGTAATTCTCTAAATCAAGTTTGAAAGCGTTCTCGCCTTGCCACTCAAAGGTAATGCACCAAGGCCCATTGACATGCACGCTGTACCGTTTTGGTTTGCCTTGCAGTCCATGAAAATCAAACCCTGGCAAATTCAGGGCATCAGGTGTTTTTGCAATGCCAATGGCATCGGTACCCTGCACACAGCGCTCGACGTCGACCAAAGATGTAGGGCTTCCATTCATCACAAGCAGATTCGGATGTTTGAACGTCATCCTTCCAGGGTCGCGCACCAGGGCGACGACCTGGTGTCCCTGATCGAGCGCATGCTTGACGACCAGTCCACCCGTGAGACCCGTAGCACCGAACACCGCTATTCGCGACATGGCCACTACCACCTTTCAATCGATGGACGCAGGTCGAGTTCGAAAGTCCAGGCGTCACGGGGCTGGCTGTGCAACCACCAGTAGGCCTCTGCGATATGGCCCGGGTTCAAGATGCCCTCAGGGCCCGCCTCTGTGCGCCGCGCCACGCACACGGTGTAGCCCTCCCTGGCGAAGCGCCGGGCCACCGCGGAACCTGTGGCGTCACCGGCGCCGATCACACAACAGACTCCGTGTCCAGACATGGCGTTCTCCTTCGCCAAGGCCTCATGCCCGGGCCGTGGGTCGGGCCGAGACCTGCGCAAACCAGCGCGACAGGTGTGTCCTTTCTGACGGGATTCGCAAACCCACCGCCTTGCCCAGCACGC
This sequence comes from Limnohabitans simekii (SeqCode), assembly GCF_965234735.1. GTDB lineage: Bacteria > Pseudomonadota > Gammaproteobacteria > Burkholderiales > Burkholderiaceae_C > Limnohabitans > Limnohabitans simekii. The sequence goes on along the minus strand of NZ_OZ248542.1, from coordinate 378,773 downwards.
AGGCGCACTGGGCGACGATGTCGGCCATGCTGTAGTCGTCGCCGGCGATGTGGCTGCGCTCGGCCAGTTCCCTATCGAGCCAAGCCATGGTTTGCAAGGCCCGGCCACGCGCCCAAGTGGCGACTTCGGGCACCTGCTCGACGCGCCCGCGGTAAAAGTCACTGCTGTGCAAAAATGCCAGCGCGATGGGCTGTGACAACTCATGGTCCATGCGCAGCGTCCACATCTCGGTGTGGGCTGCGGTCTGAGGTGTTCGCCCCATCAGCGATGGCTGCGGGTGCAATGCCTCCAAATAACGACAAATCGCCAGGGACTCGGCAATGCCGCTGCCGTCATCTAGCTCGAGTACGGGCAACTTGCCCAGGGGGTTGAGCCGCAGGAAATCCGGCTGTGCATTAGCGCCGCCGGCGGCATCAACTTCGCGTCGCTCGATCGAAATACCTTTTTCAGCCATGAAGATGCGCACGCGCCGGGGGTGCATTCCTGCAGTGAGATCGTAAAAAATCATGGACTACCTCCGATTGGGTAAAAAAGAAATAGCGCGACCAATAATGGCTGCTATTCGTCTGTCTCGGGTTCTAGGTGCAATCGACCTAAGCTCATCAAGTCGACCCGCTACTAATAAATCCGCCAACCCGTGCGCAGCAGCCCACGCAGCAGCAACGTCGAGCATCATGGCGCTATCTTGTTTGGGCGAACTTTTATCTTCGGTGACGGCCCTGACATGTTTGACCAACCCCTCGAAAGCGGACTCGGCAACTTGCTGAAGATTAGAGTCGTTAAAGTCGGGACGATCAGAGGAAAACATTAATCGAAATATCGCCGGATTTTCCAGGGCAAAAACAACATACCCCACCCCTGACGCTTCTAACTGAGCACGCGGATCTGCAGGTGCACGCCGTCGGAAATCCCGCTGGCGCTGAATAAATCGCTCAAACCCTCTTGCGGCCAATGCAGTCAGAAGCCCGTTCGCATCGCCGAAGTGATGCGCTGGCGCTGCGTGGCTAACGTTTACTCGTTTGGCGACGCCACGCAGCGAAAAACCTTCAATGCCGCGCTCAATCAACTCTTGTTCGGCTGAATCGAGCAGCGCCGAAAAGAGGTTGCCATGATGGTAAGAATGCTCTTCGGCGGGATGGTTTGTTGTCTTCATAGTTTGAAAGATAACCCTAAATGCTGACAACGTCAAGATCAATGTTGACAGTGTCAAATAATCCCGTTAAACTTGACAGCGCAAAGATAAAAAGCCGACTGAACAACTTGATCGTTACATAGGAGATAAACGATGCGCCGAACTTGCCGTGACTACCTAAATGATTTTTCCCGTCTTTCCTCGATTGCGCTTGTAGTGGCTTTCTATGCCCCTCCGGCGTTTTCTGAGTCCCCGTCGAACGTTCTAATCGAGGTCTCAGGATTTAAAAATACTCGAGGCACGCTCAACTGCCGCCTATTCACCAAAGCCGCAGACTTTCCAGATGGCGAAGGTATTGTGACTCTTCGCGTACCGATTACAGGTCCAAATACCAGCTGCAGCTTTTCAAATGTTGAGCCTGGTACCTATGCGATAGCCATCGTGCACGACGAGAACGGCAACGGAAAACTTGATAAGAACTTTGTTGGTGTCCCGAGCGAAGGGTATGGTGTCTCGAACAATAAAACATACGCCCTTTCAGAACCAAAGTGGAATGAATCGATTTTTACATTTGGTGCAAATGAGAGCAAAACACTACAAGTAAACCTCAGATACTAAATTTCAAAAAATAAACCAGGTCGAAAAAATGTTGTTTGTATATAGAAACATCGATGCATAGAAAAACAAATTTCAAAATTGTTCAGCCTAACCAACTTTTTGAGAGTGCATATGAAACATCCAAAGACTATCTTGCTGACCGGCGCTAGTAGCGGCATCGGTCTAGAAATGGCACGAATACTCGCTGCACAAAAATATCGCCTGATAATGGTCAGTCGAAGTAACGATAGGTTGGAAGAAATCGCCACTGAACTTAGGCAAAAAACTGGCGCAGACATTGTTGTTCATGCGCTTGATCTCAGCTTGCCACGAGCTGCAAATCACTTGGTTGGATACTGCGATTCACAGCAGTTTCAGATCGATATCCTGATCAACAACGCCGGGTTTGGCCTTCTAGATGAGCATGTCAATCTTGAACCCGAAAAACTCAGGCAAATGCTACAACTGAATGTGGTGACGGTTGCCGAGCTTTGCCAAATATTCGGCGCAAAAATGAAACAGCGAAGAGCAGGCCGCATTCTGAACGTCGCCTCAACGGCGGCTTTCCAGCCAACACCCTATTTTGCGGCCTACGGCGCATCGAAGGCATTCGTTCTGAATTTTTCCGAGGCGCTTGCGAAAGAAATGGAAGACTTCGGCGTCAGTGTGAGCTGCCTTGCTCCTGGGCCTACCGATACGGCTTTTTTCAATAACGTTGACCCTCAGCAAATCGATAGGGGTCATTTTTTTCGCCTAGAGGGTCGTACCGATCCTCGTAAAGTTGCGCAAGCAGGCGTTGATCTGATGGTTCGTGGCGGTTTGACGCACGTCGTTGGCACGACCAACAGACTCATGATTTTGGGCAACCGTCTTGCACCCCGGACGATGGTCGCTGCAATCTCCAAGCGCATGCTGCGGCCAGTACCCGTGAAGTCCAGCTTGACTTGATCTCACTTTCCTCATCTCGCCGCCTATCCAATCCGCTTACAGGGATGAATCAATTTACCAGGTGTTTGCCATGAAACTGTCTCATCGCCTGCTTCGCAATTTGCATCTGGCAACCACGCCTGTCCTGGGTGCCTTCGTGTATGCCAGCCCCTTGCGGGAGCATGCAACATTTGTAGCCATCATTCAGTGGGGCGTGTTTCCAACGGTGGCCGGTGCGGGCCTGCTCATGTGGATCCGACCTTGGCTGGCCAGGCGTGCAGCCGAAAATAAGATCCCATGAAACGCCGCGAATTCCTCACCCGTTCTCTGGGTTTTGCGACCGGTGCAGTCGGCCTCGCAGCAACAACTCCTGCAGTTGGGGCAATGGCATCTCCTGCACAGGGTCATCGCATCCTGGACCTGGAACTGTTTGACACCGTTAGACAAAGGCCCGTCCCCTCACGCCTTTACCTCCCCCAACAGGCCAGACCTGAACACCCGGTTCCTTTGATCGTCTTCTCGCACGGCCTGGGCGGCTCGCGCATGGGCTACAGCTACCTCGCCCGCCATTGGTCCAATGCCGGCATGGCCAGCCTGCATCCGCAACATGTCGGCAGTGACAACAGTGTGTGGCGAGGTAACCCGTTTGAACTTCTACAACGCCTACAGGCAGCGGCGCACGAGTCCGAAGCACTGGCCAGGGTACTGGATTTGCGTTTTGTCCTGAACCATATCCTCTCCTTCGATCAGGGTCCGTTGTTCAATACCTCAAGCATCGCAGTTGCCGGTCACTCCTATGGGGCGAACACGGCCATGCTGGTTGCCGGCGCGCAGGTGACTACCGGCAATCCAAACTTGGCCGACCTCAGGGACAGACGGATCAAGGCCGCCATCCTCATTTCGGCACCGCCATTGATCGGACAGGGTCCTGCGCGTCAGGTGCTTGGCACAGTGAGCTTGCCAACGCTGCACATCACCAGTCTCGAGGACACCATCAACCTGCCCGGCTACCGAAGTACGGTCGAAGACCGGATCGCCATCTTTGACGCCATGGCCCAATCTCAGAGAACACTGGTGGTGTACAACACAGGTGGTCACAGCATATTCACCGACCGAACCACGCGCAGCGGACCCGAGACCAGTGCTCGAATAAAAGCCGCTACCAAGGAACTTTGCACGATCTTTTTACGTCGCTCGCTGTACCTTGGTCATCCACCGCTTCGCACGGAAAGTATGACTGATCAGCCAGCACTGGGGGCATATCCTGCTGCGCAGTCAGATGTCAATTCGGTGCAGCAAGGCCTATCTCAATGGGCCTATCGTCACCAAGATCTCCTGGATCGGTTCACAAGCCGGGACACGTCGATGCACTCGCAGTGGAAGTGACGGATGGCGACTGATCTTGCTATAGATGATCGTGCAACTTGATTCCTTGCTCAAAATAACCATGCAAATGGCTTGAAAACCCTATGGATGTTGTTTCAATCACCGAGTACATCGAGAGCGCCTTCGCTGATATTCACATTGTTAAGGCCTGGGGCGAGACCTCCTTCTTTTACAACCCCCATCGAAAACTCCTACGAGGTATCTACTTTGTAACAATCAAGGAGAAAAATGGCCCAAACGACCGGGCGTCCAACCTGGATCGATCCGAAGTTTTTCGCTTGAACATCGGTATTTCCAAGTTGACGTATCGATCTTTATTTGGACAGCAGCCATCCCGACCTCATGCCGGAGGAGTCGTCGATACGGGACACGATTTCGCGTCGCTTGATCGATTGTTTCCTCATCCGGTTTATGGCTGGATGTCCTGGGTTGCTGTCCTCAACCCGAGCGCCACCACATTCGAGGACGTCAAGCCCTTGCTCTTAGAGGCATACGGCCTGGCTGTTGCCAAATTCATCAACCGAACAAGTACAGGCACGCTGACTTGTTCTTCCAGCAAAAGCTCCTGACTTTTTCTCGGCAGTACGGCAAAAGGGGGTTACAGAAAAATCGAGTAATCGATCGTTCCAAATGGCTTTTTTTCGAACTCGCTCGGTAGGGGGCTCTGAGCAGAACAGCGTCTCAATCGCGCTTAAGACCCGATGTGACGGGACTTTCTTCAACCTCTGGTCAGGGGCTGACTGAGGAAAAGTCAATCAGATCAACAGCTTGTCGGCTGCGGTTGAAAGATTGAAGATTTGAAGAAACTTTGCTTGGCGGAAAGAGAGGCCGCCATAAAATTATTTTAATCATGGCCAATTTCCGTCATAAATCCAATATTCACAAGGGTTCAGCCTAAAAAGCTTGCTCCAATCATTGGCAACTGCTACCATTCAATGTCACATTTATTGGTATGTAGGATGAAATGCCGAAAATAGCCAAACCTCTCACCGATCTTCAAGTCAGACGCATTACTCGAGTTGGTTGGCACGCAGTTGGTGGCGTAGCTGGACTGCTGCTACAGGTGCGTAACCCTGCCAAGGAAGGCGCACAAATTCCCAGATCTTGGATCTTGCGTGTCAAGGTTGGTGATCAGCGTCAACCCATTGGGCTTGGCCCATACCCGCAGGTTTCACTTTCCGAAGCACGTGAGCATGCCAAGAAGTTGGTCGTGGAGGCCAAACAAGGGGTGAATCTCAAGACCAAAAAGCGTGCAGAGCGCAGTGCATTGCTTTTGGCGGCCTCAAAGAACAAAACCTTTCGCGAATGCGCCGTCGCTTATATGGAAGCGCATGCCAGTGACTACACCAACGACAAACACCGAAAGCAGTGGCCTGCCACCCTTGAAGCCTACGCTTACCCTTTGATCGGAAATATGCTGGTCTCAGACATTGCCATGCGAGACGTGAAAAACGTTTTGGAACAGGAAACCACTACAGCAGACGGTCAGACAGGAAAGATGTGGTTTGTTAAAACCGAAACCGCGAAGAGACTACTGGGGCGCATCAAAACCGTTTTGGATTTCGCAACAGTCAATGAGTATCGAAATGGAAACAACCCCGCACAGTGGACAGGTTACCTCGACACACAACTACCCTCCCCCAAGCGACTGCAAAAGGTTGAGCACCACCCTGCCGTACCTTACGTAATGATGGGGGATTTCATGCTCAATCTGCGCAAAAACGATAGTATTAGTGCCAAAGCTCTGGAGTTCTTGATACTTACTGCCGTTCGTTCGGGTTCAGTCAGGATGGCTGAATGGTCTGAATTCGATCTGGATAGGAAGCTTTGGGTTATTCCAGCTGAACACACTAAGGCACGACAAGAACACAGGGTTCCGCTCCAACAACAGGCGATAAAGCTTTTGAAGTCGCTACCATTAATGGTTGGAACAAATATTGTTTTTGCAAGTCCAACTGGCAAATCACTTTCAGATATGGCTCTGAGCCAACTTATGCGAGGAATGCTTCAACGAGGTGAATTACCAGTTGTTGCTGTGCCGCATGGTTTTAGAAGCACATTCCGGGACTGGGCGGCTGATCTCACGAATTATCCTGATGACATGCGAAAGATCGCCTCTGGTCACACAGTCAGTGATTCCGTTAAAAAAGCTTATGAAAGGACTGACCTTTTGGAAAAGCGACGGCAATTGATGAATGAATGGGCAACGTATTTGAATATTGCAAACCGCGACAGCACTGGAAATGTGACGAGCATCAGAAGGAAGCAGTTATGACAGATTTGATTGATATGAACCGCGATGAAAATGGTAAATCGCAAATTCAATTCAGTAGAGAGCCGATCAGCACTGCACTGGCAAACACTGCGCTCGAATATTCAACTGAACAGTTCGCTCGTAGAGAGTTAGAAAAATTAAAGCTCAGAGCTTTGGCGCACGCATTTGGACTTGATGACGAGCCAAACATGTGGTTTTACCTTTCGCTCAAACTTGCACAATTGCACTATCCAGAACCCAAATCAGTCGGAAGAAAAATGAAATGGACAAAGCAAAACAGAATCCTTCTGCGGAAGTCAGTCGATCAAATCGTTATCCCCACTGACCCATCACACGGAGTCAACTACGCTTGCAAAATACTTGCGAATAAGGAGCCATGGCTTTTGCTTCTTGGCGGCATACCGAATCAAAGTGAAGCTCTGCGTGTCCAATATTACAAAGCACTGGACTCCAACGAAAGATGAACTTTTAGAAAGTAAATTAATTCGAATAGGATTTATTACAGGGTTTTTTTACAGGTTGGGGTGTAATTTTTCGTCGTTGAATTTATTCACTGGCAGAGTACTGATTCTTTCTGCTCAGTGGTGATTTCACATGCAACATTACATCCGTCTAAACCAACTCGCAACCAAGCCCGGAAAACCCGGTTACCTCCCATTTTCAACATCAACGATTTGGCGGTTGGTGAAGAAGGGGGCGTTCCCAAAACCAGTCAAACTTGGTAATTCAATATTGGCTTGGAAGTGTATTGAGATTGATGTGTGGCTTGCTGAAGCTGAAGCCTCAAGGTCTCAGAAATGAATGTACCGAGCACCATCCACCACCATCTGGAAAATTTGCAATGCCCGGTTTTCGAACCCTCATCAAGTTTCAAACAGCGCTCTCAAAAATTAAGATGGCTTTCTGGATTAGCTAACTGGACTCATGCTGTCACACTGACCATGCAACGCCCAAAAAGCGTCCATGGAATCAGCAAGCCAGAAGTTGCCCGTCGATGCCGCCTCTTTCTTAACCGAATCAATCGACGGATCTACAAACACGGACAAAAGCGCAAAGGCTTCAGGATCGCTTCAGTTGCTTTTTTGGGCAATGGGCCATACGGGAATCATCCCCACGCTCATTTGGCCCTTCAAAAGCCTCCTGACATGTCTCACAAATCATTCAATCTAATCTTGAATGAAATGGCTCGAACAACCAAGGGGTTGGGTCAACAGTTTGAAATCAAGCCATATCGTGACGAGGGATGGCTTGGATACATGGTCGACCACGGTTTTGAAGGGTTGATTGATCAAGTGACATTTTCCGCCGTGTGCCCTAAGAACTGATCCAGCGGGGCCTTATGGGTCGGTTGGGTGGCTGGAAACAAGGGTCATTGAGTCCCTTGATTCATATACCTATGGTGAAACAACATTTGAAAGGAAAGTGGAATGGCTTCGATTGAAGAAATCAACAAATCACCTCGTAAAGTTGAGGAGATTGCAATAAATTTAATACGAACTGATGGAGGCACTCAGTACCGCACGAGTATTGACAATGTGGTTGTACAGGAGTACTTGGATGCAATGAAGGACAGTGCCGAATTTCCTCCGATTGAAGCTGTATTCGATGGAGAGTTCTATTGGTTAACAGATGGCTTTCACCGACTAGCAGCATTCAAGCAACTTGGGTATTTGTATATGAATGTCAGTTTCATTTCAGGATCACAAGCTGATGCTCAACTTTTAGCATTGGCGGCAAATGGAACTCACGGAGTGCGGCGCAGCCTCATAACTAAACGAGCAATTGGATTAAAAGTACTTGAGCACCCAGCATTTCAAGGTTGGAGCAATTACCAAATGTCCAAATTTTGCGGCTTGTCAGCTCCTTTTATCCAAAGTCTCCGCGATCCAGAAGCAAAAAAAAGGCAGCAGGAAGCAAGAGATCGCTCTGCGTTGAAGAGAATCAATTATGAAGTTACTAATCCGATTACTACGACTAATGAATTTGAACATGAACAAAATGGGGCACATCACCCAAACTCACCTGAGAATTTATGTCTTGATGCAGTCCCTGATGAGGAAGAGCTAAAGGCTAACGAACTTGCATTTCAGGCTGACCAAGAGTTGATGTACAAGTTGTTAGAGTCTGATGACGCTTTATCTACCGCGCATGAAGAGGTCAAACGCCTCAACTACCTTAATGCTCAATTGGGGGTTCGACTGCATGGGCTTATGCATGAGAAAAATGAGGCAATTAGACTTTGTAAGAAGGAGCAGCTAAAGAACGATAGGCTTTCAAAACAATTGAAAGATTTAACAGCTTCGCGAGGTCATATCGCTCTAACCAAAGAGGTCATGGAACGGGAAAAATTTACTGATTCATTGAGACCAAACGTATAAAGTTTTAAGGATTTCAAAAGTAGACAAAGTTAGAGAATTACATGGCGCACGGATATAAGACTGGCGGAAGGCGAGCTGGCACACCAAACAAGGTTACATCCGACACCCGTGAGGCTATTTGCCAACTTCTGGAAGGGAACAGTCACAAGCTTTCCAAATGGATTGATGCTGTAGCGGACGGTGTAACTGTAGTTAGACGAGCGAAGGATGGCTCAGAGTCCTTCGAGTACCTTGTTAAGCCTAATCCTGCCAAGGCATTTGATATGTTTCAATCTCTCTTGGAATTTCACGTTCCTAAATTGATGCGCATGCAAGTTGGTGGTAATGACATGCATCCATTTGCAAACCAAAATAATCTAGGTATATTTGATGAAATCCTTCAAGCTATAAAGATTAAGAAACAATCCGAATCTCGGCTAACAAGTCATTCTGTGGTGGGTTCATCACAAAATTCGATAGGGAAATAGCTCTAGCAGTCCAGTCTTCCAGAAGCGTAACACTGGGTTTTTCTCATCTGCCGTTCTTGATTTTGTCTATTGAGTTCATTCGCTTGCATCATTAATGCATCATCCATCTTTTTCTGTGATGCTGCTTGCTGTAAACAATTTGAAAACTCAGTTGTACCCCGTTTGAATCCATATTTATCACAAGTGTCCCTCAGTTCTTCCATTTCAGCCATCTGCCGCTCTCTTACACGATCATGTTGATCTTTGACGCGTGCATTGTCCAGGCATCTCCACCTAGCGCCTGAAGCTTTCTCTGTTGTTCTTAGACAATGTTCGACGTGCAGAGATTTCGTTCCAGTGCTACAGCCGAACATAACAATCAAAGTTAGTGAATAAAAAAATACAACTTTAAATCTATCAATGAGTTGTCGCTGAGTAATCCATGAATCAATTTCACTGTGATTTACATTCAGATGAAGAGTATCTGGCTTCATAGATAAAGGGTTAAATTTAACGTGGTTTAAAGTCTCTCATCTTGAGAAGCTCCTGTCAATGCAGGAGAAGCGAAAACCGTCAGCAGGTAGACCTAAAGGTGCCAAATCTTTTGATCCAGCACCAGCACTTGCATTTGGTTCAGCAGTTCGTGAGATGCGGCTACAAGCTGGGCTATCTCAAGAAGAACTTGCTAGTGCAGCTATGGTTGAACGCTCGCATATGGGCAAGATTGAGCGGGGCGAGCACATTCCGAATTTGGTTTTAATACTGCGACTTGCCAAAGCTTTATCAGTCTCTCCGGGCACTCTTGTTGACCGTGCTGTTGGATTAATGAATTGAAAGGTCTTGTGCTTGCTATCCCTTGAGTTACAGAGATAGTATTGAGAACGTATCAAGAAAAATCGGTCATGACTCGAGACATTAGGTCAGTATGTATCAGCAGTAGATTTATTCGGGGTTAAGTTGGGTTTAATTTTCAACACAATATGTACCAACCCCATTTGGTTGTGGATTACAAGTCAAAGTTTTAGGCTGCGGTGTACTCAGAAGCCTTGCGGCTTCTTGCATCATCTGCATTCTTCGTTGTTGATCTGCGGCAAATTCCATATTTGATTGACGTCTTGCATCTTCCCTTGATCGACTCAATTCAGCTTTCAATTCCGTCGTAACTTTCAGTACCTCGCTTGACTCTAAACGTTGATCAGTTTTCCCAATTGCGATATTGGTATACAGCGTATAAAATTTTCTAGCCGCGTTTAACGACGGTACCTTGTCAGGATCTGAGTCAATCAGTATTTCGTCCGTTCGGTAATAGAAGTCCAAAAAACAGTTAGCTTTGATTTTTGCATTCTTAGCTAAATCCGTGCATCTGGTGAGTGTGTTGAAAGACTCATTGATTTGCTCCTGACTATATTGTTTTTCCTTTGCCCTCAAGCTTGTATTTGTGCTCGAACAGGCAGTCATAAGGAACAGTATTCCAAACGAAATGAAGCATGCTGAAATCCTACTCATATTGATGTCCCTTTTATTTTTGGGCATCTTATCCCGTGGTTCTTTATCCATCAAAGATGGATGATTTGGAGATCTATTGGCAAAGCAAGCCAGATTCCGTTGTTGAAATACGCAAGAGATAGCATTTGTTCTAAGCGCATGAAGTAATATATTGATATGTTTTATGGTATGCCAGTTACAAAAAAACCTTGAGAGAGCCATAAACATTGACTTGCTGGCGGAAAGAGAGGGATTCGAACCCTCGGTACAGGTAAACCTGTACGCCGGATTTCGAATCCGGTGCATTCGACCACTCTGCCATCTTTCCGGGTCTTGCTGAAAATACAAAAAGAATTCTAAGTCAGCACTTTCAAGCCACCCATGTAGGCTTGCAGTGCATCAGGCACGCGCACACTGCCGTCGGCTTGTTGGTAGTTTTCCAGCACCGCCACCAGGGTGCGGCCCACGGCCAAGCCCGAGCCGTTCAAGGTGTGCACCAATTCGTTTTTGCCTTGCGCATTTTTAAAACGCGCTTGCATGCGGCGTGATTGAAACGCTTCGCAATTGGACACCGAGCTGATCTCGCGGTAGGTGTTTTGCGCGGGCAGCCACACTTCCAAGTCGTGGGTGCGGGCTGCACCAAAACCCATGTCGCCGGTGCACAGCGCCATCACGCGGTAGGGCAAGCCCAGCTTTTGCAAAATGGCTTCGGCGTGGCGTGTCATCTCTTCCAGCGCCTCGTTGCTTTTCTCGGGGTGCACGATTTGCACCATCTCCACTTTGTCAAACTGGTGCTGGCGAATCATGCCGCGCGTGTCGCGGCCATGGCTGCCCGCTTCCGAACGGAAACACGGCGTGTGTGCGGTCAGCTTGATGGGCAAATCGCCCTCAGGGACCACGGTGTCGCGCACCATGTTGGTCAAGGGCACTTCGCTGGTGGGAATCAAGTACAGCGCTTGGCCGTCGCTCTCGCCGTCTTGCCCGCCTTTTTTCGCGGCGAACAAATCTTCTTCAAACTTGGGCAGTTGGCCTGTGCCACGCAAACTGTCAAGGTTGACGATGTAGGGCGTGTAGCACTCGGTGTAACCGTGCTCTTGGGTTTGCACATCCAACATGAACTGCGCCAGCGCCCGGTGCAGGCGGGCCATGGGCCCCTTCATCACGGTGAAGCGCGAGCCCGAGAGCTTGACGCCCATCTCGAAATCCAAGCCCAGCGGTTCGCCCAGCGCCACATGGTCTTTGGCCTCAAAGCCCAAAGGCGTGGGCTCGGTGCCACTGGGGCTCCAGCGGCGCAACTCCACATTCCCATGTTCATCCGCGCCAATGGGCACGCCTTCTTGCGGCAAATTAGGCACGGCCAGCAACAGGTTTTGCAACTCGGTTTGCAACACGTCCAAACGCACAGCAGAGGCATCGAGTTCGGTTTTGAGTTGGCCCACTTCGGCCATCACCGCGTCGGCGGATTCGCCCTTGCCCTTGAGCATGCCAATTTGCTTGGACAAGCTGTTGCGCTGGGCCTGCAATTCCTCGGTGCGGGTTTGCAATGTTTTGCGTTCGTTCTCGAGGGCGGTGAACGCGGCTTCGTTCAAAAACACTTGCGGGTTTTTGCGGCTTTGCAAACGCGCCAGCACTTGGGGCAAATCGCGGCGAAGAAGGGTGATGTCAAGCATGAGAAAAAGTCTTCAAAAAATCAATCGTGGCGCAGCCCTTTGGGCAGCGGAAATTTCACAGTTTCTTGCACACCATCGAGGGTGCGCACCGACACAGCGCCGAGCTCGCGCAAGCGGCTCACCACTTGCTGCACCAACACATCGGGCGCAGACGCACCGGCGGTCAGGCCAATCTTGCTGGCACCGGCCAACCACTCGGCTTGCAATTCACCGGCGTGGTCCACCATGTAACTGGGGGTGCCGTACTTGGCGGCCACATCGCGCAAGCGGTTGCTGTTGGAACTGGTGGGGCTGCCCACCACGATGACCACATCCACCTGCGGGCTGAGCAGCTTGATGGCGTCTTGGCGGTTTTGGGTGGCGTAGCAAATGTCTTGCTGCTTGGGTTCGCGCACTTGCGGGAAACGCGCTTTCACCGCCGCCATGATGTGCGCCGCATCGTCCACACTCAGGGTGGTTTGCGTCACCACGGCCAGTTTTTTGGTTTGTGTGGGTTGCACTTTCAACACGTCGTCGGCGTCTTCCACCAAATGGATGCCCGAGGGCAGCTGGCCCATGGTGCCTTCCACTTCGGGGTGGCCTTTGTGGCCAATCATGATGAACTCGTAGCCTTCTTTGTGCAGCTTGGCCACTTCCACATGCACCTTGGTGACCAGCGGACAGGTGGCGTCAAACACGCGAAAGCCGCGACGCTCGGCCTCATACTCGACCTCTTTGGGCACGCCGTGGGCGCTGAACACCAAGGTGGCGCCTTCGGGTACGTCGTTCAGGTCTTCGATGAAGATGGCACCGCGCGAGCGCAGGTCGTCCACCACATGGGTGTTGTGCACGATTTCGTGGCGCACATAAATGGGTGAGCCAAATTTTTGCAACGCATGTTCGACGATGTCGATGGCGCGGTCCACGCCCGCGCAAAAACCGCGCGGCTCGGCCATGATGATTTCGGAGTTGGGTTGCATCGTCATCAGAGCACGCCTATTACTTGAACTTCCATGCTGACCGCGTGGCCCGCTAATGGATGGTTGAAATCGAACAAGACGGCGTCATCAGCCACTTGGCAAACGGCACCGGCGTAATTGCCAGTGTTCTCAGGCGCTGAAAAGGCCAGCACCTCGCCCACTTGGTACACCGCATCGGGCTCGCCAAATTTGGCCAACACTTGGCGCGGCACCCATTGCAGCATCTCGGGGTTGCGCTCGCCAAAAGCCTCACCTGCGGCCAACTGCAAGGTGGTGTGTGCGCCCTCGGCCAAGCCCAGCAAACGCGCTTCGATGGCCGGTGACAACTCGGCATTGCCCAAGGACAAAGTGGCAGGCGGCCCACCAAAGGTGTTGATGATGTCGCCCTGCGGCCCGCTCAAGCGGTAATGCAAGGTGAGGAATGAACCAGGTTGGATCGTGTTGGGGGCTGTCATGCGCTGCTTTGTAAACTGGTTCTATTGTAGAAAGGGCCAAGGATCACCAAAAAGCGGGTGACAGAACACCAAAACGACCGCCAGAAACAGCGATCATTGCACCCAGTTCATTTGATTCATCCCCTTCGTTGGTCGCCATGCACTTGCTCGACATCCCCAAACAAACCCGCCCGCGCGAAAAACTGCTTGCCATGGGCAGCCAGGCGCTGACCGACGCCGAGTTGCTGGCCGTCATGTTGGGCAGCGGCCTGCCCGGGCAAAACGTGTTGCAACTGGCGCAGTCCCTGCTCGATCAGTTCGATGGCTTGGCCGGTTTGCTGCAAGCGCCCTCGGCAGCCTTGCAAACCCGCAAAGGCTTGGGCGGCTCGGCGCGGCGAGCGCAACTGATGGCCGTGCTGGAGTTGTCGCGCCGGGTGCAGTTGCAAAAAATGCGGCAGCGCGACGCCATGGGCAACCCCGACACGGTGCAGCATTTCCTGCAACTGCAGTTGGGCACGCGAGACCACGAGGTGTTCGCCGTGCTGTTCCTCGATGGGCAAAACCGCTTGCTGCGCTTTGCCGAAATGTTCAAGGGCACGATCAACCAAACCTCGGTGTACCCGCGCGAAGTGGTCAAGTTGGCCCTGGAAGTGGGCGCGTCGGCGGTCATCTTCAGCCACAACCACCCCAGCGGTTTGGTGCGCCCGTCCAGCGCTGACACCACCCTCACCCGCAGCTTGCAAGCCGCCTTGGGCATGGTGGACGTGAAAGTGCTGGACCACATCATCGTTGGCCAAGGGCAAACCTGGTCGATGGCGGAGCAGAGCCCGTGGTGAAAGCTGCCCGCCTGAACGACTTGGCCGCGTGGAGGGCATGGCTGTGGTGAAGGCCCGCAGCTTGAAAGACTTGGCGGCCATCAAAGCCCAGTTGGAAGCCGACGCCGCTCGGGCCGCCGCCGAGAAAGCGGAGCGCGAGCGCCTTGAGAAAGCCGCCCAGGCCGAGCGCCATTTGTTCAAGCGGGCCGTGGGCGCGGTCAAGCCGCTCTCGCATGCGCCCCGCGTGTCCTTGTCCGGCGAGCCCGCCAAACCCCTGGCCTTGCAGCAAATGCTGGATGACGACAACGTGCTGCGCGAAAGCCTCAGCGACGACTTTGACGTCTCCACCCTGCTCGACACCGACGACGAGCTCAGCTACCGGCGCAGCGGCATCGGCACCGATGTGACGCAAAAACTGCGCAAAGGGCATTGGAGTTTGCAGGGGCAAATTGATTTGCACGGGCTGCGCAGCGACGAGGCGCGAGAAGCGCTGGGGCAGTTCATCCGCGATGCCCACAAACGCGGATGGCGCTGTGTGCGGGTGGTGCACGGCAAGGGCTTGGGCTCGCCTGGCAAAACCCCGGTCTTGAAGTCCAAGGTGCAGCGCTGGCTGGTGCAGAAAAACGAGGTGCTCGCCTTCGTCCAAGCCAAGGGCTCGGAGGGCGGCGCCGGGGCCTTGGTGGTCTTGCTCAGCTAATTGGGGTCAGATTCCAATTAATTAATTGGAATCTGACCCCAATTGGTCATTGCGCCGCCTGCCGCAAAGTCTGCACCACCGGTCGGCGCAGCACCTCGCGCAGTCCCCACCAGCCCGCGCCCCAAGCCAGCACCGCACCCACCGCGATACCCAGCAACAGCACCCACGGCGAGGCCTGCCAACTGAACTCAAACACATAACGGGCCAAGCCCCAGCCCATGGCCATGGCCACCACCGCCGCCAAGGCGCCTGACAACGCCCCCACACCCAGCAACTCGGCGGTTTGCACCTGCCGCAGCAGCTGGTTGCCCGCACCCAAGGCCCGCAGCACCGCGTACTCGCGGGCGCGTTCTTCACGTGTGGCCGTGACCGCTGCCAACAGCACCACCAGGCCCGCTGCCAGGGTGAAGCCAAACAAAAACTCGACCGCGCCAATCACCTGGCCCAGCACTTTTTGCACCTGGTTGATGGTGGCGCCCATGTCCACATTGGTGATGTTGGGGAAACGGTTGACCAAGCCATTGTCAAAGCCGGTTTGGGTGGGCGCACGGTAAGCGGCGATGTAGGTCATGGGCACATCTGGAATCTTGGACACCGGGTAGATGGCAAAGAAATTGGCGCGCATCGAGGTCCAATCGACACGCCGCACCGAGGTGATCTTGGCGTCGTAGGGCTGGCCGGAAATCTCAAACCGCACCATGTCGCCCAATTTCAGGTTCAGGGTTTTGGCAATACCCTCTTCCATGCTGATGGCGTTGGGCTCTTCCGGCGTCCATTGGCCTTGCAAGATTTGGTTGTGCGCGGGCGCACTGGCCGAATGCGAGATGTTGAATTCGCGGTCTACCAAGCGTTGTGCCCGGTCCTCGGTGTAACTGTCGGGGCTCACCAATTGACCATTGACCGCGATCAAGCGCCCGCGAATCATCGGGTACCAGTCCAGCTTGGCCACACCAGCGTCGTTCAGGTGCTGCAAGAAATCGGCCGATTGGTCGGGTTGGATATTGATGACAAAGCGGTTGGGCGCATCGGCCGGTGTGGCATTGCGCCAGCTGTCGACCAAGTCGGTGCGCAACAGCACCAACAGCATGAGCGCCAGCAGCCCCACCGACAAAGCGCTCACTTGCACCACGGTGTAGCCCGGGCGCGAGCTGATTTGCCTGGTGGCCATGCGCAACCAAGTCGGCACTTGTGACAAGGCCACACTTTGGCGCAATGCCCAAACTGCCAGCCAGGCCATGCCAGCAAACACCAGCGCCGCACCCGCAAAGCCGCCGACCACCATCAGCCCCAGCCACAGATCGCGGCTGGCCGACAACAACAAAATGCCAAAGCCAATCAAGCCCAAGCCCATGACCGCCAAAGAGGCAGGGCGAATCGGACCCAAGTCGCGCCGAATCACGCGCAGCGCAGGCACCTGGGCCAGTTGCAAGATGGGGGGCAAACCAAACGCCAACAACAAAGTCAGGCCCGCACCCAAGCCTTGCCAAAACGGCTGCCAGCTGGGTGCAGGCAAGGCCGTATCGACCAACCCCGCCAGCAAATGAACAAACACCTGGTGCAGGCTGTAGCCCAGCACCAGTCCGAGCAAACTGGCCAAGATGCCGACCGTGAAGAACTCCAACACATACACGCTCAAAATCTCGCGCTGACTTTGACCCAAGACCCGCAGCATGGCGCAGTCGTCCAAATGCCGCGCCGCAAAACCCCGCGCCGCCAAGGCCACCGCCACCGCACTCAAGAGCGCGGCCAACAAGGCCACCAGGTGCAAAAACTTCTCGGCGCGGTCCAGGGTTTGGCGCATCTCAGGCCGCCCGGCGTCCAAGGTCTCCAAGCGCACCCCGCGAACCTCTGGCTGCTTGACATAGACCTCGGCCCATTGGGTGAAGGCGGCCACTTGGCGCGGCTGGCCCACCACGGCCAAGCGCCAGTTGAGCCGGCTGGCCGGTTGCACCAGCTGGGTGGCTTCAAGGTCGGCTTGGTTCATCATGACGCGTGGCGCAAAGTTCATGAAACCGGCACCCCGATCCGGCTCACCCATCAGCACTTCGGTGATGCGCAGCGTGCGCTCACCAAGCTGCAAGTCATCACCCGGCTTGACTTCCAAAGCTTCCAGCAAGGCCGGTTCGGCCCACACCTCGCCCTGTTGCGGCAACCGGTCGGTGGTCATGCCGGGCCGGTCGTAGGGCGTGCCATTGTTCAAGGCGGGCTCGAGCGCGGCCTTGGGCACCGGGGCATCCGCAGGTGGCAGGATTTGCAAACGCCCGCGCAGCGGGTAACCGTCGGACACCACTTTGAGCGCCACCAAGCGGCTGTTGCCGCCTTGGTCTTCGCTGCTTCGCGCCATGGTGGGAAAGCTCAAGGTGGCCGCAGATTGCAAACCCAAGGCCTGGATCTTGGTGGTGACCTCCGGTGCAAGCGGGTGGTCGCTGGCCAAGACAGCATCCCCGCCCAAGAGTTGGCGGGCGTCGCGCTGCAAACCACCTTCAATCCGATCGGCCAAATAGCCCACCGAGGTGAGCGCGGCCACCCCCAGACTGACCGCCACCCACAACAAACGCAATTCACCCGCGCGGGCATCACGCCACAACGCACGCCAAGCCATCGCCAAGAGTTTCATACAGCTGCTTTCAAATCAAGATGACGGGTCCAGGGATGCGCTCCAGCGGTCATTCCAACCGTGGCGCACCTCTTGCAAGTCGCGGCGATCCCGCTTGGTGGGACGACCATGTTCAATGCTTTGCGCAGGCTCACGGGCGAAGCGGCGCTGCTGCGAAAAGGCCTCGCGGGCTTGCAAGCTGTCGGGGGTTTCGGCATAAAGCAGCTGGGCCTTGGGCGCTGGGCCGCGCACATCGCTGAGCGCCTGAACCAGCACGGTACGCACCTGGCCTTCGCGCCGCATGGCCACGCTGTCACCCACTTTCAGCTCCCGCGCGGGCTTGACCACCTGGTCGTTGACCGCGATACGGCCTTTGTTGATTTCATCTGTGGCCAAGGAGCGGGTTTTGTAAAACCGAGCCGCCCACAGCCATTTGTCGATGCGCAATTTATCCATTGCGGCCATTTTGGCTTAACTTTTAAGTATGCAGTTCCCGCTTCGGGACAAAACCCTGCGTGGCCAAGTCGCCGTAAAACAACATATGAGTTTCTGTCAGATTTGACACCTACGGCAAAAAAGCTAATATCCATCCCCCCTTACGAGATTTTCTTCGATTGGTTTCTGGGTTCGCCAGAAGCCAAGAGACTCGACACCGCTGCATTTTCAGGAGCAGAAGATGGCTTTCAAAATTTTGGTCACCAGTCAAAAAGGTGGCGTTGGCAAGAGCACCTTGTCCGCCAATTTGGTGGCTTACCTGAGCCGCACCCTTGGACTGGGGGTGACTTTGATTGACTGGGACCCGCACGGCTCCTCCAGCACCTGGCTGAACCAAGCCCCCAATGTGGGCGCGGTGGTGCAGCACCTGTCTTTGCCAGTGGACCAAGGCGGCAACCGCCCCATCTTCGAAGCGCGTTTGCAAATGCGCCGCGCTGCCAGCGAATGCGACATCTTGGTCTGTGACCTCACGTGGTCCGATTCTTTGGCCGGCGAGTTGATGTTTGAATTCGACATGGTGCTGGTGCCCACCTCGGTGTCCGAAATTGAATTGGCCGCCACCTCCGGCTTCTTGAGTCGCAACCGTTGGGTGTTCGACTCGGCCACGGCACGCCGCCCGATGCTGGTGGTCTGCCCGACCCGCGTGCTGAATGAACAACTCAACTCGGACGTGTTCACCAAGCAGCGCTTCCCCGTGAGCTTCATGCTGGCCCCGCCCATCTTGGAAGCGCAGTCGGCGCGTGATTTGTTCGAGCGCGGCTACCTGATGGACGCGCGTGACATGGGCGGTGAGTCTTTCCGCGAGTTTGGCGAAGCGATTTGCGCCGCGCGTGAAATCCGCATGGCGCAGGCCAACCAGCCGCGCCAGCCCGTGCCGGTCAAGCTCACCGAGCGCGACAGCAGCAGCCACCGCGTGCCGCTCACACCCAGCAAATCCAGCGTGCTCGACACCGTCGGCAGCGGTTCACAATTCTCCGTGTTGGGCCGGTACCGCCAACGCAAAATCGCCGAGGACAACGAAGCCGTTGTCAATTCACGTTCGCTGGCGCAAATGGGCATTCCTGAATTCCTCAAGCGCCTGGCCCGTGGCAGTTCGGCCAAGCTCTAAGCCAGGATGACCACCATGTCTGAAGAAAATTTCTTGGCCTTCAAGGGCTTGAAGCAATACGACCCCGGCATGGGCTGGGCCTCGGTGCACAACTTCACCGAGCAACATGCCAGCGACATGCAAACCATGTCTCAGCCGCCGTTTGATGAGCAACAGTCGCAGCAGCACGCGCAATCTTTGCAAGCCTTGGCCGACGCTGTGCGTGAAGATGCACAGCCCAAGCCAGAAGAAGTGTTGCAAGACCCTTTGCTGGGCGAGTTGTTTGAGCAATTGAACCAACCGCCACAAGACGAGTTGGCGCACAACTGGAAAATCATTGCCACCAGCGTCAACGTGCTGAGTCAGCGCATGAGCCAGCAACGCGAGTTGCGCCGCCGTCTGTCTTCGATTGACGAAGAGCTGGACAAACTGCGCAACACCATCTTGCAGGACCTGCAAGAAATCCAACGCGCCTCGGATCAGCAGCTGTCCATGGCCCGTCTTCGGGCTGAAGTATCCTCGCTGGCACAAGCGCGGCTGTCGTCCAAGCTGCGCAACACGCCCACCTGACCTCCGCGAGAGGTCCGGCCAAACAGGAGACCTCGTCCATGCCCGACCTCAGCAAGATTCAATTTCCAGTTCGCTACACCACGTTTTTCTTGGCCTTGGGTGGGCTGGTTTTCACCTTGCTGGTCTTGCTGGCTTCCGGCCAAGGCTTGCTGTGGTTTTTGTTGTTTGCCGCCCTCAGCGCCATCGGTGTGCACGACTTGCTGCAACAGCACCATGCGGTGTTGCGCAACTACCCGATCCTTGGCCACATGCGTTTTTTGCTGGAATTCATCCGGCCAGAAATTCGCCAGTATTTCATCGAATCCGACAACGAAGCTGCGCCCTTTTCCCGTGCACAGCGCAGCCTGGTGTATGCCCGCGCCAAAGGTCAATCGGACAAAAGACCCTTTGGCACCTTGCAAGACCTCGACAGCAATGGCCGCGAATGGCTCAACCATTCGATGGCGCCCAGCGTCATTGCCGACCACAACTTTCGCGTGAAAGTCGGCACCTCGGCTTGCACGCAGCCCTATGACATCAGCTTGTTGAATGTGTCGGCCATGAGTTTTGGCGCACTCAGTGCAAATGCCATCATGGCGTTGAACCAGGGCGCTCAAAAGGGGGGCTTCGCCCACGACACCGGTGAAGGATCCATCTCGCGCTACCACCGCATCCACGGCGGCGATTTGATTTGGGAAATTGGTTCGGGCTATTTCGGTTGCCGCGACGACGAGGGCAAATTCAGCCCGAGTCATTTTGTGGACAACGCACGTCTTCCCCAAGTGAAGATGATCGAGATCAAGCTCAGCCAAGGTGCCAAACCTGGCCACGGTGGTGTCTTGCCTGCGGCGAAAGTCACGCCAGAAATCGCCGAGGCACGCGGCGTGCCTCTGGGTGCCGATTGCGTGTCACCAGCAGCCCACAGCAGTTTTGGCAACCCGATCGAGTTGTTGGAATTTGTACAGGCGCTGCGCGAACTCAGCCAGTTCAAACCGGTGGGTTTCAAACTCTGCATTGGCCACCCCTGGGAATTCTTCGCCATCGTCAAGGCCATGTTGGCCACCAAGATACTGCCCGACTTCATCGTGGTGGACGGTGCCGAAGGCGGCACTGGTGCCGCCCCGCTGGAGTTGTCTGACAACATGGGCATGCCGATGAAAGATGGTTTGCGCTTGGTCCACAACACCTTGGTGGGGGTGGGCTTACGGGATCAAATTCGCCTTGGCGCCAGCGGCAAAATCATCAGCAGCTTTGACATGGCCCGCACCTTGGCCCTTGGCGCCGATTGGTGCAACAGCGCACGTGGCTTCATGTTCGCCTTGGGCTGCATTCAAGCCCAGACCTGCCACACCGGCGAATGCCCCACCGGCGTGACCACCCAAGACCCGCAACGGCAAATCGCGCTGGTGGTGCCCAGCAAGGCCGAGCGCGTGATGCACTTTCAACAAAATACTTTGATTGCATTGCAAGAGTTGTTGCAATCGGCGGGCTTGCATTCGCCGCAAGACTTGAAACTCGATCACATCCAGCGCCGCGTCAACAACACCGACACCCAAACGCTGGCCGATGTCTATCCAAGCTTGGGCAAAGGGGTGTTGTTGAAAGAAACCTTGGGCAAGCTGCCCGAGCCGTTCAAAACTTATTGGACCAAGGCCAGCCCTGAAACCTTTTCGCTGGGCTGAAAACCTCAGTTTTCGCTGGCAGGTCGGGGGTAAATGACCCGGTCTTCTTTCGGCGCGGCGCGTGGTGGCAAGGCCGGCGGTTGGGCAGCAGCTCTGGCCTCGGCAGCGGCTCTGGCCTCAGCGGCCGCGCGAGCAGCATCGGCAGCGGCTTTGGCAGCCGCCAAGGCTTTGGCATCCGCTGCAGCTTTGGCATCCGCTGCCGCTTTGGCTTCAGCAGCCGCTTTGGCTTCCGCTGCAGCTTTGGCATCCGCCGCCGCTTTGGCTTTGGCAGCGGCCGCTTTGGGGTCCGGTTTGGGGGCTGGAGGTTTCTCGGCTCCCGGCAACAGCAGCGGGGGTTGCTTGTACTCGCCTGCTTTATCGCGTTCTTTGGCCGCTTCTTTGCTGGCTTCTTTGGCCGCCTTGGCGGCGTTCGCATTGGCCGCTTCCAAGTCTTTCTTCAGCTTTTGAATTTCAGCCAAAACTTCTTTTTGGTTGTTGACTGACGCAGGTGCTGCAGGTGCAGGTTTGTTGGCCAGGGTTTGAACCTTGGCTTCCAAGGCTTGAATGCTCTTGTTCAAGGCCAGCAGCTTGGCGTCCAACGCTTTTTCAGACTGGCCATTGACCTGCCCAGAAATTTGCTCAGGCAGTTTGGTGAACAACTTGCCCATGTCCTCGAGCTTGACTTCCACTGTCTCGTTCAATTTGATTTGACGCTCTTCCATGCTGTCGAGCTTTTCGGTGGTGTCACCCAAACCACGGGTGGCGTCACCAAAGGTGGCCAAGGTGGCATCGAGCTCGACCACGCGCTTGCCCACAGCCAAAGACAAGGCGTCCAACTGGCGGATGTTTTGTTGCAAGCGGGTGGAGATGGCAAAGAAGGTGCCCACGGCGATCATCAAAAAGGCCAACAGGCCAATCAGGATGACGCGTGAATGCAGGATGTTGCGGTCGTTGGCAGAAGTGACAATCTTCATCACCTCGCGCATTTCGTGGCTGATGTTGGCAGCCACCTCGGCCGAGCGGGTGGATACCTCGGCAGAGCTGAGCACGACGCCGGTCAGGTCTTCCAATTGACGAGACACCTCTGTGGAGTCCAAGCTTTGGGCTTGCAGGGCCTCGATGCCTTCGGCCAAGGCGTCACCCGACTCCTCTACCACCATGGGCGCAGGCGGCTCGGGCAGGAAGTCGCCGTCATCGGAGGCTTCTGCTGTTTGCTTGTCTTGCGCCATGGTCTGGGTCCTCAGGATTTCTTGATTTTTCGTTTGGCTTTGTCCAGCTGATCCAGTTGCTCGTTCACCAAGTCGATGTCCGAGTGCAATTGGTCAATCCGGGGCTTGATTTGCTCCTCCCATTGATCGGCGGCAACCAGTCCAACTTGAGTCAAATGGGCTAAATGCGGGTCAACATTGGATAAATTTGCGCCCGCTGGTGCTGGACCGGGGGTCGCTTGGCTGAAGTCCTGCAAGCTGTGACCTGGGCTGGGGCGCAAATCAGGCGCACCCAAAGCATCGGTCTGGGCCTGACGCAACTCAGGATGGGCCAGCTCGGCGGTTTGCACCGCGGCCATGGAAGCAGGGTCCGAACGGCCATAGCTGCTTTGGGGCTTCAGATCCGGGTCGTGCAGTGACGCTTCCTCCCATGCAGGCACAGCATCGTCACTGGCGCCGGTGGCCGCGCCAGGGGTCTTGGCTTGGGGCTCCAAGCCGGGCAAGGGATCATCTGAAAAAGGGGGGTCTTGGCTCATGGTGTTTCTCCAAGCATTGGAATCGACCCTTTAAAGGACATCTTGATCAATTGAAGGAAGCTTAATCCTGAAACTGAATCTTTAACGACTTGGCAGACCGCAGCCAAGCTTTGGCCAAAGGCGGGTTTTGCCGCATCAGGTTTTCGGCTTGGGCTTTTTCAGCATAAGGCCCAGTGATCAAAATGAAATAAGGTTTGCTGCCCTTGCGCTGGGTGAAAAACACCTGCCCCGCCTTGTAGCCCAAGGCACTGGATTGAAAAGTGCGGGCTTCGGCCAAGCTGTCAAACGCGCCATGCTGCATCACCCAAGCGTCATCTTGCAGCTGTTTGATCCAAGCAATATCGTCGGCTTGCCGGCTTGAATTCGCGGCTTTTTCTGCCGCTTTCTCTGCAGGTTTTTCGGCGGCTTTTTCTGCCGCCTTCACAGTCGGTTTCTCAGTCGGTTTGTCTGCGGATGGATCGGGTCCTTTTTCTGCCGCTGTGACAACCGCTTTGTCGGTGCTGACATCGGGCGGCTTGGGGGCAGCAACAGGCGCCACAACAGGGGCGACCACCGCTTCGCCTTTGTCGGTGCTCACGGCATCCGCTGGCTTCAAAGGCGTGGGGGTGTTGCTCGAAGACATGCCAACAGTGGATGGCGGTGGAGTGGGCGCGACCACGGGCAAGGTGGACAAGGGCGGCGATTTGCTGGGACCGGCCAAATAGGTTTGCAACTTGACCCATTCCGCCAACACTTCCTCATGGTAGATGTAGCCCAAGGCGCCAAAGCTCAGCAACAAAGCCGCCAACATCGCCCCAGCGATTTTGCCGCCGATGCCCTTTTTGGCAGGCGCTTCCCAGGCTTGGGCGAGTTCTTCGCCACTGGGCCCGTCGCCAGCGCCGGGCACCACCGCACCCATCACCGGGTCGCTGGACAAGTCCAAGTGGTCAGCCGGAGGCAGCAAATCGCCAATTTCCAGCGGCTTGGCGGGGGCCGGGGGCAAGGTGAAATTGGCGTTGGCCAAGGGCTTGTGGGCTTGTGCATTGGACGGCGCAGGCGCTTGCGGCTCCTCCGACTCCAACACCCATTGCAGCAGGTTCTTGCCAAAGGCCGAGAGTTTTTTCTCGTAATAGCTGCCACTGTTGATCAGCAAAATCAGGTTGATGTTGCTGGCTGGAAAGCCATTGACCAAACGCGCCAGCAATTGCAATTCAAAGTCTTGGATGCCTTGCGTGTCGGGGAAGATCATGTAGCGCTTGGGGATGGACTTGTTGGTTTTGTCCAGCGCCTGGTCCAAGGTCATTTGCGACAAGATGTCGTTGAAGCGATCGACCAATTTGTCCGAGTCGGCCGAGGTCCACAGCTCGACATGCTCCTCGCCCTGCTCGCGCAAGTGCTGAAAAATGCGCCGACCGTAATGCGCCAAGGCCACCTCGTCTTCGCCCAAGATGGCCAGGTTCAATCGCCCCTCGCGCAGCGACTTGAGCAAGATTTCAAAGCGCAGTTTGTCCGCAGGGCTTTGGTAGAAGTCACTCATGGCATACCGTCATCGCGTCATTGCTGGAAAAGAAAACCATTTTCGTCATAGCGCATATTGTCAGGGATGCGCAGTGTCGGCTTGACCAAGCCCTCACCTGGCGCGTAGCTTTGATTCAAGCTGAACACATAGGCAATGACTTGCGCCACCACATGGTAGAGGCCTTCATGGATGGGGTGGTCAAGTTTGGTGGTGAAGTACAGGGCACGGGCCAGATCGGGGGCCTCAAAAATATAGACATTGTTTTCTTTGGCGCGTTCGCGAATGCGCTTGGCCAATTCGTCAGTACCCTTGGCCACCAGGGTCGGTGCGCCGTCAGAGTTGGGGTCGTAGCTCAGGGCAACGGCGAAATGCTGTGGGTTGGTGATGACGACATCGGCATCTTTCACGTTGTCCATCATGCGGTTGTTGGCCATCTCGCGTTGCCGACGGCGGATGGTGGCTTTCACCTCGGGACGACCCTCGGCGTTTTTCATCTCGTCCTTGATTTCCTGGCGCGTCATCTTGAGTTTTTTGTTCACCTGGTAGTGCTGCAAGGGCACGTCGGCGATGGCGATGACGACCAAGCCCATGCTCATCCAAAAACAGGCGTCCAAAATCATGGTGCCAGCATGGCTGATGGCCGTGCCCAAGTCCATGCGGTTGAGTGTCACCAGGTCTTCAATGTTGTTGGTGATGGCCATCCACAAGATGAGACTGATGACCAAAAACTTGAGAAAGGTTTTGCACAATTCAATCAGTGCCTTCAAGCCGAACATCCGCGCCAAGCCCGCCATCGGATCGAGCTTGCTGAATTTGGGCAGCATCATCTTGGGTGAAAAAATCAAACCCCCGCTCATCACGGTCGACAGCAAGGCCACCACCGCCAACAACACCATGATGGGCAAGATCATCACAAAGCCATCGATGATCGACTGGAAAAAAATCGCTGGCAGCAGTTCGGCTTTGTCCATCACTTTGCGGTCGAATTGCAATTGGTTGATGAACAAAGCGCCGAGTCGGTGAAACAAATAACTGCCCGACAAGCTGAAAAACAAAGTGGCCGCCACCAAGATGGCGGCCGTGGACAACTCGACCGAACGCGCCACCTGCCCTTCTTCACGGGCCTTTCTCAGCCGTTGCTCCGTCGGTTCTTCGGTCCGTTCTGAGGAGTCGTCAGCCATGCTGCTAGCCTCCGATCAACATGCCACGCATTTGGCTGAAGGTTTGCACCCACAGCCAACTGATGCGGTTGATGATGCTGGGCACGGCCATCCACAAAATGACAAAGCCCGACAACAAAATAGCGGGCAAGCCCACCGAGAACAACTGCAAACTGGGGGCGGCGCGGGTGACAAAGCCCACACCAATGTTCACAAACAGCAGCGTGATGACCACCGGCAGTGAGATGAGCAAGGCCGAGACAAACATCATGGCGCCCCAGGCTGTCATCTTGCCCAGCACGTCTTGGGTCATCAGGCTTTTCCCAATCGGGAACAAGGTGAAGGACTCCAACAAGACGGCAAACACGATCAGGTGGCCACCGATGGACAAGAACACCAAGGTGCCGATGATGGTGAAAAACTGCGACACCACGGGCACGTTGCCCAAGGTGGGGTCGATCATGTTGGCCATGGACAAGCCCATCGAGCCCGACACCGCTTGACCGGCCAAGACAATGCCCGCTGTCGCCAATTGCATCAGCAAGGCCATGGCAAAACCAATGAAGAGTTGGTTGAAAATTTCTTTCAAGCCCTCGGCGGTGGCCGGGTCAATCTTGGGCACTTCCAGTTGCATGGAAAGAAAAATGGTCAACACCAATCCAATGGCAATGCGGATGCGCAGATTGACCGCGCGGATGGAAAAAATGGACGCAAACGCCAAAAAAGCCGAGATGCGAAGCATGGGCCAGATCAGGGCGTAAAACCTGTCCAGCAAATTCAGCATCTCAATGTTCATGGCTCAACCAAACAGCCCGGGGATGCGGCCATACAACACCTTGGTGTAGTCCACCAAGGAATTGATCATCCAGCCGCCAAACACCGCAGCGGTGAGGCCCAAGGCCAATAGCTTGGGGATGAAGCTCAGGGTTTGTTCGTTGATGGAGGTGGCAGCTTGAAAAATACCAATGATCAAACCCACCCCCAAAGCCACCAGCAACATGGGGGCCGAAATCAACATCGTTATCCACAGCGCTTGTCGCGCCAAATCAACCACCATGGCGGTATCCATCTGGACTCCTTATTTGAAGATAAAGCTCGATGCCAGTGAACCCATGAGCAGGGTCCAGCCATCGACCAACACAAACAACATCAGCTTGAAGGGCATGGAGATGATCATGGGTGAGAGCATCATCATGCCCATGGACATCAACACGCTGGCCACGATCAGGTCGATCACCACAAACGGGATGTAAACCATGAAGCCAATCATGAAGGCGCTTTTCAACTCCGAGGTGAGAAAGGCAGGCACCAAGGTGGTGAAAGGCACTTCATCCGCACTGGCGATTTCTTTGCGCTGGGCAATTTGCATGAACATGGCAATGTCGTCTTCGCGGGTTTGCAACATCATGAAGTTGCGCACCGGCACCTCGGCGGTGGCCAAGGCTCGCTCAAAAGGCATGGTGCCGTTCATGTACGGCGCAATCGCATTGGTGTAAACCTCGTCAAACACCGGTGTCATGATGAAAAAGGTGAGGAACAAGGCCAAGCCCACCAGCACGGTGTTGGGCGGTGTTTGACCCGTGCCCAAAGCTTGTCGCAGGATGGACAGCACGATGATGATGCGCACAAAAGAAGTCATCATCAGCAACAAGGACGGCAGCAGCGTGAGCACCGTCATGAGCCCCAGCAGTTGCAGGGTCAGGCTGTATTGCTGTCCGCCTTTGCCACTGTTGACCGTGACCATGGGCAAGCCTTGGGCCATAGCCAGGTCGGGCAGCCAAAATGCCAGCAGCATGAGGACAGGCAACCAAAAGTATTTATTGCGCACGTTGAGCACCCTGTTCTTCTTGAGGAGGGGGATCTGCAAGCCAAGCATGCAGTGTTTGAATGTCGTTGGAAGTGACCGACAGCAGCAAGCGCTGGGAATCGACTTGCACCAAAAGCAGCTTGTGCCGCAACCCCATGGGATAGGCCTCTAGAATTTGGATGCGACGCTGCGCTGCGGGGAGGAGAAAGCCCTTGTTGCGACGCGACAGCCACCACAGGACCGCCGCCAACAGCAACAAGACGAGTGTCATACTGAGAGAGTACTGAGCCCAGTCATAGTTTGGCATGAGCTGCATTATCTATCGCGCGAGATTGAAAAATGGAATTTTTTGTGAAATTGGTGAAATGGCAGTTTTGGCTGCTGATCACACTCGGTGCCACCCCGGTGCTTGCAGCCAACTGGACCGCCACCGGCCTGTCGGACGATGTCGAGTACGGGATTGACCGCAGCTCGATTGCGCGCCAAGCCGATCTGGTCACGGTTTGGACGATGCTTGATTACCGCAAGGTCCAGCGCAACAGCTTGGGCAAACCCTATTGGTCCACCAAGGCATTGATAGAGATGAATTGCAGCAACCGGCAAGTGCGCACCCGGTCCTTGGCTTTTTACAGTGGTCCCAAGCTGACCGGCGAACAGCTCTCCAGAGAAGGCGTGTTTGACCAATGGCGTGCACCGCCGCCGAATTCGCCCGTGTTCAACATCATGAAGTCGCTTTGTGAACCGCAACATTGACTTGCCTCAGCTTGGCGGCTTGTCGGTTTGGCTGCGCGACTTGGCCAATGCCGGTGGCACCGGTGGCCTGAATTGGCATGTGCATGCCGTTCGTTCCTTGCAGCGTTGGATGCCCACGCGTGAACTGATCGCCCAATTTTTAGCGCAGGTTCAACCCACGCAAACCGAATTGCTGCTGATCGGTTGCAGCGCGGGATGGATGCTGCCCACCCCTTGGTTGCTGCGCTTCAAGCGGATTGATGTGTATGACATCGACCCCTTGGTGCCCTTGCTGTTTGGACTGCGGCACGGCCGTGCGCTCAAAGCTGCAGGCATGGCGGTGCACTACCACCGCAAGGATGCGATTGCCCATTTGCCCGCTCTTTTGAAAACCCACCCCCAGGCCTGCTTGTGGTTTGACAATGTCTTGGGTCAGGTGGGGTTTCGCTTGGGCGATGAGGACATGGCCGAGCGTCAACTGGCCCAGCTCAAATCCATGCTCAAGGGCCGGGCCTGGGGCAGTTTGCATGATGTGTATTCAGGCCCGATCGACGCCGACTTGCCCGTGCCGTCTTACCATCCCGTGACCTGGACGCGGTTGGATGACTTGCCGCAGGAGCAAGCCCAAGTCAGGTTGGATGCTGTGGTGATGGACCATGCCGATGCAGCCCAAGCGGTGCTGGGCCGATTGAATGCCAAGGGGGTTTGGCATGACCACGCCACCCAAACGGTGTTTGCCGTGAACACAAGCTGCACCATGATCCCTTGGGCCTTCAAGCCGCACTACTGGCACTGGCTGCAAGCCGCGTGGGTCAAGCCTTGAGGTTGTAGAGCGTCAGCCCCAAGGTGTCCATTTCTTTTTGCTCGCGTTTGCGCTGCCACTGCTGCACCACTTCCAAATCTTTGTCTTGCATGGTTTCCATTTTCATGCGCTGATGTGTGGCTTGCAGCAAGGCCATTTTGGCGCGATCGTAAGCGGCCAAGGCAGCCACCAGGTCTTTGTCCACCCGGTTCACCAGTTCTTGCAAATGCAACATGAATTGCCGGTTGTTGGTGGCGTCCGCCATGCTGTGCAACTTGCTTTGGTTTTCCAAAGCGCGGCGTTTGTAATCGTTCAACAAGTCGTCCATGCGCTGGCGACTGGCTTGCAAATGCTCGACCCGTTTGCGGGCTTCGACTTGCGCTTGCTGCGCCAGCTCTTCATCGTCTTTGGCTTTTTTCACCAGCACAGACCAACAACTGCGGGGTTTCATGGGTCAGGTCTTCCGTGTCATTGGCTGAGCAACTCACGCAACTGCTGTCGCGTGGTTTCATAGTCTTGGCTGATGTGCATGTCTTGGCGCAAAAAACTCACGATGCGGTCGTTCAAGCGAATGGCCTCATCCAACTCGGGGTTGGAACCGCTTTCATAAGCGCCTACTTGCACCAAGTCGACGTTTTGTTGGTAGATGGACCAGAGGCGGCGTAATTTATTGGCCGACTTCATATCCTCATTGCTGAGCAGCGATTGCATCAAGCGCGAAATAGAACCGGTCAAATCGATGGCGGGGTAATGCGCCGAGTCGGCCAGTTTGCGCGACAACATGACTTGGCCATCCAACGAGGCGCGGGCGATGTCAACAATCGGATCGGCGGCGTCATCGCCTTCGGCCAACACGGTGTAGATGGCGGTGATGGAGCCGTGGCCATGACGCCCGACACCACCGCGTTCAATCAAATTCGGCAGCAAAGCGAAAACCGATGGCGGATAGCCTTTGGCGGTGGGCGGCTCGCCAATCGCCAACCCAATTTCGCGCTGCGCATGGGCCACGCGGGTCAGGCTGTCGCACAGCATCAGCACGTCTTTGCCTTGGTCGCGGAAATACTCGGCAATCACATGGGTGAGGTGCGTGGCTTTCAAACGCAACACGGGTGACACATTGGCCGGTGCGGCCACCACCACCGATTTGGCCAAGCCTTCTTCACCCAAAGACTCTTGGATGAAGGCTTGCACCTCGCGGCCACGTTCGCCAATCAGACCAATCACCACCACATCGGCTTTGGTGAAGCGGGTCAACATGCCCAAGAGCACACTTTTGCCCACGCCTGAACCAGCCACCAGCCCCAAGCGCTGACCGCGTCCCAGCGTCAACACGCCGTTGATGGCTTTGACACCCACGTCCAAAATTTTGTTGATGGGTCCGCGCTCCATCGGGTTGATCGGGCGGCCCAACAGGCTGAGGAGTTCTTTGCAACCCGGGTCGGGCTTGCCGTCCAAGGGTTGGCAACGGCCGTCAATCACCCGCCCCAAGAGTTCGGGCCCGAGTTTGACCAGCGATGAATGGCTGAGCACACGCACCATGTCGCCTGGACCGACACCGGTGGGCTCGGTGAAGGGCATGAGGAACAAGACTTTGTCGTTGAAGCCGACCACCTCGGCTTCAACCCGGTGGCCGGTTTGACCGACCACTTCGCAGCAAGCACCCAAGGGTGCCATGACGCCTCGGGCTTCCAAGGTCATGCCCACCAGGCGCACCAAGGTGCCGCTGCGCTGCGGCTGAGGTGTGCGCAAATCGGGCAGGGTGGCTTCGATGTCGGCAGCGAAATCCATCATTGGATTTGAATCATCGAACGAATGGCATTGGCCACCCGGTTTTGTTCTTGCTCGGTCACCAAACGCACGATCATCAGCTTGTCTTCGTAGCTGTTGCCCGCCAGCAGCTCGGCCGGAATGGTGGGTTTCTTCTTCTCTTTCTTCATGCTGTCGCGCATCTTCTTGAGGCCTTCGTCTTCTTCTTCGTCTTCATCGCCAGCTGCTTCCAAGGCCAAGCGCTGAGCCGCTTCATCCGCTTTGCGGGCTGCTTCTTCAGCAGCCAGTGTGGCGCGGCGTGCCATCTCTTCTTCGTGGCCCCGCACCCGTTCAGCCTCATCCACATCAAATTGCGCCAAGGCGGCCAGTTCTTCTTCTGTGAGGGGCACCAAGGGCGTGTGCGCTTGATCGACTTCACCAACAGGCGTGGCCTGCACATCAATCACCAGCTTTTCAGGTGCTGGCAGTTTTTGCGGGCGCGAAGCGTAGTAGCTGTTGAACTGTGATTTGAAGGCAGAGTTCACGGCCAGCTGGGCCATTTCTTCCAGCTCCAAGGTGTTGGGCTCTTTGCGCACCATGGACATGAGCAGGGGACGCACGACAAAGGCCAAAAAGGCCAAGCTCATCACGGTTCGGAAGGCGATATTGGCGAAATCAATCATGGTCATCCTCGTGGGGCGGCTCGTCATACATCATGCGTTGTGGCACATCTTCGACTTGACCATCGCGTTGCGCCAAAGGTTGACGGAAGAAGGCGGATTGCTCGCGCCACAGTTCCGGCTGGTTCAGCAAGCGGTTGGCCATGGTTTGCAACCTGTGTTCGATCAGGTCTTCAATTTGGGTGTCATTGACCACCAAGCGCACACTGCCAGGGTGCAAACTGGGCACAGCCAGCAGTTGCATGTTTTTCAACACCTCGGCATTGATGTCTTGCAAGCGGGCTTTGTCTTGCGGATTGAGTTCGATCACGATGGGCGACTGGCCATGCATGTCAAGTTCATCCAAACAGCGTTGCACCAAACGCTCGATGGCTTGGCCAGACAAATTCAATTCAGCCAGCACCAGTTGCTCGCTGATGTGCACCGCCAAGCGTTTGACCGGCTCGAACAAGGCGTTGGGGTTGTCACTGAAACTGGTGAGTTTTTCATTCAAAGTTTGCAAGACCTTGAGTTGTTCATTCAAGGTTTCGCTGGCCTGCGCTTTGGCCGCATCCAAGGCTGCTTGCATGTCTGCGCGGGCTTGCGCTTTGGCGTCTTCAATCGCTTGGGCATGGCCCGCCTTCAAGCCTTCGGCCAAGCCTTGTTCATGGCCTTGGCTCAGGCCCAGTTGCAGGCCTTCGGCATGGCCTTGCGCTTGCGAGGCTTCACGCGCAGCAGCCAATGCAGCCGAGTCCAATTCAGGGGCGGCGTTGGCATCAAACGGCAACCCAGCCAAGGTGTCGGCCTCGGGTGGCGACCAAAAACTCTCAGGCGTTTGCAGCCATGCGGGGTTTGCCAGTTCGGGCAAGGGCAAGGGGGGGCGAGGCGCGGGCGCAACTTCTTCCAGGCTGAGCGGGACGTCTTCCAACAGCTTGGCGTCGATGACGATTTCTTCGTCGCTTGTGACCGCAATCTTGGGCAGCTTGCCAAATGTTTCCAGCACAAAGTCTTGCGCATCGTCAAACACCTTGGCACTTTCAGGTGTGGCGAGTTGCCGAAACAAAGCCTTGGTGTAGTCCATCTTGGGCACCTGGTCCCAATCGAACTCGCCGAAGTTTTGAATCGGACGCGAGGAAGAATTGAGCCAAGTGTCGTCCAGCCAATGGCGGGGCGCAGTTGGCTTGGGGTCAAGGTTAAACAAAGTCGGCTCCGCCCAAGATCAATTCGCCGGTATCTGACAACTTGCGAGCCAAGCGCATGATCTTCTTCTGTGCGTCTTCCACATCGGCCACACGCACCGGACCACGGGCGTCCATGTCGTCTTTGAACATGCCACGGGCACGTTCGGACATGTTGTCCAAGAACCGCGCCAACACTTCATCGGGTGCGCCTTTGAGCGCCACCATGAGTTGATCAGGTTCGACATTGCGCATGAGCACTT
Organism: Limnohabitans simekii (SeqCode); assembly: GCF_965234735.1. Classification (GTDB taxonomy): domain Bacteria; phylum Pseudomonadota; class Gammaproteobacteria; order Burkholderiales; family Burkholderiaceae_C; genus Limnohabitans; species Limnohabitans simekii. The sequence goes on along the minus strand of NZ_OZ248542.1, from coordinate 345,595 downwards.
GAATGCCTTTGTTGTCCACGGTGACCAGGTTGTCGAAGGTGAACATCTGATCTTGAATCTTCATCATCAAGTCGACATCGATTTCTTCCAAACCATCCATGACCGAGCGCTCCAAATCGGTTTTGGTTTTGTTCATGATGGCCGCAGCCGCCTTGATACCACCGAAACTGGACGACTTGGAGGACGAACTCTTGGCAAACTGTTGCTTCATGATTTGCTCGAGTTCAGCCATGGCCGAGGGCTGCACCGTGTCCATGGCGGCCACACGCTGAATCGCTTCGGGGCGCACCTCGGGGGGCAAATACACCAAGACATCGGCGGCCACATTGGTGTCCAAGATGGACAAAATGATGGCAATCACTTGCGGGTGTTCGGTGCGAATCATCTCGGCGATGGAACGTGGGTCCATCCAGCTGAGGATGTCCAAGCCTTTGGTGCCTTGTCCCGGCATGATGCGGTTCAACACCGAGTTGGCTTTGTCTTCGCCCAGCGCCAAACGCATGACGCGGTCTACATAGTCGGAGCCGCCCAGGCCCACGCTGTTTTGTTTTTTCAGCATGTCGACGAACTGGTCGAGCACCACGTTCACCGCGTTTTGCGACAAGCTCGAGGCTTGCACCATGGCCGCACCCAGCGCTTGCACTTCCTTGGGACTGAGGTATTTCACAATTTCTGCGGCTTGCTCTTCACCCAGCAGCAGCATCAGCACGGCAGCGCGTTGGGTGGAGGTCATGGCGTCCATTTCGGCACGCAGCTCGGGGGTCCATTGGATGGTGTCGTTGTCAGCCATTTGTTGTCCTTGGTCGCTTGGATGTCATCAAGATTCAATCATGCCGCGCATCACGCTGGCAACGCGGCCAGAGTTGTCGGACACGATCATGCGAATCAAGGCGACTTTGTCATCGTAAGAGTTGGCATTGTTGAGCAAATCAGAAGGGATCGATTGTTTCTTCGGTTTGAGTTTGCCCATGCGTGCTTTGAGGTCGTCCAGCGATTCGCCTTCTTCCAGTTGCACTTCCTCACCGCCGCCTTCAGCTTGCAGCTCCATGGCGGCCAGGCGTTCGGCTTCGCGGGCCGCCTCTTCCTCGGCCATTTTGGTGGATTCGGCAGCAGCGGCCTCTTCAGCCATTTTCGCCTCACGGGCCAGTTCCTCAGCGGCCAGTCTCTCGGCTTCGGCAATCGCTTCGGCTTCACGGCGGGCTTTTTCTTCAGCTTCTTCACGGGCGGCACGTTCGGCCACCACACGGGCAGCGGCCTCGGCTTCGGCAGCCGCTATGCGCTCGGCACGGATCTTCTCGGCGGTGGCGGCTTCGGCGGATGCAGCGGCCAAGGCGGCGGCGGCCAAAGCAGCTGGGTCGACCTCGGGCTTCATCATTTTCTGAATCATGGGTCGCACCACAAACAGCACGAACAACAGGAACAAGACCGCAATCACACCGCTGTTGACCAAGGAGGCCAAGGCTTCGTCTTTGTACCAAGGCACAGCATCCGGGTCCGCAGGTGTCTCGAATCGGGTGGCCACCACGGTGACGATGTCGCCACGTTGGTCATTGAAGCCCACGGCGCCACGCACCAATTGGTTCAAACGGTCGAGTTCTTCTTGGGTGTAGGGGATGGTGGTGGGTGCAGGCGCGCCATCAGCTGGTGGATCCACTTTGGTGCCAGGTGGAATTGGGCGCTCGTTGATCAGCACACCAACGCCCAGTTTTTGAATATTGCCCATGGCGCTCTTGGTGTGGCGCACGGCACGGTCCAACTCATAGTTCTTGGTGCTGCGGGCCACCACTTGCACGCCTTTTTCACTCACGCCCTTGTTCGGGTCAGCCGGTGTGGCGTCAGTGGCCGCAGGGTTTTGCGGTGGGTTCGGTGGGGTGTTGGAGAGCGAGCCTGGAATACCGATCGCATCCTTGAAAGTGTTGCGGTCTTCCACATACAACTCCGAACGGGTTTTGGGACCCTTGTCAGCTTGGTCGAAGTCTTCTGTGGTGATTTCTTCTTGCGTGAAATCGAGTTGCAAACTCACTTGGGCGCTCACATTGGCCTCACCAACAATGGGGGCCAAGAGTTGCACCAAGCGGGTGCGGTAGAGGTCTTCCATTTGCTGCTTTTGCTGCAGCTGTGCGCCAGTCAAACCCAGTGGGGCCTCACCCAGCATGTCGTTCATCAAGGTGCCGAAGTTGTCCACCACCGACACGTTTTCTGGCGCGAGGTAAGGAACGCTGGAAGCCACCAAAGAGATGATGGCTTGCACATTGGCGGAAGACACTTGCTTGCCAGGGGCGCGTGTGATGATGACCGAGGCCTTGGTGGGCACGCGGTCACGCACGAAGACGCTTTGTTTGGGGGCAGCCAAGTGCACCCGGGCACTGCGGATACCGGCGATTTGCGAGATGGTTTTGGCCAGCTCTTGCTCCATCGCATTGTTGTAGCGAACTTGTTCCATGAACTGACTGGTGGTCATGGCAGGCATGTCTTTCAAGGTTTCCATGCCCTGCACTTCGGTGCGGGGCAAACCTTTGGAAGCCAACAGCATGCGGGCTTCTTGGTACTTGTCAGCGGGCACCATGATTTGACCGGTGTTGTTGTCAATCTCAGGCGCGAAATTGCCGGTTTTCAAGGTCTCGATGGCGAGTTGTTTGTCGGCTTCTGGCAGCATCATCGTGAGCGCTCGCATGGGCGGCGTTTTCATCGACATGGAGGCCAAGCCAAATGCGGCCACCACCATCAAGATGACGATGATGGGCAAGACTTTGCGCACCGAGGGCTGACGCACCATGTCGCGGATCATGCCCATGGGGTCGGTCAATGCAGAGTTGCCAACGGGGCGCGGCACCATGGCATTGCTGCTGGAGCGCGGTGCGTTGTCCGAGTCTGTGGTGGTGACAGCGTTGTTGCTGAGACCGGCAGGGGTATTGAGTGTTGCGCTTGCGGTGGCCATGGTGTTCTCTTAAAAGTTAAACCGGCATGTTCATGATTTCTTCATACGCCCGCAGCACTTTGTTGCGGACCTGCAAGGTCGCTTCAAACGCCAGGGAGGATTTCTGCATGCCCAAGACCACATCGGTCAGGGGCACGTCTTCGCCTCGTTGGTAGGCTTCTTGTAAATTGCTGGACTTGACTTGTGTTTCATTGACTTTGTCGAGCAGGTTCTTCACCGACTCGGTGAAATTGGGCAGTTCGACCTTGGGCGCTTGCAGGTCTTGAACCTGAGGCGCCTGAATCTTCAGTTGGTCTACACCACCAGCGGCTTTTTGCTGGTAGGCGCGGATGGTCTCCATCATCGAGTTGACGCTGTTGCCAGAAATGCTGTCGATCATGGTCGTTGCTCCTCAATCAAGCCGCAATGGCCATGTCCATGCCACGTTCGCGCAACTGCGCCAACTTGTAGCGCAGGGTGCGGGGGCTGATGCCTAATTTTTTGGCGGCTTCGACGCGGCTGTCGCTGGCTTGAATGGCAGCCAAAATGACTTGGTGTTCGCTGGCCTTCACCGCTGAAAACAAATCAGCTGGCGGGTTGAGATGGACTTCGCTGTGCATTGGCACGGTGAAGCTGTCGGCAGAAGGCGTGGCAAATTCGCACAATGCGGTTGGTTCCACCGGCACGGCCAGGCTGTCAGCCACAGGGCTGGACGGCGACGACATCGATGCTGGCAGGGCTGCAGACGCGGCGTATTCAAAATCGGCGTCGCCTTGGGTTTCATCGAACATCAGGTGCGCCGGTGTCACAACACGGCCATTGCACAAAACCACGGCGCGTTGCACCACGTTTTCAAGTTCACGCACATTGCCCGGCCAAGGGTACTGCTGCAGCAGCACTTGCGCATCGGCGCTCAGGCTCAAAGGCACGTTGCCTTTTGCATGGCGCGACAAAGACTGCAACACCAAAGGAATGACGTCGCCTGGGCGTTCGCGCAAAGGCTGGATGCGCAGGCGGAAGGTGCTGATGCGAAAGTACAGGTCTTCGCGGAATTCACGCGCTTCGATGGCTTGGCGCAAATCTTTGTTGGTGGCGGCAATCACCCGCACATCCAAATCGATGGAGGCTTCGCCACCCAAACGGTTGAGTTTTTTCTCTTGCAACACGCGCAACAACTTGGCTTGCAAGTGAATCGGCATCTCGCCAATTTCATCCAGAAACACGGTGCCGCCATGGGCTTGTTCAAACAAGCCTTTGTGGTCTTTGTGGGCGCCCGTGAACGCGCCTTTTTCATGGCCGAACAACATGTCTTCAATCAGGTGTTCGGGCAAGGCCGCGCAGTTCAAGGCCACGAATGGGCCTTTGGCGCGGTTGGAGGATTCGTGCAGCACGCGGGCCAAGACTTCTTTACCGGCTCCGGTGGGGCCAACCAACAAAGCCGTGACTTCGGTTTGCGCCACGCGTTGGGCCAGGGCCAACAGGTGTTGGCTGATCGGGTCCACGAACACATAACTGCGGGGTTTGTTCTTGTCAGTATTCAGGCTTTCGGTGGCCAAGCGCCAAGCATCTTCGCTCCACTCGTCGGTTGGCAGCACATGCAAAGCGCCGTAACGCATGGCGTCCACCGCCACTTCCATGCGGCGACGCTCGACGCGGCAGACCACAGGGACATTGAAGCCGAGCTGGCCGATCAGGGTTTGCACTTCACGCAGCAGTTCTGCGCTGTCACCCAAACGGATCACCAGCACATGGGCGCGACGCAAGGCCAAGGTCAGGTCGCCCAGGGTGTTGATGGCATTGAGTTCAATGCCATAAGCACTCAGCTGAGTTCGCTCGGACTCACCCAGTGGACTGAAAGGGTCCAACCAGACGGCTTGAAGGGCGTTAACAGTGGTAGGTTTCACATTGATCAACCAGTAACAAAGGTGTGGTTGATAAGCAATGCATGTGCCAGCTTATTTATTGAGTACTTTTAACCGATATTAAGAGGGTATTTAACCCATAAATCGGTACTTAAGAGGGATGAAGTCGGCATTTCGACAGATCGAAACAACCCGATTCAAACGTATTTTGAGAGCCGACTGACGGTTTTAGGCCTATCGACAACCGTGAGGTTTTGCATCGGTATGACTTTGGCCATGAAACCACGGCAAGGGTGGCCATCGGCGCGAAACACCTCGAAAGAAGGAATCATGCGGCTTTTAAAGCCCATCAACTTGCAACTGTAGGGGTTGCGCGTGTCCCAACTGATGGCAAAGTGTCTGCATTGCCAGCAGTCGGGCGATTTGATGGACGGTTCAGCCCCCATGGTTCATCAACCACCCAAGAGCTTCAGCACAGACTGTTGGCTGGTGTTGGCTTGGGCCAGCACCGCTGTGCCTGCTTGCTGCATGATCTGGTTCTTCGCCAATTCGGTGGATGCAGAAGCGTAGTCGGCATCTTCGATTTGGCTGCGTGACGCAGACATGTTCATGGACACGTTGGACAAATTGCTGATGACATGTTCTAGGCGGTTCATCACCGCACCCATGGTGGCGCGGGTGGCATTGACTTGGTCCATGGCGGCATCCAATTTGGACAGCACCGCACTGGCACCTTCGCGGGTGTTGATGCGCACCGAGCGGGACTCGACATTCAAATCGACGTCGCCCGTGATCTCACCGGTGATGGGACCACCCTTGCCAAAGTCAGCCAAATCAATCGTGATCAGCTGGTTGGAAGATGCGCCGACTTGGAAAGCCAGTCGCCCGACTTTGGGGGGATCCATGTCGGAGCTGGAACGGCCGCCAAAAGTGCCTTCTTGAAAGCCCAGCACAGAGAAATTGCTGTTGACCCCAAAACCGTCGTCACCGGCGCTCACGACAAACGGTTTGCCATTGGCGCGAAGGAGTTTCTCCAGCTCTGAAGGGGGGGCGCCGATGGGCACGGGCAAGCCAGGCATTTGCGGAGCTTGCGCAATCATGCTGACCGTGCCGTAAAGCGTGCGTGCGGTGGTGCTGGTGGCGGTGGCGTCACGAATACCGGTGATCTGGGTGTTGCCAAAATCATTGGCAGTGACGGTGTCCAAAGCCATGGTGGCAGCGGTGGCAACCGAACTGTTGATGACCTTTGCACCAAGCAGTTCGAAGGGCGAACCAGCCACGCTGGAGGTGATGTCCAGCACGCCAGCGGTGCGGGAAACACTCACATTTTTGATGGTGCCTGCCGTGATGGCTGCATTGATGGCGGTCTCTAAAGCAGTTGCCAATGAGGCTGCGGTTGTAGCCGAGGCATTGGCAGAAGTGATGGTGACGCCATTGATCACGACGGATGCGGAATCGGTGACGGCCACTGTGCCTGCGATGTTGATGCGTGAGACTTGCTTGACCGCACCGCCTTGGTCCAAACCGAAATTGGCGGCCGACAAGTCTTTGACGTTCGAGTTGAACCACACCGACGTGTTGCGGCCGTCAGAAACCAAGCTGACACCGTTGCCGTTGTCTGTGGCGGTCACGCCATGTTGCCCAGAGCGCTGATTGATGGCCTCAACCACCTTGGTGCGTCTGGCCGTGCCGGTTTCGTTTTGCACGAACTCGACTTGCACCTCGACGCCATTCAAATACAAGGACTGCAGCGTGGGTGTGGCCAGCACTGGCAAGCTGGTTTGGGTGACCGAGCCTTTGATCTCAGGGCCTTTGGCCTGAGCGCGAACGGCGGTGATGGGGGTTTGAGCGTTGATGGCGTTGGCAATGGCGATGGCACTGGCACTGCGATCATTGCTGGTAGCGGGTGAATCTGAAAACTCGTCATCCGCACTGGTGGTGGGACGGATTTTCACACCGTTGATCATCAGGTCGTCTTTGCCCAAGGGTTTGAAGTCGGCCTTGGCGTTTTCAACCACATTGACCGTGGACACGGTGCTTGTCGCACCGCTGCTCTTGGACACCGACAAGGTGAAGCTGGTGCCCGGGGTGTCCGACTCCAACAAAATTTCACCTATGTTGCGCCCTGCCTTGGCCGTCACGGTCAAGTCGGTGTTGGCGTTGATCTTGGTGATCAATTCATCACGCACCTTTTGCGGGGTTAAATTGGTTGCACCTGTGACTGCGGTGTATTCAAACGTGGTGCCGTTGACTGTGACGTAATAAATATCACCGGCTGTGGGGTTGGTCGTGAAAGTGACGCTGTCAACTTGCGCGACAGCTGGATTCACAATGGGACGCACCACCGTGTTGGCAACGGCTTGGTTGCGGGTGAAGTTACCTTGCACCAAGCCGGCTCGGGTGATGTCACCGGTGCTGTCGGAGGTCAAGACCACGGGAGTTGGGATTTTCGATTGCAACGAAATCGTGCTGGACTGCACACCTTGGCGCATACCGATGCGTGCGCCAAAGTCTTCGGCATTGGCCGATGTTTCAAAGCTCACCTCGATGTTGCGGCCATCGGCAGCCAACAAAGTGATGCCCTTGGTATCTGAGCCAGTGTCAATGGCTTTGACGCCGGTCTTGTCACTGATGAGGTTGATCGCCTTGGCCACAGCCATGCGGGTTTCACGCGGGTTGTTCAAGACCGTGGTGATGTTGGCGCTGGCGAAGCCATTGACAAACACCACCCCATTGAGCACCGAGGTGCCTGACATGGCCGCACCGCTCATCATGTTTTCATTCACCTTGGCAAACACGCCTGTGCCCTCATTGGCCACAAAGTATTCACCGATGGTGTCGACCAAACCCACCAGATTGGTCGAACCCATTTGCACATTGGTGGGCGCCACATTGCCTTCGGCCGCAGCGTAAGTGATGGTGAGCGAGGAATTGCCTGGGATGTAGGTCACCATGCGTCCTGTCGGCTCGCCAAACAAAGGGCTGGCTTGCAAAGCAGCAGCAATTTTGGCTGTAGCAGAGGCCGACGTGGTGTCCATGGCATCCAGTGAGACGCTCACACCTGCGACCATCACGGTCCCGGGTGAGGGTGTGCCACTGAAGGTCAAGGATTGTGTTTCACCACGGGTCACCCCGGTGGAAACAGCTTTTCGGTTGATGGCAGCGGCCTTGGCGATGGCACTGCCGGCCGCATTGTTGGCAGGCGAGACCGAATCGTCGGTGGCATAAGAGGCGCCAATATCAATGCCGTTGATTTTCAAATCGCCAGCTCGCAATGAAGGAATGCTGCCTGCAACATCCACATGGTATTCAAACGCGCGGCCATTCAAACTCACAGCCGTGCCATCTGACTTCTTGAACTCATAGACCATGTCGTCCGAGATCACTTGCGCGTTCGAGCCACTTGTTTTGATGAATGTGACGGAACTGGCTGGTGCACCATTGGTCACCACGACCGTGGGCAATGCACCTGAGCCTGTGACGGACAAATTGGTGACGTTGGTGCCTGTGGTGGCACTTGTGAAAGTGACCGTGGTACTGGTTGACACGGCACCCGAGGCAAAGCCACTCAGGGTACCGCTGAAAGTTCCTTTGGCAGGCCCTGTGCCGCCTGTGCCTGCATAGCCATTGGCACGCGAGGCAAAGTCTGTGGCCACTTCGGCGGCCGTTGCACCTGTTGAGCCGGCCGTGTAGGTCAGGCCACCCAAGGTGATGGTTTGACCCGCTGTCATGGCGTTGAAGGTGACGGCGGAGGTTTCATTCACCGCTGTGTTGTTGAACACACCGGACATGTTGATTGTTTCGCCCTTTTCAGTCAGGAACGATGCGGTCACCGCGCCCGAGGTGTTGACGTTCATGCTCAGAGCGCCACTTTTAAGGAAAGCGCCGTTGTCTTTGAACTGTTCGACACCACTGGCCAAAGCATCTCGTGTGCTGGCCACGGCCATGGCGAGACCAGACGCGGCCGTAATGGCGCTGAAATCGGTGGAAATGGCTGACACGTCGCCCTCACCGGCTGCGTAGGTCACCGTGATGACACTGCCAACCACCGAAACTGAACGGCCAGAGGAGGAATTGAAAGCGCTGTTGTTGCTGAGTGTTTGCTGAATTTTGGCGGCAATCAGATCGGTGGTGTTTTGCACTGTGGCATCAATCACCACATCGACGCCGCCGACTTTGATGGTGCCGCTGGCGAATGTGGTGTTGGTGCTGCTGAGTGTGATGGTTTGGCGTTCTCCTGCATCACTTCCGCCAACCGTGCGTGAGGTGGTGGGGTCGATGAAAACCGTGCCAAATTGATTTTCCGAGGTGACTTTGAACAAAGGCATCTCGCCCACACGTTCTCCAGCAGACCCGCTGAGCACAGGAAAACCGTTCCATTCAGTCGCTTCTGCAATTTGAACAATCTGCTGCTTGAGTTGCTGGAATTCCAAATCCAAGTAACTGCGCTGAGCATTTTCATTGGTGTCGTTGACTGCCTGGATGGCCAACTCACGCATGCGTTGCATCATGTCCGTGATTTCGTTGGTCGCGCCCTCAGCGGTTTGAATCAGGGAAATGGCGTCACCCGCATTGCGCACGGCCTGATTCAAACTGCGAATCTGGTGCGTCATGCGCGTTGAGATGGCCATGCCAGCGGCATCGTCACGGGCGGAATTGATCCGTTTACCGGTCGACAACTGTTGCATCGCAATAGTTTGACTGCGCTCAGTCGACTTGAGCGCCGCTTGCGAAAACAGTGCCTTGACGTTGGTGTTGATGACTGCCATTTACTTCTCCTGACCAGTGAGGTCAATAATGCTATGCAACTGATTAAGCAATCCTTGTGCCAATTTCAATTTCATTCTTTGAATTTGAAAAAAGCCTGTGTTTTCAACTGTTTTGCCGCTGTTTGTTGCCGCAGTGGCAACATTTGTTGCATCAGAGGAAAGGAATTGCCGCATTGCCGCAGGTACTTTCTTATTGGATTTGCGAGCTTTCGCCCACCAGGTCGGCATAGTCTTCCAAAGAAAGACTTTCAGCCACGAGTTCAAGCTGCTCGGGGTAGGCCTTGAGGCCTTTGCGGGCGACTTGCAATGCTTTTGCAGGGTCCAGGTTGCAGCGCAGTGCGCGCACCAACATCACATACGTGAAGGGCTGGGTGTTGTCCCCTTGGATGTCCATGAGTTCTTGCAGCATTTCCACCGCCATGTCCCAGTCTTGCTGAATCAGGGCCAGCAAGCCGTTGATGGCCAGCATGTCTTCGCTGTGGGGATGAATGCTCATGCCGGCGGCGCCCAAGGCGTAGGCCAAATCCAATTGCTCGGTGGCCACCAACGACTGGATGGCTTCGCGGATCTCACCGGGGGTGAAACGCTTGATGTGTTCGGTTTGCAAAAAGCCGCCCACTTGGGCTTGGTTCAACAATTCTTGGATGAGAGACATGAAAAACTCCTGTTGGTGTCGGAAAAATGGCCACAGCGGTTAAGAAGCGGCAGATGCATCCGATGAAGCAAGAGTAGTGCCAGTATTTACTTTATGTAAATCAAGGACTTAGGGTGGTTTTGCATGGGTGCAGGGGTTTGCCGGTGGGGGTTGGGGGACTCAAAATTATCATCTCACACCACGAGTTAGATTCTATTTTTATCTCTATTATGGACATTTATTCAATTTATTGTCCATAATAGCTTTATGCCAAAGAAGCCGCCCGTGGTCTACCCACAAGAACAACAAAATCTCTCCGAACTGGGTGAGCGGCTCAAGCTTGCCCGATTGCGCCGCAAACTGAGCAGCATGGTGGTGGCCCAGCGTGCAGGGATTTCCAGAACATCGCTTTACAAGGTTGAGAAAGGTGATGCGGGGGCCACGCTTGGCACCTATGTGCGCGTTTTGGCTGTACTGGGATTGGATGGTGATATTCGACATTTGGCTGCAGACGATAGGTTGGGCCGAAAACTGCAAGATTTGGATTTGCGACGATGAGCCTGCACACAAACTTGCTTGAAGTCTGGCTGGATTGCGACTTGGCCGAACCATGCCTTGTTGGCACACTGGGCCACGACAGAGGGCAAATTCGTTTTCATTACAACCGCGATTGGCTAGATCAACCCAGCGCCTTTGCTTTAGATCCAGATTTATCACTGGATGATGCACCCTTTTTCCCAAAGCCTGAACTTGGCAACTTCGGCATTTTTTTAGATTCATCGCCTGACCGCTGGGGCCAAACCTTGATGAAGCGTCGTGAGGCGCTTCAAGCGAAAGATGAACAAAGAAATGCACGCACGCTTTATGGTTGGGACTACTTTTTAGGCGTTCAAGACCTGACACGCCAAGGTGGCTTGCGCATCCGAATTCCTGGAACGCCAGAATTTTTGAGCAATGACGTCTTGGCTGCACCGCCAATGTCTACTCTGAGAGATCTGGAAGCGGTCGCTTATCAACTCAGTCATCGCCAGATTGATGATTTGGATGCCCTGCGTAAATGGTTGTCGGTGTTGGTTGCACCAGGCGCATCCCTTGGCGGGGCCAGGCCAAAAGCCAACTTCACAGAAAAAGATGGCTCTTTATGGATCGCCAAATTTCCAGCGCGTGACGATGACCGGGATGTGGGCGCGTGGGAGTTCGTCACGCATCAAATGGCGACAAAAGCGGGTATTGATGTGCCTGAGGCCCGACTACTGCGCTTGAATAACGACTTTCACACTTTCTGCACGAAGCGCTTTGACCGAGCAGGCGGCAAGAGGCGGTTTTATGCCTCGGCCATGACACTGCTGAAAAAAGACCAAAGTGAAGGCAGCAGTTACTTGGAAATGGCCCAATTTCTTCGAACGCAAAGTGATGGCGCTCATTCAGCCAAAGACTTGGCCCAGCTATTTCGACGCGTTGTATTCAATGTGGCGGTTGGCAATAGAGATGACCATCTGCGCAACCACGGCTTTGTATTGGCGGCCACTGGCTGGCGTTTGGCACCGGCCTTTGATGTCAATCCAAGTTCGGACAAGGCTGACCATGTTTTGAATATTGATGCGACGGATCACTTGCCCCAAATTGAAACAGTCTTGGCGACAGCAGGTTTTTATGGGCTGACTGCATCTCTTGCGCAACAAGTGGTGGATGAGGTGTTGGAAGTCACCAGTTGTTGGAGAGAATTAGCAAGCCACACTGGGATTGCAAAGGCTGATATTGAATTAACGGCTCGAGCCTTCATCAGGCGGTGAATGCGCACCTGAAACTCAGACCAAATCTTGCATATGAACCAAGCCCTGAATGGGCAGGCGGCAACGATGCGCCCACGGCGGCAAAGCGCTGAAGGTTTCCCGCCCAGCGGCAGCGGCCACCACCAAAGCGAAGGACTCCACGCCCACCACCCAGCGGGCTTGTGCAATGGATTGATTCAAATCCATCTGCTGGTCTAATTGGATATCTAAAGACCCCTGCGCTTGTATCCAGGCGGTGTATTTGTCTGGCGGGTCTGAAGGATGAGGCCGCAGTGTGATCTGCACGGGACCGTGGCCCACTACTTGCGCCAAATGCTGCACTAAAAAATCCAGGGCTTGAAACTCACCCTGCACGCCCCTGCCCCAGTCGTTGCGCACCGGCTCCAACACGAACAGCAGGTGGCGGCAACCCGCAGGCACTGGCGGAATGTGCTGCACCAATTGCTGCAAATAAACATTGGGCAGCTCTAAAACGGGCACACCTTCAAACTGCGCTTGGGCCAAGCGTGCAGCGGCCTCATCAGCCACCCATATTTGCGTGGGCAAAACCACCACACCATCGCGTTCAAAGCGCATCGCATAGTTAACCCAGTGGTCGATGACAGCGATGCTTTGAATGCCCAAGGATTGCGCTGTTTGCCGGGCTTGGTGTTCGAGGTTGCTGGCCCAACCGGTGCCGGTGAGGACACAGTGACAACCCTCGATGGCGTTCAAAGAGTTGTGCAACACCACATGCGGCAATGGCACAGGATGGTGATACCACGCTTTTTCAGCGGGACCTTGCAAGACCATCTTGAAATGGTGGTGGTCCAAAAGACCCGCTTCAGACCAATGCCTCAACCACGCCAACACCAAGTGCGCTGCACCGGCATCGTGACAAACCACAGCAACGGGAGACAGCAGCGTGGTGGGCAGTGGAATGGATTGAGACAAGCTTAGGGGCCTTCAAATGACTTTGAAAACTTAGCGAAATACAAAAGGTCGACGGCTTGTCCGTCCAACATTTCGTGTGCTTTTCGGGTGGCTTCCAGTGTCATGCCGCACTTTTCCATCACTTTGACCATGCCCAGATTGCAAGCCATGGCGCCCGCAGTGACTTTGCGCAACTTGGTCTTCAGCAACGACTCCACTGCCAAGGCAAAAGCTTCGTAGCCATACCCTTTGCCCCAATGGTTTGTGTTGCCAATCAGGATGCCCACATCAGCCGTTTGATGGTGTGGGTTGATGTACATGGTGAGGGTGCCTATCAACGCTTGGGTCAGCTTGTCTTCAATGGCTAAAAATCGATTGGCAGTATTTGTAAAGCTGTCCAAATAATGACGACAGGAGGACGTTGTGTGCTTTAGAAATCGTTGGTTGCTGAACTGCACAACTTGAGGGTCGTTCAGCCAAGCCACATAGTTGGCTTGAATATCCTCAGGTGTGAAAGCCCGCATGCGCAATCGCTCACTTTCCAGCACCTGCGGCAAGGAAACTTTCAAATCAGACATGTTCAAGTTTCGACAAGTTGTTCCACACTTTGTGAAACGCTTGCGCAATCAAATCCACATCGGCGTCACGCAAGTCGTGCAGGCACATGGCAAAGCCCATGTAGCTTTCGTCGTGGAATTGTTCGGCCACAGGACAAATGCCTTTGGCATAGCTCACCTCGCGTTTGCAAATGTCCGAGGTCCAAGGAAAACCATGTGAACCATATGCAATTTTCTTTTGAAACATGGGCAACAGGTGGACGTTTTGGTAGCCGCCACCCAAGCCAGTAACACCTTCAGCTTGCAAAGCCTGGATCAAGGTCTCGCGTTTCACGCCCAAGCGGGCCGTGTCCAGCAACATGGGGTACACGTAATAAACATGGGTGCTGTCAGGCATCACATAGGGCGTGGTCAAACCGGGCAGGCTTGACAGTGCTTGGTTGAAACGATCGGCCACATGCTGGCGACCATCGACAAAATGCCCCAGCTTTTTGAGTTGGCTGATGCCCATGGCGCATTCAATTTCACCCAATCGAAAGTTGTAGCCCACCATGTTGGTCAGGTCGGTCATGCCCATGCCTTGCACCACGGCTTCGGCATGGTTGCGAATCAGTTGCAGGCGTTGCGCAATCTCATCATCGTTGGTGACCAAGATGCCGCCCTCGCCCGTGTGGATGTGCTTGTGGTAGTTCAAACTGAAGCCGCCCACATCGGCCAAGGTACCGGCGTGCTGGCCTTTGTAAAGCGCACCAGGTGCTTGGGCTGTGTCTGAAATTACTTTCAAACCATGGCGTTTGGCAATCGCCATGATGGCTTCCATGTCGGCCGACTGCCCAAAAATATCCACTGCCATGATGGCCTTGGTGTAGGGCGTGATGTTGGCTTCAATGGATGCCGGGCTGATGCAATAGGTCTGCGGGTCAATGTCAGCGAACACCGGAATGGCGTTCCAGTGCAAGATGGCCGTGGCACTGGCGCACATGGTCCAAGGCGGCACGATCACTTCGTCGCCGGGTTGAATGCCAATGGCACCGACAGCGGCAATCAGCCCACTGGTCCAAGAGTTGACCGTGATAGCGTGCTTGACACCAAAGTGCTTGGCGCACAAGGCTTCAAACTCTTTCACTTTCGGCCCGCCCAAAAAGTCGGGGTGCCATGCACCAATGAACTGAGATAGGACACCGCTTTCAATCACTTCTTTGGCGGCCTGCACTTCCTCCTCACCAATCGGGTTGTAGTGCTTGAAGCTTTGGGTGATGGTGGCGGGACCACCAAGCAGGGCCAGTTTGGAGTTCATGCGGCTTCTCGTTTGTCTTGGGGTTGAGGCCACTTGGCCACAGCCTGTAGTTGAATTTGTTCACACAAGCTTTGCGCTTGTAAAGCATGATGGCCGGTACAAGCCAACGCAGCGCCTTGTGTCAAGGCATCGTGCAGGTTGGCCACGGCGTTTTGCAAAGCAGGTGAACCTTGGGGCGCGAGCCATTCACCGTGGTTTAAGAAGTTGTAGCCCGGCAGTTGGGCGCTGGGTGAAGCTGTGCGAAAGCGCCAACGTGCGCCACCGTCTTCCATGGTGATCACGCCCTTTTCGGTCACGATCTGCATTTCAAACAACGCATAGTCTTGCGCGTGGGCCACATTCAGCTGAATGGGTAAGCCCTGCTCGTTAAGCAAAGTAACGTCTATCGTTGGGTCATCAGAAAAGAAATCATCCACAGCTTGACCCACGCTGGCAATGTGCAAAGGCCCAAACAAGGCCAACAACAAATCCATCATGTGGCTACCGTTGTTCAGAATTCCTTTGTTGTACACCGCAGACACAGACCGCACAGCGCCCCAGTGGCCTTGGGCCAACTCGGTCTTGAGCTGGGCCACTTGCGGCGCCCACCGTCTGCTGTAGTTCACCACCAGCAACACGTGCTGGTCTGCACAGGCTTGTACCGCGTGTTGGCTTTTTTGCAGCTGGGACGTGACGGGTTTTTCACAAAAGATCAGTTTGGGCTTCAGCGCCAAGGCCGATTGAATATCTGCAGCATGGGCATGCGTGGGCGAGCAAATACTGATCACGTCGAATTGACCACCCGCTGCTGCCACTTCTTGCACACTGGCAAAGCCAGCGGGCACTTGCCAGCGCTGTTGAAAGGCAGCACGTTTGGCGGCATCTGGATCTACACAAGCCGACACAGCAAAACCACCGTGTTTTGCAAATGCCTTGGCATGGGCCAAAGGCATTGCATCTTCTGGCTGAAGCAGGTCGTAGCCGCCGGCCATGTTGCCGCAGCCGATGAGCAAGACTTTGAACTTGGTGCTCATCACATCATGTCCCAGCTGAGCGCCGTGCCGCGTGCCACAGATTGCCTCACAGTTTTTCCCAACACCTGCTCGAGGTATTTGGTGGGCAAACCCAAGCCTGGGCGAATGGCGCGGACATTGTCTGCCGTCAACTTCTCACCCGCTTGCAGGTCTTTCACCACATACAGCGAGCGTCTAAAGACAATGGATTTTTCTTCGGCTGCTGTCGGCCCATAGGCCACCCGGCCCAAAGCTTGCCATGCACGTTCTGTTTCCACCACCAACTGCGCCATTTCGGCCGGTTCCATGGAGAAACTGCTGTCCACACCTCCATCGGCGCGGTTGAGTGTGAAATGTTTTTCAATCACGGTGGCCCCCAAGGCCACGCTGGCCACAGAGACCCCCACACCCATGGTGTGGTCTGACAAGCCCACCTCACAGCCAAACAATTCACGCATATGGGGAATGGTCAAGATGTTGGTGTTGTCTGCGGTGGCTGGGTAAGTGCTAGTGCATTTCAACAGCACCAGATCTTGGCATCCGGCTTGACGGGCGGCACGCACCGTGTCGTCGAGTTCAGCAATATTGGCCATGCCGGTGGAGATGATCATGGGCTTGCCGGTGGCGGCCACTTTGCGGATCAAAGGCAGGTCGGTGTTTTCAAAGGAAGCGATCTTGTAGCAAGGCACATCCAGGGACTCGAGAAAGTCCACAGATGTGGCATCAAACGGGGTGCTGAAAGCGATGATGTCCAGTTCTTTGGCGCGTTTGAAAATGGCTTCATGCCATTCCCACGGTGTGAAGGCTTGGCCATACAACTTGTAAAGCGATGTACCCGCCCACAGGCTTTTCGGGTCGCTGATGTGAAACTCACGCTCGTCCAGATCCAAGGTCATGGTGTCGGGCGTGTAGGTTTGAATCTTTAGCGCATGGGCCCCGGTTTTAGCAGCGGCCTCGACGATTTCCAGCGCACGCTCGAGCGACTGGTTGTGGTTGCCGGACATTTCAGCAATCACAAATGGTGGATGAGAATTTCCGACCATTCGGTCAAATATCATAAAACGATCATTAAGATGCATTATCAGCCTTTTCAATTTTCACAATATATTTATGGCCAAGATGCTCGAAAAACGCAGGATATCTATCCTTATCAGAAATCCTCAACAAGTTGAATTGATCAATTAAACTTTGATTAATGTTCAACCTACTGTCATCTGGTGTTCTTTTAGGATAGTAGTTACTTGCAACATCAGTTTGACTTTTTGGGGCAATGACATTGGCTTTATCAATTGCCTCAGCCATCAATTTTATTTCAGCTTGAAATAATTTGTCATTGATTTCATCAAATAACTCATGACCTTCAAGTGCAATGTGCTCCTTCAGCCAAATTGGTCCTTGATCAACTTTTTCATGCGCTTCAATCAAACTTAATGTCAGTAGGTTATTTCCCTCCAATACATTCCATACGTGTGGTGACCAACCTCGTCCTTTTGGCAAATCACTAGCATGAAGAACTAATGAATGCTTGTATTTTTTTGTTATCTCTGAACGCAAAATTTCAGTGCAAGAAATCAGAAACAAAATAAATCCGCCGGTCAAATCTTGCGAGGAATGCACAATGTTTATTTTTGCTTGCCTTGATTTAAAATTTTTCAAATAGCTCATGATTGGATGATCTGGATCGGAAATCAATATATCAATTTTCATTCGATTCATTAATTCTTGAGAGACTCTAAGCACACCATTTCCATCAACCAACTTAAACGCAGACTTTGAATATTTTTCACACTCCACGGAGGATTCAAGGAAAAACAACAAACTTTCCTTTATTTTTTTCAAAGTTGTGTTTTGAATTTCTCCTAAAGATAAGCACCCCCCTAATTGACTTAAAGCGTCTGTAATTGGTATTTGATTTGCAGCAGTCGCCACAGCAATAGACGGTAGGCCTAAGCAACACCTTTCCCAATGACTTGATCCACCCGCACCGATGGCCAAATCTGCCTCTGCCATTAGGCTGGCCATTTGATTGGTTTGAACATGGCAGTTGTAGCTGTGTTGTTCACACAATTGATGAATGTTTTCTTTTTGCGGGTGCTGCTGGCCTATCACCACATTCACTTGAACACCCAAGTTCAATTTGATGAGGACGTCCAACACCTGGCCCGTGAGGTTGTCTGCATCCACCCCGCCAAAAAACACCAAGATGTTGTTCACCTTGCCGGTTCTGATTTGCACCTTCTCCCGCATGGCTTTGAATTCAGGACGCAGCAGTGCAAAACTCGGACCCAGCAAGAGACGGCAATGCGCTGGCACTTTGTCAAGGTATCGCAATGCTTGGTCTTGGTAAAAATTTTGATCCAGCAATACATCGCAGTCGTGCACGCGGTCAGCCAAATCGTCGATGACCATGACGTGTTGACACACTGCACGAAGAGGTTTTTCAAACCGATGGTCTAAGGCGTAGTGGTCCACCACCAGCCAATCCCAGGAGCCTGCGCCCAGCGCTGACATGGTTTGATCGGCATCTTTCACTTGGCTGGTTCCCAGCCATGCCGCATGTGGCAATTCATCTGTTTCTTGCGTATCTTCGGTTTCCGGCAATGCAATGCAATCGAAACGACGCTCTGTCAGCATCTGCTTCAAATGCAGTGGCAATGCTCTGGACACAAAGCTAATGTCAGCAGCACTTCGGCTTATTTCATCAGCCAAGGTCAAGCAGCGCATGAAATGGCCGGTACCAATCTGCTGATTGGCATCTGTCCTGAAAACAATGCGCAACGGCTTCATGGTGGTCAATACGCTTTCAAGCTGGCTGCCAGACGTTCAGCGCGCTCCCAATCTGCCGGGGTGTCAATATCGACCACGCGCCAACTGGGAATCTCATAGCCCACGCCTTTGCTGAGGATACGGTTATTGGTCAGCCAAGCATTTTTTCTGCCCCAGTAAAACTGGCCCGCATCAAAGTAAGTAACTTCCAAGTCTTGGGTACGCATTAATTCATTCTCAGGCGAAATTAATTGCATTTGTCCATTATTTTGCTTTCTTAAAGCTTGCTGAACTGGAACTGGAAATTCTGTCACCGGAAAACAATAATCTGATTCACCCTCCATCAATTTTGCAAACGCCCCTGTCAAGTCATTGACCTCAATGAAGGGCACACCAGGATAAATGCAACAGACATTTTCAAACTGCCAACCCAAAGCTTCACAGGCTTGTATGGCATGTGCCACCACAGGCACGGTGGCCGTGAAATCGTTGGCCAGTTCAGCGGGTCTGATGAACGGTGTTTCAGCACCCAAGCTGTTGGCAATGCTTTGAATTTCTGAATCATCGGTTGACACAACCACACGCGCGAACAAGCCTGAAGCTTGGGCTGCTTTGATGGCATAAGCGATCATGGGCTGACCACAGAACGCCTTGATGTTTTTGCGCGGAATGCGTTTGCTGCCGCCGCGTGCAGGAATGATGGCGATGTTCATACCGCAGCTCCCGCCACGCGCTTGACCACCTTGGCATGGCACAGGCTTTGAATCAAATCGACCACCCGTTGTTGTTGCGCTTCGGTCATGCTGGCATACACCGGAATGCTCATGCTCGACTTGAAATAGTCTTCAGCATGCGGACAGTAGCCGTGCTTGAAGCCCAGACGCGCGTAGTAGGGTTGCAAATACACAGGGATGTAATGAAGGTTCACCTTCACACCGGCCTCGGTCAGTGCCTGGTAAAGCGCTTGTTGGCTGATGCCTGATGTGGCGGTGACTTGAATCGGGTACAGATGAAAGCTTGAAAGCGTATCGGGGTGCTGCCAAGGGGTTTGAATCTCCACACCCGACAATGCATGGTCGTAATAGCGGGCAATGGCTTGTCTGGTAGATACAAACTCATCTAACTTTTGCAACTGGCTCAAACCCAATGCCGCTTGCATTTCGGTCATGCGGTAGTTGAAGCCCAAGTCAATCTGTTGGTAATTCCAAATCTCGTCTGTAGGGCGGGGGGCCATGTCAATGGGCGTGCTGCTGATCCCGTGGCTGCGCAAAAGATTCATCTTCTGTGCCAATGCGTCGTGGTTCGTCACTGCCAGTCCACCTTCTGCTGTGGTGATGATCTTCACTGGGTGAAAGCTGAACACCGTGATGTCTGAATAGCGGCAATTGCCCACGGGCTCGCCTTGGTGCTTGGCGCCAATGGCGTGAGAGGCGTCTTCAATGATCTTGAATCCAAACTTCAAAGACAGCGCATGGATGGCCGCCATGTCGCAGGGCTGGCCGCACATGTGCACGGGCACCACCAATTTGGGCAGCTTGCCTTGTAGTTTGGCGGCAACGAGTTTTTTCTCTAGAGCCACTGGACTCATGTTGAAGGTAAGCGGGTCAATATCCACAAAATCCACCTGAGCACCACAGTACAAACCACAGTTGGCCGATGCCACGAAGGTGATGGGGCTGGTCCACAGCCAATCGCCCGGGCCCAAACCCAGCGCCAAGCAAGCTATGTGCAGAGCGGCTGTGGCGTTCGATGTGGCAACACCATGCCGAGCGTGGCAATAACTTGCCACCGCTTGCTCGAAAGCAGGCACCACCGGTCCTTGGGTCAGAAAGTCCGAGCGCAGAACATCCACCACCGCCTGAATATCAGCTTCAGAGATGGCTTGCCTGCCGTAAGGAATGATGTTTGCTTGGCTCATGATGTATCCAAAGAACGCCGTCAAATTACCGGCACTGACAAAGTCGATGCAATTTGCATACCAGCACAAGGCAGATGGCATGACTTCTGCTTTATCAGTTCATCTTTCCTTATGGACGTCGGCTTTCCGGCGGTTTCGCCATGCATCAGTCAGTGGATATTTGCGACCAATCTATTTTGATCACCGGGGGCACGGGCTCTTTTGGCAAAGCCTTTGTCAAATCGGTGCTGGACCATTGCCCCAAGATCAAACGCTTGGTGGTGTACAGCCGCGACGAGCTGAAACAGTTTGAAATGCAGCAAGAATTTCCCCAGGACAAATACCCTGCCCTGCGTTTCTTTATTGGCGATGTGCGCGACCCTGGCCGCTTGGCCCGCGCCATGGAAGGCATTGACACCGTGGTGCATGCCGCTGCTTTGAAGCAAGTGCCAGCCGCGGAGTACAACCCCTTCGAGTTCATCAAAACCAATGTAATGGGCGCTCAAAACGTGATTGAGGCTTGCCTGGACAAAGGCGTGCGCCGCGTGGTGGCCTTGTCCACCGACAAAGCTGCCGCCCCCATCAATTTGTATGGCGCTACAAAACTTTGTAGCGACAAGCTGTTCATTGCGGCCAACAATTTCAAAGGCGAACGCGATTTGCGGTTTTCGGTGGTGCGCTATGGGAACGTGATGGGCTCAAGGGGCTCGGTGATTCCCTTTTTCATGAACAAAGCCAAAACTGGCGTTTTGCCGATCACCGATTCGGCCATGACGCGTTTTAATATTCCGTTGGAAGAAGGCGTGGAAATGGTTTTTTGGGCTTTGGAGCATGCCTTGGGTGGCGAAATTTTGGTACCGAAAATTCCTTCCTACCGCATTGGCGATGTGGCTGAAGCCATTGGACCCAATTGCAAACAAGAGATTGTCGGTATTCGCCCGGGTGAAAAGCTTCACGAAGAAATGATCACCAGCAGCGACAGTCCGAACACGATTGACCTGGGCGGTTATTACGCCATTTTGGGTGCAGGCATTCAGCACAAAATGAATGAATACTTGCAGGCTTTGAAAGCGCGACCTGTGCCTACAGGGTTTGCTTATGAATCGGGAAGTAATCCAGATTTTTTAAGCGTTGCGCAAATCAGATCGCTGATCAAGATGCACATGAATCCAGAATTTGAGCCTGTATAAATTTTAAAATGATTAAACAAAAACAAATATTTTTAGAAACTGAAGGTGATGCATGGCATCTAAGGAATCAAGTGATTTTAAAAAATAAAATGCTTGAAAAGGATTTGATCATTCAAGAGTTATTATCAATTCAGAAAATTGAAGTTAATAGACAATTAAATATTCTGGAAATAGGATGCGGAAATGGATATCGTTTAGATTGGTTACAGAAAAATACAAATGCAACATGTTATGGCATCGAACCGTCAAAACAAGCAGTTGAAGTTGCAATGAGTAATGGATTACAAGTGAGGCAAGGAACTGCCGACTTGTTACCCTTTGATAGAAATTCATTTGATATCATAGTATTCGGCTTTTGCTTGTACTTGTGTGATAGAGATGACTTATTTAAAATTGCAGCAGAAGCTGATAGAGTTTGCAAAAATCCAGGATGGATAATAATTCAAGATTTTTACAACTCAAATTTTACCTCTAATGATTATCATCATTTAGAAGGCTTGAAGACTTTTAAAATGGATTATCGTTCTATTTTCACATGGCATCCTTTCTATGAATGCACTAATCATAAAATCATTGATCATGAACAGCATAGTTATAATGACATTAAAAATAACTGGATATCAATATCTACTATTAGAAAAAATTCAAGTTTTTAATTATGAATAAAATTGCACTGGGTACTGTTCAGTTTGGAATGAAGTATGGCATCTCAAACCAATCGGGAATAGTATCGCCGGAAGAAATAATATCTATTTTAAAAACTGCCGCTAAATTTGGCATTGATACTTTAGATACTGCAATCAATTATAAGGATAGTGAAAGTAAACTTGGACAAAATAATCTATCAAATTTTAAAATTATCACTAAAATTCCTAAGCTTCCAAGTCAATTTGACGACATAAAATCATGGGTTTTCAATCATTTTCAATCTTCATTGCAAAGATTAAAAGTTTCAAATATATATGGGTTATTGCTCCATTCTCCTGAAGACTTATTGGGAATCAATGGGCCATTAATCTATAATGCTTTACGAACTCTAAAGGATTCTGGTAAGATTTTGAAAATCGGAATATCAATAAATTCATTTGATACACTTGAAAAAATCTTGGATTTATACAAGTTTGACTTGATTCAATCACCCTTTAACTTAATTGATAGACGTCTTTTAAATACAGGTTTTTTAAATCGTCTCAAAGATGAAAAATATGAAGTGCATACAAGATCTGTATTCTTACAAGGTCTTCTATTGATGAATGAGTGTAATCGACCTACTCAATTTTCAAAATGGAATCCGTTGTGGAATGAAGCCTCGAAGTGGTGCTCAAATAATTCAGTATCGCTTTTACAATCTGCTATTCAGTTTCCATTATCTTTTGCAGAGATAGATCGAGTTGTTGTTGGCATTGAGAATACAGAACAATTAATTGAAATTAATCAGGCCGCCTTTAATGATAAAAACATTCAATCATACCCAGATATTGAATGTGAAGATCTTGATTTAATTAACCCATCAAAATGGTTTTCATTTTAATAAAATAATTTTTTACACTCCTTAAAAGGTGAAATAATGAATTCAGGACAAGATCTTTGGAGGAAAGCAAAAACACTCATTCCGGGTGGAAACATGCTTCTTTCTAAAAAGTCAGAAATGTTTTTACCTGATATTTGGCCTGCTTATTTTAGCAAAGCAAAAGGATGTAAAGTTTGGGATCTGGATGGACGTGAATATATAGATATGAGTCTCATGGGCGTAGGCACCAATATATTGGGTTATGGACATCCTGAAGTTGATGCTGCTGTTCAATATGTAGTTTCAAACGGAAATATGTCCACTTTAAATTGTCCCGAGGAAGTCTATCTTGCTGAAAAATTAATTGAAATTCATCCATGGGCAGATATGGTTAAATTTGCAAGGTCTGGTGGTGAAGCAAATGCAATCGCAATTCGAATAGCTAGAGCTGCAAGTGGAAGAGATAAAGTTGCAATTTGTGGATACCATGGATGGCACGACTGGTATCTTTCAGCAAATTTAAATCATGAGTCAAATTTAGACGGACATTTATTGCCAGGTTTATCACCTAAAGGTGTGCCTAGAGGATTATTAAATACAGTCTTACCTTTTGATTATAATAATTTTGATCAACTCAATGATCTGGTGAATACCCAAGAAATTGGTGTTATCAAAATGGAAGTGTCTAGAAATACTGGTCCTGAAAATGATTTCTTGAAGAAAGTACGAAATCTAGCTACTTCTAAAGGCATAGTTCTTGTATTTGATGAATGCACTTCTGGATTCCGCGAAACTTTTGGAGGTTTGCATAAAAAGTATGATGTAGAACCAGATATAGCCATTTTTGGTAAGGCACTTGGCAATGGCTATGGAATTACTGCAGTTATTGGCAAACGGGAAGTTATGGATTCAGCACAATCCACTTTTATCAGCAGTACTTTTTGGACAGAGAGAATTGGACCCTCAGCCGCACTTAAAACGCTTGAAATCATGGAGCGCTTAGAATCTTGGACTAAAGTGACTGAGACTGGAAAACTTATTAGATCAGGTTGGCAAGAACTTGCTGATAAGCATTCGATAAAAATTTCTCATTGGGGACTACCTGCACTTACTGGGTTTTCATTTGTAAGCTCAAATAACTTAATCTATAAAACATTGATAACTCAAGAAATGCTGGCTAAGGGATTTTTGGCTAGTAATTCAATCTATGCATGTATTGATCACTCACCAAAAATCATTGACACTTATATGAATCATCTAGATAGAATTTTTGTACTTATCAAACAATGCGAAGATGGTTTTGATCCAATGAAGTTATTGCATAGTCCTATTTGTCAGAGTGGATTCAAAAGACTCAATTAGACTTTTTAACGATGTATGAATCCAGACTTTTAATATTGATTCCTACATGCTCATTCACCTCAACAGTAAATGCTCTAACATTTGGATACCAAGGATAATTTTCTGAATTTCCTAGTAATACCCAAGATCTTTGTAGCAACACCAAGGTATTTACGCCAGCAGATGCTGCAATCACACTCACTGCAGAGCCAATTGAAACAACGCAATCTAATTCACTCGTTAGCGCAAGTACGGTTTCTAAATCATCTTTTAAATTGATATCGCTCCATCTTAGAATTTGAATATTTAATGAATTTTCTATTGCATTTATTTCAGCTTCACAATCTCCATGCAAAAGATTGACAAACTGATAATTTGGATTACTGAGTAGACTAGTCCAATCCTGAAGAGCTGTATAGTTTAAATTACGTTCTATGGATAATTTGGCGCTTCGCCAACATATTCCAATAAGAATTTTGTGCTTGTATGGGGCTAATCTCACCTTCACAAGAGAAACGGATTCAGGTAATGGCTTCCACAAATAAGGTTTTGTGTCAAAATTTCCAATATTTCTTCTGAAATACCTTGGCAAAGATCCTATTGCAATTTGATAATCGAAGTCATCGAATTGTGGCGTAAAGTCAGTGTTCATTGATTCTTTGCGAACCCTAAACTTTGGGTAAGTTCTTTGATAGATAGCAACTAATCTAGGATCACACTCTAAAATAATATTCAAATTTAAATCATGCATATCGCCTAAGCATGTGCTGAATAAAATCTCGTCCCCTACACCTTGCTCTCGCCAAACCAATATCGGTTTTCTTTCATCTGCATTCCCGGTCCACGCAGGTTGAGAAAATACTCGTCTTGATCTACATGCATCCGGAGGTAATAATTTTGAAAATCCATATTCATAAAAATCCCATCCTTGTTTAAGCTGTCCAAGAGCAAGATAAATATAAGAAAGATAATATTTTACTAAATTAGATTCCAGAGGAGTTAAATAATTCAATTGGAGAATTTGCTCGTACATCAATTTGGCGTCTTTGATATTTCCAAGTTTTTCCTCAATTTGGGCTAAATTTATTTTTATGTAAATATTTTTTGGATCATAAAAATTAGCCATCAAAAACGCTTGCTTTGCCTCCTGGAATAATCTAATTCCGCCCAGGGCGCTTCCTAAATTCACATACGCAAGCGAAGATTTGGGATCTTGCTGGACAGCGCTCATAGCCGAATTAATAGCTTCTTTATATTCACCTAGCGCTTGATGAATATTACCTGAGTTAATGTATGCCGGAAAATTATTAGGGTCTAATTCATGAACATAAGCAATTATTTCTTTAGCATCATTATATTTATTACATCTTATAAGAGCTATACTAAAATTGTTGAGAGCAAGAATATTTTTATTATCTCTCTCAATAACTTTTGCATAATCTGTCAATGCTGATTCGAATTGTTCTCCTCGAAGAAATGCTTCACCTCTTAGCATGAGAGCAGATATTTCTTCAGGACTTGTCTTTAAATACTTATTCAGTATTTCAATGGCTTTGATATAAGAGCCAGTTCTTAAGTATTTTTGAGCTTTTAACAGTTGTTTATTGATGGACATAAAAAAGGGATGCATGGCATATGGCCATGCATCCCTTACATGCTAACTCAATCTATTATTTCAGCAAAGAGAGAATGGATTGAGAAGATTGGTTAGCTTGAGCCAACATTGCAGTTGCAGCCTGTTGAATGATCTGCTGCTTGGCCAAGTTGGTGGTTTCAGTAGCGTAATCAGTATCCAAGATGCGGCTGCGTGAAGCCTGCATATTTTTTGATCCTTCAGTCAAGTTGTTAATGATGGAATCCAAACGGTTGTTGATTGCACCTGACTTAGCTTGGGCAGCAGACGCAGAGTTGATGGCTGCATCAATTGCTGTGATTGCTTGTGTTGCACCTGAGATGGTTGACACATCAAGTTGATTGACTTTCAAACCATTGTCAGTTCCCCCGAAAGTACCTTGGGTAAATCCAAGTAGGGCTAAGTTAGCAGCACCAGTCGATCCAGCACGCACGTTAAAGCTATTATCTGAACTTAATTTTACTTGAGATGTAAACACTACTGCAGCTGCAGCTGTTACAGCAGATGTTATTCCAGTCAAGCCAGCATTAGCAACTGTGCCTGCTGTAACTGCCACAGCTATGTTGCGACCATCGGCTGCTGTTAATTGAATTCCGGTTCCCCAAGCCGAGGCTGTCACACCAGTTTTGGCAGAATAGTCATTGATTGCATCAATAACTCCATCGCGTGTAACAGCAGTAGCTGCAATAGAAACATTGTTAATGTTGAGAGTTACTGCAGTTGCCGCAGTAAACCCTTCGCCCCGTACGATATTGGGAACTGCGGATGCAGTAACACCTGTTTTGGCAGAAGATCGATTGATTGCGGCTGCAATGGCAATGGCACTGGACGATCTGGTTGATCCGGCTGCAGTAGTGTCAGAGGATGTATCGTCAGTGATCAGTGCAGCGCCTATAGCAATGTCGTTGATGATCATTGCGCTGCCATCCAGCAAGCCAATATTACTTGCCGATGGAGCAGCTACCAATGTTCTGTCTCGCGCAGCGGAGACTGTTTGAGCAATATTTGATTTATAGGTTCCAGCAATCAAACCACTTGCAGCTTGCATTGAATTAGGTCCGCTACCAGTATCAATATTGATATCACGTCCATCCAAAGTATAGAGACTATAGCTTCCAACTGCACTAGTTTGCGCTAAGACACCAGTTGCTGCAGATGTTGCTGCTCCAGTAAATGCAACCGTAATGTTTCTTCCATCCTTTGCAATTAGCGTAATGCCAGTATTGATATCGCCTGTGTCAACGGCAGTTACGCCGTGCTGCCCTGTTTTTGCGTTGATAGCATCGACGACCATTTTTCGTGACGCTGAAGCATCTGCCGTTGTTGAAAAAGCATCAGATGCAACATCATTAATAGTAACTCCTCCAGTTGCTAAGGCAGCAGCAACCATTGTTGTGCCAGCAGCAACTGTCTGATCTACCTTTGCATAGACACCACTTAAATGGGCAACTCGATTGATAGCAGCTACTTTTGCAGTTGCACTTGCAGCTGAGGCAGTTGCAGGATCGTCAATTGCTACAGAAGCACCTACAGCAACGCCATTCAAATACAAATCGCTTTCACTAAAAGCGGTTCTTGTAGCGGCAAGTCCGCCAATTGAAGATAAACTTGCACGGTCACCCATGCCTATATCTTTTGTTAGCATAGATTCAAAACCAATTTTCATGGTGTCGCCAGAATTCACACCGGTCTGAATCACCACGTTTTGGGCGGTACCGTCCAATAACTTGATGTTGTTGTGGTTGGTCTTGGATGCGATGTCGTCAATTTGTTGCTTCAGTTGTGAAACTTCCAATTGGAGTGAAGAACGATCGCTGTCGTTCAGGGTGCCGGTGCCAGCTTGCACAGCCAGTTCGCGCATGCGTTGCAGAATGTCGCCCACGTTGCCAATGGCGCCTTCAGCGGTTTGAGACATAGAGATAGCGTCATTGACGTTGCCGATGGCCTTGGCCATGCCGCGAATTTGCGAAGTCATGCGGTTGGTGATGGCCAAACCGGCGGCATCGTCTTTGGCGCTGTTGATTTTGCTGCCTGTAGACAAACGCTCCATGGCCTGGCTCATGCTCAGGTTGCTGGAACGCATGGACTCTTGGGCGACAAGTGCTTTCACGTTGGTATTGATCACTGACATGGTGTTACTCCTTGAAGATGGATTGACCGAAACATTTCAAGACAACTTGTCCTGATAGCTGATGATTCGGCGTAAATAAAAAAACCTTTAATAAAAATTTGACAAATCAAATCTTTTTGTTCATCAGCATGCCCTTGAGGGCTTCAATGTTGTGCGCAACCTTCACGATCACTTCATTGGGTATTTGGCGAATCACTTCACCGGTGTCTTCCTTGCGGACCACCACAATGGGTCGGCCCAAGGCCTCGTCCATGGCGAAGGTGACATTGCGGCCACCGTCGCGCATTTGCTCGTTCAAGCGACCAATGGTCACTTCCAAGTTTTGTTTCATGCGCTCCATGTCCACTGGCACATGGGACTTGGCTTGAACCGCCTCTGGTGCTGCGGAAGGAGACGCACTGGGGGCAGGCCGACTCACCACCTGGGGCGGTGCGCTGGCAACTGAATTGATTGGTGAAACCATGATGGGCCTTTCTGAAAGAGCCGAATGACTCTTATCCATGACCCTGTATATCGGCACGAAGTGCGCAAACTTGAGCTTTGTGTAAAAAGCTTTTCTAGCGAGCTATGAATCGGCTTGCATCGCCCAAGCTTGAGCTTTCATGGGTTTATGGACTGTTCTTTTTTTTCATTACCTGATTTTTTGAATTCAAAAGAATCTATTTTGGGTGCGGCAAATGTGTAAAGAGTGCAAAGCCCCCTCAAGTTTTTCTGGCCAGGGCTTAGCCTAGAACGCTAAAGCGGCAAATTCTTGCCGCTCTTGCTGCACAACCAGGTAGGTCTTGCCATGATCATCAACACCAACATCAATGCATTGATTGCATCCGGGGCTTACAAGACGGCCAGCAACGCCTATACACAGGCCAGCACCCGCATCAGTACGCAGTTGCAAGTCAACAGCGCCAAGGACGATCCGGTGGGCTTGGGCATTGCCAACAAGTGGGCTGCCAAGATTGCGTCCTACGCCAAAGCGGTGGACAACATCAACGATGGCATCTCTGCGGTCAATGTGGCGGATGTGGCCCTGGAGGAGATTCAAACCCTGCTGTCGGCCATGAAAACACTGGCCACCTCCAGCGCCAGTTCCACCAACAGCGCTACCTTGGCCAGCAACCAAACCCTGTTTGCGTCCTACATGACCGACATCGATTCGATTGCCAACAACGCCTATTACAACGGCACCTCCCTGCTGAATGGCGATACGCCCACACTCACCGTGCAATCTGGCATCAACGCAGGTGACACCACCACCCTCACCTTTGGTTCGGTGCTGTCCTCGGCCTTGGGTACGGGGGACGCCTTGGCCCTGACCTCCTTGGGTGCCTCCACCACAGCATTGGCCTCGGGTGACTTGGTGATCAACGGCAAAACTGTCGGTACATCATTAGCCAGTTATGACAGCGCCTCGTATTTATTCGCCTCAGGCAGTGCGATTGCCAAAGCAGCCGCCATCAATTTGGTCTCGGGGGATACCAATGTGGTGGCTACCGTGGGCACCACGAACGTGGGCGGCACAACCATGACGTCTTTAGCTGCCGCCACGGGCAGCATCACCATCAATGGCACTGCGATTGCTGTGACGCTGTCAGGTACCGACTACGCCACCAACCGCGCCGCCGTGGTGACCGCTATCAACAACAACAGCAGCCAAACTGGCGTGACCGCCGTGGACAACTTCAGCACAGCCTTGGGTGTGAGCCTGACCGCCAGCGATGGCCGCAACATCACCGTGTCCTACACCACGCTGACCGCTGCCAACACTGGCGTGGCTGCTCAAGGCACCTATGCAGGCACTTACAGCTTGCGCAGCCTGAACCAAAGCAACATCGTCATCACCAGCAACGGCACCTTGGCCAATGCCGACTTGGCTTTGGGCACCTACTCGGCCAATGTGGCCCAGGTGGCCAGCAAAAACTTGGGCGTGTCAACTGCTGCGCCCACGGCCATCACCGCTGGCGACATGAGCATCAACGGTTATGCGATTGGCGCGAGTTTTTCATCAGACGACACCGCCTCTGACGCCACTGCCACCTCGTCGACCAAAGTGGCCAGCGGGATTGCTTTGGCAGCCGCCATCAACCGACAAACCACTCTGACTGGTGTGACCGCCACAGTGAACCCGAACGTGGTGGTGGGCACGGGCTTTGTGGCTGGCACCGCTACCAATATTTATTTGAATGGCAAAACCATTGCTGGTGGCTCATTCACCAGCATCGCTGGTGTGGTGTCTTTGCTCAACACCTACACCGGGCAAACTGGCGTGACCGCCAGCAACAACGGCAGTGGCGTGACCTTGACGGCGGCAGATGGTCGCAATATTTCCATCGCCACCACCGAGGGTGTGGGCGCCACCATTGGTATTTCAGGCATCACCGCCACCACAGCGGCCGCAGCGGCCACGTACCGTTCAACCGTCACCCTGACCTCGGACTCGACCTTCACTATTGCTGCCGGCACCAACGGCAACACAAGCTTGCAGACGATTGGTTTCAGAGAAGGCACTTACGGTGGTACCACCGGCGACTACAAAGTGTCGGACCTCAATATTTCCACCGCCACAGGTGGCAGCAACGCCCTCACCACCTTGGCTGATGCCATTGACATGGTGTCGGCTTACCAAGCCATTGTGGGTGCGCAAATCAACCGCATGGGCTACCAGTCCGACTATGTGAGCAACCTCAGCACCAACGCCAGCACCGCCTACGGCAACATCATGGACTACGACTTGGCAGCTGAAACCACGGCCTTGGCCGTGGCGCAAACCAAGCAAAACGGGGCCTTGGCCATGCTGGCGCAGGCCAATATTTCACAAGACATGGTTGCTTATTTGCTGAAACAGTACATTTCTTAAACCTTTAGGGTTCTTGCAGAAAAATAAGCAAGAGCTGGCTCAAGTACTGAAGCGTCGTGCCGATTCTGCCAAGGGACACCCTTGGGCAGACGCACATGATCATCGAACGACTGGAACTAAATCAGCTGGCACTCACCAGCAACATCCTCACCATTGAAAACCTGGATGTGGGTGACAGCATTTTTTGTGAAGACATGAAGAAAGCCCACAGCTTGCGGGCGCTGTCGTATTACTTTTTGCGCACCCGCAAACTGCCTCGCAAATTTGTTTTTCGCAAAATGGACCACGGCTGGCGCATCATTCGCGTGAAATAAACGCCTTATTTGTTGGTGTAGGTGGCCATCATGCCTTCAAAGGTGGACTTCAAGCTGGTCTTCTGGCTGTTGACGCTGCCCACCAAGCTGTCCATCGCGGCAAATTGTTTTTGATAGCGGGCCAACAAAGCATCCATGCGCAGTTGAAGCTTGGTTAAGCGCTCGCGGTATTTGGTGTTCTCGGTGTTGGCGTTCTCGCTCTTGGTCAGCAACACGCCGGTTGGTGCCAAGAAATTCGTCAGCTTGCGCACCGCATCGCCTGCAATACCGGCTGGCAAGTTAGTGTAAGGGCTGAGTTTGTTGTAGCCCCCGGTGAACATCTTGGCAATATCGTCCACGCCATTCAACAATGCTGCATCCAACTTGGCTTCATCCAGGCTCAACACGCCGGTTTGGTCCAAGCTGAAACCGAGTTGGCTCATCGACTTGTAGGTGGTGCCTGGGGTGCTGGAGTTGCTGAAAATCAAAGAGCGCATTTGCGAGCGCACCATGCGCACCGTGCTGTCGCCCACCAAGGTTGTGCCGTAGGTTTCCAGCGTCGACTTGGGGTTTGTGGTCTCTTTGATGATGTTGTCAAAGTCGTTGTAAGCCACCACCAAGGCGGTCAGTTTGGCCTTCAGGTCGGCGGTATCGCGCGACATGGTGATGCTGGCGGGCGTGGTGCTGACAGCTTTCAGGTTCAGCGTCAGGCCCGGCACGATGTCGGTGATGGTGTTGGATTTGCGGGTGTAGGTCAGGCCATTGACGGTGACGCTGGCATCGGCTGCCGCCGAACCCGTGGGCACGGTGAAACCCGCGCCAAAAACGCCGTTTGCATCATCACTGCTGATGCTGAAACCTTCAGTGGCCCCATTGGCCCCGGTGATCATGACTTTGAAAGGATTGGCACTGCCGTCGTTCACCAACTGGGCTTTGTAACCTCGGTTGGATGCATTGATGGCGGCCACCACGCCCGCAGGCGTGTCGTCAAATGTTTTCTTGACCAAGCCCATGCCGGTCAGGGTTTTGCCCGAAGCAGAGGTGACTTGCAAACCAGTGCTGCTGCTGTAGGTGACCGAAATATCATTGGTGCTGTCCAAGGCGCGCAATTGCGACTGGATGTTGGCGGCCAAGTCACTCATGCTGGCCGTGGTGGGGGCCGGGTAGATGCTGCGCACCGTGCCACCAATGGTGATGTTGAAGGCGCTGAAGTCGTTGACCGAGGGCACCGTGCCAAAGCTGGCACCGGTGATGGTGCTGTCGGTCACGATGCCCACATTCGCACCATTGTCCAAATTCACCACGGTGGACTTGGACAAAGCGGGGTTGGACACCACGCGCGTGCTGGTGGCCGAGGTGATGTTGATGCTGGTGCCGTCATACACCACACTCAAATCTGCGCTGCCGTCCTGGACACGCAATTGCTTTTGCAAATCAATCGCCAGGTCGTTGAGGGTGGCAGCTGCAGGTGTGGGTGTGATGTTGAAGGTTTTGCCGTCCACTACGACCGCAAAATTTTTGAAATCATTCACCGAGGGCACCGTGCCAAACGATGGCGCGGTGATGGCAGCGGTGTAGGTGCCATAGGACATGGTGGTGCCCACGCTGGCCGTGTTGTTGCCCGTCAGGGTGAGCGCGAAACTGTTGCCGCCATTCAAAGAGGTGGTGGCCAAGGCCGATGAACCACTGACACTACGTTGTGCTTGCGAAATGGCATTGACCACGATTTGATGGTCGCCCGCCGCCGCTGAGGTGCTGGCCACCACATTCACCGCACTGGTGTTGGTATTGGCCAAGGTCAGCGAATTGAAATTGTCCTTGTCTTTCAAAGCCGACATCGCGGTTTTGAGCTCGGACATCATGAACATGACGGCCGACAAGCCGCTGACTTTGCTGTCGTTCTTGGCAATCTTCGCGTTGATCGCGTTCTCTTGCGGCACCTTCTCGGCGTTCACCAAGTTCTGCGCCAACGAGGCCACGTCCACGCCCGAGCCTGCGCTCAAAGACGTGAGGATTTTTTGCGCATTGGCCTTGTTGGCAGCGGCCACATCCGCCGCGGTGGTGGCGGCGGTGGAGGTGCTGGAGCTGACTGCGGAGGTGGCCATGGACTTTAGGGGGTAATCGTCAAATGAATCGGATCAATGGAGGAAAACTTGAGCTGATCAATTGATGTAGTTGAACAAGCTGAGTTTGGAAATCTTGGCAAAGCTGCTTTGCGCGGCTTCCAAGGCCAGTTGGTCCTTGTTCATCTTGGTGATGGCTTCGGTGTAGTCCAAGTCTTGGATGTCGGACATGGTGGTTTTCAGGCGCAGTGTGATTTCATCCAGCACATTGTTTTGCGAATCCACCACGTTCAAGTCGGTGCCCACTTGGGCTTCGGCGTCACTGATGCCTTGCTGCAAATGGTCAATCTCGGCCATGCCTTGCTGGATGCCCACCCGGTTGCTGCCCTTGACGGCTTCAATCAGGTCACTCAAGGCTTGGAAAAAACCCACACCAACCCGCCCGCCTTTGCCATCGCTGCGCACCACATTGCCAAAGGCATCGGAACCGGGAATGTTCAGGTTCATGCGCCGGTTGTCGCCCACGGCCACCACCATGCGGGTTTGGTCACCCTTGTAAACAATCACGCCCTTGGCATCTGGGCCAAAGGGCACTTGGCTGACACGGCTGCCCGCAAAAAAGTAATTGCCATTCGAGTCTTGCGAATTGGCCAAGCTCAAAATTTGATTGCGCAACTCATGCAATTCAAGCGAGATGGTTTTGCGGTCGGCGGCACTCAAGGTGTCGTTGGCGGCTTGGACGGCCAACTCTTTCATGCGAAACATCACTTCACTGGTGTTCTTCAAAGCCGTTTCTTCGCCCAACAAGCGGGTTTCCATCGACTTGATGTTGCCTTGGTAGCTTTTTTGGCGGGCGATTTCAGACTCCAAGCGCGTCACCAACGAGGCTTTGTCGGGTTCGTCGCTGGGCTTGGTAATTTGCTTGCCAGTCGAGAGCTGTTCTTGGGTTTTGGCCAAGCTGCCTTGGACATTGCCCAGCTGGGTGCTGGCCTTGTCAAAAAACATGCTGGTAGAAACTTTCATGACCATGGGGAACTCTCTTTATCAGCGTATTTGCACAATGGAATCAAACAATTGACCAGAAATTTGCAGCGCCTTGGCAGCCGCTTGGTAGGCTTGTTGAAAACGAATCAAATCTGCTGCTTCGTCATCCAAATTCACACCGGAAACTTTGTCACGTGCGCTTTTGGCTTGGTCGTTCACCACGGTCAAGGCTTGTTGCGTGATGCGGGCTTGCTGCGCGGCATTGCCCACGTCATTGACTTGATCGATGTAACTCTCTGCCAAGGTTTTGTTGCCCACAATTTTTCGTTGGGACAAATCCGCCATGACCAACATGTTTTCGTTGTTGCCAATACCGTCGTTGTTGCCATCCACTTGGAACACATCGCCGACATCGGGGGCGCGTGAAAACTTGATGGCCAAGCCCTGGTAGTTGATGACCGGGTCTAAAACGGTATTGTCATAACGGCGGTTCACCAACTCGGTGTTGGTTTTGCCATCCATGATGACGTAACGGTCGGGCTCGATGAATTTGATTTGCAGGTTTTGCGCCCGCAGTTTGTCTTTGGGGTCGATCGGTTCGCCATCAAAGCTGGCGGCAATCGTGGCTTTGCCTTGACCGGTGACAAACACCAGCAAGTCATCCGGCACTTTGCCTTCAATGTAGGCAGCGGTTCTGAAGCCGAGCAAGCTGAGGTCAAAGGGTGTGCCCGTTTGACGCGCATCGACGGGGCCGTACTCGCCAAATGACAGTCGAATATCGGACTTGGTCGGGTCACCCAAGCGGCGCGTCATGCGCACCATGCCATGGAACTTTTCCGACCCTTCGCTGATGTTCAAACTCAGGGCGTTGGACGACTTGCCGCCTGAGTCCAACGGGCCGATTTCAATCGATTCGCCCTCTTTACCCAGCACGTTTTCTAAAATCAAGTCACCGTTGTCAGCCAACCGCGCGGTCACGCCGGTGGCTTCACTCTTGATTTGAATGGCTTGCACAAAAGTCAGCAGGTCTTTGTATTGCGCGGGGAACTTGGCGCCCACAGGCAGCTTGCCAATCACCACACCGTTGATGGTGAGTTCTTTGTGGAAATCAAGTGAGGCCGAAGGCAAGCGGATTTCATTGAAAATTTCCGCATGCTTCAAGTCATTGGCATGCACATCCGCAGCCTCAAGGTGTGCGGCTGCTTTGGTGCCATTGAAGCCCCGAATCAAGCCGGTGAGTATGGTTTTTTTGCCGTTGGTATCTGTCTCTTTGCCGGTGAAATAAATTTGCTCCTCGCCGATGCGAATCACACCGCCTTCGTCTG
Organism: Limnohabitans simekii (SeqCode); assembly: GCF_965234735.1. Classification (GTDB taxonomy): domain Bacteria; phylum Pseudomonadota; class Gammaproteobacteria; order Burkholderiales; family Burkholderiaceae_C; genus Limnohabitans; species Limnohabitans simekii. The sequence goes on along the minus strand of NZ_OZ248542.1, from coordinate 309,878 downwards.
GAAAGAAATCCGTGTTGCGCACCTTCAAGGTCAAGTCCGCGGCCGACATGGACGCTTGTAATAACGACTTGTCCGAGGTGAAACTGGGGTTGCTGTCAACTCCCGCATTCAACCAGTCTGCAACTTGTTGTGGGCCCAATGTTTGATCGGCATCAAGTTTCAACTCGCCCAAAGCCATGTCATTGAGTTTGATCGCGCCTTTGGGGATCACCACCAATTCAGTCGATGAAGCGATAGGCACGACGCGTTTGCTGACCAATTGAGCTGGCACGGGTGTGGGATCGTCGGGCTGACCGAGTTTGTCGAACTGCTGCTCATACAACACACTGGCCTTGGTGCCATAAAACACATTGGTGTCCAAGTAGCCCTTTTCGCCCGACATGTTCATGTAGGCGTCGCTGTAGGTCAGTGCCGGGTTGAAACCGTTGTCGGTATTCAACATCTGGAACTTCTCATCCTCCGACAAACTGGTGCCAATCAGGTGACGACCATCGCGTGTGAGCAACTGCAAATGCTGTCCTGGCTTGACGTTGTCCAGGTAAATCGTGGGCTCCGTGATGCCAGTGGCAATGGTCGTGACAGGTGCAAACAAGCGCCCACCACCCACTTCAATACCAACCGGATTGTTGGTAAAGGGGTTGTCAATCAAATTCAGATTGCTGATGCCAAGCGGCATCTCTGAAGGCACGAAACTGACCCGCGCCCGCACATCGCTGGCGTTGTTGGTGTTCTCGCTGACGCGGAACAAGCCACCAGTGGTCACGCGCATCGGGTCTTGCAACAGCACGCGGATGCCCAGTGATGCTGATGCGGCATTGGGGTCGATGCGCAGCAAATCCACGCCAATTTGGCCATAACCGTCAATGCCACCGCGCTGGATGGTGTTGACTTCATTGACAAAGGTTTGCGCCAAAAAATCCAGGCTTTTTTGCGCGGGTTCCAGCACTTGGCTGATGAACGTGTTCAAGCCGCCAATTTCACCCCCGCTGGCACCCGACAAAGGCTCGGTGTTGCCGTAAGGGTCGATCACCATGTCCAATTGACTGACCGAATTCGGATCAAAACCAATCGGACGCGATTTCAAGCCGTCCACCACCAAGCTTTGCTTCATGGTGTTGCCCAAACTGACCGACACGATGCCGTTGTTGGTGAAGCTGGTTTTGATGCGCGAGAACTCTGAAATTTGCCGCAGCAACAAATCACGGCGGTCCAGCAACTCGGAAGACTGCCCTTCGAGCGTGGGGGATTTGGTGAGCTGTTGATTGACCAAGGACAGTTGCTCGGTCAGGGTGTTCATTTGGCCTGCCGCACTCTCCAAGGCTTGGCGGGTTTCCGTTGACACCAAATTCAATTGGCCTGCCAACTCGGCAAAACGCGAACCCACGCCTTCGCTGGAGCGGATGAAGCTGGTGCGCATGACCGTGGATGCTGGATCAACTGACAAACTGCGTGCGGCATCAAAAAACGTATCCAGCGCGGAGCTCAGGCCCACGCTCTTGTCACCCATGATGTCCATCACCCGTTGCGAATAGTTCACCAAGGGCTCTTGTGTGGCCAAGTCGGTGTTGCTGTTGCGCAGGTTGCTTTCGGCAAAGGTGTCGAAAGCCCGCTTGACAGCGGTGAACAGCACGCCCGTGCCCAAGTACATATTGGCTTGCTTGGACGGTGCGCTTTGTTGCAGCGTGGATGTTTGACGCGAATACCCTTCGGTGCTCACGTTGGCAATGTTGTTACTGACCGTGCCCAAGGCACGTTGATAAGCAGCAACGGCTGTACTGCTGATGCCCAACATGGCACTCATGGCTCACTCCTGGTGGATGGCAACTGAATGCTGTTGTGGATGGGCAAGGGTTTGATGATTTGTTTGGGCAAGGCCATGGCGTCTTGCACCTTGGGTTGCAAACTGATGGGCAACACCGGCTTGTGCAATGGCATACCGGCAGGAATCAAGGACTTGCTGCCTTCGCGCACGGCCAACATGTCGGCGGTGCTGGGTGTGGCTTGGTTGGCCGTCATTTGCTTGACCACCACATCGGCAAAGCCCAAGGCGTTGCGCTTGGCCATTTGCATGGAAATTTCTTTGTCGTACATGCCTTGGAATGTTTCCAAAGCATTCGACTGAAACATGTCACTTTTCATGACATTCGAGGCGTCTCGCATCGACTTGAGCATCATTTGAATGAACAAGGCTTCGAACTGTTCGGCCGACTCACGCAAAGCACCGGCTTCATTGCGCTGGGCTTTGCCGCGCAATTCGCCCAGCGCCGAAAAGTCCGTGTAGGACCTCGCGCTGCTGGTGTTGATGTAGTCGCTCATGGTGGTTTAGATGATGACGAGTTCAGCCCGCAAGCTGCCGGAGCTTTTCAAAGCTTCCAAGATGGCAATCAAGGCCGAGGGACTGGCACCGACTTGGTTGACCGCGTCGACGATGTCACGCAAGTCCACCCCTGGTTTGAACAAGAACATCGGGTTCTTCGGCTCGGTTACCGCAATGTCGGCGTTTTGCACTTCGACCGTTTGACCTTGCGACAAGGGATTGGGTTGCGACACCTCGTTGGTGGCCGTGATGGCCACTGAAATCGTGCCGTGTGACACGGCAGCTGCTGTGACACGCACGGCGCGGTTGATCACCACCGTGCCGGTGCGCGAATTGATGACCACGCGAGCATTCGGCTCAGCCGGTGTGACCTCGATGTTTTCCAACATGCCCATGAAGGCCACACGTTGATTCAAGTTTTCAGGTGCTCGTACCGATATCGATGTGCCATCAACAGCTTGCGCCACGTCTGGACCAAATTTTGAATTGATCGCTGAAACAATGGCGCTGCTGGTGGAGAAATCGTTGTCGCGCAGGTTCAGCACCAGAAATTCAGATTTTTCAAAAGGTGTTTCCACCATGCGCTCGACAATCGCGCCACTGGGAATGCGACCTGCTGTGGGCACACCAATCGCCACTTTCGAACCGGCTGCTGCCGCGTCGATGCCCGTGGCCGTGAGTGCACCTTGCGCCAGCGCGTAAATTTCGCCATCCACGCCGCGCATGGCCGTGAGAATCAAATTGCCGCCGCGCAAATTCGTGGCCTTGCCAATCGCCGACACATTCACATCAATACGCTGCCCTGGCTTGGCAAAGCCCGGCAAATCTGCGGTCACCATCACGGCAGCCGCGTTTTTGATATCGATTCGACTGGCAGAAGCGGCTTGTTCAAAGTCCGACAAAGGGCCGTCAATGCGGACCCCCATTTGCGCCAGCATGGCTTTCATGCTTTGCGTGGTGAACGGCACCGAGGCATCGTCACCCGTGCCTTGCAAACCGACCACCAAACCAAAACCAATCAATTGGTTGGAGCGCTGAGCTGCCACGGTGGCCAGGTCTTTCACGCGGTCGGCCCAAGCAGGCATGGCCGTGGCGAATGCCAAGGCCATCAAGACAGTTTTGAAACGAGGGGTTGTCATGTGCACTTGTCCAGGGTTAGAAAGGCCAGAATTTCAGCAGGCCTGAGGTACCCCAGCCTGGTTTGCTGGCTGCGGCCAATTCACCAGAACCACGGTAGGAAATTTGGGCATTGGCCAAGCGCAAGGATTGCACCGTGCCATTGGGTCCAATGTCTTGGGGACGAATCACGCCTGACACCTGAATCACTTCCGTGCCTTCTGACAAGCCGAGTTTCTTTTCGCCACGCACCACCAAATTGCCGTTGGCCAAAATTTCAATCACGGTGACCGTGACCGATCCACTCAAGCTGGCTTTTTGGTCGGCGGAGCCTTGGCCACTGCTGGCCGTTGTCGATTCGTTCAAATTGATGCCACTCAACAGGGGAATGGCTTTTTCAACACGTGCAGCCACGCCTGCGGGTACTGCCGTGTTCGAAGCTTCACGGCTGACATCTGTTTTTTGGCTGCGGGCGGCTTGGGTCGACTCGTTCAAAAGCACGGTGACCAAATCGCCAACTTGGTAATTGCGACCGCGACCAAACCAGGCATCGCTTTGACGGTTGCCATAAATGCCGCCGGTGGCTGGGCGTGATTGCTCATTGGCCAGAGGGTAAACCGGCGCAAAGTCGGGCGACGGTGTGAGCGGCGCCATCACGGGGTTGGGGTTGTTGGCACAAGCTTGCAAGCCCAACAGAACGAACAAGATCAAGAAAGATTTTTTCATGGCAGTCTCAATGAATTAGAGGTTTTGGTTCAAATACTTCAACATGCCATCGACCGATTCGATCGACTTGGAATTGATTTCGTAGGCGCGTTGGGTCTCGATCATGTTGACCATTTCTTCCACCACATTCACGTTGGAGGCTTCCAACGAGCCTTGGTTCAACACACCTGCACCCACCGTGCCGGGTTGCAGCAACTGCACCGGTCCGCTGGAGGCCGTGGCGGCCAACAAGTTGTTGCCCAGCGGCTTCAAGCCACTTGGGTTGACGAACTTGGCGATCTGAATTTGGCCCAGCACCTGCTGACCACCGCCAGCGACCAGCTCAACCGACACCGTGCCATCACGGCCAACGGTGAGTGAAGAAGCATTGCCTGGAATGGTGATTTGCGGTTCCAAGAAGAAACCAGTGGAGGTGACCAACTGGCCGGTGCCGGTCAGTTTGAAAGCGCCGTCACGTGTGTACGCGATGGTGCCGTCTTGTTGCTGGATTTGAAAAAAGCCGTCGCCCATGATGGCCACGTCCAAAGGGTTTTGACTGTTGATCAAATTGCCTTGAATATGCAGCTTCTCAGTGGCCACCACTTTGGTACCTGTGCCCAGCATCAAACCCGTTGGTGATTGGGTATTGGCCGTGGTTTGACCACCCGCTTGGCGGATGTTTTGGTAAAGTAAGTCCTCGAACACCGCGCGATCACGCTTGAAGCCCGTGGTGCTGACGTTGGCCAAGTTGTTGGAGATGACGTTCATGCGCGTTTGCTGCGCGTCCAAGCCGGTCTTGGCTACCCACAATGCTGCATCCATCAATTCACCTCTGTTTCAATTCATCAAAAAATCACCGCCTGCTGTGGCTCAACTCAGCTTCATCATGGAAGCGCCAGACTGATCGTTGTCATGACTGGTCTTGACCATGCGCACCTGTTGTTCAAACATGCGGGACTGCTCAATCAGTTTCACCATCACATCGGCTGGATTGACATTGCTGCCTTCCAGCGCTTGCGCGGTCACTGATGTCCGTACAGGACCAGTAGCAAAATCCGAGCCTGTCGGTTTATCGTGCACTTTGAACAGGCCGTCTTCGCGGCGTGTCATCAGGGTTTGACTGGCATCTCTGAGTAACAAAGTAGCAACCAATTCGGCTTGTTGTACGCCAGGTTGACTCGTATCGGTGGCATAAACACCGCCATCTTGGGCAATCTCGACTTTGGAGCCAGGCGGGATCGTGATGGGCGTGTTGCCCTCACCCATCACCGGATGGCCGTTGCCGGTCTGCAACTCACCATTTATTGACAGGTGCAAGTCGCCACGACGGGTGAAAGCCAGTTCACCATTGGGCGAGCGCACGCCCAAGACGGTTTGGTCGTTCATCATGATGTCCAGATCGCGGCCCGTGGCCATCAACGGCCCGGGTGTCATCTTGATGAAGTCCAAATGGGCTGCTTGCGGTTGGAAATTAGAGTCAAAACCCTCGCCCTCGGCCTTGAAGGCCTTCATCGACACCTCGTAAGAGCGCTTGAAACCGTTGGTTGCAATATTGGCCATGTCATTGGCCAGGTTTTGACGAGCCAATCGCATTTCAGTGATGGCGGCAGATGCATTAAAGGCTAGACGATCCATGTCGATTCTCTAAGGAGGAGCTTTACGCTCTGATTTGGATAATGGATTGGGTCATGGTGGTGCTGGTCTCAATCGCCTTGGCATTGGCCTGGAAGTTCCGCTGCTCCGTGATCAAGTCCACCAACTCTTGCGTCAAGTCGACGTTGGCACGCTCGGTGGCACCGGAGCGCACCGTACCGAAACCGGCTGAACCGGCTTCGCCGTACTTGGCCGCACCGGATGTGGCTGATTTGTAGTAGCTGGTGTCACCAATCTGGCGCAAACCCGTCGGGTTGGAGAAGTTGACCAAGACCACCTTGCCCAATGATTTTTGGGCACCGTTGGAGTAAGACGCGTTGACCAAACCATCGTCACCCACCGACAAGCCCACCAAGTCACCTTCAGGCGCACCGTCTTGCGACTGTGACAACACCGCGTAGGGTGAAGAGAACTGGGTTGATTTGGAATAGTTGATGTTGATGGTCAAAGCACCCTTACCATCAGGCAGGTACACCGTGTCCAACTGCGAACCCTGCTTGGGCGAGACCAAGTTACCGCCGGTGTCAAAGGTCAATTCGCCTTTTTCCAAGAAGATCGGCGACCATTCGGGCAGGTTCTTGAAGCCATCTGGGCTGAAGGTTTCCTTGCCAAACTCGTCGATGTACATGGCCACGGCCACGCCATTGACGGTTTGTGTGTACTGCGTTGGTTTGATCCAGCTTGATGTGTTGCCACGGCCGCCATCCACGTTGGCCAAGCCCCACTGGCTGTCGCCTGAAACCTTGATAAAAGAATTGGTGGAGGCTGTGCCGGTGGTGAATTTCAAGCTGTTGGTGCTGGTGTCATAAGACACGCGCACACCTGAAACCATCGAACCGGTCAAACCAGGTTGATCAGACGGCCCGGCCAAGCGGTTGATGCCGTTTTGCAAAGCCTGCACAAAACTATCGATCGTGTAGGTTTCTTTCGGTTCCAAATACACCGTGCCCTTGACATCATCGACCGAGACTACGAATTTGTTGTTGGTCAGGTTGACGCTGAAGTTGTTGTTGGCGTTGATGCCCAATGGCGAGCCATTCATGACCGCAGGTTCAGAATAGATGCCGCGAACAGCCAAGGTGGAAGGTTTGACTTCGTAGTCGCCATCAGCAGCCAAGCCCAAGCGTTCTGAAGCATAGGTGCTGGGGTTGCCGATTTTGATGCTGGAGGTGTCGCCGGTTGTGCCAGATTTGAAAATGAAGCGTTCGTTCACCGTGTCGTATTCGACCTTCATGCCGTAACGCTGCAATTTCAACGGACGGATGTAGTTGTTGGTGATCGAAGGTGAACCCGACAAAGTCAGGCCATCGCTGCCAACCTCTTGGGTAATGGGGGTGGTGATGCCCAACTGGTTGTTCAGGCCCGACAAGGTGATCGAGTTGCCCAACACGGGCACAAAGCTGAACTGCTGCGACACGGGGTCGTAACTGGCCGTGACCATGTTGTCTGCAGGCAGTGCCTCGATCAAGAAATTCCGTGAGCCCGTGGAGACTTTCGAGGCCGTGGTGGCATCGGCTGTCAAGCTGAAATTGGTGATGTTGGTGCCGCTGCTGTCAATGATCTTGAGGTCTTTGCCGTTGATCACGCTGACGGTGATTTTGGCCACACGCTCATCGGTATAAACCGTGGGGTCGGTGTCTTGCAAGGTGCTGCGGATTTTTTCTTGCAGCCGGTTCGCCAAATCGTTGATCGGGATGCTGGACAAGGTCAATTCACCCAAGCTCACGCTGCTCAAGGTGGTGCCATCATCCAAGGTCATGTCAAAGGACTTGAACTCTCTGCCGGTTGGCGTGGTGCCCAAGGGGAACGAGACATTCGACAAGGTGTATGAACTGGGTGTGAGGATGTTGCCATCGGCGTCTTGCACCATGTCTTGCTGAACCACAGCGCCGCCTTTGATCAGGCTGGGGTAGCCGGTGCTGCCACCGACGGTGGTGGTGTTGGCTTCCAAAGTCAGCGCACTGATGAACTTGCCACTGGGCTCTTTCGCCACCAAGGCATTGGTGTTGCGATCCCAGGTGATGCTGACGGCTGCGCCTTTGGTGGAGGCAGCACGAACCGCTGTTTGAATGTCTGCGGCAAACAAATCCAAGTGGTCAGCGTTGGTTGGATCGAAGGTGGCATAGCTGGGTGCAGGATCAATGCCGGTCAAGCTTGGAAATTTGCTGCTGTCCAAGGTGATGGTGTCTGTTTCCGTGGTGCCATCATTGATGGCAAAAGTGATGCTCTTGAAATGGCTCAGCAGGGGTTCACTGTCAATCGGTTCTTCAGCAAATTCAATGCTGGCAAGGGTTGTTTTGGACTCGTTGCTGGTCACTGTTGGCCCTGTCAAGCCTGTTTTGGCTGTCAGCGCCAAGGCGTTGATTTGGTGGCCACCCACATCTTTCACAATCAAGTGACCTGCCAGATTGGGATCCGTGGCAATCGTGACCTGGGCCGCTTCAAACGTGGACCAACCCATTTCCACCAACTTGGCTTGGGCCTTGTCTTGCAATTCTTGGGCGAAGACATCCAAGTCGCTGGGGTCGGAATCGCTCAGGTCGACCGTGATCGGGTCGCCGTCCAAGGTCATGGTCAGCGAGGTGTAGTCGCCAATTTCAGTCAAGGTCACACCATTCAAAGATTTTTGGTTCTCAATCAGATTCTGTGCGCCCGTGCTGATGCTGCGCAGCACGAAGTTGGAAATCTCGGCGCCGCCAGCATCGGTGACACGCACCTCATTGCCGTTTTGCACATTCACCGTGACTTTGCCAGCGGCTTCAGGCGTGTACCCCAAGCGTTGTTGCAAGTCCAACTGGATACGGCTTTGCAACTTGGTGGCCAAGTCTTCCATCGGTTTGGTGCTGAGCGTGGTGCCCAAGTCAATCTGATTCGAAACAACCTGCCCATCAATCGTCATGGTGTAGCCCTTGAACTCACCGGGTGAAGGGGATGCACTGAAAGCCACGTTCGACAAAACATTGCTGCTACCGCTGAGCTGGCTGTTGATTTTGTTGACCACTTGCTCGTAGGTCATGTCATCCGCATCCAATTGAATGGTGCGGTTTTGTGTCAAAGTGCCATCGGCATTGCTGGCGGTCACTTGAAACGTTTGTTGACCGGCAAAGTTGAAAAAGCGCTCGTCACCAAATTTACGATTCAAGACATTGGTGAATTCCTTGGCGATTTCAGTGCCCGACAAGCGCAACGGCGTGCCCGCCAAATGGTCCAATCCCACGCTCAAAGGGGTGCCGCTGCCATCCACGTCAATCTCAAACAAGTCTTTCAACTGACTGGGTTGCAGGGTGCTGAAATCAATGCCTTCCAAGGTGCTCAAACGGGGCGCTTTGCCGCCTTGCACCGTGGCAGGCTCGGAAGCGCGTTGATCGGTCAGCTGGTTCAAGGAGAATTTTTGGGTTTTGGCGTTGACCAGCAAGTCGCCCACTTCGCTCTCAGGTTTGAGCTGGCCGTATTTGTTGACATACATTTTTTCGCCGCTGGCCGGATCGGTGGCCTGTTGCAAGGCAGCAGCCACCAACGTTTCACCCACATACACATAGGTTTGCCATTTGTTGTTGGGGTCGGCCTGACTCGCGTTCTGTGTTTTGGCGTAGTACACCGTGGCCAAGTAACCATTGCCACCCTTGTCATACACGGTGAGCGCAGTGCTCTTGTTGTAGGACGCGGGGTCGTTTCGGTTGAAAGATTGCGTCACCACCTGCGCATCAGCAGGAAAGTTCAGACCCAGTTGCACCAAGGACGTTTCTTTGGCCATGCCGGTGGTTTTTTGCGGAATCGTCAACACGTTCAAGTCGTTCAAGTTGGCTTTACCGGTCGAGTCAACCGACGCCGCCATCAAACGCTGTCCCGCCGAGTTCACCACGTTGTATTGGTCGTTCATCATGAACGAGCCGTTTCGCGTGAAGATGTCTTGAAAGCCGTCGGCTGATTTCAAAGGAAAGAAACCATCGCCTGAAATAGCCAAGTCCAAGGTGTTGGACGAGAAGTTCATATTGCCCTGCCCAAACTCTTGGGTCACGCGCTTCAAAGACACACCCTGACCAATCGTGGATGTCGCTTTTTGCAAAGGCGAGGTGGCAAAAATGTCGCCAAAGTCGGCACGACTGCGTTTGAAGCCAACGGTACTCGCGTTGGCAATGTTGTTGGACGTGACGCCCAGCTGTGCAGTGGCTGCATTCAAACCGGTGAGTGAGGTAAAAAAGGACATGGTCTAGTTGCTCCGTTGAATTTCGTTCTGCTGCTGTATCAATAAGCGATGCGTTTGACATCGGTGAGGCTGACGCTCTTGCCGCCATCGACTTCCAACAGCCAGGTGTTGTCACCTGTACCGGCATTGCTGACACTGCGCACTGTGGACAAGGTGTTGACCACGGGTTGCATGGCTTTGCCCTGCGCACTGATGAGCACTTGCATGCTGTAAGTGCCATCGGGCATGGCAGCGCCGCCATCGTTCATGCCATCCCATGACAATTTCATGGCACCGGCCATTTGTGCGCCGAAAATTTGTTTGCGCACCACTTGGCCTTTGTCGTTCAAGATTTGCATTTGCACGCCATCAGCGCCGGTGGGCAAGTCCACGGTCGCATCAATAGGCTGACCGCCCAAGAGCACCAAGGGACCGTTGGGCACGGCCACTTTGCGGCCAATCATGGAGGCACCAGCCAACATCTTGTCGCCCTGCAGGCTTTGCGCCATGGCCTCCATGCTGTTTTTCATCGCCGTGGTGGCTTCAAGTTGCGAGAACTGCGCCAGCTGCGCCACAAAGGCCTCGTTTTTCACGGGGTCCAAAGGGTTTTGGTTTTTCAGTTGGGTGGTGAACAAGGTCAGAAATGCGCCTTGGTCCATGGTGTTGGACGGTGCTTTGACTTTGTTTTTGGCGATGTAGTCTTCGTAGCTGACGATGCCGTTGGGCAAAGGCGCTCTGGCGGGGGATGCTGTGGCCATGTCAATCTGCTTTCAGGTATCAGGATTTGGTGATTTCAATGGTGCGCATCATCAATTGACGAGCGGTGTTCACCACTTCCACATTGTTTTGGTAGGAACGTGAAGCGGCCATCATTTCGACCATCTCTTGCATTTCGTTCACGTTGGACAAATACACATAGCCGTTCTCGTCGGCAGACGGGTTGCCGGGGTCGTAAATGCTGCGAATCGGTGTGGGGTCGTCCACCACCTGGTCCACTTTCACGCCACCTTGGTATTGAAAACCGGCGTTGGTCATTTCTTCTTTCACCAAGGCCTTGAACACGGTGCGCTTAGCACGAAAGGCTTCGCCCTCGGATTTCGCAACAGTGGTGGCATTGGCCAAGTTGGAGGCGGTGGTATTGAGGCGCACGGTTTGCGCATTCAGCGCGGTGCCTGCAATACCAAATACGCTGTCAAGGGTTCTCATCGGTTATTCCCCTTTCAAGGCTTTGCGGATGCCGCTGATGCGGTTTTCCAGGAAGTTCAAGGTGGTCTGATAGTCAGCTGCGGCTTGACCGAACTGGGCTTGTTCCACATTGATCTCGACGGTGTTGCCATCAAAAGAGCTGTTGAAAGGCACGCGGTAGCGTTGTCCGTTATCGGGTTGCTCTTCGATCGCCGCGTAATGCTTGGCATTCGTGGCTGATAAATATTCGCGGGTGGTTTCCTTGAGCATGGCTTTGAAGTCCAGCTCTTCCGCTTTGTAATTGGGCGTGTCGGCATTGGCAATGTTGCGAGACAACACCTCCAAGCGTTGACTGCGCACGCCGAGGGCTCGCTCGTGAATGCCAAATGCTCCAGCAAATAAGTTCATGACACACCTCCTCGGTTGGTAGAAATCGCCGTTTTCACGACACCAAGCTCTCAAGTTGTGGAGCCTGCGGTCGATACTTGCAATTTGTGTGCCACCAAGGACTGAATACTTAGCACCGCGCTCAAACTGAACTCAGCGGCAAAACATGTCCGCCAGCTCGGTCCATCGGCAAAGCTTTGCCGCTTAGCGCAAATAGTCTTGGTTCAAATAAGCGCTCACGCGCAGCGCCTGAGCGCGTTGAGAGGCCTCTTGCGGGGCTTGGCTGTTTTTAGCCTGTGCCAAGGTTTGCGCATGCTCATGCTTGCTCAAACGTTCAATGGCATTTTGGTAAAGCCCTTGCATGATCGAGTTGCGGGTAATGGGTGCGCTTTTATCGCGGTTGACATACAACTGCTTGGCTTGTGTGCCCGCGATGTTCAAGTTCGCGTCCGGGGATTTGATGTTGCGCGCTGCAGGCGTGAGCACCGTCAGGTACAGGTCGTCCAAGCTGGTGGGGCCCATGCGCCGCAAACCCGTCTCATCGAAATACTTGCCCACCATGTCGAGTTGCTGCAAAACGCTGTGGCCCAAGATGGCCTTGGGGTTGTGGCCAAAGCCTGCACTGGCTGCGCCACGGTCTGGGCCATCACAGAATTGGATGATGCCGTGACAACGGTTGTTGGTGGCCTTGGGGTTCATGCCATCGCTTTCCATCAAGGTCATGCGGGCAAAGTCGTCGGGCGCAAACTGATAGGTGCGTGACATGCTGACAATCTTTTCAAACACCAACTGGCGTTCTTGGGGCGGTATGAACCCCTTGGCCACGGCCCGGTCCAAGGTTTTTTCAAGCACGGGGTGTTGCCCCGTGGCCAAAGATGGACGTGACAGGTTCAGGTTGCGCGCTTGTGCGGCTGAATTCATGGCCAAGGCAGAGTGGGCCGCTGGCGGTGCTTTTGCTAACTTTTGAGTTGCTTCTGCAGCCATGAATTCATTCAAAGCACTCATGTTCAGGCGTTGACCTGGGAAAATGCGGTCTGGGTTGCTGATGCCGTTGGCTTTGGCCAAGTCTTGCGACAAACGCAACGCCTGGGCGTTGTCGACCGGGCGACCCAGGGCCTCCATGTGGTTTTTCACAATGCTGCTGAGGGTGTCGCCGTCTTGCACCGCCAAGCTGGGCACCTTGGGATTCAAAATCGTCGAGGAATTGACACCAGGCTTGTGTTGCAACTGCGCCAAGGTTTGGGCAAAGCCCACGCGTGCAGGCATGCTGCCAGTTTGAGAACGCGCAACAACGTTACTGTCATTTGGATGTACAAATGTGGTTTTGACGAGTGCCTTTGGATCAATATTGAAGTTCATTTTGCGCTCGGTGGTGGTCAAAAAGGGTTGGCATCAAAGTTGCATCGGGTATGGGCATGACGCTCAAAACGTCAAAACATCCACACCCTTGGAGAACATCTTGCAAATGCTGTGCCGAACTTCAAAAAGAATGCAACAAACTGGTTTCAAGAAACTGGTGGCCTTTGGCTTGCTGATGGCCAGTGCCTGGGGTGCAGCTTGGGCCCAAAGCACGCCAGCCAACCCGGCTTGGAGCGCGATTGAGCAAGGTGCCAAGCAATTCGTGATCGACAACTACAAAGTTGACGCGCCGCTGGTGAACATCGTGCCGATGGACAGCCGCATCAAATTCTCAGCATGCACCGAGGTCATCTTGTTTGACCAACCGTTTGGCAACAAACAAAGCGTGCGTGCGCGTTGCGCCCAACCTGTTTGGCAGCATTTCGTCATGGTGCAAGTCCGCTCTGGCATCGGCGCGCAGCTGGCCACCGGCGGCGCCAACAACAGCGTCACCCGCTTGGTGTGGGTATCCACCCAATCCCTCAAACGTGGCACGACCATGCAACCTGGCATGTTCAAGCCGGTCGAGCAAAGTGTGGCGGCCCATGAAACACGCTATGTCAATGACGAGCGTGAATTGGTCAACACCGAGTTGTTGCGTGATTTGCCCGCCAACACACCGCTGAAATTACAAGACTTGAAACCCACCACCATGGTCAAGCGCGGTCAGCAAGTGACGGTGGCTGTGGGCGAAGGCAAAGGTTTTGTCATCACCGTGAAAGCCGAGGCCCAACAAGATGGGCTGTTAGGTGATCAAATCCGCTTGAAAAACCCGGAATCCGGTCGATCTTTGACAGCTGTGGTCACAGGTGTGAACATGGCACGCGGTTTGTGAGAATGAATTCAAAATGATTCATTTAAAGTTTGAAATTTTTTCCGGTAAAGCCCTCAAGTCTCAAGACTTGGGGTCGATACTGACGATAACGCAAAGAAAATTGCGACCAGTGCTCAGTCATTAAAGGACCCATCATGGCAGATCCCATCTCTTCCTCTCAATCCCGTGTGGCCCACTCTGTGGCAGCCAATCGCACAACCCTGGACAAACTGGATAAAAAACCGGTTGCCAGCAAACCCGAGCAGCCGATCGAGGCCAAAGCCCCCGCCAAGCCTCAAGGAGCCGATTCCGTGAACCTCAGCAATGTGAAGCAACGCATCGATGACCAACCTGGTTTTGACCGCGCCAAAGTGGATGCCATCAAGGCCGCCATTCAAAGCGGCAACTACCCGGTCAATCCTCGTCAAATTGCCGAGAATTTTGTGTCCCTGGAAAAAATGATCCAAGGTTGAACTGAGCCATGACGTCAACGACTGTTTTGGATACCCCCGAATCTGTGGAACAAGCCCATGGCTTGGTCGATCGTTTGGAAGAAGTGCTTGAACACGAGTTCAATGCGCTCAAGGTTCAAGACTTGGATCAGTTCGAGCTGCTACTGGGTGAAAAAAACCACCTGCTGAGCGAATTGGGCCGCCTCACCGGCGTGCAGCAACCGGATGACGCCGACAAATTGGGACCGCACTGGAATGAATTTCGCACCCGCATGATGAGCTGCCGCGACATGCACCGCCGCAATGAAATCCTCATCCTGCGCAAACTCGACGCCATCCGTGGCGCCCTCGAGAGTTTGAATGTGAACGACCCCACCAGCCCGGTGGAGGTCTACGACCGCCTGGGTCAAATCAAGCGACTGCGTCGCTTAAGAGGCTTTACCGAAGCTTGACGCGGTGGGCGCTGTGCCGCCCGCTTGCTTTTCATCGCCGGGCTGCATGCCCTTGAGCCAATACACCCACGACAAAATCACCGCCACCGCGGTGTACATGTCTTGCGTGATTTCATCGCCCACATCCAGCTTGCTGAGCAAGGCCAACAATTGCGGGTCTTCGGCGACATAAATCCCTTGTTTTTTGGCCTCGTTGATGATGCGCAGCGCCAGCTCGGACTGGCCCTTGGCAACGACTTTCGGTGTTTTCAAATGCCCATATTCCAGGGCGACGGCTTCTAAAGGTGTTTTCATGGGCATGGTTTGTCAGGCTCGTGCATCGATGACCGAGCCGCGGGTGCCCGAGACTTCACTGGCACGCACCAGCGGGCGTGGCGCATTGAAGATTTGAAAAGACTGCAAATTCAAACCAGCGGCTCCCAACTCCAAGCCCAGTTCACCGGAGCGTTGCCTGGCCACAGCGGCCACATCAGCCCGCAACGCCCACATGACCAAATCCACACTGGTTGATTTGGAGATCAGGGTGTTGAGCCAAATCTCGCCGAGCAATCGACTGCGCGAATGGATGTCAACGCTGAGCGGGGGTTCCTCCTGTCCCGGCTTGCGGGCGGGTCGTTGGAAATGCAGTTCAACAGGCTCGGCGTCCACGAAGGGCAACAAGACATGCAAAGACAGTTCCCCGCCCAATGACTTTTGTGCGCTTTGCGCTTGGGCCGACTCGATCTCGCGGATGGCCTGCTCCAGTTCTCTGCCTTGCTCTTGATCAACGCCTTCAAGCGTGCCTTGTTGCATCAAGGCCAAGATCTGCTTCATGATGGTTTTGGGGTCATCTACCGGCGCTTGCGCATTCAAAAGCATGTTTTCGATGCTGCGGGCTTGGCCCATGACGGCTTTCTTGAGCATGCTGGGATTGATCTGCGCCATGAACATGCGCTGCTGCAGCAGTCGATAGACCATGCCATTCAACTCGGTTTGGCGTCCCCACAAACCCAGGCTCATGTCATTGAGCAATTTCGCAACGCTTGCAAAGCCCGTGGGCTGCGTCAACAACATGCCCAAGGTGGTGGCATTGCGGGGCTCTATGCCCTGCCAATCCATGTTCTTCAAACCAAAGCTGGCAGACGCTGGCGATGCACTGGAGGTTTGTCCAGGCGGATAGGACTGGATCAAAAAGCCCCATCCAGCGGGTGAATGGCTGGCTCTTAAAAAAGGCTTGTCACCGTCTTTGAGCACCCAGCCATTGGGCAGTTCAAAAAAGAAATCTTTGACCCAAAGCCGAACCCGTTTGTCGCGCACCTCGACCATGGCTTGCACGACTTGTCCATCGCGCAAACCCAGTTGTTGCGCCACTTGGGTTTGCACCCACATGGGACGCGTCTCTGGGTGGATGGGCGTGACCCGATTGGCGGCGGAGACAATTTCGGCACCGATCATGAAAGGAGTCCTTTGGCGCCGCCACAAGCAACGCTAAATCAGGGGTAACGCACCCAGTTGCGCTTGTTGATCTCAGGTCCCGGATTGTGCCCTGCTTGGTGAGCTGCAGCACCGCCATGTGGCAACACATTGGCAGCCGTGACGGTTGCCGTGTTGGCAGTGTTTGCTGCGGCCATGGCGGAGGCGCTGTCTGTCAGCAACGAAGGCATGATTTTTTTGATCAGTTCAGCCGGTTCGGGCAACATCAGTTGGGCACCTGCAAGCAAGGTCTTGGGATTGCCTTTGACGAAGGCTTGCGGGTTGTTTTGCACCAAGGCGTTGCGCAAAACATCGCTGCGCAACGGTGTGCTGGCATAAAACTTTTGAATGACGCGGTCCAGCGTGTCACCTGCCTTGACTTTGTACTGACCCATTTCGGCCATGACCACCAGGTCTGCCATGGGATTGACTGCGTTTTCGACCTTGGGTTTTTTGGCCGCCATCGCTTTGGGCTTGTCTTTGTCCTCGGCAGGCATTTTGGCGGTTTCTGCTTTGCTTGGCTCGGGTTTGAGGGTGTCGAGTTGGGTCAAGGCTTTGGGCATCTCCAAAGGCGGTTGCTTGGACGGCTCTTGCGCCCAAGCAGCAAGGGTCAAAGCTTGCAGCAACGCCAAGGAAACAGCAAAACGGGCGGGTTGGATCTTCATGGTGACTCCTCGGAAATTCAGGGTGTGTGCGGGATGGCCACCCAGTGGCCATGACCGGACATTTTGTGAGCAGTTTTGATTTTCAATTCTGCATAGAAATCGCTGACTTGGACCACTTCGGCCATGGCCAAACTGTCGAACGCTTTGGGTTCCAAAGCGCGAGAAGGCAACTGCTGCCGGTCCGTCAACACCATCTGAGCGCCTACTTTGAGGCCACTGGCGGCGCCACCCGCAATGCGTACCGTATCGCTGCGCAGTTTCAGCACATCAAATTGCGGCACCCGGCATGACAACTCCCGCTCCATGCCTTGCACAAAACCGACCACGGCGGCTTGCACTTGTGCCAGCACCACGGCTGACAAGGGCTTGGACGAAATGGGCACTTGCCGGGGTTGGTCGATGTTGATTTTTTGTTCGCCCACAAACAAGCTTGCACCTTGGGCTTTGCTGCGCAATTCCCAACGCACATCGTAAGCACTGACACGGGGCAAACCTGCAGCCATGCTGGGCGAAATGCTGACGATGAGCTGCCATGGAACATGTTGCTCACCCTGCCCCACCAACAATTGCTCGTAACTGTCGGCTGGTGATTGCCGATCCATCAAGCGCCACAGGCTCGACTGTTGGGACACCCTGAATGCTTGTTGTTTGATCGACTGAGCAACTTGTTGCGCTTCAAATTGAAAGGCCACCGGCAGTTGGGGCGCATAACGCAATTGCCAGCTCATTTGATGCCAAGCACCCGCTTTGGTCGGTGTTTTGCAGCCGCCCATGGGCAAGGGCTTGCTGTCCATTTGCACATCATCCATGTCGCGACCATAAGCCAAGACGCGAATGCCGCGCACCTCCATGCCTGTTACAAAACTGCTGGCTTCACGCAACACGCCAGAGCCGTCAATGAAAGCCGCCGACCGAACTTCAGTGGGGCCTTTCATGGAATGCTGCAGCAAGGACTGGCGAATCGCTTCCAAGCGGTCTTCCGCACTCATGGGGTCTGCTTGCGCACTCAGGCTGACACCCGCCAGGGCGACGCCTAACAACAAACCATACCAACTTGAGCGCTTGAACATGATGCAGCAACTTTCAATCAAACACATCAACGTGAAGCGCGTGTGGCAATCTGTGTCAGGTACAACATGCGCAAGTCCTGCACGGCATTGCGATCCAAGGACATGGTGGTTTCATAGGTGTCATCACCCACGGGCGTGATGCTCACGAGTTGGGCACCATAAATCACGCCTTCCACACGGGTGCGAAAGGTGTCGTTCATCACCGTCATGTCTGCCACGGTGGTGTTGGCATCCAATTGCTGGCCATAGACCTGTTCGGTCAGGGCGCGGTAGGCGTCCAATTTGGAGGCGCGAATGGCCAACAGGCGTTGCTGTGCGGGATTTTTATGGTTTTGCACGCTGATGACGGCATAGCCGGTGGCCACATAGGTTTCACGCTTGTCCATCATCGGGGTGATCATGGACGCTGGCGCAGGTTCAGGCGCATTGCTGGGTGCCGCCTTGTTGATGCTGGCGGTCGAAGGCGCAGCCACGGCAACAACAGGAGCCGGTGCGGCGGCATAGGGTCGCATCGCCTCGCAGGCGGTCAGTGAGCCCAGGGCCAGGGCGGTCAAAACAAAACGTTGAATCATGGTGATTTCCTCTCGATGTGAAGCATGCTTGCCCGGCTCATCCAAACAAGCTGTGCTTCATGGGGTACATGCGAAGAATCGACCACTGCACCAACTTCTTTAAGCCCATAGACCTGTGCAGTCGAATACTTTTGACGGCTTGCCGATTCAAGCCCTTCGGCGACAATGACCCAAGCATGAATTCGCCTTCCTTTTTCATTGGTTCGAGTCCGATCGCCAACGCATTGCGTCGTTTGGTGACCACCATTTCCAACTCCAACGCCACGGTGCTGATCACCGGTGAAAGCGGCACGGGCAAAGAGTTGCTCGCGCGTTCTTTGCATGAGCAATCCGACCGCGTAGGCGGCACTTTCGTACCCATTAATTGCTCTGCCATCCCCAAAGAATTACTCGAAAGTGAACTTTTCGGCCACCGCAAAGGTTCTTTCACAGGCGCAGTTGCCGATCGCATCGGTCGCTTCGAGTTGGCCCATGGTGGCACCATCTTTTTGGATGAAATTGGCGACATGTCCTTGGACATGCAGGTCAAGTTGTTGCGGGTGCTGCAAGAGCGGGTGATCGACCCAGTGGGCTCGACCCGTCAAATACCCATCGATGTTCGTGTCATTGCCGCCACACACCGTGATTTAGAAGCGGAAATTCAAGCCGGCAGATTCCGCGAGGACTTGTACTATCGGCTTAACGTGTTGCCCGTGGTCACCCCCCCATTGCGCGAGCGACCCGAAGACATCGCCGAGCTGCTGCGCTTTTATGCCGAGCACTACAAACTCCCCAAAGGCCAAGCGGTTCGCTTTTCACCCGATTTTTTAGACGCCTTGGTGGCCTACCCCTGGCCGGGCAATGTGCGCGAGTTGTGCAATTTGATGGACCGCTTCAGCACTTTGTACGCCGGTCAAATGCTCGACTTGCGTGCCATTCCGGCCAACTTATTGCCCAAAGGTTTGGTGCCAGTTCAAGCCGAGATGTTGGCCCGCAGTGGTCCCGTGGTGTTTCCGCAAGAGATGACGCCACCGCCAGAGGTGTTGGCTGAAATGGCGCACGCTGGTGGGATGTCTGAAGACTTGTTGCCCAACCAACCCGAGCCGCAAGACAATGAGATCGAGAGCATCATCATGCTCGCGCAAGGTATGCCGCATTTGCCACCAGAAGGCATTTCTTTGAAGGACCGCCTGGCTGAAATAGAGCGCAACATCATTGAACAGGCCTTGGAGCGCTCACAAGGCAATGTCTCTCGCACAGCCAAACTGCTGAACTTGCAACGCACCACGTTGATTGAAAAGATCAACAAATACGAACTGCGTACCGCCTGATCCTGGTCAGAAATTAGAACCGGCCGATTCTTCGCTTACTTGGTCTCTTGATTGAGCACCGTGATGCTCATGCGGCGGTTGCGCGGGTCAAATTTATCTTTGGGATTGAACGGATCGGTGTCGGCAACCCCTTCAATCCGCTTGAAGCGCTCTTCCTTGATACCGTTTCTTTGCAAAATTTGACGTGTGGCTTCCGCCCGCTCTGCCGACAAGGACCAGTTGTTGCGACCTTGCTGATTTTGGAAAGGCACGGCATCGGTGTGTCCACGAATGGCCACTTTGTTGGGCATGTCTGCCAACGAAGCCGCAACCTCGCTGATCAACGCTGCCGCTTTGCCTTGCATGCCAGCATTGCCACTTGGGAACATCGCAAAGTCGGCGTTATCGATGATCTCGATGCGCAAGCCTTCTTGGTCACGGCTGATGGCCACTTTGTCTTTCAGCGATTCAAACTTTTTGTTCTCTGACAATTTCTCTTTGATTTCTTGCTCGAGTTTTTCAAAGTTTTCTTTGTCTTGCTGCTCTGCAATGGCTTTGCGCTCGGCTTTGCTCAATTTGTCGGGGTCGCTACCACCCTCGCCTTGACCGCCCTCGCCGGAGCCCAGGCCTTCGCCTTTGCCGCCTTTGGATGGGTCATTGGCCTCGTTTTCATTTTCAGGGCCGGGGTCGGTGTCGGGGTTGGGGCCGCCTTCGGATTTGGGCGTCAAACGCTCAAGCAAACCGGTTTGACGCGCTGCATAGGGAAAGGCATCGGGGTCGATGATGGAGCGACCACCCAAGACACCGTTGGAGCCAGCCAATTGACCAACGGGCACCAAACTGTGCGAAGTGGGTTTGAAATAGTCGGCAATGCTTTTGCGTTGGTCGGCATTGGACGCGCCCAACAGCCACATCAACAAGAAGAACGCCATCATGGCGGTCATCATGTCGGCCAGCGCAATTTTCCAAGCGCCACCGTGGGCGCCGCCATGGCCATCTTCAATTTTCTTGATGATGATGACCGGCGCAAGACCTTCAGCCGCAGGCGGGGCCCCTTCAGCCGGAGGGGGTGCGTCTGGTGGCGCATCCGGCGCAGCATCGGCGCCAGCTGCAGCTGCAGCAGCAGCAGGGTCTTCCTTGGCGGCTTGTTCCTCAGCCATGGTTACTTGCCTCGCATGCCGTCAAAAATTTCACCAAAGGATGGTTTGTTGTGGTGGTTGATCACCGATCGGGCTGCCTCAATCACCAAGGGCATGGGGTGACCATGCAAGTTGGCCACGATGAGTTGCTGCACGCACTTGAAAATTTCACCGTCTTCTTCAACCACCTGGGCAATGCGAATGGCAAAAGGACCTGCAATACCGTAGGCCAACAACACGCCCATGAAGGTACCGACCAGGGCTGAACCAATCAGTGCGCCCAGCACAGGAGGTGGTTGGTCAATCGCACCCATGGTTTTCACCACACCCAACACGCAAGCCACAATGCCCAAGGCAGGCAAAGCGCCCTCCATAGAGGCCCAGAACGTGGCATTCATGCCTTCATGGTGTTGGTGGTTTTTGATGGAAGCAGTCATCACATCTTCCACCGCATAAGGACTCAAGTTGCCAGAGGACACCACCATCAAACGGATGGTGTCGCAAATCATGTCAAGCAGGGCATGGTCTTGCAAGATGGGCGGGTATTCCGCGAAGATGGCGCTGGACTCGGGGTTTTCGATGTGCGGCTCGAGGGCCACAGCACCTTCGGCCTTGAGCGTTTTCAATATTTTGGAGACCACCAAAATAATCGCCAAGTAATCTTCTTTGTGGTACTTGGGGCCTTTGAAAACCTTGCCCGCTGCTGCAAAACCAGTGCCGACACCTGCCTTGCTGTTGCCAATGAGGGCCGCACCAACGGCCGCACCGAAAATGGAGATAAATTCGAAGGGAGCCGCTGCAATAATGGGGGCCATATCGCCGCCGTGGACGATGTACACGCCAAAGACGCAAGCGAACAAAACGACTAGACCTACTGCTCCCATTTTCTACTCCAAGTGTTAAAGCATGTGGCGTCCGAGGAGGCCCCATGCTTTCTATCTATCCCACAAGCGTAACCGAATCAATAGACCCTTTGGTGTCTAGAACTTCAGTTGACGGCTGCAACAACTGCAGGCCGTGGGATCAAGGCTGGCACAGTTTCCCATGCGCTGCGAATTTCCATCATCAGGCTATGGATTTCTTCCAAGGCCTGCAAATCGTTGCGTGCATTTACGTGCAACAAACGGCGTGTCACGTAGTTATAAAGTTCATTCAAGTTGGCGGCCAAATCGCCACCCTTTTCAAAGTCCAAGGCACCTTGCAGACCCAACACAATGCGGCTGGCGCGGGCAATGGCTTTTGATTTTTCGCTGACATTGTTGTGTTGAATATGACCCTTGGCGGTTGACAAACTTTCAATCAAACCATCAAACAGCATTTGAATCAGCTCGACGTTGTTCGCTTGTGAAGCGCCGGTGCTGACTTTGACTTGTCCATAGCTTTCAATGGCTCGGTGGTTGGCTCGCATGATCAAAGGCTCCTGAAATTAATCGTTGACCCTGATTGATTCGGCGTGATGCGCTTGAACTTGAGAGCAGACCATGTTTGTCAATGTTGTTTTAAGCAGGAACCGCTTTGTTTTCATCGGCAGCGGCTGAACTCATGACCGGCTGAGCGTTTTGCAGCGCCGATAAATCCGGTTGCAGTGCCGAAGGTTCTGGCAATGGTTCGGCGACGGCAGCCATAGGCGCGCTGACTGTGGCCACAGGTGCTGCGACTGGTTGAGCGACTGGTTGAGCGACTGGTTGCGCAACTGGTGCCACCGGCGGCAATGCAACTGGCGCAACAGCCAAAGCCTCTTCCGATGGTGGCAATGCACTGTCAGCCTCATCCTCGTCGGTATGAAGCATCAAGGTGGCTGAGTAAGCTTCTGTCAGGTCCAAGCCCAATCGCGCGTAAATCATGGAGGTGACTTGATCCAAAGACTGTTGAATGCGCAATTCTTCATCCGGATTTTTGGCGGCAAAGTCCACGCCCGCTTGGTAAATGCTGGCCAAATGGTGCATCGGCAACCAAGACTCCAAAGAGCCGCGCGGTGTGGGGATGATGCGGTTGTTGGTGGGCACACCAGCAGTTCCGGCGCGGCTATGCGTGTAGCCTTCCATGAACACTTGTTCGATGTGCTGACGCAGCACGGGCTCGTAATGCGGCTTCAAGTTGGTGACGGTTTTGGCGTCCATGCCCGGCACGGGCAAGCCACTCATGGCGTCCCAAAGGGTCTTGCCGCTGAGTTCGCCAAACAAACCATCGTTATAGGTTTTGGGCAGATCAGGACTGGCATAACCCGCGTAAATGACATTGACTTTGTCAACCACATAGAGCACCAAGACAAAGACCAACAACAGGCCCCAGGCCATGAAAAGTTGGAAAAAGCTACTCATGCAACCCTCCTGCTTGGTTTGGACACGGGCTCACGTTCGACTTGCAGCTGTCCGCGCAATTTCTTGACCACCGAGGACAAAATTTGACTGATGCGGGACTCGCTGACTTCCAAGACCTCGCCGATCTCTTTTAAATTCAACTCTTCCACGTAATAGAGTTGCATCACCAACTGTTCGCGCTCGGGCAAGTCGGCAATCGCATCGGTGACCGCCTGCATGAACTCGGCCTCTTCCACCATCACATCCGGTTGTCTGGAGGCATCATCGGCAATGCTCATCACTTCTTCAGTGACGACTTCAAGCGAATAAGTTTCAAAACGGCGGGCTTTGCCACGCTCTTTTTGAAAATCTTCCAAATCTTTGCCCATGTACTCGGCCATTTCAGTCTGGGTGGGCGCACGGCCCAACTCGGAGGACAAAGCATGCAAGGTTTCGTTGTGGGATTTGTTGAATGCCACC
The DNA here is from genome assembly GCF_965234735.1 of Limnohabitans simekii (SeqCode). Taxonomy (GTDB): domain Bacteria; phylum Pseudomonadota; class Gammaproteobacteria; order Burkholderiales; family Burkholderiaceae_C; genus Limnohabitans; species Limnohabitans simekii. The sequence continues at coordinate 286,246 of NZ_OZ248542.1, read as the reverse complement.
GCCGAACGTGGCAAGAATGACAGTCGACGGACTTCGTCGAGCATGGCACCGCGCACACGGCTGTGCGCGAAGTTTTCAAAATCCACGCCTTTGCTGGCATCAAACACACGCGAGGCTTCCAGCAAACCCATCATGCCCACTTGAATGAGTTCATCCAATTCCATGTAGGCTGGAACCCGGGCTTTCAAATGCAGGGCCACCCGCTTGACCAAGCCCAGATGGGCCAACACCAACTCTTCGCCTTGGGGGCGGGCTTGTTGGTACATCTTGATGGGTGAAAGTGTTCTCATGCTTCATCCGATTTGCTTTGCAGCAACCGCTCCATGAAAAATTGCAAGCCACCGGAGGGGTGGTCAATCGGTCTAAGCTGGGTACACAACTCCGCCAGACGGCGAAAGTCACGTGCGGCTGCAGTGCCAGGGGCCAACTCCATGACGGATTGGTATTTCTTCAAAGCGGTCAAAACCATTTCATCCCGCTCGATGGCGGTCAGGTAATGGATGGATTCGTTGAGAAACCGCACGCACACATCGTTCAAGCGTTGATACAGCTTCCAGCCCTGGGTTTGGGTGTCGACCATGTTGGGCAGCAAATAAATTTCATCCAGTTGCATCTCTTGGGACAACACCTTGATGGTGCCGTAAGCATCGGCAATGGACGACGGATCGTCTTGCACCACGATGAAGCGGCGCTGGCATGCACCCAAGAAAGCCAGTACGGAGGGAGAAATTCCGGCGGCCACATCGACAATCAGGTAATCAATGTCTTTGCTCAGGTCGCTGAAGGCTTGCACGATGCTGGCCGCTTGCACTTGGCTGAGCGCTGCCAACTCTTGCATGCCCGAAGCACCGGGTATGAGTTGAATGCCTTGTCGTGTTTTCAAGGTGATTTCGGCCAAGGTTTTTTGGCCCGCCAAGAAATGACTGAGGTTGTATTCGGCGCGGGCGCCCAGGGCAATCTGGGCATTGGCCAGGCCCAAGTCGGCGTCGAACAACATCACGTCGTGACCGCGCTGCGCCAGCGCCACCGCCAGGTTGATGGACACCGTGGTTTTACCCACGCCGCCCTTGCCACTGGCGATACCGATCACTTCGGTGGTTTTGTGTTTAGTCATTCAGTGCCCCTGCTTGTTGGGATGCCAATCGGGTGATTCTGGCTGAAGTCATGGCCATGGTGCTGCGCATGTCTTCGTGGGCCGCGTCGCCGGCACCCAAAGACAGGTTGTGCAGCGCCAAGTTCACCAGTTCATCCATTTGCAGTTGACGGCTCCATTCACCCAGGCGTTCGCCTCTGCTGGCAGCACTCACGCCCACATGGCCTTCGGTCAGCACTTGAATGAGGGACCACGGTTGGGTGGACTCGTCCATTTTGCTGATCATCAGGCTTTGCCACTGTATCTGTGGCGTCGAGAGCAAGCGGCGCAAAGAAGATTGCGAGGCATCGGCTGGAATCACCACATGGAATTGGGCGGCAGCCGAGATGTTGGAGATTTCAGCCACACGTTCGATCATTTGAACACCAGGGGTGTCAATGATGATGAACTTGCGTTGGCCATGTTCTTCCAACAACAGTTTCAAGGTGGTGGCATTGGTGGCGCGGAAACAATCCACGCCCGACTGTGCGCTCAACAACTGGGTTTGGTTCCAAGCACCTGCACGCTGATCGCTGTAGCTGATGACCGCCACTTGCTCGGCGCCCAAGTTCACGCTGGCATGTTGGGCCAAACGCGCCACCATCAAAGACTTGCCGGCACCTGATGGCCCCGCCAACACGTGCAAACCTGACTCTGGCACACCCACGCTGCTGTGCTGCATTGAATGCACCAATTGGCGGCGAATTTCCTCGATGGCGGGCTCTACATCTTCAAAACTCTGAATGCTGTCAATCAACAAGGCCCGCAAGGCCACCGGAATGGCGGCATCTTGCAAAGCATTGCGCAAGGGATGCAAGCTGCGTGAGAGTCCAGCACCTTGCCAAGCCATTTGCTGGCTGAGCTTGAATTCTTTGCGCAAGCTGGCGAGTTCCTCGCGCACCAGTTCCACAATTTCACGCCCACGCAAGCTGTCCCGCTCTTCTTGCGCCGCCTGAACAGCCACAGGGTCCACTGCGACGGGGGCAGGGGCATGCTTGACTTCAATGGAGGCGGCCTCTGGCGCCGACTCGGCTTTGGCTTTGGATTTCAAAACAGCGGCAGACACAAAGCCTTCTGGCAGGCTGGTTTTGTCTTGGCCCGAGCGTTTTTGACGCGTCATCGTCTCTTCCATCACCTCACCAAAGCTGGCGGTGGTTTTGCTGATGACGATTTCATCGGTGCTGCTTTCTTTGGGCAGCGCATATTTTTTCTCGGTGGGCACAAACGCTTCAGCCACCGCTGCCTCTAGGCTGATGGGGGGAACGTCGACCGCCACAATCAATTCGGTTTGACCGCGCACCTTGCTGCTGGAGATGACGAGCACGTCGGGACCATACAGGGCCACCGCTTTTTGATTGGCGGCACGTGTATCGCGTGCAATGATTCGTTTGAGTTCCATGTTGTTTCTCGCAGGTCAAAAATTGTTGTGGTTATCCGTTGCGGTTCATGGCGTTCACAGTGTGAATCACCTTGACGGCTTGGTCATCTGGAATTTCGCTGTACGACAGCACGGTCAAATCGCTGACGCGAAAACGCACCGCTTTAGACAACCAACCGCGAATCAAGGGCGACACCACCAACACGGCAGCATGGCCCTCTTCTTCCATTTCACGTGCGCCGACGCGCAAAGCATTGAACAAGTTTTCTGCCAAGCTGGGTTCCAGCACCACCGGTTGGCCCGGTTGGCTTTGCTGCAACACGTTGTGCAGCAGTTGCTCTAAACCCGGCTCCAAGGTCATGACCGACAAATTGCTGGACTCGTCCACCAAGCTTTGCATGATCATGCGGCCTAATTTGGGGCGCACATAAGCGGCCAGTTGCTCAGGGTCGGTGCTGCGGGCGCTGGCTTCGGTGAGGGTTTCAACGATGGAGCGCATGTCGCGAATCGAGACACCCTCGCCCAACAACTGTTGCAACACGCGGGTCACGATGCCCAAGGCCAATTTGCCAGGCACCAACTCTTCTACGAGCTTGGGTGATTTGGCCGACAGTTTGTCCAACAGTTGTTGCACTTCATCGTGGCTGAGCAAGTCGGCCGAGTTTTCGCGCAGCACTTTGTTCAAGTGGGTGGCAATCGCCGTGCTGGCGTCCACCACGGTGTAACCCAAGGTGCGGGCCACATCGCGTTGTGAGGATTCAATCCAGACGGCTTCCAGTCCAAAGGCTGGTTCGCGGGTGGGGATGCCTTGCAACTCACCATACACCTGGCCGGGGTTGATGGCCAATTCACGACCCACTTTGATTTCGCCTTTGCCCCGCACCACGCCCTTGAGCACGATGTTGTAGGAGTCCGGATCGATGTTCAAGTCGTCGCGAATGCGAACGGGCTGAACCAAAAAGCCCAACTCGGCCGACAATTTTTTACGCACGCCTTTGACGCGGCTCATCAATTCGCCGCCAGTGTCTTGGTTGACCAACGGAATCAAGCCGTAGCCAATCTCTAAACCAATCAAATCGACTTGGTCCACATCGTCCCAGTCCAGATCTTTGGTGGCCTCGGAGGTGGCTGCGGCTTGTGCCACCGCTTCTTGGGTGGCTTCTTCTTCCACTTCACTGCGAATCACCATCAGGCCCAGACCGGCAGTAGCAGCGGCCAAGGTGATGAACATCAAATAGGGCATGCCGGGCACCAAGCCCAGAATGGTCAAGATGATGGCCGATATGAACAAGGCGGATGGATTGGCAAGCTGGGTGCCCGCTTGCTCGGAAATGGACTCGGAAGTGGTGACGCGGGTGACGATGATGGCGGTGGCCAACGACAGCAACAGTGCCGGAATTTGCGACACCAGTCCGTCACCAATGGTGAGCAGGGTGTAAATCTTGCCTGCTTCAGTGACAGACAAGTCGTGTTGCACCACGCCAATGGCCAATCCGCCGACCAAGTTGATCAGCAGAATCAGCAAACCTGCAATGGCATCACCACTGACAAACTTAGAGGCACCGTCCATGGCGCCAAAGAAATCGGATTCTTGTGAGAGCTCTTCGCGGCGCTTTTTGGCCGTGGGCTGGTCAATCACACCCGCATTCAAATCGGCATCGATGGACATTTGTTTGCCAGGCATGGCGTCCAAGGTGAAACGAGCGTTCACTTCAGAGACGCGGCCTGCACCCTTGGTCACCACGATGAAGTTGATGATCATCAAAATAGCAAAGATGATGAAGCCCACCACATAGTTACCAGCGATCACAAACTCGCCAAAGGCGGCCACCACCTTGCCAGCTGCTTCATGACCGGTGTGGCCATCGACCAAGATGATCCGGGTTGAGGCCACGTTCAAGGCCAAGCGCAACATGGTGGCAAACAACAACACCGTTGGGAAAGACGAAAACTCCAGAGGTTTGCGGGTTCCAATGGCAATCATGATGATCACCAAGCTGATCACGATGTTGAAAGTAAACAAAAAGTCCAATAAAACGGGCGATAAAGGCAGCACCAACATGGCCATGATCAACAACACCAGGACTGGAATGCCCAGGCCGGTGTAGTCAAACTTTGCCAAGTTCTGTCGAATCGTTGACAGGGTTAAGGTGCTCATGGTTGTTTTGTCGCGTTTTTTGTTACGTTAAGGTTTCAAATCAATGCGCTTTTCAGCGCCGTCAGAATGATCAAGCAATGGATGTGCCAGTTTGAATCTGTGGAGGCCTCAACCCCCAAGGTTTGGATGGCCTGCCAGCGTTCCAATGACCAGGTCAGCGGCAAGGCTTGACCTGTCACGGAAATTGCTTAAGTAGCCTGTCTTTAATGGGAAGCACACAACGGATATGAACTTATCTGCCTTGAACACAGGCCTGAATCAGGCCGCTGCCAACACCGCACCCGAGGTCAGCCCCTCTGGTACAGCCGCATTGCGCCTGCCTGCAGGCACTTTGTCGGGCGAGGACTTTGCAGCCTTTTTGCGCCACCAAGTGCGCGCCCTGAAAAACAACCAGCGGCAAGAGATTGCCGCTGCCCCTTTGCCCAAAGCCTTGCCGCCGGCAGATCGGCATGCCGTTGCAGCCGATCGGCAGCAAGATAAAGCCGCAGATCGGCAGCAAGACAAAGCGGCCGCTGACCGCAGCAACGTCCAATCCGAGGATGCCAGCCAGCGGCATGCCAAAGCACGAAGCGATGCCAGTGCGCGTCAAGAGGCACAAAGCCATCAACGTGCGGCAACCGAGGAGGCCAACGCCGAATCAGCAGCCATTTCTATAGACACGCAAGATACGGGCCCCACAGACGCCCACAGCAACCCATTGGCAGCAACCGACACAGGTTTGACTGAGCAAGCCGTCTTGGCGGCAACGGAGCCTGGCGCAGAACAGGCGGTCATCACTGAAGAATTGACCACCATTCCGCTGAGTTCCAGCATCCATATCATCACCGTGGCGAACACCCCGCCGGATGAGAAAAGCCTGAGTGATTTCGCTTTGGCGATGGGCTTGGACCCTGAACAGGTACAGGCCTTGTTTGGCCCATCCGTTCAAGCCAATGCGCAGTCCGCACCGGCTGTTTCTACCCAGCAAATGCTGGCCATGAGCGGCCTGCCCACCGTGAGCGCCCCAGCCAAGCCGCTGGAGCTGACAGCCCTTGCAACCCAATCGCCTCAACTGCCCCAGCAAGCGCTGACCCAAGTTGCCGTATCCACCGCTGACTTTCAAGCGATGAAAGTAGAGATGCCATTGGATGCGCAGGACCAAGTGGCCAACGCCATCAAAACCGTGGACATCTTGAACATGCAGGTGGCAACCGGCACATCGCCAGCCAATGTCATGGCTGCCACAGCAGCACCGGTCAGCACCTTGGCGGTGTTGTCGATGATGGACACCCAACTGCGGGCCGAAGACATCGAAACACTGAAAACTGAATTTGATGCACTGAACGCACTGGACACCAGCGCAGACAGCCATGGCTTGGGCTCAGGCAGCTCAGGCTCTTCAGCCAGCGCCAATGCCGCCAGCAAAGCAGCAGCCGCTTTTGTCAACAACCCCGACATGGCCCAAACCTTTGACAAGCTGAGCGAAAAACTGGCCACTGAACTGGCAGGCCGCATGCATGAAAAACTCAATGCTGGCGAATGGAAAATGAAATTTGCCTTGAAACCCGCCAGTTTGGGCTTGGTTGATGTGCAGTTGGAGATGCGCGATGGCAAATTGACCGCACAGTTCAATGCCGACACCAGCCTGACACAAGAACTGATTCAAAACGGCAGCCAACGCTTGAAAGAAGCTTTAGGTCAACTTGGCATGAACAATGCATCCGTTTTGGTAGGACAAGGTCAACAACAAGGCCAAGCATCTGGTCAATCTGGCAACAGTCGCCAAGGCGGCGACAATCATGCCAAACTGGAAGGCGATTCGGTGACCGAAGCCCTTGGGTCGGTCAGACCAAGGCACAGCAACAGTTTGCAATTTGACACTTACGCTTGAACACTGAGAGAAACAGGAGTACCCCATGGCAACAGAAGCAGCAGCACCAGAAGAAGGCACGGAAGAGCCGAAAAAGAAAAAACCGATTCTCTTGATCCTGGGCGCCGTCGTTGGCGCAATAGTGGTCATGGTGTCGGTGGCTTTTGGCACTTTGTACTTCTCGGGTTTTTACGAGAAAAAAGCCGAACTGGCCGCGATGGACAAATTGGAAGAGCTTGAAGCTGCGGCCACCAAGGCCAAAGACGAAGCGCCTGCCAAGCTGAAAAAAGAAGCCCCCGAAGCCACGCGTTTTGAGAAAAACTATTTTCAGATCGACAAAGAACTGATGACCAACATCACCGGCTCGAAAAAAGTCATGGTGGTGCAAATGGCCGTCATGACCCACTACGACACCCGCGTGTTTGACAACATCAAAAAACACGAGTTTGCACTGCGCTCGGCGATGTTGGATGTGATGCGTCAAACCACCGAAGCTGAAACAACCAAGCCCGAGTTCCGCAAGGAACTGGCGCTCAGGCTCAAAGATGTGATGAATGCCATGCTTGAAGAATACGAAGACTTCGGTGGCATTGAAGAAGTCATGTTCACTTCGTTTGTGATGCAGTAAGGCACATGGCAACACGTCAAAATTTACTCAGCGATGAAGAGCTGGCGGCCCTGTCTGAAGGGCTGAAAGACGGCTCCATCGAAACGGACACGGGCTTTAACACCAAAGTGCGTGTGCGCAAACACGACTTGGCGAGTGAAAACTCCAGCCTGGGCGTGAACGTTTCATCGATCGACATGATCAATGAACGATTCATCCGCATGTTCCGTTTGGGTTTGCTTGAGGTGTTGCGCACCACGCCGCGTGTCAATCCAACGCGGGTGCAGATCATGAAGTTTGGTGACTACCTGCACATGCTCAAGGCACCGTTGTCGGTCAACACCATTCGCATCAACCCCATGCGCGGCAACTCGGTCATCATCATCGACCCGAATGTGGTGTTCAGTTCGCTGGACAGTTTCTTTGGCGGCTTTGGCAAAGGCGTGTCGGATTTGCCGCCAGGTCGTTTGTTCACCGCCACCGAAACCCGCATCATCAACATCATTTTGGAAGTGTTTTTCCGCTCCTTGAAAGATGCTTGGGGTCCGGTCATGGAAATCGACTGCGAACAGGTCAGCTCTGAGATCAACCCCCAGTTCGCGCAAATTGCCGATGAAAACGATTTGGTGGTGCTGAGTCGCTTTGAAGCCGAGGCCACCGCATCGGGTGGCAAAGGCTTCATCGATTTGGTCTACCCCTATGCCACGCTCAAACCGCTGCGCGACTTGTTGCGCAACCGTGTCGCGTCTGGCGACGGCAACGAAGAATCCGACAAGATATGGCGCGAAGACTTGGCAGTGGCCGTGGGCGACTCCGAGATGGCGATCAAAGTGGTCATGGGCAACATCAAGACCACCTTGCACCATTTGCAGACCATGAAGGAAGGCGACATGCTGTTCTTCAAGAAACCTGAATTGGCGCAATTCTTGGCCAACGACGTCCCCTCATTCGGGGTCAACATTGGCACCAAAGGCTCGAATGTGGCCGTGCGGATTGAAAAACAACTTGTCCCCGGACAGCTTTAAGAAGGCAGGCGAAACATGAACGACACCACCGAACCCCAAGATCAAGATCAAGACGCAACTCCGCCAACCTCGGATGAATTTCAAGTGTCACAACCGGGCAATATCAACCCGGAAGTGTTGCAAAACATCTCGGTGAATTTGTCCATTGAAGTGGGTCGCACCAACATCAAGATCAAAGACTTGATGCGCTTGACCCAAGGCAGCGTGGTTGAACTTGACCGCATTGCAGGCGAACCTTTGGATTTGCTGGTGAACGACACCGTGGTGGCCCAAGGTGAAGTCGTACTGGTCAACGACCGCTACGGTATTCGCTTGACCCGCGTGGTGCCCTCCACCGATCGTTTGAAATCCATCTGATTGTTGAACGACAACCCCCAAGAAAAAGCCCGTTTGCAAACGGGCTTTTTCAATAGTGGTTGATATCCTGGTTGGACTGTTCTTCGGTATCGGTTTGACGCTTGAACAGTTTGCGAAAAACCAAGAAGAACACCACCGAGGCGGCAGCAAACACCAGCACATCACGGCTGAAGCTGAAATCATTGAACATGAATTGCAGCAAGGCCACCACCCAGGCTGCCACGCCCATGCCCAGCAGCAAAAAAGACAAGGTGAGCAACTCGGCAATCACCAAGACAATGCCCAGCAGCAGAGAAATTTGAAAAGGTTCCATGGTCAAAGCTTGCTGGCCAATTTGCCGATCGTTCCACTGAGTGAAGACAACACATCAGACGGGACCAACACAATTTTGGTGTTGTTGCCCACAGCCAATGACTGCACGGCTTGGGCTTGCAATTTTTTGACTTCAAATTCAATGGCGCTGGCACCACCTTCACTGATGGCTTTGGACACAGCGGCAACCGCATAAGCCTCAGCGTCCGCCAAGATGCGCTTGGCAAGCGCTTCTTTTTCTGCCGAATACAAACTGGCGTCGGCTTGCAATTGCGTGGCTTGCTTGATGCCTTCTGCTTCGGTGACCGCACCTCGGCGCTTGCGCTCGGCGTTGAGTTGCACCTGCATGGCTTCTTTGGTTTGCTCGTCCACTTCGACTTCGGTGATTTCCACGCGCGTGAGCTTGATGCCCCACTCATCCGACACGGCTTGCAGTTCTGACTCGATTTCTTCGGCAATGTGGCGGCGGTTGGACTGCACACCATCCAACTCTGTTTTGCCAATGACACTTCGCACCGTGCCGTTGACAATGGTTTTGATGCCTGTCTTGAGATCCGCAATGCGGTACATGGTTTTGGACGAGTCGATGATGCGGTAGAAGATGGCCAGCTGGATGCTGATCGACACGTTGTCCAGGGTGATCGCATTGATGGGGTCCGGCGGTTGCTGCATTTCTTGGATAGAAACCTTGTGCCGCACCACCTCGAAAAATGGAATGAGCAAATGCAAGCCCGCTTCGATTTTGCGGTGGTAGCGTCCCAGTCGCTCAATCAGCCAGTTTTCGGACTGCGGCACGATGAACACCGAATAACGCAAGGTGACCAGCACCAAGACCAAGATGAACAAATAAACCACTGAAGCAAAGCTGAATCCGTTTTCCATGAGCCCAATCCTTGAAGTGGGTGCCGATCTTATCAATTATTGAAACGCTTTAGAGATATTAAGTTTTAATTCATCAGCGCTGCCGGGTGTGACTGGCCCGACACTGGCGCCAAAGTCGCCAGGCTGGGGCATGGCATTGCCTGTTTTGGAAATGCGCGCGCGGACCATCACCGAGGTGACCTGAGACAGCTTCATTTGCGGATTCATCGCCAAGCTGTCGTCGAGCACAAAGTCGTAAGGCAGTTTGTCCACCGTGGTGCGGATGATGGCCAAGGGCATGCGCGGACCTTCTGCGGCATTGGCATAAATGAACACGATGTCTTGCGGCGACACTTGGGCGGCCAAAGCCGGGTCGATGCTGACCCGACCGGTGATTCTTTCGGTGCCGTCTGAGGCTGGTTTGGCGGTCAAGACACCCGCACTGGCTGGCGCATTGGCCATGTTGGTCGCGGGTGACAAGGGCGGCATCCCAAGGCGTTCACGGGCTTGATCAATGGCCTCGGCCAAGGCAGCTGCATCGGGTGAAGCAGGCGGCAAACTCGCCTTGACTCTTTCCCAATAAGCCAAAGCCTCTTTGAAGCGACCCTCGGAGAATGCAGCGCTGCCCGCCAGCAACAAAGCGTTGCCATGGTTGGGGTCGGCTTTCAGCACCGTGTTGATGATGGCCCAAGGCTCGCCTTTGAAACTGCCATTGTTTTTTTGCGCCAGCACTTCGGCACGCTCGATCAAAACATCGTCATTGCGGGCCAGCGCCAGCGATTTTTGCAATGCCAAATCTGCCTCGTCATAACGCGCCAAAGCGCGTTGAATGCGACCCAACATCACCCAGCCTTCGGCATTGTTGGGCTCGTTTTGCAAGCGTTCAGCGAGTTGATCGGCCATGCTGGCCAAACGTTCGGGCGTGAGTTGCTCGTCGCCATGGGCTTGAGCCGACAGCTGCGGATCCAAGGCCATGGGTGTGCCCACCAAGAAATACGCGCTGAATGCCATGAGGGGAATCAGTACAGCGATGCCAGCCAACAACAGCTTGGGGCGCTTGTTGGTTGCGGGCGTTGGAGCTGCGGATGATTGAGGTGGCGGAGCATCCTCCAACAAACGTTGGGTCAGCTCTTGGTGCGACAAATCAAAACCTGCTTGATCCAAGCTGCCTTGGGCCAACTCACGCTCGAGCTCGGCCAGTTGTTCACGGTACACAGCCACATGCGACAGGACTTGTTCGCGTTCTTGACTTTGCGCCACGGGTCGCGTGGCTTGCCACAGCACCCGCCACAACACAGCCAAGACCACCAAGGTGAGGACCAAGGCCAACAGCAGAAAAATTTGGACGGCGTTCATTTATTCCTTGAGCAACGATTCAGCTTGAGCATTGTCAGCGTCGCTCATGCGTTGGTGAACAAGCGCCTTGCGATGTCGCAAATAGCGCCACAAACCCCAGACGGCCAAAATCAAGATGACAAACGGGCCGAACCAGAGTGGCCAAGTCAGCGGTTTCACATCTGGTCGGTACAGCACGAAATCACCATAGCGCTCAACCAAGTAGGTTTTGATTTCAGCATCCGTCATGCCTTGGCGAATGAGTTTGCGCACCTCGCGTCGCAAGTCTTCGGCCAATTCAGCGTTGGAGGATGCCAGGGATTCGTTTTGACAAACCAAGCAGCGCAACTCCTCGGCCAACACCACCAGTCTGGCTTCCACTTGGGGGTCTTCAGCCCTGGGTGGGGCCTCGCCCGCCCAAACTGCGCTGCTGCACAGGGCCAAGATGATGAACCAGCGCTTCATGATTTCTCCAATTGTCGGATCAGGGGCAACAATTTGGTTTCCAAAATTTCGGGTGTGACCGGCCCCACCTGCTTGTAACGAATGATGCCTTCTCGGTCGATCACATAAGTTTCAGGCACGCCGTAGACGCCATAGTCAATGCCCACGCTGCCATCAAGGTCCATGACGGACAACTTGTAAGGGTCGCCCTGGCGCTGAAGAAAACGCAGGCTGCGCTCGCGGGCCAAGCTCAGTTTGGCGTCATCGCTCAAGGGGCCATTGGTTTGATCAGCCGCTTGAACTTCTTTGTAACTCAACCCGATGATGGGCACACTTTGAGTTTTGGAAAACTCGACCAACAACGGATGCTCTTCGCGACAAGCCACGCACCATGTGGCCCAAACATTGAAAAGCCACACCTGCCCTTTGTAATCGGCGGGGCTAAAGGGTTGGTCACCGGTGAGTGTTGGCAAACTGAAAGCAGGCGCTGGCTTGCCCACCAAGGGCGAAGGAATTTCACGCGGATCACGCTTCAAGCCCACCGCTAAAAAAGCCACCAAGCCAAAGAACAACGCCAACGGAATCAGGAATTTTTTCATGGCATCAAACCGGGTTGGACATGGCCTCGCCCACCGTTTTCAATTGCGCACTGATGTCGCGGCGACGGTAACGGCGGTCCAAAGCCGCAACCATGCCCCCCGTGACCATGAGCAACACACCGACCCAGAGCCAAGGCACGAAGGGCTTGTGATAGACGCGCATGCTCCAACTCGGCGTGTCTCCCGCGATCGGGTCGCCCAAGGACACATAGAGGTCACCGAAGAAATTGGAGCGAATGGCCGCTTCGGTCATCGGCATGGCCGTTGAAAAATAGCGGCGTTTTTCGGGGTAGAGCACGTGGATGACCTTGTCGTTTTTCACAACTTCAACATGGGCTTGCGTGGCTTTGTAGTTGGGGCCGTTCACGTCCACCATGTCTACCAATCGAAAGGTGTAGGGCTCAATCGTCACTGTCTGACCCAAGCCCATGCGCACATCTCGCTCGACCTCGTAAGACTTCACGCCGGTGATGCCCAGCACCACGACGGCCAATCCAAAGTGCGCCAGGTGTTGGCCCCAAAAGGAGCCGCCAATGCGACCAGGTTTGCGCAGCCGATTGACCATGTTGTGCAAACTGCCCAAAGCCACCCACATGCCCAAAAAGACGCCCAATGCCGTGCCTATGGACCAGGGGCCCCAAACAAACGGCAAACCGATGGCCAACAGCAGCGAAGCTGCGCCGACCCAGCGCAACTCTTGAAACATCTCGGACACATGGGCCTCGCGCCAACGCGCAATCGTGCCCGGCACCAAAATGAACAACAAGGGCACCATCAAAGGCGCAAACACCAAATTGAAATACGGTGGGCCAACCGACAGCTTGCCCAAATTCAAGGCGTCAATAACGAGTGGGTAGAGCGTGCCCAGCAGCACGGCACCGGTGGCCACCACCAGCAGCACGCTGTTGAGCAACATGAACGACTCGCGCGAAACAACACCCATGCTGCCACCCAAGGTGACTTGCGGGGCACGCCAAGCAAACAAGGTCAGCGACGCGCCCACCACAATCGCCAAGAAAATCAAGATGAACACCCCACGGGTTGGATCGGTGGCAAACGCATGCACCGAGGTGAGCACGCCAGAGCGAACCAAGAAGGTGCCCAACAAGGACAAGGAAAATGCCGCGATGGCCAACAACACGGTCCAGGCTTTGAAACTGCCCCGCTTCTCAGTGACCATCAGGGAATGGATGAGCGCGGTGCCCACCAACCAAGGCATGAGTGAGGCGTTTTCCACCGGATCCCAGAACCACCAGCCGCCCCAGCCCAACTCGTAATACGCCCACCACGAGCCCAAGCCGATGCCCAAAGTGAGAAAGGCCCAGGCGATGACCGTCCAAGGACGCGACCAGCGTGCCCAAGCGGCATCCAATCGGCCCGACAACAAGGCGGCAATGGCAAATGCAAATGCCACCGACATGCCGACATAACCCATGTAGAGCATGGGCGGATGGATCACCAGGCCAGGGTCTTGCAGCAAAGGATTCAGGTCGCGCCCGTCAGCAGGGACAGGAAACAACCGATCAAACGGATTGGACGTGAACAAGATGAACAACATGAAGCCAACCGTGATCAAGCCCATCACACCCAGCACCCGAGCGACCATCACCAGAGGCAAGGTTTGTGAAAACAGCGCAACCGCTGCCGCCCAACCGGTGAGCATCAGCATCCACAGCAGCAACGAACCTTCATGCCCACCCCACACGGCTGCAAATTGATACTGCTTGGGCAACAAACTGTTGGAATGATTGGCCACATACTTGACCGAGAAATCATTGTTCAAAAAAGCATAAGCCAAGCAGGCAAATGACAAGGCCACCAGCACAAATTGCAGCAAAGCCAGTGGTCTTGCCAAGGCTTGCAAAGTGGGGTTGGGACGCAGCGTGCCCCACAAAGGCAAAACGCCCAACAAGACGGACAGCACGGCGGCCAGCACCAAAGAGAATTGACCAAGTTCAGGAATCATAAAGAGCCAGACTTTCAGGGTTGAGCGGATTGAGCTGCACGCGCTTTGGCAGCTTGGTCAAGTGCATGTTGCGCCTCAGGCGGCATGTAGTTCTCATCGTGCTTGGCCAACACTTCGGCCGCCATCATGACGCCTTGTTCATTGATTTTGCCCTGCGCCACCACACCCTTGCCTTCTTTGAACAAATCGGGCAACAAACCGGTATAGCGTACGGTGATGTCTTGTGCGGTGTCGGTCACCACAAAACTGACCTCGGTGCCATCACGCTGCAAGCTGCCGGTTTTGACCATGCCGCCGATGCGAAAGGTTTTGTTGACAGGCGCCTCACCCTTCAACACCTGCGAAGGTGTGAAGAAAAACACCAGGTTGCTTTGGAAGGCGTTCAGCACAAAAGCCGCCGCCGCAGCCAGCACCATCAAGCCACCCAAAATGAGCGCAAAGCGTTTGCGACGCGGGGTCCAGTTCATGACTTGTCCTGTGATTCTGTGGCCGCCAAGGCCAACGCTTGTTGATGGGCGACCCGGGCTTGCCAAATTTCAAGCAGGATAAAGAGCGCAGTCATGCCCATGCTGCCCCAGACATAAAGCCCATATCCACCCATGTCCCAAAACTGGGCCCAACTCTCCCACCTCATGGCTTCACTCCTGCAACCTCGGGCAACGCTTGCACCCAATCGGCGTGTCTTTCGCGCTCAATGATGAGTGAGCGCACCCGGTAACAAACAATCGCCAACGTGTAGATCCAACAGGCCAAGGCCATGAGCAGCATGCCCCACAACATGAGCGAGGCCATGCTGGGCGAACGGGTGAGCGACACCGATGCACCTTGGTGCAGGGTGTTCCACCAGGTCACTGAAAAATAGATGATGGGCACATTGATCGCACCCACGATGGCGATGAGTGCACCCGCACGATCGGCGCGGCGCACATCGTCAATCGCCGAGGTGAGCGCCATATAGCCCAAGTAGAGAAAAAACAAAATCAATTCGGAGGTCAGGCGGGCATCCCAGACCCACCAAGTGCCCCACATCGGCTTGCCCCACAAAGCGCCTGTCCAGAGCGATAGAAAAGCGAACATGGCGCCGGTGGGGGCCAGAGCCCGGGTCATCATTCCCGACAAACGGGTGTTGAAGGTCAAACCCAGAATGCTCCAAAAAGCCATGGCCAAGTAGATGATCATGGACATCCATGAGACAGGCACATGCACAAAGATGATGCGGTAGCCCTCGCCTTGTTGGGCGTCTGCTGGTGCCACGGCAAAACCGATCCACAAACCTACCGCGGCCAACACCGTGGCCAAGGCCGCAAACCAAGGCCATAAACGGCCAGCCAACCCATAAAACGTTTGGGGTGCAGCGTAATAGAACCAGCGAATCGTCATGAACTCATTCCAAAGCGATGCGCAATGCAGCGCTGCATGCCCAAGGGCTGAAAAAAAGCGCTGGCAACAACAATGCCAGCAAAATCGAGATATGGGCTTGCGCTCCTAATCCCGTGTTCAGGGCTTGCACGGCGCCAGCCCCAAATACCAACACAGGGACAAACAATGGCAGCACCAACAAGGAAATCAACACACCACCACCGCGCACGCCTAAAGTGAGAGCAGCACCAATGGCGCCGATACACGACAACACTGGCGTACCCAACAGCAAGGTGAGCGATAAGAGCGCCAATGCTTCTGCTGACAAATCGAATTGCAAACCCAAAACAGGCGCCAATATTACCAAGGGGAGTCCAGAGAGAAGCCAATGAGCGGCTATTTTCCCTAGTACCAACAGCCACAGAGGATGTGGGGACAAGATCATTTGTTCCAAGGCACCATCGCGGTGGTCCACTTCGAACAACCGTGACAAGGCCAACATGCTGGCCAAAAGTGCGCCAACCCACAACACGCCGGGGCCAATTTGACGCAGCATGGCTGGCTCGGGGCCAATCGCCAATGGAAACAATGCGGCCACCACCACAAAGAAAAACATGGCGCTCAGCACTTCGGATTTGCGCCGCATGGCCAAACGCAGGTCGCGCAACACCACAGTGAAGAATATGTTCATGCTTGCAACCTCAGACTTTGCAGATCCACGCCCAACTGCACCGCTTGGTGGCTGGTGAAGATCAAGGCCCCACCTTTTGCCAAATGTTGTTGCAACAACAACTGCAAGGCCTGAACTGCATCGCTGTCCAAGGCCACGAAAGGTTCATCCAACAGCCACAGCTTGGCATGGGCGAGTTGCAAACGCGCCAATGCGACACGGCGTTTCTGGCCTTGTGACAAAACCCGCAAAGGCAAATGGGCGCGGTTTTTCAAGCCTTGCACAGCCAATGCGTGCAGCGTTTGGTCGCGGCTCAAGGCTTGGCCGGCCATCGCGGCGCTGAGCTGAACGTTTTCAAAGGCCGACAGCTCATCTTTCAAACCCAATGCATGACCGAGGTAGAGCAACTCGCTTTTGAACCCAGACGCCAGATCAACCACGGGAACGCCACACCAATGCACCCGCCCTTGGGCCAAGGTAGACAAGCCGCTGAGGGCACGTAGCAAGGTGGTTTTGCCAGCACCGTTGTCGCCCTCTAAATGCAGCGCCGTGCCAGCAGACAAAGCAAAGCTGACCGGTTTGAACAATGGGCGCCCGCCCCGCTCACAGCTGACATCCACAACTTGCAGCAGGTGTTGGCTCATAACAAGTAACTGCCCGCCAGCACTTTGACTTCGCCACCGGTGGCCATTTTGAAGCGTGCAATACCAGCGCTGCGGCCGGTGTTGACGCCGCCCAAATCCAGTTGGCGGATGCCGCGTTCTTTCAGCTCTTCGATGCTCTTCCACAAAATCAGGTGGTGTGCATGCAAGTTGCGGCCAGCTTCTGAGGTCCAACCCACTTGGTAAGTGGCGGCTTCTCCGTGCAGCATGAACATCATGGCAGCCACCCGGTCGCGGCCCAGGTCTGCGCGGACAGACAAGATGTTTTTCGACGGTTGCTTGCGCGATTCGGCATAGCGTTCAAAAAAGATATCGGGGTAGCCTTGAAAACCCCTTGTCACCCGTTGTTGCATGTCGGCGTCCAACAACCAGCGGTATTGCCCGGGGTTGGTGCCCATGCGGTGGATGCTGAGCTCGGATTTTTCTGCACCACTCAAGGGGCTGCGCCAGCGGGGGTCTAAGTTGGTGCGCAGCGCGTCCATGGGCTGGCTGATATCCAGCATGACGGTGGCGAAACCGGTCATGATGCGGCGCAAATGCGGCAATCCCAGCTCGGGGCTTTGCGGCTCGTCTGGCGTGATCATCAAAAAGCGCAAGCCGGGCAGCGGAATGCTTTGTCGCATGGCTTGGTAAGCCCGGGCTTTGTCGTTGCCGCTCAAGGCTTGCAGCCAGATGGGGCCGCGCGAGCACAGCGCAAAACCTGCCCAGCGGCCAAAGCGGCGCACGATGAACTGCGCCATTGCCACCGGCACGCCATCGGCATGCACCACGCCACGCAACACAGAAGAGCCCATGGCCACGCGGGTAGAGCCGTAGGCCCAGTCTTGTTGCAAAGCGCCTGCGGCTTGGGCGTGGGCCACGTCCCAGATGCCCAAGTCGTGGCCGTCCCATTGCAGCTTCATGGGCGGCCCCAATTGGGTAGCATTCGGACATGTTGAAAAAACTGTTCAGCCGCCAAAAACTGGAAACCGTCATGGGCCACCGGATTGCCGAGCCGCGCTACACCTGGCAGGCGGGGTTTTGGATCGGTGTGTATGTGTTGCTGCCGCTGTTTTTGCTGGGCAGCCTGATAGACGTTCTGATCCAGCTCACCACGGGGGTGTGCACCGGTTTGTGGTGTTTTGTCTGATACGTAGCCGTTCATGGATGGGGCATCTTAGCGGGTGGCATGCCCATACCCTTAGTGATGCAAGTAGCCGTTCACCTTGAAATCAACAAACCATGACAATACTGGCAGTTTTTACAAATTAAAGTCAGCTTTAAAATGATTGACGCGTATTAAAAAACTCTTTAATATGGCGGCATCGAATCAAAGCCTGCTTTCATATGTCCCGCATCACTGGCACCTATGCCATCACCACCACCCAAGGTGAGCCTGTCAAAGCATTTATTCCGCATGGCTTGCCCCCTGCCGAGCCTGCGCTCGATGCTGCCGTCTGGGCACGTTTGAATGAAGAAGCCTTGACGGCCTTGCAACGCCTCTCAGCGGTGGCGGGTTTGGTTCCCTCGGTCGAATGGTTGCTCTACAGCGCCATCCGCAAAGAAGCCTTGTTGACATCCCAGATTGAAGGGACTCAAGCGACGTTGATCGACTTGTTTGATGAGGAAGCTGGTTTGGCCATTTCCAACACGGATGATGTGGAAGAAGTGACCAACTACCTGCAGGCTTTTAACTGGGCCCAAGAACAACTGCGCAGCGATACCGGCTTGCCCATCAGTGTGCGTATGCTGAGTGAGGCCCATCGCTTGCTGCTCAACGGGGTGCGTGGCACAGGCAAACAACCCGGCGAGTTGCGCCGATCTCAAAACTGGATCGGCGGGTCGCGCCCAGGCACAGCCGTGTTTGTGCCGCCGCCTGCGGATCAGGTACCAAGCTTGTTGGCCGATCTGGAACGCTACATCCATGCAGATAAACCAGACCTGCCTGTGCTTGTTCGGATTGCCTTGGTGCATGCCCAATTTGAAACCATTCATCCCTACTTGGATGGCAATGGCCGCATTGGCCGATTGCTCATTGCCATCTTGCTGGAGCATTGGCAACTCTTGCCTGAGCCCTTGATGTACCTCAGTGGTTTTTTGAAACAACACCAGTCGGAGTACTACCGGCGCTTGTCGTGCATTCGGACCGAAGGCGACTGGGAAGCTTGGGTTCAATTTTTCTTGGAAGCTGTGCAAAGTTCTGCCAGGCAATCTGAAGCTGCGGTTGTCGCGGTGGCCAGTTTGGTCACCAACGACAGAAAGCGGTTGTTGGCCCATCCCAAAGCCAATGCCATCAGTTACCGCTTGTTTGAGATGCTTCCCACCATGCCCCGATTCACCGTCGATCGGGTGTGCAAAATTTTGGAAACAACTTTCCCAACCGCCAGCGCTGCCATCAAGTTGTTGGAAGAGTTAGGCATGGTGAAAGAATTGTCTGGCCTGAAAAAGAACCGCACTTACAGTTATGCGGCCTATATTGATTTGCTCAGTCAATGAGCCCACTTGTGAATCCCATGACCACCCCCTCCCCTGCCACCGCCTCCCCGCAATCCCTGTCTGGCTTGCTGCCCTTCGTCAAACCCTACAAAGGCCGCATCGCCTTGGCGGGTTTGTTTTTGCTGTTGGCGGCGGGCACCACCTTGGCGTTTCCCTTGGCATTGCGGCTGCTGATTGACCAAGGCCTGAGCGGCCCGGACAGCGGTGCGCGTTTGGCGGGGCAGTTTGGCCAGTTGTTCTTGGTGGCGGCGGCACTTGCGGTGTTTTCGTCACTGCGCTTTTACACCGTCACTTGGCTGGGCGAACGCATCACGGCCGATGTGCGCAACGCGGTGTACGGCCATGTGCTGCAGCAAAGCCCGGCGTTTTTTGAAACCACACAATCCGGCGAAGTGCTGTCTCGCTTGTCGAATGACACCACGCTGGTGCAAACCGTGGTGGGCTCATCGCTGTCCATGGGTTTGCGCAATCTGGTGATGGGCGTGGGCGCTTTGTTGATGCTGGTTTACAGCCACCCGATGCTGATGCTGCAAGTGATTGCCTTGTTGGTGCTGGTGGTCTGGCCCAGCATGAGCTTGGGGCGGCGGGTGCGCAAGTTGTCACGCGCCAGCCAAGACCGTGTGGCCGACGCCAGTGCCATGGCCGCCGAGGTGTTGAACGCCATCCCCGTGGTGCAAAGCTACACCGCCGAAACCCGCGAAGCCCAGCGCTTCACCGACTCGACCCAGCAAGCGGTCAGCACCTCTTTGCGCCGCGCCCGGGCCCGCTCGGCCTTGGTGGGTTTCATCATTTTGGCCAGCAGTGCTGCGCTGCTGTGGGGCTTGTATCAAGGCACGTTGGCCGTGCGCGACGGCACCATGAGCGCTGGTGAATTGGGCCAAACCGTGGTGTATGTGATTTTGTTGGCCAGTGCCTTTGCTGTGCTGGGAGAGGTGTATGGCGATTTGCTGCGTGCCGCCGGTGCCACCGAGCGCCTCATGGAACTCTTGCACACCCGCTCGGACATCCGTTCCCCTGCTGCGCCCTTAGAAGCACCGTGGCCAGTGCAAGGCTCGTCGGTTGCCATGCAGGGCTTGGATTTCCACTACCCCTCAAGGCCGCAAACCTTGGCTTTGTCGGGCTTGAGTGGCGTCATTCAACCCGGCCAAACCGTGGCCGTTGTGGGCCCCAGTGGCGCTGGCAAAACCACTTTGTTTGGTTTGCTGCTGCGCTTTCACGACCCGCAAGCCGGTCAAATTTTGTTGGACGGCGTCAACATCAACGACATGGCTTTGCACGACCTGCGTTCACGCATTGGCATCGTGCCGCAAGAGCCGGTGATTTTTTCGGGCACCGCGATGGACAACATCCGCTATGGCCGCCCCGACGCCACGGATGACGAGGTGTTGGCCGCTGCCAAAGCCGCGTTTGCAGATGAATTCATTGTTGATTTGCCGCAGGGCTACGACACCTTTTTGGGTGAACGCGGTGTGCGCTTGTCGGGTGGCCAACGGCAACGGATTGCGATTGCCCGCGCCATGTTGAAGAACCCACCGTTGCTGCTGCTGGACGAGGCCACCAGCGCCTTGGACGCGCACAGCGAACGCATGGTGCAAGCCGCGCTGGAGACCGCCATGCAAGGCCGCACCACCCTGGTGATTGCGCATCGCCTGGCCACGGTTCAGCAAGCCGATGTGATTTGGGTGTTGGACCACGGCCACTTGGTGGAGCAAGGCAACCATGCCGCGTTGATGGCCAAGGGCGGCTTGTACGCCAGCTTGGCGGCGCTGCAATTCAACAACGCTTAACGCGTGGCTACAAACACATAGCGGTTCAGGCTGAAGAAATAGCCGGTGTGCTGGTCCATGCTGCGCACATCGGCTTGCCAAGCAGCCACGTCTTCGGCTGTGAGGCCATCGCGCCCAGTCACGAAAGCCCCCATCACCTCCAACATCCCCGCGCTGTAGGTGTTGGTGTCAAAGCGGGTGTTCAGCAAAGGCATCACCTCCACTTGCACGTTTTTCAAGCCTGCTTGCTGCAAGGCTTGCATCAAACTGCGCGGCAACTGCGGCCACGGGATGTGCTGGTTCCAGGTGTCCAACACCTTCCGCATACGGGTGTCGTCCCGGCTGGCCCACACCGCCGATTCCCAATCGGTGTCCACCAACAAGGCCCGGCCACCAGGGCGCAACACCCGCGCCAGTTCTTGCAAAGCTTGGGCGATGTCCGGCACGTATTCGTACACCTGCGTGGCCAGCGCCATGTCAAAGCTGGCATCGGGCTGGGGCAATTGCGTCACATCCAGATGGGCCAACTGCACGTGGGGCAAGGCTTGGCAACGCTTGCGGGCCAGCGCCAACATGGGCTCTGCAATATCCACCGCCAGCACGCTGCCCGACGCGCCCACCGCCTCCCCCAGCGCTTGGCTGGTGAGGCCGGGGCCGCAGCCGATGTCCAAAATTCGCTCGCCCATTTGCGGCGCAATGCGTTGCAACACCTGCTGACGCTGCGCCACCACGTCGGGCGTGAGGTAGACCGCTTCGATGCGACGCGCACCGACATCGTCAAATTGGGCCAAGGTGCTGGTGGTTTGGTTCATGCGGGGGATGGTAAGGCGGGTATCAGGCGCGGATGACTTTGGTTTGAACCTGCACTTGCATGAACACAGCCACAGCAGCCAAGATGGCCGACAGATGGGTCATGGTGGGGTTACCCTGACCCGACAACATCCGGTGCAAACTTTTTGCAGGTTTTTGCACATCAACTGCCAAGTGTTCAAAGCCCATGGTCGCGTTGATGAGATCGCGCAGCAACAACTTGGCCGTCTGTGGTTCGCCTTGCAACAACAAGGTGGTGGCCTCTTGCAACAGTGCATGTGCATAGGCGGGCTCGTTCTGAATTCGCACCATCACCGTTTGTTTGAAATCTTTGGTCAACGCCATGTCTGGTTTCCTTTGCCTGATTTGCGTTTTTTGAACTGCTGCCATCGGTGAAGGGCCAGCTTGATGTCCTTGTCTTGCGTGCCTTTTGTGCCTGCACCCAATAGCAAGATGATGTGCATTTCCATCTTTGCCACATAGATGCGCAACCCTGGCCCCCAATGAATTTTGATTTCACCAATGCCTTCAAACCACTTGATGCTGGCTAAATTTCCCTGCTCTATTCGCGCCAAGGCCACTTGCACCCTGACGCCAGAGACGGGGTCAAGCCTTTGGAACCAATTTCCAAAGGGGCTGGTGTCGTCTTCTAGAAGCAGTTCCTGAATTTGAAAAACAATCAAAGGTAACATTTACGTTTCCATAGGTCAAGATATTTCCCTTGTCTAAAGGGGAAACAAGCCTAGTGAAACTTGGTTTGATGGGGGTTGAATACAACTTTGATTCGGCGAGACCGCCACTCAAGAACCAACAGCATCATCCCGAAACCAACCTGGAGACATCGACGCTTGAGCCTGACTTCTGTGAAAGCATTTTTCGCGGCACTGCAATTGGATGTGCCGATTTTGGATACGGCGGGCGGTTTAAATCACGCCAATCACCAACGCTGGGCGAGGTTTGCCGTAGTCGCCGGGCAAGGAAATGGCGACCAAGTCGCCGCGAAGCGTCATACCCAGCCTTGAACTTGCGCGGCCGCTTCAGTGGTCAGGTGCAGCACATCTGCCTCTGCGGGGTCGGCTTTCAGGGCCAGGCATTGCTGGCGAATATCGGCAGCAAAGCTTTCAGCACGGGTGTCGGGCACCCAAAATTGCACCGGCCGCAGACCCGCCGCACGCATCTTCTGACGAGCGCGTGCCACTTTCAGCGCAGAGGGGTTGGTGGTGGCCATTGAAATGCCTTTCATGGATGGGCGAGGACTGGTTACATGTTACCCAGCCAGTCTGCTTCAGGCAAGCCGGCAAGCATCCCTGCAAACAGGGCTTCACGGGGGAAGTGGGTCTCGGAAAGGCAGGAAGTAGCACTTACCGACGAATTCCATGTAGCCAGGGAATCTGCTGTGTGAGGATGTGCTCAAGAAATGGCAGTCCATAAGGGCGCACTTGGCCGAGTTGCTGATAAATGAATTTATGTCAATCGGATCTCAACAGTCTTTCCGACAGCCCTAGCCGCTTTGAACAACGTATCCAGTTGAATCGATAAATTGTCTGGGTCCAGCACCCGGTCAAGTTGAGAGCGGCTGGTGACCATGCGTTGCGCCATCACCACCTTGCTCAAATTGCCGCTTTGCATGGCGTCGCTCAATTGCTCAACCAAAACGCGTTTCAACGCACGAGCTTGCACTTCCTCGTAGATGCCTTCTTCAATCAAGAAATCATCAAAGTTACTGCCCATGTGTTTATTGGTTTTGGGTTTTGTGCTCATGCTTCCATTCTTTCAATCGTTTGATGGCTAAATCAATATCTGAATTTGGAGTTTGTTGTGTTTTTTTAATAAACCCATGAAGCAAAATCATTTGAGAAAAATCGACTGCAAACAAAACTCGTGCGATCCGGTTGTCAAGCCGACTACGGACTTCCCAAACCGAATCTCTCAAATAGTCCACTCTTGGCTTTCCAATCGGCCACTTAAATTGAACATAGGCAATATCTTCGCCAATGGTTTTTTTCTCTGCTTGATTCATGGTTTTCAACCATTCACGAACCGGTTCTTGACCGGATGATGAACGGTAAAAAATGGCCGGTAGTTTCTTGATGGTCTTCATTGGCAGTGTACCTTATAAAGTACGTTTAGATGCCAATCATCAAGTGAAATAGATGCGCAATTGGCATTCAGCAGCTTATAAAGTCGCCGACCAATCGACTAAGTCGTTAACACCAAATGAGGTGTGCGCCATGCACACCTGCCCACCGCTTAATACGTCTCCAACTGCAACCGGCCCTCTTGCTTCAAGGTCGCGGCCACGGTGGTCCAGTCCAAGCCTGCACCCACGGCAATGTCGTGCAGGGCTTGCAACACGCCCTCTTCCATGCTCTTCAAGCCGCACACGTAAAAGTGGGTTTGCGGGTCGCTCAGCATGGCCGCCAAAGGCGCAGCGGCTTCGCGCATCGCGTCTTGCACATAGCGCTTAGGCTGGCCGGGGGTGCGTGAAAACGCAAAGTGGATGTCGATGAAATCGCTGGGCAGCTTTTGCAGCGGGCCAAAGTACGGCAGTTCTTCCTGGGTGCGTGCGCCAAAAAACAGCATCAGCTTGCCGCCTTCAAATTTGCCACTGGCTTTCAAGCGTCTGCGCCACTCGGTCATGCCGCGCATGGGGGCGCTACCGGTGCCGGTGCAAATCATCACCAGATGGCTGCCGGGGTGGTTGGGCATCAGGAAGCTGCTGCCAAACGGGCCCACCACTTGCACCGTGTCGCCCAGCTTCAGGTCGCACAAATAGTTGGAGGCCACGCCTTTGACGGCCTGCCCTTGGTGGTCTTGCACCACGCGTTTCACTGTGAGAGAGAGGTTGTTGTAGCCGGGGCGCTCGCCATTGCGCGGGCTGGCCACGGAATATTGACGCGCATGGTGCGGCTTGCCGTGGGCATCCACGCCGGGCGCGATGATGCCCACCGATTGGCCTTCCAACACTGGAAACGGCAGGCTGCCAAAGTCCAACACGATGTGGTGGGTTTCGTTGTCAGTGCCGGCATCGTTCACCTGCATATTGCCCACCACTTTGGCGCTGATCGGGTTCTTCGGGCCGTGCAGGTTGGTGTAGGGGTGTGCGGCAGACCACGGCGGCACACTGGCCCCCATTGGGCCGCTGTGCACCACGGGTGTGGCGCTGCTGACGGTGGCGACCGAGGTGGCGGCGTTTTCAAAGGCGGTGTGGCCCGAGGTGGGCAAGCCCGCCGCCAAGCTTTGCAACTCGGCCTCGCTTTGCGGCGCGGGCAGTTCATCCCAGCTGAGTTGCTCGGCCAAGCTGTAGGCCTTGCTGCGCAAGACCGGCAACCAATGGTCAATCGACCCCGTGGGGCACGGCGGCACGCAAGCCATGCAGTGGTTGCACTTGTCGGCGTCCACCACATAGTTGCGGCTGTCATGCGTCACCGCGCCCACCGGGCAGGTGGCTTCGCAGGTGTTGCAACGGATGCAAACTTCAGGGTCGATCAGGTGCTGTTGCAACAGCTCGGCGGTGTCACTCATGGAAGATCAGTTGAAGCGGACGTACTCGAAGTCTACGGGTTGGCGGTTGATGCCGATGGCAGGGGGTGCGATCCAGTTGGCAAACTTGCCTGGCTCGGCCACGCGGCCCATGAGGCTGGCGACAAACGCACGGTCTTCAGCAGAAGGCAGCCATTCGTTGATCTTGGCGTTCCATTCGGCGTCTGACACCACGCGGCCATCGGGCGACACCTTCGAGCCGGACAGCGAACCGATGTTGCGGTGGAAGGCTTTGTGCGGCACTTGCAGCTTGAAAGGAATTCCGGCTTTGTCAATCACGCGGTTCCAACGGTCCACACCCGCTTTGGAGTCGGTGATGTAGTCGTCGCGCAGCACTTCATTCAAGGCGTTCAACATCGGCACTTCTTTTTCCAAGAGTTGACCGTTTTGCACGTGCAGCACTTTGTAGGTTTGGCCGCGCAACACATGGTCATCGTCGCGCTTGCCTTCTTCGTAGCGGCCTTTCAGGCCCGAGCTGTAGAAGGTGGCGGCGTTGCTCGACTCGTCAGCGCCGAACAAATCAATGGTCACGCTGAAGTGGAAATTCAAATAGCGTTGGATGGTGGGCAGGTCAATCACACCGGCAGCACGCAGCTTGGCCACATCGTCGGTTTTGAGTTCATTCATGGCCTGGCAGGTGCGCTGAATCACGCGTGAAATGCCCGACTCGCCGACAAACATGTGGTGCGCTTCTTCGGTCAGCATGAACTTGGTGGTGCGAGCCAGTGGGTCGAAGCTGCTCTCGGCCAAAGCGCACAGCTGGAACTTGCCGTCGCGGTCGGTGAAGTAGGTGAACATGAAAAAGCTCAGCCAATCGGGCGTTTGCTCGTTGAAAGCTTGCAAGATGCGGGGGTTGTCGTCGTTGCCGCTGCGGCGCTCAAGCAAGGCCTCGGCTTCTTCGCGGCCATCGCGGCCAAAGTGTTTGTGCAACAAATACACCATGGCCCACAAATGGCGGCCTTCTTCCACATTGATTTGGAACAGGTTGCGCAGGTCGTACATGCTAGGGGCGGTCTGCCCCAAGTGGCGCTGTTGCTCGACAGAGGCGGGCTCGGTGTCGCCTTGCGTGACGATGATGCGGCGCAAATTGGCGCGGTGTTCGCCAGGGACGTCTTGCCAAGCAGCTTCGCCTTTGTGGTCGCCGAAATGGATCTTGCGGTCCGCTTCACCTTGGTTCAAGAAGATGCCCCAACGGTAGTCGCGCATCTTCACATGGCCAAACTGCGCCCAGCCTTGCGGGTCCACGCTCACGGCGGTGCGCAAATACACCTCGCTGTCGGTCGTGCCTTCGGGGCCCATGTCGTCCCACCAGTTGATGAAGTTGGGTTGCCACTGCTCCAAGGCGCGTTGCAAGGTGCGGTCGTCACTCAGGTTGACGTTGTTGGGGATTTTTTCGCTGTAGTTGATGGCTGACATGATGTTTTCCTGAAGTAAAGAATGAATTAATTGGAATCTGACCCCCATTAATCAATGGGGGTCAGATTCCAATGAGGGTTAGACGCGGTTCATATCGAAAGCGGCTTTTTCGCCTTTGCCGTAGACCTTCAAAGCCCCTTTGTCGCCAACGGCGTTCGGGCGGTTGAAGATCCAGTTTTGCCAAGCGGACAAGCGACCAAAAATGCGGGTCTCCATCGACTCTTTTTGGCTGAAGCGCAAATTCGCTTCCAAGCCGGTGAGCGAATCGGGCGACATGGCGGCACGTTCTTCAATCGCGATGCGCAGTTCATCGGCCCAGTCAATGTCATCCGGGGCGGCGGTCACCAGGCCCAAGCTCAGGGCTTGGTCAGCGTCCAACGGCTTGCCGATGGCGGCACGCACGGCCTCCAGAGGCGCGGTTTCTTCGTAGAAGCGGCGTTGCAAACGCGATTGGTGGTTCACCATGGGGAAGTACCCCATGTTGAGTTCGCTCAAAGTCAGGTGCGGTGCTTTGTCGTCGCCGGGCAAGGCCAACATGTAGGCGCGGTCGGCACAAAACGCCAACTCGGCCAAGGTGCCTGCAAAGCAAGAACCTTCGTCGATCAAGGCAAACAACGAGCGCGACGACACGTCCAAGCGGGCCAAGGTGCGGCGCAACAAGCCGATGGTTTCATTCACCAACCAATGCGCTTGGTGTTGCACCAACACGGCGTCTGATTGCAGGGCCAGGGCGGCATCACCCGTGGTTTTCAGCAACCAAGTGCCGATGTCGAGTTCATTGCTGCGCAAACACAGAATCGCATCATCCAGTTCACGCGCCATTTGCAGCGGGTACCAGCTGTCACCGGCTTGTTGAATCGCCTCGATGCTGCTGGGCACAGCCGCTTTGGGTGCCGACACGGTGAGGGTGGCGGTGCGTTTGGCGCGGTCGATGGCCACGGTCACGTAGTCATAGTGCAGGCTGTCGGCGCTGGCTGTTTTGTGCAGTGGTTTGAGTTCCACGCCTTGGCCTTTGGCCGATGCGCCAGCACGCTTGGCGTTGGCTGGCAAGTCTTTGGCATGCTTGGCCACCACCTCGGCAAACTGCGCGGGCTTGGCAATCGCGTCCACCAAACGCCAGTCCACGGCACGTTGACCGCGCACACCTTCGACGCTGGTGCAAAAAATATCGGCGTGGTCGTGGCGCACATGGCGCTTGTCGGTCACCCGGGTCAAACCGCCGGTGCCGGGCAAGACGCCCAACAAAGGCACTTCGGGCAAGGACACGCTGCTGGAGCGGTCGTCCACCAACACAATCTCGTCACAGGCCAGCGCCAGCTCGTAGCCGCCGCCTGCACAAGCGCCGTTGACGGCGGCAACGAATTTCAAACCACTGTGGCGGCTGCTGTCTTCAATGCCGTTGCGGGTTTCATTGGTGAACTTGCAAAAGTTGACTTTCCAGGCTTGGGTGGACAAACCCAGCATGAAGATGTTGGCGCCCGAGCAAAAAATGCGGTCTTTCAAACTGGTGACCACCACCGACTTGACCTCGGGGTGCTCGAAGCGCACCCGCTGCAAGGCATCGTGCAATTCGATGTCCACGCCCAGGTCGTAGGAGTTGAGTTTCAGCTTGTAGCCAGGCAGGATGCCGCCGTCTTCTTGGATGTCCAAAGACAAAGTGGCCACTTCGCCGTCCACGCTCAAGGTCCAGTGGCGGTACTTGGAGGGGTGTGTTTGGTAATCAACCGTGAAATCAGTCATGCGGGCTTCCTTGGGGCAATTGGCCAATGTCAGGCTTGGCCGAAGACGTGCATCATCGTGCCGAAATTAGTTTGATGTGTGCAATATATTGCCAGTCGTTAATTCTGCGCCAACCAGGCTTTTTTCAGCGTTTGGAAGCTCTCTTCGAGTGGCTGCAAGCTGGTGTCGAAATGCAGATCGGCCTTGGCATAAAACGGTGAACGGCTACTCAAGATACGGCGCAAGTCCTGCATGGCTTCCGTGCTGGCCGACATCGGACGCGTGTCGCCTTGCGCCAGCACCCGCGCCATGTGGTCTTCGGGCGTGGCTTGCAGCCAAATGGTGTAGCACTGCGCCAGCATCATGTTGAAGGTGGATTCCTCGGACACCAAGCCGCCGGGCGTGGCCATGACCACATGCGGGTACTGCGCCAAACAGTCTTCCAAGGCGCGGCGCTCATAGCGCCGATACGCCTCGGGGCCATACAAACCATGGATTTCGCTGATGCTGCAACCGGCCAGGTTTTCAATCACGCGGCTGAGTTCGACAAACACATAGCCCAGCTCTTGCGCCAAGCGCTGGCCCAGCGTGGACTTGCCAGCCCCGCGCAAGCCAATGAGGGCAATATGCTGCCGACGCAAGTTGCCCGCCTCGGGCGCTTCTTCCAGCAAAGTGACCAAACTGCACTGCAGCGCCTTGGCCACTTGCAGCAACACCAAGATGGACGCGTTGCCCACCCCGGTTTCCAAATTCGCCCAATGGCGCTCGGACACCCGGGCCCTGGCGGCGGCGGCTTTGCGCGACAAGCCACGGCGTGCCCGCAGGCTGCGCACCCGCTCGCCCAGGGTCACCAGATAGGGGTGTTTTTCGGAGTCCAGATCTTGACGCATGAATGCACTTTAATGCATCAAGGTGCAACTTGAGCTTTCAAAAGTGGTTCAAGTGTCTTTGGAGACTTTGATGCTGGGGAACTTGGACGAGAAGTCTTTGGCCTTGGCCGCGACTTTCACGGCCAGTTGCCGCGCCACGGCTTTGTAGATGGCGGTGACCTCGCCGTCCGGGTCGGCCACCACGCTGGGCAGACCGCTGTCGGCTTGCACCCGAATCGCCATGCTCAGCGGCAAGGCGCCCAGGTAGGCCATGCCCTCGGCTTGCGCCATTTTTTTGCCGCCTTCGACGCCAAAGATGTGCTCGGCGTGGCCGCATTGGCTGCACACATGCACCGCCATGTTTTCCACGATGCCCAAGATGGGCACACCCACCTTTTGGAACATGCGGATGCCCTTCATCGCGTCCAGCAAGGCAATGTCTTGCGGCGTGGTGACGATCACCGCACCGGTCAGCGGTACGCGTTGGCTCAGGGTGAGTTGGATGTCGCCGGTGCCGGGGGGCATGTCGATGATCAGGTAATCAAGGTTGCGCCAATTGGTTTGGCGCAGCAACTGCTCCAGGGCTTGCGTGGCCATCGGGCCGCGCCACACCATGGCCTGGTCTTGCGCCACCAAAAAGCCAATCGACATGACCTGCACGCCGTGGTTTTCCAGCGGTTCCATGGTTTTGCCGTCGGCGCTCTCGGGCCGACCCGACAAGCCCATCATCATCGGTTGGCTGGGGCCGTAAATGTCCGCATCCAGCAAACCCACACTGGCACCTTCCGCGGCCAAGGCCAACGCCAAATTGGCGGCGGTCGTGCTTTTGCCAACGCCGCCTTTGCCCGAGGCCACCGCAATGATGTTTTTCACTTGCGGCAACAAAGCCACGCCCGGTTGCGCGGTGTGGGCAATGACTTGGCTGCTGACAGAGGCCTTGACCGATGTGACACCGGGCACCGCCGACACCACCTGTTGAAGTTGTTGCTCAAAGGCCGCCCAAAGGCTCTTGGCGGGGTAACCCAACACCAGGTCGAAAGACACCGCACCGCCGTCGATGCGCAGGTTTTTCACGGATTTGCTGCTGACGAAGTCTTGGCCAGTGAGGGGGTCCACCACGGTTTGCAACGCGTTGGTGACGTCTTGTTCGCTCAGGGCCATGTCTACTCCAGTGTGTCTGTCGGGGAAAAGGGGGCTAGTCTAGCCAAAGCAGGTGCGGCCCCACGCGAGGCAAGGTTGAAACAGCCAGCGGCCTTGCAGAGATGGCCGCATAAAATCAGCCTCCCTCTCTGTACTGACCCCCTCATGACCCAGCGCCGCTTATTTGTCACCACCGCCCTGCCCTATGCCAATGGCCACTTCCACATCGGGCACATGATGGAGTACATCCAAGCCGATATTTGGGTGCGCTACCAACGCATGCAGGGCCACGCGGTGAATTTCGTGTGTGCCGACGACACGCATGGCGCACCGATCATGATTGCCGCTGAAAAAGCGGGCCTCACGCCGCAGCAGTTTGTCGCCAACATCGCTGCGGGCCGCCAGCCCTACCTCGATGGTTTCCACATTGGCTTTGACAACTGGCACAGCACCGATGCGCCGGAAAACCATGCCCTGGCGCAGCAGATTTACCGCGACCTGCGCGACCTGTCCGCCGAGCAAGGCGGCAGCTTGATTGAGCGCAAAACCATCGAGCAGTTTTTCGACCCCGAGAAAAACATGTTTTTACCCGACCGCTTCATCAAGGGCGAATGCCCCAAGTGCGGCGCCAAAGACCAGTACGGCGACAACTGTGAAAGCTGCGGCGCGGTGTATGCACCCACCGATTTGAAGAACCCGTTCTCGGCGTTGTCGGGGGCCACACCGGTATTGAAAAACGCCGAGCATTTTTTCTTCAAATTGTCCGACCCACGCTGCGTTGAATTTTTGCAAGACTGGACGCAAAACGGCCAACACCTGCAGCCCGAAGTGGCCAACAAGGTCAAAGAATGGTTCAGTGTGCGCACCAACCCAGACGGCAGCACCAGCGAAGGCCTGGGCGACTGGGACATTTCGCGCGACGCCCCCTACTTTGGCATCGAGATTCCCGATGCGCCGGGCAAGTATTTTTATGTCTGGCTGGATGCGCCCATTGGCTATTTGGCGTCATTGCAAAACCTCTTGACCAAGCGTGGTGAAAGCTATGACGACTACATCACCGCGCCGGATGTGGAGCAATACCATTTCATTGGCAAAGACATCGTCACTTTTCACACCTTGTTTTGGCCCGCCATCCTGAAGTTCAGCGGCCGCAAAGTGCCCCACAAGGTTTTTGTGCACGGCTTCTTGACCGTGAACAACGGCGAAAAAATGAGCAAGAGCCGAGGCACCGGTCTGAACCCCTTGAAGTACCTGGAACTGGGCATGAACCCCGAGTGGCTGCGCTATTACTTGGCCGCCAAGCTCAACGGCCGCAACGAGGACATCGACTTCAACGCCGACGATTTCATGGCGCGGGTCAACTCGGACTTGGTGGGCAAGTACATCAACATCGCGTCGCGCGCAGCGGGCTTCATTGCCAAGCGCTTTGGCGGCCAACTGGGCGCTGTCAGCGCCGATGGTGAAGCCCTGCTCTCGCAATTGCACGCCGGTTTGCCCGCTATTGAAGCGCTGTACGAGCACCGCGACTATGCCAAAGCCTTGCGCGACACCATGGCCTTGGCCGACCGCGTGAACGAGTACGTGGACGCCAACAAGCCCTGGGAACTGGCCAAGCAAGAAGGGCAAGACGCCCGCTTGCAAGATGTGTGCAGCACCTGCATGGAAGCCTTTCGCTTGCTGAGCCTGGCCTTGAAACCGGTGCTGCCCGCCTTGGTGGCCAACGTGGAAACTTTTTTGAACATCCCGCCGTTGCAGTTTGCGCAGGGCCAGCAACGCATGGGTGCGGGCCACGGCATCGGTGTCTATCAACACTTGATGCAGCGCGTGGACCCCAAGATGTTGGCAGCCTTGTTTGAGCCGCCGCCCGAACAATTGGAACAATTGGGGTCAGACCCCGTTAAATCGAAATTGGGGTCAGAGCCCGCGAAATTGGCGGAATTGGGGACAGCGAAATTGGGGTCAGACACCGATTTTCCAAAGGAAAAATCGGGCTCTGACCCCAATTTCGCGAGCTCTGACCCCAATTTCGCTGACCCCAATTTCGCCAAACCAGGCGGCGAAGCCATCGCTCCAACCATCAGCATCGACGACTTCGCCAAGATTGATTTGCGCATCGCGCTCATCGTCAATTGCGAACCCGTGGAAGGCAGCACCAAACTCTTGCGCTTGACGCTGGACGTGGGTGAAGGCCGCATGCGCAATGTCTTCAGCGGCATCGCCAGCATGTACAAGCCCGAAGACCTGGTGGGCAAGCTCACCGTCATGGTGGCCAATTTGGCCCCGCGCAAAATGAAATTCGGCGTCTCCGAGGGCATGGTGCTGGCCGCCAGCCATGCAGATGAAAAAACCCATCCCGGCATCCACGTGCTCCACCCTTGGCCGGGTGCCACCCCCGGCATGCGGATCCATTGATGAACTGGGCTGCGGTCTTGCTCGCAGCCGGTGCGGGTTCTCGCATGGGCCATCGGCCCAAATCCCTGTTGCTGCTCGATGGCGAGCCGCTGATTCGCCGCCAAGTGCATGCTTTGCAAACCGCAGGTGCGGCCCAGTTGGTGGTGGTGCTGGGGCATTACGCCGATGACATTGGCGCACAACTGCACGGCTTGAACATCCAAGTGATTCACAACCCACAACCCGACGACGGCTTGGTGTCGTCCCAGCGCTTGGGTTTGCAAGCCTTGCCCGACAGCCTCGATGGTGTGGTGATGGCCTTGGCCGATCAACCGCTGATTGAAGCCGCCGACATCACCACGCTCACGCAAGCGTTTCACGACCGCCCGCAAGGCATCGACATGGTGTTTCCAAAGGTGGATGGAGCGCCCGGCAACCCGGTGATGCTGAGTGCCGCCGCCCGACGTGCCATCTTGTTGCAAGGCGCTGCGTTTGGTTGCAAAGAATGGCGACAAGCGCACCAGGCGCAGGTGCTGCCCTTTGCTTCAAGCAACCTGCACTACACCACCGACCTCGACCACTTGGAAGACTTGAACGCTTTCACCGCCCGCACGGGGCGCAGCCTGACTTGGCCCACCACCTGGGCACCCGATTAAAGACGCTGGCGTTTTCTGCATCACCAAGCCTGACTGGGTAGAATGCGGCTCCCTTTGAAGGACACCTTTCATGTCTTTGTTTGCCCGCCCCGAATACGTCTCTGAAACTCAAGCGTTCATCCAGCAACTCAAGGCGCACAAGCCCACCTTGGAAGCCGAGCAACGCGCCGGTCGCGGCCTGCTGTGGGACAAAACCATTGACCGCCAAAATCAGGCCGAATTCCAAGCCGCCCGGGTGCCTCAAAAGCCCTACGTTTACCTCAGCACGGGCAGCAAGTGAGCACCACCCCCGAGGCGAATTGGCAGGGTCCCAGCGCCGATTTGCCCCACATGCCCTCGGTCATCGACCATGTGGCGGTGGCGCGTCTGTATGGCGAACCGCTGTTCGCCATGCCGCAAGATTTGTACATCCCGCCCGATGCCCTGCAAATTTTTCTAGAAGCCTTTGAAGGCCCGCTCGACTTGCTGCTCTACCTGATTCGCAAGCAAAACTTCAACATCCTCGACATCCCCATGGCGGGCCTGACCCGCCAGTACCTGAGCTATGTCGAGGAAATCAGAAAAACCAATCTCGAACTAGCCGCCGAGTATTTGCTCATGGCCGCCATGCTGATTGAAATCAAATCGCGCATGTTGTTGCCACCCAAGAAAGTGGCTGAAGGTTTGGAGGTCGAAGACCCACGTGCCGAGCTGGTGCGCCGCTTGTTGGAATACGAACAATTGAAATTGGCCGCAGCCCGCTTGAACGAAGCGCCGCAGCAAGGCCGTGATTTTTTACGGGCGCAGGTCTACATCGAGCAGTCCATCCAACCGCGTTTCCCGCATGTGGACGTGCCCGATTTGCAGCAGGCTTGGGCCGATATCTTGCGCCGCGCCAAGCTGGTGGAGCACCACAAAATCAGCCGCCAAGAACTATCGGTGCGAGAGCACATGAGCATCGTGCTGAAGAAGTTGCAAAACCAACGCTTTGTTGAATTCCAAGACCTGTTCGACGCCAGCTTGGGGGTGCCTGTCATGCTGGTCACCTTCATCGCCTTGCTTGAACTGGCCAAAGAAACCCTGGTGGACATCACCCAAGCCGAAGCCTACGCACCCATCTATGTGCGCCTGGCGTATGCACCCACCAATTGATATGGAGGGGAGACCCCGCATGAGCAACCCTGCCAGTCCCTACGGCACTTTGCCGCCCGCCTCCGACATGGCGACGCGCAAACCGATCAGTCTGCCGCGCTTGAACGACATGCGAGCGCGAGGCGACAAGATCGCCATGATCACCGCCTACGACGCCACCTTCGCCGCCGTGGCCGACGCCGCCGGTGTGGAATGCATTTTGGTGGGCGACTCGCTGGGCATGGTCTGCCAAGGTTTGCACAGCACCGCAGGTGTCAGCCTGGAAACCATGCGCTACCACACCGAAAGCGTGGTGCGCGGTTTGCGTCGCGTCCAAGGCACCGCTTGGGTGATTGGCGACCTGCCCTTTGGCACCTACCACGAGTCCCCTGAACAAGCACTGCGCAGCGCCATGGTGCTGATGCAAGCCGGGGCCCACATGGTGAAACTTGAAGGCGGCGATTGGACGCCCGACACCGTGCATTTCTTGGTGCAACGCGGCATTCCGGTGTGTGCGCATTTGGGCCTCACGCCGCAAACCGTGCACGCCTTGGGCGGCTACCGGGTGCAGGGCCGCGAGCCCGCTGCGGCCGCGCAGTTGCACAAAGATGCTTTGGCCCTGCAACAAGCCGGTGCCAGCATGGTGGTGCTGGAAATGGTGCCCGCCGCTTTATCGGGCGAACTGACGCAAGCCCTGAGCACTTGCCACACCATTGGCATTGGCGCGGGCAATGGCACGGCTGGCCAAGTGCTGGTGCTGCACGACATGCTGGGCATCAACCTGGGCAAGAACCCCAAGTTTGTGCGCAATTTCATGACCGGCACCGACAGCGTGTTGGACGCGCTCAGCCGCTATGTGGCGGCGGTCAAAGACGGCAGCTTTCCCGACAACGCCCTTCACGCTTGGTAATCCATGTTCATCGCCCGCACCGTGGCCGAGTTGCGCCAGCATTTGGCCCCGTTTTCCAAGCCCGCTTTCGTGCCCACCATGGGCAATTTGCACGAGGGCCATTTGTCCTTGTTGCGCCACGCCAAGCCCATGGGCGATGTGCTGGTCTCCAGCATCTTCGTCAACCGCTTGCAGTTTTTGCCGCACGAAGACTTTGACAGCTACCCGCGCACCTTCGAGGACGACTGTGAGCGGCTCAAGGCCGTGGGCTGCGATGTGTTGTTCGCCCCCACCGAAGCCGAGCTGTACCCCCAGCCGCAAACCTTCAAAGTGCTGCCCGACCCGGCCTTGGCCAACATCTTGGAAGGCGAATTCCGCCCGGGTTTTTTCACCGGCGTGTGCACCGTGGTGATGAAGCTGTTCAGCTGCGTTTTTGCTGGCGGCGCAGGTGTGGCGGTGTTTGGTCAGAAGGACTACCAGCAGCAGCTCATCTTGCGCGAAATGGTGCGCCAGTTTGCGCTGCCTCTGCAAATCCTCACCCTGCCCACCACCCGCACGCCCGAGGGCTTGGCGCTGAGCTCGCGCAACATGTATTTGTCCGCGTCCGAGCGGGTCCAAGCCCTGCAGCTGTCAGCCGCGCTGCAAGCCTTGGCGGCGCAGGTGCGGGCTGCCGTTGCTTCAGGCGCTGCTGTGTTGGATGTGGCTGCGGCAGAAGCCGCCGCCATGGAAGGCTTGCGCTCCCAAGGCTGGCAGCCCGACTACCTGACGGTGCGCCGCCAGTCAGATTTGTCGCCCATCGCCCAAGTGACCACCGAGCCTATGGTGGTGCTGGGCGCGGCCAAGCTGGGCCCTACCCGTTTGATCGACAACTTGGACGTTTGAGCTTTCGGAATTTTGATCACGATGTTATTTTAAAATGATTCAAATAACATACGATTTTTAAGCACTATAGCCTTGAAATATCTATATTCATTGGGTTTTTTATCCTGAAATTAATTTTTTATTCATGCATTTGTCATTCATTTTATAATTCTCATCGATGACAACACCGCTTGAACTCCTGCGTTTGCGGCTGGCTACGGGCCCCAAGTCTGGCACGCAAATGGCCAGAGAAATGGGCTTGAGCCAGCCCACGGTATCGCGTGCGCTCGCGGCCATGGGCCAAGAGGTCCTGCAAATCGGCGCCAAGAAAAACTCGCGCTATGTGTTGCGCGACAGCAGCCGGGGCTTCGCCGACGTGCCGGTGTTTCAGGTGGACAGCCAAGGTCAATTGCAGCCCTTTGGCAACCTCACCCCGGTGCGCCCCGATGGCTTTGTTTTCACACCCACCGATGGGCCGCAAGTGCACTCGGATGGCGTGCCTTGGTGGCTGTTAGACATGCTGCCGCAAGGCTATTTGGGCCGCGCTTATGCCGCTCGTCATGCGGCCAGTCTGGGGCTGCCGAGCGCGCTCAACACCTGGAGCGACAGCCACTCCCTCCGGGCATTGTTGGCACATGGGCACGACATGGTGGGCCATCTCTTGTTGGGCAACCTTGCCCGCGACACCTTCATCGCCTTGCCTGAACCCAGCGCGGTGGCCAACGACAACAAACCCGCCACCTATGCAGCCCTGGCCTTGGCGGCGTCGCAAGGCGACACACCCGGTTCGTCCGCGGGTGGCGAGCAACCCAAATTCACCGCCTATGCGCAAACACCTGGCGGCGCCTCCCATGTGCTGGTGAAATTCACCGAGCCACTCGACAGCCCCGTGAGCCAGCGCTGGCGCGATCTGTTGTTGGCCGAGCACTTGGCCTTGTCTTGCTTGCAAAGCGTTGGTGTGGCGGCAGCGTCCTCGGCAGTGTTGAACCACCAAGGTCAGCGGTTTTTAGAGCTGGCACGCTTTGACCGCAGGGGCGCGATGGGGCGCCATGCCGTGGTGTCCTTGCGCGCTTTGGATGCTGAGTTTGTGGGCGACGCCCACCAGCCCTGGCCGGTGATCGTCCAAACACTGGCGACGCTTGGGGTCGTGACGCGAGAAGCAGCAGAACGCACCGAGTTGCTGTGGGCGTTTGGCATGCTGATGGGCAACACCGACATGCACGCGGGCAACCTGTCGTTTGTCTGCGATTCCGGCCGCCCCTTCCATTTGGCACCAGCCTACGACATGTGTCCGATGGCGTTTGCGCCCAGCAGCAGCGGCAAAATGAACAACGCCGCGCCCCCCTTGAACCTGCACGCCTGCGTGCGCAATGACCATTGGCGACAGGCTTTGCTTATGGCCAACCAGTATTTGAAAAGCTTGCGGTCCAACCCGGAATTCAGCCCGGACTTTACGGTGTGCATTGCTGCTTTGGCAGGGCATTTGGACGCCGCCAAGTTGCAAATCCAACGATTGGCTTAAGCGCCCTGTTCGCCTTTGGCACCACGCCCCATGAGGGCGGCCACGGCTTGTTGCGGCGAGGTTTGGCCTTGCAACACCGACACCACGGCTTGCGCGATCGGCATGTCCACACCCACATGCTGGGCGCGTTGCACCACGGTGTGGGCACTGTAAACACCTTCGGCCACATGGCCCAAGGACAGCAACACCTGGTCAAGTGATTTGCCTTGCGCCAGCGCCAAACCCACTTGCCGGTTGCGGCTCAGGTCGCCGGTGGCGGTGAGCACCAAGTCGCCCAAACCACTCAGGCCCATGAAGGTGTCGGCACGTGCGCCCATGGCCACACCCAAACGCGTCATCTCGGCCAAGCCGCGCGTGATGAGCGCCGCGCGGGCATTCAAACCCAGTTGCAAGCCATCGCACAAACCGGTGGCGATGGCCATGACGTTTTTCACGGCTCCACCCACCTCCACGCCAACGATGTCTTCATTGGCATACACGCGCAAGTTGTCGCCGTGAAAGGCCTGAACCAAAGCATCACGCACAGCGGGGTGGACACTGGCAGCCACCAAAGCCGCGGGCTGACCTGCAGCCACTTCTTTGGCAAAGCTGGGGCCGCTCAAGATCCCAGCTTGCAGCGCGGGTGCCACTTGCAGTTGCACTTCGTGGGCCAGCAAACCATGTTTGGCCTTGGGGTTGGCTATCGAGGGCAGCACGGCTTCAAAGCCTTTGCACAACCAGGCCAGCGGACGCTCACCCAGCATGGGCGCGGTGGCCAACAGCATGTCACGCAAAGCGGCCATGGGTGAAGCCAACACCACCAAGTCGGTGTGCGGCAGCAGTTGCGCCAAAGGCGCGTGGCTCAAGTGCAAAGCGGGGGGCAGTGATTGACCGGGCAAATAGCGTTGGTTCACACCACGCGTTTGCATGTCTTGAATGATGGCGGGGTTGCGTGCCCACAAAGTGACTTCATGGCGGGCACTGGCTTGTGCGGCCAGCGCTGTTCCCCAGGCGCCAGCACCAAGGACGAGCAGCTTCACTGGAGTTGCTGCTCGGCTTTCATTTGCTGTTGTTGGTCGTACATGGCTTGGAAGTTGATTTCAGCCATGTGGACCGGCGGGAAACCAGCACGTTGGATGACATCAGCCACGTTGCTGCGCAAATAGGGGTAGACAATTTGGGGGCAGGCAATGCCTTGGATGGGTTCGAGTTGGCCATCGGGCATGTTGCGGATTTCAAAAATACCGGCTTGCTTGGCTTCCACCAAGAACATGGTCTGTTCTTTGATTTTGGTGGTGACGGTGGCGGTGACCACCACTTCATAAAGGTGCTCGCCAATTTGCTCGGAGCCGATGCCGATTTGAATGTCCACGCTGGGCGTTTCTTGCGACAACAAAATGCCGGGTGAATTGGGTTGCTCCAAGGACATGTCTTTGAGGTAAACGCGCTGAATTTGGAACACGGGTTCGAGGTTGTCTGCCATGGGGCTTCCTGCATGAAAAAACCCGCCAAGCCTGTGGGCCGAAAGCGGGTGAGGTTGAGAATGAAGGAATTATGTCAGGTTGCTTGCAACATGGGCAGCAAGCCGCCTCGACCATCGAGCGCGATCAAATCATCACAGCCACCCACATGCTGATCGCCAATGAAAATTTGCGGCACAGTGCGCCTGCCTGTGAGCGCCATCATGCGGCTTCGCTCTTCGGGGAGTTGGTCGATGCGGACCTCTTCAATGTGCTCGACGCCCCGCGCTTTCAAGAGCTGTTTGGCCCGAACGCAATAAGGGCAAACTGCGGTGGTGAACATCTTGACGGGTGGCATGGTGTTGGGCGTTACAGCTTGTTCAATTCAAGCTTTTTCAAGTGGAAGATTGGCATCTTGCCAAATTTTCAATCCCCCGCCCAAGCTGTGGGCTTGTTCAAAGCCCTGGGCTTTGGCCACGCCAACCGCTTTTTGCGAACGCATGCCACTGGCACACACCAGAATGAGCGGGCGTTTTTTGTCAGAGATGCTTTTACCCAGATCGGCCTGCAGCTTGTCCATCGGGATGTTTTTGGCACCAATCAGATGGCCCGTGGCGAATTCTTCTGGACTGCGAACATCAACGATATGGGCTTTTTCGCGATTGATGAGCAACACCGCTTGTGTGGGTGACAAGCTGGGACCGCCCAAAGAACCCAAATTGGGCAACAGCAAAGCCACGCCAGAAGTGATTGCCACAAAGATCAGCAGCCAGTTTTCAAGTAAGAAATTCACAAAGATATCCAGTTTCGCGCAAGACTGTCATTCTAGAATCCTTTTTCTCCATTGAATTCACGCAAGGTTTTTGGTCATGTACACGCTTGTTTTGATTCGCCACGGCGAGTCCACCTGGAATTTGCAAAACCGCTTCACGGGTTGGGCCGATGTCGATCTGACCCCCACGGGTGTGGCGCAAGCCCGCCTGGCTGGCGAAATGCTCAAGGCGCATGGTTTTGAATTTGACCTGGGCTACACCAGCGTGTTGAAGCGTGCCATCCACACCATGTGGCACTTGTTGGATGGCCTGGACCGCTCTTGGCTGCCGGTGGCACATCACTGGCGCTTGAACGAGCGCCACTACGGTGCGCTGCAAGGCCTAGACAAGGCCGAAACCGCCCAAAAATACGGCGACGCCCAGGTGCTGGCTTGGCGACGCAGCTACGACGTGCCGCCACCTTCATTGACCGCTGACGACCCCCGCAGCGAGCGCAGCGACCCGCGTTACGCCAAACTGCTGCCCACGCAAATTCCGCTCACCGAATGCCTGAAAGACACCATCGAGCGGGTCATGCCGTTTTGGAATGAGGCCTTGGGCCCCGCCATGCGCAGTGGCAAACGTGTCCTGATCAGCGCCCACGGCAACTCGATCCGTGCCATGGTCAAGTACCTCGACGGCATCTCCGACCACGACATCGTTGGCTTGAACATCCCCAATGGTCAACCTTTGATTTATGAATTGGACACCGATTTGAAGCCGATTCGCCATTACTACCTACACGAGAAGGCCCCAAACGCTTGACCCTGTGGCTGGCCGACTTTGTCAAAAGGACCCCGCGCCTTTGGCTCATCCACAGTAGACTATCTTCCTAAATCGCCGGCAGGTGTTGGCGAAGCAGCTATTGAACAAGGTACCCATGAGCCAGAAACTCAAAATCGCAGGTTGGTTGACGATAGGCGCTCTCACCGGTGCTCTCACCACGTTCTCGTTGCAAACCGTGGCGCGGGCCAACATCACGCCGTTGCCACTGGAAGAACTGCAACAGTTGGCAGCCGTCTTCAGCATGGTCAAGAGCGATTACGTGGAACCTGTAGATGAGAAAAAACTCATCAACGACGCCATCGCCGGTATGGTCGCCAGCCTCGACCCGCATTCACAGTACTTCGATAAAAAATCCTACAAAGAATTCCGTGAAGGCACGACCGGCAAATTTGTCGGTGTCGGCATTGAAATTTCGCAAGAAGAAGGTTTGGTGAAAGTGGTCTCGCCCATCGAGGGTTCGCCTGCGGACCGCGCTGGTTTGAAGCCCGGCGACCTGATCACCAAGGTGGACGACACCTCGGTCAAAGGCTTGTCACTGAACGAAGCCGTTAAACGCATGCGCGGTGAGCCTCGCACCAAGGTGGTTTTGACCATCTTCCGCAAAGATGAAAACCGCACCTTCCCAGTCACCATCGTGCGCGAAGAAATCAAAACCGTCAGCGTGAAAAGCAAGATGATCGAAAACGGTTTTGGCTGGATTCGCGTCAGCCAATTCCAAGAACGCACGGTGGATGACCTGACCCGCAAGCTGGAAGAGTTGTACAAACAAGACCCCAAAATGAAGGGCTTGGTGCTTGACCTGCGCAACGACCCAGGTGGTTTGCTTGACGCTGCTGTCGCCATTTCAGCCGTGTTTTTGCCCGACAACGTGACCGTGGTGTCCACCAACGGCCAGTTGGACGAAAGCAAATTCACCTTCAAAGCCTCCCCCGAGTACTACCAGCGCCGGGGTGGTGCTGACACGGTGGTCGCCTTGGACAAGGCCACCAAAGGGTTCTACAAAAAAGTGCCGTTGGTGGTGTTGGTCAACGAAGGCTCGGCCTCGGCCAGTGAAATCGTGGCGGGTGCTTTGCAAGACCACAAACGCGCCATGATCATGGGCAGCCAAACCTTTGGCAAAGGCTCGGTGCAAACCGTGCGTCAACTCGGTGCCGACACTGCATTGAAAATCACCACGGCCCGCTACTACACCCCCAGCGGTCGCTCGATCCAAGCCAAAGGCATCGTGCCCGAATTGCTGGTCGATGACACCGCCGAAGGCAGTCCTTATGCGGCATTGCGCACCCGCGAAGCCGACTTGGAAAAGCACCTCAACAGTGGCCAAGGCGCTGAAGTGAAAGACCCTGGCCGTGAAAAAGCCCGTGAAGAAGCTTTGAAGCGTTTGGAAGAAGAATCCAAAAAGCCGGTGGCCAATCGCAAGTCGCCCGAGTTTGGCAGCGCCGAGGACTTCCAATTGCAACAAGCCCTGAACCACTTGAAAAACCAGCCGGTCAAGGTCAGCAAAACTCTGTCAGA
Organism: Limnohabitans simekii (SeqCode); assembly: GCF_965234735.1. Classification (GTDB taxonomy): domain Bacteria; phylum Pseudomonadota; class Gammaproteobacteria; order Burkholderiales; family Burkholderiaceae_C; genus Limnohabitans; species Limnohabitans simekii. The sequence continues at coordinate 243,813 of NZ_OZ248542.1, read as the reverse complement.
GCGCCCTGCTGCCACCAAGGAAGACTAAGGCGTGGATGACGCCCAGCTGCTGCGCTATTCTCGCCACATACTGCTGAATGAACTGGGCGATGAAGGACAAACCCAACTCTTGAACAGCCACGCCCTGGTGTTGGGGGCTGGCGGCTTGGGCAGTGCAGCGGCTTTGTATTTGGCGGCCTCTGGCGTGGGCACCATCACCTTGGTGGACCACGACACAGTGGACCTGACCAACCTGCAACGGCAAATCGCCCACACCACTGAACGCATTGGTCAGCCCAAGGTGGACTCGGCCCGCACCGCCATGCTGGCCTTGAACCCAGGTTGCCACGTCAATGCCGTGGCCATGCGCGCCGATGCAGCATTGCTGCACACACTGGTGCAGCAAGCGAATGTGGTTTTGGATTGCAGTGACAACTTTCAAACCCGCCAAGTGCTGAATGCCGCGTGTGTGAAACACGCCGTGCCCTTGGTCAGCGGCGCCGTCATTCGCCTCGATGGCCAACTCACCACCTACGACGTGCGTGACCACCAATCGCCTTGTTATGCCTGCGTGTTTCCCGCCGATGAAGCGCCCGAAGAAGTGAGTTGCGCCACCATGGGCGTGCTGGCACCCTTGGTGGGTGTGATTGGCAGCTTGCAAGCGGCTGAAGCTGTCAAGCTGTTGGCTGGTTTGGGCACATCCTTGGCGGGTCGCTTGCAAATGATGGACGGACGCGATTTGAGTTGGACTGAAATGCGTTTGCAGCGTCAGCCCGATTGCCCGGTTTGCAAGTCGCGCGGCCAGGCGTAATGCCGCACCGTCTGCACTGCCCCAGCGTCTGAAGTCAGCGCCTCTTCTTTCACCATCTCATAGCCTGCGTTCATCACCACCTTGGCACTGGCTTGGTTGCGGCTGTCAATGCGACAAACCAATTGCGCATTCGGTGCCACCTGCAAGGCGGCTTGTGTCAGCGCTTGCACGGCTTCGGTCATGCGGCCTTGTCCTTGAAAACGTGATCGACACCAATAGCCCAACTCCCACTGCTGCGTGTCGGCGTCAATTTGGTGAAATCCAATGCTGCCCACAAACGCTGCGCTGGCTTTGTCGATCATCAACATTGGCCAACTGATGCGCATGGCCCAAGCCGCATAACAAGTTTGGCAATAGTCCTCAGAGGCTTCTACCGACTGCGGTTTTTGCGCCCAAGGCAAGGAGTCGGGCCAGGCCCTCAATTGCTGCAAAGTCTCTGCCACGCCTTGGTACACCGCCTCGCCGTCCCCCGGATAGGGACAGCGCAACCACATGCGCGGTGTTTCGAGTTTGTCTGCAAAGCTGAAGTCGCTCATGCATTGATGATCCAGCCTTCCAGCGGATCCATGTGTGCAGGCAAGCCATACAAAGCATCACCCTGGCGGTGCTGCTGTTCGGCCCACGCCGCTTGCAGCATGCACATCACGGCGTCCAAACTATCGCCTGTAGCGTCAGCCACCAGCTTGTCTTGCTGCGCATCCGTGAGCTTTAGACGCGCTGGCAGGGCATCGTGGCCCCATACCAGCGCATGCAACAAATCTTTACGTGCAATCAATCGCTCGGAGGTTTGCTTGGCCGCTGCATCGTTTTTATAACTGCGCTTGCCCAGAACGCGTTTGGCCCACAAACCGGGGTAGGCCTCAAGGGCCACACGCGTGGTGTCGCCGTGGTGCAAGCCGGGGAAATGCAGGCCTGCTTGCAGCAGCAAAGGCACACCGGCGTGCAGCATGAAGGCCACGGGTGGGTTCACCCATTTCATTGAGGGGCTGGAGCCTGCGGGAATATCGGTGGCACGGTGCGCGAATTTGCCGCCCACAGGACGAGCGTTGCAAAAACCTGCAAAGACGTCACGAATTTGATCTCGGCTGAGGCTTGCGTAATGCTGCATGCAGGGCAACCACTCGGTGGGCCAGTTCAGCGCTGATACCAGCTCACGTGGCAAGCCAAAAGGCAAATCAAAGCCACCCACCCACGGACCTGGGGTCTGCAAAGCTTGGCTGAAACCATCGAGCGAATCGCAATGCGCCAAATAATCAAGGACCACGCGGCCTGAGCGCCAGCGCCCCCAAGCCAACACAATGGTTTTTCTTTTGGAAGGGCTGCTGCTGAAATCGCAGCCAAGCACAAGGCTCATGAAGCTTTAGTTTTTTTGCGGAATCAGCGAGAGGAATTCACGCCGCAAATTGGGGTCCTTCAAAAAGGACCCCCGCATGACCGAATTGATCATGCGGCTGTCCATGTCCTTCACGCCGCGCCAAGCCATGCAATAGTGGGTGGCTTCCATCACCAATGCCAGACCATCGGGGCGGGTTTTGTTTTGGATCAAATCGGCGAGTTGCACCACCGCCTCTTCTTGAATTTGCGGACGGCCCATGACCCATTCAGCCAATCGGGCGTATTTGGACAGGCCGATGACGTTGGTGTTTTTGTTGGGCAACACGCCAATCCAGATCTTGCCAATGACGGGGCAAAAGTGATGGCTGCAAGCGCTTCGAACGGTGATGGGGCCGACGATCATCAATTCGTTCAGTTGTTCAGCATTTGGAAATTCGGTGATTTCAGGCGCTTTGACATAGCGACCGCGAAACACCTCTTGCACATACAGTTTGGCCACGCGTCGGGCGGTGTCGGTGGTGTTGTGGTCGTGCTCGGTGTCAATCACCAAACTCTCTAATACACCACGCATCTTGACCTCGACTTCATCCAGCAAAGCCTCTAATTCGCCAGGGTTTAGGAACTCAGCAATGTTGTCGTTGGCATGAAAGCGCTGACCGGAGGCCATCACGCGCTCGCGGATTTTCACGGAGATGGGCACGCCTTGGTCAAGCTTGTTTTGAGACATGATGGAAGCTGTTTTGATTTTTAAATAGGAATACTAACAGCCCTGTGGCTGGGGCCCTTTCGCATTCGGCCTTGGCCCCAAGGCATCCGGGTTACTGAGGCGGGGTTATGCAGCAGCTTGTATATGCTGAACGTACTTACTACGGAAATCAGGACTGGCTAAAAGTAATTGGGTTAGCCGTTGGGTCAATTTATCGCGGTCGAAGGGTTTGAGCACAATATCGTTCATGCCAGCTTGTAAACACCGCAGATGATCATCGGTACTGATGTTGGCAGTCAATCCCAAAACCGGAATGTTTTGGTTTTGTGAGGATACGGTTTGACGCAACATGCTGGTGGCCACGATGCCATCCATTTCGGGCATCAGCATGTCCATCAACACCAAGTCGAAGAGTTGCTGGCCCAACAAGCTCAATGCTTGCTTCCCATGGTGAGCCTGCACCACATGCGCCTTTGGCCAATGCGACCGAATGACCTGATCGACCAGCAAGCGATTGACCGGGTTGTCATCAACCACCAATACCTCCAAGGGCAAGTCTTGGATGATCAGGTGCAACGGTTTGTCCTCTGCCGCTTGGGATGCGCTGTAAGCCTCTTCCTGCACGGGCATGTGCGGTAGATACATGCCAATGGCCACGCCGTGCGATGACTTCTGTAGCTGCAAAGTCCCGCCCATCAAATGGGTCAGGGCATTGGCCATGTAGAGCATCAGGTTGGCTCGTCCCACCGCTTTCAAATCTTCATGCTGGTCGATGGGGCCTGGCTGTGTCAATTGTTGCGACGCTTCAATGGACAACTCACTTCCGGAGTCCTCCACCGTGAACTGCAGTTGCTGTTGTTCAAACCTGGCCATCAAACTGACTTTCCCGCTTGGAGTGCGTTGCAACGCATGCTCAAGCAAATTCATCAACACTTGGCGTGTTCTGGTGGCATCGACTTCTATCCAAGCAGGAAATTGGGGGTCAATCTCACAGCGGTATTCCAACCGCAGGTCTTTAGCGCGTTGTGCAAACATATCAAAGGTGTTGCGAATCAAAGCTTCAGATCTCACTCTTTCGCGGTTGACTTTGAGCTTGCCATCGATCAGTTGCGTGTAATCCATGATGCCGTTGATGATGCCTAGCAATTGCTGGGCCGTGTTTTCAATTTGTTCAATCACCGCTGTTGCTTCTGGATGTTTGTCTGAGCCTATGCGCAACAAGTGAGAAAACCCGACCACGGCATTCATGGGCGTTCGCATTTCGTGGCTCAGTCGTGAAATAAATTTCTTTTTGTTCTCTTGCGCCCTCACCAGTTCTGCCTTTTTCTGGCGAATCACTTTGTTGTGCTGGCGCATGACTGCAATCGAATGCCGATACGACTTGGCATAAAACCATGGCAAGGCCAACATGCCCATGCACAGCAGCATTCTTTGCAACACAGTCCAGGTTTGAAAGTCTGCTGAATACTGCGGCATCGCAGCCACCCAATGGCTTTGACCCACCAGCCCCATGCCCACATAGATGGACAAGCAAACCAACATCCAGGCCATGCCCGCTTTGATGGATATCAAGCGCAGGGGCATCATGGGCGCAAACAACAACCATGCCAATTGCACCGACATCACACCACCTGTTTGACTGGCGATATAAATGGCGCACAAACTGCAAACAGTCAAGGTCAGGTGGATGATGAGTTTGATGGAGACCCGCAAGATGTAGAGAAACGGGGCCAGCACCAGCATGGCACTGGCAGTGATGCTGGCTCGCCCAATGTCGGACGATGGGGAGTAAGCGGCAATGCCAAACAGCACCAAGCCCACCATCCAGGGGAACGCAGAAATCAAATTACGTTCGATACGCGATAGTGTTTTGAGTTTCTGTTCTGTTTTCCAAACGGAGGCTGTTTGCAAGCCATCCACATCCGCAATGTGTATTTGAACCATATCGTGCAACCCTTATGCGACAGCGCTTTTTTCCAGAGCCTGGCTTGTCGTGATCAATTTTTGAATCGTCTTGCTCAACTGCTGAGGATCCACGGGCTTGACTATCACTTCATCCATGCCCGCCGACATCAATTGCGCCTTCGCGGCACTGTGCATGCTTGCGGTAACACCAATCAGTGCTGTTGCCCTTGACCGGGTAGCCATGTCTTGTCTGATCTTGAGTCCCCACTCGCCCGCCTCTGCATGCGTCATCCATCCATTCATCAAGACCACGTCAAAATCAGCGTCTTGCAAATGCTTCAATGCTTGCTCGCCATTGCTGGTTTGGATGATCTGCGCTTGTGGCCACACTTTGCGAATGGCTTGCGCCATGACCAATTGCCCCAAAGGCTCATCATCCATGATCAAGATGCGGCTTTGACCCACGGCATGGTCTTCGACTGCGGGGTTTGTTTTGACTTGCGTCCAATCACATTGGCGAACCGGTAGACGCACCCAGAAATGCGACCCTTGGCTGTTTTGGCTTTCAAAGCCAATCGTTCCACCAAACAAATGGGTCAGCGCCAAAGCATTGGCCAGGCCCAATCCTATTCCGCCAAATTTGTGTTGCATGGACTCGTCACCTTGGTCAAAGCGTTTGAAGATGTAGGCTTTGACGTCATCCGTGATGCCCACACCGGTGTCGCGTATGTCGATTTGCAGCATTTCTGCTTGGTGACTGAACTGCAGCAGAACCTGCCCTTGGCTGGTGAATTTTTTGGCATTGCCCAACAAGATGCTGACGATTTGTTTGAATCGATCTTCATCGCACCACAGCCATTGCGGCATGTTTTTTTGCACCACGATTTTGAATTCAACCTCGTGGCCCACCGACCACTGTGCCCATTCGTTTTGAATGACCTGTTGTAGCGACATGGGCCGAAAATTCAAGCGCAATTGACCGGCGTTGAGTTGAGCGTGATCGAGAATATTGTTGGTCATGTCCAGCAACTGCTGAATGGATGTGCGTATGTGCTGCACCGTGTCACTCAAGTCTGGTTTGTCCTGGGCCATGTCAGCCAGCACATCGCTGTAACCCAAAATGGTGTTCATTGGTAAGCGCAAATCTTCACTGACGGTGGCAATGAAGCGATCCTTGTAAATTTCAGTCACTTGTAGTTTGTTTTGCACGGCCTTCATTTTGGTGATGCTGGCTGCAATGCGACTGCTTTTTTGGCGGTATCGCCTGTCGTACACCAAGTGAATCATCATCAAACAGAGCTGGACAAGCACCAGGTGGATGGCCACGCTGATGCCCGACATGCCCATCATCACTTCTTGCATGTTCAGCATGCTGTCTTGTGCTGTCAGACCGATGCCGATCAAGACCACCATCACGATGGATAACCAGGCCATGGTGGCTGTTTGCGACAAGAAGAACAAGGCGGCATTGGGCAAGATGGCCAACCAAAGCAAACTGGGCGAAAAAATGCCACCACCCCACCAAACCATGCCGCCCGCCACCAAGGTACCTAACACCAACCATGCATGAATCCAAGACCGATGAAGGGCGCGTGAACGATCGGAAAGCTTGACCAGTTGTCGAAAAAAATTATCTAAAAAGATATTCATAAGCGGATGCTAACCGCTCTAAAAGTACTACTATAATTTAATAATTACTTTTAATTTGTTAATTTTAGCAAATATTATTATTGAAATAGCCATTTAAGTACTATTTAAATGGCTATTCAGGATATTGAAAGAATACTTTGTTCGACGTTTTTCAGATCTTCAATCGCCTTGTTTGGCGTCCAAATTTCTCAATCGAATGTGCAGTTCACGCAACTGTTTTTCATCCACCAATGAAGGTGCTTGCGTGAGCAAACACTGTGCGCGCTGGGTTTTGGGGAAGGCAATCACGTCCCGGATGGACTCGGCACCCGTCATCAGGGTGACGATGCGGTCCAGGCCAAAAGCCAAACCACCATGAGGCGGTGCGCCGTATTGCAAAGCGTCGAGCAAGAAGCCGAATTTCACTTGCGCTTCTTCGGGTGTGATTTTCAGGGCGTCAAACACCTTTTGTTGAACATCGGCACGGTGAATACGCACCGAGCCACCACCGATTTCCCAACCGTTCAGCACCATGTCATAGCCCTTGGCAATGCATTTCTCTGGGGCAGTGACCATCCAGTCTTCATGGCCGTCTTTGGGCGCGGTGAACGGGTGGTGCACTGCGTTGTAACGCTGTGCCTCTTCGTCGTATTCGAACATGGGGAAGTCCACCACCCACATCGGGGCCCAACGGTCTTCAAACAAACCGTGCTTCTTGCCAAATTCGCTGTGGCCAATTTTCAAACGCAAAGCGCCGATGGCATCGTTGACGATCTTGGCCTTGTCTGCGCCAAAGAAAATCAAGTCGCCGTCTTGAGCGCCCGTGCGCTTGAGCACTTCTTCCAGCGCTTTGTCGTGGATGTTTTTCACAATGGGCGACTGCAAGCCATCGCGGCCTTTGGCCAGCTCGTTGACGCGGATGTAAGCCAAGCCTTTGGCACCATAAATTTTCACGAATTCGGTGTAGGCATCAATTTCACCCCGGCTGATGCCGCCCTCTTCGTCCGAACCGTGTGGCACGCGCAAGGCCACCACGCGGCCGCCCTTCATGTTGGCGGCACCCGAGAAAACTTTGAAATCCACATCGGCCATCACGTCGGTGAGCTCGGTCAATTCCAGCTTGATGCGCAGATCGGGTTTGTCCGAGCCGAAACGGTGCATGGCTTCGCTGTAAGCCATGATGGGGAACTCGCCCAAGTCCACATTCAACGCGGTTTTGAACACGCCTTTGATCATGTCTTGGAACATGGCGCGAATTTCTTCTTCGCCCAAGAATGAAGTTTCGATATCGATTTGGGTGAACTCAGGCTGACGGTCAGCCCGCAAGTCTTCGTCACGGAAACATTTGGTGATTTGGTAATAGCGGTCAAACCCAGCCACCATCAGCAACTGTTTGAACAACTGCGGCGACTGCGGCAACGCAAAGAAATGACCATCGTGGACACGGCTGGGCACCAAGTAGTCGCGAGCGCCTTCCGGCGTGCTTTTGGTCAGCATGGGGGTTTCAATGTCGACAAAGCCGTTGTCATCCAGGAAACGACGCACCGCCATCGACACTTTGTAGCGCAGCATCAGGTTTTTCTGCATGTAGGGGCGGCGCAAGTCCAGCACACGGTGCGTCAAGCGGGTGGTCTCCGACAAGTTGTCGTCATCCAATTGAAACGGCGGCGTGACCGAGGCGTTGAGCACGGTCAACTCGTGGCACAGCACTTCAATCTTGCCGCTCTTCAAGTTGTCGTTCGTGGTGCCTTCGGGACGCGCACGCACCAGCCCTTTGACTTGAATGCAAAACTCGTTGCGAACATCTTCAGCCACCTTGAACATCTCAGGGCGATCAGGATCACAAACAACTTGGACAGAACCCTCACGATCGCGCAAATCGATGAAGATCACGCCACCGTGATCACGGCGACGGTTGACCCAGCCACACAAACTGACTGTTGCACCTTGTATTTGCTCTGTAACCAAGCCGCAGTAATGAGTTCGCATCGCCATGGTGATTTTTTCTTTCTGTCTGATGTAAGAGGGAGGTGAAACTTGGTGCCCTTGGCACCGGAGTTCAAGTCGCTTTAGGAGCAGGCGACAAAGACGAAGTTGGTGAGACAGCACCCATGGAAATCACATAGGTGAGCGCCTCGTCCACACTCATGTCAAGCTCCACCACATCCTGACTTGGCACCAGCAAAAAGAAACCACTGGTGGGGTTGGGCGTGGTGGGTACATAGACACTGATGAAACCCTCACCAAGATGCTGCGCGACTTCGCCTGAAGGCGTGCCGGTTTGAAAAGCGATGGTCCAAGCACCTTGGCGTGGGTATTGAATCAGCAGGGCTTGACGAAATGCATTGCCATTGCTTGAAAACAAGGTGTCCGAGACTTTTTTGACACTGGTGTAAATGGACTTGACGATGGGAATGTGGGTGAATAATTTGTCCCATTGCTTGACCAACCAATTGCCAAAAACATTGGAGGCAAAAGCTCCAGTCATCACGAGCACCAAAAACACCAAAATTACGCCCAAGCCTCGAATGTCTCTTAAATGAGCAAACGAATCATTGAATCCTTGGGGTAAAAAATTCCCCAGACCCTGTAAGACATTGGCAAATATGCCGTCCAACACGCCGATCAACCAACTCAACACCCATAGGGTGATGGCCAGGGGCAGCCAAACCAAAAGTCCAGCAAAAATGTATTTTTTCAAGTTCATGGGCGACTCAATGGCAAGCGCATGAAGGCGCACATGCAGCAGCACTGGTGGCTGCCACTGGGGTGTCGGCACCGGCCGCAGGCGCTGCGGGGCTGGCGTCCGTCTTGTCTGTGGCAGGGGCAGCGGGGGGGGAACCACCGCCCTTGAAATCGGTGGCGTACCAACCAGAGCCTTTCAGCTGAAAGCCAGCAGCAGTCAATTGCTTGCTGAAGCTGTCTTGACCGCAAGAAGGGCAAATATGCAAAGCCGGATCAGACATTTTCTGCAAAACATCTTTCGCGAAGCCGCAAGATCCGCATTTATAGGCATAAATTGGCATGGTGTTGTCGCAAATTCAAAGGAGCACACAAAAGCCTTGGATTGTAAGCTTTTTATCACTTTGAACTGACATTTTTTGTGTGGTTACTTTAAGAATCCCTATACTACGGTCCTGGCTCGGGTACGAGCCTCAAACCAGTCCTTCACCCTTCACTTATGGAGTTTTTGCCATCATGAATAAACGTCTTTTGTGGGTAGTCATGGCGTCGCTGGCCGTTGTGGCTTGCGGCAAAAAAGAAGAACCAGCTGCTGTTGCACCGGCACCGGCGGCGGTTGTGAATGCTGAAGAAAAAGTACTTAATGTTTACAACTGGCCCGACTATATTGCGCAAGACATGATTGCGAACTTTGAAAAAGAAACCGGCATCAAGGTCAATTACCAAACCTTTGAAAACAATGAGGCATTGCAAGCCAAATTGGTCGCCGGCAATTCTGGCTACGACATCGTGGTGCCAGGCTCCACCTTTGTCAAAGCCCAAGTTGAAGCCGGTTTGCTGAAGAAACTCGACAAGTCGCAAATCCCGAACTACAAAAACTTAGATCCCGATTTGATGAGCAAGTTGGTGGGCGTTGACCCGAACAACGAGCATGTGTTGCCTTGGGCATGGAGTTTCACCACCGTGGGCATCAACAAAGCCAAAGTGGCCAAAGCCCTTGGCAGCACGCCCATGCCAGAAAACGCTTGGGACCTGGTGTTCAACCCCACCTACACCTCCAAACTGAAATCTTGTGGCATCGCCTATCTCGATTCCCCCACGGAAGTGTTGCCGCCAGCACTGCACTACATCGGCAAGAACGCTTATTCAGAGGATGCTGCTGACCACAAAGCCGCTGGTGAAATGCTGGCCAAAGTTCGCAAAGACATTCGCTTGTTCTCCAGCACCATGATTGACGACTTGGCAGGTGGCAAAGCTTGTGTCGCCTTGGGTTGGGCCGGTGACATCAACATCGCCATGACCCGTTCTAAAGAAAACAACAGTGGCCACGAACTCGAGGCTTTGCTGCCCAAAACCGGCGGTCTGATTTTCTTTGACACGCTGGCCGTCCCTGCGGATGCGAAGCACCCCAACAACGCCATGATCTTCATCAATTACTTCTTGAAGCCTGAAGTGTCTGCCGCGTTGACCAATGAGTTGAGCTATCCCACAGCCAACAAAGCCAGTTTGGCCAATGTCAGCCCAGACATGGCGCAAAACAAAACGGTTTTCCCTGACCAAGCCACCTTGGCCACCATGGTGCCGCCTGCTGCTTTGGGCAATGCAGCGCGTGAATCCATGACCGCTGTCTACACCAGCTTCAAAAAAGGTAAGTGAAGCAATTCCTGAATCAATGGCTGCATCAGCGCGGGCGCTCGCTCGTGCTGGGCATCCCTTGGTTTTGGTTGCTGCTTTTTTTTGCAGTTCCTTTTCTCATTCTGTTGCGCATCAGCGTGACAGACATGGGTGAAGGTCTGGATCCATTTGCACCGCTGGTCCAAACCAATGATGGTGAAGTCACCCTTCACCTGAAGTTTTCCAACTATGTGTCTTTGCTTTTTGACGCCGATGCTGGCTGGGGTCAGACGCTGTATGTCGAGTCCTATGTTTTATCGGTCAAGTACGCCTTTTGGACCACGGTCCTTTGCCTGTTTTTCGGCTACCCCTTTGCCTATTTTTTAGCCCGCAGCGCACCCCATCTGCGCCCATTGCTGCTGCTGCTGGTGATGCTGCCGTTTTGGACCTCTTTCTTGTTGCGTGTCTATGCTTGGAAAGGCCTGCTGGCCGACCAAGGTGTCATCAACAACATCTTGATGTCCCTGGGGTTGACGCAAGAGCCGATTCAAATGCTCTACACCGATGTGTCGATGCTGGTGGGCATGACCTATGTGTACCTGCCCTTCATGGTGTTGCCCCTGTATGCCAACTTGGTCAAGATGGACAACCGTCTGCTGGAGGCCTCGCAAGACCTTGGGGCCACGCCTTGGCAGACTTTTTGGCTGATCACGGTTCTCTTGAGCCGCTCCGGTATTGTGGCCGGTTCCATTCTGGTCTTTATTCCTTGCTTGGGGGAATTTGTCATCCCTTCCTTGTTGGGCGGCGCAGAAAATCTGATGATTGGGCGCGTGGTCTGGGACGAGATGTTCAGCAGCAACAACTGGCCGCGTGCGAGCGCGCTGTCGGTGTTCATGATTGTCGGCGTGGTGCTGCCACTGGCTTGGTACAACCAATACGTGGCTCGCAAAGTTGAGCAGGAGCGCTTGGGATGAACGGACTGGGCTGGCGACGACACTTTGGCACGGGATGGCTTTTGGGCGTGTTCGCCTTTTTTTACCTGCCTCTCTTCTTCTTGGTGGTTTTTTCTTTCAACAGTACTCGCCAAGACAGTGTGTTCACCGGTTTTTCATTGCGCTGGTACCAAGCCCTGTTGAATGACACACGCTTGGTCGAGGGCTTCATGCTGTCTTTGAACGTGGCCTTCCTCAGCGCGACATTGGCCACCATCTTGGCCACCATGGCCGCTTTTGTGCTCATTCGATTTGGCCGATTCAAGGGTCGCACTTTGTTCAACGCGATGCTGAGTTCGCCGCTGGTCATGCCCGAGGTCATCATTGGCCTGTCTTTGCTGCTGCTGTTTGTGGGTGTCGAACGCATGATTGGTTGGCCCGAACGCGGCACGCTCACCATCGTTTTGGGCCATGCGCTCTTGGGCATGGCGTATGCCAGTGTGGTGGTGCAATCACGCTTGAAAGAAATGGACCGCTCGATTGAAGAAGCCGCCATCGACTTGGGGTGTCGCCCATTTCAAGTGTTTTTCTTGATCACCTTGCCCAATATTTCTCAGGCCCTGATAGCGGCTTGGTTGCTCACCTTCACCTTGTCATTTGATGATGTGGTGATTTCAGAGTTTTTATCCGGTCCAGGTGTCACCACATTGCCGCAAGTGATTTTCAGCTACGCACGCCGTGGCGTGAACCCCTCTGTTTATGCGGCTGCCACATTGCTGATGCTGGTGGTGACCTTGGCCGTGGTGGCTTATGGGGTTTACACCGCAAGACAAATGCGACAAGGGCAACCGCAGCGCAGTACTTAATGGCTGATGCTGATCACGCCTAAAACGGCCGTGATGATGATGCCCGCAAAGAAACCCAAGGCCAGCAGCAAAATGGTTTGCAGGGTTTGATTGGTTTTGCGTTGCGCTTGCAACAAGGCCAACAATTCTTTGCGCTCACTCTCAGGATCACGCTGTAAAAATGCATAGACCATGCGCGGCAACTGCGGCAGCATCTTGGCGAAATGCGGCGCTTCGGTCTTCAGTTGTTGCCACAAACGTTGCGGCCCGACTTGCTCGAGCATCCATCGTTCTAAAAATGGTTTGGCCGTGCTCCACAGGTCCAAATCAGGGTCGAGCTGTCGGCCCAAACCCTCGATGTTGAGCAAGGTTTTTTGCAACAACACCAGCTGGGGTTGAATTTCCACTTGGAAACGTCTGGAGGTTTGGAACAAGCGCATGAGCACCAAACCCAAGGAAATTTCTTTCAAGGGCCGGTCAAAGTAAGGCTCACACACGGAGCGAATGGCCGACTCCAATTCATCAACGCGGGTGTGCGCTGGCACCCAACCCGACTCGATGTGCAACTCGGCCACGCGCTTGTAATCGCGGCGAAAAAAGGCAGTGAAGTTTTGGGCCAAGTACTCTTTGTCGAACTCGGTGAGCGTGCCCACGATGCCAAAGTCAAGCGATACATATTGGCCAAAGGTGGCAGGCGCCACACTCACCTGGATGTTGCCAGGGTGCATGTCGGCATGGAAAAAACCATCGCGAAACACCTGTGTGAAAAAGATGGTCACGCCGTCCCGCGCCAGCTTGGGAATGTCCACACCCGCTTGGCGCAGCGCATCGACTTGGCTGATGGGCAAGCCGTGCATGCGCTCCATCACGATCACTTCTTGGGTGCAGTAGTCCCAAATCATCTCGGGGATCAAGACCAAATTCAAGCCCGCCATGTTGCGTCGCAATTGCGTGGCATTCGAGGCTTCGCGCACCAAATCAAGCTCGTCATGCAAGTACTTGTCAAATTCGGCCACCACCTCGCGCGGCTTGAGGCGTTTGCCATCTGACGACAGCCTGTCCAGCCAACGCGCCATGGTGTGCATCAACTCGAGGTCTTTGTTGATGACTTTGAGCATGCCAGGACGCAACACCTTCACGGCCACTTCACGCTCAACGCCTTGGGTGTTTTTCAACTTGGCAAAGTGCACCTGGGCAATCGACGCGCTGGCGATGGGTGTGCGATCGAACTGGCTGAAGATCTCATCGACGGGGCGGCCAAAAGCACGCTCAATCGATGCCACGGCAACCTCCGAGGGAAAGGGTGGCACTTGGTCTTGCAGTTTGGCCAGTTCATCGGCAATGTCGTTGGGGAGCAGGTCGCGACGGGTGGATAGCACCTGCCCAAGCTTGACAAAAATAGGCCCCAAATGCTCAAGCGCCTGACGCAAACGCTGTCCACGCGGGGCGCTCAGGTTGCGGCCAAGGGTCAGTATGCGCGTGACAGGACGCAACCACCCCTGCTTGAAACCTGACAACAACAGTTCATCCAGGCCAAACCGAAGAACAATCCAGAGGATAAAAACACCGCGGTAGAGGCGTGTCATTGGCGGCTGAACTCACTCAGCGCTTTGAAAACTCGTTTGGCCAAGCCCACCAATTTGTGGGCCCACGCGTCACCCACCAAACGTGACAAGTCCTCTTCGGCATCCCAGCGCACATGATCGACCAACCAATTGAGTTCGGCAGCCAGCATGACGTCTCCCTCGACGCGCATGCTTGGTTTTTGCCCGGTGCGCAAACCCTGCAGCAAGTTGAGGGGAGACTCTTCGTTCACGTGAACTCGTAAATCGGGCGTTTGGCTTGTGTCTGATCGCTCCAACAAGCCAGCTGGCGTGACCGTCCATTGCAAGCTGAGTTGTCGCCAAGTGAATTGAGCACAACGTCCTTGTTGACGACGCAAACGCTCGATGGCCGCAGGTTCTTGGGACAACACATGATTGAGCAAGATAACAAGCTTGTCTTGCAACTCGTGGAGCAACCAAGCAGGCGGTTGGAGTTGCCATGCCAATTGACGAACTTGGGCAGAAATCTCTGCAAACGATACTGCACTGGCCATGAAAGATTTGCCCAACTCGATGAATGAAATTGACTGATTATTGCAAGGCTTGAACACCCGCGACCAACCAACCGCTAGAGCCTTGTTTGGGCTTGGTCATGTTCCAAACTTCACGGAAGGGATTCGGTCCAGAGGCAGGATCTTCGCGAATCATGCCGGAAAACTCGATGCTGGCCATGTAACCTTCGCCCAAGTCCTCAATGCCCAGCAACTGCGCCTCCAGCATGACCACCTCCGTGGTATTGGGCCCTTGCACCAAAAGAGCGCGCTCGGCCAATTGAGATTGGATTTCAGCGACCATGTTGTCAGTCATCATGATGCGCAAAGCTGGAATGTCAGCCCGGTCCCAAGCGGCTTGCAAGCTGATGAAATTTTGTTTGGCTGCAGCCACAAATCCTGCAGCATCAAAACCATCGGGTATGGTCCAGTCGGCGCCATGACCAATCAGAGAAGCGCCAATGCGGGTGCTTTGACGAGACGCTGAAGAACTGGCGTCAAAGTAGCTTGCCTGTTGCTCCCACGGTCGGGCCGAGGCATCGTTGCCGATTTTGGCGGGGTTGTATGCCCGCATTTGGTCTGGGAAAGCTGCCGAATTACCCCCGCCATGAGCATCTGCATGTTGCATGGCACGGCGTCGCATGAACAAGCCCAAGGCCATCATCAAGACCAAGCCAGCCAAGCCAAGCATCAGAAACTGGCCAAACTCTGCACCCAGACCCATGGTGTGCGCCAACCAAGCCAATCCCAAACCAGCAGCCACACCGCCCAGCACGCCGCCCCATGAGCGACCAGCCATGGCTGTTTTGCCAAGGGGTGGTGATGAGGGTGTGACGCTAGGCGCAACTTGGGGGGCTTTGGCGGTGGTTGCTCGAGTGGCTTCGCGGTTGGTCACATTGCCAGACTGTTGTCCCATGGAGCGACCTGCACCAAAGCGTTTGGCTTCAACTTGAACACCCGTCAAGGCCAAGAGACAGACCAAAAGAAAGCTTGAGAACTTCATGAAATGCAGACTCCCGTGGTTCAAAACGCTTGATTCAACACTTGATGCCAACATGCAAGGCCACCACACCCAGGGACAGGTTGTGAATGTCCACATGCGCAAAGCCATTTTGTTGCATGAGGGCTTTGAGCGTGCTTTGGTCAGGGTGCATGCGAATCGACTCTGCCAGGTACCGGTAACTGGCATCGTCACCAGCCACCATTTTGCCCAGTCGCGGCAAAACCTGAAAGGAATACCAGTCATATAGCTTGGTCAGAGGTGGGGCTACTTTGGAAAATTCCAACACCATCAGTTTGCCGCCAGGCTTGAGCACACGCGCCATTTCGCGCAAGGCGCGATCCTTGTGGGTCATGTTGCGCAGTCCAAAGGCCACACAAACCAGGTCGAAACGCTCGTTGGTGAATGGCAATTGCTCAGCATCGCACACCGTGGTGGGCAGCAACTTGCCCTCGTCGGTCAAGCGGTTGCGCCCTTCGCGCAGCATGGCCAGGTTGATGTCGGTGTGCACCACCGTGCCGGTGCCGCCCACGTTCTCGGCGAAAGCCCCAGCCATGTCGCCGGTGCCGCCTGCAATGTCCAGCACTTGGTCGCCGGGCTTCAAGTTGGCCACCATCACGGTGTAAGCCTTCCAAGCGCGGTGCAAGCCCATGGACATGAGGTCGTTCATCACGTCGTATTTGGAGGCCACCGAATCGAAGACGCCGCGCACCCGACGTGCTTTGTCTTGCTCGTCCACTGTTTTGAAACCGAAGTCTGTGGTTGCCATGGGCTTGCCTTAAGAGTGACAGGCCGCGCCACCGCGCTCGGCCATGGGGGCATCGCGGTCCACACCGGCGGCTTGCAAACGCTGTTCATACTGCGCCCACAAGGACGCTTGCTGAGCGCCCAGGTTGTAGAGGTAATCCCAGGAAAAAATACCGCTGTTGTGGCCATCACTGAAGCTGGGTTGCACGCCGTAGTGGCCCACCGGTTCGAGTGCCGTGATGCCCACATGCCGCTTGCCGGTTTGCAACACCTCTTGCCCTGGGCCGTGGCCTTGCACTTCGGCGGAGGGACTGTAGACACGCATCAATTCAAAAGGAATCCGATAGGTGTTGCCATTGTCAAAGGCAATTTCAAGCACCTTGGACGCGTTGTGCAACACGATGTCCACGGGGTTTGGAGTGTGGGGTTGAAGTCCTGCCATGTTGTTACACCAAAACCCTTTCAATGCCACCTGCGTTGGCTACTTGCACATACTCGGCCATCCAGTTGTCGCCCAACAATTTCTTGGCCATTTCCACCACGATGTAATCGGCTTCGAGCAAGCCGTTTTGCAAATCATCTTGGAAACGGTTCAGACCAATCATGCAACTTGGACAGGACGTGAGCACCTTGATATTGTCTTCGGGCGCAGCCCAGCCCTTGTCGCGCAACGCCGCTTCACCAGCCAAGATTTCTTCTTCTTTGCGAAAGCGAATTTGGGTGGACACGTCGGGCCGCGCATAAGCCAAACCGCCGCTTTCACCGCAGCAACGTTTGCTCTCGAGCACCTGCTCACCCAGCAAGGCTTTGACGGTTTTCATCGGCGCTTGTTGCTTCATTGGGCTGTGGCAAGGGTCGTGGTAAAGGTAGCTTTGACCGCCGGGCAAGGTGATGCCTTTGCTCAGCAAGTACTCGTGGATATCGACAATCTTGCAGCCCGGGAAAATTTTGTCGAACTCGTAGCCTTGCAGTTGGTCAAAGCACGTGCCGCAACTGACCACCACGGTTTTGATGTCCAGGTAGTTCAAGGTGTTGGCCACACGGTGGAACAGCACCCGGTTGTCGGTGATGATTTTCTCGGCCTTGTCTTGCTGGCCCGAGCCGCGCTGCGGATAACCACAGCACAAATAGCCCGGCGGCAACACGGTTTGCACTCCCGCATGCCAGAGCATGGCTTGCGTGGCCAAGCCCACTTGGCTGAACAAGCGCTCGGAGCCGCAACCGGGGAAATAAAACACCGCTTCGGCATCAGCCGTGGTTTGTTGCGGGTTGCGGATGATCGGCACATAGTCGCGGTCTTCAATGTCCAACAAGGCTCGCGCGGTTTTGTTGGGCAAGCCCTTGGGCATTTTTTTATTCACGAAATGAATCACCTGCGCCTTCAAAGGCGCGGCACCGACCGTGGCTGGGGGATGCTTGGTTTGCTTGTGGGCCAAGGTGGCGAACAAGCCATGGGCCACCCGCTGCGCTTGCATGCCCAAACGGGTGAGTTGGTGCCCCAGTTGAATGGCTTGCGGGTTGACGGTTCCCACCAACCAAGACTGGAATGCCGACGCGGGTCGGAAACTTTGCCGACCCATTTTGCGCAACAGGTTGCGCATGTTCATGGTGACATCACCAAAGTCGATTTTCACCGGGCAAGGTGTGGCGCACTTGTGGCACACGGTGCAATGGTCTGACACGTCTTCAAACTCTTCCCAGTGCTTGATGGAGATGCCGCGGCGGGTTTGCTCTTCGTACAAAAAGGCTTCAATCAACAAGGAGGTGGCCAAAATTTTGTCGCGTGGGCTGTAGAGCAAATTGGCTCGCGGCACATGGGTGGCGCACACCGGCTTGCATTTGCCGCAACGCAAACAGTCTTTGATGGAGTCGGAAATGGCACCGATGTCCGACTGTTTCATGATGAGCGACTCGTGGCCCATCAAGCCAAAGCTGGGCGTGTAAGCGCGGCTCAGATCGGCGTTTTTCAGCAACTTGCCTTTGTTGAATCGACCCTCGGGGTCGATGCGGGCTTTGTAGTCGGCAAAGGGCTGCATCTCTTGCGGCGTGAGGTATTCCAACTTGGTGATGCCAATCCCGTGCTCGCCGGAGATGACGCCATCCAACGAACGCGCCAAGGCCATGATGCGGTCCACCGCTTCGTGCGCGGTTTGCAGCATCTCGTAGTCGTCACTGTTGACCGGCAAATTGGTGTGCACATTGCCGTCACCCGCGTGCATGTGCAGCGCGGCCCAGACCCGTCCTTTCAAGACGCGTTGGTGCACCGCATCGAACTCTTGGCGCAAGGGCGCGAACGCGGCGCCGCTGAACAAATCGTGCAACTGCGGGCGCAATTGGGTTTTCCAGCTGGCACGAAGTTCATGCGTTTGCAGTTGCAACAACAGTGCTTCAACATTGCTGAGCCAACCCAGCCACAAACTGCGCACTTCGGCAATGTGGGCACGGGCCTGGTCGATGCGCTCTTGCAGCAACTCTGGCGTGGGTGTGTCGGCGTCGTCTTCGGCCGCACCCAAGGGCAAACTTTCACGCGCCAACAAATTGTCGAGCGCATCGCACAGCGCAATTTTGTTGCGCAAGGAGAGTTCGATGTTGATGCGTTCGATGCCGTCGGTGTACTCGGCCATCCGCGGCAAGGGAATGACCACGTCTTCATTGATTTTGAAGGCGTTGGTGTGGCGGCTGATGGCCGCCGTGCGTTTGCGGTCGAGCCAAAACTTCTTGCGGGCTTCGGGGCTGACAGCGATGAAACCTTCGCCAGAACGGGCATTGGCCAAACGCACCACATCCGAGGTGACCCGCGCCACATCATCCGCATCGTCGCCGGCAATGTCGCCAAACAACACCATCTCGGGCATACCGCCGCGCTTGGATTTGGTGGTGTAGCCCACCGCTTTCAAATAGCGCTTGTCCAAATGTTCCAAGCCTGCCAACACCGTGCCGCTTTGTTTCGCCACCTCGAACATGTGGTTCTTGATGTCGACGATGCTGGGCACGGCTTCATGCGCCGAGCCGAAAAACTCCAGGCACACCGTTCGGGTGTGGCTGGGCATGCGGTGCAAGATCCAGCGGGCACTGGTGATCAAGCCATCGCAACCTTCTTTTTGAATGCCCGGCAGACCGCTTAAAAATTTATCGGTGACGTCTTTGCCCAAACCCGCTTTGCGAAAGCTGGCGCCCGGAATGTCCAAACGGTCTGAACGCAGCGGCGTCACACCATCGGCTTCAAAATAATGCAGCTCAAAACTCGCCACCTCGGCATCGTGGATCTTGCCCAGGTTGTGGTTGATGCGAATCACCTCCAGCCATTGCGCGTCTGGGGTGACCATGCGCCAGCTGGCCAGGTTGTCCAGCGCCGTGCCCCACAGCACGGCTTTTTTGCCACCCGCATTCATGGCGATGTTGCCGCCGATGCAAGAAGCTTCTGCCGATGTGGGATCGACGGCAAACACCAAACCTGCTTGCTCGGCCAGATCGGCCACGCGCTGCGTGACGACACCGGCTTCGGTGTGCACCGTGGGCACGGTGTGGCTCAGGCCCGGCAACACCAAGTGCTCCACCTGCCCGATGGTTTCCAGCTTTTCGGTGTTGATGACCACGCTTTTCCAAGTCAGGGGAATCGCGCCGCCGGTGTAACCGGTGCCGCCGCCGCGCGGCACGATGGTCAGCTCTAAATCAATACAGGCTTTGACCAGCAAGGCCATTTCTTTTTCAGTGTCTGGAGCCAACACGACAAACGGGTATTCCACCCGCCAATCGGTGGCATCGGTCACATGGGACACCCGACTCATGGCGTCGAATTTGATGTTATCTAGGGCGGTGTGTTTGCGCAATGCACGTTTGGCACGGCTTCGAAGTTTGTCTACCACCCCAAATTGCGCGGCAAAAGCCTTGACCGCCTGCTGGGCTTGGTCAATCAGTTGACCCACCAGCGCATCGCGTTCGCCGTCCAGGTCTTTGGTGCGTCGGGTGTGCACTTCGCGCAAGCGGTGCTGCAAGGCATCCACCAACAACTTGCGCCGCTTGGGGTTGTCCAGCAAGTCGTCTTGCAAATACGGGTTGCGCTGCACCACCCAGATGTCACCCAACACTTCGTAGAGCATGCGGGCAGAACGTCCGGTGCGTCGTTCAGCCCGCAAGGCTTCCAAAATCTGCCACGCCGGGTCGCCCAGCAAGCGAATGACGATTTCGCGGTCGGAAAACGAGGTGTAGTTGTAGGGAATTTCGCGAAGCCGAGGACCGTCTTGGACGGCCATTGACAAATGGTGGAGGGGCGTTGGCGCGTTCATGAATAAGTCTTGAATATTAACCTAGGGCCTTCTCAAGCAGTCTTTTCACGACTTAATAACCATTGGCTGCTCGCTATCGCCAAGACCATGGCGGTGTAACTGATCATCTTGCCGTCTTGCCCCAACAGCAGCAAACCCAGCAAAAGCATGGCGCAACCCGCCAAGCTGTTCAGGACAAACTTCTTTTTCCAAGCCTTCCAAGCTTGTTCTTGGCGCCATACCAAGGGATAGATGAGGGTGATCCATGCGGCTACGCCAAGTGCAGGCGCAATGAAATTGACCACGTGAACAGAAAGCGACAGAAGATCCATCACTTCAATTTTATAATCACCCCCTATGTCTGTTTGGGCGCTCGGTCTCAACCACACCACCGCACCACTTGATTTGCGGGGGCGCTTTGCCTTTGCTGTCGAACAAATGGGTCCGGTGCTCGAAGGTTTTCGCCAAAGCATTGGCGGCCAAACCGAAGCCACCATCCTCTCCACCTGCAACCGCACCGAAATTTACTGTGCCTCTCAGCAGGTGTCGCTTCCCCAAACCATGTCTTGGTTGGCCCAGTCCGGCGGTGTCAGCACCGATGCCCTCGAAGGCCACACCTACAGCCTGCTGGGCGATGAAGCCGCTCGCCACGCGTTTCGCGTGGCCAGTGGTCTCGATTCGATGGTCTTGGGCGAGCCGCAAATCTTGGGTCAACTGAAAGACGCGGTGCGCGTGGCCCGCGAGGCGGGGGCTTTGGGTTCCACCTTGCACCAAATGTTCCAGCGTTCTTTCGCTGTCGCCAAGCAGGTGCGCAGCAGCACCGAAATTGGCGCCCACAGCATCAGCATGTCCGCTGCCTCGGTGCGCTTGGCGGGACAGTTGTTTGAAGACCTGAGCAAAATCAATGTGCTTTTCGTTGGTGCTGGCGAAATGATCGAACTGTGCGCCGCCCACTTTTCGGCCAAATCACCGAAGTCCATGACCGTGGCCAACCGCACCTCGGAGCGCGGCGAACACCTGGCCCAGCAAATCGGTGCGCGTTTCATGCATTTGGCCGAGCTGCCCAACCGGTTGCACGAGTTTGATGCCGTCATCAGTTGCACCGCCAGCACCTTGCCGCTGATTGGCCTGGGTGCCGTCGAACGGGCCCTGAAAAACCGCCGCAACAACCCGATGTTCATGGTCGATTTGGCCGTGCCCCGCGACATCGAACCCGAGGTGAAATCACTGCGTGATGTCTACCTGTACACCGTCGACGACTTGTCCCAGGTGGTGCAAACCGGCCAAGCCAGCCGTCAAGCAGCCGTGGCTGAAGCCGAAGAAATCATCGATGCAGGCGTGAAAAGTTTTGTGCATTGGCTGGACCAACGCTCCGACGTCCCCCTGATTCAACAACTCAACCAGCAAGCCGAAGCCTGGCGCAGCGCCGAGTTGCAACGCGCCCAAAAAATGCTGGCCAAAGGCGAGCCGGTTGAAGCCGTGCTGGAAGCCATGGCCAAAGGCCTCACGCAAAAAATGCTGCACGGCGCCATGACCGAGCTTCATGCCGACGAAGCCCATGCCCGCCAAGAAGCCCGCAGCGCCATCGAACACTTCTTCTTGCGCTCCAGCCGTTAGCTGAGGCTACCCCTATGAAACCTTTCATCCGCGCTCAGCTTGAGCGCTCGGTGCAACGCCTGTCCGAGCTGGATTTTTTGCTGTCCCGCGAAGACATCATGCAAGACATGACCCAGTTCATGGTGCTGTCGCGCGAACATGCCGAGGTGGTGGCCTTGGTCACGCCCTATCAAAAATGGCTGCAACACAGCGCCGACCTTGAAGCCGCCCTAGCCATGCTGCAAGACCCCGACCCAGAGGTGCAGGCCATGGCGCAAGAAGAATTGGCGCACGGCAGCGCAGGCATGGCCACGCTGGAAGCGCAGTTGCAACGCATGCTGCTGCCCAAAGACCCAGACGACGCACGCAACGCGTTTTTAGAAATCCGCGCTGGCACGGGCGGCGACGAATCCGCGTTGTTCGCCGGTGATTTGCTGCGCCTGTACACCCGCTATTGCGCCAGCCAACAGTGGCGCGTCGAGGTGATCAGCGAGTCGGCCAGTGAATTGGGCGGCTACAAAGAGGTGGTGATTCGCATTGAAGGCGCTGGCGTTTATGGGGCACTGAAGTTCGAGTCGGGTGGCCATCGGGTGCAGCGTGTGCCCGCCACCGAAACCCAGGGCCGCATCCACACCAGCGCTTGCACCGTGGCGGTGTTGGCCGAGCCTGACGAAGCGCAAGCCATTCAAATCAACCCCTCTGAGTTGCGCATCGACACCTTCCGCGCCAGCGGCGCGGGCGGCCAGCACATCAACAAAACCGACTCGGCGGTGCGCATCACCCACTTGCCCACCGGCATCGTCGCCGAATGCCAAGACGGGCGCAGCCAGCACAGCAACAAGGCGCAAGCGCTGCGGGTGCTGACCGCTCGCATTCAAGAAAAAGACCGCGCCGAACGCGCCGCCAAAGACGCCGCCGAGCGCAAATCCTTGATTGGCAGCGGCGACCGCTCCGACCGCATCCGCACCTACAACTTCCCGCAAGGGCGCTTCACCGACCACCGCATCAACCTCACGCTTTACAAATTGTTGGCCATCATGGAAGGCGACTTGGGCGATGTGATTGAGGCGCTGCAAGCGTATGAAGCGGCCGAGCAATTGGCGGCTTTGGAAGGCCAAACGTGAACATGGCGCAGGCCTTGCAACAGGCCAAAGCGCAGGGCTTGGACCATTTGGAAGCCCAAACTTTGCTGCTGCATGCGGTGGCACAGGACCCGCACGACCGCGCTTGGCTGCTGGTGCACGACACGGACTTCCTTGACGCCGAACAACTGAGCCGTTTCAACGCATTGGTGGAACGCCGCTTGCAGCACGACCCCTTGGCTTACCTCATTGGTTGGCAAGACTTCCACGGTCTGCGTTTGCAAGTGGACAAGCGGGTCTTGGTGCCGCGCCCCGATACCGAAACCTTGGTGGATTGGGCGCTGGAGATCGGCCCGCCAGCCGCAGAGGTGTTGGACTTGGGCACAGGCAGCGGGGCCATTGCACTGGCCCTGAAACACGCTCGCCCAGATTGGCTGATGAGTGCCGTGGACGCCAGTGATGACGCCTTGCAAGTAGCGCAAGCCAATGCCCAGCGACTCGGTTTGGCGGTGTCTTTTCTGCATGGCGACTGGCTCAGCGGCGTGCAAGGCCGCTTTGATGTGATCGTGTCCAACCCACCCTATATCGCGGACGACGACCCGCATTTGCCTGCCCTGCAAGCCGAACCCCAAGCAGCTTTGGTCAGCGGTACGGACGGTTTGGACGACATCCGAACAATTGCCGCGCAGGCCCCGGCGCATCTGCTGCCCGGCGGCTGGCTGCTGTTAGAGCACGGCCATGACCAAGCCGATGCTGTGCAAGCCTTGCTGCAACAAGCGGGCTTTGACCAAGTGCAAAGCCGCAAGGACCTCGCGGGCATCCCGCGCTGCACCGGTGGCAGGTGGCCAGAAGTGAAATAATCCCCCCTTAGCGGGCGCAAAGCCTCGGTTTTTTATTTGGAGCCAGAAATGACAGACGTGCATCAACGCATCGACCAATTGGTCAAAGACAACGACATCGTGTTATTCATGAAGGGCAACGCCAGCTTCCCCATGTGCGGTTTTTCGGGCCGCGCCATTCAGCTGCTCAAGGCCAGCGGCGTGGACACCAAAACCCTCACCACCATCAATGTGCTGGACGACGCCGAGATTCGCCAAGGCATCAAGGAATACAGCAACTGGCCCACCATCCCACAGCTGTATGTGAAGGGTGAATTCATCGGCGGCTCGGACATCATGACCGAGATGTATGAAAGTGGCGAACTGCCCAAGGTGCTGGGCGCTTAAAGCTCAGGGCTGCCAGCGCCGCTGGGCAGCCAACACCGCCCGCGGATAGGCCAACTGGCCCCGGCTGCCGTTGTAACGGCCCAAAGCCATGTGCACATCGCCCTGCTCTATCGCCAAGTAGTGGCGCAAGATGACGCAACCAAAGCGCAGATTCGCCTGCCACTGAAACAACACCGAGGCGTCCCCTGTGCCCAACTGGCGGGTCCAAAAAGGCATCACCTGCATCGCGCCCCGCGCCCCGGCGCTGCTGATGGCGAACTTTCTGAAACCACTTTCCACCTCAATCAGTCCCAGCACCAATGAGGGCTCCAGCGCAGCGCGTTGGCTTTCATACCAAACGGTTTGCAAAAACGCCAACTGCAATTCGGGCGAGGCCAGCTCGGGCAAACGCCATTGGCCTTGTTTGTTTCGCAGCCTTCTGGCCAATTGGGTTTGGCTGTGCGCCAGCCACAGCTGGTAGGCCTGTTCGTCTTGCGGCGTGGGCAAATACGGCGTGGGCGGCGGCAAGTCGGCCACGGCAGAAGACATGGCGATGCGCACCGAATCCGCCAAGTGTTCTTCGCGCTGGGGACCAGCCCAGGTGGCGGTTGCCGAAAGGCAGAGGAGACCTGCCAAAAATGGTTTCAATTTGTTAATCAAGCTCAGGTGGTGGTCTTAACGTTTGCATGACACGCTTCTCGGGAAGCTTCAAAAGTCCTCTGGCTTCGTCAGTCATGAGCAATTCTTTCAAGCCAGACCGCGAGTTGACTTTTTGGGGATAGAGCACTGGCTTGGTGTCATGTTTTGAATCTGTTGGCTTATCCATAGATTCCTCTCACGATTGAAAGGGGAGAAGTTTAGACGCCGATTAACGCATTTGTTGGCTTCGCATTTGCAGGATTTTTGGGTTGCACGCCATTTACTGAATATTTTTTAATTCATTATTTGGTACTTTTAGAGAGAATTGGGAGATTTATTTGATGATTAATTGAATGTACAATTAAATGAAGATTGAGTTCGATCCCATCAAGCGCGGCCAAACCCTGCTGCATCGGGGCTTGGATTTTGCAGATTGTCAGCGTGCTTTTGAGGGCGTGACCTACACCTTTGAAGACATTCGAAAAGGCTATGGTGAAACTCGGTTCATCACTTGGGCGCTCATGCGAAGCAGGCTGGTGGTCATTGTTTGGACGCCGCGCGGCGCGGTTCGCCGAATCATCTCACTGAGGAAAGCCAATGAGCGTGAAACCGACATCTTCAACCAAGCCTTGGAACGATCCGGATGACGCGCCTGCATTGACCGAGGCGGACATGTTGCTCGGCACTTGGCGGGTCGGCGATGTTCCCGTTGAAGCCAGCGTCGGCAAAGCCTTGGCCCAAAAAGGCTTGAGGGGGCGGCCAGTTGGCAGCGTTCAAGCGCAGCACAAACGCCCCACGACGCTCAGATTGGACGAGGATGTGTTGCGACGATGGCGAGCCAGTGGTAAGGGCTGGCAAACACGGGCCGCTGAATTGCTGGCTGCCCACGCGCCCGCTGGGCCATCATCAGTGTCTCCATCTGACTAGCCCAGAAACATCACGCCAGAGCCGCACGGCTTGGGGACCATTTTTTGAGCGAAAGACCAGAAAAATGCGTCCTCAGGGCGGGCGGCTCAAGCGCGACTGCGGCGCGAAATGAATTGAAACTGACCCCTATTTTTCGACAGATCGTGATACAAGTTTTCAGCAAAACGTTGAGTTCATGTATCATAAAAACGGCTGCAAGCCCCGCCCATGCTGACCACCCCCTCAAAACAGGGCATTTTGAGGCCATCTAAAAACAGCTCGAAATTTAGAATAATTGGAATCTGACCCCAATTACCCCAACTTGGCCTTCAACATGCCCGCCACCTCAGCCAACGCCCACTTGCTGGCTTCGGCATCGCGGCGGTGCTGGTATTCCACCAAGCCTTCTTTCAGGCCACGGTCGCCGATGGTGACGCGGTGCGGCACGCCAATCAGTTCCCAGTCGGCAAACATGGCGCCGGGGCGCTCGCCACGGTCGTCCAAGATCACGTCCACGCCAGCGGCCAGCAAGTTGCCGTACAGCTGCTCGGCGGCGGCTTTCACTTCGGGACTGCGGTCGGCACCGATGGGGCAGACCACCACGGTGAACGGCGCCAAGGCGTCCGGCCAGATGATGCCCTTGGCGTCATGGTTTTGCTCGATGGCCGCTGCCGGTAAGCGGGTGATACCGATGCCGTAGCAGCCCATCTCGAAGGGTTTGGGTTTGCCGTCTTCGTCCAAAAACGTGGCGTTCATGGCCTGGCTGTACTTGGTGCCAAGGTAAAAAATATGACCCACTTCAATGCCGCGCTCGATGGCCAACACGCCTTGGCCGTCGGGCGAGGCGTCGCCAGCCACGACGTTGCGGATGTCGGCCACGAGGTCGGGTTCGGGCAAATCGCGGCCCCAATTCACGCCGGTCATGTGGAAGTCTTCGGCATTGGCGCCGCAGACCCAGTCGGCCATCACGGCCACTTCCAAGTCGGCCACCACCTTCAAGGCTTGCACCAAATTCACGGGGCCCAAGTAGCCGGGTTTGCAGCCAAAGTGCGTGTCAATTTCGGCCAATGTGGCAAAGCGAAAACCTTTGTCGAAGCCGGGCAACTTGCCCACTTTCACCTCGTTCATGTCGTGGTCACCGCGCACCAAGAGCAGCCACACCTGTGACTTCAGAACTTCACCCTGCTCGTTCAATTCATCGGTGGCCAGCACCAAAGATTTGACGGTCTGCGTGAGCGGCAAGCCCAGCAACACGGCGACATCGGCGCAGGTGCTTTTACCAGGCGTGGGGGTTTTGGTCAGGGCTTGGGCAGGGGCTGGGCGCGGCTGGCTTGGTGCCAGCGCCTGCGCTTTTTCCATGTTGGCGGCGTAGTCGCTGCTGGGGCAATAGACGATGGCGTCTTCGCCGGTGGCGGCCATCACCTGAAATTCCTCGGACAAATCGCCGCCAATCGCGCCACTGTCGGCGGCCACGGCGCGGTATTGCAAGCCAAAGCGGTCGAAGATGCGGCGGTAAGCCTGCGCCATGTTTTGGTAGCTGATCTGCGCGGCCGCGCTGGTGCGGTCAAAGCTGTAGGCGTCTTTCATGATGAACTCGCGGCCCCGCATCAGGCCAAAGCGGGGGCGGCGTTCATCACGGAATTTGGTTTGAATTTGGTAGAAATTTTTCGGCAGCTGCTTGTAGCTGCGCAGTTCTTGGCGGGCGATGTCGGTCACCACTTCTTCGCTGGTGGGCTGGATCACGAAGTCGCGGCCGTGGCGGTCTTTGATGCGCAGCAGCTCGGGGCCCATTTTCTCGAAGCGCCCGGTTTCTTGCCACAGCTCGGCGGGTTGCACCACCGGCATGGTCAGCTCGACCGCCATGGCGCGGTTCATTTCCTCGCGCACGATGGCTTCCACCTTGCGGATGACCCGCAAGCCCATGGGCATGTAGGTGTAAATGCCCGCACCCAATTTTTTGATCATGCCGGCTCGCATCATCAGCTGGTGGCTGGCCACTTCGGCGTCGGCGGGGGCTTCTTTGAGGGTGGAGATGAGGAACTGTGAGGCTTTCATGCGCTAGTGAGGGGTCGCTTGGGACCAGAGAAAACGTGGGTTGAGCCTCTTGATGACAGCCGCTTGCTGTGCATAATGGCCTCAGTTGAAATTTTGAGGTTTGATTATGCTTGACCGGGACGGCTTTCGGCCCAACGTCGGCATCATTTTGCTCAACCAAAGAAACCAGGTTTTTTGGGGCAAGCGCATCCGAACCCACAGTTGGCAGTTCCCCCAGGGTGGCATCGACCGCGGTGAAACACCCGAGCAAGCGATGTTCAGGGAGCTGCAAGAAGAAGTGGGCCTGCAATCGGAACATGTGCGCATCGTTGCCCGAACCCGGGACTGGTTGCGCTATGAGGTGCCAGATCGGTACATCCGCAGGGATGCTCGCGGCCATTACAAAGGGCAAAAACAAATTTGGTTTTTGTTGCAGCTGGTGGTGCCCGACCACGCCCTGAACCTGCGCGCCAGCACCCATCCCGAGTTTGACGCTTGGCGCTGGAACAACTACTGGGTGCCCTTGGAATCGGTGGTGGAGTTCAAACGCGGCGTCTATGAAATGGCGCTCACCGAGCTGTCGCGTTATTTGCCGCGCCAAGAACCGCGCACCCGTTTTTTGCGACAAGGCGCTCGGGCCATCCACCCAGAGCCCTTTGAAGCGGACAAGCCGGCCGCCTCAGATACCAACTGAGCGAGTGGGTTTGAGGTTTTGGCGCTGATTCAAAGCACCTGCTTTTGCGGCAAGCTTCAAGCGCCGCGCATCAGCACCAGGTTGTCGCGGTGCACCATCTCGGCCTCGGCCACGTAACCCAGCAGGCTTTGAATGTCGGTGGATGATTTTTTGCACAACAAGCGGCATTCGGCGCTGGCGTAATTGGCCAAGCCGCGGGCGATTTCCACGCCTTGCGCGTCGCAAATGGCGATCACATCGCCACGAGAAAACTCACCCTTGACGCTTTCCATGCCGATGGGCAACAGGCTTTTGCCTTCTTGCACCACTTTGTGCGCGGCACCCGCGTCAATGCCGATGGCACCACGCAATTGCAGATGGTCGGCCATCCATTGTTTGCGGGCTTGCTGCTTTTGGGTGGGCGCGACCAACAAAGTGCCAATGCTTTCGCCAGCGGCCAAGCGCAGCAAGGCGTTGGGTTCGCGTCCCCAAGCGATGACCGTACTGGCACCTGATCCCGCCGCGCGTTTGGCCGCCAAGATTTTGGTCAGCATGCCGCCGCGCCCAATGCTGGAACCCGCTCCACCGGCCATCAGTTCGAGCTGCGGGTCACCGGCCTGGCCCGTGGGGATGAGCTGGGCGCTGGGGTCTTTGCGCGGGTCGGCGCTGAACAGGCCCTTTTGGTCGGTCAGGATGACCAGCGCATCGGCTTCCACCAAATTGGCCACCAAGGCACCCAAGGTGTCGTTGTCGCCGAATTTGATTTCGTCGTTCACCACCGTGTCGTTTTCATTGATGACCGGCAAGACGCGGTGCGCCAACAAGGTGTTCAAGGTGGAGCGGGCGTTCAGGTAGCGTTCGCGGTCGGCCAAGTCGGCGTGGGTCAAGAGCACCTGGGCGCTGCCCAAGCCGTGCTCGCGCAACTTGGTTTCGTACATGTGCACCAAGCCCATTTGGCCCACCGCCGCAGCGGCTTGCAATTCATGCACTTCATGCGGCCGGGTGGCCCAGCCCAAGCGTTTCATGCCTTCGGCAATGGCGCCGCTGGAAACCATGATGATTTCGCGTGGTGGCTCGGTGGTCATCAGCACGGCGATTTGTCGGCACCATTCGCCAATCGCCACATCGTCCAAACCACGGCCTTCGTTGGTGACCAGGCTGGAGCCCACCTTCACCACGATGCGACGGGCATCCCGCAAAACAGGGTTGTGATCAGGCATGGTCGGGCGCGGGGGTATCGATGGGGGCCACGGCAAAACGCGGATCGGGCGCTTCTTCCACCTGGGTGGATTTGAACTGCGCTTGTAGATGGTCAAACACCGCCCGCACCAAGCCTTCGCAGCCTTCGCGGTTGAGCGCCGAAATTTCAAACACCGGCCCTTTGAACTTGAAGCGTTTGACGAAGTCTTTCACCCGGGCCGCGCGTTCTTCGGCGGGCACCATGTCAAGCTTGTTGAGCACCAGCCAGCGCGGCTTGGCGTACAGCGCGGGGTCGTATTTTTTCAACTCCAGCACGATGGCTTTGGCCTGCGCCACGGGGTCAACAGCCTCGTCAAAGGGGGCCAAATCGACCATGTGCAACAGCAAACGGGTGCGCTGCAAATGGCGCAAAAACTGATGGCCCAAACCCGCGCCCTCGGCGGCACCTTCAATCAAGCCGGGGACATCGGCCACCACAAAGCTTTGCTCGGCGGCCACGCGCACCACGCCCAAATTGGGGTGCAAGGTGGTGAACGGGTAGTCGGCGATTTTGGGGCGAGCGTTGGAGATGGCGCTGATGAGGGTGGACTTGCCAGCGTTGGGCATCCCAAGCAAACCCACGTCGGCCAAGACCTTCAATTCCAACTTCAGGTTCTTGCGGTCGCCGGGCCAACCAGGTGTTTTTTGCCGGGGTGCGCGGTTGATGGCGCTTTTGAAACGCATGTTGCCAAAGCCGCCGTCACCGCCTTTGGCGATCATGATGACCTCACCGGGCGTGAGCAACTCAAACAACACATCGTTGGTTTCGGCGTCAATCAGCAAGGTGCCCACCGGCATTTTCAAGATGATGTCGTCACCGGCTGCGCCAAACATGTCCGAGCCCATGCCGTGTTGGCCGCGTTTGGCTTCGTAGCGTTTGGAGAATCGGTAATCGACCAAGGTGTTCAAGGCGGCGTCGGCCACCGCAAACACATGGCCACCGCGGCCACCATCGCCGCCATTGGGGCCGCCAAATTCCTTGTACTTTTCGTGACGGAAGGACACGCAGCCATTCCCGCCGTCTCCGGCGATGATGTCAATGTAGGCTTCGTCAACAAATTTCATAGGGGTATCTTAAAGAGAAAAGCCCCGACAAGCGGGGCTTTCCGTGGGGTCGGGTGAACCTCAGACAGGTGTCACATTGACCAGGTGCTTGTTCAAAGCGCCTTTGATCGAGAAGGACACATGGCCTTCAACCAAAGCGAACAAAGTGTGGTCTTTGCCGATGCCGACATTGGTGCCAGGGTGGAACTTGGTGCCACGTTGGCGAACAATGATGGCGCCTGCCGTGATGTGCTCACCGCCAAAGGCTTTCACACCCAGCATTTTGGGGTTGGAGTCGCGGCCGTTTCGCGTGGAACCGCCGCCTTTTTTCTGTGCCATGGTGCTAGCTCCTTAGGCTTGAATGGAGGCGATCTGCAGTTCTGTGAACTGTTGGCGATGGCCTTGACGTTTTTGATAATGCTTGCGACGGCGCATTTTGAAAATGCGCACTTTGTCGTGCTTGCCGTGGGCCACGACCATGGCCTTGACAGATGCACCGGACACCAAGGGTGTGCCGACCTTGAGTTCAGCGCCGTTGCCGACAGCCAAAACCTGGTCAATCACGATTTCTTGGCCAACGTCCGCAGCGATCTGTTCTACTTTGATTTTTTCGCCGGTTGACACGCGATACTGCTTGCCACCAGTTTTTATGACTGCGTACATACGAACCTCTGAAAGATAGACTCTTCATTGCTCTGCCAACGGATTTCAGCAGAGCCGAACATTTTAGCACGCCAAACCGGTTCAGGGCCTTTTCAACCCGATTCAGTCTTTTGGCTCCCTATAATTCGTGGTTCTAGAGAGAGAAACCAATTTGTCCACCCCAGATTCCTCATCCTCCAAGGCCTTTTCGGGCTTGATCGGCATGGACATGCTGTCGGTCGACGGTCTGATCAACAGCCGCCTGTCTTCAGGCGTGCCCCTGGTGGGCCAGGTGGCCGAGCACATCATCATGGCCGGTGGGAAACGCTTGCGACCCGTGTTGTTGCTGCTGATGGCCGGTGCCTTGGGCTACAAAGGCAAGGACCACCACAAACTGGCAGCCGTCATTGAATTCATCCACACCGCCACCTTGCTGCACGACGATGTGGTGGACGACTCCAATTTGCGCCGAGGCCGCCCCACGGCCAACGCCATGTTTGGCAATCCCGCCAGCGTCTTGGTCGGCGATTTTTTGTATTCCCGCGCTTTCCAGATGATGGTCGAGTGCCAAAACCTGCGCATCCTGGACATCGTGGCCGAGGCCACCAATGTGATTGCCGAGGGCGAGGTGATGCAGCTCATGAACATGCATGACGCCTCGCTCGATGTGGACGCCTATTTGCGCGTCATCCGCTCCAAAACCGCCAAATTGTTTGAAGCCAGCACCCGATTGCCCGCCGTCCTGACCCAAAGTTCAGCGGCTGTGGAAACCGCCTGCGCCCAATACGGACAAGCTTTGGGCACGGCTTTCCAAGTGATTGACGATGTGCTGGACTATGACGGTGACGCCGCCTTGATGGGCAAAAACCTGGGCGACGACTTGCGCGAAGGCAAGGCCACCTTGCCCCTCATCGTGGCCATGCAACGCGGCAACTCCGCGCAGTGCGCCTTGGTGAAACACGCGATTGAGCAAGGCGACGTGGAGGCCTTGGCGGATATCGTGCACATCGTGCGGGAAACCGGTGCCATGCAAGCCACCCGCGAGGCTGCCTCGGCAGAGGCGCAATTGGCCTTGAATGCGTTGCGGGTACTGCCGGACAGTCTTTATAAAGAGGCGCTGAGCGACGTGGCGTCTCAACTTTTAAATCGTCAAACCTGAACCTTGTGCCAGGTCAGCAGGTTAGGGCTTTGGCAGCTTTCTAAGGCTTGTTATTCGGCAGCAGGCTTGGTTTTGCTGGGTTTGTAGGTGATATCGCGCTGAAGCCTGACCACCTTGAACATGCATTCGCGGCGACGCTCGCCGTTGGCGATTTTGTCGCAATAGGTGCCACTGCCCGCATAACTGGCCAAGCAGAAATGCTTTTTGTCTTTGTCTTCCATCTTCGCGCATTCAGACATGTCGCCCGCGTGGGACACCATGGGCAGCAGGCACAGTCCAGCGAAGCACAAGCTAAGCAATTGACGCATCATGTTGAGAACTCCTTAATCCAACAGGAATTTTTTAGCCTCTTGAAGCAACTTGAGTGCTTCATCTTCTTTGCCTTCTTTGAAGAGTTTTTCACCCTCTTCGCGCATGGCTTTGGCCTTTTCAATATCGGCACCGGTGCGCTTGGTCTTGAGGAACGCGACATCCACGTATTTCATTTCACAAGGCACGGGGCCAGCGCAGTGCGCAAAGGCCAAGGAATTCATAGACAAGATTGACACCAACAACAAGCGCTTCATGATTTCCTCATCAACAGGGGGGTTTGGTTTGCAGTCATTTTCTAAAGAAGATCTTACAACTGGCTGAGGGTAGTCCATCTTTGGCAGCCTATTGACACCAGAATTGAGAAAGTAATTCTTTATTTATAAAAAGATTTCAATTTCCCTTGTGCGTACTCGGTTGCTTGGGTGAGCTGACCAAAAGCAACCGGCTTTTCGCCCAAAGCATGAACCCAATAGGCCTGATGGTCTTTTTGTATTTGAATCAGAACCAGCTCAGGGTCAAAGTCTGAATGGAGGGTTTCGATAATTTCCATATTTTTATCAAGCATAGATTGATTTTTGCGGGTAAAGCGCATGCAGTCATTGGGGCAATCACCCATTACTGAAAAGTAATCTTGATGAATTCAAATTTCTTTGAATCACACGCACAAATTCAGTGAGTCCGGTTTGCCCCTTGAACGGCTTCGGCGGCCTACATTGGCAGGCATGAACAAGTCCGCCATCTCAGAGCAGCGCAACAACCCACAAGACCAGCAAGCCGTGGACTGGCTGAGCCATTTGTTGCAACAAAGCTTGCACTTGCAAGCCTCTGACATTCATCTCGAGCCCTATGAAAGCCTGTTGCGCATTCGCTTGCGCATCGATGGTTTGTTGCAAGAAATGTCACCGCCGCCTGCCGCTTTGCGCGAGCGTATCGTCTCGCGCATCAAGGTCTTGTCGCGCATGGACATCGCCGAAAAACGCCAACCGCAAGATGGACGCATGCAGGTGGCCATGGCTTCGCGCATGGTGGACCTGCGGGTCAGCACCTTGCCCACCTTGCATGGTGAAAAGGTGGTGTTGCGCGTATTGGATTTTCACGCGCAAGCTTGGGACATGCGGTCTTTGGGTTTATCCGCCATGTCCCAGCAACGCTTGCTGGAAGCCATCAAGCGGCCACACGGCATGGTGCTGATCACCGGACCCACAGGTTCAGGCAAAACACGAACGCTCTACACCTGTTTGGCGCAACTCAACACACCCGAGGTGAACATCGCCACCGTGGAAGACCCCTCTGAAATTGTGCTGCCTGGCATCAACCAAGTGAACGTGAATGAACGAGCGGGCTTGAGTTTTGCGTCAGCCTTGCGGGCTTTGCTCAGGCAAGACCCTGACATCTTGATGGTGGGCGAAATTCGCGACAGCGAAACCGCCGACATCGCCATCAAAGCCTCACAAACCGGGCATTTGGTGCTCTCAACCTTGCACACCAACGATGCCCCCAGCACCCTCACCCGCCTGAACCACATGGGTATTGCAGGTTTCAATTTGGCCAGCAGCGTGGTCTTGATTTGTGCGCAGCGTTTGGTACGCCGTTTGTGTCCGCATTGCAAAGTGTTGGTGCCTGGGCAGCAACGCTACAAGGCCATCGGCTGTCCGCAATGCCAACAGGGTTACAAAGGCCGCATTGGGATTCACCAGGTCATGCCCATCAGTGAGGCCATGCAAAACCTGATCTTGGCGCAAGCCTCTGCCTTGGAGATTGCAGCACAAGCCAGCAAGGAAGGCGTGCTGAGTTTGCACGAGGATGGCTTGCAAAAAGTAGCGGCTGGCGATACCTCGTTAGAAGAGGTTTCGGGGGCCGCGCATGCCTGAGATACCGGTGCACCATTTGTCCGGCTTCACTCAACAACTGGCCACCTTGGTGTGCGCCGGGGTGCCTCTGCTGCAATCCTTGGACACTGTCGCCAAGGGGGTGCGTTTCGAACCTTTACAACACACGCTGCGTCAGTTGCGGCATCAGATTGCCCAAGGCATGTCATTGCAACAAGCCTTGCGGGAATCACAAGTGTTTGACCATTTCTACTGCCAGTTGGTGGCAGCAGGTGAAATGTCAGGCAACCTCGACGGCATGCTGCGCCGCTTGGCCACCTACCTGGAACGGCAACACAAGTTGCGCCAAAAAGTAAAGATGGCCTTGGTCTATCCGGTGGCGGTGTTGCTGATTGGCGTGCTGGTCACGGCCGTGATCTTGATCTGGGTGGTGCCCGTCTTTCAAAACATCTTTGCTTCCTTTGGGGCCGAATTGCCAGCAGCCACCCTGGTGGTGCTTCGAATGAGCGAGGGCCTGTTGCATTCTGGACCGCTGGCCTTGCTCTGGCTGCTGTTGCTGGCCCTTGGTCTGCGCAGCGCATACCGTCGCAATGAATTTTGGCAATTGCAGGCCGCGATAGGCCTTCTGCGCATGCCGCTGGCTGGCGCAGTGATGCGGGCTTCGAATGATGCCATCTGGACGCGTTGCATGGCCACTTTGCTGCAATCAGGTGTGCCCTTGCTGGACGCCTTGGAAGTCACTGCTGGCGCTTGCCCAAACCGTGTCTATGGCTTGTTCACCTGGTCCATACGCCATGCGGTCACGCAAGGCAGCAGCTTGTCTGCAGCCATGCAGTCGGTGCATCTGCTGCTGCCGCAGACCCGCCAAAAGCAATCTGTCTTTGACGACTTGCTGATTCAAATGGTGGCCGTCGGTGAAGAGTCTGGCACCTTGGCCACTTTGCTAGCCCAGGCGGCGCAGGACCATGAGCAAGCCTTGGAGTGGCAAATTGACGGCATGACGCAGTTGATTGAACCTTTGATGGTGGTGGTGCTGGGCGGCTTGGTTGGTGGCTTGGTGGTGGCTTTGTACTTGCCCGTCTTTCAGCTCGGGCAGGTGCTTTAGTGGGCTTGGGCTTCTTATAGACTGTGCCCATGGCACCCCCCTCATTCAAACGCATTGGCTTGACCGGCGGCATTGGCAGCGGCAAATCCACGCTTGGGAAGTTGCTGCAAGACAGAGGCTTTCCCCTCATCGATGCCGACGACCTATCGCACGCGCTCACAGCACCTCAAGGCGCAGCGATCGAGCCCATTCGACAATACTTTGGCTCTGACTTCATCACCCCAGAGGGTGCTTTGGACCGCCCCAGGATGCGGCAACTGGTGTTCACGCAGGCGCAGGCCAAACGCGCCCTGCAGACCTTGCTGCACCCGCTGATCTTGACGGCCATCCAGCAAGCGGAAGCTTTCATCAAGGACAAAGGTAATTCATTGGTAGTCATTGACATCCCTTTGCTGGTGGAGTCAGCCCACTGGTTGGCTGCCTTGCAACAAATCATCGTGGTCGATTGCGAGGAAGACACGCAAGTCACCCGGGTGATGAAGCGCAGCCAACTGTCCGCCGTGGAGGTGCGGCAAATCATGGCCAACCAAGTCTCCCGCGCCCAGCGCTTGGCCGCGGCCGACATCGTGGTCTTCAACAACACCGATCAATTGGCTGATTTGCACCAGCAGGCACAGGCCATCCACCTGCAGAATTAGCCTCTGGACCTGCTTTGAATCGGCTTTTCAGCGGTTATCATTTCCGCTGTTCCCACCCCCAGCAGGCCAGTGCAGTCCGTGATTCTTTACGAACACCCATTCAACGAGCGTATCCGCACTTATTTGCGACTGGAGTACTTGCTGGGTCGGTTCGAACAATTGTTGCTGCGCACCTCCGAGATTGACCACCACTTTGCACTCACCACCTTGTTTGAGATTGTGGAGGTGGGTGGCCGCTCCGATTTGAAATCCGACATCTTGAAAGAACTTGAGCGCCACAAGCAACAGTTCACAAGCTACCGGGGCAACCCGTCGGTGTCCGAAGCGGTGCTGGATGATTTGCTGTCGCGCATCGACCATTGCCTGCAAGGCTTCAACACCGTGGGTGGGCGTATCAGTCACTGTGTCACTGAAAGCGATTTTCTCAGCAGCTTGCGCAACAGGGTGTCTGTACCAGGGGGCACCTGCGCTTTTGATTTGCCCGGCTATCACGCTTGGCAACAACGCGATCCTGACGAACGACGCATGGACATTCTGAAATGGTCTGAGCCGCTCAAGGCCTTGAACGACAGCGTGGGCTTGCTGATGCGCTTGCTCCGTGAAAGTGGTTCACCACAACGCGTCATGGCCACCCAAGGCCAATTTCAACAAGCCCTGCCGCAAGGTCGCTTCCAAATGATGCGGGTGTTCATCGATCCTGCTTTGGGTTTGGTGCCTGAAATCAGTGGTAACCGCATGATGGTGTGGGTGCGTCTGATCCACCAATCCTGGGTCAACAAACCTCAAGCGTCGGTGGGCAACGCTGAATTTGAAATCGAGCTCTGCGCCTGAGCCAACCACTCGAGCACCGGCAAGGTGCCGGGCAGCACCGGTGACACACTGACCGGCAACTGCTGCCAAGCAAAATCCTGTCCTTCTTTCATTTGCAATTCGCCGGTCCATTGGTGGACTTGGCAAAACTGCAGTTCCACCAGCGCATGCGGGTAGTCGATGCGCTCGGTCTTCCAAGGCCTGGGGTTGTGAATGGTGATGCCCAACTCTTCTTGCAATTCACGGGTCAACGCTTGCGCCAGGCTTTCTCCTGCTTCGATTTTTCCGCCTGGAAATTCCCAATGGCCTGCATAGGCTTTGCCGGGCGGGCGGGTGGTCAGCAAGAAACGCCCATCGGCTTGGAACAACACGCCCACAGCCACCTGCGTGACTGGGCGGTCAGCGCCGCCTTCGCGCGGTAAATCGCCATCAGCCACCCGGGCGCCAGCTTGACCATGCAAGCGTGACATGGTTTCAGCGGCCTTGCCGTCCAGCAAAGTCACGGGCGAATTGGTAGGCCACACGGCCACTGCGCGAGCCGCGCTCAAGTGCCCAAATGAGGGCTTCGGGATGGGCTTTCGCGCTGGCGTCTTTGGCCACGCCCAAGGACTGCAGCCATTGGTCGACGATGTGCAAATACTCGTCTTGGCTGAATGGGTAGAAACTCACCCACAAACCAAAACGTTCGGACAAGGAAATTTTTTCTTCAATCACTTCACCAGGATGCACTTCGCCGTCTTCGGTGTGGGTGTAGCTCAGGTTGTCTTTCATGTACTCGGGCAGCAAGTGGCGGCGGTTGCTGGTGGCGTAAATCAGCACATTGGGTGACGCAGCGGCCACGGTGCCATCCAAAATGGATTTCAACGCTTTGTAGCCAGGCTCGCCTTCGTCAAAACTCAGGTCGTCGCAAAACACCATGAATTTTTCGGGGCGCTGCGCCACCACATCAATGATGTCGGGCAGGTCGACCATGTCCTGCTTGTCCACTTCAATCAATCGCAAACCTTGCGAGGCATAGCTGTTCAAACAAGCCTTCACCAAGGACGATTTGCCGGTGCCTCGTGCGCCTGTCAGCAACACGTTGTTGGCCGGTAAGCCTTGCAAAAACTGCAAGGTGTTGCGCTGGATTTTTTCTTTCTGTTGGTCGATTTCTTTCAAATCATCCAAAGACATGCTGCCAATATGGCGCACAGGTTCAAGCACCCCATGGCCGCTGCTGCGCTTGCGGTAGCGAAACGCCACACTGGCTTGCCAATCGGGCGCATGAAGCGGTTGCGGCAACACCGCTTCAATGCGGGCCATCAGCACCTCTGCGCGGTGCAGCATGCGTTCCAAGGCGTCGTTCATGGCCATGCTCAGCTGCGGTAGTCGGCGTTGATGGTGACGTACTCGTGGCTCAGGTCACAGGTCCAAACCTGGTCATGGGCGCTGCCGCGCCCCAGCAGCACACGGATGGTGATCTCGTCTTGTTTCATGATGCGCTGGCCGTCTGCTTCTTTGTAAGCAGGATGACGACCACCCTGTGTGGCCACATGCACATCATCTAAAAACAAATCAATCAGATTTTGGTCCAGATCGGCCACACCGGCATAACCGACCGCAGCCAGGATGCGGCCCAGGTTGGGGTCGCTGGCGAAGAACGCAGTTTTCACCAAGGGTGAATGGGCGATGGCATAGGCCACCTGTCGGCATTCTGACGCGCTGCGTCCGCCTTCAATCCGCACCGTGATGAACTTGGTGGCTCCTTCGCCATCGCGAACGATGGCTTGCGCCAACCATTGCGCCACCTCCATCAGCGTTTGCTTGAGGAGCTGGGCGGCCTCGGTGCTCCAAGCCGTGACCAAGCTGTTGCCCGCTTGGCCCGTGGCCATGACCACGAAGGAATCGTTGGTTGAGGTGTCGCCGTCGATGGTGATGCGGTTGAAGGAAGCTTCAGCCAATTCACTGGCCAGGGCATTCATGAGCGAGGCATCAATGGCGGCATCCGTGGCCATGAAGCCCAGCATGGTGGCCATGTTGGGGCGGATCATGCCTGCGCCTTTAGAGATGCCCGTGACGGTGATGGTTTTCCCATCGATTTGCACCTGCCGACTGACCGCTTTGGGCAAAGTGTCGGTGGTCATGATGGCTTGTGAAGCCAAAGACCAGTTGTCGGTTTGCGCGGCCGCCATGGCCTGTGGCAAGCCATCAATGATGCGTTGATAGGGCAGCGGCTCCATGATGACGCCAGTGGAAAACGGCAAGACCTGTGAGGGGCTGATGTTCATTTGGGTGGCCACCGCCGCACACACTGCATTGGCATGTTGCAAGCCCGACGCTCCCGTGCCTGCATTGGCCACCCCTGTGTTGATGACCAAGGCGCGAATGCCCTGGCCAGCGGCCAAGTGTTGGCGGCAAATTTGCACGGGTGCTGCACAAAACCGGTTTTGTGTGAACACCGCACCCACTGCGGTGCCCTCTGCGAGTTCAAACACCGTGAGGTCTTTGCGGTTGGCTTTGCGCACACCGGCTTCGGTGATGCCAATGCGCACCCCGGCAACAGGATGCAAGTCTTGTGGCGGGGCCACGTGCAAATGAACCGCCATGCTCAGGCCAGCTTGCCGTGGCAATGTTTGTATTTTTTACCGCTGCCACAGGGGCAAGGCTCATTGCGGCCGACAACGGGCACCTGTTCCTGCAGGACCTGTTGTCCCAGCACTTGCGGTTGCCCGGTTTCGTCTGGTGCGGTGTAGGTCAGGTTGCTGATGGCCTCGGCCCGCGCTTCAATGGCTTGGGCGGCTTGCGCCACTTGCGAGGTGTTGTCGATTTGAACCGTCATCAACACGCGGGTGACTTCATTTTTCACCATGTCCAGCAGTTGACCGAACAGCTCAAAAGCTTCGCGCTTGTACTCTTGCTTGGGTTGCTTTTGCGCATAGCCGCGCAAATGAATGCCTTGGCGCAAATAGTCAAGTGAAGACAAATGCTCGCGCCAATGGCTGTCAATGTTTTGCAGCAAGACCGCGCGCATGAAAGGCTTGAATTGCTCTGCGCCCACCAGGTTGATCTTGGCTTCGAAATGCACATGTGCAGCCTCGACGACCGTGTTCACGATATCTTCGTCAGTGATGGCTTTCGCTTCTTGAACCATGCTGTTGAGTTCAATATTCAAGTGCCATTCGTTTTCAAGAACTGCTTGAAGTCCCGGAATGTCCCACTGTTCTTCCACCGATTCTGGGGGCACAAACTGGCGCACCAAGTCGGTGAAGCAACCCTCGCGCAAGCTGGCAATTTGGGTCGTCAAATCTGTAGCGTCCAAGATGTCATTGCGCTGCTGGTAAATGACTTTGCGCTGATCGTTGGACACATCATCGTATTCCAGCAATTGCTTGCGGATATCGAAATTGCGCGACTCCACTTTGCGCTGGGCACTTTCGATGCTGCGTGTGACCATGCCCGCTTCGATGGCTTCGCCTTCAGGCATCTTCAAGCGGTCCATGATGGCTTTGACCCGCTCGCCCGCAAAAATACGCATCAGCGAATCGTCCAAGCTCAGATAAAAACGTGACGACCCGGGGTCGCCTTGACGACCCGAACGACCGCGCAATTGATTGTCAATACGGCGCGACTCATGGCGCTCGGTGGCGATGATGCGCAAACCACCCACCGACTTCACGAATTCGTGGTCTTTCGTCCATTGGGTGCGCAATGCGGCGATTTGCGCTTGCTTGTCATCGTCACTGATGGACTCGTCGGCTTCTACGGCAGCAATGCTTTTTTCGACATTACCGCCCAACACGATGTCCGTTCCACGACCGGCCATGTTGGTGGCGATGGTGATGGCTTTGGCGCTACCCGCTTGTGCCACGATGTCCGCTTCACGCGCATGCTGTTTGGCATTGAGAACCTGGTGCGGCAAGCCTGCCTTGGTGAGCATCTCGGCCAACAGCTCCGACAACTCGATGGAGGTGGTACCCACCAACACCGGCTGACCGCGTTCGTGACATTCGCGGATGTCGTCGATGGCAGCTTTGTATTTTTCGTCAGCAGTTTTGTAAACCCGGTCGAGTTGGTCAGAGCGCTTGCTCGGTTTGTTGGGCGGAACCAGCACGGTTTCCAAACCGTAAATTTCTTGGAACTCGTAGGCCTCGGTGTCGGCGGTTCCAGTCATGCCACTCAGCTTCTCATACAAGCGGAAGTAGTTTTGAAATGTGATGGACGCCATGGTTTGGTTTTCGGCTTGGATGGCCACGCCCTCCTTGGCCTCCACCGCTTGGTGCAGACCATCGCTCCAACGTCTGCCTGACATCAAGCGGCCCGTGAACTCGTCGACGATGACAATCTCGCCTGCTTGGTTCACATAGTGCTGGTCCAAGTGGTAGAGGTGTTGCGCGCGCAAAGCGGCATACAGGTGGTGCACCAAGCCGATGTGGGACGGGTCATAAAGAGAGGCGCCAGCGGGCAACAAGCCCAATTCAGCCAAGATTTTTTCGGCTTTCTCATGACCCAACTCGGTCAGGTAGACCTGATGGGATTTTTCATCCAGCGTGAAGTCGCCGGGGGTGATGACGCCTTCCCCGGTGCGCAAGTCCATTTCGCCTTCTTGGCGGGTCAGGTGCGGCACCACTTTGTTCATCGCCAAATAGGTCTCGGTGTGGTCTTCGGCTTGTCCACTGATGATCAGCGGCGTGCGAGCCTCGTCGATCAAGATGGAGTCCACCTCGTCAACGATGGCGTAATTCAACACACGTTGCACCCGTTCGTTGGCTTCATACACCATGTTGTCACGCAGGTAGTCAAAGCCGTATTCGTTGTTGGTGCCGTAGGTGATGTCCGACTGGTAAGCCGCTTGTTTTTCTTCGCGGGACAGTTGCGACAAATTGACACCCACGCTCAGACCCAAGAAGTTGTAGAGCCGACCCATCCATTGGGCGTCTCGGTTGGCCAAGTAGTCGTTGACCGTGACCACATGCACGCCTTTGCCGCTCAAGGCATTGAGGTAGACCGCCAACGTGGCGGTCAGGGTTTTGCCCTCGCCAGTGCGCATCTCGGCAATCTTGCCTTGGTGCAAAGCGATCCCGCCCACCATTTGAACGTCAAAGTGGCGCATCTTCATGACGCGCTTAGAGCCTTCGCGGACAACTGCAAAAGCCTCGGGCAGCAAATTGTCCAGAGTTTCGCCGTTCAGAAAACGCTGCTTGAACTCGTTGGTTTTGGCTTGCAAAGCCTCATCCGTCAAAGCGGACAAGCCGTTCTCCAGCGCGTTGATGCGCTCTACGGTTTTGCGGTATTGTTTAAGCAACCGATCATTGCGGCTGCCAAAAATGTGGGTCAATAGATTGAAGGCCATGCAAGCGATGCGCCCATGCACTGCCGGGGGGCAGGCCAAAGGGCACACATTCCTTTGTCGAAGCCGGCGATTTTAACCGGCCACCAGGTCCATAATTCCCCATGTCCCGCCCCGTGTTCAATCCCCCTTCAGGCACCCCCGTCATGACGGCCATTGAGCAATCC
The DNA here is from genome assembly GCF_965234735.1 of Limnohabitans simekii (SeqCode). Classification (GTDB taxonomy): domain Bacteria; phylum Pseudomonadota; class Gammaproteobacteria; order Burkholderiales; family Burkholderiaceae_C; genus Limnohabitans; species Limnohabitans simekii. The sequence continues at coordinate 200,862 of NZ_OZ248542.1, read as the reverse complement.
GGCTCTTTGGCTGGCTTGTTGCAGTTGCAAAAGCAGTCTGCACATTACCTGAGCAGCATCCAGTCTGTGTTGCCCCCTGGTCTGGGCGCCCAAATCAAGGCGGGGCCGATCGACCAAGACGGTTGGTGCTTGTTGGTTCAGCACAATGCAGCAGGTGCCAAGTTGCGGCAACTCTTGCCTGTCATCAGCGCCCATTTACGGGCCCAAGGACACCCGGTGCACCAGATACGCGTCAAGGTGATGAGCCAAGGCTAAATCACCTGCATGCAGGTGGTATGGTCGGCGCATTATTTTTTCAGCAGTCGTATGCGCATCACCATCTTCACCACGCCTGTGCTCAGCCCCATGCTGCGCTGGTTATCTCGACACACCTTGCGGCTGCTGGGCTGGACCCTGACGGGCGCGATGCCGACCAACACCCCCAAAAGCGTGGTGATTGCGGCGCCACACACCAGCAACTGGGACTTCCCCTATACCTTGATGGTGGCCTTTGCCATGAACCTGAACATCCAGTGGATGGGCAAACAGCAACTGTTCCGGTTTCCTTTTCGCCACCTGATGCTGTGGCTGGGCGGTATTGCTGTCAACCGCTCACAGTCGACCAATTTGGTGGAAGCGTCTGTGCAAACCCTGCAAAACGCCCAGCGGGATTTGCATTTGGTGGTGCCGCCCGAGGGCACGCGCAGTCAATCGAGGCATTGGAAAACCGGTTTTTATTACATCGCCTTGGGGGCCCGTGTGCCGATCATTTTGGGTTACATGGACTTTGCAGAAAAGAAGAGCGGCTTGGGCCCTGCCTTCATGCCCACAGGCGACTTGGCATCGGACATGGCGCAAATCAAGGCTTTTTATGCGCCCTTCAGAGGCAAGAATCCCGATCAATTTGTGACGGATTGAACTAGCCCACCCCCAACACCACGACCGCCACAAAAGCACTCGAGGCCAGCACCAACGCCAACGCCAACCAACGCAGTTGCCGCTTCAAGCGCGTGACAGCCGCAATCAAAGCGGCGTTTTGTTCGGCCAACTCGGCCAGCGCCTGCGCCATTTGCTGCTGGGCCTGTGCCAACTGCGCCAACTCTGTAGGCGGTTCCGCTGTGGTTTGGCGGCGTTTGTCGATGAAGCCCCGCGCCTTGTCCAGCACCCCAGGTGCGTGCTCCAACACCTTTTCCCAAGGGACGACTTTGAGCGCGGTTAACCATGAGATGGCCATGTGGGGTTCCTAGTGGGTGGGGGGTTGCAGAAGAGTGAAGCTTAGCGGGGTTCTTAAATCACATTCCACTGAGGGCAAATCCCAGAGTTTCAAATAAATCAATATTTTGACAATCAGTTTGTGGCTGAAATTATGGGTGGTTCAACACCCCAATATTGAATCTTCTTCCCACAAAGTTGTTCAATGCTTCAGATGAAAAAGCAACCCAACATATCTTTTTTTTGGTATATTTTAAATGTCTATTTGGTCTGTTGAAACTTTGAATGAAGTTGTTGATGGCGAGTTGAATGCGCTACCGCAAGATATGCGCGTTAGGTTTGTTCGTATCAGCCAGCTCATTCATGAATTTGGACCTTTTCAAGTTGGCATGCCACACATCAAAAGTTTGAACAACAAGTTTTGGGAAATTCGAGTCAGCGGTCGAGATGGTATTGCCAGGGGGATATATGTCATCGTGAAGGAAAAACGCGTGGTGGTGCTCCATGTATTCATCAAAAAAACCCAAGAAACTCCAACACTCGCTTTACAAACTGCCTTGCGGCGCGCAAAGAAAGCTGAATTGATATGACCAAAATTTCTAGATTGCATCATGAATGGATGAAAACACCAGGCTATAAAACAGCCTATGAATCCACTCGAGCTGAATTTGAATTGGCCCAACAATTGATTGAAACGCGTATCAAGCGCGGCCTTTCACAAGGCGAGTTGGCGATCAAGATGGGCACATCACAGTCCACCATTGCCCGATTGGAAAGTGGAAAGTCCATGCCTTCTATGCGTACTTTGACGAAATTTGCACATGCCACACAGGCTGAACTACAAATTAAATTTCGCTTGACGTAGAACCTGCAACCAAAATATTCTATTTTTTATTGTTTCTTTTAAAACCTCTTTGAGCTGACTATTACTTTGCTCAAAGAGGTTTAGCTTCATCATTAATTGGTTCTTTCACCAAACGCAAAGAATCCATCTTGTTTGGATGGTGTTAATGCCATTGAAACCGCAACGTTCGATGACTACAATTCTTACCACCCGCACAGCGCATTGGGATATTTGCCGCCACAGACGTTTCGAGAGAAACGATCGGCAAATTAAAACTGCCGGTGGTACTGAGTTACAGGGTCAACTCCAGTGACTGACCCGAAGCATTTATCAACGCATTAACCACGCACCCTGCGTGAGATCTTGAAAACCCACCCACCTTTGAGCGCGGAAGACAAGCATGTTTGGGCAGACCTGGAGCCTGTATTCAAGGATTCAGCACCCCAAGAACGCGACTGGCATCATTTATTTGGACTTAAAGAACAAACTTTTTGAAGGTGGCACTCCTCCAGACCTCTTCCATCTGCCTTAGCCTGCGTTGTGAACCGCCTTGACCAAACAGCCAAAACAGCTAATATGGCTGTAACACTTGTTTGGAGATTTCCACATGATCACCATGACCTCTCTTGATGCACAGAATCAATTTGGTGCACTCATCGACGCCTCACAGCGACAACCCGTGACGGTGACCCGACGCGGTCGGCCGGTGGCTGTGGTCATGTCCTACGAGGACTACATCCAGCACCAACAAACGGTTCCGCTTGAAGCTGCCAAACTCATCAGCCAAAACCAAGCGCTTCGGGGGGAGGCTGCTCAGTACGCGCTGCAACAACAACTGGCCAGCATGAGTAACCAAGCGGCTGAAGAAGGCTTGACCGACAAACAGGTCATGCAAATGATCAATCACAATTGACTCGGCTTATATCGTTATTGACACCAATGTCTATATCAGCGCGGCCAACCTTCCAGCCCATACCCAAACCCCGCTATGATTGACGTTACGTCAATTTAAGCCGCTGGGCTACTCGGCTGTAACCCACGTCCATTCTGCTTTTTTGCGGTTTGCCCCGCTCTCACCATGACCGATTTGTCCGTCGAATTCCAGGCCCTGGCCAACTACCGCCCCAAGCACAAAGTGCGCTTTGTCACCGCAGCTTCGTTGTTCGATGGGCATGATGCGGCCATCAACATCATGCGGCGCATCTTGCAAGGCATGGGCGCCGAGGTGATTCACCTGGGGCACAACCGGTCGGTGGACGAGGTGGTCACTGCTGCGTTGCAAGAGGATGTGCAAGGCATCGCCATCAGCTCTTACCAAGGCGGCCATGTGGAGTACTTCAAGTACATGGTGGACCTGCTGCGCCAGCGCGGCGGCGCACACATCCAGGTGTTTGGCGGCGGCGGCGGAGTCATCGTGCCCGATGAAATTGCCGAATTGCACGCCTATGGCGTGACCCGCATTTACAGCCCGCAAGACGGCCAACGCATGGGCCTGCAAGGCATGATTGGTGAAATGATCATGCGCTGCGACCAAGACTTGTGCGGCCATGCCCCCACTGCCCTTGCAGCGATTCAAGGCCACGGCGAAACCCATTGGCGCTCGTTGGCGCAACTCATCACTGCTTTGGAAAACCAAGCCCCCGGCGTCAACGCTGCTTTGGACACGCTGCGCACTGAAATTCGACACCAAGCCGCAGGCTTGAACGTCCCGGTGGTGGGCATCACCGGCACCGGCGGCGCGGGCAAGTCCTCGCTCACCGACGAATTGATTCGCCGCATCCGCTTGGACCAAGACGACCAACTGCGCATCGCCGTGATTTCCATCGACCCGTCGCGCCGCAAAAGCGGCGGCGCTTTGCTGGGCGACCGCATCCGCATGAACGCCATCTCACCTTGGCGCAAACTGGCCGCCAGCACATTGGGGTCAGACCCCGATTCTGCGCAGCGTGATGCGAAGCCAAACCTCGGCAAGGTGGGGTCAGATCCCGATTTTGCGCAGCAAAACTCGGGCTCTGACCCCAGTTTGCCAAGCCAACGTGTCTTCATGCGCAGCTTGGCCACGCGCGAATTTGGCAGCGAAATCAGCGCCGCTTTGCCCGACGTCATCGCCGCCGCCAAATGCGCTGGCTTTGACCTGGTCATCGTCGAAACCTCGGGCATTGGCCAAGGCGATGCCGCCATCGTGCCGCACGTGGACATCCCGCTGTACGTGATGACGCCCGAGTTTGGCGCAGCCAGCCAGCTGGAAAAAATCGACATGCTCGACTTTGCCGAGTTTGTGGCCATCAACAAGTTCGACCGCAAAGGTGCGGCAGATGCGCTGCGCGATGTGGCCAAGCAGGTGCAGCGCAACCGCGAAGCCTGGGGCACGCCCACCGAACAAATGCCCGTGTTTGGCACCATGGCCGCGCACTTCAACGACGACGGCGTCACCGCTTTGTTCCAAGCGATGAAACCGCGTTTGCAAGAGCGCGGCTTGAAGTTGCAAGCAGGCCGCTTGCCAATGGTGAAGGTGCGCCACAGCTCGCACCAAACGCCCATCGTGCCGCCGGCCCGCAGCCGCTACTTGGCCGAGATCAGCGACACGGTGCGCGGCTACAAACAACGTGCTGCCAAACAAGCTCAGTTGGCGCGTGAAGTGCAGCAACTCAAAGCCGCCTCGGCTATGTTGGCGGTGGATGTGAAAGGCCGCCCCCGCGCCTCGGAAGCCACACTGGGTTTGGCCACCGAACGCGAGCAGCGCCTCGACGCCGATGCCCGTGCCCTGCTGACCGACTGGCCCCAACTGCAACAAGACTATGCCGGTGACGAGTTGGTGGTGAAAGTGCGCGACAAAGAAATCCGCACCGCGTTGGTGACCAAATCTTTGAGCGGCACACCGGTGCGCAAAGTGGCCATGCCCACCTTTCATGACCATGGCGACATCTTGCAATGGCTGATGCTGGACAACGTGCCGGGCCGCTACCCCTACACCGCTGGGACCTTTGCGTTCAAACGCGAGAACGAAGACCCGACCCGCATGTTTGCCGGTGAAGGCGATGCGTTTCGCACCAACCGCCGCTTCAAACTTTTGAGCGAGGGCATGCCTGCCAAGCGCTTGAGCACCGCGTTCGACTCGGTCACCTTGTATGGCAACGACCCCGACCCGCGCCCCGACATTTACGGCAAGGTGGGCAATTCTGGCGTGAGCATTGCCACCCTGGACGACATGAAGGTGTTGTACGACGGCTTTGATTTGTGTTCGCCGTCCACCAGCGTTTCGATGACCATCAACGGCCCGGCACCCACCATCTTGGCGATGTTCATGAACACCGCCATCGACCAGCAACTGGCCAAGTTTGAAGCCGACAAAGGCCGTGCGCCGAACGACACCGAACGCGCTGAGATTCGCGCCTGGGTGATGCAAAACGTGCGCGGCACAGTGCAAGCCGATATCTTGAAAGAAGACCAAGGGCAAAACACCTGTTTGTTCAGCACCGAGTTTTCGCTCAAGGTGATGGGCGACATCGCCCAATACTTCGTGCAACACCAGGTGCGCAATTTCTACAGCGTGTCCATCAGCGGCTATCACATCGCTGAAGCCGGTGCCAACCCGATTTCTCAACTCGCCTTCACGCTCTCCAATGGCTTCACCTTTGTGGAAGCCTATTTGGCACGTGGCATGCACATTGACGACTTCGCGCCCAACCTGAGCTTCTTCTTCAGCAACGGCATGGACCCCGAGTACACCGTGATGGGCCGCGTGGCGCGTCGCATCTGGGCGGTCACCATGAAAGAGAAGTACGGCGCGAACGAACGCAGTCAAAAACTGAAATACCACATCCAAACCTCGGGTCGCTCCTTGCACGCCCAAGAGATTCAGTTCAACGACATCCGCACCACGCTGCAAGCGCTGATTGCCATCTACGACAACTGCAACAGCTTGCACACCAACGCGTTTGACGAAGCCATCACCACCCCCACCGAAGACTCGGTGCGCCGCGCCATGGCGATTCAACTCATCATCAACCGCGAGTGGGGGTTGGCGAAAAACGAAAACCCATCACAAGGCGCGTTCATCATTGAAGAGCTCACGCAGTTGGTGGAAGAAGCCGTGCTGTCCGAGTTTGTGGCGATTGCCGAGCGCGGTGGCGTGTTGGGTGCCATGGAAACCGGCTACCAGCGCGGCAAGATCCAAGATGAATCCATGCACTATGAAATGCTCAAGCACACCGGTGAGCTGCCCATCATTGGCGTGAATACTTTCAAGTCCCCGCATGCCAACGAGACACCGCAAAAAATCGAGCTGGCCCGCTCAACCGACGAAGAAAAGCAAAGCCAACTCAAGCGCCTGAACGACTTCCACACCCAGCACAGCGTGCAAGCCAAAGCCCAAATCGCCCGCTTGCAACAAGCCGTATTGGACAACGCGAATGTGTTCGAGGTGCTGATGGACGCGGTGCGCCATTGCTCACTGGGTCAAATCACCAACGCGCTGTTCGAGGTGGGTGGTCAGTACCGGCGCAACATGTAAGTCAGTCGCCCATGCGCTCACCCAAGCGCACGGGCTGCTCTGCTTGCCAAGCAGTGTTCAGTTGAATGGTATGGGGGGGCCACAGCAGCACCACCGTAGAGCCGAGCAAAAAGCGGCCCATCTCGTCACCTTGTTTGAAATGCAGGTCTTGCGTGTCATAGGTCCATTCACGCAGTTTTCCGCTGCGTGGTGGGTTCACCAAGCCATGCCAGACCGTGGCCATGCTGCCCACGATGGTGGCCCCTACCAAGACCAATGCAAACTGCTTGGGAGCTAAGCCTTCTACTGCAGGCATGTCGAACACACACACCACGCGCTCATTGCGGGCAAACAAACCCGGCACACCACGCGCGGTTGCTGGGTTGACTGAAAACAATTCGCCAGGCACATGGATCATGCGGCGCAAGCGCCCTGCGCTGGGCATGTGGATGCGGTGGTAGTCCTTGGGGCTCAAGTAAATGGTGGCAAAAGCACCGTCTTGAAACTGCGCCGCCAAGGCCGCATCGCCACCCACCAAAGCCTGGGTGCTGTAGCTGTGGCCTTTGGCTTGGAACACTTGGCCGCCCTCGATGCGCCCAAACTGGCTGATGGCCCCATCCACGGGGCACACAAATGGTGCATCTGCCAGCGGTCTGGCGCCAGGCTTCAATGCGCGGGTGAAAAAATCGTTGAAGCAAGCGTAATTGCGGATGTCGGGGTCGGCCGCCTCGCCCATGTTCACTTGGTACTTGCCAACGAACCACTCGATGATGGCTTGCGTGATGCGCCCTCCCCGCCAGTGGGCCACCCAACCTGCAAAAACGGTGAGCGCTTGCTTAGGGAGTACATGTTGCATTGCCACGAAGAGATTGTCATTCATGACCTCATTCTAGGAGGGCTTTGATGCATGTCATCGTACTGATGGCGCTGTGTACACTGCAGTCGTTTTGCAAGTTTTTGAGAGTAAGCGTGCGACTGTCCCTGACCCAAGAAAAAATACTGCTGCTGGCCTTTTGCGTCCCCTTGTTTGCTGGGGCGCATCTGTTCAACGGCTGGGTGTTTCAACAGTTTGAACTCTCCGTGAACATCAGCTGGGTCTATCTGCCAGCGTTTTTGCGGGTGGCCTATGTGTTGGTATTGGGGCCCGTTTGGGGCTTTTCCACCATTTTCTTGGGCAGTTTGTTGTTGAGCAATGATTTCGATGACAAGCTGTTGCACAACATCACCAATTCTTTGGCTTCAGCCCTTGGGCCAGTGTTGGCCTTGGGCTTGTTTCGCTTGATGAAAGAACGCGCACTTCAAATCAGCCGACTCAGCGACTTGGTGCAAATGTGTCTGCTGTATGCCTTGCTCAATGCCTTGTTGCATCATGTCGCTTGGAGCTACAACCAACCCTACCAATTTTTGTCGCCAGACCAATTGCCCATCATGGTCATCGGTGACCTGACTGGTGCGGTACTCGGGGCAGTGTTGTTCACAGCCGTCATGCGCCGTTTGAAGCTGTATGACGTGGTGGCTCGTTTGTCGCAAGACGACAAACAAGCTTAAGCGCTGCCGCGTTTGCCTCGCGACAAATCCACACCCAGCTGCTTGAGCTTGCGGTAGAGGTGGGTGCGTTCAAGGCCGGTTTTTTCAGCCACGCGGGTCATCGACCCAGCTTCCTGCGCCAAGTGAAATTCAAAATAGGCTTTTTCAAAACTGTCGCGGGCTTCCCGCAGTGGCCCATTGAGGTCAAAGCTTTGCACCGCTTGGTGACCAGCAGCAGGTGTCGCGGTCGGCATGGACAGCGGCATGAGACTGTTGCTCATGGTGCTGTAGATGGCTGCAGGTGATGCAGCTGGCAAGGGCTTGGAGGGTGCAGCCTGGGGCGCTTTTCGACTCAAACCTTGCTCGACGGCTTTCAACAACTTTTGCAGGGTGATTGGTTTTTCCAAGAATGCCAAAGCGCCAATGCGGGTGGCTTCCACAGCGGTATCGATGGTGGCGTGGCCACTCATCATGATGACCGGCATATTGAGCAAGCCTGCACCTGCCCATTCTTTGAGCAAAGTCACGCCATCGGTGTCGGGCATCCAGATGTCGAGCAACACCAAATCGGGCCGGGCTTCCAAGCGGGCCGCTCGGGCTTGCGACGCGTTTTCAGCCAATTCAACCTGGTGACCTTCGTCGTTCAAAATCTCGAATAAAAGGTCCCGAATGCCAAGCTCGTCATCGACCACCAAAATTGTTGCCATGTTGCGTTCAGTTCAGGTTGAGTTGGGAATCTGCCAGTCGAAATGATAACGATACTTGCGCACCAGTGACCAGCTCATCTTGAAGTTTGTTTTTGAGCTCGATACGTGCATGGTGCTCATCAGCAATTTTCTTCACCACGGCCAAGCCCAAACCCGTCCCGCTGGCTTTGGTGGTGACGTAAGGTTCAAATGCCCGCTGCAAAACAGCTTCACTGAAGCCGCTGCCATTGTCGTGAACACTCAATCGCACTCTTTGTGATTGTGGCCGCATTTCAGTGCGCACTTCCACTTGGGCTCTAGGCGATTGTGCACAAGCATCTTGCGCGTTTTGAATCAGGTTGTGCACCACCTGGCGCAACTGAGCGGCATCCCCCAGGATGGGTGGCAAGCCTTCTTGCAATTGCCAACGCACTGGCACCACCGCATTCACGTTATCGTACAAGGGCATCATCTCCCCCAACATCTCATTCATATCCAGCGCTTGCAAACGCGCTTGTGGCAAGCGGCCAAAGTCACGGAATTCATTCACCAATCGCTGCAAAGCATCTACTTGGTCAACGATGGTTTTCACGGATTTGGTGACCAGGGTTTGATCAGCGGCATCCAGCTTACCCTGCAGCTTCATGGCCAAGCGTTCGGCCGAAAGCTGGATGGGTGTGAGCGGATTCTTGATTTCATGGGCCAAGCGTCTGGCCACCTCGGCCCAAGCTTGGGTGCGCTGTGCAGAGACAATTTCGGAGATGTCATCAAAGACCAGCAGCCAATCGCCTTGTGGCAGCAAGGCACCTCGAGCCACCAAGGTGGTGTGGCTCACCGTTTGCGCAGCAAAGTCGTTGGCTCGGTCACGCGGCAGGGTCGCGTCCAATTCAAAGGATTGCTGCCAGTGGTCCAGACTGTGTTGCTGATGCTCACCCACAAACTCGGCAAACTGCTCCATCACTTGGTGACCGAACACCTCCAAGCCTTCCACCGCTTGCAAGGGTTTGCCCACATGCGCGGCCATGGGGATTTGCAAAATGCGCGTCGCTCCGGGGTTGATGGACAAGATCTCGCCATCTCGATTCAACAAAATCACACCCGCGGTCAGGTTGTCCAACATGGTTTGCAAATGGCTGCGTGCCAAATCCACTTGCGCCATGCTGCGCTCGACTGAATTGCGAGCATCCGAAAGTTGCTGGGTCATGTCGGCAAAGGACCTCGTCAGACCGTCCAGTTCGTCTTTGCCTTGCAAAAAAGGTTTAGGCCGCAAGTCCCCTGCTGCCACATCGCGAACACCCTCGGCCAACACCAGCAAGGGTTTGGCCAATTGATTGCCCAGTAAAACGGCCAACAACACCGCGCCAAACACCGCCAAAAACAAGGCCAAAGTGAGGGTGCCAATGTACATGCGTTGCAAGCCGTTGCGAGCCAAGGCACGCTCTTGATATTCCCGGTTGGCCTCCAACACCGCCAAGGCGTTGGCCACCAAAACAGGCGGTAGTTTTTTGACGACTTGCAAAACCTGTTGCTGTTCATCAAGTTGAAAGCCTGTACCAGGCATCTTCAACAACACAGTCATGCGCGGCACCATGCCGGGACTGTTGTCATCCAAACCCTCACTGCGCCAACTGACACCTTGTTGTCGCACTTGTCGCCAATCCGAGGCACTGGGACGTTCTGGCTGCAACTGGTATCTGGCTTCGCCAACCGTCGCCACCACGGTGCCATTGCTGCGCCATAGTGTGACTTCGTTGGCGTCAAGTTGCTCGCGCACCTTTTCCAGCGCGATCGGCATGTTGCTGTCAGATTCACCCCGCAAACCTGCGCTTGCGCTGCGAACGCTGGCGGTTAACTCATTGGCCAAACTCTCCAGCGTCGATCGACTCAAGTTCAGACCTGCATCCAGTGCCACCTCCACCTTGGTATCAAACCATACCTCGATGGAACGGGTGACGAATTGGTAAGACACACCGTAAATCAATAGGCCCGGCAAGATACCCACCAAGCCAAAAATAGCAGCCAGCTTGACAAGCAATCGGCTGCCAAATTTACCTTGACGCAAACGGCTGATCAGTCGCCACGCAAACCAAGTGATCACCAACAACAACAAGCCGGCAAACACTGTGTTCAAACCAAACAGCAGGCTGTAGTTTTGCTCGTAAACATCCCAGCGTTGGGTTGCTTGGGTGAGTAAAAACAGCAGCACCAGAGCCAAGGACATGAGAATGGTCAACACCACCCCCAGCAACCAACTGCGGTGACGCAATGCCGTCGCCGTTGTTTGCATCATTTGCCCAAGTCATCCAAGCGCTGTGATTGGCGCAGCTCGAGCGCCCAATCGTTGGTGACTAAATTGCCAAACTGCAAGGCTTGCGGGAGTTGACTCAAATCGAGATTGAATTGAATGTCCAACTTTTGCTTGGCATCTGTATTGAGCACGCTGAGTTCAGCCATCTTCCAACGGTTGATTTTTTGAATCGCTTGCAATGCATCTTTCAAGCTGTCGTAACTGCTACCCAGTGACACGCCCAAGCCACTGGACTGAATCGGTTGTGCGGATTGCATCACCCGCCAGCGGCGTGACAACGGCTGATAACTCAGCCGAATATGCCGTTCAGTTTGGCTGATGCGTTTGTCATACCAATACCAGCGCTCACGCAAAACCGTGGCTTGCAATACAAAATTCACTGGCATGCCCCGGGTCAGGGCATCTTCCAAGCTACCAGGCAACTCAAAAGCCAGGGCCGCATTCAGGTACAGCCCGTCCTCGCCTCGCTCGATTTGAAACTCGGTCCATTGCACAGCGCTGGATTGCGCATGCACATAGCCAATGCTCAGGGCCAAGCCCAAGAAGAGCAAGGTCTGCCGCAGGTAGCGCGCTAAGCGATCACAGCCGCGCCTAGGCATCGAGGCGGTGTTCAAGCAGGGCATAAAAGAATCCATCATGGTCACGCAGACCATTGTCCAAGACCGAAGCAGTGTTTGTGCTTTGGGTGGGCTTTAATTGACCTGCAGAGGGAAGCAATCGGGCCTGAGTGTTGTTTCCAAGAAACGAATCAATTTGACCTTGCCCCTCTTTGACAAACAGTGAACAGGTGCAATAAAGCAACCGACCTCCGGGCTTGAGCAGGGGCCACAAGGCATGCAACAAGGCTTGTTGCTGCTGTGCCAGTCCGGCCAGGTCACTGGCCCTGCGCAGCCAAGGAATATCCGGATGCCGCCGCACAATGCCAGAAGCGGTACATGGTGCATCCAGCAAGATGGCATCAAAGGCTTGGCCATCCCACCAGTTGCTCGGTTGGGCAGCATCGGCAGCACGCACTTTGGCTTTCAACTGCAAGCGATTCAAGTTCTCTTCAATGCGCTGGCAACGCTGTGCGTCAATGTCCAGAGCCAAGACATCGACATCGGCCATTTCCAACAAATGCGCGGTTTTGCCACCCGGTGCAGCACACGCATCCAGCACCCGTAAGCGTTGCCCTGACGCCGCTTGCAAGCCCTGAAGCAAGGTGGGTGCGGCCAACTGCGCGCCCAAGTCTTGTACCGACCACCAGCCTTCCTCGAAACCAGGCAGACTGTGTACGCCTCGCGCTTGGTGCAACACCAAGCCCACTTCACCTGATGTATCGGTGTCAATACCTTGTGCACGCCATTGGCTTTGCAAAGCATCGCGGCTGATCAAGCGGGTGTTGACCCGCACCGCCATGGGTGCGGCTTGCAAACTCGCCTTCAGAATAGATGACCAATCTTCAGGATGGTCTTGGCGCATCGCTTGAATCCACCATTCAGGCGCATTCCATTGGGCGCTGGGCAGGCTGTTGGTTTGCGCCATCAAGGCTTCGCGTTCGCGCAAAAAGCGCCGCACACAGGCATTGATGAAGGCGGCTTGGGCCTTGGTGGCTGGGTTGCGTTTGGCGGCTTCCACCAATTGGCTCACCAGCGTGTGTGCAGGGTACATGGCCTGGTCTGGGTGCAGTGCCAAGGCCACTCCCACGCAAAGGAGTGCGTTGGCCTCAGCGCTGGGTTGTCTTTGAACCAAATGTTTTTTCACGGCCAAGGTGCGGCCCCATTGACGCAACACCGCAAACAACAAAGCTTGTGCAGCTGGACGCAAACGCGGGTCTACTTTGGTCAAAGCTTGACTGTGATTGCGACCTTGCAGCACCGCTTGAAGTGCTTGCGCACAAGCTTGCAATTGTTGCCAAAGCGGCGGGGCCAAACTTGCAGCGTCGCTTGGCGAGTGCATCACAAAATAGTCGCTGGATGAAACTGAAAAATCTTGGCCAACAAAGCTGCAGGGTACTGGGCAATGGCTTGGTTGTAGTCTTCTATCGCAGCGTTGTAACGCTGCACTTCAGGTTGCACCAACACATCCAATTCAAGCCAGCGCTGTTTAAGGGGCTCGGGGACGCTCACGTAATAGACATCGGGATGAATCAATGCCAACCAGGCGTCTTGCAATTCAGAGGCGGCATCTTGCATGGCTTTGACGCTATCGGGATCAAGTGGATGCGATTGCATCCGAGCCATGGCCACCGTGCTCAATCCAGCTGCGACTTGCAAACGGGTCCATTGGTCGGCTCCCAAATCAGGTGCAGAGGAGGTCGCCCACAACTGCGGCGCGGTTGCCGCAGCCGTGACGGCTTGGTGAACCAACTCTTGGTAATTCATCAAGACGCTTTCGAGTGGTCCGAATTGCTGCGCGACTTGGGCACGCAAGCGCACCAAGCGGTTGTAAGCCCCCAGTGACCAAAACACCAGGATCGACAGCAGCAATAAAAACCAGCCCGAATGCAACAGCATTTCAGCGCTTTGAAACGTGCCAGACGTTCCCGCCAGGCCCCGAAGGGCCTAGGGGGTTAGTCAGCTGCAGGTGTCTCTTCGCTGGCACCTTCTTGCTGCGCCAAGGCCAGTTCTTCGGCCTCGGAATCGGCAATGGCGCGACGTTCGGCTTCGTCCATCAGGTCTTTGGCTTTGCGTGCACGGTGGTAGGCCATGCCCGAACCAGCGGGAATGAGACGACCAACGATGACGTTTTCTTTCAAGCCACGCAACTCGTCGCGCTTGCCCATGATGGCCGCTTCGGTGAGCACACGTGTGGTTTCTTGGAAAGAAGCCGCAGAGATGAAGGAGTCGGTGGACAAAGAAGCTTTGGTGATACCCAGCAACAAATTGGTGTATGTGGCTGGAATCTTGCCATCCCGTTGCAGCGCTTCGTTGGTGTTGAGCATTTCAGAACGCTCGACTTGTTCACCACTGATGTAGTTGGTGTCGCCGACGTTGTCGACCACCACACGGCGCAGCATTTGACGAACGATCACTTCAATGTGCTTGTCATTGATCTTCACGCCTTGCAAACGGTACACGTCTTGCACTTCGTCCACGATGTAGCGTGCGAGTTCCTCGATGCCCAACAAACGCAAGATGTCTTGCGGGTCGGCGGGGCCGTCCACAATGCTCTCGCCCTTGTTGACCACTTGGCCTTCGTGCACCACCATGTTTTTCTCTTTGGGGATGAGCTCTTCCCACACTTTGCCTTCGGGGTCGGTGATCTGCAGGCGGATCTTGCCTTTGGTTTCCTTACCGAAGGACACGGTGCCGGTCATCTCAGCCAAGATGCCCTTGTCTTTGGGCGAACGCGCTTCGAACAGTTCAGCCACACGGGGCAAACCGCCGGTGATGTCTCGGGTCTTTTGACCTTCAACAGGGATACGCGCCAGCACTTCGCCAGGACCCACTTCTTGACCGTCGCGCACTTGAATCAGCGCACCGATTTGGAAGCCGATGGTCACCGAATGATCGGTGCCAGGGATCTTGACTTCTTTGCCAGAGGCGTCGATCAGTTTCACCTGCGGACGCACCACTTTGGTGGAACCACGTCGCTTGGGATCGATCACCACCAGCGTGGACAAACCGGTCACTTCATCGAGCTGTTTGGCAACCGTCAGACCTTCTTCGACATTCTCGAATTGGGTTTTACCGGCGAACTCGGTGATCACGGGACGTGTGAGCGGATCCCAGTTGGCCAAGATGGTGCCAGCCTTGATGGCTTGGTCTGGCTTGATGGCCAGGATGGCGCCATAGGGCACTTTGTGACGTTCGCGTTCGCGACCTTGTTCGTCGTGAATGATGATTTCACCCGAGCGAGAAATGACAACCAACTCTTTCTTGCTGTTGGTCACATAACGCATGGTGGCGTTGAAGCCAATCACGCCGTTGGACTTGGCATCCACGCTGGAGGCCACGGCCGCACGAGAAGCCGCGCCACCAATGTGGAAGGTTCGCATGGTCAACTGAGTACCGGGTTCGCCGATGGATTGCGCTGCAATCACACCGACAGCTTCGCCGACGTTGACCAAACCGCCACGACCCAAATCGCGGCCATAGCACTTGGCGCACAAACCAAAGCGCGTTTCGCAATTCAATGCCGTGCGGACTTTGATTTCGTCCACGCCCAACAACTCGATCTCGTCGATCAGGTCTTCGTCCAGCATGTTGCCCGCAGGCACCAACACCTCACGGGTTTCGGGGTGAATCACGTCTTCGGCCACAGAACGGCCCAAGACACGGTCACGCAAGGACTCGATCACTTCACCACCTTCAACAATGGCACGCATGACTTGACCATTGGCTGTGCCGCAATCGTCTTCAATGACCACCAAGTCTTGGGTCACGTCTACCAAACGACGCGTCAAGTAGCCCGAGTTCGCTGTTTTCAAAGCGGTATCGGCCAGACCTTTACGCGCACCGTGGGTCGAGATGAAGTACTGCAACACGTTCAGGCCTTCACGGAAGTTGGCCGTGATGGGCGTCTCGATGATGGAGCCATCAGGCTTGGCCATCAAACCGCGCATACCCGCCAACTGGCGAATCTGAGCGGCTGAACCGCGCGCACCCGAGTCGGCCATCATGTAGATGGAGTTGAACGACTCTTGCTCGACTTCATTGCCATGGCGGTCGATGGTTTTCTCTTTGCGGAGTTGGTCCATCATCACCTTGGAGACGGCGTCACCGGCCTTGCCCCAAATGTCCACGACCTTGTTGTAACGCTCGCCAGAAGTGACCAAACCCGAGACGTATTGCTGCTCGATGTCTTTGACTTCTTTTTCAGCGCTTTCAATGATGGCGTGTTTCTCATGCGGCACCAACATGTCGTCGATACAGATGGAGATGCCTGCACGGGTGGCCAAACGGAAACCGTTTTGCAACAGTTTGTCGGCGAACACCACGGTTTCTTTCAAACCGCATTTGCGGAATGAGGTGTTGATCAGCTTGGAAATTTCTTTCTTCTTCAGCGCTTTGTTCAAGTTGCTGAAAGGCAAGCCTTTGGGCAGGATCTCGGACAACAAGGCACGGCCGACGGTGGTTTCTACCAACGAGGTGCTGGAAGAAAACTCTTCCGTGACTTTGTCTTTGGTCCACTCGGTCATGCGCACCGTGATCTTGGCAGTGAGTTCCACCACATTGGCATCCAAGGCGCGTTGCACCTCGCCAATGTCGGCGAACACCAGGCCTTCGCCTTTGCCGTTGATGCGCTCACGGGTCGTGTAGTACAGGCCCAGCACCACGTCTTGCGACGGCACGATGGATGGCTCGCCACTGGCGGGGAACAGCACGTTGTTGGAGGCCAGCATCAAGGTGCGGGCTTCCATTTGCGCTTCCACCGACAAAGGCACGTGAACCGCCATTTGGTCGCCGTCGAAGTCGGCGTTGAAGGCCGAGCAAACGAGCGGGTGCAACTGAATGGCCTTGCCTTCAATCAAGATCGGCTCAAACGCTTGAATGCCCAAACGGTGCAGCGTGGGGGCACGGTTAAGCAACACGGGATGCTCTTTGATGACCTCTTCCAAGATATCCCACACCACAGGGGTGCCTGCTTCAACTTCTTTTTTGGCTGCCTTGATGGTGGTGGCAATGCCCATCAGCTCCAGCTTGCTGAAGATGAAGGGCTTGAACAACTCGAGGGCCATGAGCTTGGGCAAACCGCACTGGTGCAGTTTGAGGGTGGGGCCCACAGTGATGACTGAACGGCCAGAGTAATCGACGCGCTTGCCCAACAAGTTTTGACGGAAACGACCCGACTTGCCTTTGATCATGTCGGCCAAAGACTTGAGCGCACGCTTGTTGGCGCCGGTCATGGCTTTGCCACGGCGACCGTTGTCCAGCAAGCTGTCCACAGCTTCTTGCAACATGCGCTTTTCATTGCGTGCAATGATTTCAGGCGCGTTGAGTTCCAGCAAACGACGCAAACGGCTGTTGCGGTTGATGACGCGACGGTACAAGTCGTTCAAGTCGGAGGTGGCGAAACGACCACCGTCCAACGGCACCAAGGGGCGCAAATCGGGTGGCAACACCGGCAACACCGACAACACCATCCACTCGGGTTTGATACCCGATTTTTTGAAAGCCTCAAGGACTTTCAAACGCTTGGCGTTTTTCTTGATCTTGATTTCAGAGCCGGTCAAATCGTTGCGGAGTTTTTCAATCTCCATGTCGATTTCCATGCTCTCCAACAGATCGCGAACACCTTCAGCACCCATCTTGGCTTGGAACTCGTCGCCAAGTTCTGTGCGTTTGGCTTCGTACTCATCCTCGGTCATGATGGCGTATTTTTTCAGCGAGGTCATGCCGGGATCGGTCACGACATAAGCTTCAAAATACAAGACACGTTCGATGTCACGCAGGGTCATGTCCAACACCAAGCCCAAACGGCTGGGCAAGGATTTCAAGAACCAAATGTGGGCGCAAGGTGCTGCCAGGTCGATGTGACCCATGCGTTCGCGACGCACTTTGGTTTGGGTGACTTCAACGCCGCACTTCTCGCAAATCACACCACGGTGTTTCAGGCGTTTGTATTTGCCGCACAAGCATTCGTAGTCTTTGATGGGGCCAAAAATCTTGGCGCAAAACAAACCATCGCGCTCAGGTTTGAAGGTGCGGTAGTTGATGGTTTCAGGCTTTTTAACTTCACCAAAAGACCATGAGCGGATTTTTTCCGGGGAAGCCAGGCCAATTTTGATGGCATCGAAATGCTCATCAGGTGTGAACTGCTTAAAGAGGTCGAGTAATGATTTCATGAACGCTCCAACTCAATATCAATGCCCAATGAACGAATTTCTTTGACCAACACGTTGAACGATTCGGGCATGCCCGCTTCGATCGCGTGTTCGCCTTTGACGATGCTTTCGTAAACCTTGGTGCGGCCTTGCACATCGTCGGATTTGACGGTGAGCATTTCCTGCAAGGTGTAGGAGGCGCCATAGGCTTCCAGCGCCCAGACCTCCATCTCGCCAAAACGTTGACCACCAAACTGGGCCTTGCCGCCCAAAGGTTGTTGGGTGACCAAGCTGTAGGGGCCGGTAGAACGTGCATGCATCTTGTCGTCCACCAAGTGGTGCAACTTCAACACGTGCATGTAGCCCACGGTGGTGGGTCGGTCGAAAGCATCACCGGTACAACCATCAAACAAGTTGGCCTGGGTGCGGGCCGAAGTCAAGCCTTTGGACTTGACCACATCATCTGGGTAGGCCACCTTCAGCATGGTACGAATGTCTTCTTCCGAGGCGCCATCAAACACCGGGGTGGCAAACGGCACACCAGTGGACAAGTTGTTGGCCATTTCCTTGATGTCTTTGTCAGTCAACTTGCTCAGGTCTTCTTTGTGACCTGTGGTGTTGTAGAGGGTTTCCAAGAAGCTGC
The DNA here is from genome assembly GCF_965234735.1 of Limnohabitans simekii (SeqCode). GTDB lineage: Bacteria > Pseudomonadota > Gammaproteobacteria > Burkholderiales > Burkholderiaceae_C > Limnohabitans > Limnohabitans simekii. Next base: position 182,423 of record NZ_OZ248542.1, on the reverse strand, counting down.
GCAATTCGGTTGCCTTGGCTTCTTCTTGCATCATGAAGCCCAGTTGCTCGCCAATGCCTTTGGCAGCCCAGCCCAAATGCACTTCCAGCACCTGACCCACGTTCATGCGCGAAGGCACGCCCAAGGGGTTGAGCACGATGTCCACAGGCGTGCCATCGGCCATGTAAGGCATGTCTTCCACGGGTACGATTTTGGAGACCACGCCTTTGTTGCCATGGCGGCCAGCCATCTTGTCACCGGGCTGCAAGCGACGCTTGACGGCCAGGTAAACCTTGACCATTTTCAACACACCGGCTGGCAACTCATCACCTTGGGTGAGTTTTTTCCGCTTTTCTTCAAAAGCCAAATCGAAACTGTGGCGGGTTTGCGCCAACGCGTTTTTGATGCTTTCCAGTTGCGAGGCAACATCTTCATCTGCGGGGCGGATGTCAAACCAGTGGAATTTCTCCACGCCAGCCAGATAGTCTTTGTCGATCTTGCTGCCTTTGGCCAGCTTCTGCGGTCCACCGTTGGCCACTTTGCCCAAGAGCAATTTGTGGATACGGTCGAAAGCATCGGCTTCCACAATGCGCAACTGGTCGTTCAAGTCCAAGCGGAAACGCTTGAGCTCATCGTCAATGATTTGCTGTGCGCGTTTGTCGCGCACGATGCCTTCACGGGTGAAGACTTGCACGTCGATGACGGTACCTTGCGAACCTTGATCCACACGCAAAGAGGTGTCTTTCACATCCGAAGCTTTTTCACCGAAGATGGCGCGGAGCAATTTCTCCTCAGGCGTCAGCGTGGTTTCACCTTTGGGTGTCACTTTGCCCACCAGCACATCGCCAGGCTGCACTTCTGCACCGACGAAGATGATGCCGGACTCGTCCAAACGGTTGAGTTGTTGTTCGGCCAAATTCGGGATGTCGCGGGTGATTTCTTCTGCGCCCAATTTGGTGTCACGTGCCATCACCACCAATTCTTCGATGTGGATGGAGGTGTAACGGTCTTCGGCAACCACACGCTCAGAGATGAGGATGGAGTCTTCGAAGTTGTAACCGTTCCAGGGCATGAACGCGACCAACATGTTTTGACCCAAGGCCAATTCACCCAAATCGGTGGAAGCGCCGTCAGCGATGACGTCGCCTTTGGCCAACTTGTCACCACGCTTGACGAAGGCGCGTTGGTGGATGTTGGTGTTTTGGTTGGAGCGTTGGTATTTGATGAGGTTGTAGATGTCCACACCCACTTCACCGGCCTGGGTTTCTGCGTCATTGACGCGAACCACGACGCGGGTGGCGTCCACATAATCCACCACACCACCACGGTTGGCCGTGACCACGGTACCCGAGTCGATGGCAGCCACGCGTTCAATGCCGGTGCCGACAAAGGCTTTTTCTGGGCGCAACACTGGCACAGCTTGACGCTGCATGTTGGCACCCATCAAAGCGCGGTTGGCGTCATCGTGTTCCAAGAAGGGCACCAGCGATGCAGCCACCGACACGATTTGGGCTGGCGACACATCCATGTACTGCACGCGCTCGGCGCCGCACAAAATAGATTCGCCTTTTTCACGGGCAGACACCAGGTCGCCGATCAAACGGTCGTCTTTGTCCAAAGCGGCGTTCGCTTGCGCAATCACGTACTTGGCTTCTTCGATGGCTGACAAATAATCGATGTCCAAGGTGACCTTGCCATCGGCCACACGACGGTAAGGTGTCTCAATGAAGCCGTATTCGTTCAAACGCGCATACAAAGACAGCGAGTTGATCAGGCCAATGTTGGGACCTTCAGGTGTTTCGATGGGGCAGACACGACCGTAATGGGTCACGTGCACGTCACGCACCTCAAAGCCAGCACGCTCGCGGGTCAAACCACCTGGGCCCAGGGCTGATACACGACGCTTGTGCGTGATTTCAGACAAGGGGTTGGTTTGGTCCATGAACTGGGACAACTGAGAAGCGCCAAAGAACTCTTTCAACGCTGCCGAAATGGGCTTGCTGTTGATCAAGTCGTGGGGCATGAGTGGCTCTTGCTCGGCTTGACCCAAACGTTCTTTCACGGCTTTTTCAATCCGTGCCAAACCGGTGCGGTATTGGTTTTCGGCCAACTCACCCACGCAACGCACGCGGCGGTTGCCCAAGTGGTCGATGTCATCGACTTCGCCACGGCCATTGCGCAAGTCCACCAAGATTTTGACCACGGCCAAAATGTCTTCGTTGTTCAGCACCATGGGGCCGGAGGATTCATCGCGGCCAACACGGGCATTGAACTTCATGCGACCCACGCGTGACAAATCGTAGGTGTCTGGGTTGTAGAACAATCGCTGAAACAAAGCTTGCACAGCGTCTTCGGTGGGCGGCTCGCCAGGACGCATCATGCGGTAGATGGCCACGCGTGCGGCAAACTCGTCTGCCGTTTCATCGATGCGCAGGGTTTGTGAAATGTAAGCACCTTGGTCCAACTCGTTGGTGTAGATGCACTGCAATTCTTTGACGCCACTGGTGCGCAGTTTTTTCAGCAAAGCTTCGGTCAACTCGTCGTTGGCCTTGGCGATGATTTCACCGGTTTCTTCATCAACGATGTTGCGTGCCACGACACGGCCGATCAGGAAATCTTCGGGCACCGACACATGGGTGGTGGCCGTGGTTTCCATTTCGCGGGTATGTCGTGCCGTGATGCGTTTGTCTTTGGCAACGATCACATTGCCGTTTTTGTCGGTGATGTCAAAACGGGCGACTTCACCGCGCAAACGCTCGGCCACGAATTCCATTTGTGCGCCACTGTCCATCAAGCGGAAGTTGTCGTTCACAAAGAAGTTGGCCAAGATGGATTCGGGCGTCAAGCCGATGGCTTTGAGCAAAATCGTGACGGGCATTTTGCGGCGGCGGTCAACGCGGAAATACAAAATGTCTTTCGGGTCGAACTCGTAATCCAGCCAAGAGCCACGGTAGGGAATGATGCGGGCGCTGAACAACAATTTGCCCGAGCTGTGTGTTTTGCCTTTGTCGTGTTCAAAGAACACGCCAGGCGAACGGTGCAACTGAGACACGATGACGCGCTCGGTGCCATTGATGATGAAGGAGCCTTTGTCGGTCATCAGGGGCACTTCACCCATGTAGACCTCTTGCTCTTTCACTTCTTTCACCACTTTGGATTGTGGTGTGGAGGAATCTCGGTCGTAAATGATCAGCTGCACGCGAGCGCGAACAGCGGAAGAGAAGGTGAGGCCTCGGGTTTGGCATTCGCGCACATCAAAGGCGGGCTTGGCCAAGTTGTACTCAAGGTACTTCATCTCGACAAAACCATTGTGCGAGACGATGGGGAAAGCGGCTTCAAAGGCGGCTTGCAAGCCTTCGGCGCTGCGTTTTTTGGGGGCTACGTCAGCTTGCAAAAACGCGGTGTACGCGTCTTTTTGCATTTGCAGCAGGTAAGGAATTTCCAGCACGCTGTCGCGGCTGCCGAAACTTTTGCGGATGCGCTTGCGTTCGGTAAATGTATAGGCCATGAGTTCTCCGGACTTGATTCACTCGGCGACTGGGGCCGTGCAGATGACCAACATCTGCACGTTGTGCTTGGCCCGCTGGCCTCTACCAGCGTTGGCGGACGGTTGCGCATTGCACGCAACCCGAACCAAGGTTCTTCTGCAGTCAGCTCAGAAGACACTCAAGAGCAGGCCACGACCTGCTGTTGGGTGTGCTCTGACAGAGCACAAAAGGCTGGCACCCTTTTTGAGAGCGGCCAGCCTTTGTAAACGCCGGGTTTACTTGAGTTCGACCTTGGCGCCAGCTTCTTCCAATTTTTTCTTGGCGGCTTCAGCATCTGCCTTAGGCGCGGCTTCTTTGACAGCTTTGGGTGCGCCATCGACCAAGTCTTTGGCTTCTTTCAAGCCCAAGCCGGTGATTTCGCGAACCGCTTTGATAACGCCAACTTTGTTGGCACCAGCTTCGAGCAACATCACGTTGAACTCGGTTTTCTCTTCCGCAGCAGCTGCGCCACCACCGCCACCAGCGGCTGCAGGTGCAGCCATGGCTGCAGCGCTCACGCCAAATTTCTCTTCGATGGCTTTCACCAAATCGTTGAGTTCCATGACCGTCATGCTGTCGAGTGCGGTCAAAAATGCGTCTTTATCGAATGCCATGTTGTTTCCTTAACTTTTCAGGGCTGCCACGAAGGCAGCGAATTTTTGAATGGGCTGGTTGCTATCAAGCAGCAGCCGCTTCGCCTTTTTTCGCCGCCAACGCGCCGAGCACCACTGCGGTGCGCGACATGGGCGACATGAGCAATCCACACAATTGCGCAAGCAAGACTTCCTTGGAAGGAATGCTGGCCAATTCTTTGACGCCGTTGACATCCAAGGTTTTGCCTGCGAATGCACCGCCACGGATGACCAACTTGTCGTTGGTCTTGGCGAAATCAGCCACCACTTTCGCGGCAGCAACTGCATCAACTGAAAAACCATAGATCAGCGGGCCGGTCATCTGGTCTGCGACACCTTCAAATGGCGTGCCTGCGACAGCACGGCGGGCCAAGGTGTTTTTCAACACACTCAGATTGACGCCATGGCTGCGCGCGTTAGCACGAAACTTGATCATGTCAGCGACCGTGATGCCGCGGTATTCCGCCATCACCAGCGTCTGCGCTTGTGCGGCAAGTCCTGCCACTTCGGCAACGACTGCTTCTTTTTCACTGCGATTCAGACTCAAGGTCTACTCCTTCAAAATGTGTTGTCGGGTTGCCCCTTCAACACGCCACTTTTGCAGCGACCTGACTGTCAAGAAATCAATTCTTTTCAGCGGGATCGCCATCTGCGTTGGCTGGTGAATTAAGTGCAACGAACTTGCACGCCAACGGTCTTGGATGGCTCAAGCAGAAACGGATTCCTGCTTGACCCACCGCTTCTGACGCCGCCTTGCGGCCACGCCAGAAATTGCCAAACGCTTTACGCGTTCAGTGATTGGGTGTCCACACGCACGCCCACACCCATGGTGGACGACACGGCCAATTTGCGCAGGTAAACACCTTTGCTGGTGGCGGGCTTGGCTTTGTTCAAGGCATCGATGAGGGCGACCAAATTGCCTTGCAATTTGTCGCTGTCGAACGAACGACGACCGATGGTGCCGTGAACAATACCGGCCTTGTCAACGCGGAATTGCACTTGACCTGCTTTGGCGTTTTTCACAGCCGTAGCAACGTCAGGCGTGACCGTGCCGACTTTGGGGTTGGGCATCAGACCACGCGGGCCCAAGATTTGACCCAAGGTGCCGACCACGCGCATCGCGTCAGGTGCGGCGATGACCACGTCAAAAGGCATGTCGCCAGCTTTCACGCGGGCAGCCAAATCGTCCATGCCGACCACGTCGGCACCGGCTGCCAAGGCTTCTTCAGCTTTGGCACCTTGGGCGAACACGGCCACGCGAGCGGTTTTGCCGGTGCCATTGGGCAACACGACGGCGCCACGCACCACTTGGTCTGATTTCTTGGCGTCAATACCGAGTTGCACGGCCACGTCGATGGACTCATCGAACTTGGCAGTGGCGCACTCTTTGACGATCTTCAGGGCATCAGCAAACGGGTACAGCTTGTTGCTGTCAACCTTGCCAGCAGAGGCTTTTTGCTTTTTGGTCAGCTTGCTCATACCACGCCCTCCACGGTCACGCCCATTGAACGGGCAGAACCAGCGATGGTGCGCACAGCAGCGTCCAAATCGGCAGCAGTCATGTCAACCATTTTGGCTTTGGCGATTTCTTCCAACTGAGCACGAGTGATTTTGCCAACCTTGTCAACGTGGGGCTTGGAAGAGCCTTTGTCGAGCTTGATGGCTTTCTTGATCAAGGTGACCGCAGGCGGTGTCTTGATGATGAAAGTGAAGGATTTGTCCGCAAACGCTGTGATGACCACAGGCAAAGGCAGACCAGGCTCGACGCCTTGGGTCTGGGCGTTGAACGCCTTGCAGAATTCCATGATGTTCAAACCACGTTGGCCCAAAGCGGGACCAATCGGTGGCGATGGATTGGCTTTACCAGCTGGCACTTGCAGCTTGATGAAGCCGACGATTTTCTTCGCCATGCTTTTCTCCTTGCGGGTACAAACGTTCTTGCGAACTCCCCGGGGTTAGCGACTCTTCTTCATCCAACCAGCACCGAGTCGGGTAGTACTGGTTTTCAAATTCCTCTGGCTACAACGGGTAACCAGTCAATCACAGGGCCGTGGAAGACTAGGTCTTCTCCACCTGACCAAATTCCAATTCAACGGGTGTGGCACGACCAAAAATGGTGACCGACACGCGCATTTTGTTTTTCTCATAGTTGACTTCTTCAACCGTGCCATTGAAGTCGGTGAAGGGGCCATCTTTGACACGCACATACTCGCCCACCATGAATTCCACTTTGTGGCGAGGCTTGTCCGTGCCTTCTTTCATTTGGTTGACGATTTTCAGCACATCATCTTGAGAGATGGGTGCTGGACGATTGCGTGCACCACCGACGAAGCCAGTGACCTTGTTGGTGTGCTTGACCAAGTGCCAGCTCTCATCGTCCATGATCATTTCCACCAGCACATAGCCGGGGAAAAATCGACGTTCGGTGGTTTTGCGCTGGCCGTTTTTCATTTCGACCACCTCTTCAGTGGGCACCAAAATGCGGCCAAATTTAGATTGCATACCTGCGCGGTTGATGCGCTCAAGGATGTTGCGCTCGACAGCCTTCTCCATGCCTGAATAGGCATGCACCACGTACCAACGCATGTCAGGGTGCGCGGGTGCCGCGGTGACCGAATTGGTTTCCAGGGATTCTTCGGTCATTATTTTTTCCATCCCAGAATCAAGTCGTACAACACCCATTCGACGGTTTTATCTGTCAACCACAAGAACACCGCCATCAGCAAAACAAAACCAAACACATAGGCTGTCATTTGCACGGCTTCTTTGCGGGTGGGCCAAACCACCTTGAGCACTTCGCGCCATGCATCACGGCCAAAGCCAATGAGTTGCTTGCCATGTAACGATGTGAGAAAAACCACAACGGCCAAGATCAAGCAAACAATCAAGGCGCCCCACTGGGCCAATGCACCTTGACTCGACAGAAAGTAGAAAAAAACCAACGCAGCCAGCACCAAGGCCACTGCCACAGCCAATTTGGCTTTGTCAGCTGGGCTTGTTACTGTTTCGATCTGTGCGGTGGACATGGCGTTTGCAGTCAGGTTGTATTCAAAAAACTTGTTTTTTCAAGAGACCGAAGCCCGCCAGGGAAATGGCGGGCTTGGTATTCACCCAATCTTTCAATCAGGTGGCAGGGGCAGAGGGAATCGAACCCCCAACCTTCGGTTTTGGAGACCGACGCTCTGCCAATTGAGCTATACCCCTATCAAGCCTTGCTTGAGGCCAAACACAAAGTGCCAGACCTCAGTAAAGAAATGATTTATGCAATGATTTTGGCAACGACACCGGCGCCAACAGTTTTGCCGCCCTCGCGGATGGCAAAGCGCAAGCCCTCTTCCATCGCAATCGGGTGGATCAACTTCACCGTGATCGACACGTTGTCACCAGGCATCACCATCTCTTTGCCTTCTGGCAATTCGATCGCGCCGGTCACGTCCGTCGTGCGGAAGTAGAACTGGGGGCGGTAGTTGTTGAAGAAAGGCGTGTGGCGACCACCTTCGTCTTTGCTCAACACGTAAATCTCAGCCGTGAAATGGGTGTGCGGCTTGACCGAGCCGGGCTTGCACAGCACTTGGCCGCGCTGCACGTCTTCGCGCTTGGTGCCGCGCAACAAAATACCCACGTTGTCACCCGCTTGGCCTTGGTCCAGCAACTTGCGGAACATCTCAACGCCCGTGCAAGTGGTCTTCACTGTGTCCACAATGCCCACGATTTCGATCTCTTCGCCAACCTTGATGATGCCGCGCTCGACGCGACCTGTCACCACGGTACCGCGGCCAGAGATGGAGAACACGTCTTCCACAGGCATCAAGAACGCGCCGTCAATGGCACGCTCAGGTGTGGGGATGTAAGAGTCCAGAGCCGCGGCCAATTTGAAGATGGCTTCTTCGCCCAAAGGACCTTTGTCGCCTTCCAAGGCCAGCTTGGCTGAGCCATGGATGATGGGGGTCGCGTCGCCTGGGAAATCGTATTTGTCCAGCAACTCGCGCACTTCCATTTCCACCAACTCGAGCAACTCGGCGTCGTCCACCATGTCGCACTTGTTCAAAAACACGATGATGTAAGGCACGCCCACTTGGCGGGCCAACAAAATGTGTTCGCGGGTTTGGGGCATGGGGCCGTCAGCGGCCGAGCACACCAAAATCGCGCCGTCCATTTGCGCCGCACCCGTGATCATGTTCTTCACATAGTCAGCGTGTCCGGGGCAGTCCACGTGCGCGTAGTGACGGTTCTCCGTCTCGTACTCCACGTGCGCCGTGTTGATCGTGATGCCGCGTGCCTTCTCTTCAGGCGCTGCGTCAATTTGGTCGTAGGCCTTGGCCTCACCACCAAACTTCGCCGACAAAATCGTCGTGATCGCCGCTGTCAGCGTCGTCTTGCCATGGTCAACGTGGCCAATCGTGCCCACGTTCACGTGCGGTTTGGTCCGCTCAAACTTGCCTTTTGCCATCTTTCGACTCCGAAAAAAAACTCACAACAAAAAACCTAAACGCTGGTGCCCTTGGCGGGAATCGGACCCGCGACCTCTCCCTTACCAAGGGAGTGCTCTACCACTGAGCCACAAGGGCGAAAACTCATCGCCAACACACCGAAACCGCTTGGAGCGGGAGACGGGAATCGAACCCGTGTCATTAGCTTGGAAGGCTAAGGTTCTACCATTGAACTACTCCCGCATCGTCTGCCAAATGGGCTGGAACCCCTTGGATTTCTTCGCAGTTGCAGCCCACTCAAGCGCTGGTGGAGGAGGCTGGATTCGAACCAGCGTAGGCGTAAGCCAACAGATTTACAGTCTGCCCCCTTTAGCCACTCGGGCACCCCTCCAGCGAGCCGAAGAATATAGCACATTTTTAACTGTTGACAGTTTGGCTGCCCTCGTCAATGCGCCAAAACCCTTGCAAATCAAGCCTCTAGCGACCAATCCAGCGGCAGGTTTTGCGATTCAAGCCAATTCCGAGCTTGAGAGAAGTGGCGACAGCCCATGAAAGGCGTCGGACCACGCAAGGCTGATAGCGGTGACGGGTGATTGGCCTGCAACAGCAGACGGGGCGCGGCATGTGCAGCACTGGCTTGAGCAATGAGTGGCGCCTTGGTCTGGGCATGCGCCCCCCACAGCATGAAAACACAGGCCTGCGGACGAGCCGCCACCGCTTGGATGAGGGCATCGGTCAAGGCTTCCCAGCCGCGTTTGGCGTGCGAGCCCGCCTGCCCCTCCTCCACCGTCAAACAGGTGTTGAGCAGCAAAACGCCACGCCGCGCCCAGGCCTGCAAAGAGCCGCTCATGGGTGGCTGTAAGCCCAAGTCGTCCCGCATTTCCTTGAAGATATTGCGCAATGAGGGAGGCGTCTGCACGCCGGGTTGCACCGAAAAAGCCAAGCCTTCCGCTTGCCCCAGACCGTGATAAGGATCCTGGCCCAAGATAACCACCCGCACTTCAGGCAAGGGGGTCAGCTGCAAGGCGCGCAATGGCTGATGCGGAAAAATGTGAGCGCCTGCTTTCTGTCTTTCATTTAAAAATAATGAGAGTTGGTGTCCATCTGGGGTTTGCCAAAACCCCTCTACCAGCGCTTGCCAAGAGCCATCTACTGGCCAATCAGCAGGCTTGGCACTGCTTAAAAAAGCATCAGACTTCAAACAGTTCTGCCAGCGCCTGGCCGGGTTCGGGGGCGCGCATGAAAGCCTCGCCAACCAAAAACGCATGCACCCCCGCTTGACGCAAACGAAGCACATCCTCGCGGGTGGCGATGCCACTTTCGGTGATCAGCAATTTTTGGGGGGGCAGTTCGGCCATGAGCGACAAGGTGGTGTCCAAAGACACTTCAAAGGTGCGCAGATTTCGGTTGTTCACCCCCAAAAGCGGGGTTTTCAATTTCAAAGCGCGTTCGAGCTCCTGGGCATCGTGAACCTCCACCAACACGGCCATGCCCAGAGCCTGGGCGACGGCTTCGAAATCGGCCATTTGCGCGTCGTTCAAGCAAGCAGCGATCAACAAGATGCAGTCAGCCCCCATGGCGCGAGACTCGTAAATTTGAAACACATCGACCATGAAGTCTTTGCGCAACACAGGCAGGTCGCAGGAAGCGCGGGCTTGCTTGAGGTAATCGGTGCTGCCTTGGAAATACTGTTGATCGGTGAGCACCGACAAGCAGGCAGCGCTGGTGTGGCCGTCGCCAAAGGCATAGCTTTGCGCAATGTCGGCAGGAATGAAGTCTTCGCGCAGCAGGCCCTTGGATGGACTGGCTTTTTTCACTTCGGCGATGACGGCGGCTTGGCCAGCGGCGATTTTGGTACGCAAGGCGCCTTCAAAGTCGCGGGTCAGCACGCGGCTTTCGGCATCCGAGCGCATGTCAGCCAAGGAGGTTTTGCGCAAACGCTGCGCCACTTCCTCGTGCTTGGTTTGGACGATTTTGTTCAGGATGTCGCTCACAGCTTGCCTTTGTTTTTATGCCGCGTGTTGGGCGGTGAATGCGGTCAATTGTGCCAACTTGGCCTTGCCCGCGCCTTGCGCCAAGGCGTGTTGCGCCAAGGCCAAGCCAGCGGCGATGGTGGGGGCCACATTGGCCGCGTACAAAGCCACACCAGCGTTCAAAGCGACGATGTCGCGTGGCGCCCCTTCTTGGTTGTCCAACACCGACAACACCATGTCGCGCGACTGCTCGGGTGTGTCCACCTTCAAGGCGCGGTGACTGGCCATGGTCAGACCAAAGTCTTCGGGGTGGATTTCGTACTCGGAGATTTCCCCGTCTTTCAATTCGCCGACCAAGGTGGCTGCGCCCAAACTCACCTCGTCCATGCCATCGCGGCCATAGACCACCAAAGCGTGTTCGGCACCCAGTCGTTGCAAAGCGCGGATTTGAATGCCGACCAAATCGGGGTGGAACACGCCCATCAAAATATGGGGGGCCGAGGCGGGGTTGGTGAGTGGGCCCAGGATGTTGAACAAGGTGCGCACACCCAGTTCTTTGCGCACCGGCGCCACGTTTTTCATGGCGGGGTGGTGGTTGGGCGCGAACATGAAGCCAATGCCCACCTCGGCAACGCATTGAGCGATGAGGGCGGGCGGCAGGTTGATCTTGACGCCCAAGCTCTCCAGCACATCGGCACTGCCGCTTTTGCTGCTGACGCTGCGCCCGCCGTGCTTGCTGACCCGTGCGCCTGCTGCTGCTGCGACAAACATGGAACACGTGGAAATGTTGAAGGTGTTAGCGCCATCGCCGCCGGTGCCGACGATGTCAACCAAATGCGTACGGTCAGCCACCTCGACCTTGGTAGAGAACTCGCGCATGACTTGCGCTGCTGCCGTGATTTCACCAATGGTTTCTTTCTTGACACGCAAGCCGGTCAGGATGGCCGCGGTCATCAGCGGCGTGATTTCGCCTTGCATGATCAAGCGCATCAGATGCAGCATTTCATCGTGAAAAATTTCACGGTGCTCGATGGTGCGTTGCAGGGCTTCAATAGGGGTGATGCTGGTCATGGCTTGGGGGTCTTCAAAAAGTTGTTCAGCAAGGCGTGGCCGTGCTCGGTGAGGATGGACTCGGGATGGAATTGCACGCCCTCGATGGGCAAGGAGCGGTGCCGCACACCCATGATTTCACCATCGCCGGTCCAGGCGGTGACTTCCAGTTCGGCCGGACACGAACTGCGCTCGATGGCCAGCGAGTGATAGCGGTTGACCGTGAAATCCTTGGGCAGACCCGCGAATACACCTTGTTGCAGGGTGTGGATGACGCTGGTTTTGCCGTGCATGAGTTGCTGGGCGCGGATGATGCGCCCGCCAAATGCCGCGCCAATGCTTTGATGCCCCAAACAGACACCCAAGATGGGCAACTTGCCAGCGAAATGCTGGATGGCGGCCACCGAAATACCAGCCTCGGCGGGTGAACACGGCCCCGGCGACACCACCAAATGGCTGGGCTGCAAGGCTTCAATCTCGGCCAAGCTGATTTCATCATTGCGGTGCACCAGCACCTCGGCGCCAAGCTCGCCAAAGTACTGCACCAGGTTGTAGGTGAAGCTGTCGTAGTTGTCGATCATCAGGAGTTTCATTCCAAACCCTCCTCGACCAATTCGCTGGCACGCAGCAAGGCCCGCGCCTTGTGCTCGGTTTCGCGCCACTCCATCTCGGGCACCGAGTCGGCCACCACGCCAGCCGCCGCTTGCACATACAAGGTTTCGTCTTTGATGATGCCGGTGCGGATCGCGATGGCCACGTCCATGTCACCGGCAAAACTCAGGTAGCCGCAAGCGCCGCCGTAGATGCCGCGCTTCACCGGCTCGAGTTGGTCAATCAGTTCCATGGCGTGCACTTTGGGTGCCCCGGTCAAAGTACCTGCCGGGAACGTGGCGCGCAACACGTCCATGCTGCTCATGCCGTCTTTCAACACGCCCTCGACATTGCTGACGATGTGCATCACATGGCTGTAGCGTTCCACCGCAAAAGCCTCGGTCACTTTCACCGTACCGGTTTTGGCGATGCGGCCGATGTCATTGCGGGCCAAGTCGATCAGCATCACATGCTCTGCGCGTTCTTTCGGGTCGTTGATCAGTTCTTGCTCAGTGGCCAAATCGGCCTCAGGGGTTGCACCGCGGGGCCGGGTACCCGCCAAAGGTCGGATGGTGACCTTGTTGCCTTCGGGCGTGGTTTCTTGGCGCACCAAAATCTCTGGAGATGCACCCACCACATGAAAGTCCCCCATGTGGTAGTAGTACATGTAAGGGCTGGGGTTCAAGGAGCGCAGAGCGCGGTAGAGCGACAAGGGGCTTTCGGTGAAGCGTTTTTTGATGCGCTGCCCCACTTGCACCTGCATGAAGTCACCGGCTTCAATCAATCGTTTGGCGCGTTCGACCGCCTCTACATAATCGGCCTTGGCAAACTCGCGCTCGGGCGGGTGACTTTGCGTGGGTTTGACCACCGGCGCACTCACCGAATACTTCAACATGTCCTTCAAATCGCGCAGCCTTTTTTTGGCGCGGGTGTAGGCCTCGGGGGCAGCAGGGTCGGCATAAACCATCAGGTAAAGCTTGCCAGAGAGGTTGTCAATGACAGCCAATTCTTCGGTTTGCAGCAACAAAATATCGGGGCAACCCATGGTGTCGGGCGGGCAACTGTGTTGCAATTTTTTCTCGATGTGGCGCACTGTGTCATAGCCAAAATAACCGGCCAAGCCACCACAAAAACGTGGCATGCCAGGGCGCAAGGCCACTTTGAATCGCTGTTGGTAGCTGGCTATGAAGTCCAGTGGGTTGCCGTGGTTGGTTTCCACCACCACGCCGTCGGTCACCACCTCGGTGTGCGCGTCAGCTCCGAAGCCATTGGCACGCAGCAAGGTGCGGGCGGGCAAACCGATGAAGCTGTAGCGGCCAAAGCGCTCTCCGCCGACCACGGATTCGAGCAAAAAGCTGTGGCGGCCGCCATCCTTGGTGAAGGCGAGTTTCAAATACAGCGACAGGGGGGTTTCCAGGTCGGCAAACGCCTCGGCCATCAAGGGAATGCGGTTATAGCCTTGGGCAGACAGGCTTTTGAATTCAAGTTCGGTGATCACGGTGAGCCTCCATAGCTCGGCCCCACAGGGCCCTCTTACTCAACAAATGGTGCGAAGCGCACCCACTGAAGGAGGCAGTAAAGGGTTTAAGACAACACCAACACTGCCGGGCAGGGCTGGCGACGCCAAGGCCAAGCTCCCCGGTCGTTGCAACCTGTGAGGGTGTTGAGGTGTAAGAACATGGCAAAAGTGTAACAAAAGGACTTTTGGCGACTAAATTTGCAATTGCGTGAAGCGGTCGATGAAACCGTCGCAATCCACACCGCGAATCGGTTCGCCGTGGTTGTAGCCATAAGTGACCAAGACCACCGGGCACGCAGCAGCACGCGCGGCTTGGGCGTCGTTTTGCGAGTCGCCCAGCATCAGGGTGTGGGCGGGCAAGGTGCCCAATGTTTTGCATGTTTCCAACAGCGGCATGGGGTCGGGCTTTTTGCGAGGAAAGGCGTCCCCGCCATAGACATGGCCAAAAAAGCCACTCAACCCTTTGCGCGCCAGCAAATCTTTGGCGAAGGCGGTGGGCTTGTTAGTGAGGCAGGCCATGGGTAAGCCACGACCAGCAAAAGCTTGCAGTCCCTCCAACACACCGCTGTAAACCTCAGCGAGTTGGCCATTGACCAGGCCATAGTGGTGTTGATAGCGTTGAAACGCCGGTTCGTAAAGACGCTCCACGGTGGTGCTGTCGCAGACCAAGTCGCTGGCTTGCACCTCGGGCAGGGCCAACTGGTGTTGCAACACGGTACGCACCAGATGCTCTGAGCCTTTGCCCACAGCAATATTGACGACATCACGCGACACCTTGGGCAGATCAACGTCGGCCAGGGCCAAATTCAATGCAGCTTCAAAGTCGGCCATGGTGTCGACCATGGTGCCGTCCAGATCAATCATCAGGGCTTGGATGTTGTTGAGTTGCATGTTCATCGCCTTTGCTTGCGAGCTACTTCACCCAACGGATGAAAAGCGGTAATTTTTTCACCAGATTGGCAATCAAGCTGCTGCCAGAGTGCACCACCACGGCGCCATCAGGACTGCCCATGTCGGTGGCGGTCCAAACCCAGCCGCTGGGGCCAGAGCCAAACCAGGTTTGGTTCAAAGCCAACTCGGAACAACTTTTTTCGGCCAGTCCTTCCAGTTCTTTTTGGGTGGGCAAGCGCCAACCTGCAGCTTTGGCAGTTTTGACCGCCAAGTTCCAATCCTGTGCAATGGGATCACCAGCGCAAGTTTTACCGTCCCACTGCTGACCGTGCACACAACGTTGCCAGACCAAACCTGTGTCCAAGTCTTTCACTTGAGCGCCTTTGTCGTCCACGGCTTCATACCGGCTGTCAGGACGGGTCAGGGGTTCATTTGGAATGCAGGCTGCTTGGGTCAAGCCGATGCAAACCAGGCTTGCGGATAAAACTGACAAAGAAAAACGAATAAGCATGGAAACACTTTCTCAAAAAAATCAGGACAGCGCCTTGCGCATTTGATCGATCACAGCTTTGTAATCTGGCTTGCCAAAAATGGCACTGCCAGCCACAAAGGTGTCAGCCCCAGCATTGGCCACTTGGCGGATGTTGTCGGGTTTGATGCCGCCATCCACTTCAAGGCGAATGTCGCGGCCACTGGCCTCGATGCGCTTGCGGGCGTGCTCGACTTTGCGCAGCGCCGAATCGATGAAGCTTTGACCACCAAAACCAGGGTTGACGCTCATGATGAGGATCAGGTCGATGTCATCCATCAACCAATCCAGCACGTCCAGCGGTTCGGCCGGGTTGAACACCACCCCGGCCTGGCAACCTGCGGCCTTGATGGCTTGCACGCTGCGGTGGGCATGGGCGCTGGCGTCGGGGTGAAAACTGATCAGATCGGCACCGGCTTGGGCGAACAAAGCGGCCAGCGCATCCACCGGTTGCACCATCAGGTGCACATCGATGGGCACAGCCACACCCGCCGGAGTTTTGGCGTGCGGTTTCAGGGCCTGACACACCATGGGGCCAAAGGTGAGGTTGGGTACATAGTGGTTGTCCATCACGTCAAAGTGAATCCAGTCAGCGCCAGCGGCGATGACGTTTTTCACCTCGTCACCCAGACGGGCAAAGTCGGCGGACAAAATGGAGGGGGCGATGCGGTAGGTCGTCATGGCCCCAATTATGGTGTCAGAATGGTGCAAGCTCTTTTTTTGAATCCTGACCCCCCATGGCCGCCTACCAACTCACTGTCGACGTCACGCCGCAGTATCTACCCGAACAATCCTCCCCTGAGGACGGCGTTTACGCCTTCTCCTACACCGTCTTGATTCGCAACACCGGCAGCATCGGCGCTCAAGTCGTATCCCGCACTTGGCATGTCAATGATGCCAACGGCTTGCACGAAAAAGTGCGGGGCTTGGGGGTGGTCGGCCACCAGCCTTTGCTGCAACCCGGCGAACGCTTCGAGTACACCAGCGGCACCCGCTTGCGCACACCCACCGGCACCATGCATGGCAGCTACTTTTGCGTGGCTGTGGACGGGGAAAAGTTCGATGTCGATATCCCCATGTTCGTGCTTGATGCCCTGAGTGACAGCCACCGTCATTTGCACTGAACCATGGGCGAGTTCGACCTGATCGCCCGTTATTTCACCCGTGCCCCTCGCCACGCGGTGTTGGGCGTGGGTGACGACTGCGCCTTGCTGCAACCACAACCCGGCATGCAGTGGGCGGTGTCTTGCGACATGTTGGTTGACGGCCGCCATTTCCTCAGCACCACGCCCCCAGCCCGGTTGGGGCACAAAGCTCTGGCGGTCAACCTGAGCGACCTGGCCGCTTGCGGTGCCAAACCGGTGGCATTCACTTTGGCGTTGGCCTTGCCACACATGGACGAGGCTTGGCTGCAAGGCTTTTCGCAAGGTCTGTGGGCCTTGGCCGATGAACATGGCTGCGAGTTGGTGGGAGGTGACACCACCCAAGGGCCCCTGAACATTTGCATCACCGTGTTTGGCGAGGTGCCGCCCGGTGACGCCCTGTTGCGTCAACACGCCCAAGCTGGCGACGATATTTATGTCAGTGGCACCGTGGGCGACGCCCGTTTGGCACTGGAGGTGTTTCGCGGAACCTGGCGCTTGGAAGCTGAACACTTTGAAACCGCTCGATTGCGTATGGAACAACCCACGCCACGGGTGGCGCTGGGCCAAGCCTTGCGCGGCGTGGCGAATGCCGCCATCGACATCAGCGATGGTTTGGTCGGCGACTTGGGTCACATCTTGAAACGCTCCAAAGTGGGCGCGGTATTGACCACCGATTGGGTGGCCGACAGCGCCGCGATCAGCCCGTCCATGCAAACCCTGCCGCTTTCGCGGCGTTTGGATTACGCGCTGGCCGGTGGCGATGACTACGAGCTTTTGTTCACCGCAGCCCCAGACCAAGCCGATGCGGTGCAAGAAGCCGCCAACGATTGCGGCGTACCCGTGACTTGTATTGGTCGAATCATGCCCACGCCGGGTTTGCAAGTGATGGATGCGCAGGGCGTGTCCATGTCCAGACGCTTTGCCTCGTTTGACCACTTTGCCCGCTGATCTTCCATGACACCCTTGAATCAAATGCACGCTGGCCGCTTCATGTGGTCCCACCCAGCCCATCTGTTTGCGCTGGGCTTTGGTTCGGGCTTGAGCCCCATGGCGCCCGGCACTGTCGGCACCTTGTGGGCTTGGGCGTCCTACAGCTTGCTCAATCTTTACCTGAACCCCACCGAGATGGGTTTGTTGATTGCGGCGTCTGTCTTGTTGGGTTGCTGGTTTTGCAAAGTGACTGCCGAGCACATGCGCATGAGCGACCCCAGCGCCATCGTGTGGGACGAAATCGCCGCGTTTTGGCTGGTGCTGTGGCTCTGGCTGCCCGCTGGTTTTGCCGCTCAACTGGTGGCTTTTCTGCTTTTTCGATTCTTTGATGCTGTCAAGCCCGGGCCGGTGGGCTGGGCCGACCGCGCGTTTCACGGTGCTGGTTGGCGCGGCGGCTTTGGCATCATGTTTGACGATTTGGTGGCCGCGTTTTGCACGCTGCTTTGTTTGGCTCTTTGGCAGGCGACACGATGAATACACATGACACCATCACCACTTTGGCCTCGGCTTTGTTGCAACGCGGTTGGTTGCTCGCGACGGCAGAGAGTTGCACTGGCGGCATGATCTCGGCGGCTTGCACCGATGTGGCCGGGTCCAGCCAATGGTTTGAACGCGGCTTTGTCAGTTACAGCAACGAGGCCAAGCAAGACATGCTGGGTGTGCCTGCCACGCTTTTGGCCCGGCACGGCGCCGTCAGCGAAGCAGTGGCACAAGCCATGGTCTTGGGTGCCTTGAACCACAGCCAAGCACAGGTGGCATTGGCGGTCACGGGCATCGCTGGGCCCACGGGTGGCAGCAAAAGCAAACCGGTGGGCACGGTGTGTTTTGCCTGGGGCTTGCCCACCGACGGCGGCCCCACCGTGGGCGCCGAAACCGCTTGGGTCAAGCTTGAAACTTGTCATTTCGAGGGTGACCGTGCGGCTGTGCGCTTGGCCACCCAGCAACATGCCTTGAACCAACTGCTGGCATTGCTGAACCAGCGCAGCCACTGAGCAGTGCAAGAACCTCGGTGCTGATAGTCAAGCCCAAGCTCGACGCACCAGCACCCCCAAGCGCGCCAGCCGGTTGGTCAGCCGCAACACTTGTTTGTCCTTGCTGAGCAGCAAGGCTTGGTGTGCCACCGCCAAATCGATGAACTTTTGATCGTCTGCGTCTTTGCAGATGTAGCTTGCCTTGGCGGCAACTTCTTGCAAATGCACCAAGTCGTCAAACTTCGTCCATACATCTTGGGCGCTCAAGCCCTCCTGCGCTCGTCGATTGGCAATGTGCGGATAGTCCAATACGCGCAGCAGTTCTTCGCGCATGGGTGCTGTTGCAATCCACTTCAGTTGACCTGCTTGCAAGGCCTGCATCAAAGGTGGTGTGGCTGGGTCTTGGTAGACCCACAAGTCCAGCACGATGTTGGTGTCAATCACCACAGACTGAACGTCTGAAAGTGCATCCGCTGAAGCCGTCTGGTGGGCCGTCATCCCAGTGGCTTGTTCAGGTTGGCGCTGGTGTGTTGTCACCGCTGCTTGTTTTTCGCAGCGAACCCGCCTGCAAGTCAAAGCGAAACAATCGGCATTCGATCGGACCATTCCACATCGGGACCCGACGCGATTCTTTCAGGCGCATGCGACCTGGCAGCTTCAAGTCGGGTGTCAGCACCCAGGCGCGCCAACCGGTGTAATTCTTTTTCCAGTGGCTGGCCAATTGGCTGAAGAACTCACCGCCGTCTTCCACTTGACCGGTTTCGCGACCACCACGCGCCAAGCTGGCAGCCCCCGCCACACCAGCGGCTTCAATCCGTTCGCCATAGGGCGGATTCACCAACATCACGCCAGGCACATCCGTGGGCGGCATGCGCTGCAAGGCATCGCCGCCGCGCAAGTTCACTGCTTTGGTCACACCAGCCCGCTCGGCATTGCGCTGGGCAAAGTCCACCATTCGAAACGCCACATCACTGCCAAACACTTGAGCACGTGGCTCGCATGCTTGCGCCCGGGCCTCGTCTTGCAATTGACGCCACACATGGGCGTCAAACATGCGCAGTTTTTCAAAGCCAAAGCGCCGCTGTAAACCCGGCGCCATGCGGCAAGCAATTTGCGCTGCCTCGATGACGATGGTGCCGCTGCCGCAACACGGGTCGTACAAAGGCAGCCCTTGCTCGACCCCAGCCACCGAGGGCACGGCGGGCGGCGTTTCACCGGGCGCGGTCAGCAACGGCATGCTCCAACCGCTGGCGGCCAACATGGCTGCAGCCAAGGTTTCTTTCAGGGGCGCATCACCCTTGTCTTCGCGCCAGCCGCGCTTGAACAAGGGCTCGCCGGTGGTGTCCAAATACAGCGTGAGCATTTTGTCGGTCAGGTGCACATGGACGCGCACATCGGGGCGTTGGGTATCGACATCGGGGCGCACACCGGTCTTGTCGCGAAAACGATCGGCCACCGCGTCTTTCACCCGCAAGGTGGCGAAGTTCAGGCTCTTCAAGGGGCTGTGTTGCGCGGTGATTTCGACCCGAAAACTTTGCTTGGGGGTGAACCACATTTCCCAGGCCACGGCGCTGGCGGCGTTGTAAATGTCATCTTCGTTGGCGTAGGGCTGGTGCGCCAACTGAATCAGCACCCGCATGCCTAAGCGGCTGTGCAAATTGAGTTGCATGGCAGCCCGCCAAGAGGCTTGCAGTTGCACGCCGCCGCGCAAGGTTTGCATATCGCGCGTTGGCAAACTGGTGATTTGCGCCACTTCATAGGCCAACAAGGCCTCGACCCCAGCGGCGCAGGGGACAAACAATTGCAAGGAATTCACAGGGCTTTACGCAGGTTGGTGGGTGCGATGCGCAAGGCTTCGCGGTACTTGGCCACGGTGCGGCGGGCGCAGTCGATGCCTTGCTCTTTCAACATGTCCGAGAGTTGGTTGTCGGACAGCGGTTTTTTCGGGTTCTCGCTGGCAATCAGCTGCTTGATGAGGGCGCGCACCGCCGTGCTGGAGGCGTTGTTGCCGCTGTCGGTACCCAGGCCCGAGCCAAAGAAATACTTCAGCTCGAAGGTGCCGTAGGGCGTGTGCATGTACTTGGCGGTGGTGACCCGGCTGATGGTGGATTCGTGCAAACCCAGCTCCTCGGCAATCTCGCGCAACACCATCGGCTTCATGGCCAATTCGCCATGGATGAAGAAACTTTTTTGCCGTTGGGTGATGGCGTTGCTGACCCGCAAGATGGTGTCAAAGCGTTGCTGGATGTTTTTGATCATCCAACGCGCTTCTTGCAAGCGCTGCTGCAAACCAGCGTGGCTGTCACCTTTGCCGCCTTTCAAAGCGCTGGCGTAAATATCGTTCACCTTCAGGCGCGGCATCACCTCGGGGTTGAGCATGGCGCGAAACTGCGGCAGGCCTTGCTTGTCCACACCGTGTGCCAGCACCAGCACATCCGGCACCACCACATTGCGCTCGACATCGATGAAACGGCGACCCGGCTTGGGCTCCAAACGGGCGATCAGGGCGATGGCCAATTTCACCAAGGACTCGGATTCGCCCACCACCACAGCCAAGCGCTTGACATCCCGCTTGGCCAGCATCTCCAAGGGTTGCTTGCAGATCGCCAAGGCACAGGCCCGCAATTCGGCGCGTTCTTCGGTGTCGGCTGACACGGCTTGCAATTGCAAGCGCAGGCACTCGCCCAGGTCGCGTGCACCCACACCCGTAGGCTCCAAGCTTTGAAGCAAGCCAAGCGCCACTTGGAAGCGGTGCACCAACTCTTCGCATTGCTCTAAATCGTCCCCGGCCAGGCTTTCGGCCAAGGACTGAAAAGTGTCTTCCAAATAACCATCGTCATTCAGCGACTCGATCAAAAAGCGCAGCGCTGCACGGTCGGTATCGTCCAAGCGCAAGGACAGCGCTTGACGGTGCAAAAAAGCGGTCAGCGATTCTTGGTTGCGGGCCAACTCGGTGGCCTGCGCTTTTTCATCGTCGTTGTTGTTGTTGCGGGCTGGCGCATCGCCGCCCCACTCGCTGTCGTCAGGGGAAAACTCAACACTGCCGTCGCCGTCCCAGCTTTCAGCCACGCCCTCCGCATCAATGGGCGCGGCCACTTCGCTGGCGGTTTCCACGCGTATTTCACTGACCCGGTCCATGGGGCCGTCCCAGTTGTCAGGCTCGGCCTCCGAGGTTTGAGCCGCTGCATTTTCTTGCTCCAGGCCAAAGTCTTCGCGCGGAGCCAAATCTTCCATTTCTTTTTCAAGAAACGGGTTGTCGTCCAGCATTTGGTCGATTTCTTGGCTCAGCTCCAGGGTGGAGAGTTGCAGCAAGCGGATGGACTGCTGCAATTGCGGCGTGAGCGCCAGGTGTTGCGAGACGCGCAGTGAAAGGCCTTGCTTCATGCTGCTCGTCCTCCCTTCACATCCGGAAGTTTTCGCCGAGGTACACCCGGCGCACCTCAGGGTTGGTGACGATGGCTTGCGGCGTGCCCTCGGCCAGCACCCGGCCTTCGCTGATGATGCTGGCGTGGTCGCAAATGCCCAAGGTTTCACGCACATTGTGGTCGGTGATCAAAACGCCAATGCCTTTGGCTTTCAAGAAACCGATGATGCGTTGAATCTCCAAGACCGCGATCGGATCAATGCCTGCAAAAGGTTCGTCGAGCAAGATGTAGCGGGGTTGCGTGGCCAAGGCGCGGGCGATTTCAACCCGACGTCGTTCGCCACCAGACAAAGCCAGCGCGGCAGATTCGCGCAAATGCTCGATGCGCAGTTCTTGCAACAACTCGGTCAATCGGCGCTCAATCACGTCTTTGTGCAGGGCGCGGCCCTGTTCATCACGCTGCAACTCCAGCACCGCACGGATGTTGTCAGCCACATTCAACTTGCGAAAAATCGATGCTTCTTGCGGTAAATAGCTCAGGCCCATGCGGGCACGTTGGTGGATGGGCATGTGTTCGACCGGCACCCCATCAATCGAAATACTGCCGCCTTCGGCCCGCACCAAACCAACGATCATGTAAAAAGAAGTGGTTTTACCGGCACCGTTCGGGCCGAGCAAGCCAACAACTTCGCCCTTGCCAACAGAAATCGAGACATCGCGAACCACTTGGCGACCCGCGTAAGACTTCTGCAAATGCTGCGCCTCCAACCGGTCTGAGCCAGCTGTCGGCTTGCTCACTTGGCAGCCTCGTCGTTGTTGCGCGGGGTCAGCACTGCGCGAACACGACCTTTGGGTGCGTCAGCGGCAGGCTTGCTACCCGCGAGTTGGCCATCCACGGTGAATTGGTCTGAGAGGTTTTCATAAACGATGCGCTGCCCCGTCATTTGGTCGCTCAACACCGTGCCGCGGTAACGGCGAAAGTCGGCCTTGGACAACAGCACGACTTTGTCTGCGCGGCCGTCATACTCAATGCGCTCGCCCTCGCCTTCAATCCATTCGTCCACACCTTCGCGCTTTTGCCGGTAAAAAGCCCGCGCACCTGGAACGGCGGTCAAGATGCCGTACTGAAAACCGTCGGGGTCTTGCCGAACTTCCAATCGGTGACCGCGCATGGTGATGGTTCCCTTGGTGGCGACCACCTTGCCAGTGAAGATGCTCAGTTGCTTCAACTCATCATGATCCAGGTTGTCGGCCTCGATGTTCATGGGTTTGTTGCGATCAGCCTTTTCGGCCCAGACCGCCAAGGGCGCGCTTAAAAAGTAAGCAAGGCCACAGCAAGCAAGAAAATAGATGGAGGCACGGAAATTGCTGATAAGGGATGCTGGCATGGCCCGGATTGTAGGGGCAAAAACCGTGCCCGATCGCCTGGTTCAGCGGCCCTTGCGTATTTCTGCCAAGAGGAAATCGGTGATTTGCAGGGCGCGCTCCATGTTGCCCGCCAGGCTGCCATCCACGTAATAGCGACCACCGACACCCAAGGCTGGCACACCTTCCACCTTGAAGTCTTCTTGCAACTTGGCTGCTTGTCGGGCTTTACCGACCACGGCAAAAGAGTTGTACAAATCGGTGAATTGCTTGGCGCCAATGCCATGCTTCTCGGCCCACACCAGCAAGGCATCGAGTTTCGTCAAGTTTTGCTTGTCGACGTGAATAGCGGCAAACATTTTGGTTTGCAATTCCTCAACCTTGCCCAAGGCTTCGAGCACGTAATAGGCTCGTTGCTGGGGTTCAAAATCCTCGCGAAAACGCACCGGCACCCGCTTCAACACCACGTCTTTGGGCAATTTTTTGCTCCAAGCGCTTAAGGTGGGTTCAAACATATTGCAGTGCGGGCAGTTGTACCAAAAGAATTCCAGCACCTCGATCTTGCCCTTGCCAACATCAGAGGCCACGCGGGTTTTCAGGGACAGGTAGTCGGTTCCATCTTTGAATGCCGCAGCTTGGGCCAATGCTGGCGTGAGTGGCAGTCCTGCAAGAGAAGACAAACTGAGGGCGGTAAATTCACGGCGTTGCATGGTGCATTCTTTCTTCAACGTTGGACACGAATCAGGGCAGATTCAACTTTGGTGGCCTTGAGTTTGGCCTGGATTTGCTCGGCTTCGGTTTTGCTTTCAAACGGTCCCAAGCGCACCCGGTAAACCATTTTGCCTGCTTGATCGCGTTCTGAAATTTTGGGGTCATAGCCGCTCAGCGCCAACTTGGCGCGTTGGCTCTCGGCCTCATCGCTGGCGTGGTAGGCCCCGACTTGCACCAAATATTGAAATTCCTCCACCGCACCAGCTTTGCTGTTGGCCAAGTCGCCCAAGGGGTCACTGGAGGCAGCAGGCGCGGTTACCGGCGCTTGGGGTGTGACAGGTTGGGCTGCTGGCGGGTCTGTGGGCTTGGGTGAGCTTGGGGTTTTGCCATACAAGGGTGCATTGGGATCCCAGTCTTTGTTTTTCTTCTCCTCAGCAGCGTCTTGCTCGGCGTTGCGGCTCAATCCTTTGTTCAAAAATGGAATCGGCACCTTGGTAACGTAGATGGCCACCACCAAGGCGATGGTCAGCCCGACGATCAAACCAAGGATGAAGCCGACGAATGTGTTGCCGCGCTGAGCGCCAAAGCTTGCCATGTTCCTGTCCTTCACATGCTAAGGGGTGCGGATACACCCAACACCGCCAAACCGTTTTTCAACACCTGGGCCGTGGCGGCCACCAACGCCAAACGTGCGCGTTTGGTGGCTTCATCTTCGACCAAGATACGCTCTGCATCGTAATAGCTGTGGTAGCAAGCTGCCAGTTCGCGCAAATAAAAACTCACATCGTGGGTTGCCAAGTCTTGGCAAGCCTGGGCCAGCATTTGCGGAAAACGTGCCAATAACAACATGAGTGTTTGGGCCTGAGGGCTGTTCAAGCCAGAGAGATCGACATTGGCCAGTCCAGCCAAGGCTTGGCGATACAAGTGATCTTTTGCATGAGCAGCGGCTTCATCGGTGGAATCCTCCAACGGTGAAGGCGTGTTTTTTTGCGCCCCCAGCGAAGCGATCAACACAGAGCAAATGCGGGCATGGGCGTATTGCACATAAAAAACCGGGTTCTCGTTGTTTTTGGCAAGCGCCAAGTCCACATCGAACACGTATTCGGTGTCGGGCTTGCGGCTGAGCAAGAAAAACCGCACCGCGTCTTTGCTGGTCCATTCAATCAAATCGCGCAAGGTCACGTAGCTGCCTGCACGTTTGGAAATTTTGACTTCCTCGCCGCCGCGCATGACCCGCACCATGGTGTGCAGCACATAGTCGGGGTAGCCTTGGGGAATGTTCAAGCCCTGCTGCTGCGAAGCGGCTTGCAAACCAGCCCGCACCCGGGCGATGGTGCCGTGGTGGTCGGTGCCCTGGATGTTGATGACCTTGGTGAAGCCGCGCTCCCATTTGGCCAAGTGGTAGGCCACATCGGGCACAAAATAGGTGTAGTTGCCATCCGACTTGCGCATCACCCGGTCTTTGTCATCGCCAAAGTCGGTCGAGCGCAACCACAAAGCGCCTTCGCTTTCATAGGTGTGGCCAGAGGCTTGCAACGAGGCCACGGCTCGCTCGACACGGCCATCGGTGTAAAGACTGGATTCCAAATAATAGTGATCGAACTTAACGGCAAAGGCTTGCAAGTCCAGGTCTTGTTCGTGCCGCAAATACGCCACGGCAAAGTCGCGGATGTTGGCCACATCGTCCACTTGCCCATTGGCCGTGAAGCTGCGGTCATCGGCTTGCACGGTTTGTTTGTCGAGAAACGCGTTCGCAATGTCTTGGATGTACTCGCCGTTGTAGGCGTTATCGGGCCATTCGGCGTCGCCAGGTTTGAAACCTTGTGCGCGAAGTTGCGTGGAGTTGGCCAGGGTTTGAATTTGCACACCAGCGTCGTTGTAATAAAACTCGCGGTGCACCAACCAGCCTTGGGTTTCAAACAAATTGCACAGCGCATCGCCCAAGGCTGCTTGTCGGCCATGGCCCACATGCAAGGGGCCGGTGGGGTTGGCGGACACAAATTCCACCAGCAAGCGTTGCCCGTTAGGGGTTTGATGCCCAAAAGCATCCGCTGCTTGCAAGACCTCGCGCACCACCTGCTGCTTGGCCTCGGGCTTCAAGCGCAGGTTTAAAAAGCCCGGGCCGGCAATGTCAACCGATGCCAACCAGCGTTGTCCCGCAGGCGATGCGAGCAACAGGTTTTGCAATTCTTGGGCCAGTTCGCGAGGGTTGCGCCCCAAGGGTTTGGCCAATTGCATGGCAGCCGTGACCGCCCAGTCGCCATGTGCGGCGACTTTGGGGGTTTCAAACTGGGCTTTGCTGGCGCTGCCGGGAGAAAGGGTGTCGAGTGCAAGGGCCAAAGCCGCTTGCATCTCTTGGTGAACAAGTTGCATGTAGCGTTTTCAGAAGCGGTAGCTGACCCCGAGGTTCAGGGCATTGGTGACCAAGTTGGTTTTCAAACGGCCGCCATCCACTTTGACATCCAACATCATGTAATGCACATGCAACTCGGTGAGCAGGTCCCAGCGATCGTTGAGCGGGTATTTGAAACCGGCCAAACCGGTTAAAACGGGGCCGCCGTATTGGTATTCGTAAGTTCTGACGCCACCGGTGCGCTGAACCTCAACATGGGGGACAGAAATACCAGCACCCACACCAAGGTAGGGCTTGATGCCACCATTCATGGGGGCAAAGCGACGCAAAGCGACCAAGGTGACCGGGTTGGCACCATCCGTGAATTCAAGACGACTGTAGCCATTGGTCGCAAGCGTGGTTGCATTGGCTTTGGCCTTGGTGTGGCTGTAATTCACCGCCCAACCCCATTCATCATCCATCCACTCGGTGTAGCGCAACCCGAGATAGATAGGAAAAGACATCGATTCGCCTTTCCAAGTGGCCAAAAAGGAGTCGCCTGTCGCAGGTGTGACTCGCGAGTGTGGGGATGACTGACCGCCTCCGTAAACGGCAAATTCAGACTCTGCCAAAGCTGTTCCAGAAGCCAACAAGACCAAGGCGCAGACCACTGCATTCAATTGTTTCATCACAGGACTCCTTAAAATGGAAAATTATCGGTGATAACCCCCATCCTTTTTGACCTGATTTTTTGAAAGCCCTGAATGACAGTTCGCACCCCCATCCATCAACTGCAAGTCGCCGCAAACCTTCACGACTTCATTGAGCAGCAGGTACTCCCCGGCACGGGCGTGTCCAGCGTCACGTTTTGGGAAGGCTTTGACAAATTGGTGCAAGACCTGGCTCCGAAAAACAATGCGCTGCTGGCCGAGCGCGAACGTTTACAAACCGAACTTGACCAGTGGCACCGTGCGCACCCCGGACCGATCACCAACATGGCGGCTTACCAAGCCTTCCTGATCAAAACAGGCTACCTGGTCCCCGTGCCCGCCAAGGTGAAAGCCACCACGACCCATGTGGATGCCGAACTCGCCACCCAAGCAGGCCCCCAGTTGGTCGTGCCGATCTTGAACGCCCGCTATGCATTGAATGCCGCCAACGCCCGTTGGGGTTCTTTGTATGACGCTTTGTACGGCACCGATGTCATTTCAGAAGCCGATGGCTGCGCCAAAGGGCCTGGCTACAACGAGAAACGTGGTGCCAAAGTCATTGAATACGCCCGTTATGTGCTGGACCGCACGGTGCCCTTGAAAAAAGGTTCGCACATCGATTCGACCGGCTACAGCATTGTCAAAGGCGCTTTGGTTGTTGCCCTCAAAGGCGGTCAAACAACACTTTTGGCCAACCCCAAACAACTCGTGGGTTACCAAGGCGATGCGACGCACCCCTCTTCGGTTTTGTTGATCCACAACGGCCTGCACTTGGACATCCAAATCAACGCCAAGCATCCCGTTGGCGCTGCCGATCCTGCGCATATTTGTGACCTGGTGGTCGAGGCCGCTTTGTCGACCATCCTTGATCTGGAAGATTCGGTGGCTGCAGTGGATGCGGATGACAAATTGCTGGCCTACAGCAACTGGTTGGGCATCTTGAAAGGCACGCTGACCGAGGATGTCAGCAAGGGCGGCAACACTTTCAAGCGCGGTTTGAATCCTGACCGTATTTACCGCGCTCCCCACGGCGGCGCTGACATTCGACTGCATGGCCGCTCACTGCTGTTTTTGCGCAATGTGGGCCACCTGATGACCAACCCCGCCATCCTTTACCAAGCGGCGGATGGACAATGGCAGGAAATCCCAGAAGGCATCATGGATGCCATGGTGACCACCGCCATCGCTTTGCATGACTTGCAAGGCCATGGTGCCAACGACATTCGCAACTCGCGCACTGGTTCTGTGTACATCGTCAAACCGAAAATGCACGGGCCCGCTGAAGTGGCTTTTGCCTCCGAGTTGTTCAGCCGCGTCGAACACGTGCTGGGATTGCCTGACAGCACAGTCAAGCTGGGCATCATGGACGAAGAACGCCGCACCAGCGTGAATTTGAAAGCCTGCATTGCTGCAGCTTCGAGTCGTGTGGCCTTCATCAACACGGGTTTCTTGGACCGCACGGGTGACGAAATCCACAGCAGCATGCTGGCTGGCCCGATGCTGCGCAAAGGCGACATGAAATCCAGTGCCTGGATCCAAGCCTACGAGCGCAACAATGTCTTGGTGGGATTGGCCTGCGGTTTGCGCGGCAAAGCGCAAATCGGCAAAGGCATGTGGGCCATGCCCGACCTGATGGCCGAGATGCTGAAACAAAAAATCGCCCATCCCAAAGCCGGTGCCAACACCGCCTGGGTGCCCAGCCCCACAGGCGCCACCTTGCACGCGCTGCACTACCACCAGGTGTTGGTGAGCGATGTTCAAAAAGGGTTGGAAAAAATCGATGCCAACAAAGAGCACGCCAAGTTGCTGAAAGACTTGCTCACCATCCCCGTGTCGGCCACAGCTGGTTGGAATGATGCGCAGAAACAGCAAGAACTCGACAACAACGTGCAAGGCATCCTCGGCTATGTGGTGCGCTGGATCGACCAAGGCGTGGGCTGCTCGAAAGTACCCGATATCCACAATGTCGGCCTGATGGAAGACCGCGCCACGCTGCGCATCTCCAGCCAACACATTGCCAATTGGTTGCACCATGGCGTGGTGAGCCAAGCCCAAGTGCGGGCCACCTTTGAACGCATGGCCGCCATTGTGGACAAGCAAAACGCTGGCGACAGCCTGTACCAGCCCATGGCCGGTCATTTCCAACAATCCAAGGCCTACCAAGCGGCGCTGGATTTGGTGTTCAAAGGCAAAGAACAACCCAGCGGCTACACCGAGCCCTTGCTGCACGCTTGGCGCTTGAAAGTGAAAGCCGCCTGAGTCTCAGCTTGATCGCTTCGCGCATCGCCGTTGCTTGCGAAAGTACGGCGTGCGAAATGATCTGATTTATCGGTTGCGCAGCAACTGCGGTATGGATTGTTTGTAGCGCGTCACCTTGGTCCACCAATGGGAAAACGAGGGGCTGCGCTCGGTTTGGCGCGGCCACAAGCGTGGTGCTGGGTGACGCACCCAATTCACGCCAGGCCAATGGGGCAAAGCCATGTGGTCCCACACATGCACCGCTTTGGCTTTGGCAAACACCTCGGTCAGTCGTGCGGCATCCTCAAACCAGCAGTGCGAGGCCACCTGGTGCATGCCCTTGGCCACAAACGACCACCGGCCTCGGCTCCATGGTCGCGCTTGCGTCCACTCGAGCCAACACGCAGCCACCCGCATGGCATCAGGCGGCATACCCGAGGGGGCTTGGTTTGTGAGCGACCACGGGTGAATCCACCACACCTCTTTGCCCGCCAATTTATCGGCAGCCAAGCCACTGGCCACCAAATCGGCTTCGGCCGGCGGCATTTGCAACACATCGGGTTCGTCTACATGCGCATGCTGGTGCATGGCTTGGGTGAAGGTCGCTTGGCTTTGGGCAATCATCTCGATGATGTCCATCGGCTTGTCAATCACCGTGTTCTGACTATGCCAAAGCTCTGGGGCATGAAGCGCCACATTGGCGGCATTGAACAAGTAAGGCTTGCTGCTGCTCGTGCCAGCTACCCATTGCCAACTCAGGTGGTTGCTGGCGATGTCGCCATCCAACAAATGGCTGTACATCCATTCGGCGCCAACACGCCAATGAACCTTGCGCAGGTGCACCAAATAACTGGCCAACCACAAGCGTGCATGGTTGTGCACATAGCCGTTGAAATACAGCTGGCGGATGGCTTGGTCGATGGCGGGCACACCCGTGGCGCCACAGCGCACGTCGTCGGGCAGTTTCTGGCTGTAGGCGTCATCGGGCAGCACGCCTTCATGGAAGTTAGAAAGCACTTGATCACCCACCAACTCATGCACATGTTGGAAATACTCACGCCACGCCAACTCGAAAACGAACTTGTGCTGCACCCCCATGCGGTGCACCTTGTAAACATGGTCGGCCACATCGGGCACGGTCAACAAGCCGTGGGTGAGGTAGGGTGACAACATGCTGACCGCACCGTCGATGTGGTTGCGAGTTTGTGCATATTCAAACGGTCGAATGGCCGCCAATCGCGCCTGTGCCGCATGGGCATAGGGCTCAAACAAGGCTTGTTCAATGAACAGCTTCATAAGGCGTCAATGCTCATTGAGGCCTGTGTACTTGATGGGTGAGTGCATCCATGAACATGGCAGGCACATCAAAACCGGTTTGATCGGTGATTTCACGAAAACAGGTGGGGCTGGTGACATTCACCTCGGTCAAACAGTCGCCAATGATGTCCAAGCCCACCAACAACAAGCCTCGGGCAGCCAACCGCGGACCCAAGGCATTGGCAATCTGCCAGTCACGCTCGGTGAGGGCTTGTGCCACACCTTTGCCACCGGCCGCCAAAT
The DNA here is from genome assembly GCF_965234735.1 of Limnohabitans simekii (SeqCode). GTDB lineage: Bacteria > Pseudomonadota > Gammaproteobacteria > Burkholderiales > Burkholderiaceae_C > Limnohabitans > Limnohabitans simekii. The sequence continues at coordinate 151,916 of NZ_OZ248542.1, read as the reverse complement.
TGCCGCGCACCTCGTTGCCTTGCGGAATACGGGCCAAGGCAAAAGGCACCGGTTGGCCACCAATCACCAGGACACGCTTGTCCCCTTGCGCAATGGCAGGAATGAACTTTTGCACCATGACGGTTTGGGCGCCGTCGCGGTTCAGGGTTTCGATGATGCCCCCGAGATTCAAGCCATCGGCTTTGACGCGGAAGATGCCCATGCCGCCCATGCCATCCAGAGGCTTCAAGATGATGTCTTGGTGCAGCGCGTGAAAATCACGAATGGCTTGGGCTTGGCGCGTCACCAAGGTCGGGCTGGCGAACTCGGCGAATTCCATGAGGGCGAGTTTTTCGGGGTGTTCGCGCAATGCGGCCGGTTGATTGAACACCTGAGCGCCTTCTTTTTCAGCTTGGCTGAGCAAATGGGTGGCGTAAAAATACTCGTTGTCAAACGGTGGGTCTTTGCGCATGACCACCGCGCCCATGCTGTGCAAAGGCTGCACGCAGGTTTGTTGAATGGTGAACCAAGCGGCGGGGTCCCCGGTCAAATGCACTTTGTGCATCTGGGCGCTGACAGGCTGCCCAGTTTGCCAATGCAAGTCCTTTGTGTCACAGCACCACAGCTCATGTCCCCGAACCTGTGCCTCACGCATCATGGTGAAAGTGCTGTCCTTCTGGATGTTGAAGGTGCTCAGCGGATCGGCGACAAACAAAAGCTTCATAACCGAGAGGTTAACAGCCCAACCACCTTGGCAGGTGGCAGGACTTAAATTTCAATTTTGCTGCCCATCTCCACCACCGAGTTGCTGGGCAGATTCAAAAAGTCGGCAGCGGCGCTGGCGTTCAGGTACATCTGGGCAAACAGTTTTTCTCGCCACTGCGCCATGCCACCGTGCACGGTGGGCACGATGCTGTCGCGCGACAAGAAATAACTGGTGCTCATGCCATTGATATTGCCCAGTTTGTCCCGCAACAAGCTCAGTGCGAAAGGCACATCCGGATCGTCTTTGAAGCCGTAGTGGATTTTCACCTGCCAGCAATCATGGCCAAGATCGGTCAGTTCTACACGTTCATCTTTGGCGATCCAAGGGACTTCGTGGCTGCGCACCGTGACAAACAGGTTTTGCGCGTGCAAGACCTTGTTGTGCTTCAAGTTGTGCAACATGGCATTGGGCACGATGTCGTTTTCTGTTGTCAAAAAGACCGCCGTGCCTTCTACCCGTGTAGGTGGGCCAATGAACAAGGCATCCAAGAAGGAACGCAAGTCCATGGCTTCGTCACGGGTTTTGTGGTGAAGCAATTGGCGTCCATCACGCCAAGTCAACATCAAGATCAAGATCATGCCGCCAATGAACAGCGGAAACCAGCCGCCGTCGGCAATTTTCAGCAAGTTGGAGCTCCAAAATGCCAAGTCCACCAAGAAGAAGATGCTGGTTGTGCTGATGCACAGCCACATCGGGTATTTCCATGCATAACGGAGTACAAAAAAGGTCAAGATCGTGGTGATCAACATGTCGGTGCACACGGCAATGCCGTAAGCCGCTGCCAGGTTGCTGGAGGTCTTGAACATGACCACGGCCAGCACGATGACAACAAACAAGCCCCAGTTGACAAAAGGCATGTAAATCTGACCGGTGTCTCTTTCGCTGGTGTGGTGAATTTGCAGTCGTGGCAAAAAGCCCAGTTGAATGACTTGTTTGGTCACGCTGAACGCGCCGGTGATCAGCGCTTGGGACGCAATGACGGTGGCGGCGGTGGCCAATATCACCAAGGGGATCAGCGCCCAGTCTGGGGCCATGTTGTAGAACGGGTTTTTGACAGCCTCAGGCTCTGTCAACAGCAAGGCGCCTTGGCCAAAATAATTCAAGGTCAAGCAGGGCATGACCACACTGAACCAGGCCAAGCGGATCGGTCTTTTGCCAAAGTGCCCCATGTCGGCATACAGGGCTTCACCACCGGTGACGCACAAGACCACCGCGCCCAAAATCAAAAACGTGGTGCCGGGTTGCTCCCAGATGAACCGCAAAGCGTAATGCGGACTGATGGCCCACAAAATGGCTGGGTTGCTGGCGATGTGATAGACCCCCAGCACCGCAATCGTCAGAAACCAGACCAAGGTGATCGGGCCAAAAAATTTGCCAATGCCCGCTGTGCCACGCTTTTGCACTGCAAACAAACAAAGCAAGATGAACAAGGTCAGCGGAATCACCGCCTTCTTGAAATTGGGCGACACCACTTCCAAGCCTTCGACCGCGGACAAGACAGAGATGGCCGGAGTGATGACACCATCACCATAAAACAAACAAGTGCCGAAGATCCCAACCACCAACAAGACATTGCGCAACCGCGGCTTGTCCCTGACTGAAGATGAGGCCAGGGCCAGCATGGCCACCAAGCCGCCCTCGCCGTTGTTATCTGCCCGCAGGACCAATGTCACGTACTTGATAGAAATGATGAAGGTCAGTGTCCAAAAGAAAATGGACAAAATCCCCATCACGTTGTCTGGTGTGAATTCCACATGGCCCGAGCCAAACACCTCTTTGATGGCATACAGCACACTGGTGCCGATATCCCCATAAACCACGCCGATGGCCCCGAGCGTGAGTCCGGCCAAGGACGAGACGTGCTTATTTTCAGTTGCTGTGCTCATAACGGATTCAAGCGCGTAAGCGTCGCTTCACCCCATTCGTGGAAAACAGGAGTTTACCTTTTGCAGTGCAACAGACGGGGGTTTACTCGTAGACCTCGGCGTTGGGATCGGTCGCTTCCAGCTCATAGCTGGCGGCCAGCATGGCCAATCGGGCGATCACGCCATACATGTAAAAGCGGTTGGGCGCACTGGCACCTGGTTTCATGCCGGGCTGGGGGGTGTGGGCACTTTGCTCAAAGGCCAAGGGCACGAAGCTCGAGCCTGGCGCATTCAGGTTTTCGTCCACGCCGCGCTCGGCGTGCACCCTGTAAAAACCGCCCACCACATAGCGGTCCATCATGTAGACCACCGGTTCGGCCACCGCATCATTGATCCGCTCGTTGGTGAGCACACCTTCTTGGATGATGACCTGGTTGACCTCTTGCCCGTCTTTGACCACGCTCATTTTGTTGCGGGTTTTGCGGTTGAGCACATCCAAATCTTTGACATCACGCACCGTCATGATGCCCATGCCATAGGTGCCGTTGTCAGCTTTGACAATGACGAAAGGTTTGTCGTGGATGCCAAACTCTTTGTACTTGCGGCGGATTTTGGTCAGCAGCATGTCCACGTTGGTGGTCAGGCAATCCATGCCAGTGCCTTCGGCGAAATTCACTTCGCCACAGTGCGTGAACATCGGGTTGATCAACCAAGGGTCGATGCCCAGCAATTTGCCAAAGCGCTTGCTCACCTCTTCATAGCTGGCGAAATGCTGGCTCTTGCGACGCACACACCAACCGGCGTGCAGCGGCGGCAACAGGTATTGCTCGTGCAGGTCTTCCAAGATGCCCGGAATGCCTGCGCTCAAATCGTTGTTGAGCAAGATGGTGCACGGATCGAAATTTTTCAAACCCAGGCGGGTTTTGCTGCGAATCACCGGCTCCAAGGTCACCGAGTCACCGTTGGGCAATTCGATGGTGGTGTCTTCTTTGATCTCGGGGTTGATCGAGCCGATGCGCACATTCAAACCAGCCATGTTGAAGATGCGGGCCAGCTGCGCGACATTGCTCAGGTAAAACGTGTTGCGCGTGTGGTTTTCGGGGATCAGCAACAGGTTGCGTGCTTCGGGGCAAATTTTCTCGATGGCCGCCATGGCCGCTTGCACCGCCAGCGGCAGCATTTCAGGCGTGAGGTTGTTCCAGCCGCCGGGGTAGAGGTTGGTGTCCACAGGGGCGAGTTTGAAACCCGCATTGCGGATGTCGACCGAGCTGTAAAAAGGCGGCGTGTGCTCCATCCATTCCATGCGAAACCAACGTTCGATGGCAGGCATGGAGTCGAGGATGCGCTGCTCAAGCTCGTTGATCGGGCCAGTCAGCGCGGTGATGAGGTGTGGAACCATGGGGTAGCTTCGTCAGAGTGTTTTTTTGATGTGGGGGTGATTCTGACAGCTTCAAGCGACGAGATGGCGGGACGCTTACAAATTCAGGAACTGCACCTTCAAGAAGAGTTCACAAGTTCTCTTTAAGCTTGCATCCATGGACTTTTCTTTCTCCAAACCCTACTTCAAAGCAGGGCTTCGTGCTGCTGGCTCGATGATGACGGGCAACGCTTGTGTGGCTTTTTTGATTTTGGGAAACAGGAATTGGGTGAGCTTGGTTGTATTGATGGTGATTGGTCTGTCTCTTATACTTTTGACGTCAATGGACATTGATTTTGCCAAGGAGCCTCGTGATGACTGAAGCGCATTGGATCGTGATCTTTTTTGGCGTCTTGATGTGCGCCATGTCCTTGGCTGCGTCTTACTTTGAAGCCAAAGAAAAAAGCAAGACCGAAAATAAAGACGAGGGACTTTAAGTCTCCACATCAACCCCTGACTTCCCCAGCCCCCAGCACCACAAACTTCAACGAGGTGAGGCCCTCAATGCCCACCGGCCCACGAGCGTGAAACTTGTCGGTGGAGATGCCAATTTCGGCACCCAAGCCATACTCGAAGCCATCGGCAAACCGGGTGCTGGCATTGATCATCACGCTGGCCGAATCCACCTCGCGCACAAAGCGTTGGCCGTGCACATGGTTGAGCGTCAGGATGGCGTCGGTGTGGTGGCTGCTGTAGTGGTTGATGTGGTCAATGGCTTCGTCCACGCCGCTCACCACCTTGATGCTGATGATGGGGGCCAAATATTCCTCGAACCAATCTTGCTCGGTGGCGTCTTTCAACACCGCGCCTTTGACGCCTTGCAACAAGGCTTTGCTCTCGGGGCAGCAGCGCATCTCCACGCCTTTGTCGGCCAACACCTGGCCGATGCGCGGCAAAAACGCCGCCGCCACACCACGCGCCACCAACAAACTTTCTGTCGCGTTGCAAGGGCTGTACTTTTGGGTTTTGGCGTTGTCCACCACGGTCAGTGCCATGTCCAAATCACAAGGGTCGTCCACATAGGTGTGGCAGTTGCCATCCAAATGTTTGATGACAGGCACCTTGGCGTCTTTGCTGATGCGCTCAATCAAGCCCTTGCCGCCACGCGGAATGATGACGTCCACATAGGCAGGCATGGCGATGAGTTCACCCACGGCAGCGCGGTCGGTGGTGGGCACAAGTTGCACGGCTTCAGCCGGTAAACCCGCCGCTTGCAAAGCCTGTTGCACCAACTTTGCGAGTGCTGTGTTCGAGGCCAAGGCTTCCGAGCCACCGCGCAAGATGCAAGCGTTGCCGCTCTTGATGGCGAGTGACGCAGCCTCGATGGTGACGTTGGGGCGGCTCTCGTAAATCATGCCGAAGACACCAATGGGCACGCGCATTTGCCCGACGCGAATGCCGCTTGGTTGCTGGGTCATGCCGCTGATGCTGCCGATGATGTCGGGCATGACTGCGAGTTGTTCGCAGCCCACCGCGCAGGTTTCCAAAATCGAAGCGCTGAGTTTCAAGCGGTCCAACATGGGCCCGTCCAAGCCATTGGTTTTGGCGCGGCTCAGGTCTTCTTGGTTGGCCGCCACCAGCGCGGTGGTTTCACTGCGCAAGAGCGTGGCCAGATGGCGCAAGGCCGCACTCTTGTGCGCGGCGCTGGCTTTGGCCATGGCGGCGGAGGCGGTTTTGGCGTGCTGGCCCAAGGCCTGCACCAGTTCGGGGATGTTGTGCGCGTTCATGGTTTGATTTTGGCAGAGAAGCTGCTGCGCCTTGCCAGCCGTCGGTTCAAGCCGTCCAGGGCTTGAAGGGCTTCGGTGTCAGCGCGGGCTGCAAGCCTTGCACAGCATCAGCGCCAAGCGCAACAAGGCCTGCCAGCTGTCGGTGGGCCAAGTGGGCAGCTTCATGCCTTTCACAATCCCATCCACTTGGTGCGCACTTTGCAACAAGCGCTCTAAGGTTGCTGCACTGAGTTGCGGCAACACACGCTCGAACAAACGTTCCTTCTGACCCCACACGCGTTGCTCGCGCAGCACCTGCGGCAGTGGTCGGCCCGCAGACACGGCGTCTTTCACACGCTTCAAAGCGCGGATGTCTTCGGCCAAGGTGTAGTGCACCAACACCTCGGACACGCCCTCGGCTTGCAAGCCATCAAGCATGCGCTGCACCCGCAGATGCTGCCCCGCCAACACCGACTCGGTGAGTTTGAACACGTCATAGCGGGCGACGTTGAGCACCGCGCGTTCAATGTCTTCAAAGCTCAGTTCGCCTTCGGGGTAGAGCAGGCCGAGCTTTTGAATTTCTTGGTGCGCAGCCAGCAAGTTGCCCTCCACCCGATCGGCGAAAAACTGCAAACTGCGCTGCCCCTCTTCGCCTTCGCGCACACGCTGTTGTTGTTGGCTCAGGCGTTGTGCAATCCAAGCGGGCAAGGCATTGCGCTCGATCGGATCGAGTTGCACTGTGATGCCGTGCGCATCAAGCGCCATGAACCAGGCACTGGCTTTGCTGGTCTTGTCCAAGCGCGGCAACAACACCAGGGTCAGCACACCATCGTTTTCAGGGGCCATCTCCGCCATGCGTTGCAAAGCCACGCTGCCTTCTTTGCCGGGCTTGCCCGATGGGATGCGCACATCCAATAACAGTTTGTCGGCAAACAAACTCATGGAGGCCCCAGCGGCTTGCACCTCGCCCCAATCGAAATGCGCCCCAGCCACGGTGAACACATGGCGCTCTGAATACCCTTGGGTTCGTGCCTCTTGGCGAATCATGTCGGCCGCTTCTTGTTGCAGCAGGGGTTCATCACCATACAAGGTGTAGAGGCTGCGCAGGCCTTTGCGCAACTGCTCTGGCAAACGGGCGCTGGCAAGTTGCATGGCTTAAAGCTGACGCACCGCGCCCAAGCGGCGCAACACCTGTTGCACGATGTCCGAGCGCATGTCGCGGTAGAGCAATTGTTCTTCAGCCTCTTTGGACAAGGCGGCGCTCTCGTTGAAACTGATGATGCGCTCTTGCATCAACTCGGTGTCGGAAATCAACTCGTAGCCATCGCGGGTGCGCAAGCGAAAGCGAAAGCGCAAACGCAATTGAAATTCGCGCACCGCGCCAGTGGAGGTGCGGCTGAGGATGATTTTTTCGGGCAACTCCAGCAGGAAATCAAAGATCACATCGGCACGTTCAATTTGTCGCGCGTCCGTGATGACTTCCACCCTGCCCGACGAGGCGATGTTGCGTTTGAGTTCTTGCCCCAGCAAGGAGGCTTCAGCCACGCTGATGAACAAGGTTTTGAAAGGGTAATCGGGCGCTTTGCGCAACTCGAAACCACACGCAGACAACAGCCCGGCACCGCCCAGCAACAGCCCATGGCGCATGAAGCTGCGACGCGTGTTGAATACTGTTGTGTGTTTGAGCATCACAACACCAGGTTCACCAAACGGCCCGGCACGACGATGATTTTTGTCGGTGCCGCGCCATTGGCTAACTTGATGAAGGCCTCGTTGTTCAAGGCCGCTTGTTCGATGTCGGCTTTGCTGGCTTGGGCACTCACCAGCACCGAGCCGCGCAGCTTGCCGTTGACCTGCAACATGAGTTCGATTTCATCGCGCACCAACGCCGACTCGTCCACCCCGGCCCAGGCCACATCCAGCAAACCACCGAAACGTTGCGAATAACCCAGCTCGCCCCAGAGGTGGTAGGCCAGGTGTGGGCACACCGGGTAGAGCACGCGCAGCAAGATGGAGAAGCATTCGGCCAGTGCGGCGCTGTCATTGGCGTTGTCGCTCAAAGACGCGTCTTCCAAGGTGTTGAGCATTTTCATGAGCGCCGACACCACGGTGTTGTATTGCATGCGCTCGTAGTCGTAGTTGGCTTGCTTCAACACGGTGTGGATGTCCAAGCGCAAGGCTTTCGCTGATTTGTCAAAGTTCACGGCTTGACTGCGGTCCACTTTCAAGCCCGCACGCAAAGCGGCTTCGTGCTTGTGCGCAAACTGCCAAACCCGGCGCAAAAAGCGGTAGCTTCCTTCCACCGCCGCATCGTTCCACTCCAAGGTGGCCTCGGGAGGCGCGGTGAACATGGTGTACAGACGCGCGGTATCGGCACCGTAGCGCTTGATCAGCTCTTGCGGATCGACACCGTTGTTCTTGCTCTTGCTCATGGTGCCCACGCCTTCGTAGTCGATGGCGGTGCCGACCGCCAACACACCATCGCTGCTGTCAGCGGCGTTCTTCAGCTTAGCCCCCATCACCTTGCCGCTGTCGTCCAGCACGTGTTCGACATCGTGCGGCCAGAAATAGTCCTTGCCGCCTTTGGCGGTGCGGCGCGAGTAAATGTGGTTAAGCACCATGCCTTGCGTCAGCAGTTTGGTGAAGGGCTCGTCCACTTTCACCAGCCCCAAGTCGCGCATCACCTTGGTCCAAAAGCGCGCGTAGAGCAAATGCAGGATAGCGTGCTCAATGCCGCCGATGTACTGGTCCATGCCACTGCCGCCGCTGGCCTTGTCGCCTTCGCGCATCCAATACTGCGTGCCTTCGGCCACCATCGCTTGCGCGTTGGTCGGGTCGCAATAGCGCATGAAGTACCAGCTCGAATCAACAAAGGTGTCCATGGTGTCGGTTTCGCGCCGCGCTGGTTTGCCACAGGTGGGACAAACCACACCTTGGTGGAATCCTTCGTGCTTGTGCAGCGGGTTGCCCGAGCCATCGGGGATGCAGTCTTGCGGCAACACCACCGGCAAATCTTTTTCAGGTACCGGCACCGCGCCGTGTTCATCGCAATGGATGATGGGAATCGGTGTGCCCCAATAGCGTTGGCGGCTCACGCCCCAGTCGCGCAAACGCCAGGTGGTTTTCTTCTCGCCCAAACCTTTGGCGGCCAGCAGTTCGGCCACCTGATGAACCGCAGCTTTGAATTTCAAACCATCGAGTGCGCCAGAGTTCACGCACACGCCGGTTTTGGTGGCATACCACTCGTGCCATTGCGTGGTGTCGAACACTGAAGCAGCTGCATCGGTAGATGCGCCGGGCGCTCCCGCTGTCACTGACTTGGCCGCTTGGGCAACAACCTGTTTGATCTCCAAGCCGTACTTCAAGGCAAACGCAAAATCGCGCTCGTCATGCGCCGGTACACCCATGACCGCGCCATCGCCATAGCTCATCAACACATAGTTGCCAACCCATACCTCCACTTGCGAACCCGTCAAAGGATGCGTCACGAACAAGCCCGTGGCCATGCCCTTTTTCTCTTGCGTGGCCAACTCGGCTTCGGTGGTGCCGCCTTCTTTGCACTCTTCCAAGAAAGCAGCCAGCTTGGGGTTGCTGGCCGCGGCATGCAAAGCCAGTGCATGTTCAGGGGCGACCGCGCAAAACGTCACACCCATGATGGTGTCGGCGCGGGTGGTGAAGACAAACATACGGCCATCGTCAATCAACTGACCGTTCGCGCCTGCGATGTTGTGCGTGAACGCAAAACGCACACCTTCGCTTTTGCCAATCCAGTTTTCTTGCATCAAACGCACTTTGTCGGGCCAGCCGTTCAAGGTGGCTTTGGGGTTGCCCACTTGCACATGGTCGAGCAACTCTTGCGCGTAATCGGTGATCTTCAAATAGTAGCCCGGGATCTCGCGCTTTTCGACCACCGCGCCGGTGCGCCAGCCTTTGCCGTCAATCACTTGCTCGTTGGCCAACACGGTTTGGTCCACCGGGTCCCAGTTCACCACTTGGGTTTTGCGGTAGGCGATGCCTTTTTCCAGCATCTTCAAAAACAACCACTGGTTCCATTTGTAATAGGTGGCGTCGCAGGTGGCCACTTCGCGCGACCAATCGATGGCCAAGCCCATCGCCTGCATTTGCTTCTTCATGTAAGCGATGTTTTCATAAGTCCACTTGGCCGGGGGGACGCCGTTTTTCAAGGCGGCGTTTTCGGCAGGCAACCCAAACGCATCCCAACCCATGGGCATCAAGACGTTGTAGCCCTTCATGCGCAAATGGCGCGTGAGCATGTCGTTGATGGTGTAGTTGCGCACATGGCCCATGTGCAGCTTGCCGCTGGGGTAAGGCAGCATCGAGCAGGCGTAGTACTTGGGGCGGCTGGTGTCTTCGGTGACGCGGTAAACGTCTGCATCGCGCCAAGCGGCCTGGACGGCCTTTTCAATGTCGGATGCTTTGTAGTCGGCGCTGCTGTTGCCACCGGCTTGATCGAATGGGGATGGGGTGTGTTGCATGGGGCTCAATGAGAAACCCCGTACGCGCTCAGTTGCGCGGTGGCGGGGAGGTGGTCTGGATTTTAGGCGCAGGTGTTTGCACCGCCAGTGACAGGCTGAGCAGCTCGGATTTTTGAATCTCGGCCATCACTTCGGCCACGCGGCCATAGGGCACCGACTTGTCGATGCGCAACTGCACTTCGCTGGCCGCGCCATCCGCGGCACGCAGGCTCAGGGCGGCTGCCAACTGCTTCAAATCCACCGCCTGTCCGTCCACCGTCAACACCGATTGGTTGTCCAGCGCCACGTCCACCGGCACGCCTTGGCGAGACGCAGCCGGTGCATCCGCACTGGGCAACTCGAGGTTCAAACTGCCGCTCAAGAGGGGCGCGGTGATGATGAAGATGACCAAGAGCACCAGCATCACGTCCACCAAGGGCGTGACGTTGATGTCCTTCATCGGTGCCGATGCGGGGCTGGCGTCGAATTCACCAAAGGCCATGGGTGCCTCAGTGTTTGCCAGCTTGGGCCAGGGCACGCAAATCGAAGGCCAGGCCTTCCAAGCGGCTGTCCAAACGCGCCAAGCGACGGCCCAACAGGTTGTAGGCCATCACCGCCGGGATGGCGACGGCCAAACCGGCTGCGGTCATGACCAGGGCTTCGCCCACCGGCTGCGCCACTTTGTCGAGGGTGTACTGACCGGCCCCGGCCAGGTTGGTGAGCGCATGGAAAATCCCCCAGACCGTGCCGAGCAAACCGACAAATGGCGCGGTGGCACCGATGGTGGCCAAGCCGTCTTGGCCCCATTGCAAACGGGCTCGCACACTGTGCAAGGCCTCGCGCAAACGACGGGTCAGTTGGTCCTCGAAGGCAGCGCTGGCAGCCAAAGCGCCGGTGGGGCCGGCTTGCACTGCGGACATCAAGGCGGGAAAGAGTTGCCAGCGGTCACTGTCGCGCCACTGGGCTTGCGCTTGGGCCCAATCGGGGGCTTGCAGCAAACAGGCTTGGCACAAGCTCAAGTCGCGCTGGGCCACATGCAGCAACACGGCTTTGTAGAGGATGACCATCCAGCTGAACACCGACATGGCCAGCAACACCAGGCTGAGCAGGCGCAACAGCGCATCGCCTTGCGTCAAGAGCGACCACATGCTCATACCAGCGCCCGAATGGCTTCAAGGCCAAGCACGTCAAACATGTCGAACAGTCCGTGCGGCTTGGCCGACAAGAAACGCACGGCACGCAAACTGCCTTGCGCGTAGGTGCTGCGGCTGGCCGACTTGTGGGTGATTTCGATGCGCTCGCCTTCGGTGGCGAACATGACGGTGTGGTCGCCGACGATGTCGCCGCCACGGATGGTGGAAAAACCAATGGTGTTGGCCACCCGCTCGCCGGTGTGGCCATAGCGCTCATAAACCGCGCAGTCTTGCAACTTGCGGCCCTGGGCTTGGGCAATCACCTCGCCCATTTTCAAGGCCGTGCCCGAGGGCGCATCCACTTTGTGTTTGTGGTGCGCTTCGATGATTTCAATGTCATAGCCCGAGGACAGCGCCTTGGCCGCCATCTCCAGCAGCTTCAAGGTGACGTTGACGCCCACGCTCATGTTGGGCGCCATGACGATGGCGATGTCTTGGCTGGCAGCTTGCATCTCGGCTTTTTGCGCCTCGGAAAAGCCGGTGGTGCCAATCACCATTTGCACGCCCATTTCGCGGCACACGGCCACATGCGCCATGGTGCCCTCGGGGCGGGTGAAGTCGATCAGCACCTGCGCGTTTTTCAGGCCCTGCGCCAGGTCGGCAGTGATCAAGACGCCGCTGTTGTGCCCGGTGAAAGCGCTTGCATCACTGCCGATGGACGGGCTGGAAGCGATGTCCAAAGCGCCCGCGAGTTGGCAGTCTGGTGCCTCGGCAATGGCTTCGATCAGCATGCGGCCCATGCGGCCGCTGGCACCGGCCACGGCGACACGAAGAGGGGTGGAGGCGTTCATGGCGGCGCTCACTTGCTTGCGGGTTCAAGCGGGGGATAGGCTTTGGGCGGGGCCTTGGCCGGGGCGGTTTCAACCGGCGCTGTGGCGGGTGAATTTTTGTTGAATTTTTCCAATTCTTGCGGCGTGGCCTGCAAGCGCGGCACCGCCTTGCGGTCTTCGGGCACCGAGATGCGCTCGGCAAACTCGGCTTCACTGGGCAGGTCTTGTGCGTCCACGCGATCAAACAAATCGTTCTTGAAAAACACCGACAGTTTGCGTTGTTGCGGTGCCGTGCCTTTGCGTTGGATGGTGAAGGCGTAGTCCCAGCGGTCGGCGTGGAACACACTGGCAATCAGCGGTGTGCCCAAAATGTCTTTCACCTGGTTGCGGTTCATGCCGGGGCGCAACGCTTGCACCTGTTCTTTGGAGACGAAATTGCCTTGAACCACCTCGGTGCGGTAGGGGGTGACACTGCGCATGGCTTGGGCCATGGGGTCGTCGATGGTGGAGCAAGCGGCCAGTGTGGCCAAGGACGCCAGCACCCAACCGCGGGCCAAAAGTAGTCGCAAAAGATTCATGATCGTGGTCAGGCAGGCTATGATGAATTCATTGTAACGAGTGGGTTTCACCTGCAATCCCTTGGACGTGAAAGGCGCGCATGCTCTCCCATGGAAATTTGAAAAACACTGGCCTCAAAGCCACCTTGCCGCGACTGACGATCTTGGAGTTGTTCCACAAAAGCGGCCAGCGCCACATGAGCGCCGAGGATGTGTACCGCTTGGTCTTGAACGAACGCGCCGACATTGGCTTGGCCACCATCTACCGCGTGCTGATGCAATTCGAGCAAGCCGGTTTGCTGACCCGCAGCCAGTTTGAAAGTGGCAAAGCGGTCTACGAGCTCAACGAAGGCCAGCACCACGACCATCTGGTGTGCCTCGATTGCGGCCGGGTTGAGGAGTTCTTTGACGCTGAAATTGAACGCCGCCAGCAAGACATTGCCAGCGCCAAAGGTTTCGAGATCGCCGACCATGCGCTCAGCCTGTATGGCCATTGCACCCGCAAGCCTTGTCCGTTCAAGGACGAAGCTGCCTAATTGGGGTCAGATTCCAATTACTTGCGAATCGTGATACACGAAAACAGCAAAACTTTGAATTTCTGTATCATAAAAACGGCCGCAAGCCCCGCCCAGTATGAAGACCCTCTCAAAACAGGGTATTTTGAGGCGCCCGAAAAAGGCCTGCTTTTTCAGTCCGGCTGCTTGGATTTCATCGCCTGCCGATGCCGCTCGACAAACTTTTCGTAGGTGTCAATGCCGCGCAATTGCAGGATGGTGTTGCGCACCGCCGCCTCCACCAGCACGGCGATGTTGCGCCCAGCCACCACCTGGATGACCACCTTGCGCACCGGGATGCCCAGCACGTCTTGCATCAAGGGCTCGTGGGGCAAGCGCTCGTAGTCGCGCTCCAGCGTTTCTTTGCGCACCAAATGCACAATCAGCTTCAAGCGCATCTTGCGCCGCACCGCCGTCTCGCCAAAGATGGCCTGGATGTCGAGCAAGCCGATGCCGCGCACCTCCAGCAGGTTTTGCAGCAGGTCCGGGCAACGCCCCTCGATGGTGGTTTGGTTGATGCGGTACAGGTCCACCGCGTCGTCAGCCACCAAGCCGTTGCCGCGTGAAATCAACTCCAAGCCGAGCTCGCTTTTGCCCAGGCCCGACTCGCCGGTGATCAACACGCCCATGCCCAAAATATCCAAGAACACGCCGTGCAAGGTGGTGCGGTCAGCGAAATGCTTGGACAAATACGCCCGAAACACGTCGATCACAAAAGCCGCCGACTCCGGGGTCGAAAACAAGGGGATTTGTGATTTTTCGCACAAAGCAAGCAACGGCGCAGGCGGGTTTTGGTTGTCTGCCACCACCAACACCGGCGGCACGAGGGTGACAATGCGGTCTATCCGACGTTCAGCCACCTCGGGGGCGCAGTCTTGCAGATACGCGATTTCGCGCTCGCCCAAGACTTGCAAGCGGTAGGGGTGGATGTAATTCAGGTAGCCGACCAAATCGGCGCCGGAGCGGGCCATGCGCACCGCGACTTCGTCAAAGTGCCGCTCGGAGGCGCCCTGTCCGGCCGCCCATTTCAAATCCAGCTTCTGCCGAAAGTCCTCGAACAAGACGTCAGCGCTGATGGCGGTAGGCTTCAAAGAAACAGGCTCAAGCGGTTTGGATGGATTGCCAACTGGTGATCAGGCGATGCAGCTCTGCCGCGTTGGTACAGGCTTGCAGTTTGTCGCGTAATTTGGTGTCACTCAGCATCTCGGCAATTTCGGACAGGATTTCCAAATGCTTTTGGGTCGAGGCCTCAGGCACCAAGAGAAAAATCATCAAGCTCACGGGCTTTTCGTCTGGTGCATCAAAACCGATGGGTTCAAGCAAACGGAACACCGCCGCCAAGGGGGTTTTCATGCCTTTGATGCGACCGTGCGGGATGGCCACGCCATAGCCCAAACCGGTGGAGCCCAAGCGTTCGCGGGCGAACAAACTGTCGGCAACCATGGCGCGGTTCAAGCCATGCAGGTTTTCAAAAAGCAAACCGGCCTCTTCAAAAGCACGTTTTTTGCTGGTGGCGTCAACCTGCACCAAAGCTTGTGCAGAAGGCAATATGGCGGCGAGTCTGTTCATGATTGGGGGCTGATTATGCACCTGATAGAGGGTGTCAAGCTAGGGTAAATATTTAACTCTTAAGAATTATTATTTGGGCATGAAAAAACCGCCTGTACACAGGCGGTTTGGTGCAAGAGACGTCGTCAGTTGAGCAATTCACGCTTCACGCTGATGTGGTGGTGATCTTGTAAGCGGTCTTTGTGACGCACCACTTGGCGATCGAGAATGTCGACAAGTTCATCCACGGCGGCATACAAATCTTCGTTGGCACACTCGGCAAACAGGTCGTTACCTTTGACGTGGATATTGCACTCGGCACGTTGGCGGCCTTGTTTTTCTTTTTGCTTTTCAACGGACAACAGAACGCGCACATCAACCACTTGGTCGAAGTGGCGCAGGACGCGGTCTAGTTTGTGGGTGACATAGCCACGCAATGCTGGGGTGACTTCAAGATGGTGACCGCTGATCGTTAAATTCATACGAACCCTCCGCAAAAAGCTCCTGTGCTCTTGACCAGACCACATGCCTGATCAACGACAGGTGAGTTCACTATGCACCCACTTGGACTAAAAAGCAAACGGTTCACGCAAGGATTTGTAAAGACCGGAAAAAAGCCTAAAGCGCGGCTTGTTTCGCCGTGTGTACTTTCACATGCTGGGCCAAGTAATAAGCCAATACAGAAGCCACCACACCAACCACCGCGCACAACCAATAGTGGGTCACCTGACCTTGGGCATCCCGTTGGATTAGCAGGCCGCCAACCCAGGAGGCCAAACCAATGGAAACCGACTGCACCGCACCATTGAGCGACATGAAGGTGCCCCGGTACTGCGGCACGGCAGCAGAGGTGAGCAAAGCCATGCCAGGGATCATGCGGCCGTTCATGGCGACAAAGAAACTGGTGGTCACCAGCAGCACCCAAACCAAGGGCATGGGTTGCATCACCGTGGTCAAGGTCATGGGAATGGCCGACAGCAGCACCATGCGCTGAAACATGACCCGCTTGCCAAGCCGATCGGTCCACACACCTATCCAGCGCGAAGTGAACAAGGTGACCGCGCCGCCGCACAGGTAGATGTAGGGAATCTCGCTCAGTTGCAGCACATGATTGGCTTGGTTGTAGATCGTGATGTAGGGAATGATGGTGAAGCCAGCAAACATCATGGTGGCCGACAGCAACAAGGCACGCCGGTGGTTGACATCTTTCAAGACCGCTTGCAGCGCATGAAACACATCTCGACCCTGGGCGTGGACCAAATGGGCATTCAATCGCGGCAAGCTGAAAGCGGCCAGGCCCCCGACCACCATGCACATCACCGTCAACGCCACAAATGCGCTGTGCCAACCGCCATGGTTGGCCAAAAACAAACCGGCTGGCACACCCGCCACACTGGCCAAAGAAAACGCGGTCATGACAAAGCCCGTGGCTTGTCCACGGCGGGCAAATGGGATGACGTCGCCAATCACGGTCTGCGTCATGGCCGACAAGATCCCGCCAAACAAACCTGCCGCCACCCGCGCGGCCATCAGCCAACCGTAAGACGGGGCCAAGGCGCAGCCCAAGGTGGTCAGGGCAAACAGCAGATAGAGCACCATCATCAATTGCTTGCGTTCAAAGCGGTCAATGAACGCGGTGGCAAGCAAGCCCGACAGGCCAGCTGACAAGGTGTAGGCCGACACCAACAAGCCAAACTGGGCGTCGCTGATGGCAAACAAGGCAGTGAGTTGCGGCCCCAGGGGCATCATGATCATGAAGTCCACGATGTGCGTGAACTGGATGCCTGCCAAGGTGATCAGCAGCCAGCGCTCTTGGGCTGGGGGCAAGGTGGTGTGCATGAACGCGCCAATGAAAACAATTGACTCTAACAGTCTTGGTCCTGACTTGTTGCAGTGCCATAATTCGCGCCTGTTCATTTCAGAGCCCACCATGGAAACCTACCCTAGTCGGTAGCTTTCGGTTCACCCAGGCATCCAGCCGAGCTGAGTCGAAAGCGAACCTTGCAACCCTTTCTTTTCGACCGCTTCACCTCGCACTGAGATCGCCATGCTCAATATTTTTTCGCTGGCCAATGGCCGCCTGTTTCAAGAGGAAATCTCTTCCCAAGAAGAGCTGTCCCAGTTCCACCCCATTTGGGTCGATTTGGAGTCGCCCACGCCGGAAGAAAAACGCTGGATCAGCCAGCATTTCGGCGTGCAGATCCCCGAAGACGCGATGGACGAGGACATTGAAGAGTCCGCGCGTTTTTACGAAGAAGACAACGGCGAGCTGCACATCCGCTCTGACTTCTTGATCGCTGACATGGAAGAGCCCCGTGCCGTGCGCGTGGCTTTCATCTTGAACCAACACAACGACGCCCTGAAAAGCCACGGCGTGCTGTTTTCCATCCACGACGAAGACCTGCCGGTGTTTCGCTTGCTGCGCTTGCGGGCCCGCCGCGCCCCCGGTTTGATTGAAGACGCCAAAGACGTGTTGCTGGAGTTGTTCTCGGTGGACGCCGAGTACTCGGCCGACACGCTAGAGGGCATTTACGACGAGCTGGAAAAAGTCAGCAAGATGGTGTTGTCGGGCGATGTGACCGACGCCTTGGCCGGTGAAGTGCTGGGCGAGATTGCGCGTTTGGAAGACTTGAACGGCCGCATCCGCCGCAACATGATGGACACCCGCCGCGCCTTGAGTTTTGCCATGCGACTGCGCATGCTCAACGCCGAGCAGTTTGACGATGCGCGGCAAATTCTGCGCGACATCGATTCGCTGGACAGCCACACCGCGTTCTTGTTTGACAAGATCAACTTCTTGATGGACGCCACCGTCGGTTTCATCAACATCAACCAAAACAAGATCATCAAAATCTTCTCGGTGGCCAGCGTCGCCTTGCTGCCACCCACCTTGATCGCCAGCGTCTACGGCATGAATTTCCAGTTCATGCCCGAGTTGCAATGGGAGATGGGCTATGGCTACGCCGTGCTGTTGATGGTGGCCAGTGCGGTGGTGCCCATGTGGTATTTCCGCCGCCGTGGTTGGTTGAAGTAAGTGCTCTAGGATGCGCTCACCATGATGAGATGCGCAGATCAACCGCCAGGAATGCACCGATGAAGATTCGCGAAATCGCCACTGGGCTGCTGTTTCCCGAGGGGCCAGTGGCTCTGGACGATGGTTCGGTGTTGTTGGTTGAAATTGCACGCGGCACGCTGAGTCGGGTGACGCCCAACGGGCGGGTACAGGTTGTGGCCGATCTGGGTGGCGGCCCCAACGGCGCGGCCATCGGGCCGGACGGCGCGGTCTACATCTGCAACAACGGCGGCTTCGAGTGGACACGCGAACCGGGGAATTTCCTGCGGCCAATTGGGCAGGCGCACAACTACTCGGGCGGGCGCATTGAACGCGTCAACCTGAACACAGGGCGGGCCGAGCGTTTGTACGACAGCGTGGACGGCATCGGTTTGCGTGGCCCCAACGATCTGGTGTTTGACGCGCACGGCGGCTTTTACTTCACCGATCTGGGCAAGGTGCGGGCCCTCGAGATGGACCGCGGCGGCGTTTTCTACGCGCAGCCTGACGGCTCGGCAATACAAACCGTGGCGCGGCCGGTCTTGTCACCCAATGGCATTGCACTCTCCCCTGATGGGCAAACCCTTTATTACGCTGAAACCGAAGGCGCCCGTGTCTGGGCGTTTGACGTCACAGCACCGGGCCAGGTGCGCAAAGACCCGTGGCCTTCACCGCAAGGTGCACGCATGTTGACAGCCTCGCCCAGCCCACATTGGCAGCGTTTCGATTCGATGGCGGTGGACGCCGAGGGCACGATGTGCGTGGCAACGCTGATGCACGGCGGCATCTCGGTGATCAGCCCGGCGGGTGAGTTGCTGCAGCATGTGCCGCTGCCCGATCCGTTCACCACCAACATCTGTTTTGGTGGACCCGGTCAGCGCACGGCTTTCATCACGCTGTCGGCCACTGGGCGCTTGATTGCCATCGACGATTGGCCCACGCCTGGCTTGGTACTGAACTACAACGCCTGATCAGCGCTGACCCAACCAGGTGCCCAGCAAGGCCAGGCTGTAGCGTCCGGCCACCTCTTCAATGAACCTGGAAAAGTCATGCGTGGCGCTGTCGTCGGCGCGGTCGGAGATGGTGCGCACCGCGGCAAACGGCACGCCGTAGTCAAAGCACACTTGCGCCACCGCCGCGCCTTCCATTTCCACCGCCAAGGCTTTGGGCAAGCGCTGTTGCAAGGCTTGGCTTTCAGCCGAGGTGGACACAAAGCGGTCGCCGCTGACCACCAACCCAGCGTGCACTTGGGGGGACTGCACACGCAACTCGTGCAGCACATCAATGTCGAGCCACTGCCCCGGGTTTTTCAAAATATCTTGCGCCGCCGACTTCAGGCTTTGGGTCAAACGCAGGTCTGTTGGGAAATGGGCGCGGCCATACAAGGGCACCTCCATTGGCGGAAACAAGGGCGAGGCGTCCATGTCGTGTTGCATGAACTCGGTGGCCACCACCACGTCACCCACAAGCACTCCGGGCATCAAACCACCGGCCACGCCGGTGAAGATGATCTCGGTGACGTCAAAGCGTTCTATCAGGGCGGTGGCGGTGGTGGCGGCCGCCACTTTGCCAATGTGCGAGAGCGCCAGCACCACGGGGTGGCCGTGCCAGGTGCCGGTGGTGACTTGGCGGGTGCCGATTTGGATGGTGTGCGAGCCTTGCAGCGCCTGCTTCAAACCTGCCAGCTCTTGCTGCATGGCCCCGATGATGGCCACGGGCTTCATGCGCACACCTGGGGGTTCAAAGCGGTGTCACTCCACCGCCTTGACCATGTCTTCCACCACTTTCTTGGCGTCGCCAAACACCATCATGGTTTTGTCCATGTAGAACAACTCGTTGTCCAAACCGGCGTAGCCCGCCGCCATAGAGCGTTTGTTGACGATGATGGTTTTGGCTTTGTAGGCTTCCAAAATCGGCATGCCATAAATGGGCGAGCCCTTGATCATGGCCGCAGGGTTCACCACGTCATTCGCGCCCAAGATGATGGCCACATCGGCTTGGCCGAATTCACCGTTGATGTCTTCCATCTCGAACACCTGGTCGTAAGGCACTTCGGCCTCGGCCAGCAACACGTTCATGTGACCGGGCATGCGACCAGCCACCGGGTGGATGGCGTATTTCACCGTGATGCCTTTGTGCGTGAGCTTTTCAGCCAATTCGTTCACCGCATGCTGGGCACGGGCCACGGCCAAACCGTAGCCAGGCACGATGATGACGGTTTCGGCGTTGGCCAAGATGTAAGCAGCATCATCGGCGCTGCCGCTCTTGACAGGTCGTTGCTCGGTGCTGCCCGCAGCGGCACTGCTGGCCTCGCCGCCGAAGCCGCCCAAGATGACATTGAAGAACGAACGGTTCATGGCCTTGCACATGATGTAGCTCAGGATCGCGCCCGACGAGCCCACCAAGGAACCAGCAATGATCAGCATGCTGTTGTTCAAGGAGAAGCCAATACCTGCGGCGGCCCAACCCGAATAGCTGTTGAGCATCGACACCACCACCGGCATGTCAGCACCGCCAATCGGGATGATGATGAGCACGCCCAAGATAAACGACAGCGCCAGCATGATGAGGAAGGCGTCCCAGTTGCCGGTGAACATGAAATACACGCCCAAGCCCAGTGTGACCAAGCCCATCAGCAGATTCAGCATGTGCTGACCGGCAAACACCACGGGTGCGCCTTGGAACAAACGGAATTTGTACTTGCCTGAGAGCTTGCCAAAGGCGATGACCGAACCGCTGAAGGTGATGGCGCCAATGGCCGCACCCAAGAACAACTCGAGGCGGTTGCCGTTGGGAATATCCAAGGTGCCCAACCCAGCCGACACGATGCCAAACGCAGCGGGCTCGACCACCGCGGCAATGGCGATGAACACCGCCGCCAAGCCGATCATGCTGTGCATGAAAGCCACCAACTCGGGCATCTTGGTCATCTCAACGCGCTGCGCCATGAGGGTACCGGCACCGCCGCCAACCACCAAACCGAGAAGCACCCAGCCTAAGCCTTGAACAGGATCAACCTGTCCTAATTGATTGGCCTGATTAAAAATCAAAGCTGCAGTAGTGACGACCGCGATGGCCATGCCGGTCATGCCAAAGACATTGCCCCGAATCGAGGTGGTGGGATGACTCAAGCCTTTGAGGGCTTGGATGAAACAAATACTGGCCACCAAATACAGCAGCACCACAAGGTTCATGCTCATTTGTCAGCTCCTGCTTTGGGGGCTTTTTTCTTGAACATCTCCAGCATGCGCCGCGTAACCAAGAAGCCGCCAAACACATTGACCGCCGCCAAGGCCACGGCCAACACGCCCATGGTTTTGCCAAGCGTGGTGGTGGTGAGTGCAGCCGCCAACATGGCGCCGACGATGATGATGGCCGACACCGCATTGGTGACCGCCATGAGTGGCGTGTGCAACGCGGGGGTGACGTTCCAAACCACGTGATAGCCCACATAAATGGCCAGCACGAAGATGATGAGGTTGGTGATGGTGTGATCCATGTTTATTTCCTTTTGACGTCGCCGCCTTGGGTCATGAGGCAAGCGGCCACGATGTCATCTTCGAGGTCAACGGTGAAGCCCTTGTCTTTGGGCAGCACCAGTTTCAAGAAGTCGAGCACATTGCGGGCATACAGGGCGCTTGAATCAGCGGCCACCAAGGCGGGCAAGTTGGTTTCGCCAACCAAGGTGACGCCGTGCTTGATGACGGTTTTGCCAGCTTCGGTCAAGGGACAGTTGCCGCCAGCGGGCGCTGCCAAATCGACGATGACCGAGCCCGGCTTCATGGCTTTGACCATGTCTTCCGTGACCAACACGGGGGCGGCACGGCCGGGAATGAGCGCGGTGGTGATGACGATGTCGGCTTGCGCCACGCGCTTGGCCACCTCGAGCTTTTGCCGGTCCAGCCAGCTTTGCGGCATCGGGCGGGCATAACCACCCACGCCTTCGGCGGCTTCTTTTTCTTCGGCTGTTTCGTAAGGCACGTCGATGAATTTCGCACCCAAGGATTCGACCTGTTCTTTCACGCTGGGGCGCACATCCGAGGCTTCAATGACCGCACCCAAACGCTTGGCGGTGGCGATGGCTTGCAAACCGGCCACACCCACACCCAAGATGACGACGCGAGCGGCCTTGACCGTTCCGGCGGCTGTCATCAGCATGGGGAAGAAGCGTTGGTATTTGTCCGCCGCGATCATCACGGCTTTGTAACCCGCGATATTGGCCTGCGACGACAACACGTCCATGCTTTGAGCGCGGGTGGTGCGCGGTGCAGCTTCCAGAGCAAAGCTGGTCAGACCAGCGGTGGCCATGCGTTGCAAGCCGTCGGCGTCAAAGGGGTTGAGCATGCCCACCAAGGCCGCGCCCGACTTCATGTGCACCAACTCAGCGCTGCTGGGTGTGCGCACCTTCAACACCAACTCGGCACCCAATGCGCCAGCGGCATCGGTGATTTGCGCACCCGCAGCTTCGTAAGCTGCATCCGTGACGCTGGCAGCAACGCCCGCGCCAGCTTGCACCAGCACTTGATGCCCTTGGGCAATGATTTTTTTGGCCGTCTCAGGGGTCACGGCAACACGGGTTTCACCCGCCGTGGTTTCGGCAGGCACGCCTATCAGCATGGTTGTCTCCTCTACTTGATGGGCGAGAATCATCGCAGATTCAACAAGCGCCCAAGAAATCGGGTATTTTCCACCATGACCCACCGTTGGAAGCCCAGTGTGACAGTCGCTGGCATCATTGAAAAACAGGGCCGCTATTTGTTGGTCGAAGAGCACACGCCCAAAGGCTTGATGCTGAACAACCCAGCCGGCCACCTGGATCCTGGTGAATCCCCGGTGCAAGGCTGTATCCGCGAGGTGTTGGAAGAAACCGCGTTTCACTTCAGGCCCACGGCGCTGGTGGGCATTTACCTGTCGCGCTTTCAAAAACCGCCCACACCCGACGACCCGGATGAAGACATCACCTACCTGCGGTTTGCATTCACAGGTGTTTTAGGAGCGTTCGATGAGAGTCGCCAACTTGACACAGGCATCGTGCGCACGTTGTGGATGAGCCTGGAAGAGATGCGTCAAAGCCATGAACGGCACCGCAGCCGGCTGCTGATTCAATGTGCCGAGGACCATGCCAAGGGCATTCGGTACCCCTTGGAGACAATTTACACCGATGCCACCGTGCTCAACGGGGGCGTGTTGCCCTGAGGCTCAGCCCAACAAGGCCGCGCTCGGGTCCTCGGCGTTCAACACCCCTTGCGCCCATGCGCCCAGTCGACTGGTGTCGGATCGCAACACCTCTTGTTTGACCCGCAGCAACTGCGTGGGGTGCATGGAGAAATGCCGCAGACCCAAGCCCAGCAACAAACGGGTGTAGGCCGGGTCCCCTGCCATTTCGCCACACAAACTCACCTCTTTGCCGGCCGCCGCGCCTTGGGCGATGGTGTTGGCCAACAACTGCAACACGGCGGGGTGCAAAGGGTCGTACAAGTGCGCCACTTGTTCATCGGCGCGGTCGATGGCCAAGGTGTATTGAATCAAGTCATTGGTGCCGACCGATAAAAAATCAAAGTGCTTCAAGAACAGCGGCAAGCTCAGCGCCGCAGCGGGCACTTCAATCATGGCGCCCACCCGCAAGGGGCCGTAGGCCACGCCGCGTCGGTCCAGTTGTTGCTGGGCTTGGGCCAGCAGCTGGAAGGTTTGGTGTATTTCGCGGGCATGGGCCAGCATGGGGATGAGCAAATTCACCTTGCCATGCATGGCGGCCCGCAAAATGGCCCGCAGTTGGCTCAAGAACATGCTGGGGTCGGCCAGGCTCCAACGAATGGCACGCAAGCCCAGCGCGGGATTCAGATGGGCTTCGTCTTTGGTGGTGCGGTCCAAGGGCTTATCAGCCCCCACATCCACGGTGCGGATCGTGACCGGCAAACCCTTCATGCCTTCCACCGCACGCTTGTAGGCTTGGAATTGCTCTTCTTCATCGGGCAGCTGGCCTTCACGGCCCATGAATAAAAACTCGCTGCGAAACAAGCCCACACCCACTGCGCCCATGGCCACGGCCTGCGCTGTGTCTTCAGGCAATTCGATGTTCGCCATCAAATTGATTTTTTGTCCATCCATGGTCACGGCAGGCGTGTTCTTCAAACGCGCAAGACGCTCGCGTTCGAGTTGCGCTTGTCGTTGCTTGAAGCTGTACTCTTCCAAGATGATGGGCGAGGGCCCGACGATGATGACACCCGCGTCGCCGTCGATGATGACCCAATCGTCTTGCCGCACCAAATGGCTGGCGTTGCGGGCACCGACCACCGCCGGAATGTCCAAGCTGCGGGCAACGATGGCGGTGTGCGAGGTTTTGCCACCGACATCGGTGACAAAGCCGGTGAACACGCTTTGTTTGAACTGCAGCATGTCCGCTGGCGATAAATCGTGGGCAATCAAGACCAGTGGCACGTCGTGGCTGTCGTCGAGCAATTGGTCTTGTTGCCAACTGTGGGCTTTGCGGGGTGTGGGTTGCGGCAGCGTGGTAGGCAAGCCCTTCATGTGGCGCAACAAGCGCTCGACCACCTGCTCCAAGTCGCCTTTGCGTTCACGCAAATATGCATCTTGCATTTCGTCAAATTGCCGGGTCACCACTTCCAACTGCGAGGTGAGCGCCCATTCGGCGTTGTACAAACGGTCGGTCACCCAGTGCTTGACACCATCAGCCAGCATCTCGTCTTGCAGCAACATCATGTGCACTTCAAGCAAAGCTGCCAACTCGGGCGGTGCGTCCTTGGGCACGGATTGGTGCAAACGCTGCACTTCTTGCATCACCGCTTGGCGGGCACTGTTGATGCGCTGCAACTCGGCGTCGATTTGTGACGCATTGATGAAATAGTGGGCCACATCCACCCGACTGGACGCGACCAACACGGCCCGCCCAATCGCGATGCCCCGTGCGACAGCCAGTCCGTGGATGGAGAAAGTCATCTTTATTCGCTCTCCCCAAATTTATGGGCCAGCAAAGACAGCAGGGCCTCCATGGCCTCTTGCTCTTGGTCTCCGTTTGTCTCTATGTCAATGACAGAACCAGGGCCCGCAGCCAACATCATCACGCCCATGATGCTCTTGGCATTGATCCGCCGGTCACCACGCGAGAGCCAGACTTCGCAAGGGTAAGAGCCTGCAATTTTGGTCAGTTTGGCAGACGCGCGGGCATGCAATCCGAGTTTGTTGATGACGGTGGTGGTTTGTTTGATCACAGCGTGTTCGTCTGGTTTAAAGGGTTTTACTGATTTCTACTTGCACCACGCCTTGTGCACCGCCGTCGACGGCGCGTTTGGCCAGGGCATGCACATCCTCATGCCGGTAGCAGACGGTGCGCAACAACATGGGCAAGTTCACGCCTGCAATCAGGTGCGATTGCACATCGTCAACCAGACGTTGTGCCACATTGGCAGGTGTGGCGCCCAACACATCGGTCAAGATCAAGGTGTCTTGCGCGGCATGACCCATCATCAACTCTTTGGCGTTGGCCAAAGTTTGCTCGGGGGGTTCATCAGGCGGTACATCGATGGCGATGATGGCTTGGGCGCAATCTGGAAAAACATGCAAAGCGCAGTCTCGCAAGGCGTTTGCCAAGGGGGCGTGGGCGATTAAGAGGATACGGGTGCTCATGGGCTCTCGACTTTGCGGCCATTATCACCCTAGGCCTTCGCTGAGTCACAATGTGGCCATGAATGCTTTGGACGCTGTTCGTGTGCTTGATTTGTCGCGGGTGCTGGCCGGACCCTGGAGCACCCAAACCCTGGCTGATTTGGGCGCAGATGTGGTGAAGGTGGAACGCCCCGGCACAGGCGACGACACGCGTGGCTGGGGCCCGCCATTTTTAAAGGACGCTGAGGGCCAAGACAGCGCCGAGTCAGCCTACTTTTTGGGCGCGAACCGCAACAAACGCTCCATCACTTGCGACTTGTCGCTGCCTGCGGGTCAAGATTTGATTCGGCAAATGGCGATCAAGGCCCAGGTGTTTGTCGAGAACTACAAAGTCGGCGACATGAAGCGTTACGGTTTGGACTACGACACGCTCAAGGCCATCAACCCTGCTCTCGTCTATTGCTCGATCACCGGCTTTGGCCAAACCGGCCCCTACCAAGACCGCGCTGGTTACGACTTTGCGGTGCAGGCCATGGGCGGCCTGATGAGCGTCACAGGTGAACGTGATGATGCCGGTGGTGGTCCGCAAAAAGTGGGGGTGGCGGTGGCCGACTTGTTCACCGGCATGTACGCCACGGTGGCCATCTTGGCGGCGCTCAGGCACGCCGAACGCACCGGACACGGTCAACACATCGACATGGCCTTGCTAGACACCCAAGTGGCGATGCTGGCCAATTTGGGCGCGAACCATTTGGTGAACCTGCCCGACCACAAACCACCACCCGGTCGCATGGGCAATGCCCATGTGAACATCGTGCCCTACCAAGTTTTTGAAACAGCGCCTAAGCCCGGCGGTGCGCGTGATTTCATGATCTTGGCAGTTGGAAACGATACCCAGTTTGCCAAGCTGTGCGATTGCTTGGGCCACCCTGAATGGTCAAAAGATGACCGCTTTGTGCGCAACCAAGACCGGGTGCGCCACCGGGAGGTCTTGATTCCCTTGTTGGCAGCGGTTTTTGTTGCTCGCCCCAAAGCCGATTGGTTGTCGCTGCTGGAAGCCGCCAAAGTGCCATGTGGCCCGATCAATGATTTGGCTGAAGTGTTCCATGACCCCCAAGTTCAAGCACGCGGCATGATCGAGTCGTGGAACCATCCCTTGCGACCTGATTTGAAATTGGTGGCCAGTCCGATGAAGCTCAGTGCGACACCGGTGCAACACCTGTCAGCGCCACCCCGCTTGGGTGAGCACACCACAGCCGTGTTGCAAGACTGGTTGGGGATGGATCAGCAGCAGGTTCAGGCTTTGCAAAACCAACAGGTCCTTTGAAGCTGAATTCTGCCCACTGAAACCGCCGCCCATGGCGCACGGTTTCTGCTGTGTTGAATGTCAGTGTTTGACTTGCGACAACATGGTGTCGGCGTCACTCACCTCGAACTTACCAGGACCTTCAACATTCAAGGTGACCACTTTGCCGTCTTTGACCAACATGGAATAACGGTTGGAGCGCAAGCCCAAGCCCTTGCCTGTGAGGTCCAAGGTAAGGCCAGTGGCCTTGGTGAAGTCGGCGTCGCCGTCACCCATCATGCGCACTTTGCCTGTGCTGTGCAAATCGCGGCCCCAAGCGCCCATCACAAACGCATCATTCACGCTGACACACCAAATTTCATCCACACCGGCGGACAACAGCTCTGCGTGTTTGTTGACATAACCGGGCACATGCTGTGCAGAGCAGGTGGGCGTGAAGGCACCCGGCAGGGCAAACAAAGCGATGGTCTTGCCTGCGCTGGCTTTGGCCACGTCCACGGGGTTGGGGCCGATGCTGCAACCGTTGCCCTCGACTTCGGAATATTCCATCAGGGTGGTGTGCGGAAGGGTGTCGCCGACTTTGATCATGCTGTTTGCTCCTGGAAATGAAAAATGACCCACGATTGTGGGTCATTTCTGGAAAACCGGCGGGCGGGCAGGGAATAAGTCCTAGACCGCTGGCGCTTTCTCAACCAGGCGTGTGGCGACCCAGTTTTTGGTTTTGGAAATGGGACGGCTTTCTGTGATTTCGATCACGTCGCCCAAGTGGTATTGGCTGGTTTCGTCATGCGCATGGTATTTGCTGGACTTGCCCACGATCTTGCCGTAGAGCGCGTGCTTGACACGGCGCTCGACCAACACGGTGACGGTTTTGGCGCGTTTGGCACTGACCACTTTGCCAATCAAAGTGCGTTTGAGTGATTTTTTCGGTTCTGTCATGGTCACTCCTTCGCCTTGGCTTGTTGTTCGGCCAAAATGGTTTTTGCACGTGCAATGCTGCGACGAGCAACTTTCATTTGCGCTGTGTTGGTCAATTGTTGTGTGGCTTTTTGCATGCGCATGTTGAAGTGCGCTTTTTGCAATTCCTTGATTTCCGTCTGCAAACCTGCAGCGTCTTTTTGACGTAATTCAGATGTTTTCATGGTGTCTTGTCCTGAATCATTGGCCAATCAGGCGGGAAACAAACGTGGTGCGCAAAGGCAGTTTGGCCGCAGCCAAACGGAAGGCTTCACGCGCGAGTTCTTCGGGCACACCGACGATTTCATACAACACCTTGCCGGGCTGAATTTCAGCCACGTAGTACTCGGGGTTGCCTTTACCGTTACCCATACGCACTTCTGCAGGCTTTTGAGAAATCGGCTTGTCGGGGAAGATGCGAATCCAAATGCGGCCACCACGTTTGACGTGACGGGAAATCGCACGACGGGCGGATTCGATTTGGCGAGCTGTCAAACGACCACGGTCGGTTGATTTCAGGCCAAAGTCACCGAACGCCACGGTGTTGCCACGGGTGGCAATGCCGGTGTTGCGACCTTTTTGTTCCTTGCGGTATTTACGGCGCGCTGGTTGCAGCATGCTTATTCTCCTTTTCCGTCCGCAGCCGTGCCAGTGGATGCGGGCGCGGCTACCTTGCGGACGCGCTTGACGGTGGTTTTGGGAGCATCGGTGGCTTCAGCGGGTTTATCGCTGCCATCCGCCGGTGCGGCATTGGTGCCAGCTGGGCGACGAGCGCCACGGGCTGGTGGACGATCGCCGGCTGGGCGAGCATCACGACGGGGACCGCGGGGGCGGCGCTCGTCATCTGAACGAGGTTCTTGGGCTGCTGGTGCATCGTTGCGACCCAAGGTGTCGCCTTTGTAGACCCACACTTTGACACCAATGATGCCGTAAGTTGTTTTGGCTTCAGAGGTGGCGTAGTCGATGTCTGCACGCAGGGTGTGAAGTGGCACGCGACCTTCACGATACCACTCGGTCCGTGCGATCTCGATGCCGTTCAAACGGCCTGCCGACATGATCTTGATGCCTTGGGCACCCAGACGCATGGCGTTTTGCATGGCGCGTTTCATGGCGCGGCGGAACATGATGCGTTTTTCGAGCTGTTGGGTGATGCTGTCAGCGATCAATTGGGCATCGATTTCAGGCTTGCGCACTTCTTCGATGTTGACGGCGACAGGCACGCCCAAACGCGCGGCCAATTCCTTCTTGAGGTTTTCAATGTCCTCGCCTTTTTTACCGATGACCACGCCTGGACGTGCGGAAAAAATGGTGATGCGGGCATTTTTTGCAGGGCGCTCGATCAAGATGCGCGACACAGCCGCATTCTTGAGTTTGACCTTCAGGTACTCGCGCACCTTGATGTCTTCGGCCAGCATGCCGGCGAAGTCTTTGTTAGAGGCGTACCAGCGGCTGGCCCAGTTGCGGCTGACCGACAGGCGGAACCCGGTGGGGTGGATTTTTTGTCCCATATCTTCCTAGACCTTTCAGTTGCCAACCGTCACGTACACATGGCACGTGGGCTTGCTGATGCTGTTGCCGCGGCCTTTGGCACGCGCTGTGAAACGCTTGAGGGTTGCGCCTTGTTCCACGTAAATGGTCTTGACGCGCAACTCGTCAATGTCCGCGCCATCGTTATGCTCGGCATTGGCAATGGCGGATTCAAGCACCTTCTTAACGATGCCCGCTGCTTTTTTCTGTGTGAAGGTCAGGATGTTTAAAGCCTGGTCCACTTTTTTGCCGCGAATCAAGTCTGCTACCAATCGGCCTTTGTCGACCGATAAGCGCACACCTCGCAGGACTGCACGTGTTTCCATAGCTGCTCCTTACTTCTTCTGGACTTTTTTGTCCGCCGGATGGCCTTTGAAGGTCCGCGTCAAGGCGAATTCGCCCAACTTGTGACCCACCATTTGGTCGGTGATATAGACCGGCACGTGTTGCTTGCCGTTGTGGACCGCGATGGTCAAGCCGATGAAATCGGGCAACACCATGGAGCGGCGTGACCAGGTTTTGATGGGCTTTTTGTCTTTGGTGGCAACGGCTTTTTCCGTCTTGGCCAACAAGTGATGGTCAACAAACGGGCCTTTTTTGAGTGAGCGTGTCATGTGTTAACCCTTATTTCTTGCGACGCGAGACGATCATGACTTGCGTGCGCTTGTTGTTGCGGGTGCGGTAGCCTTTGGTCAGGTTGCCCCATGGGTCAACCGGAGCACGGCCTTCGCCAGTGCGACCTTCACCACCACCGTGCGGGTGATCGATGGGGTTCATGGCGACGCCTCGCACGGTTGGGCGGATACCCATCCAGCGCTTGACACCGGCCTTGCCCAATTGACGCAAGCTGTGTTCTTCGTTGGCCACTTCGCCAATGGTGGCGCGGCATTCGATGTGGATCTTGCGAACCTCACCAGAGCGCATGCGCACTTGAGCGTAGGTGCCTTCACGCGCCAACAAGGTGGCCGAGGTGCCCGCTGAACGCGCGATTTGAGCGCCTTTGCCAGGACGCAACTCGATGCAGTGGATGGTTGAACCCACGGGGATGTTGCGAATGGGCAAGGTGTTGCCTGCACGGATCGGAGCTTCTGCACCGCTGTGAATCGTGGCACCAACTTCCAAACCGCGTGGCGCAATGATGTAGGTGCGCTCGCCATCGGCGTAGCAAACCAGGGCAATGTGCGCGGTGCGGTTGGGGTCGTATTCGATGCGTTCAACTTTGGCAGGAATGCCATCTTTGACGCGACGGAAATCGACCACGCGGTAGTGGTGCTTGTGGCCACCGCCCTTGTGGCGGGTGGTGATGTGACCGTTGTTGTTGCGACCGGCTTTTTGGAACTGGGGTTCCAACAAGGGCGCATAACCTGGGCCTTTGAACAAATGGTCACGCGTGACCTTGACCACACCCCGTTGACCGGGTGAGGTTGGTTTCATTTTGATGACTGCCATGATTAAGCCACCTCTCCAGACAGGTTGAGCTCTTGACCGTCTTTCAACGTCACGTAAGCCTTACGCACGTGATCGCGGCGGCCCACAGAGCGGCCAAAACGCTTGGTTTTGCCTTTGATGTTGACCACGGACACGCCTTTGACCTCGACTTTGAACATCAGTTCAACTGCCGCTTTGATCTCGGGCTTGGTGGCGTTTTGCAGCACTTTGAAAGTGACTGCATTGGATTTTTCGGCGACCATGGTGGCTTTTTCAGACACGATGGGTTCAACCAACACGGCCATCAATCGGCCTTCGTCAAATTTGGGGGTGCTCATGCGAACATCTCCTTGAGTTTGTCGACAGCGCCTTTGGTGACCAGCACTTTTTTGTAGTGGACCAATGACACAGGGTCGGCATAACGGGGTTCAACCACCAGCACATTGGCCAGGTTGCGCGCTGCGAAGTACAAGTTGTCATCCACTTCTTCGGAAATGACCAACACGGACTGCAGGTTCATGGCTTTCAATTTGGAAGCCAGCAACTTGGTTTTTGGTGCTTCGATTTTGATGGAGTCCACCACAGCCAAGCGGCCTTCACGCACCAACTGGGAGAAGATGGCGGCCATGCCAGCGCGGTACATCTTCTTGTTGATTTTTTGGGTAAAGTTTTCTTCAGGGCTGTTGGGGAATGCACGACCGCCGCCACGCCAAATGGGCGAAGAAGTCATACCCGCACGGGCACGACCGGTGCCTTTTTGCTTGAACGGCTTCTTGGTGGAGTGCTTGACTTGTTCGCGGTCTTTTTGAGCGCGGGTGCCTTGACGTGCATTGGCTTGGTAAGCAACGACGATTTGGTGAACCAAGTCTTCGTTGTAGTCGCGGCCAAACAAGGTTTCAGGCGCTTCAAACTTGGCAGAAGCTTGGCCTTGATCGTTCAGGAGTTCGATTTGCATCAGTTGGCTCCCTTGGCTTTGATGGCATGACGCACGGTCACGAAGCCACCGGCTGATCCGGGCACAGCGCCTTTGATCAACAACAGTTGGCGCGCTTCGTCGATGCGAATCACGTCCAGGTTTTGCGTGGTGCAAGTCACGTCACCCAAGTGGCCTGACATTTTTTTGCCAGGAAACACACGGCCAGGATCCTGGGCCATGGAGATGGAACCGGGCACATTGTGCGAACGGCTGTTACCGTGAGAGGCACGCTGTGAGCGGAAATTGTGACGCTTGATGGTGCCCGCAAAACCTTTGCCGATGGAGGTGCCTTGCACGTCCACTTTTTCGCCAACGGTGAAGATGGCAGCAGCAGGCACGGAAGAACCAGCCGGATATTGGGCTGCGGTTTCTTCGGTGACGCGGAATTCTTGGGTGATTTCGCCGGCTTCAACGCCAGCTTTGGCCATGTGACCAGCCTGAGGCTTGGTGACACGCGACGCTTTGCGGGCGCCGAAGGTGACCTGCAAGGCCACGTAGCCGTCATTTTCTTGGGTCTTGACCTGGGTTACACGGTTGTTAGAAACATCCACCACTGTGACAGGCACTGCGTCCCCATCATCAGTGAACAGACGCATCATGCCCACCTTGCGGCCCAGCAATCCCAAACGATTGCTTTGACTCATGTTGTTCTCCAAAACTTTCACCGCATCCACTTCAATTGGCAGTTGCGTTTGGTGTATGAAAGAAGGTTGATAATTTCTCCGCGCAAATCACGCGAAGCCTTGGATTATAGCCGAAAACTGGCAGTGCGCCAGCTTTCAGCCCCAACCCAACCAAGACACCCCACAAAGGATGCCTAATTTCTTACTGCAGCTTGATTTCGACGTCCACACCGGCAGGCAAGTCGAGCTTCATCAAAGCGTCGACCGTTTTATCGGTGGGGTCCACGATGTCCATCAGGCGTTGGTGTGTACGGATTTCCAATTGATCCCGGCTGGATTTGTTCACGTGGGGTGAACGCAGGATGTCGAAACGCTTCATGCGGGTGGGCAAAGGCACGGGGCCTTTGACAATCGCACCAGTGCGTTTGGCCGTGTCCACGATTTCAGCCGCAGATTGGTCAATCAGTTTGTAGTCGAACGCTTTGAGGCGGATGCGGATTTTTTGCTTAGAAGACATGTGGTTTCCTTAAGCAATGATTTTGGCAACGACACCGGCGCCAACAGTTTTGCCGCCCTCGCGGATGGCAAAGCGCAAGCCCTCTTCCATCGCAATCGGGTGGATCAACTTCACCGTGATCGACACGTTGTCACCAGGCATCACCATCTCTTTGCCTTCTGGCAATTCGATCGCGCCGGTCACGTCCGTCGTGCGGAAGTAGAACTGGGGACGGTAGTTGTTGAAGAAAGGCGTGTGGCGACCACCTTCGTCTTTGCTCAACACGTAAATCTCAGCCGTGAAATGGGTGTGCGGTTTGACCGAGCCGGGCTTGCACAGCACTTGGCCGCGCTGCACGTCTTCGCGCTTGGTGCCGCGCAACAAAATACCCACGTTGTCACCCGCTTGGCCTTGGTCCAGCAACTTGCGGAACATCTCAACGCCCGTGCAAGTGGTCTTCACTGTGTCCACAATGCCCACGATTTCGATCTCTTCGCCAACCTTGATGATGCCGCGCTCGACGCGACCTGTCACCACGGTACCGCGGCCAGAGATGGAGAACACGTCTTCCACAGGCATCAAGAACGCGCCGTCAATGGCACGCTCAGGTGTGGGGATGTAAGAGTCCAGAGCCGCGGCCAATTTGAAGATGGCTTCTTCGCCCAAAGGACCTTTGTCGCCTTCCAAAGCCAACTTGGCTGAGCCATGGATGATGGGGGTCGCGTCGCCTGGGAAATCGTATTTGTCCAGCAACTCGCGCACTTCCATTTCCACCAACTCGAGCAACTCGGCGTCGTCCACCATGTCGCACTTATTCAGGAACACGATGATGTAGGGCACACCCACTTGGCGGGCCAACAAAATGTGTTCGCGGGTTTGGGGCATGGGGCCGTCAGCGGCCGAGCACACCAAAATCGCGCCGTCCATTTGCGCCGCACCCGTGATCATGTTCTTCACATAGTCAGCGTGTCCGGGGCAGTCCACGTGCGCGTAGTGACGGTTCTCCGTCTCGTACTCCACGTGCGCCGTGTTGATCGTGATGCCGCGTGCCTTCTCTTCAGGCGCTGCATCAATTTGGTCGTAGGCCTTGGCCTCACCACCAAACTTCGCCGACAAAATCGTCGTGATCGCCGCTGTCAGCGTCGTCTTGCCATGGTCAACGTGGCCAATCGTGCCCACGTTCACGTGCGGTTTGGTCCGCTCAAACTTGCCTTTTGCCATTTCAATTCTCCAAAGAACAATGCCCGTGCTTGGTTTTACGTCTGCACGATGCTGCTGGTTCGCTTTGCACGGGTGACAAAGCGGCGCATCGTCGCAGACACTTCAAATCTGCCTGATCAGCGGGGACAGAGCAAACCGCAAGCGGCAGGCATGTCCCCATGACTCGTCAGAGGGGACAGCGCAAACCGCAAGCGGCGGGCAAGTCCCCATGTTTGATCAGAGGGGACAGATCAAACCGCAAGCGGTTTGATCTGTCCCCAAGTATTTACTTTGCCCTTGCTGCCACGATGGCTTCGGCCACATTGCGGGGGGCTTCGGTGTAGTGTTTGAACTCCATGGAGTAGGTGGCGCGACCTTGCGACATGGAGCGCAATGTGGTCGAGTAACCAAACATCTCGGACAAGGGCACTTCAGCCTTGATGGCTTTGCCGCCACCGACCATGTCTTCCATGCCTTGGACCATGCCACGGCGTGAGGACAAGTCGCCCATCACGTTACCGGCGTAGTCTTCTGGCGTTTCCACTTCAACCGCCATCATGGGTTCGAGAATGACCGGGCTGGCTTTCTTGCAACCTTCTTTGAAACCGAAGATGGCCGCCATCTTGAACGCCATTTCCGAGGAGTCCACGTCATGGTAGGAACCGAAATGCAGAGTGACTTTGACGTCAACCACGGGGTAACCAGCCAACACGCCAGCGGTCAAGGCTTCAATGACGCCTTTTTCAACCGCAGGAATGTATTCACGGGGCACCACACCCCCTTTGATGGCGTCCACGAACTCAAAGCCTTTACCGGCTTCGTTGGGTTCGATTTTGAACACCACGTGACCATATTGACCCTTACCACCCGACTGACGAACAAACTTGCCTTCGCTGTCTTCGATGGTTTTGCGAATGGTTTCGCGGTAAGCCACTTGGGGCTTGCCCACATTGGCCTCGACACCGAATTCGCGCTTCATGCGGTCCACGATGATCTCGAGGTGCAATTCGCCCATACCGGCAATGATGGTCTGGCCAGATTCTTCGTCGGTTTTCACGCGGAAAGAAGGATCTTCAGCAGCCAGGCGTTGCAGGGCAATGCCCATTTTTTCTTGGTCGGCTTTGGTCTTGGGTTCGACGGCCTGGGCAATCACAGGCTCAGGGAACACCATGCGCTCGAGCATCACGATGTTGTCGGGATCGCACAAGGTTTCGCCGGTGGTCACGTCTTTCAAACCCACGCAAGCCGCGATGTCGCCAGCGCAAATTTCATCGACTTCTTCACGGTTGTTAGCGTGCATTTGCACGATACGACCGATGCGCTCTTTCTTGCCTTTGATCGGGTTGTAAACCGTGTCGCCCTTTTTCAAGACGCCTGAGTAAACACGCACGAAAGTGAGCTGACCCACAAACGGGTCGGTCATCAATTTGAAAGCGAGTGAAGAGAATTTTTCGTTGTCGTCGGCTTTGCGGAAGACTTCTTTTTCATCGTCATCGGTGCCGCCAACAGGGGGAATGTCGATGGGCGAAGGCATCAATTCGATGACTGCGTCCAACATGCGTTGCACGCCCTTGTTTTTAAAGGCGGTGCCACACATCATGGGCTGGATTTCACTGGCGATGGTGCGGATGCGCAAACCATGGGTGATTTCGGCTTCGGTCAAATCACCTTCTTCCAGGTATTTGTTCATCAACTCTTCTGAGGCTTCGGCCGCTGCTTCAACCATGCCTTCGCGCCATTTTTTGGCTTCTTCCAACAACTCTGCGGGAATCTCTTCGAAGGTGAACTTCATGCCCTGTGAGGCCTCATCCCAAATGATGGCTTTCATCTTGCGCAGGTCGACCACGCCACGGAAGTGCTCTTCGGCGCCAATGGGGATCACAATGGGAATGGGGTTGGCTTTCAAGCGCAATTTCATTTGGTCGTAGACCTTGAAGAAATTGGCGCCGGTGCGGTCCATTTTGTTGACAAAGGCCAAGCGAGGCACTTTGTACTTGTTGGCTTGACGCCAAACGGTTTCGGATTGGGGTTGCACACCACCCACGGCGCAGTACACCATGCAAGCACCGTCCAACACACGCATGGAACGCTCGACCTCGATGGTGAAGTCCACGTGTCCGGGGGTGTCGATGATGTTGATGCGGTGCTCGGGGAAGGAGGCGTCCATGCCCTTCCAGAAACAGGTGGTGGCCGCAGAGGTGATGGTGATGCCACGCTCTTGCTCTTGCTCCATCCAGTCCATGGTGGCCGCGCCATCATGCACTTCACCAATTTTGTGGTTCACGCCGGTATAAAAAAGAATGCGCTCGGTGGTGGTGGTTTTGCCCGCGTCAATGTGGGCAGAAATACCAATATTGCGATAGCGCTCGATAGGAGTCTTGCGTGCCATGGTCAACCTCTTGGGAATTCAGTTAAAAACAAAAAATCGCTACACCACTTGTGGTGGGTAGCGAGCGGGTCTGAGTCTAAAGAGGTTGTGCGAAAAATACGTGACATCGCGCCGACAACCCCAGCCACACATGAGACCCGCGATGCGGGTGCTTTTAGAAGCGGAAGTGTGAGAACGCCTTGTTAGCCTCAGCCATGCGGTGAACTTCGTCACGCTTTTTCATGGCGCCGCCACGGCCTTCGGCCGCTTCCAGCAATTCATTGGCCAAACGCAAGGCCATGGATTTTTCGCCACGCTTGCGAGCAGCTTCTTTGATCCAACGCATGGACAAGGCCAAGCGACGAACAGGACGCACTTCAACAGGCACTTGGTAGTTGGCACCACCGACACGGCGGGATTTCACCTCGACCATGGGCTTGACATTGTTGATGGCGTGGCTGAACAACTCGAGGGGGTCTTTGCCAGATTTGGCTTGGATTTGTTCCAGGGCACCGTAGATGATGCGCTCGGCAACCGCTTTTTTGCCGCTTTCCATGACAACGTTCATGAATTTGGACAGCTCGATGTTGCCGTATTTGGGATCAGGCAGTATTTCCCGTTTCGGGACTTCGCGACGACGTGGCATGTTTCTTCCTTTGTGTTTCAGTTGGATGTGCTGGGCACATCCGCGAAGGCCATGAAGACCTCCACTTACTCGACCCGCGCAAACTACAGGTTTGCTCTAACGGATCTTTGTTTTGCAAGCCCAGCCAGAGCCTGCAAAACACCTGATGTACATCAGGCTTTCTTGGGGCGCTTGGCGCCGTATTTGGAACGTGACTGCTTGCGGTCTTTCACGCCTTGCAAGTCGAGTGAACCGCGCACGATGTGGTAACGCACACCGGGCAAATCTTTGACACGACCACCGCGCACCAACACCACAGAGTGTTCTTGCAGGTTGTGGCCTTCGCCGCCAATGTAGGAAATGACTTCAAAGCCGTTGGTCAAACGCACTTTGGCCACTTTACGCAGGGCGGAGTTTGGTTTTTTAGGGGTGGTGGTGTACACGCGGGTGCAAACACCACGACGCTGTGGCGAGTTTTGCATCGCTGGGCTCTTGGACTTGGTCTTTTCGACTTCGCGTCCGTGGCGCACCAATTGATTGATGGTTGGCATTGAGAATGTCCTAACAAAGGGGGGTATTCGGTAATTCCGAAAAGCCCAACAGTATAGCAGTGAAGCTCGTCCGGCCTAGAAAAAATTAAATGGCCCTCAAAATGAATAGGCAAGTATTCATTTCAGCCACAAGGTCAGCGCGTCCCAAGTGCGGCCAAAAAACCCGGCCTCTTGGACATCGCTCAAGGCCAACAAACGGGTTTCCGTCAAGGGCACTTGATCAAGCATCACTTTCAAGGTGGCCACCGGTTGGTTTTTGACCAAGGGTGCGAACAAAGGATCGGGGCGGGTGACCAAGGTTTTCAGGCGGGCAGCTTGACCTTGTGGCACGGCCACCACGATCGGCTGGGGGCGCCCCAATCCCACTTGGTTGTCCCGGCCTTTGTAAATGGCTGGGGTCACCACGGCTTGGTTGGCTTCAAACAATTTCACGCCGTCATAAGCGATATAGCCCCAGTTGAGCAGTTTTTGGGCCTCTTCGGCACGGGCGTTTTCACTGCCAGCGCCCAAAATGATGGCCAGCAAGCGGCGGCCTTGCAAATTGGGAAAGTCGCGCTTGGCAGTGGCAACCAAACAATATCCTGCTGCATCCGTATGGCCTGTTTTCAAACCATCCACGGTGGGGTCGCGAAACAGCAGCAGGTTGCGGTTGCTGTCGTTGGCGGCTGGCGTGCCCGGGTATCGGTATTTCTTGATCGCGTAGTAGCCCACAAACTCCGGAAAGTCTTGCATCAAGCGGGTGGCCAATATCGACAAATCGCGTGCCGTCGTGATGTGGCCGGACTCGCCCAAACCTTCGGGATTTTTATAGCCCGTGCTGTTCATGCCCAAGGCCTTGGCTTGGGCATTCATCATCTCCACAAAATGCTCTGAAGTGCCGCCAACGGCTTCAGCCAAGGCCATGGTGGCGTCATTGCCTGACTGCACGATCATGCCTTTGATCAGGTCCTCGACGGGAACTTGCATTTTGGGGTCGATGAACATGCGCGAG
Organism: Limnohabitans simekii (SeqCode); assembly: GCF_965234735.1. Lineage (GTDB taxonomy): Bacteria > Pseudomonadota > Gammaproteobacteria > Burkholderiales > Burkholderiaceae_C > Limnohabitans > Limnohabitans simekii. Next base: position 113,363 of record NZ_OZ248542.1, on the reverse strand, counting down.
CCTGGCATCTTCCATGCCTTGGGGCTGACCGGCAAGGCTTGCTGCAAACTGATTTTTTTCGTCCGAAGCGCATCAAACACCAGATAGGCCGTCATCAACTTGGTGAGCGAGGCCGGTTCAACAGGCACATCGGCGTCCCGTTGCGCCAGCACCTGGTTGGCGCTGATGTCAAACAACAAATAAGCGCGGGCCGCCACCTCGGGCGCTTGGGGCATTTGTGCGCTGGCCGCTGACAAGAAAAAACCCAAGCACCAAATGAAGACCTTTTTTTTCATGGAAACCGTTGAATGAAGTTGTTGGCTGTTCAAGCCCAGAGATGGCGCAAGACCGGAGATTTCAGGATCGCCCATTGTCCATGAAAGAAATGACCCTCACTGGGCACCAAGCTCTTGGGCGAGGTGCCAGCAGGCCTCAGTGCCCAACATCATCTGGCAAGCGAAGTCGCTCCACCACTTGGCCCTTGATCAGATGTGACTCGATGATTTCATCAATGTCACTCTGGTCCACATAGGTGTACCAAACTGCCTCGGGGTAGACCACCATGACCGGTCCGCCCGCGCAGCGGTCCAAGCAACCCGCTTGGTTGATGCGAACGGCGCCAGCCCCGGACAGGTTGTGTTCTTTGACTTTGGCTTTGCAATGCTTGAAGGCCTCTTGGGCCTGATGATTGGCACAACACTCGCGCGGTCCCTCGCGTTGATTGAGACAAAAAAACACGTGGCGTTTGAAGTAGCTGGCAGATTCCATGGGCTGGATTCTAGGCGGCAGGTGTCTTGTGGAGCGTCAGGCGAACCCAGCATGTCAACCCCCATGCCAACAAGGTCCAAGGCCACAACCAACTGAGCCACTGACTCAGCCCGTGAAAACGAATGAACCGGCCCTGCTCCCAGGTTTGCACGGTTTGCGCCAAGTAGGTGCTGGCATCGAGTTGGTTCAACCACATCAGCAAAATCAACTGGGCCAGCACCATCAGGCCCAGATTCCAACGCAAGCTCAGCTTGATGCTTGCAACAGACAACAGCAAACCCACCGTCAAACCACCAAAAACCTGCGCGTTCACCCAAAACCAGGCATGTTCTGGACCGTAAGTGAGGGCGGCTGACAAGGCATTGAAAAGCACCGCGACCAACAACACAATCAACGCCCAAGCCAGACGTTGGCCCGAGCGACGCAACACGCCTTGGCCCAACAAAGTCGGTATCCACAAACCCAGGGCAACACACAAAAGCTCCATGCGCGGTGACAGGGATTGAAAAAAACCATCAGGCGGTAATTGATACAGCCACAACCACTCGGGAAAAATGTCCAGCCAATGGCTGCGCAACCGCTCCCACACATGACCCAGGCCGAGCGGCACAGCCACTGGGAAGAGCAAGGCTGGCGGCCACAAAGCCATCAGCACCAAGCTCCCCCTGGCATCTTGGGCTAGCCAGTTGTGGCGAAATTGCACCCAGTGGTAGAGCCACCCTCGTCTCTCCAAGGTGGCGGCCAGTATGGCGCCAAGCAAGCCCCCCGCTGTATTGCAAAGCCAATCGACTTGCGAAGGCACCCGAACAGGTAAAAAACTTTGCAAACTTTCCAAGCTGAATGACAAGCTGCTGGTCAACACCCACGCCAAGACAAGGGCTGGCCAGCGGGCATGGCCCGTTCGCAGTGCGGCCAAGCAAAGCCAAAAACCCAAGGGCACATAGCCCAAGAAGTTGCCCCACAAGTCAAACGCGGTCAGGTATTTGGGCCAAGGCGCCGAGACAAACGACCAAGGTGGGATGTCTTGGTTGCGCCAGGCGTCAAATGGGTAGAGGCTGGCGTAGACCGTGACCAGCACGCACAACCAAGCCAGCGTCCATGCAGTGGTGCGTTGCTTGGGTGGCGGCATGCGGTTCAAAAAGGTTTGACCACCACCAACACCACCGTGGCCAGCATCAGCAAAACGGGTAATTCATTGAACCAGCGGTACCAAACATGCGTGTGCGGGGTGTCGCCCTTTTCAAAATTTTTGAGTAAACGCATGCACCAATGGTGGTAACCCAAAGTCAGCAGCACCAAGAACAGCTTGGCATGCATCCAGCCCACTTGGCCACCGCGGCCAATCCCATAACCCAGCCACAACCACAGGCCCAGGGCCACGGCGGGAACCATCAGGATGGTGGTGAAACGAGCCAACTTGCGTGCCATCAGCATCAAGCGTTCATGCTCAGCGATGGACCCTGGGGGCACCATGGCCAAATTGACGAAGATGCGCGGCAAATAGAACAGACCCGCGAACCAACTGGCCACGAAAACAATGTGAAAGGCTTTGACCCAGAGCATGGGAGGAGTTTAGTGGCACGGCCACCTCGGGTTTCACCCCAAAAAGCCTGTCCTTGCTTGCGGCACAATTTAACGATGATCACGCCCTCCTTCCCCGCCGCCCGCCCACGCCGCTTGCGCCGTGACGATTTCACCCGCCGCTTGGTGCGCGAAAACACGCTCAGCGCGAACGACCTGATTTACCCGGTGTTCGTGCTGGACGGCGAGAAAAAACGCGAAACCATTGCCTCCATGCCAGGCGTCGAGCGCTTGAGCCTGGACCTGCTGCTGCCGGTGGCTGAACAATGCGTGAAGTTGGGCATTCCGGTCATGGCCTTGTTCCCAGTGATTGCGCCCGAATTGAAAACGCCCGATGGCCGTGAAGCCTTGAACGACAAAGGCTTGGTGCCGCGTGTGGTGAAAAGCCTGAAGCAACATTTCCCAGAGCTGGGTGTGATGACCGATGTGGCCTTGGACCCGTTCACCAGCCACGGCCAAGACGGTTTGCTCGATGACACCGGTTACATCTTGAACGACCCGACGGTGGAAGTGTTGGTGCAACAAGCCCTGACCCAAGCCAATGCGGGTGTCGACATCGTGGCCCCCAGCGACATGATGGACGGGCGCATTGGTGCCATCCGCCACCTCCTGGAAACCCATGGCCACATCAACACCCGCATCATGGCGTACAGCGCCAAGTACGCCAGCGCTTTTTACGGGCCGTTTCGGGATGCTGTGGGTTCAGCCGCCAACCTGGGCAAGGGCAACAAGAAGGCCTACCAAATGGACGCAGGCAATTCAGACGAAGCCTTGCGCGAGGTGGCCATGGACATCGCCGAAGGCGCGGACATGGTGATGGTCAAGCCCGGCATGCCTTATCTGGACATCGTGCGCCGGGTGAAAGACGAGTTCAAGGTGCCCACATTCGCCTACCAAGTGTCTGGCGAATACGCCATGCTCAAAGCCGCCGCGCAAAACGGCTGGCTCGACCATGATGCCGTCATGCTGGAGAGCTTGTTGGCTTTCAAACGCGCCGGTGCCGACGGTGTGCTCACTTATTTCGCCATCGCCGCCGCCGAAAAATTGCGCCAAGAAGCCTGAGGCTTACACGCCCAGGTGCTGGATGAAAAAGCCCAAGGTGCGCTCGAGCGCCAAGTCGGCGGCTTCAGCGTTGTAAGAGCCCCGGTGGTCGCAGTTGAAACCGTGGTCGGCGTTGTACACGTGCGTTTCGACATGAGGCTGGGCCAGCTTGAAGGCTTGCACCGTGTCCATCGGAATAAGGCTGTCGTGCTCGCCGAAATGCGCCAGCACCGGGCACTTTGGTTGACGATTGATTTCGGGCGGGAGCGTCATGCCGCCACCGTAATAACAAACAGCTGCACTCAAGCCGCCGACTTGCTCGGCAGCCCGCCAGGTCAACAAGCCGCCCCAACAGTAGCCCACCACCCCGACCAAACCATGGGCAGTTTGGGCCGCATGGTCCACCGCCGCTTGCACATCGGCCAAGACACCCGGTGCTGGCAGGGCTTCGGCTTGGTTTTTCAGAGCGCGGCCTTGGGCAATGTCCTCGGGTGTGTAACCCAAATGCACATCGTTTTTCAGTCTTGAAAACGTGGCTGGGGCGATGGCGTAAAAGCCCGCCATGGCAAAACCGTCTGCCACCGCAGTGATGTGTTTGTTGACGCCAAAAATCTCTTGCAAGATGACGATGGCGGCACGTGGCTTTCCTTTGGGTTGCGCCACGTAGGCTTCGCCCAGGTGGCCGTCATCTGCACGCAAATCAATCAACTGTCCCATGCACTCTCCTTCAGCCTTGTTGCAGGCGACGCTCTAAAAAGTCCAAGCGGTCTTGGCCCCAAAACAACTCACCTTCCACCACAAAGGTGGGCGCACCAAACACACCCAGCTTCAGCGCTTCTTCGGTATGGGCTTGGTAAAGCGCTTGCACATCGGCTTGCTGCGATTGCTGCAAACGCTCAGCAGGCAGGTGTTGCTCGTGCAGCACTTCGGCCAAGACAGCCGCATCAGCCAAATTGCGCTCTTGCGCCCAAACCACGGCCAACAAAGCACCACACACACGCATGGCGGCATCGGCACCATCGTGCTGGTCGACGGCAATGATCAGGCGCGAGGCGTCGTCACCGGGCACCGGGAAAAACTTGGGGTGCAGGTTCAAAGGCAGTTTGAGGAACGTTGAAAACCGTTTCAATTCGACCAAGCGATAGGCTTGGCGTTGCGGTGCACGCTGGCCCACAGGCAAGCCGCCGCTGGCTGGGAAAATTTGCCCGCCAATGTCCACGGGCTTGAGCCGCAACTTTGCGCCATGGGCTTGCGCCATGTCACTCAGGCGTTGGTGGCCGAGGTAAGTCCAAGGACTTTGCGGGGCCAGGAAGTAATCGATGGTCAGGGACATGCTGTTCTTTCGGTCGTGTTATCTTTTTCGGTTGCAAAGCTGCTGACGATCAGCGGCATCCTACCTATTTTGCGCAGGCGCGGCCTGCACGTTGGAGACACGATGGCATCTACGCAGCGCATTCTTCTCGTCACCGGCGGCGGTCGCGGCATTGGCGCGGCCACCGCAGTGTTGGCAGCCCAGCAAGGTTGGGCAGTGGCGGTGAACTATGCGCAAGACGCGCAATCCGCGGCCCAGGTGGTGAAGCACATCACCGAACAAGGCGGTCAGGCCCAAGCCTTTCAAGCCAATGTGGCAGATGAAGACCAGGTGATGGCCATGTTTGCGGCCATTGACCAACACATGGGGCGCGTCTCGGGCTTGGTCAACAACGCTGGCGTGGTGGATGTGTACGCGCGGGTCGATGAAATGAGCGTGGCGCGTTTGAAGCGCATGTTTGATGTGAATGTGCTGGGCAGCTTCATTTGCGCCCGCGAAGCCGTTCGGCGCATGAGCCCCAAACACGGCGGCAACGGCGGCAGCATCGTCAATGTGTCCAGCGCCGCCTCACGCATTGGCTCACCGGGCCAGTATGTCGATTACGCATCTGCCAAAGGCGCGATCGACTCGTTCACGCTGGGCTTGGCCAAAGAAGTGGCGGCTGAAGGCATTCGGGTGAATGCGGTGCGACCGGGTCTGATTGACACCGAGATTCACGCCTCGGGTGGCAAGCCCAATCGGGTGAAAGACCTGCAGCATTTGATTCCGGCCCAACGCGGCGGCACCGCCGACGAAGTGGCGCAAGCCATCGTGTGGTTGCTGAGTGACGCAGCCAGTTACACCACCATGAGCTTGGTGGATGTCTCGGGCGGTCGTTGATGACACCAACTGTTGACACGGCCAGCATGGCCTGATTGCCCGCGCGACCATCAAATTTGCAGCACGCAATAATCTAAGCTTGAAAACACGAGAAACCGCCATGAGCACCAACCCCATCCACCATCACATCCATGGCACAACCACTGCTGGCAGTTCCAAACGCAGCCAAGCCGTCACCAACCCCGCCACGGGTGCCGTCACCGGCCACGTGGCCTTGGCCAACGCTGCCGATGTCGGCCAAGCCGTGGCCGCTGCGCAAGCCGCATTTCCCGCTTGGGCCGATGCGCCGCCGCTGCGCCGTGCCCGGGTCATGTTCAAATTTTTGGAATTGCTGAACCAGCACAAAGATGCCTTGGCCCACGCCATCACCGCCGAACACGGCAAGGTGTTCACCGATGCCCAAGGCGAGGTGGCTCGTGGCATCGACATCGTCGAATTCGCCACCGGCATTCCGCAACTGCTCAAGGGCGATTACACCGAGCAAGTGGCCACCGGCATCGACAACTGGACACTGCGTCAACCTTTGGGTGTGGTGGCTGGCATCACGCCATTCAACTTTCCGGTCATGGTGCCCATGTGGATGTTTCCCGTGGCCATCGCCGCAGGCAACACCTTTGTCTTGAAACCCAGCCCAACCGACCCGACACCAGCGCTGATGCTGGCCGACTTGCTCAAGCAAGCCGGTCTGCCCGATGGCGTGTTCAACGTCGTTCAAGGCGACAAAGAAGCGGTGGACGCGCTGTTGGTACACCCCGATGTGAAAGCCATCAGCTTTGTCGGTTCCACGCCGATTGCCAACTACATCTACGAGACTGGCGCCCACCACGGCAAACGTGTGCAAGCCTTGGGTGGCGCTAAAAACCACATGGTGGTGATGCCTGACGCCGATCTGGACCAAGTGGTGGATGCGCTGATTGGCGCGGCCTACGGCTCGGCTGGAGAGCGTTGCATGGCCATCAGTGTGGCGGTGTTGGTGGGCGATGTGGCTGACAAAGTCATGCCCAAACTCATCGAGCGCACCAAAGCCTTGAAGGTCTTGAACGGCGAGAACCTGGCGGCCGAAATGGGTCCCATCGTCACCCAAGCCGCGCTTGAGCGCATCAGCGGTTACATCGCACAAGGTGTGAGCGAAGGTGCCAAGTTGTTGGTGGATGGACGTGGCTTCCAAGGCGCACAAGCTGGTGCGGGTTGCGACAAGGGTTTTTGGATGGGCGGCACGCTGTTCGACCAGGTCACCACCGACATGCGGATTTACAAGGAAGAAATTTTTGGCCCGGTGTTGGCCTGTGTGCGTGTCCCCGACTTCGCCACCGCTGTGCAAATCATCAACGACCACGAGTTTGGCAATGGCGTGTCTTGTTTCACCCGCGACGGCAACGTGGCGCGTGAATTCAGTCGGCGCATTCAAGTGGGCATGGTCGGCATCAATGTGCCGATTCCTGTGCCCATGGCGTGGCATGGCTTTGGCGGATGGAAGCGCTCTTTGTTTGGCGACATGCACGCTTATGGCGAAGAAGGCGTGCGTTTTTACACCAAGCAAAAATCCATCATGCAGCGTTGGCCGGAAAGCACGCCCAAGGGTGCCGAGTTCGTCATGCCGACCTCCAAATAAGACGGCATGTCCGACACGCAGTTCGACTACATCATCGTGGGTGCAGGCACCGCTGGTTGCTTGCTCGCCAACCGCTTGAGCGCCAGCGGTCGCAACCGCGTGTTGCTGATTGAAGCAGGCCGCAAAGACGATTACCACTGGGTGCACATTCCCGTGGGCTACCTGTATTGCATTGGCAACCCGCGCACCGATTGGCTCTACCACACCGAGCCCGCTGAAGGTTTGAATGGGCGCAGTCTGCGCTATCCGCGCGGCAAGGTCTTGGGGGGCTGCTCCAGCATCAACGGCATGATTTACATGCGTGGTCAGTCGCGCGATTACGACCACTGGGCCGAGGTGACAGGCGACGCCCGTTGGCGCTGGGACAAGGCCTTGACCTATTTCAAACGCCATGAAGACCACCACCAAGGCGGCGACGAGTTGCACGGTGCAGGCGGTGAATGGCGGGTCGACAAACAACGCTTGCGCTGGGATGTGCTGGACGCCTTTGCGCAAGCGGCGGTGCAAGCTGGTATTCCAGCCACCGACGATTTCAACCGCGGCAGCAACGAAGGTGTCAGCTACTTTGAGGTGAACCAGAAAAACGGTTGGCGCTGGAACACCGCCAAAGCGTTTTTGCGCCCCACCTGCTATGGCCGTGCGAATTTTGAAATGTGGACCAGCGCACACGTGAAGCGCTTGTTGCTGCAAACCGAAGCTGATGGCAGCCAACGTTGCACGGGTGTGCAGGTGTGGAATGGCCATGAACTGGTGAGCGCACAAGCCGACAAAGCAGTGCTGCTGTGCGCAGGTGCCATTGGCTCACCGCAACTGCTGGAGTTGTCTGGCATTGGCCAAGCAGGCTTGCTGCAACAACACGGCATCACGCCGGTCATTGATCTGCCGGGCGTGGGCGAGAACCTGCAAGACCATTTGCAAATCCGCGCTGTGTTCAAAGTCAAGGGTGTGAAAACCCTCAACACCTTGGCCAACAGTTGGTGGGGCAAGGCCGCCATCGGCTTGGAGTACCTGTTGCACCGCAGCGGCCCGATGAGCATGGCACCATCGCAGTTGGGCGCGTTCACCCGCAGCGACCCGAGCCAGCCGTGGCCGAACATCGAATACCACGTGCAGCCGCTCAGCCTGGATGCGTTTGGCGAACCGCTGCATCCCTTCCCTGCTTTCACGGCCAGTGTGTGCAACCTGAACCCGACCAGCCGTGGCACGGTGCACATCCAAAGCGCCGACCACACCCAAGCACCCCGCATCGCGCCGAACTACTTGGCCACCGATGCCGACCGCCAAGTGGCGGCCGATTCCTTGCGTGTCACACGACGCATTGCGGCCCAACCAGCGCTGGCCAAATACCAACCTGAGGAATGGAAGCCGGGCACGCAGTTTCAAACCGACGACGACTTGGCCCGCTTGGCAGGTGACATTGGCACCACCATTTTTCACCCGGTGGGCACGGCCCGCATGGGCCGCTTGGACGACCCACTGGCGGTGGTCGACAGCGAGCTGCGGGTGCGCGATGGCCGTGGCGGCGTGGTGCAAGGCTTGCGCGTGGTGGACGCCAGCGTCATGCCCACCATCACCAGTGGCAACACCAACAGCCCGGTGCTGATGCTGGCCGAACGGGCGGCCGAACTCTTGATCCAAGCAGACAAAAAAGCCTCGGGAAAGTCCTAGGTCACAAACCCATCCTTGCGCTCTAAAGTTCAGCCACTCGCATGGGGCTGTGGCCTCATGTTTGAGGGTCTGAGGAGACAAACAACGCAAACTTCATCCGAAGCGCAGCGTGATATGGAAAAAGCACCGCACAACGGTGCTTTTTTTTCGACCGAAAGAATCATGTGGACCTGCTGATCGTTACCTTGTTGTCTGGCTTGGCAGGTTTTGTCGATGCGGTGGTGGGCGGTGGTGGCCTGATCTTGGTGCCTGCCTTGTTTGCCACCTACCCTGGGGTGCACCCGGCCACTTTGTTGGGCACCAACAAATCGGCGTCGGTGTGGGGCACCTTGTTTGCCGCCGCGCATTACCAACGCCAAGTGCACATGGCTTGGCGGCCCTTGGCGGCAGGCAGCCTGATGGCCTTGGCGGGCTCGTTTGTCGGTTCCTACATCCTCACCCTGGTGTCGCCCACGTATTTGCGCTTGGGTTTGCCGGTGGTGTTGTTGGCGCTGTTGCTCTATACCATGTGGCAGAAAAATTTGGGTCAGCACCATGCGCCGCGTTTTACAGGCAGCGCCCAGCTGTGGGCGATGGCGGCGGTGGGTGGCAGCATGGGTTTGTACGATGGTTTTTTTGGTCCGGGCACCGGCAGCTTTTTGGTGTTCTTGCTGGTGCGAGTCTTGGGTTTTGATTTTTTACAAGCCTCGGCGCACAGCAAAGTCATGAACTTGGCCAGCAACTTGGCCGCTGTCAGCTTGTTGGCTTGGCAAGGCCATGTCTGGTGGCAAGTGGGGATTTATTTGGCGGTGGCGAATGTGGCGGGCAGTGTGTTGGGCACCCGCATGGCTTTGCAACATGGCGCCCGCTTTGTGCGCTGGTTGTTCATTGTCGTGGTGGCCGCGCTCACCTTGAAAACAGGCTGGGACGCTTGGCGCAGTTGGCAGCAGTTGTCAGCGCTCTGATTTGTCGTCCAGCACGGTTTCGTCAGGCACCACCGTGACCTTGGGCGGCCAAGGCATGCTGGCCACAGGGCGTTGTTTGCCGATCGGGCGGGTGGCCAAGCCTTTTTGAACCGCTTCAATATCCTCTTGTGAGGGATACAAACCCATCAACAAAAAATCGAATACGCGACGGGCAATAGGTGCTGCATTTTGCGCCCCGAACCCCGCGTTTTCAACAATCAAGGCCAAAGCCACCGTAGGGTTCTCTGCAGGTGCATAGGCCACATACAAAGCGTGGTCGCGCAATCGTTCGTCGATCTTGCTGGCGTCGTATTTTTCGTTTTGTTTGATGGAAAAAACCTGCGATGTCCCCGTTTTACCGGCGCTTGTATAGGGCGCATTGATGAAGCTAGAGGCGGAAGTGCCCTCCAGGTTCACGCCCACCATGGCGGCCTTGACCACATCCAAGTCTTCCTGCTTGAACTGCAATTTTTCAGTGACCACCAAGCCCTTGGTTTGCTTGTCTTTGGTCTCGACATCGACCACTTCACGCACCAAATGCGGCCGATTGCGCACCCCGTTGTTGGCCAACGTGGCGGTGGCTTGCGCCAACTGCAGCATGGTGAAACTGTTGTAACCCTGACCAATCCCCAAAGAGATGGTTTCGCCCGCATACCAGCGCTTTTGTTCGGGGCGCTTGTAGCTGTTTTGCTTCCATTCGGTGGACGGCAAGATGCCGCGCGATTCGCCTTGAATGTCAATGCCTGTGATTTGCCCAAAGCCCCACAGTCGCATCTGTTCATGCATCATGTCCACGCCCATGTCACGCGCCAAGGTGTAGTAGTAGGTGTCACAAGACTGAACAATCGATTTGTACATGTCGACCGTGCCATGACCACCCTCTTTGTCATCGCGGAAACGATGGTTGCCAAACATGAAGTAGCCTGGATCGCTCATCACATAGCTGGCGGATCGTTTGCCCGAGTTCAATGCCGCCATCGACATGAAGGGCTTGTAGGTGGAGCCGGGTGGGTAAGAACCACGCAAAGCGCGGTTGAGCAGCGGTTTGTCGGGCGACTGGTTCAACTTTTGCCAATTGTCGGTATCAATGCCTTCAACGAACAAATTCGGGTCGAACGTGGGCTTGCTGACAAAGGCCAACACCTCGCCGTTTCGAGGGTCCATCGCCACCAATGCGCCGCGCCGGTTGCCGTACAAATCTTCCACCAGTTTTTGCAACTTGATGTCGAGGGAAAGCACCACCGTGTTGCCCGGGGTGGCCGGACTGCTGCGCAAGCGGCGCACCGCCCGCCCGCCCGCAGATGTTTCCATTTCATGCACGCCCGTGTGACCGTGCAATTGGCTTTCGTAACTTTGCTCAATGCCCAGTTTGCCGATGTAATCGGTGCCGCGGTAATTGCCCGCATGGTCAGACTCTTCCAACTTTTCTTTTTCAGCTTGGTTGATGCGCCCGATGTAGCCAATCACATGACTGGCAAGCTCGCTATAAGGGTAGTTGCGAAACAAACGAGCGCGAATTTCAACCCCGGGGAAACGGTAGCGCTGCGCGGCAAAACGCGCCACCTCTTCATCGCTCAAGCGCGTGCGAATCGGCACCGATTCAAAGCTTTTGGACTCTTCTCGCAACTTGCGAAAACGTCGCTTGTCACGGCCTTGGATGTCAATCAATTGCCCCAGCTTCTCAATCACTTCGTCGATTGGTTCAGTGACATTGGATGGCGTGATCTCCAGCGTGTAAGCCGAGTAATTGGTGGCCAAGACCACGCCATTGCGGTCCATGATGACGCCCCGGTTGGGCACGATGGGCACGATGGCCGTGCGGTTGCTTTCGGCCTGGGCGATGAACTCTTGGTAGCGCCACAGTTGCAAATACACCAGGCGCAAAAAAAGCAAGCTGAAAATAAACAGCACGAACATCGAGGCCACCAGAACCCGCGCACGAAAGCGTCGAAGGTCGTATTCGACGTTGCGCAACAAGCTCATAGGGGACGGTGTTTGTCGGGGTCAGGCGCCCGGCGCTGCGGCGCCAGCAACAAAACGGTGATGACTGGCCAAAAACAAGCCTGAATAGCAGGCGCAATCATCATCGACCAACCAGGAAACACCCCGCCCGCGATGATGCGCACTGTGAGCTCAATCACCTGAGCCGCCAAGAAAACGGGGAAGACTTGCAAGGCTTGGGAAGGCACATCAAACCACAGAATGCGGCGATGGATCATGGTGGCCAAGAAACCTTGCACCGTGTAGGTGAGCGCGTGTTGGCCCAGCAACGAGGTTTGATGGACATCGGTCAACAAGCCCAACAAAAAAGCGATGCCCACACCGACTTTGAGCGGTTGGTGAATGGCCCAAAAAACCAACACCAAGGCCAACCAATCTGGCGACCAGGCTGCATTGCCAAACCAGAGCATGCTTTGCAACATGTCCAGGAGCAAGGCACAGGCCAAGCTGAACAGCATGAACATCGGATTGGCAGGCAGCAGCAACTGGTGGCCGCGCGGCATGATCATCGGCGACCACCTTTTTGCAGGGGTTGAGGCTCGGGCGGCAGGTCGTTGAAGTTGGGCATGTTGGAGTGCACAGGCTCCATCACCATGACATGACGCGCTCCTTGCACCCGCGCCAAGGACTCGCACAAAATCTTGGCAAACACGGAATCAGCACGGCGCTCAACCTTGACCACTTTGGCCACAGGAATGCCCGGCGGGTAAATCCCATCGACACCGCTGGTGGTCAAGACATCATCTACCTCGATGTCGGCGTTGGTGGCCATGTAGCGCAGCTCGAGCAAAGGTGCGCCCCCGGACTCGCCAAAAGCCACACCCCGCGCACCTGTTCGGGTGTTGAGCACAGGGATCGAATGCTCTCGATCCGTGACCAAGGTGATTTCACTCACCATCGGATGCACACGAGTGACTTGCCCAATGATGCCCTGCTCGTCCATCACCGGCGAACTGGTTTTCACGCCATTGTTGGCGCCTTTGTCGATGATCAATTTGCGGGTGAACGGGTCGGCCGCTTGGTACAAGACTTCGGCCGCCATGGCTGTGGAGCCCAGCCTATCGCGCAGCGACAGCAGTTCGCGCAGGTTTTTATTCTCTAAAGAGAGTTGTTCAAGTTGACTGGTGCGAACCGCCTGGGACAACACCTTGGCATTGGCCTGTTCCACATGTTCAAGGGCTTCTTGTCGACCCAGAAAAGCATTGTCCAGGTGATCCAACAACACCTGCGGGCGCAAGGCAAGCCACTGAACGGGGTAAATGACGAGTGACAAGGCCCAACGCGCGGGCTGAACAATGTTGTAGCGTTGATCCGCGAACATCAGCGCCACAGAGATGGCACTAAAGAGCAGCAGCTTGGTCAGCGCCGATATGCCTTGTTTGAAAAAAGGCGGCGGTGAGCGGTCAAGCGTGCCGAGTGGCATTTATTCGCTGGTGAAGATAGAACCCAAACGCTCCATGCGCTCCAAGGCCAAGCCACAGCCACGCACCACACAGGTGAGTGGGTCTTCGGCCACCAGCACAGGCAAGCCGGTTTCCTCGGCCATCAAACGATCGAGGTCGCGCAGCAAGGCGCCACCGCCAGTGAGCATCATGCCGCGCTCAGCAATGTCAGCGCCCAACTCGGGGGGCGTTTGCTCGAGGGCGTTTTTCACCGCCGACACGATGTTGTTCAAGGGGTCGGTCAGGGCTTCCAAAATTTCGTTGGAAGAAATGGTGAAAGAGCGTGGCACACCTTCGGAGAGGTTGCGGCCTTTGACTTCCATTTCGCGCACTTCGCTGCCAGGGAAGGCAGAGCCGATTTGTTTTTTGATGGCTTCAGCCGTGGGCTCGCCAATCAACATGCCGTAGTTGCGGCGGATGTAATTGATGATGGCTTCGTCGAACTTGTCGCCACCCACGCGCACACTGCCTTTGTAGACCATGCCGCCCAAGGAGATGACGCCCACTTCGGTGGTGCCGCCGCCAATGTCAACCACCATGGAGCCTGAGGCATCGGACACGGGCAAACCGGCACCGATGGCAGCGGCCATGGGTTCTTCAATCAGGTAGACCTCGGAGGCACCGGCGCCCAAAGCGGACTCGCGAATGGCACGGCGTTCCACTTGGGTCGAGCCACAAGGCACACAAATGATGATGCGGGGGCTGGGCTTCAAGAGGGAGCGTGGATGCACCATCTTGATGAACTGCTTGAGCATTTGCTCGGTGACGGTGAAGTCGGCGATCACGCCGTCTTTCATCGGGCGAATGGCTTCGATGTTGCCAGGTACTTTGCCAAGCATGGCCTTGGCTTCATGGCCCACAGCTTGAATGCTTTTCTTGCCTTGCGGTCCGCCTTCATGGCGAATCGACACCACGGAGGGCTCGTCGAGGACGATGCCGCGGTCGCGCACGTAAATCAGGGTATTGGCTGTGCCCAGGTCAATGGCCAAGTCGGTGGAGAAATACCGACGAAATGCTCCAAACATCACAATCCTCTCTGGGTGAATCCAGCAAAGGCGAGATAATACCTGATCACCCTGACTGCACCTTGGCTCTGGCCATGAGACTTTGAACCCTATGTCTTTGACTTCGAACGATATCCAGCGTCTGGCCCAACTCTCCCGTTTGCACTTTGACGCCCCCGCAAGTGCGCGTTTATTGGGCCAATTGAACGGTTTTTTCAACATCGTCGAGCAAATGCGGGCGATTGACACCAGCGGCGTGGTGCCCATGGCGCACCCGATCGACGCCATGCCCAATCTGGCAGCGCATGACCCTGCTGCAAAAGAGGGCATGCATTTGCGCCTGCGCGACGACCTGGTGAGCGAACCCAACCAACGCGAGGCCAACCAACGCAGTGCGCCCGCCGTAGAGCGCGGTTTGTTCTTGGTGCCCAAGGTGATCGAATGAGCGACCAAGCCTTGCATCAACAGTCCTTGGTTGCATTGCGTGCCAACTTGGCGAGCAAACAACTCAGCGCCACCGACGTGGCCCAGCATTTTTTGCAGCGCGCTCAAGCCGACACGCACCACGCTTTTCTGGCCTTCAACGAAGAAGCCACGATGGACCAGGCCACTTCCGCGCAACAACGCATTGACGCAGGCGACACGTCACCTTTGTTGGGGTTGCCCATCGCGCACAAAGATATTTTTGTCACCCGCGACTTCCCCACCACCGCTGGTTCGCGCATCTTGGAAGGCTACCGCTCGCCGTTTGACGCCACCGTGGTGCAGCGCTTGGCCGATGCAGGCATGGTCACCATCGGCAAACTCAGTTGCGATGAATTCGCCATGGGCTCGGCGAATGAAAACATCGCCGTGCCCGCCAGCAACCCACAAGCTGTCACCAACCCTTGGGATGTATCGCGCATCCCGGGCGGCTCTTCCGGCGGCAGCGCAGCGGCTGTGGCTGCACGCTTGGCCCCTGCGGCCACTGGCACCGACACCGGTGGCTCGATCCGTCAGCCTGCGGCGTTTTGCGGCATCAC
The DNA here is from genome assembly GCF_965234735.1 of Limnohabitans simekii (SeqCode). Taxonomy (GTDB): domain Bacteria; phylum Pseudomonadota; class Gammaproteobacteria; order Burkholderiales; family Burkholderiaceae_C; genus Limnohabitans; species Limnohabitans simekii. Next base: position 98,110 of record NZ_OZ248542.1, on the reverse strand, counting down.
CGGCATCAAGCCCACCTATGGCCGCGCCTCGCGCTATGGCATGGTGGCCTTTGCCTCCAGCCTGGACCAAGCCGGTCCGATGGCCCGCAGCGCCGAAGATTGCGCTCTGTTGTTGTCGGCGCTTTGCGGCCCCGACCCAGACCGCGATTCCACGTCGCTGAATGTGGCGACCGAAGATTTTTCTCGTCTGTTGAAAGCACCCCAAGGCGACAAACCGCTGGCCAAAGCGGGCAAGGATGGCGGGGCTTTGAAGGTGGGCATCCCGAAAGAATTTTTTGGCGATGGATTGGCCAGCGATGTACGCACGGCCATTGACGCCGCATTGAAACAGCTTGAGCAACTTGGTGCCACCTTGGTGCCCATCGCCTTGCCGCGCACCGAGTTGTCGATTCCGGTGTACTACATCATTGCGCCCGCCGAAGCCTCCAGCAACCTCTCGCGTTTTGATGGCGTGAAGTTTGGCCACCGCGCCAAAGACTTCACAGACCTGGCCGACATGTACGAGAAAACTCGCTCTGAAGGTTTTGGTGACGAGGTGAAACGCCGCATCATGATTGGCAGCTATGTGTTGTCGCATGGTTATTACGACGCCTACTATTTGCAAGCGCAAAAAATCCGCCGCATGATCGCCGATGATTTTCAAGCCGCGTTTCAACAATGTGATGTGATCGCCGGGCCCGTGGCCCCCACAGTAGCTTGGAAGTTGGGCGACAAATCCGACGACCCCTTGGCGAATTATTTGGCCGACATCTTCACGCTGCCAGCCTCCTTGGCGGGCTTGCCCGGCATGAGCCTGCCCGTGGGCTTGGGTGAAGCCAACATGCCCGTGGGCATGCAACTCATGGGCAACTACCTGCAAGAGGCCCAGTTGTTGAATGTGGCGCACCAGTTTCAATTGCACACGCAACACCATTTGCAAACACCCGGAGGTGCCGCATGAGCGCCCCACTGGTTCACGGCTACGAAGTCGTCATCGGCTTTGAAACCCACGCGCAGCTGTCCACACAAAGCAAAATTTTCAGCCGCGCTTCCACCGCTTTTGGTGCCGAGCCCAACACCCAAGCTTGTGCGGTGGACCTGGCCTTGCCCGGCACCTTGCCGGTGATGAACAAAGGCGCTGTCGAACGCGCAATTCAACTCGGCTTGGCACTGGGCTCGCACATCGCCGAGCGCAGCATCTTTGCGCGGAAAAATTATTTCTACCCCGACCTGCCCAAGGGCTACCAAATCAGCCAGTTTGAAATACCGGTGGTGCAAGGTGGCGAGGTGTCTTTCTTCCTCGAGATGGGCCAAGAAACTGTGCATAAAACCGTGCGCTTGGTGCGGGCGCATTTGGAAGAAGACGCAGGCAAGTCTTTGCATGAAGATTTCATTGGGCAAAGCGGCATCGACTTGAACCGCGCGGGCACACCGCTGTTGGAAATCGTCACCGAGCCCGACATGCGCAGCAGCGCCGAGGCTGTGGCGTATGCGAAAGAGTTGCACAAAATCGTCACTTGGATTGGCATTTGCGACGGCAACATGCAAGAAGGGTCGTTTCGATGTGACGCCAATGTGTCGGTGCGCAAACCCGGTGCGCCCTTGGGCACACGCCGTGAAATCAAGAACTTGAACAGCTTCAAGTTCATGCAGCAAGCCATCGACTTCGAGGTGCGTTGGCAGATCGAACAAATTGAAGACGGCCACGCGATTCAACAAGCCACGGTTTTGTTCGACCCCGACACCGGCGAAACCCGCGCCATGCGCACCAAAGAAGACGCCGCCGATTACCGCTATTTCCCCGACCCCGATTTACCGCCGCTGCTGATTTCACGCGAGTGGGTGGCGCGGGTGCAAGGTGACATGGCCGAGTTGCCACGCGTGATGGCCGAGCGCTTTGTGCGCGACTATGGCCTGCCCGAGTACGACGCCACGCAACTGACGCAAAGCAAAGCCATGGCCGCGTATTTCGAAACCGCCGCCAAAGCCTGTGGCCAACCCAAACTGGCCAGCAACTGGATCATGGGCGAAGTGTCGCGCCGCATGAACAGCGGTGAAGTGACATTGGAGAACATCCCCGTCAGCTCCGCGCTGCTAGCGGGTTTGATCACCCGCATTGCCGACAACACCATCAGCAACAGCGCGGCGCGGCAAGTGTTTGAAGCGCTGTGGAGCGAAGCCAACGCATCAGCCGATGCAGATGCCTTGACCACCATTGACGCGCTGATTGACGCCAAAGGTTTGAAGCAGATGAACGACACCGGCGCGTTGGAAGCCATCATTGACGAGGTGTTAGCCGCCAACCCGAAGAACGTGGAAGAGTTCAAAGCGGGCAACACCAAGGCCTTGAACGGCTTGGTCGGACCCATCATGAAAGCCAGCAAGGGCAAGGCCAATCCGGCGCAGGTGAATGCGTTGTTGTTGAAGAAGTTGGGGTGATGGGCAGCTTTTGAAGGTCAGGCCTTGCTTGGTGGACCTTCAGTGACCACCCACCCAGTTTTCAAGCTTCAATGCTTTATAGGCTGAAAAATCTGACAGGTTGTTGGTGACCAAGGTCACCCCCATCGCTAGGGCGTGTGAGGCAATGAGTTTGTCCAACGCATCACGTTGTTTCTGTTGTGTGGCTAAACGGGTGGGGCCGTAGACCGCAGCAGCTGCACCATCAAACGGCACTGCGAGAACTTCCTGCAAAAAAGTGTCCAAGGCTTTGCGGTTGCGCGACTGCTGTTCACCCGAACAGGCCACGCCATATTCCAACTCGGCCTGTGTGATGGCAGAGATCACGACATCCCCCACATAACACTTTGCAAACCGCTCAGCCACTTCGGGCGGCTGATGCTTCATCAGGTAAACGCAAATATTCGTGTCGAGCATGTAGCGGGCCATCAGAGGGCCTCGCGTTCGGCTTGCTCTTGATCGCCGCGCCCACTGGCCATGAAGTCTGGGGAGAAACTGGCCAAGGCTTGCATGACATTCACCATGCGCCTTTGAGCTGGCCGGATGCGCAATTCATCGCCAACCCGCTCGATCACCAACTCCATGTCGTTGCTTGGAAATGCGAGCTCCGCAGGGATGCGAACTGCTTGCGAATTGCCGTTCTTAAACAACCTTGTGCTGGTCATGGCTCCTCCGGATGTGTGTACGTGTACATCATAGCAAATGCATTTGAAAGTTTACTTTCTGGTGTGGCTTGGAATCGTTAAAAGACCGATTTTCCGCCTGCTTGATGAATTCGCCCTTGTTCGGAACTCACGAATTCAGAACCCAGAACTCAACCCGCTAACACCAAACCATCTGCACCACGCGCCATTGGTCGCGTCAATTTGGCCAAGGTGGACGCCACCACAGAAGCGCAAATTCGCCAACATCAACGCATGGACACCTTGCAAGCCAAGGCCGATGGTGCGGCCTATGTGCGCGGCATTCGCGAACGCTTGGGGTTTTCGCAGCCCGACTTTGCCCTGCGCATCAACGTGCCCTTGGACACACTGCGCAATTGGGAACAAGGCAAACGCAAGCCGACTGGTGCGGCTTCAGCTTTGTTGAAAATTTTGGACAAAGCGCCTCAAGCCGCCTTGAAGGCCTTGGGGTAAGGCTCCAAACTCAACCTGCCCTGCACGATCAAGCCCTGAGCCAAGTAATAACTCGCCAGCACCCACAAACCGGCCAGCGGCAGGGGGCTGACGAATTTGTCCATCGCCAGCAACGCGTCTGACAGCATGAACAGCACGCTGCCCCAGGCCACCCAGCGGCTGCCTGCGCTGCCCAGGTGCTTGGCGCGGCCCCAGGCTTGCGCGGCCATGGTGGCAATAACCAGCACATAGGTGGCCACGGGCAGGCGCAGCTCTGGGGGCAAACCGTTTTGGTCCAGCACCACAAACACCAGCGCCGCCACCGAGATGAACACCGCCAAGGCGCGGCGGCTGTGCAGCCATGGCGCGTCACGGCTGAGCAACAGGATGAAGCACACATGCGCGGCCAAGAACGACAGCAAGCCCGGTAAAAACATGGCCGGGTAGAGCAACAACACATCGCCCACCCAAGACAAACCCAGCGCCCACACCAACCAACGTTGGATGCGCGGCGGCATGTGGCTGGCCGACCAGGCCTGGTACATCAGAGCCAGCATGGCCAGCGGTTTGGCCATATGAAACAGCTCTTGCCAGCCGCAGACATCGCTGGCCACTGTCAAAGCGGCCAGTTGCACAAAGGCGCACATGACGCCGCTGATGCGGTTTTGCAGCAAGGTGTTGACGCCCCACAAACCGGCAGCCACGGCCAGCACGCAGGTGGCGGCTTGGCCCCAAACCATGTCGTCCATGTGCCACAACAGCTTCATGGTCGCGCCCAGCAACAGCACAAACCAGGCCGTGGCTTGCACCAGGACGCTGCGGGTTTGGCGCGGTTGGTAGGGCGTGAACTGCTGCAAATTGAAGTCCGGTTTGGGGAAACGCGCGGCCACATCGGCCGGGCGCCAGCCGGGGTGCCGCAGCCAAACCATCAGCTTGTCTTGCCAGCGTTGGGCGTGCCAGCTGTCGTGCGCCAAGGCGGCATACACCTGCACATTCGCCCACAGCGGGTCCCAGCTGTGCAGCGGCGTGCGGGTGCCGTAAACGCAGGGCTGCTTGGGGTCTTCTTCTTTAAACGATCCAAAGAGGCGGTCCCACACCACCCAAATGCCGCCGTAGTTGCGGTCCACATAGGCGTCGTTCACGGCGTGGTGCACCCGGTGGTTGGACGGCGAGCAAAACCAGCGGTCAAACCAGCCCAAGCGGCCCACATGCTCGGTGTGCACCCAGAATTGATAGAGCAAGTCGATGAGCGCGACGATGCCAAACACCAGCGGCGGCACACCGGCCAGCGCCATCGGGATGTAAAAAATCCAGCCCAGCAGCGCACCCGAGGTGGACTGGCGCAGCGCCGTGGAAAGGTTGTAGTGGTGGCTTTGGTGGTGCACCGCGTGGCCCGCCCAAAACCAAGCCACCTCGTGGCTGACGCGGTGAAACCAGTAGTAGCAGAGGTCGTAGAACACCAGCGCCAGCACATAGCCGTACCAAGTGTTCCACCAGGCTTGCTCGGGGAACAAGCTGAGTTGCTCGAACACCAAGGTGTAGATACCGATGCGCAGTAAGCGGGTGAAGATGGCACTGATTTGGCTGATCATGCCCAGCGAAATGCTGCTGATGGCGTCGTCCAGCCGATAGCTTTGGGCGTTGGCCTGGCCTTGTCGCGCCAAGCGCAGGCCCCACAGCCATTCGGCCAAGATCAGCAGGAAAAACACTGGCGCGGCCAGCACGATGACAAAGCTCATGAGCGCGTCCTTGGAGGTGCAGGCTGGATATTAAGACACTTGAACAATGGCCTGGTTTGGCCTGCTGAAAAAGGGCTTGTTTTGAGGGGGTGGTCAGTGTGGGCGGTGCTTACGGCCGTTTTTATGATACATAAATTCAAAGTTTTGCCGTTTTTTTGTATCACGTTTCGCAGGTAATTGGAATCTGACCCCAATTACTCAATTACCCAAGTGCTCAGCTTGACCGACGTGCTGGGTCAAACGCGTAGCGAACGTTGCAGCTCCGCTGCGGTGAGCGGCGTTTGAGCCCAGTGCGGCGGGCAAGTCGGGGTTAATAAATTGGAATCTGACCCCAATTGTTGTGACTTAATTGGAAACTGACCCCAATTACTTGGGCCAGAGCACCCACATCCGCAGCGGCTGCTTGATGCGCCCCGCCAGCTCGCCAGCGGCCAAGCCGGTACCGGCAAACCAATCGGCCCGCACCGCGCCAACGATGGCGCTGCCGGTGTCCTGCGCCACCACCAAGCGTTGCAGCTGCTGGGTGGGGCCGGGCGACACCAGCCACAGCGCCGTGCCATAGGGCAGGCTTTGCGGATCGACAGCGATGGAACGCCCCGCCGTCAGCGGCAAGCCCTGGGCCCCGCGCGGCCCCACCAGCGGATCGGGCAAAGCCTCTTCGCGAAAAAACACATAGCGCGGGTTCTGCCACAGCAGCGCCTGCGCCCGCTGCGGGTTGCGCTGCAGCCAGGCCTTGATGCCCGGCCAAGAAGCATCCTTCAGCTCGCCCTTGTCCAACAGCCAGCGGCCAATGCTTTGGTAGGGCTGCTCGTTGTTGGCGGCATAGGCGATGCGCACCGTGCGCACCTGGCCATTGGCCTCGGTGATGCGCAAGCGCCCCGAGCCCTGGATGTGCAACACCATGGCGTCAATCGGGTCGGCCAGCCACGCAATGGCTTTGCCGTTCAAGGCGTTTTGCGCCGCCGGCAAGGTGTCGATCTCTTGCCGGGTGAACCACGGCTGCCCCGGCTTCAAACCGGCGGGCACGGCGAACAAGGGTGTGGCGAAGTTGTCGCTGGGCAGGCGTTGCGCCTCGAATATCGGCTCGTAATAGGCGGTCAGCAAGCCATTGGCCTCGCCCTCCCAGCTCTCCAAGCGGTGCGGCTGCAGCCGTTGCATCAGCCACTGGCTTTGTTCTTGTTCGCTGGCGATGCTCAGGCGGCGAATGTCGGGGCACAGCGGCGCCATGCTGCTGCCCGGGCGCTCGCAATTGGCCAGCAACACGCCCCAAGCATCGCCCATCGGGTCGCTGCCCCAGCCAGGCAACTCGTCCCAGCCCACCGGCACCCATCGGCTTTTGCGCACGTCTTTGCCAAAAGCTTCGGGGGGAGGTGGCGGCGGCTTGGCACTGGGCGCAGGCAGGCTAAGCGGGGGCGGCGCGGTGGGTGCGGCACTGGGCACAGGCTCGGCGGCAGGGCTGGACACAGGGGCAGGTTCTGGCAACACACGCGGCGCGGCGCAACCCGCCAACCACAGCGCACCACACACACCCACAGCCAGCACCACACGATGGAAAGACCACGCCCACATGCCAAACCAGGTGGGTTCAATCCTGGCCAATGAAGCCCCATCACGCAGGGCCGAAAGCCCATGCGGCAAGCCCCAGTGTTGGAAGCGATTTACAGTGCGGCTTGCTGAACAGGAAACAAACATGTGGTTGATTTTGCTTGAAGCCTTGGGGGCCGGTTTGATTCTGGTCTTGATCGTGTGGTGGACCATGTCGGGGCGCAGCGAAAACAAACCCGACGACAAAGACCCCGACTAAAGCACGGCGGGCAATTGCAGCCGACGTTGGTGCAGCGCGGCGATGTCGAGTTCGGCGATGACACAGCCCTCGCCCGTGGGCTGCACCGCTTGCACCTGACCCCAAGGATCCACCCACATCGAATGGCCCCAGGTTTGCCGACCGTTCTCGTGCACACCGCCCTGCGCCGCCGCGCCCACCCAAGCCAGGTTGTCCAAGGCGCGGGCCCGCAACAACACCTCCCAATGCGCCGAGCCGGTGGTGTGGGTGAAGGCGCTGGGCACCAGCAACAACTCGGCACCCATGGCGCGAAGCTGTTGGTAATGCGCGGGAAAACGCACATCGAAACACACACTCAAACCGATGCGCCAGGTGTGGCCGTCTTTGGAGGGCAGATCGAAACACACGGGGGTGTCACCGGCCTGCAGCACGGCTGCTTCGTCGTAGCGCTCTTGGCCGTTGTCGAAATAAAACAAATGGATCTTGTCGTAGCGGGCCAGGCACTGGCCTTGCGGCCCGAACACCAAACTGGCGTTGCGCACATGCAAGTCGTCTCCGTCGATTGCCAAGGGCATGGTGCCCGCCACCAAATACACACCGTATTGCGCGGCCATGCGGGCCAAACGTGTTTGCATCACGCCTTCGCCAAAGCGTTCGGCGATGGCGAGTTTGTCCCTGTCTTGGCGGCCCATCAGGCAAAAATACTCGGGCAACACGGCCAGCTCGGCACCCGCTTGGGCAGCCTGCGCCAGCAAGCGTTCGGCCGCGTCCAAATTGGCGGGCATGTCGGTGACCGACACCATTTGCAACAAGGCGGCTTTCATGGCTTGGTCTCCGGTTCTTTCTTGCCAGACGCAGGCTCCACTTTTGTCACCTTGGGTTCTTTCCAAGAACCCTCCACCCGAAACTCTTGGGTGTTGGATTTCATCAGGGGGCGCCGCAACACGTACTGCGCCAAAAAGCTGGTGAGACCGACCAGCGGGTTGATCGCCGAGTACACCAACGACGCCGTGCCCGCATTCAACTCGGGCACCACCACCACCTTGATGTCTTGGGTTTCGCGCTGAATATCGGCGCGGCCTTCCATCAACACGGCGGCACTGACGCCTTTCATTTGCAGGTTGTTGGTGCTGGCAATGCCTTGCGCGATGAACACGTCGCCGCGCACAAAGTCGAAGGCAAAACCTTCGCTGAACAAGTCTTTGAAATCCAAGGTCAAGCGGCGTGGCAAGGACTGCAAGCTCAACACGCCCAACAAGCGGGTGACACCGGGGTCGGCTTTCAAAAACTGGCCGCGCTCGATGTTGACCGTGAATTGCCCGGCCATGGTGGTGTAGTCGGGCGAAAACGGCGACCCTTGCCAGCCCACTTGACCGGCCATGCGGCCCTTGCCATCGCGAATCGCGCCTTTGTGGCCAAAGCGCTCCAGCAATTCTCCCGAGTCTTGGATCTCCAAGGTGAAGTCGAGTTGCGAGCGTTTGGCCGCGGCTTTGCCGGGGCCGCCCCATTGGCCCTTGCTTTGGAACTTGGCCTCGGGCGTGCTCAGGTTGAATTTGTTGAGCACCCATTCGCGACCGCCGGTGAGGTTGGTGCGGGCAAAGCCATCGATCTCGGCGCGACCCAAGGCAAGGCCGCGCACTTCCAGGTTGTCAACCACGATGTCCAAGGCAGGCATGTCTTTGGGCGATTCGGCCATCGAGGTTTCCACCTCCTCCAACACCGATGGCGGGACCACCAGGTAGTTCAATCGCGCCACCACCCTGGCTGACGTGTTGTCTTGGGCCGGACGGAACTCGGCGTTGCCTTGCAATTCCGTGGCCTTGGCCTGGATGCGCCACAGCTTGGCCTGCTTCTCGGCCACCGCTTGCACTTGTTTGAAGTTGCGCCCGAGGTAGGTGAGCTCGGGCGTGTTGAGTTCAATGCGGCTGGGCGCGTGCACGGCCAGCACCTGGCGCGGTGCGCCCCCTTTCTCAGGCTCGGCATCGGTCCACGGGCTCAAGGCCTGCTGCCACTCGTCCACATTGAACTTGGGGTGCCGGATTTGGGCCAACACCATTTTGTCCGGTTGGTCTTTGCTCTCAACCACCGTGCCCAGTTGCAGCAATCCGCCCAGCACCTGGGTGCTGGCGGCCGACACATCGCGCACATACTTGACCGACAACACCGAGCCCATGGTGAAGCTGAGTTGTTCCAGCGGGGCCGACTTGCCCGCACTGCGCAGCAACTGGCTGTCGACCCGCAAGGGCCAAGCAGCAGCAGCCGGTTTGTTCAGGGGCTCGGGCAATTCCAAGGCCATGCCTTGCAGGTTGCTGCTCAGGGCATATTCAACTTGACCATTGCGCAAGCCCAAGCTGGCGACATACGAGGTGCTGCCGCGCAGCAGCCCCGCCACACTGGCCAAGCTGCCCAGTTCGGGGGCTTGTTGCAAGGCCTCGACACTGACCCCGCCTTGCAAGACCAAGCGGGTCGGTCCATCGGTCAGGCTGTCGTTGAAACGCAAACCGCCATCAAGCTTGGCGTCCGAGCCCAGCACCCGCAGCCGCACACCGTTGGCCAGCACACCCGACTCGCTGTAAATCAGATTGCCGCGCAGCTTGGACAAACGCGGCAGATGCGGCGCCCATTGCAGATCGTTGCCATCGAGCTTGAGGTTGGCTTGCAGCCGCGCCAGACTGGGCTTGCTCAAGGGCACGGCAATGCGCAACTGCTGTTCAGCCACGCCGGTGGCTTGCACACCGTCCAAGGTGTTGCCCAATTGGTCCACCAACGGCGTGCTGCGCACCATTTGCAAGGCGTCCATCAACTGGCTTTTCACCACCGCATTGATGTCGACCACCGGGTCGTTCATGTCATTGATTTGCACATCCAGCTTGGAGACCTGCAACATCCCGGCGGGCCCCATGCGAGCCGACCCGGATTTGACTTGCAAGCGGTTGCGGTTGATTTGCAACTCGCCTGAGAACTGCTGCAAGCCCGGCCAAGAGGGGGAGGGCTTGCGGTTCAAGTTGGCGCTGGGGTTGGGTACGTACTGAAACTGCGCTTGTTGAAAGGGCGCGTTGATGGTGAACACGCCGTCGCTGCTTTTGGCAAAGGGGAACAGATCGATGGGGCCTTGCAACACCAACTTGGCTTGGCTGAAGACACCGGCCCCAATCGCCTCCCGCACATACTGGCGCACCGATGCGTCCATGGCTTGGGGCAAGTAGCGGTGCAACGCCCGTGCATCCAAGCGCTGGATATCGACCTTCAAATCCAGATCGCCCAAAGGTTTCTTGGCCTCGCCCTGGCGCCAAGTCAAATTGAAGTCGCCTTGGGCCAGATCGTTTTTCAATTGGCCTTTGTGGACATGCAAGACCCAGCGCTGGTCCCTGTGCTCCCAGGCCAATTCGGCCTTGGCTTGTTGCAGTGGAATCCGCGGTTCTGCCAACCAATCAACCAAGCTCAAGCTGCCGTTGTCGATGGCCACCTGCGCCTTGCCGCCATGTTCGTTGAATTGAAACTGCAATTGCGCGTCTTGTGCCCCCGGCCACCACAGCGCCTGCGCTGGGCTGTTGGGAGCCGAAGACTGCAAGCTGAAACCATCGAGTTGACCTTTGACGTTGAATTGAACAGCCGGGGTGTTCACATCAAACCATCGCAAGTCCAGCTGGGTCAATTGACCTTGTGGTTTGGCTTGGTCGAGCAGTTGCCGCCAATCAACAGGCAGGGGCAAACGCTCACCCAAACGGCCCAGCACGGCCAAGTTGACACTGTCAATTTGCAACTCTCCCTTTTGCGCCAAGCGAGGGCCTTCGTTGTGCCAAGCCAAGCGGCTGTTGCCACTGGTCCAGGTTTGGCCATCATCCAAAGTGAGTTGGACATCTTGGGTGCGCAGTTCATGACCCAGGCCTTCTGTCCACACATTGAAATGCAGGCGACCGCTCACCGCTTGCAATTCAAGGGGCACGACCTCAGGCGACCATTGCAACTTGACTTGCTGCAAACCCAGATCCAAGGTCGGCTGTCGCCACACGCCACGGTCCCAATCGGCCCAAGCACGCAGCCAGCCTTGGCCTTGGGTCAGGGCAACGCCACGCCAGGCTTGGCCATAAACCGACAACTTGGCCAAATCAATTTGCGGCATTTCAGCGTAGAGACGGCCTTGCCATGTGCTGATGTCACTGGCGTGGCGGTTGAGCAGCGCCTGCTTGAACTGGCCTTGCAGACTCACCCGCTGGCCCCAGTCTGGAGGCGGCGTTGCATCCAAACGCCATTCGTGGCTGCGCAAGCCGTTGTGCATCAACAGGCTGGCATCGCTGAAGGCCACCGCTGGTTGCTGATTGAAATCGTCAACCCAGCGCAGCCGACCTTGGTGGATTTGAAACTCGGGTTGGCGCAGCAGCCAATCGGCGAATGCCGAGGAGTCTGAGGCGCCAAGGGCCAAACCGGCCACCTGCCAAGACCCATCCGCGTTGTGCCGAACTTCCAACTCTGGGGCGTCGAGTTCTATGCGTTCGAGTTTCAGGCTCAGCAACGAGGCTGGTGACAAACTCGCACGCAGTTTGGGCAGTCGCAAAACCTCTTGGTCTTGGGCGTTGCGCAACACAAAATCGCTGACTTCGACCGAGGGCACCAAACCATCCGAGACGGTCGTCAATTGACCAATACTGACCTTCACGCCCCAGGCCTTGGAGGCAGCGGCTTCTATTTCGGTTCGCCAGTCGATGATTCGCGGCACAATCAAAAAGTGCAAAGCGAGACTGGCCAGCAACAACAACGCCCAAAAAGACAAGGCCAAGCCCAGCATCCATTTGGACAGCCTGACATACCAGCGCAGTCCAGCGGGCAGGGGCTTGGGCAGTGACGTTGTGTCGGGCATGGCGGGCGAATGGTTTAAGCAATTTGAATTATCACAGGCAAACACGTATCCACTGAGCAGCGATGAACAACTCCCTCGATCCCCGCGCTGAAGGCTCTCGACTGGTGCAGCGTTTGCGCCGTCGCTATGCGGCACACCTGTTGCAGTTGCCAGCCGGGACACCCAACCCCGAGATGTTGGCCAGATGTTTCTCCAGTTTGCAAATCGAATGGCCTGATCCTGCAGATGCTTTGCGTGTGTTGCGGCAGCTGGTGATGGAGCGGCTGGTGGTGCTGGACTGCGAACAGCAAGCGCCGTTGCAAACGGTCACTCAAACCATGACCTGGTTGGCCGAGTTCAGTCTGGACCTGGCTTTGCAAGAAGCCACGCAACGTGTGGCGCTGCGCCATGGCTTGCCACGCACACCGCAAGGGAATGTGGCGCAACTGTGGATCGTGGGCATGGGCAAGCTGGGCGCGGCCGAGTTGAACGTGTCCAGCGACATCGACCTGATCTACATCTATGACGAAGAGGGTCAGACACAAGGTTTGGCTGATGGCAGCGGCGTGGTCGACAACCAGGTGTTTTTTGATCGGGTGGTGAAACAGCTCTACACCCTGATTGGCGACACCACGGAGCACGGCTTTGTGTTTCGCATGGATTTGGCCTTGCGCCCCAATGGCGAATCCGGGCCCAGCGTGGTGTCGCTGGCCGCACTGGAAGAGTATTTCCAAGTGCAGGGCCGCGAGTGGGAGCGCTTGGCCTGGCTCAAGGCGCGGGTGGTGGCACCCGCCGCCTGCATCGACCAGGTGCCTGCTTTGCGCGACATCATCACGCCGTTTGTGTTTCGTCGCTACCTCGACTACAACGTGTTCGAGGCGCTGCGGGTCTTGCACCAGCAAATCCGCTTGCAATCGCAACGCCGCAGTGCCACGCGGCCCGAACGCGCCAACGATGTGAAGCTGGGGCGCGGTGGCATTCGTGAAATCGAGTTCACGGTGCAGCTCTTGCAAGTGGTGCGCGGTGGTCAATTCCCCGAGCTGCGCATGCGCCCCACGCTGCAAGCCTTGACGGCCTTGGTGCAAGCGCGACTGATGCCCGCCGAGACTGCACTGGCCCTGCAAGAGGCTTATGTGTTTTTGCGCCAAGTCGAGCACCGCATCCAGTATTTGGACGACCAACAAACCCACCAACTGCCCACGAACAACGAGGATTTGCATTGGATTGCACAGTCCTTGGGGCTGCCCGACAACACGGCCTTGCAAGCAAAGCTGCAACGACACCGCGACGCGGTAGCACAAGAGTTCGAGCGCTTGCTGCGCAACGAAGACGACAGTCCGAACACGGCCCAAAGCAGCACACCCACCGACTTTGAGATGCTGCTCGAGGGCTTGAGCCCCGAGCTGCATGGCCGCATTGCCCGCTGGGCGGAACTGCCGCGTGTGCTGGCCCTGCGCGATGAAGCCTTGCAGCGCTTGTTGAAGCTGGTGCAACGCACCCAATCGTGGGTCACCCAAGGCGTCATCAGTGAAACCGCGGCCGTGCGCTGGAGCGATTGGATGGAGCCGCTGCTGCGGCGCGAAACCTACTTGGCCTTGTTGCTAGAGCGTCCCTCGGTGCATGCGCAGCTGCTGCGCTTGTTGGGCGCGGCGCGTTGGCCAGCGCGGTACCTGATGAAACACCCGGGCGTGATCGACGAGCTGGCCGACCCCAGCATGTTGAACGAGCGCTTTGACGCACCCCTGTTCAAACAAAACCTGCAAACCCGCTACCAGGCTTTGCAATCGGCCCAAGCCGATGACGATGAAAGCCTGTTGAATCTGCTGCGCCGCGCTCACCATGCCGAGTTGTTTCTCACCTTGACGCGCGACCTGGAAGGCCACTTGTCGGTCGAGCAGGTGGCCGATGACTTGAGCGCCTTGGCTGACGCCATCGTTGAAGTGGCGGCCTCCTGGGTCTGGCCACTGGTCAAAACAAGGCACCGTGAAACGCCTTGTTTTGCAGTCATAGGCTATGGCAAGTGGGGCGGCAAAGAGCTGGGCTACGGCAGCGATTTGGACATCGTGTTTGTGTTCCAAGACGAGCATCCGCAAGCACCTGAAATCTACGCCCTGTTTGCCCGCAAATTGATCCAGTGGTTGACCCTGAAAACCGGCGAAGGCGATGTTTACGAAATCGACACCGCGCTCCGGCCCAATGGCAGCGCCGGTTTGTTGGTCAGCAGCATGGATGCCTTTGCCGAGTACCAAGCACAAAGGGGCAGCAACAGTGCTTGGGTCTGGGAACACCAAGCCATGACCCGTGCGCGGTTTTGCGTTGGCGACAGGCAGCTGGGTGCGCAATTTGAAGCGGTGCGCCGCCAAGTGTTGTGTGCTCCGCGTGACTTGGCACAACTGGCCTTGGACATCATGGTGATGCGAGAAAAAATGCGCACCGCCCACAGCGTACCCGCTGGCTTGTTCGACTTCAAGCACAGTGTCGGCGGCATGATTGACCTGGAGTTTGCGGTGCAATTTTTGGTCTTGGCGCATGCCCATGCCCACCCCAGTTTGCAAGACAACATGGGCAACATCGCTTTGCTCCATCGCGCCGAAGCCGCGGGTTTGTTGCCCAAAGGCTTGGGGGTGGCGGCCGCTGACGCCTACCGGGAACTGCGCCACTTGCAGCACCAAGCGCGGCTGGATGAACAAGTGGGCCGCAGCGACGCCGCCCCAATGCAGGGTCACAGCAGCGCCATCCAAGCAGTCTGGTCAGCTGTCTTTCACTGAGCGATCAGCCGCTTGGGCCACGTACCCCGTTTTGCATGCCTTGGCCCTCAAGCTTGGCGTGAACGCCATGCCTGCACCTGTTGGCCGATGTCTTCCAAGTCGCGCACCACCACCACGCCCTCGGGTGGGCGTCTTTGCAACACAGCATTGCCACCGCCAGCCCAAATGCCTGTGGTCGCGGGCAGCAATTGACGCAATTCTTTCAAGCCGTCAAGCACATGGTTGGCATTCAAGCTGCTGCTGAAACTCAAGGCCACCAAGTTCACTTGGTGGGCATGCGCTGCTTTGGCGATATCCGCCACGGGCATTTGCACGCCCAGCGGAATGCAGCGACAGCCGTTCAATGCCAGCAAGCATTCGGCCATCAGCAAGCCCAGGGCATGCTGTTCTTGCGGAAACGTGGTGAGCAAAACCACCGGTGGGTGGGCCGGAATTGTCAACGTTTGCTCATAAATGGTTTGGCGCAGCACCGTGGTGACGCATTCGGTGTAGAGGTGCTCTTCAAACACTTCAAGTTCGCCACGTATCCAGGTCTCGCCGATGAGGGCGCTCAAGGGGGCCACCAAATCGGTGACAAACTTGGCGACGCCCAAATCGACAACAGCTTGGTGCAAGCGCCCGCGCAAACCTGTCAGGTCATGGACATGCAAGCAGTCTAAAAAAAGATGCAGATCGATCGCGCTGTTCGTGTGCGCGGACACGCGTTTGGGCATGGACAATTCAGCCATGCTGATGCGCTGCAAATCCTCCAGCGGCATGGCCACCACCTTGCCTGGGCGAAAGCCTTGGTCGAGCAAGCGTTTGATGGTGCGCAATTTCTCCACTTGGGACAGCGGATAACTGCGTTCATCGAACTCGTCGCGCAGTGGCTGGGGAAAGCCATATCGGCGCTCCCAAACCCGCAAGGTGTCTTTGCCGATGCCGGTATCGCGCTCCACGGCAGCGATGGACAAATGGGGCTGGGAATGTGGCATGTTTGGATTCATGGGAAGATTGTCAGTGGTATTGGATGGTTTTTTGAGATGTCATAGACAACTTCCCTGAAATTAACGCATGATTGAACTTATGAAATCCACACAAACCCGAAACACTGTCCGCTTTTTGTCTTACTCTGCCCTCTTGGCGTGTCTTGCTTGGGGCAGCACAGCATGGGCAGACACCAGCAAAACCGCGGCTTGCCCTGCCGTGTTGCAACACACCGCGGATCGCTTGCAAGACGAAAAGCCCCAAAACCTGTGTCAATACGCGGGCAAAGTGGTGGTGGTGGTCAACACGGCCAGCTTTTGCGGCTTCACGCCCCAGTACAAAAGCTTGGAAGAATTGCACGCCCGCTACAAAGACAAGGGCTTGGTGGTGTTGGGCTTTCCATCCAACGATTTTTCACAAGAGCCCGACAACAACAAAAAGATTGCTGACTTCTGCGAGAACACTTATGGCGTGAAATTCCCCATGTTCAGCAAAACCACGGTGCGTGGCAGCGAGGCCTCACCCTTGTTCAAGCAACTCACCAAACTCACCGACACCGCGCCCAAGTGGAACTTTTACAAATACCTGATCAGCCGCGACGGCCAGAAGGTGCAAAGTTTCAACAGCACCACCGACCCCTTGAGCAAAGGCTTTTTGAGCGAAGTGGACAAACTCGTGGCCGCGCAAACCCCCTGACATGCACAAGCGTGTGGCCATCGTCGGCTCGGGCATCGCCGGTTTGTCGGCGGCGCACCATCTGCGGGGCCACGCCCGCATCAGCCTGTTTGAAGCGGGCAGCTATTTCGGCGGCCACAGCCACACGGTCGACATCACGTTGCCAGGCCCACAAGGCGACATCACCCACGGCGTAGACACCGGCTTCTTGGTTTACAACGAACGCACCTACCCCGGCCTGATTGATTTGTTCCAGCAGTTGGGTGTGCAAACCGCGCACTCGGACATGTCCTTCTCGGTGCAATCGACTTGGCCCCACAGTGGCCAAAAACTCGAATGGAACGGCGCCAACCTCAACAGCGTGTTCGCGCAGCGCAGCAACTTGTTGCGCCCGAAGTTTTGGGGCTTGTTGGCCGACATTGTTCGATTCAACAAACTGGCCACCACACTGGCCCAAGCGCACAACGACGGTGCTTTGATGCAACCGCTGCAAGACTTTTTAGACACACATGGGTTTGGCAACACTTTCCGTGATGGTTATTTGCTGCCCATGCTGGGTTGCATTTGGAGTTGCCCCACCTCGCAAATGCTGCAGTTCCCCGCCGCCACCATGGTGCGGTTTTGTGACAACCACGGCCTCTTGCAGGTGAACAACCGACCACAGTGGTTCACGGTGCAAGGCGGCTCCAAGCACTATGTGCAAGCCATCACCCAACACATTGACGACAAGCGTTTGAACGCGCCGGTGCAAGGCATTCAGCGGGATGAAGACGGCGTGCGCTTGCTCACCGCCCAAGGTGTGGAAGCGTTTGATGAAGTCATCATCGCCACCCATGCGGATCAAGCGCTGCGCCTGCTGAGCCAGCCCAGCGCACCCGAGCAAGACGTGCTCAGCCAAATTCGTTTTCAAGCCAACCGCGCCGTGCTGCACACCGACACCAGCGTGATGCCGAACAAGCGCTTGGCCTGGGCCGCTTGGAACTATGAGCGCAGTGCCGCCCACACCGAAAACGCCCATGTGTGTTTGCACTACTGGCTGAATAAATTACAGCCGCTGCCGTTCAACCAAGATGTGTTCGTGTCTTTGAACCCCATCACGACCATTGATGAACAACAGGTGCTGGGTGAATTCGATTACGACCACCCGGTGTTTGACCTGAACGCGATTCAAGCGCAACGCCAACTCGCGCCACTGCAAGGCCAGCAACACACCTGGTTTGCCGGGGCTTGGATGGGCTATGGCTTTCACGAGGATGGTTTCAAAGCGGGCAAGGCTGCCGCCAATGGTGTGCTCACCCTGATTCACCAAGAGGCCGTCGTTTGAACTCGCTGATGATCGGTACCGGCCAGGTGCGGCACACGCGGCTGCGGCCATCCAAGCATGGCTTTGCCTATCCCACCTGGTTTGTCATGCTGCCCATGCGCCACATGGCTTTGCATGGTGCGGGCGACTTGGCGGTGAACCGCCGCGCTTGGATTTCTTTTCACGACCAAGACCATGGCGATGGCCGTGGCCCCCAAGCCGGTGGCGCTTTGGCTTGGTTGGACGAATTGCTTGCCGCGCAAGGCATCACAGACGCCCAAGGCGAGGTGTGGCTGCACACCTATGCGCGGGTCCTGGGCTATGTGTTCAAGCCGGTGAGTTTTTGGTATTGCCACCGGGCTGACAACAGCTTGGCCGCCATCGTGGCCGAGGTGAACAACACGTTTGGCGAACGCCATTGCTATGTGCTGCCCGCACCGCACTACGGCCAAACCATGCAAGCCGACAAGGTTTTTTATGTGTCACCGTTTTGCGAAGTGCACGGCCGTTATGCGTTTCGCTTCATGCGCACCGAAGGCGACACACCGCGCACCGTGGTGCGCATTGACCACAGTGATGACGGCGGCATGCTGATCCGCACCAGCGTCAGCGGTCAGTTACAGCCGCTTACCGCTGCTGGTTTGCGCCGCGCATTT
Source organism: Limnohabitans simekii (SeqCode) (assembly GCF_965234735.1). GTDB lineage: Bacteria > Pseudomonadota > Gammaproteobacteria > Burkholderiales > Burkholderiaceae_C > Limnohabitans > Limnohabitans simekii. Next base: position 79,832 of record NZ_OZ248542.1, on the reverse strand, counting down.
TGGCAACACCCGATGCACAGCCTGGGCGTCATATGGCGCATCCACTGGCAAGCTTTGGGCCTGTGGCTCAAACGTGTCCCCTTGGTGCGCAAACCCGCACCGCCCACTGAATTTGCTTCGCGAGCTGACGCTTGAATGCCTTTGACATGACAACCACTTTGAACACTTCCAATTTGCCTTTGCCCCTGTTGGACAAACAAGTGCCTTCCCCGGCCAAACGCGCTCTGCGCATGTTGCAGTCTTTGCAGGTGGGCGGCTTGCATTTGCAACTGCCCGATGGTCAAACCATTTTCTTTGGCCACCAAAGCGGCCCACAAGCCACTTTGCAACTGCACAACTGGCAGGTGTTTGGGGCGGCACTGCGCTCGGGCGACATTGGCTTTGCACAAAGCTTCATCGCCGGTGACTGGGACACGCCCGACCTCACGGCTTTGTTGCAGCTTTTGGTGGTCAACCGGCGGCCCATGGACGACATGATTTTTGGCACCTGGTGGGGCCGCTTGGCTTACCAGTTGCGGCATTGGATGCGGCGCAACACCAAGGCCAACAGCAGCAAAAACATCCATGCGCATTACGACTTGGGTAACGCGTTTTACAGCCTGTGGTTAGACCACACCATGACCTATTCCTCCGCTTGGTTTGATGGCGACCACAGCCAAGAACTGGCGGCCTCGCAACAAGCCAAGGTGCGCCGTGCGCTGCGCATGGCTGGTGTGGACCAAGGACCCAATCAACGCGTGTTGGAGATTGGCTGCGGCTGGGGCGGTTTGGCGGAAATCGCCATCCGCGACATGGGCGCCCATGTGACCGGCATCACCTTGAGCCCAGCGCAACTCGCCTATGCCACCGAACGTTTGCATGCCCAAAGCATGCATGCCGATTTGCGTTTGCAAGACTACCGCGACACCAACGACGGTCCCTATGACGCCATTTGCTCCATTGAAATGATCGAAGCCGTGGGCCGTGATTACTGGCCCACGTATTTCCAAACCATTGCGCGTTTGTTGAAGCCCGGTGGCCAAGCCTGCATTCAAAGCATCGTCATCGACGACGCCTTGTTTGAGCGCTACGCCATGGGCACCGACTTCATTCAGCAGTACATCTTCCCCGGCGGCTTCTTGCCCAGCACCAGCGCGTTCAAAGCACAAGCCCAAGCAGCAGGTTTGCAAGTCATCGACGAATTTGCATTCGGCCAAGACTATGCCGAAACACTGCGGCGTTGGCGTGTCGCGTTTTTGCAAGTGCAAGCCGATTTGCCCAGCTTGGGTTTTGACACCCAGTTTGAGCGCACCTGGCTGTTCTACTTGGCGTATTGCGAAGCCGCCTTCGCCGAACGCAACACCGACGTGGTGCAGTTCACCTTGCGCAAACCCGCATGACACGTCAGTCCTCGCTGGCCCTGGCACGCTTGGGTTTGCCCGCGCTGCCACTGGCTTTTGTGGCCTTGCCCTTGTACATGGTTTGGCCGCACCACGTGGCCACCAACTTTGGCCTGTCCCTGGGTCTCTTAGGGGGCTTGCTGTTTGTGGTGCGCTTGCTCGATGGCTTGCTCGATCCGCTCATCGGTCATGCGGTCGATGGCTTGTTGGTCAAAGGTGCGGCCACGCTGCTTCGGCGCTGCCTGTTGGCCGGGATGGTGTTGGCACTGTCTTTCATTTGGCTGTTTTTCCCGCAATGGTTGTTGGGGCCCACGCTCACCATGGACGCCTTGTTGGTGCTGATGACGGTGTTGTTGTTGTGCGCCTACCTGGCCTACAGTTTTTTGAACATCGCCTTGCAAGCCTGGGGCGCAGGCATTGCAGGTGACAACACCGAGCGCAGCCGCTTGGTCGGTTGGCGCGAAGGCTTGGGGCTGCTGGGCGTCATCAGCGCGTCGGTGTTGCCGGGCTTGTGGGGCTTGCCGGTCTTGGTCACCGTGTTTGTGCTGTTGTTGGCGCTGGGCTTGTGGGCATGGTGGTGGGCACCACGCCCCACGGTGGTTGCTGCGGTCAACAGTGGTTCACTGTGGCGCCAATTGTTGCTGCCTTGGGGCCATGTGGGCTTTCGCCGCTTGCTGCAAGTCTTCATGCTCAATGGCATCGCGTCTGCGGTGCCTGCCACGCTGATTTTGTTTTTCGTGCAAGACCGATTGCAAATGAGTAATGCGCAAACCACGGTGTTTGTGGCGGCTTATTTCATCGCCGCTGCGCTGTCCATGCCCTTGTGGTTGCGGGCCATGGCCCGCTGGGGTTTGCGCCGCTGTTGGCTGTGGGGCATGGGTTTGGCCATCGCGGTGTTCATCTGGACGCTGGCCTTGTCGGCCGGTGACGAGTTGTCGTTTCTGACCATCTGCATCTTGTCTGGCGTGGCGCTGGGTTCGGACCTGATTGCGCCGGGGGCTTTGCTCAATGGCTTGTTGCAACGCCCTGATGCGCAAAGCAGCCCGCCCGGCGCCTACTTTGGTTGGTGGCAAGTGGCCAGCAAATTCAATCTGGCACTGGCTGCCGGTGTCAGCCTGCCCTTGTTGCAAGCTTTGGGCTATTCTGCGGGCGCCCAAGACGCACCGGCCTTGTTGGCCTTGAGCCTGGCTTATGGCTTGTTGCCCTGTTTGCTCAAAGCCGCTGCTTGGTGGCTGCTGTACAAATCTCCTTCCCATTTCAACGCTGCTGAGGTTCACCCATGAAACGTCGCTTGATGCTCTCTTCTGCCGCTGCCACCGCCTTGGCCACGGTGGGCTGCGCCAGTCCATCGCTGGACAAACACATTCAAACCGAACCCGTGCTCGATTTGCGCCAGTACTTCAACGGCGTGGTTGATGCATGGGGCGTGTTCACCGACCGCTCGGGCCAAGTGGTGAAAAGTTTCACCGTCGTCATGAACTGCAGTTGGAAGGGCGAGGAAGGCGTGTTGGACGAAGACTTTGTGTATTCGGACGGCACCACACAAAAACGGATTTGGCGACTCACCCACCAAGGCGAGGGCCGCTATGTGGGCCGCGCCGATGATGTGGTGGGCCAAGCCAGTGGCCGCACACGAGGCAACGCCTTCAATTGGGCCTACACCTTGGCGCTACCAGTGGATGGTCAGGTTTGGCATGTGCAGTTTGACGACTGGATGTACCTCATGAGTGAACGCGTCATGCTCAACAAAGCCAGCATGAGCAAGTTCGGCATCTTCTTGGGCGAGGTCACGCTGTCCTTCACCAAGCGGGCTTGAGCGCCATGGCTTTTTTCAAACCCCTGAACACCCCCATCACCGACTGGCGCGGGCGCAGTGTGTGGTTGGTGGGTGCGTCCAGTGGCATTGGCTTGGCCTGTGCACAAGCCCTGCATGCCGCAGGCGCCAAAGTGTGTGTCTCAGCTCGGCAAGCCGCGCTGCTCGACGAATTTGTGGCGGCGCATCCGGGCAGCATCGCCCTGCCTTTGGATGTGACCGATGCGGCGGCCATGAAAGCCGCGGCCCAACAACTGCATGCGCAGCAAGGCTTGGATGTGGTGGTGTATTGCGCCGGTTATTACAAGGCCCAACGCGCCGAACGCTATGCCCTGCCCGAGATGCAAAAGCATTGGCTGGTGAACTACGACGGCGCTTTGTTGTTGCTCGACGCGGTATTGCCCTTCATGCTGCAACAGCAAAGCGGCCACCTGAGTTTCATCTCCAGTGTGGCGGGCTATCGGGGTTTGCCGCAAAGCCTGGCCTATGGCCCCACCAAAGCGGCGCTCACCAACTTGAGTGAAGCCCTCTACATGGACTTGCAAGACATCGGCATTGGTGTGAGCGTGGTCAACCCCGGCTTTGTCGCCACACCGCTCACCTCGCAAAATAAATTCGAGATGCCAGCCCTCTTGACGCCTGCGCAAGCCGCGCAACACATGCTGCAAGGCTGGCGTGAGGGCGTGTTTGAAATCCACTTCCCCAAGCGCTTCACCCGCTGGCTGCAACTGCTGCGGGTCTTGCCCTACCGTTGGTATTTCCCGCTGGTGCGCCGCGCCACCCGCATGTGAACTTGGAGACCCTGCATGAGCATGCCTGAACAACGTGTGCACGAGATCATCGACCTGTTTGAACACCTGCAGCCCAGCCATCTGCCGCAACTGCACGACTGGTACACAGCGGATGTGCGCTTCAAAGACCCGTTCAAAGAAGTGCAAGGCTTGAATGAGGTGCAGCATATTTTTCAGCACATGTTCGAGGCGCTTGAGAACCCCCGCTTTGTAGTAACCACCCGCATCGTGCAAGGCGAGCAGTGTTTTGTGGTGTGGGATTTTTTGTTCCGCTTCAAAACCATGCAGCGCGGTGTCGATCAATGTGTTCGCGGCGGCTCGCATTTGATGTTCAAGCAAGGCGCTGACGGCGTGTGGCGCATTGACCTGCACCGCGACTACTGGGATGCTGCCGAAGAGATGTACGAGAAGTTCCCGCTGGTGGGCAGCTTGATGCGCTGGCTGAAGAACAGAGTCAACAGCTGAAATCAGCTGGGGAGCGTTTCCACAAAACTCGCCCGCTGCATCAGCTTCTCATGCAAGCGGTCGAGGTTGGGATGCGCCCCGCGCCAATCGATGTTGGGAAAGCGGAAATCCAAATAACCCAACGCACAGCCCACGGCAATGTCAGCCAAGCTCATGTGGTTGCCGGTGCAAAACGCTTTTTCTTCCAAGCCTTTGCCCATGGCCACCAAGCTGTCGTGCACCTTGCCCAGTTGGCGATCAATCCAAACTTGGCTGCGTTCGCTTTCCGAGCGACCCACCCAATGCGCTTCCAAGCGAGCTGTGATGGCGGCGTCCAGCAAGCCATCGGCCAAAGCTTCCCAGGTTTTCACCTCGGTGCGTTCACGGCCGCTTTGGGGAATCAGTTTGCCCACCGGTGACAAAGTGTCCAGGTACTCGACGATGACGCGTGAGTCGAACAAGGCCTCGCCGCCTTCCATGACCAAGCAAGGCACTTTGCCCAAGGGGTTGGATTGCACGATGGTGGTGTTGGCGGCCCACACATCTTCAAGAATGAATTGGTATTCGAGTTTCTTCTCGGCCATGACGATGCGCACTTTGCGCACATACGGGCTGGTCACTGCACCTATCAATTTCATGGGAACTCATGGTTGTGGCTGAGCCCGTATTTTATAGACCCAAGCTTGCACGAAACCCACAAAAGCACAGCCTAGAATCGATTCATGACCGAACATGCTGTATCTGCTCTTTCGCCTTTGGACGGCCGCTATGCCGCCAAACTCGCCAGCCTGCGCCCGCTCATGAGCGAACAAGGCTTCATGCACCGCCGGGTGCAGGTGGAAATCACCTGGTTGTTGGCTTTGGCCGACAGCGGCATGCCCGAGCTCAAGCCTTTCAGCATCGAGGCTCGCGGTTTTTTGATGAATTTGATTCAGCATTTTTCAAGCACAGATGCCCTGGCCATCAAAGAGATTGAAAAAACCACCAACCATGATGTGAAGGCTGTCGAGTATTGGCTCAAAGCCCAATGCCAAGCGCCCAGCTTGTCGCCCCAATTGCAAGCAGAATTTGCCGCTGCTTTGGAGTTCATCCATTTCGCTTGCACCAGCGAAGACATCAACAACACCAGCCATGCGTTGCAACTCAAGGCCATGCGCAGCCAGGTGTTGTTGCCCGGCATCGATGCTTTGCAAGACAAACTTCGCGCCATGGCGCACCAGTACGCCGACAACGCCATGCTGAGCCGCACCCACGGCCAAACCGCCAGCCCCACCACCGTGGGCAAAGAACTGGCGAATGTCCTGATGCGTGTGCACACCGCGCGTCAACGCATCGCCCAAGTACCGCTGTTGGCCAAAATGAACGGCGCGGTGGGCAACTACAACGCCCATGTGTCGGCCCGTGCCGATTTCGACTGGGAAGCGTTTGCCAAGCGGGTGATTGAAACCACCGACACACCCGCTTCCGCCACAGCGCCGCTGGGCTTGGGTTTGCAGTTCCAGCCCTACAGCATTCAAATCGAACCGCACGACTACATGGCCGAGTTGTTTGATGCAGTGGCCCGCACCAACACCATCCTCATCGACTTGTCGCGCGACATTTGGGGCTATGTGTCGCTGGGTTATTTCAAACAGCGTTTGAAGGCCGGTGAAATTGGCTCGTCTACCATGCCACACAAGGTCAACCCGATTGATTTTGAAAACGCCGAAGGCAACCTCGGCTTGTCCAACGCGATGCTGCGCCACCTGAGCGAAAAACTGCCCATCAGCCGCTGGCAGCGCGACTTGTCTGACAGCACGGTGTTGCGCAACATGGGTGTGGCTTTGGGCTATGCGGTGTTGGCCTACCAATCCTTGTTACAAGGCCTGAACAAACTCGAACTCAACCCGGATGCCTTGCATGCGGATTTGGACAACGCATGGGAAGTGTTGGCCGAACCCATCCAAACCGTGATGCGCCGCTATGGCGTGAGCGGCGCTTACGAGCAGCTCAAAGAAGTCACACGCGGTCAACGCGTGACCCGCGAAGACTTGCACGGTCTGATTCACAAACTGGCGATTCCCGCCGCCGAAAAAACACGGCTCTTGGCCCTGACCCCTGCCACGTATGTGGGCGTGGCGGCCAGCTTGGCCAAACGGGTCTAAATCAATTCAAGCCGCAGCAGGCGGCATGGCCGCTTGCACATCCGGGGCGCGTTCGGCGTAGCGGTTGAAGCGCCACGAATCCCCATGCAAGGTGATGCGCCGCCACACTTGGCGCTTGGCCCCGGGGCTCATCTCGGTCCAGTACTGCACCTCTTCAAAGGTGCGGCCACAGCCTTTGCACAACGGGTCGCCTTGGCTGGTCGAGCAAATCGCAATGCACGGCGTATCGGCCGTGGTGTCATACCAGGCTCGCCAAGCCGCAAAGGCTTTGGCCGGAAAGCCTTTTTCGGCGGCTTCGTCTTGGCGGTGGTAAATCATCAAGGCGTACACCTCGGCCAAAGCACGCAACTCGGGTGCCAAGGTCACGCCATCGGGTGAGGGTTTCAAAGCTCGCCAATGGTTGATGGCCGACTCGATGTCGGTGATGTGGATGCTGCTCATGGGTGCTTAATTTTGCGGGCGCAAGAGTTCGCGCCGCTGCGCTTCCAAGCTGCGCATTCGGCTGTCAATGATGGAGGACTCCATTTGACCGGCGCGGTCCAAACGGCCCTCTTGGCTCAGGCGTTTGGACAAGGCTTGCGCGGCCCGCAAACGGTCGATGGCGCCACTTTCATCCCAGCGCACCGCACGGGACTCGGCATCAGCGCGCAAAGCCCGCAAGCCTTCACCGGTTTGGTTCAGGGCCTGGGTGGCCAAGTCCCAGGCCAAGCCATCGCGCGGGTGTTCGGCCAACCAAAGTTGCATGGCTTCAGACGCGCTTTTTGCCGCAGTGGCTTGTTGCAAGGCCAACTGGCATTGGGTGCGCAAGAGCAACAGCGGTCTGTTTTCAGTTTGTGCAGGCAGGGCTTGTACACAGCCTTGCGGGTTGCCTAATCTGCGCTCGGTGTCTTGCGCCAACCATTGCGCGGCGCGGGCACCGGCCGGGTCTTCACGACTCAATGCCAACAAACGCGTCACCGCATCCCGCGCCTTCGCCGCCTGGCCTTGTTGGGTGTAGGCCATGGCACCGGCATACAACAAACCGGCTTGTTGCGCCAAGGGCAACTCGGGTTTGAAATCTTTTTCCAAGGCCAACACCAGAACTTGCACCGCGTCGACCCGCGTAGCCAACAAGCCCCGCGCCCGCGCGGCCATCATGGCGTGTTCCAAACTGGTGGGGCTGGCTTGGGACGGGTTCAAGCCGATGCGCGACTGCATGTCGCCAATGCGTTCGGTGGTGAGCGGGTGGCTGCGCAAATACGGAAAGCCGCCGCTGTCGTTCAAACGGGCCGCTTGGCCCAGCTTTTGAAACATGCCGACCATGCCTTGGGTGTTGAACCCGGCTTGGCTCATGACGTTGAAGCCCAAGCGGTCGGCTTCACGCTCCATGTCCCGTGAGAAATTCAACTGGCCTTGCGCCGCACCCGCGCTGCCACCCATGATCAGGGCATTGGCCGCGTCCGGGCTGCGGCTGGCCGCCAGCACGCCCAAGATCATGGCGCCCACCAAGAACGGCGTTTGCTTGCCTTGCTGGTCTTGCATGCGGGCGATGTGGCGTTGCGTGACGTGGCTGAGTTCATGGCCCATGACCGAGGCGAGCTCGTCGCGGTTGGACACGGCAGCGATCAGCCCCAGGTGCACCCCCATGTAACCACCGGGGAGCGCGAACGCGTTCACGCTTTTGTCACGAACCAGCAGCAGGTCCCACGAGAAAGCGTCTGCCAGCTCGGGCGGCATTTGGCCGAGTTGACTGGCCGCGTCACGCAGCGGCCACCAAATGCCTTGCAAGTAATCGACAAACACGGGGTCGTCCAGGTAGTCGGCATCCGTCATCAGCTGGCGCATGATGGACTCGCCCAAACGGCGCTCTTGCGCCACGCTCATGCTGTTGCCGTCCCCGATATTGGGCAAGCGGGATGCATTCGGCTGGGCCTGCACCCCCCAGCTTGGCACCGCGCACGCCAAGGCCAAGCCAAGGGCGATGGGGCGCAAACGGGCGAAGGGTGTCATGGCTGCGAGAGGGCGGGACCGTATGATGGGGGAACGATGTTAACTGGCGGCACTTGCGCCACCCAGCCCTCACAGTTTCACCCTTGAAAACGATTGCCCATGTCCCTGACCCACTTTGACGCCCAAGGCCAAGCCCACATGGTGGACGTTGGCCCCAAGACCACCACCCACCGCATCGCTGTGGCCAGCGGCGAGATTCAAATGCTGCCCGCCACCCTGGCGCTGATTGAGAGCGGCAACGCCAAAAAAGGCGATGTGATTGGCATTGCCCGCATCGCCGGCATTCAGGCCGCCAAGAAAACCAGCGACCTGATTCCGCTGTGCCATCCGCTGGCCTTGACCCGCGTGGCGCTGGACTTTGAAATGGCGCACAACCCACCAAGCGTGCGCTGCACCGCCACCGTGGAAACGCATGGCCAAACCGGCGTGGAAATGGAAGCGCTCACCGCCGTGCAAGTGGCCTTGCTGACCGTGTACGACATGTGCAAAGCGGTGGACCGCGGCATGACCATCACCAGCGTGAAGCTGATGGAAAAGCATGGCGGGAAGAGCGGGAGTTTTGTGGCTTAAACCTGCGACGGCAACACAAACTGCTGCCGCCCTTCATACCGATACGCCTGGATCGGCACCACATACCGGTGCGAATAGGTCAGCATTTGCATCCAGCCCGGGGTGCGGTTGCGCATGATGGTGTCTTCGCGGCCTTTGAAGGCCGATTGCACCGAACTCAGGTAGTCGGCTTCGGTTTCGCTGGACAAGTGGCCGATGAAGAAGTTTTCGGTTTGCGACAACAGGTCGCGGTTGACCGTGGTGGGCGACTGGGTGCTGTAGACGATGCCAATATTGAACTTGGCGCCCTCTTTGGCAAAGCGCGAATACACGTCAATCACGGTCCCGGCATTGGGCGGAAAAATCATGTGCGCTTCTTCAAAGTAAATTTGCACATAGCGCCCGTTCAGTTGGTTGCTGACAAATTTGCGCTCTTGCTCGCGGAAGATGGACAAGCAAATGCTCTTGGCGAAGTAGCGGATGATTTGCTCGTTGGCGCTGCCCAAATTGATGACCACGGTTTTGGCGGCGCTCAAGCCATCGATGATGTCGGTGGTGAAGTCGGTGGCCGACGGGCTGTGAAACTCCAAGCAAGTGCGCAACAAATCGGGCCCTTCGCCCAAACCGGCGCACAAGAATTTGCACATGATTTGCTCGTCTTCATCGAAGATGAAATAACCATTGCTGTTCAAGCTCGGGTCGTTCGGGTATTGCTGCATGAAGCTGGCAATCGTGCGCATTTCATAAGCCATGGTGGTGAAGTTGAACGGGGCCGATGGCGGCGGCAATTTGGTGTGGGCCAAGTATGCCGCTTTGCGCAGGTTTTGTGAAAAGCAAGGGTTGAACGGTTGACTCAAACCCAAGGACTGCAACCAGGCCTTGATCTTCAAGGTGTCGCTTTCAAAACCAGCGGTGTGCAAAATGGCCCAAAAAATCATCACCTTGCGCAAACGGCGTTGCAATTGCGCTTCGTGCTCGTGCTCATAGCGCTCGAGTTTGGGCAGGCTGCAGGTGTAGAGGTTGCGCAGCGCGTCCACTTGGTTGACCTCTGGCGGCAACAGTTGCTGCAACACCTCGAAGGCATCGTAGGTGCGCTCGTAAAAATTAAAGCGCAGCAGCAGCGCATCGGGGTTGCCGTCCATGTTTTTCAAAAAATACGGCAAGCATCGGTCTTTATAGGCCGTGGCAATCGCCGAGTCGCCGTCTTGCGGGTTGGTGTTGGCGTACTCGCCGTTCACGTCAAAAATGATTTGGCCCACATGCGGGTCTTTCTCCGTCACTTCCAACATGCCTTGCACAATCAGCTTGACCACATTCGATTTGCCCAACCGGGTTTTGCCAAACATGGCGGTGCGTTTGCCCCGAATATCCATCATCGAGATGTAGGCGTTGTGCGGGTCGGCCAAATAACTTTTGTCTTCGCCTGCCCGCACCAAACCAAAATTGATCCGGCCTTTGGGCGGCACGGTGCTGTTGACCAGGGTCTCCATCACCGCGCGGTCGGCGCGGTACACGTGCATGCGGTGCGCCACATCTTGCACATGCATGGTGCTGGAAAACCTCGGCGGATCCCCGGGCAAGCTGCCCGCTTCAAACGCACCCAACACCTCGCAGCGCATCACCCCCAAGGACTCTTCCAACGGGGGAATGGCCTGCGGCCACAGGCGTTGACACAAGGTGTACTCACGGCTGCCGGGCTCGGGCAAAGCTTCCAAGTCTTGGATGCGCAGCACAAAGATGTGGTCTTGCGCCAAATGCGCCGCGCACAAAGCCGCACCCGACGAGGGGTTGACCTTGGCCATGACGCCAAACACAAACTGCCCGGGCACCAGCGGATGGGTGAGTGGCATGGCATGGGTGATCAAGACACGCAGGGTGCGAAATTGCAACTGGATGCCCATGCCCAGATGCTGGTCTTGAAACAAGCTCTCGGGCTTCAACAACGGATTGGATAGCAATTCTCGGATGGCATTCATGGTGGTGTCTCCATGCGGTTCAAGGGGTGTAGATGGTCCATTTGTTGTCGACGCACACCAGCAGTTGGTGGGCGCTCGACAGGCCCATCGACTCCAGCGCGGGGTTGCATTCGGCATCGGCGACGGCGGCCGGCAGTTTCAGTTTCAGGGCCGAGATGTTCTGGGCTTGCAGGCTTTGCACCTGCGCCGTGCCGTTCACGGCCAAGCTGGTGGTGCTGCTGGTGACACTGCTCACACCCGAGGCCGACAAGCTGCTCAAGCCGATGATGGGGTTGCCATCAAAGTCCCATCGGCCTGTGACTTTGCTGGTGCCATCGCGTCGGGCGTACTGGGCCAAGGTGCTGCTGCCAAAGCCATTGCGCACGGCCAAGATGCCGGGCAATCCCAAGGCGCTGGAGCGGGTGGTGCTGTGGTCACGGATCGGGTTGTTCATCACATACAGGTCTTGGCTGGCACGCAGCTCGCTGTTCTCTCCCTCGGCCACAGGGTGCGAAAAAGCAGCGTCGGCGCCAGCGGCGATCAGCAACTCATCCACCAGATCAAAACCATAGCGCTTGAGCTTGTCGCTGCCAAACACATAGGGCTGGGCGTTGAACACCAGGCTGCTGAGTTGCACCCCTGCTGCACAGTCTGGGGTCGGACAGGTTTTGGTGATTTGCACTGCCAAGCTGCGCGCTGCCATGGTGCTGCTGGACACGCCTGACACCGAGGTGGCCACCACCTCCAAGGAAGGCAGCATCAAACTGGTGTTGGTGGCGCGGTCCAGCAGGCGCAGGTTTTTCAATTCTTCCAAGGTCGGCTGTAAACCGTTGACCAGATTCACCGCGCTTGCCGCCACCGGCAGACTCAGGCTGCACAGGCCATCGCGAATACTGTCCGAATCGGCCAACGAGTTGTCCTTGGCCAAAGCAATCTGGCCGCAGTCGGCAGGCAAGGCGCTCAAGGCTTGGTAGTGCACACCCATGTAGTCACCCACCGCCGCATTGACAAGCTGGTATTGCTTGCCCACCAACTGGGTTTGCATCCGCTTGTAGTAGACGTTCATGCCCATGGTGAGCGACACCACCAGGGCGCTGAGCAAGGCGATCACCACCGTCAACTCAAGCAAGGTGAAGCCTGTTTGGGCGTGCTGTTTCATGGCTGCTGAACCTGCATCTCGCGGGTGGACTCTTTGATGCCTTGTTGCAGCGCCATGGTGGTGGAGAAAAAACCCGCCATCATGAAGGCCAAGATCAGGCCGCAAACCATGACCATGCCGCGGCTGAGGATGCTGGCGCGGTCTTCCATGGCCACCACCATGCGGTCGATCGAACCCACACCCATGCGCACAAAGGCTTCCACCGGATCGCGCCGCTCGGAGGCGTCTTGCACCCGGTCTTCCATCTCTTGGCTCATCACACCGGTGCTGAAAGCTTGGCCGAAAAAAGGCGTGTTTGGCTTGGACAGGTTCGCCATGATTTTGCGGATGTGCCAGCGCAACCAGGGCGAGCTGAACTTCATGCTGCGCTCTAGCGCCGAGCGCAAAGACACGCCCGAGCGCATCATGGAGGACAAGGAAATCAGCAACAAGGAACTGGCGTAATCGCGGTAAATGCTGAAAGGCAAATAGCGGTCCAGGCGCATGCGCACAGGGCCGGTCCAACGCGGCAACGCGACCAAAAAAGCGGCGATCAAGCTCACAAATAGCAAGCCAATCCAAACGCCGTAGTTGGTGATGACCATGGACACGCTATAGAGCATGCGACCCAACAGGGGCCATTTTTCTGGCGGCATCATCTCGGCCAAGATGGGCACCGCCGTGACCGCAAAACCCACCATCATGGCCAAGAACATGGTGAGCAAGGTCAGCGGATAGGCCACGGCTTTGCGCATGGTCGAGACCATCGCGTCGGTTTTCTCCACCGTCATCGACATGAACACCAGGCCCTCGGCCATGGTGGCGTCTCCCGAGGCCTGGGTGGCGTCAATCAGGGTTTGCTCCACCGGTGAGGCAATGCCCGACAAGGCTTGTGACAAGGAACCCATTTGCAAACCGCGCAGCATGGTCAGGTACATCAAGGCGGTGGTGGGTTTGCGGCTGCGCGCCCGCGTGTGGTATTTGTTCAAGGTGGTAACCAGTGGCACCCGGTCTTGCAAGGTGGCGCCCAAGTCGTAATAAAACGCGGCACGCCGCCGGTGCAGGTCGCGACGCGCCAAGTACAGGTTGATCTTGTCCAGGAGTTGCGACATGGTTCAGTGGATATTGCGTGAAGAGGCCAAGATGGCGGGTGGGCCGAAGGTGCGCTCGAAGTGATAGGGGTCCAACACACCGCGCGACATTTCATACAAAGCATGGCCCCAGGCCTCTTTGCCCAGCATGTCTTCTTCATCAAAGCGCGATTGACGCTGCGACAACCAGAGTTCTCGGGCTTGAATGTCTTCGCGTTTGCGCATCAGGTGCATCAGGTGCATCAACTCGGTGGTGATCGGAATCACCTCGGCACACACCTTGACGCCATGCACACCGACATGCACGTTGTCGGTGTTTTCCAAACCATTCACTTGGCAATGCGTGCAACCGCTGTCGCTGGCGCAGCGGAACTGGCTCGGGTCGAGCTTGAAGTATTTTTCGTAGGCCGCCAAAGCCTGCGGGTCCATCACCTGCAAGGCGGGTACGCTGCAATGCACACAGTTTTTAGGCACCAACACCTGGTAGACCAAGATGGACAAGAAGTCGGGGGTGCACACGTCATCGCGGATCAAACCAATGTGCTGCGAGGTCAATCGCGCGATGATGCCCAAGGCCGAGGTGGCATGCACCGTGGTGAGGAGTTTGTGGCCGGTTTGGATGGCGGCATGCGCCATGTGGCCCGACATTTGATCGCGGATCTCGCCAAACATGCCGACATCCGGGTCCATGCGCAAAAACGCCAGCATGGCTTCTTCAAAGGGGTTGGCCTTGGGGTCGTGGGTTTTGCGGCGGATCGAAAAATGGTTGACGCCCGGCACCTGGTATTCCACCGGGTCTTCAATCGAAATGATTTTGCGTTGACCGTCTTTGGCCAGTTGACTTAGCAAAGAACTGAGCGTGGTGGTTTTGCCCGAACCGGTGATGCCCGCCACGAACACGCCGCCCCAAGCCGAGGCGGTGGCTTCTTGAATGCGTTCGAGTTGCCACCTTGTGTAACCCAAGCCCTCCAAACTGGGCAAGCGGGTTTTGTGGGCATCCCCTACACGCAACACCCGCATGATGGCGTCATAGCCGCCCACCGTGGGATGGCTTTGGTAGCGCAGCAACACTTTTTGGCCATGCACCTCCAGCGGAATCATGGCCGACTGCACCGCCAAGGAATTGAACGCCACTTCCGAGCGCGAGCCTTCTTCGGCCAAGATGGTGTAGCCGGCCGCCAAGCCGTTGTTGACCACGCGCGAGGGAAAGTGCGTGACCTTGCGCATGATGCCGTCACGGCGAATCCGCAAACGGGCATAGTCGTTTTGCACTTCAAAGTGGATGTCGGTCGCATCCAATTTCAAGCACCGCGCCACCGTGGTTTTCAACCAATCGATGGGCGTGGAGTCGGCCACCATGGTTTGCAAAACCAGGCGCTCTTCTTCCTTGAGTTTGTTGGCTTTGATGGCGTCTTTTTCATACACATGCTCTTGCAGCAAGGTGTGCAAAATTTCGGTGGTGCAGGTGTAGGCGCCAGCGAACCCCAAGCCCAAACGCTTGCCCTGTTCAATCAAATGAAACCAGGCGGTGCTGCCGTTTTCACCTTGGATGCTCAGTACAAAAAACGTGTTTTGTGCCGTGGCCATGGCGGCCATGGCTTTGTGTTTGGCCTTGTGCAGTTCAATGCTGGGGGTTTCACCGTGCGACAAAATTTTCACGAATGCTGGCAGCATCGTGTAGTCATGGATGTGGCCCGAGTTGCGCAGGCTGGCCTTGGGTGCTGACGCCGTGGTGTTCATGGTGTTGCGGTTTGGCTGCTGGCTGCAGGCGCAACATCGTCTGCATTTTTGTCCAAGGCTTGGGGCAAAGGGGACGCTTGTGGCTTGGGCGGACGCGACAGCAAGCTTGCCAAGCCATCATCGTGGATGGTGTTTTTTTGCAGGGCTTGCAAATAGCCATCCAACTTGGTGTCTTGGTCCGGGGCTTGCAACACCAGCACTTGGCGTTTGTTGGCCACCGCTTTGGTCTCAACCAACCAAACCTGCTGGTCGCTGATGTCCGTCACCTGCCACGGACCCACATCGGCGGGCAGTTGGGTGCTGTGCACCGTGTAGGCTTTTTGCTGGTGCAACAGCACCGCAGTGAGTTGCGCATCTACACCGGTGATGGACCAGAGTTTGGGCTTGCTGGCAGGCACAGGTTTGGCCTTGGTTTTGTTACTGCTGGTGCTGGCGGATTTGGGCGGGGTTGCACCTTGCAACTCTTGGGTTTTGAGGGCCTTGCTTTTGGCAATCAACTCGCCCACGCTGCTGGGCTGTGCCATGGCCATGTGCACACTGCCCATCACCAAAATGGCGGCGACACAACGCGCATGTGCATCAACGCTGTTGAACATAGTAGCTTCCTTCCAATCGGTATGAGGTGGTGGTTTGACCTTTGTCGGTGGCGAAATTCATCACCAAGCTTTTGGTCACCATGTAGGGGGCGATGCTGATTTCGGGCAACACCCACAGTTCGTGCTCCACAGCCCAGTCGCCACTGGCCACGACTTCTTTCACTTCATCCACCTGACCGCTGCCCCCAAACAACTGGGGCGGTGTCAGGCTGGCTTTCATAGGCCCGAGCAGCGCAAGTTCTTGAAATTGGCTGGAGAGTTCACGCAAGCCCTGTTGCTGGCTGGGCAAGACGCTGTAGTGCAAGCTGGTGACGGGTGGCGCTATTGCGCCCGCGCTGGGGGGCAAGCTGTGGGTGGTAAGGATGCTGGCTTGCAAAGGGTCTGCACCGGCCTGCACTTCTTTCACGCTGTCGGTGTAGGGTGGCAAGTGCTTGTGAAAATCGGCGTAAGAACCAAACACACGCTCCCATTGGGCGTTGCAGTTGCTGGGCTTGCATTCGACTTTGGTCAGACGCCAGCCCTGGTTGGTGACGGGGATGTTGTTGATGGTGGTCAACCAGTTTTTCAACAGGCCCGGGCCGCTTGGCGGCAAGGCCTGCAAGGCTTGTTGCAAGCTGGTGCGGTAGGCGATGACTGGATTGACCTCATCGCGTTTGACTTCTTGCATCACCGCTTCGCGTTGTGCTTCTAACCAGTACATGGCTGCGGCAAACCCCATTGCCAACAGCAGCGCCAAACCGATGAGCCAGGTGGTGCTGCGGGTGCCCGGGATGGCTTTGATGCGGGCTTGTTTGGCTGGTTCGCCGAAGATGTCTTCGGGTTCGATGGTTTCTTCGCCTTCGATCAAACCGGCATTGCCCACACCCCGCACCGGATGCCCGGCCTGAATGGCTTGAAACTCTTCGATCAATTCTTTCGCAGGCGCAAACGGGCCGACAAAGTCAAACCCTGGAATCGGACGCGATTCATTGATGGCCACCACCGCATACGCGCCTTTGGGCAGGGCGAAGGCGTACAACTCGAGGCCGCCTTGCGACATCTTGCTGGCCAAGTGCATCGCGGCTGAATACTTGGTGCCGCGGGTTTTGGGCAGCGCGGTGGTGCTGCCCATCAAGTCTTCCATTTCAGACAAGACATAAAAGCCCATGCCTTCTTGCTTGGCCAATTTCATGCTGCGGGCCAAGGTGCGGGTGGGTGGCAGCAAACGCCAATCCAAGCCAAAGATGTATTGCTTTTGCTCGATGACGATGCGCCGGGCTTGGTTGTTCTGCCAATCTGGTGCAGCTGTGTTCGCTGCTGTTTTTGCAGCGGCTGCCGCGCTTGGCGTGATGGGTTTGGCCGCAGGCGCTGCTGGTGCGCTCAACACATCCGCCAACGACTTTGGCGGCTTGACAAACAAGGCTTTCAAGGTTTGCACAAAGGACATGGTCTGGGCCCGCTTCAGTTCAACAAACGGGGGGTGATCAAAACCACCAAGGTGCTTTTGTTGCGGTTGCTGTCCTTGGTGCCGGGCACGGTTTTGCGCACCAAATCGCTTTGGCGGCTTTCCGTGGTTTCGTTTTCAAAACCGCTCAGCACAATCGTGTCGCCCGACTTGACCATCATTTTTTGCTGGGTCGTGAACTGGGAAATATTCGGTTGTTGAATCGATTGCTTGGCGCTGCCTTCGCCACTGGTGAAAGTGGCGAGCTCCTTCAGCGTGCTCAGGGTGATGCCCGCTTTCAACAGCACATGGTTGGAATCGAGCACGATGGGCAACAGGTTCAAGGTGAAGCCGGTGGTGAATTCGCCAGGGGTGAGGCCCGATTGACCGACCACCGGCACACCGCTGGCCGAGGCGGTGATGGCCGGTGTGCTTTGCTTCAAATAACTTTGCGTGCTGACCGATCCCAGCGGCACGGCTTGGCGGTTCATGGTGGTGATGACGCTGGAGTAGGAGGTGCTGACACGGCCAAATTTTTCGAGGGCCCGCAACAGCAAGGTGTTATTTCCACTGTCACCGGTTTTCACCAGACTGATGTTGCCAGGGCCCGTCGGCAATCCACCGGGGCCATTGAAACTGAGGGTGCCCAGCTTGACGGTGTTGGTGACAAAGTTCCAGTCGATGCCGGATTGGTTTTCATTGCTGAGCGTGATTTGCAGCACCTCGACCGTGAGCGCCACTTGCCGACTGAGCTGGCGGTTGATGCTGTCCAAGTGCCGCTCCATGGCTTGCACATTGGTGAAGGAGTCGCTGACCGTGATGGAGCCCAAACTGGCATCGAGCTGCAAGCGGCCGTGGCGCGACAACATGCCGCGCATGGTTTTCTCCACGCCTGTCAAGACGTCATCACCACCTCCCTCTTCTTTGCCGCCTGCGCTGGCTTCAGCGCTGCCAGCGGGCAAGGTTTTCACCAACAAGGTGCGGGTCACCACGCGGTAGAGATGGATCTTGCCGTTGGCATACAGCCATTGCAGGTCGTTGTGCGTGGCCACCAAATCGAGCAAGCCTGCCAAGCTGCCTTGGTAATTCAGTTCCAAGCCGGGTTCGTTTTCATCGGCATCCACCCATTGCTTGGGCCCACCGGCTTTTTGAATCCCTTGCGCGGCAGATTGCAACTTGGCAGCTTCTGACTTGGTCTTGGTGGTGGGCACAGCTGGGGCTGCGGCGGGTCCGCCAGGCGCATTCGCCGATTCAGCTTGCGGCGCGAATTGACTCAGGGGCAGCAGGGCGTCGGCCGCCACGGTGACAGGAATGCCGGTCAAGCGTTCGATCAGGTTGGCAATGGTCGGCAGGTTTTGCCGCCCCGGCATGCGCAGCGTGACCCGGCCGATGTGCGCGGGCAGCAACTGGGTGTTTTGAAACGGGATCGACTGGCGGGTGAAACGCGGTACGTTGTCGAGCACCACCAGCTGCGGTTTGTCTTGGTTGGCCCGCAATTGCGCATTGGCTTTGTTCGAGCGCTCCAGCACCTCGCTGTGGTCGGCTTCGGCTTTTTTCTCATAGACACTGGCGCAGCCCATCACCGACAAAGCGACGAGCAAGACCAGCACATGTTGCAACTTGTTCATGGTGTTTACTTTCTGCGCGGTTCGAGATAGCGGGTGATGCGTATCACCCGGGTCGAGGGGTTCAAGGCGGCTTGCAGCGGGTAGTCCGAGTCGTTCAAGGAGTCCATGA
Source organism: Limnohabitans simekii (SeqCode) (assembly GCF_965234735.1). Taxonomy (GTDB): domain Bacteria; phylum Pseudomonadota; class Gammaproteobacteria; order Burkholderiales; family Burkholderiaceae_C; genus Limnohabitans; species Limnohabitans simekii. Next base: position 61,043 of record NZ_OZ248542.1, on the reverse strand, counting down.
CGGTTTGCACCACTTGCACAAAGGTGCCTTCCAACATGATGTGGTTTTCGATTGGAAAGTCGCGCTCGGCGTCCCACACCAACTGCCAACCAGCCTTTTGCGACCAGCGTGCCATCACGGTGGACAAGGTTTTGTCGAGCCGTTGAATCTCCCATTGCGCGGATTGCTCTTCGGGCCACACGGGGGCCGCGCCGGGTTGCGGGTTGTCCGCCTGGATGGTGGGTTTGGGGCTGGTGATCCACTCGACATCGAGCTCGATTTTTTTCTCCATGTCTGCCACTTTCAGCGGCGCAGCCAGCACACAGCTGGTGGCCACAGCCAGCAGCAGTGCACTGCTTAATGATTTGTAATGCCTGTGATACATACTCTTAAAGACCTCTTTGCGTGAAGTGAACCTAGTTTAATAGAGTTAAAAGTACTTATCCAGTGTTTTTTATAGTTTTTTGAGTACTTGTTGTATTTATGGAATACTTTGTATTTGGTTTGTTTTTTGTTATTTTTATTGTTTTAGTTCTTTTTAGGGACTTGTTGGGCGGCATAAAAAAACCGCAGCAAGGACCAGGGCCCAGGCTGCGGCAAAAGCTGTCAACCCTCTGTCAACAGTTCTCAGGATTTATCGAATTGCACGGCGATGTCGACCCTTTGATCCATCATGCATGCTTGGGCTGCAGCGGCCAAATTCAAAGCACCAGTGCCTGTTTTGACAGCCGCCTTGCCAACACCATAACCAGCTACTGGTCTGGTTGAGCTGTGGGCGCCCGCAAGGATTGACCTGGTGGTGGGATGCAAGGCCATGTTTTTAATCAGGGGCAGGCAGGCTTCTTGGGGTACACGCCACAAGTGGTAAATGAAGCCACTGTTTGCTGGCGTAGAGTTGTTGCCATCAGCCCACATCATTTCTTCGGAGCCGCTGAAATGGCCCTTGATGTTGGTGACCGCTCTAGACACAACCCTTTCATTCGCGCCCGTACCCGATTTAACCTCTGAGATGGTTAGCCGCTCCTTGGGCCAGATATTCATGGCTGCCAAGGTGGTCAAGTTGGCGCCTGCGGTGGAGTCGCTGCCAGAGAAGGCGGCGTTTGCTTTGTTCATGCTGACATTGGCACTGGCGATGGCAGCGTTGATCGCGGCATCGGTTCGGATGCGCTTGACCACATAAAAGCCGGCCAACACCATGCTGGCGATCAAGACCATGCTGATGCCCAGTTCGACCAAGGTGAAGCCTTGTTGTTGGGCACGTGGCCCTGTGTGTGTGTATTTCATGTGAACTCCTTGGGTGATGGCGTGGTTCACAAACGGATGATGGCCGCGATATCCACCAGTGGGTTCACGGAACTGCAGCCTTTGCCCAGTTCGGTCGGACTGATGGTGGCGTCATCGGGCTTTTTGACTTCATTACTGCTAGGCTTTGCGCCTGAGGGCGTAGCACCACTGGCGCTGCCAGCGTAGATGGCATAGGCCATGTTGTCCAAGCCGCTGACCAAGTCGGCGCAGGCCGCAGAAGGTACATCCTCAAAGTAATAGACAAAGCCCGAATTTGCGCCGAGTTTGCCGATTTCCGCCGAATTCGGAAAGATGTGTTCCTTGGTGCCGGCAATCACGCCGCGCACTTCCGTCTTGAGGATGGTTTCTGTGCCACTTTTGGTCTGGGTGTTGGTGAAGCGTTCTTGGGGCCAATAAGACAGGGGCACCAGGTTTTCATTGGTGGCGCCGCTGGTGGTCAATGCGTTTTGAAACTGGCGGGTGATTTTGGCAATCACTTGGGCCGAGTCCTTGAGTTGGTTGTTGACATTGTTGGTCAACAGGATTTGGCGGGTGCCCATGAGGCCACCGACCAAGATGACCGCTACGATGGCCAAGGCCACGGACAGTTCGACCAAGCTGTAACCGGCTTGTTTTTTGGCAATTTTGTTTGCTATAGGTTGCATGAAATATCTCCCTTAAGTGATTGGTGCTGATGAAAAAAGATGATTTAGTGTAATTGAACTACAAAAAATTTGTAAAGCGATTTGTTTCTAATCCAAAAGTTGTTGTTAATTTGAGATAAAGAACAATTTTCTGGTGTGTGTTGCTTGAAGATCCTCCCTTAAGTGTTCATGTTTAAAGTTGTTAGGGTATTTAGTATGCATCAACAAGGAATAATTTCAACAAATAGATCAAATAAGTTGCAAATTTTGTCTCAAATTTGCAAAAAGTATTAAAAAAGGGTGCCGAGGCACCCTTTTTTGGAAGGAAGAAAACGTCTTGTGCCGTTGTCAGCGGCACTCGGAGGGCGCATACCGCGCCTCGAGGGATGCAGCGGCGGCGAGTGTCACGCCGGTGGGGCCGGTGGCGCCTTTGGCCAGGCAGCGCCAGCTGACGGTGCCTTGGTCGGGCACGGCAAATTCGGCCGTGGCGTCTGGCAAGCCGGTGGCGGCCGCGGTGGTGCCGGTGAACGGCACCAAGAGCAAACTGCCGTTGCCCGCCGCCTTGCTGGTGGTGATGGTGATGACGCCGGTTTTGGCCTCGACCGCGATGCTCGACAGGTTGGGCGTGGCGGCTGGTGCGGTGAACCCAGCCGCATAGCCATTGGTGGAGGCGCTGCCACTGCCCAGCACGTCGATGACATTGGTTTTGGCCATGCCTGCCAAGCGCAGGCCTTCGCTGACGCGGGCCCGCACGCTGTAGTCTTGGTAGGCGGGGATGGCTTGCGAGGCGAGGATGCCGATGATGGCGACCACCACCATGAGTTCAATCAGGGTGAAGCCGCTTTGAGTAGAGATGCGCATGGTTTGCTCCTTGGGGGTTGAATGGAGCAAACATTGTTGAAACGAAGCGCTGCGCGGGGATGAAGTCGCGCATCGTGAATCTGTGAGCCAAGCTCACAGGAGACGTTAAGGGGGCAGTTCGCGGCTCAAATCAGCGGCCCGGCCATAGCGCTTTTTGGCTTGCCCGACCAAGATCACCAAAACAGCACCCAAGACACCGGCCGTTTGGTAGAACCAGTTGGCGACTTTGAAGCCGCCATCGGCCAGCACCTGGCTGGGCACGTAGGCCTGCAAAGCCGGGTCGGTGGCGGCCATGGTGCCAGCAATCCAACCCATCAACATGCCGCCCAAGGTGATGACCCAGGGAAAGCGGTCCATCAGGCGCAACACGATGCTGCTGCCCCAAACCACGATGGGGATGCTAAAGAGCAGACCAAACACCACCAACACCATTTGATGGTCGCCGCCGCCGGCTTGCGCCGCCGCGGCCACACCCACCACGTTGTCGATGCTCATGACCAGGTCGGCCACCACGATGGTTTTGACCGCCGCCCACAATTTATCGCTGGCGCTGATCTCGTGGTCTTCGCCCTCGTCGGTCAAGAGCTTGATGCCGATCCACATCAGCAACACTGCGCCCACCAGCTTCAAGTAGGGAATGCCGAGCAAGGTGAGGGCGACGCCAATCAGGGCGACGCGGATGATGATGGCCCCAGCGGTGCCCAGCAAAATGCCACGGCGACGTTGGTGCTCGGGCAAGTTTCGGCAGGCCATGGCGATGACGATGGCGTTGTCGCCGCCGAGCAAGATGTCGATCAGGATGATTTGACCAACGGCCAACCAAAAAACGGGGTCGTTGAGCAGTTCCATTTAGAGCAAGGCCTTGAGCAGCTTGCCCATTTCAGACGGGTTGCGGGTGATTTTGAAACCGCACTCTTCCATCACCGCCAACTTGGCTTCGGCCGTGTCGGCCCCGCCACTGATGAGCGCACCAGCGTGGCCCATGCGCTTGCCCGCAGGTGCGGTGACACCGGCGATGAAACCGACGATGGGTTTTTTCATGTGGGCTTTGCACCAGCGTGCGGCGTCGGCTTCGTCCGGTCCACCGATTTCACCAATCATGATGACGGCATCGGTGTCGGGGTCGTCGTTGAAAGCACGCATGACGTCGATGTGTTTCAAGCCGTTGATCGGGTCGCCGCCAATGCCCACCGCACTGGACTGGCCCAAACCGATTTCGGTGAGCTGCGCCACCGCTTCGTAGGTGAGCGTGCCAGAGCGCGACACCACGCCAATGCGGCCTTTGCGGTGGATGTGGCCGGGCATGATGCCGATCTTGATTTCGTCGGGGGTGATGAGGCCGGGGCAGTTGGGGCCCAAGAGCAGGGTGCGTTTGCCGCCTGCGGCTTCCTTGGCCTTCATTTTGTTGCGCACGTTCAGCATGTCGCGCACGGGGATGCCTTCGGTGATGCAAATCGCCAAGTCCAGATCGGCTTCAACCGCTTCCCAGATGGCGTCCGCAGCACCAGCGGGTGGCACATAAATGACCGACACGGTGGCGCCGGTTTGCTGCGCGGCTTCTTTCACCGAGGCGTAGATGGGGATGTTGAAGATGGATTCGCCAGCCTTCTTGGGGTTCACACCCGCCACAAAACACTGTTGGCCGTTGGCGTATTCCTGGCATTTTTCGGTGTGGAACTGACCGGTTTTACCGGTGATGCCTTGGGTGATGACGCGGGTGTCTTTATTGATGTAGATGGACATGTTTCAAGCTTTCAGTGCGGCCACGACGGCTTGCGCGGCGTCGGCCATGGTGTCGGCGCTGATGATGGGCAGGCCGGACTCGGCCAGCATCTTCTTGCCCAAATCTTCGTTGGTGCCCTTCATGCGCACCACCAATGGCACGCTGAGGTTGACCGCTTTACACGCGGTGATCACGCCGTGGGCGATGGTGTCGCATTTCATGATGCCGCCAAAGATGTTGACCAAGATCGCTTTGACCTTGGGGTTTTTCAACATGATCTTGAAGGCTTCGGTGACTTTTTCGGGGGTGGCGCCGCCGCCCACATCCAAGAAATTGGCGGGCTCGGCACCAAACAACTTGATGGTGTCCATGGTGGCCATGGCCAAGCCAGCGCCATTGACCAAACAACCGATGTTGCCGTCCAAAGAGATGTAGGCCAAATCGAATTTCGAGGCTTCCACTTCGGCCGGGTCTTCCTCGTCCAAATCGCGCAAGGCGACGATGTCGGGGTGGCGGAACAAGGCGTTGCTGTCGAAGTTGAACTTGGCGTCCAGCGCGATGATGTTGCCTTTGCTGTCGCGGTTCAGCGGGTTGATTTCCACCAAAGAGGCGTCGGTGTCCATGTAGCACTGGTAGAGCTTTTTAAACACGTCCACAGCCTGCGCGGTGGCGGCGGCGGGCAGGCCAATCGCTTGGGCAATCTTCGTGGCTTGCGCGTCGCCCAAACCGGTGAGCGGGTCGATGAATTCGGTGATGATTTTCTCGGGCGTGCTGTGCGCCACTTCCTCGATGTCCATGCCGCCTTCGCTGGAGGCGATGAAAGCGATTTGCTGCGTGGCGCGGTCGGTGACCAGGGACACGTAATATTCTTTTTGGATGTCAGCGCCGTCTTCGATGTAGAGGCGGCGCACCTTTTGGCCCTCAGGCCCGGTTTGGTGGGTTTTGAGCTGCATGCCCAAAATTTCGGAAGCCAAGCGTTTGACGTCATCAATGCTCTTGGCCACTTTGACACCGCCGCCTTTGCCACGGCCACCGGCGTGGATTTGCGCCTTGACCACCCAAACTGGGCCGCCGAGTTTTTGCGCAGCCTCAACCGCCTCTTGCACTGTGAAGGCCGCGATGCCGCGTGGCACGGGCACACCAAACTGACGCAAGATGTCCTTGCCTTGGTATTCGTGAATTTTCATGAAGACTCGCTTTCAATTCGGCAGCGCTTGGGCCGCCTGACGTTTTCTCAAACCCTGCAGGGCTGAACTGGCACGAAATGTATCATGGTGCATTGCATCAAAATGCGCGTTTGATGCACAAATGACATCAGGCTGACACGATGTGCGCATGACTTTGGAGAGGGCGGCAGCAGCAACATGGCAAAGGTTTTCATCGACGGCGAAGCCGGTACCACCGGCTTGCAAATCCGCGAGCGTTTGGCGCTGCTGCCAAGCATTGAGCTGGTCAGCATCGACCCGGACAAGCGTAAAGACCCGGCGGCCAAAGCCGCCTTGATGGCCACGGTGGACCTGGTCATTTTGTGCCTGCACGATGATGCGGCCCGTGAATCCGTGGCCATGATCGACGCATTGAGCGGCCGGCAGCCGCGCATCATTGATGCGTCTACGGCGCACCGCACCCACGCCGAATGGGTCTACGGTTTTCCTGAACTGGCCTTGGGCCAGGCCGACAAAGTGCGCCAGGCCCAACGGGTGGCCAACCCCGGTTGCTATGCCACCGGCGCCATCGCCCTGATCCGCCCGCTGATGGACGCCGGTTTGTTGCCGCGCCACTTCCCCTTGTGCTTGCCCTCGGTGAGCGGTTATTCAGGCGGCGGGCGAAGCATGATCGAGGCCTATGAAGCGGGCACCGCGCCCTTGTTTGAGGCCTACGCACTGGGCCTGGAGCACAAACATATTCCGGAAATCATGCATTGCACGGGTTTGACTTGCCGCCCTTTGTTTGTGCCGAGTGTGGGCAACTTCAAGCAAGGCATGTTGGTGCAGATTCCGCTGCATTTGTCGGCCTTAGCCGGTGTGAAAGCCCATGATTTGCATGACGCACTGGCAGCGCATTACGCCCAAACCAACGACGTGGCCGAGCCCTGTGTGAGCGTGTTGCCGCCCACTGCCGACCTGAAGCTGGACGCCACGGCGTTGAACGACAGCAACCGCATGGAGTTGCGGGTGTTTGCCAACGAGGCGCATGGGCATGTGGTGCTGATGGCCCGCTTGGACAACCTGGGCAAGGGCGCGAGTGGCGCGGCGGTGCAGAACCTGCGGCTGATGCTGGGGGTTTGAGGTCCGTCACATCTCCTCTGCGGACAAGAAGTCACGCTTGAGCCGCCCGCCATGGGGACTCATTTTTCTGGTCTTTGGTAATTGGGGTCAGATTCCAATTCTTTGGCTGCTTGCCCGCCGCGCTGGGCTCAAACGCCGCTCACCGCAGCGGAGCTGCAACGTTCGCTACGCGTTTGACCCAGCACGTCGGTCAAGCTGAAGCAGCTTGAATGGTGATCGAAAAACCAGCCCCCCATTCTGTCGGGCTCCATTCAAGCTTGCTCCGAAACATCACTTCAAAGTCGCACGGCATGGGGACCATTTTTTGAGCGAAAGACCAGAAAAATGAGTCCCCATGGCGGGCGGCTTAAGCGTGACTTCAGAACCAAATAATTGGAATCTGACCCCAATTAAATCAACTAATTGGAATCTGACCCCAATGACGAGGCTTAAGCGTGACTTCAGTCTTCCTCGACGCCCGCCACCACCTGCTTGACCACATCGCTGGAGAAACCACGTGTGGCCAAAAACCGGGCTTGCCGGTTGCGCGTGGCGGCGTCGGTGGCAACATGGCCGAATTTTTTCTGCCAAACCGCCAAAGCCCGCGCCAGCTCGGAGCCTTTCAAACCTGCCATGGTCTCGGCCACCAACTCGGGTGAGACACCCTTGGCCTGCAATTCTTGGCGCAAACGCATGCCGCCCAACTTGCCAGCGCGGCGGTTGACCAGGGTTTCAGCGACCCGGGTGTCGTCCACCAAGCCCTTGGCTTCGAGCTGGGCCAAGGCCTGCTCGACTTCCTCGGGGCTGGCGTTTTCGCTGACGAGTTTTTCTTGCAACGCTTGGCGCGAGTATTCGCGTTGCGCAAGCAGGCTGACCGCGCGGGCTTTGACATTCGGTGCCCGCGCATCTTTGCTGTTGGAGGATTCGGTCATGTGCTGCACCTCTGAAACAGGGCCCGCCTGTGCCCGCCCCCGTCCCACGCTGGTGTGACTGTGGCCACTGCTGGCAGCAACAGAGCCCGCGCTGACCAGACCAGGGCTGGCCGCCCCGCCCTGGATCACCTTGAACGGCCACTGGACCGCAGCGCTTCTCACTTGACGGCCTGCAGTTTGGCCTCTTCCACCTCTTGCGGCAGCAAGGGGATGCCCAAGGACTCGCGCACCTTGTTTTCAATTTCGAAGGCCAACTCGGGGTTCTCGCGCAGGAATTCGCGGGAGTTGTCGCGGCCTTGACCGATTTTTTCGCCTTGGTAGGCGTACCACGCGCCGGACTTGTCGACGATTTTGGCGATGACGCCCATGTCGATGATTTCACCGTGGCGGCTGATGCCCTCGCCAAACAAGATGTCGAACTCGGCGGTTTTGAAGGGCGGTGCCACTTTGTTTTTCACCACCTTGACTTTGGTTTCGTTGCCGATGGCTTCTTCGCCCTTTTTGATGGTGCCGGTGCGGCGGATGTCCAAACGCACCGAGGCGTAGAACTTGAGCGCGTTGCCGCCGGTGGTGGTTTCGGGGCTGCCAAACATGACGCCGATCTTCATGCGGATTTGGTTGATGAAGATGACGGTGCAATTGGTTTTCTTGATGTGCGCGGTGAGTTTGCGCAGCGCTTGGCTCATGAGGCGGGCTTGCAGGCCAGGCAGGGAGTCGCCCATTTCGCCTTCCAACTCGGCCTTGGGTGTGAGCGCCGCCACCGAGTCGATGACGATCAGGTCGACCGCGCCGGAGCGCACCAGGCTGTCGACGATTTCAAGGGCTTGCTCGCCGGTGTCGGGCTGGCTGATGAGCAGGTCTTGCAGGTTGACACCCAGCTTTTGTGCGTATTGCACGTCCAGCGCGTGCTCAGCGTCGACGAAGGCGCAGGTGCCCGCCATTTTTTGCATCTCGGCGATGACTTGCAAGGTGAGCGTGGTTTTGCCGGAAGACTCGGGGCCGTAGATTTCGATGACACGGCCGCGCGGCAGGCCGCCCACGCCCAAGGCGACGTCCAGACCGAGCGAGCCGGTGGACACCACTTGGATGTCTTCAATGGCTTCGCCCTCGCCCAAACGCATGATGGTGCCTTTGCCAAACTGCTTTTCAATTTGGGCCAAGGCGGCTTGCAAGGCTTTGGCTTTTTCGCCGGCGGCGGCGATGCTTTTCACGTTGTCCATGGAAAACTCCTTTGTGGTCAATGGGTTGTGGTGTTCATCTTGACCTGCTTTAAACCACAGGCTGGATGCTTGAACAGTACTTTATCGCAGAATATAAATCTGTAAAGGCCTTTTTTGGTCAGTTTGCCTTACGATATACCCGCGCCGTCAAAACCCTGCCGTGCCCCTGAAACACCTCCTCGTACACCACACCAACCATGAGCTTCAACCTCCTCCCCTCGGCGCAAGACTGGCGGCAAGCCCACCTCGGGCGGCTGCTGGGCCACGCCATGCGCCGCTTTGATGAACGCGTGTTGCAACTGATGGCGCAGCACATCGAGGTGCCGCTGGCGCTGGCGAATTTGGCCGCGCGTGACAAGGTGAGCGCCGCCCACATCCACATCACGCGCCACCTGCCATTGGAAGGCGCACGTTTGAACGACTTGGCGGCGATGGCAGCGATGAGCAAACAAGCCATGGGCGACCTGGTCACGCAATGCGAAGCTTGGGGGCTGGTGGCGCGATGGCCGGATGCGCTGGACAGCCGCGCCAAGCGCATCGTGTTCACCGACACCGGTTTGGCTTGGCTGCGCGGTTTCGAGCAAGCCGTGGCGCAAGCCGAAGCCGAGTTTCGACAAGCGGTGGGCGCGGATGTGGCCACCGTTGTCAGCCTGGGTCTGGAGGCCTATGCCAATGGCTATCGTTAACCCTCAATAACCGGGCCGACATGCCGCAAGCGCAAGCGCTGCACCTAGAATGAAATCGCAGCGCCGTGCGCTGAGGAGAGCGGGCATGCGCATATTGATCGCCGAAGATGACCAGGTGTTGGCCGATGGTCTGCTGCGCACATTGCGCGCCTCGGGTGCAGCTGTTGATCATGTGCCCAATGGCAGCGAGGCCGATGCCGCGCTCATGACCTCGAATGAATTCGACCTGATCATCCTGGATCTGGGCCTGCCCAAAATGCACGGCCTCGAAGTCTTGAAACGCCTGCGGGCCCGAGGCAGCAGCATGCCGGTGCTGATCCTGACCGCGGCCGACAGCGTGGAAGAACGCGTCAAGGGCTTGGACTACGGCGCGGACGACTACATGGCCAAGCCCTTCAGCCTGCAAGAACTCGAAGCCCGGGTTCGTGCACTCACGCGCCGCGGCATGGGCAGCACCACCGCCACCATCAAACACGGGCCCTTGGTCTACGACCAAGCTGGGCGCATGGCCACCATCGACGGCCGCATGGTCGAGCTCTCCGCACGAGAACTCGGTTTGCTCGAAGTGCTGTTGCAACGCGTGGGCCGCTTGGTCAGCAAAGACCAGTTGGTGGAGCGTTTGTGCGAATGGGGCGAAGAGGTCAGCAACAACGCGATCGAGGTGTACATCCACCGCCTGCGCAAAAAAATTGAAAAGGGACCGATCCGCATCGCCACGGTGCGCGGCCTGGGCTATTGCTTGGAAAAAATTGCGCCACCACCTGCTTGACCGTTCACGCCTTCTGGCCATGTTCTCGTCTGTGCCCAAGCCTTTGACGCCCCCGCCATGGTGAAGCTGTTTCAACGCCGCCAAAACTCGCTGTTTGGCGAAATCCTCGACTGGATGCTCACACCCCTGCTGCTGCTGTGGGCGGTCACCTTTGGCCTGACCTGGCTGGTGGCCGAAGGCATTGCACGGGTGCCGTTTGACCAAGGTTTGGGGCACAACGCCAAGGCCTTGGCGCAGTTGGTCCGCAGCGACGAACCGCGTGTGAATTTTCAGTTGCCGCAACCCGCGCACAACATCTTGCACGCCGATGAAACCGACCAGGTGTACTACCAGGTCATGGGCACCCAGGGCGAGTTTTTAAGCGGCGAAGTGGCTCTGCCGCCACCGAATGACGACGAGAAGTTGGTGACCGAAGAACTGCACATGCGCGACGATGTCTTCAAAGGCACGCCGATCCGAGTGGCCTACATCTGGGTGCGGGTGAAAGACCCGGAGGCGCGACCGGTGCTGGTGCAGGTGGCCGAAACCCTGGAAAAGCGCTCGGTGCTGGCGCAAGAAATCATCCAAGGCGTGATGCTGCCGCTGTTTGTCATCTTGCCGCTGGCCGTGTTGTTGGTTTGGTTGGCCCTGGCGCGTGGCATCCAACCACTCAATCAACTCGAAGACCGCATCCGCAAACGCAAACCCAACGACATGAGCCCGTTGGATGAAAGCATGGTGCCCACCGAGGTGTTGCCGCTGGTCTCCTCGATCAACGATTTGCTCAACCGCTTGCAGAGTTCCATTGCCACGCAAAAGCGTTTTTTGGCCGATGCCGCGCACCAGCTGAAAACACCGCTGGCCGGTTTGCGCATGCAAGCCGATTTGGCGCAGCGCACTGACGCCAACGCCGACGATTTGAAACAATCCTTGAAACAAATTGGCCGCGCCAGCATGCGTGCCACCCACACGGTGAACCAGCTGCTGGCCTTGGCACGGGCCGAGAGCAGTGGCGCCCCCGTGGCGATGCAAACCTGCGACCTGGCCGCCCTGACCATGGACGTGGTGAAAGACTCCTTGCCCCGCGCCATGGAGCGCCACATCGACCTCGGCTTTGAAGGGCCAGACGACACCCGTGCCTTGATTCAAGGCAACCCCACACTGCTGAAAGAAATGGTGCGCAACCTGATTGACAACGCCATCAACTACACCCCTTCCACGCAGGCCAAGCCGGGCGTGGTGACGGCGCGTGTGAGCGGCGCGGCCAGCACCGGCTGGTTGCTCGAGGTGGAGGACTCGGGCCCAGGGATTCCGCTGGCAGAGCGCGAGCGTGTGTTCGAGCCGTTTTACCGGGCCTTGGGCACCGAGGCCGATGGCTCGGGTTTGGGCCTGGCCATCGTGCAAGAAATTGCCGAGAAACACCAAGCCAAAATCAGCCTGGCAGATACCCACCCGGAACAAGCACTGCCAGGTGCGTGTTTTGGTATTTTGTTCAACCCCACCCCACCAACCTAGTGAGAAGTCTCCTTGAAAAAAATAATCACCCTGTTGTGCCTGTTGCCCTTGTCTGTTGCTGTGCATGCCGCTTGCCCGAGCGACGCCCAAGTGGACGCTTTCCTCGCCAACTTCAGCAAACGACAACTCAGCGCCGGTTTTGGCAATGACATCAGCGCCGCCGATGCCGATTGCGCCAAACACAAATTGGCAGCCAAATTGCCCAAGTATTTGGGTGACCGCATTGGCTACAAAGCAGGCTTCACCAGCCCAGCATCGCAAAAAAACTTTGGCATGGATGGTCCGAAATGGGCCTACATGTTCAACCGCAACATGATCGACATCATTGCGGTCGTACCGGCCCAATTTGGCGCTCGCCCCACCTTTGAGGCCGACATGCTGGTCGAGGTGAAGGACGCTCGCTTGGCCGAGGCCAATACCCCGCTGGAGGCTTTGGCCAGCTTGGAATCGGTCATCCCCTTCCTTGAATTGCCCGACTTGATGATGGAGGGCAAGTTCTCCGGCAATGCTTTGCTGGCGGCCAACCTTGGCTTCAAGGGTGGCGTGCTGGGCGCTGAAGTACCGGTGCAAAACACCCAGGCTTTTGCTGACGCCTTGGCCAACATGACGGTGGTGATGAGCGACCGCGGCCCGCAAGCGAAAGAGTTTGGCCGGGCCAAAGGCAGCGATTTGCTGGGCCACCCTTTGAATGCGGCCATGTGGCTGGCCAAGGCCCTGAAAAAAGAAGGCATCAGCTTGAAAAAAGGTGATCTGTTGAGCTTGGGTGGGTTCTTGCCGCCGGTGCCCAGCCAATCGGGCATGAGCATTCAGTTGCAGTACTTGGGCTTGCCTGGTGACCCAGCGGTGACCGTCGATTTCAACTGAACCAGGGCCTCACGCGGCTTTGCTAAACACCACCACATGATCGGCTTGCAAGCGGATGCCGATCCATTCACCAATATGGTGGTCATGGTGACTGGGGACATGGGCCATGACATGTTGGCCACTGTCCAAGCGCAGGGTGTATAAAAACTCGGAGCCGCGAAAGGCTTTGCGCACGATTTGGGCTTTCACCGGCGCTTCATCGTCATGAACAATATCGTCCGCCCGCAGCAGCACTTCGCAGTCGCCGTCTGCCACGCCTTGGCATTGCGCTAAATCGTCAGCGACATCATCCAATTCACCCAGTGGGGTTTGCAGCAACCAGTGGGCGTCTTCTTGCACGACATGGGCGGGGGCGAACACGCCGTGACCGATGAACTCGGCAACGAAGCGGGTGCTGGGCCGGTGGTAGAGCTGATAGGCGTCATCCCATTGATGCAATTGACCGTCATGCATCACCCCAATCAAATCGCCCAAAGCAAAGGCTTCCATTTGGTCGTGGGTGACAAACAAGGCGGTGATTTGCGCTTTTTTCAAAATATCCCGCAGTTCATGGGCCAAGCGCTCGCGCAAATCGATGTCCAAATTCGAGAACGGTTCATCCAGCAGCAACAATTTCGGCTCGGGTGCCAAGGCGCGCGCCAAGGCCACACGCTGCTGCTGTCCACCGGAAAGCTCGTGGGCTTGGCTGCGTCCCAAGGCCTCCAAGCCGACCAAGCTGAGCATCTCTTGCACCCGCGCTTGGCGTTGCGCGGCGGGCCAGTCGGACAAACCAAAGCCGACGTTGCGTGCCACGTCCAGGTGCGGAAACAAAGCGTAATCTTGAAACACCATGCCAATGCGGCGGTGCTCGGGTGCGGTGTGGTGTTCGGGGGTGCTGATGTCATGACCCGCCATGCTGATGCGGCCATGGCTGACACGCTCGAGCCCTGCCACCGCGCGTAACAAGGATGTTTTGCCACAGCCTGAGGGCCCAATCAACACACCCATTTGGCCTTGGGCCAAGCCAAAGCTCACATCGCTGACCGCAGGCTTGGCGCGTCCAGGATAGTGCACTTGCAAATGAGAAACATCGAGGTACATGGATGGGATTGTAGGCAGGCGGTCTTGCAAACCCGCGTCCTACAATCTGTTTTCATTTTTCTCGCGTGCTTTCTGGCACAACACATGCTCTTACTTTCTGGTTTTCGCGGTTTGCTCACCTTGCTGTTGGCCTTGCCTGTGTTGATGGTGTTGGCCGCTTGGACCCAATGGGATGCCAGCTCGGCGCAAGTGCTGCAAGCGCTGTCGCAAACGGTCTTGCCGGATTACTTGTTCAGCAGTTTGTTGCTCTGCTTGGGCGTTGGTCTGGGGGTGATCAGCATGGGCAGCGTCACTGCCGCAGCCGTCAGTTTGTTTGACTTTCCTGGGCGCAAAACCTTGGAGTGGGCCTTGTTGTTGCCGCTGGCCATGCCCGCTTATGTGGTGGCTTATGCCTACACCGATTTCTTGCAATTCAGCGGGCCACTGCAAACCCAGCTGCGCCAGGCTTTTGGTTGGCAAGGCGCGTTGTGGCCGGACGTGCGAAGCCTGTGGGGTGCCGCCGCGGTCCTCAGCTTCAGTTTGTACCCCTATGTGTATTTGCTCACCCGCACCGCCTTGAACGAGCGTGCCCCGCAATTGATGGAAGCGGCGCGTTTGCTGGGCTTGGGCTTGATGCATCGCATTTTGCGCGTGGCCTTGCCCTTGGCCCGTCCGGCTATTGCGGCAGGTGTTGCGCTGGCCTTGATGGAAACCTTGGCGGATTTTGGCGTCAGCAGTTATTTTGGCGTGCAAACTTTCACCGCTGGCATTTACAAGTCATGGCTGGTGATGGACAACCGCTGGGCGGCGGCTCAACTGTCCACCGTTTTGTTGGTGCTGGTTGGCTTGATGCTTTGGCTCGAGTTTCGCGCCCAATCGCGGCTGCGTTTTGTCAATGCCCGATTGAGCTCGCACACACGTGAATCACAACCCCTGCGCTTGCGCTCATGGTCGGCGCTGTTGGCCTTTGTTTTGTGCCTGATGCCCATTTTGCTGGGCTTTGTCGCGCCCTTGCTCATCATGTTCCATGCGCTATGGCAAAACAGTCAAACCCAACATGTGCCTTGGCCTTCCTTCATGGCTTGGACCTGGAACAGCTTGCGCTTGGGTGGCATCACCGCTGTGTTGGCCGTGGCCTGTGCCCTCTTGTTCGCCTATGGCGTCAGGGTCCAGCCCAGCCGCTGGCGTCTCTTGAGCACCCAAATCATGGGCTTGGGCTATGCCATCCCGGGGGTGGTCATCGTGGTGGGTCTGCTGTGGCCGGTGAGCTGGTTGCAAACCCACTGGCCCCAGAGCCAAGCCGGTTACTGGCTGACCGCCACCATCTTGGGCTTGGTCTGGGCGTATCTGGTGCGCTTCATCGCGGTCGCCTTGCAAAGCGTGCAAAGTGGATACAGCCGCATTTCCAGTGCAACCGATGAAACCGCCCGCATGCTGGGCACCCATGGTTGGGCCTTGTTCGCCCGTGTGCATTGGCCATTGCTGAACCGGGCCACACTGGCTGCACTCCTGCTGGTCTGGGTCGATGTGATGAAGGAGTTGCCGGCCACGCTGGTGTTGCGACCCTTCAACACCGACACCTTGGCGGTGGTGGCTTATCAATTGGCGCGGGATGAACGCTTGGGCGAGGCGGCCTTGCCCTCATTGGCGCTGGTGCTGGTCGGTTTGCTGCCGGTCCTGTTGCTCAGCCGCGCCCTGCGTCAACCGACCTGAAGTCACCAGGCCTGCATGGCGGCCATCATGACCCTATCAAATGCGAATAATTCCTATTTGAGCTACAGTCAGGGTTTATTCGCATCGAAAGCTTGGTCATGATTTTTCGTTCCTTGTTGCGCATCCGTCTGCGCTTGAAGCTTGCATTGACAGCTTGCTTTGCAGCCGCTTTGACATTGGCCATGGCGCCAGCCCAAGCGGAAGAGCCCGTTTTGAACCTGTACTCGGCCCGGCATTACGCCACCGATGAGGCTTTGTACGCCAATTTCACCCAGGCCACGGGCATCCGCATCAACCGGGTGGATGCGGATGACGCTGGCATCTTGGCGCGACTGAAAGCCGAGGGCAGCGCGTCAGCAGCCGATGTGATTTTGTTGGTCGATGCATCTCGGTTGTGGAAGGGCGAGGTCGATCAACTCTTTGCCCCAGTGAAGTCTGTCGAATTGGAAAAAGCGGTCCCCAAGCATTTGCGGTCGCAAGCCCGCGCCGAGGGCAGCATGTGGTTTGGCCTGTCCACGCGGGCCCGCTTGATCGTGTACGACAAACAAAAGCTCAACCGAGCGGATGTCGACACCTATGAAAAATTGGCCGATCCGCGCTTGGCCGGTCGCTTGTGTGTGCGCTCTGGCTCACACCCTTACAACCTGTCCTTGTTCGGCGCCATGATGGAGCACCTGGGGCCTGCGGCCACCGAAACTTGGCTCAAAGGCTTGGTGGCCAACATGGCCCGCAGCCCGAAAGGCGGCGACACCGATCAGATCAAAGGCGTGGCCAGTGGCGAATGTGGCGTGGCCTTGGTCAACTCGTATTACTTGGCACGCATTCTGCGCAGCAACACGCCCGAAGACAAAGCCATCGCTGACCGGGTGGGTGTGGTGTTTCCCAACCAAGCCAGTTGGGGCACCCACATGAACATCGCGGGTGGGGCTGTGGCGCGTCATGCCAAGCACCCTGAGAACGCCCTGAAATTTTTGAAATACCTGGTCAGCGCTCAAGCCCAAACCTATTTTGCCGACGGCAACAATGAGTGGCCCGTGGTCAAGGGTTTGAAGCTGAACAACCCGGCCTTGCAAGCCATGGGTGGCGACAACTTCAAGAGCGAGCAGTTGCCTGTGAATGTGGTGGGCATGAACCAAGTGAAGGTTCAACAAATGCTCGACCGGGTGGGCTTTCGCTGAACCTGAGCGCCGCGCTGTCAGCCACCACTTGTCGGCTCACCCGAATGCGCGGGTGACGGCGGGTTTGTTCAAGGCTTGTTCGGGTTGGGCAACAACTGCAGCGCCTCAGGCCGCACCTGGTTTTCCAAGCGTTGCGGCTCGCGTGGGTCGGTGGGGCCAAAACCCAAGCGGCGCAAATGCCCGCCCGACCAGGCCCAAAACCACAGGTTCAGCAGCAGCAAAGCGATGCACAAACGAAAGCCCCATTTGTTCATGCCACCGCCCCCGGTCGCACACTGACCTCGTCACTGGCCACGCCCACGCGGCCTGTCGCGGTGTCGAGTTGCAACACGCCTTGCGCGTCCACGCCTGCGCCCACGCCTGTCACACCATTGGACAAAGCCAGTGCTTGGCCTTGCAATAAATCACGCTGAGCGTAGGTGGCTTGTAAGGGCGCAAAACCTTCGCGCTCGAAGCGTTGAATATGGGCCACCAAGGGCAACAAGATCGCAGAAAGCAGGCTGTCGGTGGTGGCCTGCGCTTGCACCTCGGCCCAGCCCACGGCAGGCATGGACAGGCCCTCCGAGGGCGGCGCTTTGATATTGATGCCGACACCCACCACCACATAACGCGAGGCTTGCGCCACCCCAGCCAGCACCGCGGTTTCAATCAGGATGCCGCCCAGCTTGCGGGCTTGAGACAGCGGCCCCAGCCACAGGTCGTTCGGCCATTTCAAACCCAGCTTGAAACGGTGGTCAGGGTCCAGGCTGTTGGCGATGCTCAGGCCCACCGCCAAGGACAAGCCCGACCAGTTCACCGGGTCCAGGGGCAGGCCCAAAGAAAACATCAAGGCGTCGCCAGGGCGGTCTTGCCACTGGCGGCCCAAGCGACCCCGTCCTGCGGTTTGGTGTTTGGCCACCAGCAAGGTGGGTCGGATGTCGCCCGCGCGGGCGCGCTGCATGAGCTCGCTGTTGGTGGAGGCTATTTCATCCCGCTTCTCGATCAACCAATCGGGCGGCAACAAGCTCAGTCCTTGGGCGAAAGCAAGGTGCCCCGACACATGGGTGCGCCGCAGCGGCAGGGGTAATCGGCCAGCAAGGACGGGGTGTAGGGCTCGTCGATGACCAAGCCATAGTCGTAATTCAGCTCTTCACCAGCCTTCAATTTGCGCAGGGTGCGGATGAAGATGCGGCCCCCGGCTTCGTCTGCTTCACAATTGGGCTCACAAGAATGGTTGATCCAACGCGCGTCGTTGCCGCCGTGCAGCGCGTCAATCACGTGTTTTTTGTCGATGTGAAAGTAGAAGGTGTGGTTCGGGTCTTTGGGGTCGTGGGGATGGCGCTTGAGGGCTTTTTTCCAGCTGATGACCTCGCCGATGTATTCGATGATGATCTCGCCTTTGGCGATGGGCACCAGGGCAAACACCCCTTTGCCATGCACGCCTGAGCGCCGTACTTCAATGCGTTTGCCGCTGGCAGGCGCTGGGATGGTGGAGGTCAAGTTGAAAACTCTGGTAAGTTGAATACGTACATGTGCGCGCGTGCGCGCGAGACGACGGATTGTAGACAAGGAAAAATCGCATGAGTAAAACGCTGGTCATCGCCGAGAAGCCCTCTGTGGCCCAAGACATCGTTCGCGCCTTGACGCCCACGGCAGGCAAGTTTGAAAAGCATGACGATCACTTTGAGAGTGACGGCTATGTGGTCACCAGTGCCGTGGGTCACTTGGTGGAAATCCAAGCGCCCGAAGAATTCGACGTCAAACGCGGCAAATGGAGTTTTGCGCACCTGCCGGTCATCCCACCCTACTTCGATTTGAAGCCGGTGGAGAAAACCAAATCGCGTTTGGCCGCCGTGGTCAAGCAAGCCAAGCGCAAAGATGTGAGCGCCATCATCAACGCCTGTGACGCGGGCCGTGAGGGTGAACTCATCTTCCGATTGATCGAGCAGTACGCCGGTGGCAAAAAGCCCTTGGACAAACCGGTGAAACGCCTGTGGCTGCAATCGATGACGCCGCAAGCCATCCGCGACGGCTTTGACAGCCTGCGCACCGCCTCGCAAATGCAGGGCTTGGCCGACGCCGCCCGCAGCCGCTCCGAAGCCGATTGGTTGGTCGGCATCAACGGCACCCGCGCCTTCACCGCGTTCAACTCCCGCGATGGCGGCTTCTTCCTCACCACCGTTGGTCGGGTGCAAACGCCCACCCTCAGTGTGGTGGTGGAGCGCGAAGAACTGATTCGCAAATTCATCAGCCGCGACTATTGGGAAATCCACGCGAGCTTTGCAGCCCAAGCAGGTGCCTATGCGGGCAAATGGTTCAACCCCACCCACAAAGCGAACGCTGACGACAAAGAAATCAAAGAAGACCGGGTCTGGAGCCTGGCCGAGGCGCAAGCGATTGCGCAAGCGGTGCAACACCAAATTGCCACGGTGTCCGAAGAAAGCAAGCCCAGCAGCAAAGGCAGCCCCGGCTTGTTTGACCTGACCACCTTGCAGCGCGAAGCCAACGGCCGCTTTGGTTTCTCGGCCAAAACCACGTTGTCGCTGGCGCAAAGCCTGTACGAGCGCCACAAGGCCCTGACCTACCCGCGTACCGATTCCAAGCACCTGCCTGAAGACTATTTGCCCACGGTGAAAGAGACCATGCAGATGCTGGCCAACAGCAAGATGGGGCACCTGGCCCCGTTTGCCAAAACCGCCATTTCTCAGGGCTACATCAAGCCCAGCAAAAAAGTGTTCGACAACAGCAAGGTCAGCGATCACTTTGCCATCATTCCCACGCTTGAAGCGCCCAGCGGTTTGTCAGACGCCGAGCAAAAACTCTACGACTTCGTGGTGCGCCGCTTCATCGCCGTGTTCTATCCACCCGCGCAGTTCATGGACACCACCCGCATCAGCCAAGTCGCCGCTGCCGGTAAAACGCACCACTTCAAAACCACAGGGCGTGTCTTGGTCGAGCCCGGTTGGCAAGCCATTTATGGCAAAGAAGTGGACGAAGAAGAGGACAAAGAATCCGGCAAGATTTTGGTCAAACTGAATGCAGGCGAACAACCCCAAGTGAGTGAGGCCGAGCCCAAGGGTTTGAAAACCCGCCCCCCGGCCCGCTACACCGAGGCCACCTTGTTGGGTGCGATGGAAAACGCGGGCAAACAAGTGGAAGACGATGAACTGCGCGAAGCCATGCAAGAAAAAGGCTTGGGCACACCCGCCACACGCTCGTCCATCATCGAAGGCTTGCTGAACGAAAAATACATGCTGCGCGATGGCCGCGAATTGATCCCCACGGCCAAAGCGTTTCAGCTGATGACGCTGTTGCGCGGCTTGGGCGTGGAAGAGTTGTCACGCGCCGACCTGACCGGCGACTGGGAATTCAAGCTGTCGCAAATGGAAAAGGGCCAGCTGTCGCGCGAAGCCTTCATGCAAGACATCGCCGAGATGACCGGGCGCATGGTGAAAAAGGCCAAGGAATACGACCGCGACACCATCCCCGGCGACTACGCCACCCTGACCACCCCCTGCCCCACTTGCGGCGGCGTGGTGAAAGAAAACTACCGCCGCTACACCTGCATCGGCTTGCCCGGCGCCGTGGCCAAGACGAATGCAGAAGGTGAGATTGAAGGCCCTGGCTGCGGCTTCTCCTTTGGCAAAACACCGGCAGGACGCACCTTTGAGTTGGAAGAGGTGGAGCAATTCATGCGCGACAAAAAAATCGGTCCGCTGGAAGGCTTCCGCTCCAAAGCCGGTTGGCCGTTCACCGCCGAGATGGCTTTGAAATACAACGAAGAAGAAAAAAACTGGAAGCTGGAGTTTGATTTCGGCGACGACAAAAACGCCGAGAGCGGCGAGATCGTCGAGTTTGGCGACGCTGAAACCTTGGGCGCTTGCCCCAAGTGCGGCAGTGCGGTGCACGAACACGGCGCCAACTACGTGTGCAGCAAAGCCGTGCCCACCAACGCCCAACCCACGCCCAGCTGCGACTTCAAAACCGGCCGCGTCATCTTGCAACAGGTGATCGAGCACGACCAAGTGAAGAAACTGCTTGCCGAGGGCAAAACCGATTTGTTGGAAAAATTCGTGTCCAACAAAACCCGCCGCGCCTTTAAGGCTTACCTGACCTACGACGCCGAGGCTGGCAAGGTGAGCTTCGCCTTCGAGCCCAGCAAGTACCCGAAAAAAGGCGGCGCACCCACCACCCGCGCCCTGGCCAAAGCAGCGGGCAAAACCATGCCCGGCAAGAAAACACCTGCTGCGAAAAAAGCCGCCAAGCCCGCC
The DNA here is from genome assembly GCF_965234735.1 of Limnohabitans simekii (SeqCode). Lineage (GTDB taxonomy): Bacteria > Pseudomonadota > Gammaproteobacteria > Burkholderiales > Burkholderiaceae_C > Limnohabitans > Limnohabitans simekii. The sequence goes on along the minus strand of NZ_OZ248542.1, from coordinate 40,120 downwards.
AAAGAAGCCAAGCCCAAAGCACCGCGCAAAGCCGCTGCAGGCAAAGCGCCCAGCGCCGCCTTGGCCGCGGTCATCGGCTCAGAGGCGGTGGCCCGCACCGAGGTGATGAAAAAGCTGTGGGACTACATCAAAGAACAGGGCCTGCAAGACCCGAAAGACAAGCGCACCATCCAAGCCGACGCCAAACTCAAAGCGGTGTTTGGCAAGGACTCGGTGGGGATGTTTGAGATTGCGGGCTTGATTGGGCCGCATTTGAGGTGATGGGTGAACCCTGGGTCTGTAGACGCAAGCATGGGGAACTGTGGGACCGTAGCAGATTCATGGCGAGCTTTGCAAACACCGTGGCACTTGTTGCGCTAAAAAATCATAAACCGCACGGATTCGTGCGCTGGTTTGCAATTCACGGTGAACTGTCAGCCAAATGGGAAACTGAGGCATTTCTAAAAAGGGCAGGACCACTTTGACTGTGGGCTCATTGCGCACCAAATAGTCTGGCACGAAACCAATGCCTGATCCTGCTTTGACAGCTGCCCACTGGGCAATCAAGTCATCGCTGCGAACTGCAAAGTGCAGGTCTTCGGCGGGGAAACCTTGTGCCTCAAAGCCCAAGTCCACTTCCCTGTTTTGGTCACCCGCAATCAAATCGTGCGCCAGCAGATCCTGGGCTTGTTGCGGCAAGCCTCTGCGCTCCAAATAGTCTCTGTGCGCGCAGGCCTGAATGCCGATGTGACCGATGCGCTTGGCGAACAAACTGGCTTGATCAGGGCGCACCATGCGCAGCGCAATATCGGCTTCGCGGCGCAACAAGTTGCTGACGTTGTTGCTGACCACCAGCGCCACCGTGATCTCCGGCAAGGTTTGGCGCATGGCGGCCAACAGGGGTGGCAGTAAAAAACACGCCACAGGCTGGCTGGCTGTGATGCGAACCAGGCCCTGCAAACCTGTCGTGCTGCCCATGGCCAAGCGCGAAAAACTGGCTGCGCCGGCATGCATGGTTTGCGCTGCCTCTGCCAACGCCAGTGCATGCGGCGTGGCTTGCAAGCCTCGGCCTGTGCGCTCAAACAGCACCACATTCAACTGTTGCTCCAACTCTGCAATGTGACGCCCCAAGGTCGGTTGGCTGATCCCGGTCTGCCGTGCGGCGCCCATCAAACTGCCCTGCTCCAGCGCAGCCAAAAACGACGGGATCAAAGACCAATTGAAGCTGCCTTCATTCATACATGAATACCTGAGTTACACGTTTATGCAATTGTGCAACTTCAGCTTGCTAATCACAATTCATTCACCTCAATACCTTCGCTGGAGACAAGCCCATGAATAAACGCCAGTTTTTACGCATCAGCGGTGGCGGCTTGATCGCCGCCGCCACCCTCAGCAGCCTGCCGGGTTGCAGCTCTGACTTGCCGCCAGAAGCGATCGCAGCATGGCGCCCGCCCGCCGCGGACATGGACATTCGCCGCTGGGCCATTTCACACGCTTTGCTGGCACCCCATGCGCACAACCTGCAATCTTGGTTGGTTGATTTGGACACCCCTGACACGATCGTGTTGCGCTTGGATCTGCGCCGCTTGCTACCCGAAACCGACCCTTGGTCGCGTCAGTTGGTCATCAGCCAAGGTACTTTTCTAGAGCTTTTGCAAATAGCGGCCAACGAGCGGGGCTACCGTGCAGACATCAGCATGTTCCCGCAAGGCGAGTTTGACGCCAAAACCCCCGACAGCCGCCCCACCGCCCTGATCCGTTTGGCCAAAGACGATGGCGTGAAAACCGACCCCTTGTTTGCGCACATTTTCAATCGGCATACCCACCGTGGCGTTTATGAAAACCGCATCCCCAACGCACAAGCCCGTCAAACCTTGGCCGACAGCGTGAAGGGCTTTCCGGTGCAGTTGGGGCTGGTGACAAGCGAGGAAGCCAGCATGCAACAACACCGCGCCATCGCCATGGACGCCTGGCGCATTGAAATGCAAACGCCCCATACCTTGCTCGAGTCCTACAAAGTGCTGCGTGTGGGTCCGCAAGAAATCGCCCAACACAGGGATGGAATTTCGCTCAACACTCCCATGGTTCGTGGCTTGGTGGCGCTGAATTTGTTTGACCGCAGCAAGCCTTCAGAGCCCGACAGCTTTGCCATCAAGGGGCAAATCAGCGAGTTCAACGACAAAATGTCAACCACCCCCGCTTGTGTATGGCTCTCCACCTCGGACAACAGCCGCCGCACGCAAATGCTGTGTGGGCGTGCCTATGTGCGCTTGCAACTGGCCGCCACCGCCTTGGGCCTGCGCATGCATCCCTTGTCTCAGGCCTTGCAGGAATACCCCGAGCAGACCAACAACTACAAAGCCATTCATGAGCTCTTGGTTGGCAAGGACAGCACCGCCACGGTGCAAATGTGGACGCGTTTGGGCTATGCACCCGTTGGCTCGCCTTCGCCCCGCCGTGGTCTGCAAGCGCACTTCACTTCTGCATGAGCCGAATGACAAACGCACCATCCACGCCGACGCCAAGCTCAAAGCGGTGTTTGGCAAGGACAGTGTGGGGATGTTTGAGATTGCGGGCTTGATTGGGCCGCATTTGAGTTGAAGCCACATTCTTGAGGCTGACCTTGGCGGGCTCGTCCGCCGCTCACCGCCACTGCGTGGCAACGTTCGCTACGCGGGCCGACCCGCCGCGATCAGCCCAGGGAAGTGGCTTCAGTCCTCTGTGAAACCCGCACGCTCCAGCCTCCATTTATTTCAGTAGCTCTCTAACTCGGTCCATGACCTTCAAGGCGCTGTTATCCAGTCCAAAAAACACCCCTTGTGCAGGTTTGAGTTTGTTTTTATCAGCCAGTTCAGTGAATACTTTTTCAAATTTGGTGTGCGTGTCTTGCGCCAGCGCCAAATGATGAATCTCCAGAGCATCCATGCGTTGCAGCAAAGCCCCGTTTGTTTGAACGAACTGCCGCATGGCCGCAAACGCATTCATGATGGAAATGCTGGTTTGGATAGCCGTTTGGCTGCGTAAGACAGCGGACAACATCGCCACGCCCTGCTAAGTGAATGCATGGGGCAGGGTGCTGGAATATTTGAGCCTGTTGAACCGGTCACAGTTTGTGACCAGTTCGTTTTTTTCTTCCAAGCTGAGCTGAAATTTAAAACCTTGCGGAAACCTCTCTGTATTTCGTTGAACCGCCTGATTTAGCGCTTTGGTTGTGACGCCATAAAGAGTTGCCAAGTCCGTATCGATCAATACAGGTGAAGACCTGAGCGTCAGGATCAGGCTGCTGACCGAATCATCTGCATTTGCATTTGTAGATTTGATGATTTTTCCAACCATCTCAGCACCTTTCCACGAGATTTAAAACAACATCGATCAAATTCAAACAAGCTTAAATATTAACTATTTGAAATTATTAAATGACCATATTTTCATTCATCAATAGCATTTATTGCCGCTAGTTCAACAACCCAACCCAGCTTTGTCGCAACACCCCGCCAACCAAGATCAGCTCTTCAAAGCCACACGGCCTGGGGGCCTTTTTGTGAGCGAAAGACCAGCAAAAAGGGCCCCCATGGCGGGTGGCTTTTGCGTGACTTCACAGGCGTCTTGAGCATGACTTCACAGGCGTCTTGAGCGTGACTTCACAAGGGACTTTGGCGTGACTGCACGGGCACCTTCAGCTTGACCTCATGGGCAACCTACCTATACCTTGAAGCACGAAGCCGCGCAAAACCCATCCGCATACAATCGCCGGTTGCCTTCAAAGGAGAATTGTCGTGTTCATGTCTTCAGCCATTGCCCAAACCGCACCCGCCGCAGCCCCAGCCAGCGACTTGTCGTCATCCCTCATGAGCATGTTGCCCTTGGTGCTGATGTTCGTGGTGCTGTATTTCGTCATGATTCGCCCCCAAATGAAACGCCAAAAAGAGGTCAAGGCCATGCTGGAAGCGCTGGCCAAAGGCGATGAAGTGGTCACCACCGGCGGCATGCTGGGCAAGATTTCACAACTCGGCGAGCAACAAATAGGCCTCGATGTAGGCAATGGCGTCACCGTGCAACTGCAGCGCGCCGCGGTGGTGCAAGTGCTGCCCAAGGGCTCGATCAAGTAAACCCCATGAATCGCTATTCACTCTGGAAATACGTGGTGCTGGTCACCGCGGTGTTGCTGGGCAGTTTGTACACGCTGCCCAATTTTTTTGGTGAGGCGCCGGCTGTTCAAGTCTCGCCTGGTCGTGCAAGCATCAAGCTCGATTTGGCGACACAAGCCAAGGTGGAAGACGCTTTGAAAGCGGCCAACCTCAAGCCTTCCATCATCAGCTTGGAGGCCAACTCCTTGAAGCTGCGTTTTGAGAACACGGATGAACAACTCAAAGCCAAAGATGTGACGCAACGTGCCTTGAACCAAGACGCCAACAACCCAGACTACGTGGTGGCCCTGAATCTGATTCCCCGCACCCCCGCTTGGTTGGCCAGTTTGAAAGCCGCCCCCATGTACCTGGGCTTGGACTTGCGCGGCGGAGTGCACTTCATGTTGCAAGTCGATATGCAAGCCGCGCTGTCCAAAAAAGCAGAAGCCTTGGCCGGGGACTTGCGAAGCGCCTTGCGTGAAAAAACCATCCGCCACAACGGTATCTCGCGTGAACAGCAAAGCGTGGCCATCAGTTTCAATGATCAAGCTGCAGCTGATGCGGCATTGGCCTTGATACAAGAGCAGTTCACCGATTTGCTCGCCACGGTCACCCCCGTCAACAACATCTATCAATTGAACGCTGTCTTGAAGCCCGAAGCGGCCAAGCGCGTACAAGACCAAGCGCTCAAGCAAAACATCACCACGCTGCACAACCGGATCAACGAGCTCGGTGTGGCCGAGCCGGTCATTCAGCAGCAAGGCCTGGACCGCATCGTGGTGCAGTTGCCCGGCGTGCAAGACACCGCCAAAGCCAAAGACATCTTGGGCCGCACGGCGACCCTTGAAATCCGCATGGTCGACGACAGCAGTGATGCACGTTTGGCCGAGGTTGGCAGTGGCATGGTGCCGTTTGGCACCGAGAAATACCTGGAACGCAATGGCCAAGCCGTGGTGGTGAAAAAGCAAGTGCTGTTGACCGGTGAAAACCTCACAGACGCGCAGCCCGGCTTTGACAACCAAACCCAAGAAGCCGCGGTGCACCTCACTTTGGACGCCAAAGGCGCTCGCATCTTCAAAGATGTCACGCGTGAAAACGTCGGCAAGCGCATGGCCATTTTGTTGTTTGAAAAAGGCAAGGGTGAAGTGGTCACCGCGCCTGTGATCCGCACCGAAATTGGCGGCGGTCGGGTGCAAATCTCCGGTCAAATGACCACCACCGAAGCGGCTGACACCGCCTTGTTGTTGCGTGCTGGTTCGTTGGCTGCGCCCATGGACATCATCGAAGAGCGCACCATTGGTCCAAGCCTGGGCGCTGAAAACATCGCCAAAGGTTTTGACTCGGTCACCTGGGGCTTTGTCGCCGTCACGGTGTTCATGTGCTTTTATTACATGCTGTTTGGCGTCATCTCCAGCATTGCGCTGGCGGTGAACTTGTTGTTGCTGGTGGCCGTGCTCTCCATGCTGCAAGCCACCCTCACGCTGCCCGGCATGGCGGCGATGGCACTGGTGCTGGGCATGGCGATTGACGCCAACGTGCTGATCAACGAACGGGTGCGCGAAGAATTGCGCAACGGTGCCGCACCGCAAACCGCGATCCACATCGGCTATGACCGCGCTTGGTCCACCATCCTCGACTCCAACGTCACCACCCTGATTGCAGGCTTGGCCTTGCTGGCCTTTGGCTCGGGGCCGGTGCGCGGCTTTGCGGTGGTGCATTGCTTGGGCATTCTCACCAGCATGTTCTCGGCGGTGTTTTTCTCGCGCGGCCTGGTCAACCTTTGGTATGGCCGCCAAAAACGTTTGCAATCTGTGTCCATCGGCACCATCTGGCGCCCTGACGCGTCCACCCGCGATGTGATCGCCAAAGCCAAAGCCGACTGAAAGCAGACCATGGAATTTTTCAAAATCCGCAAAGACATTCCGTTCATGCGCCATGCCTTGGTGTTCAATGCCATCTCGTTGATCACCTTTTTGGCGGCGGTGTTTTTCCTCTTCAGCCGCGGCTTGCATCTGTCCGTGGAGTTCACGGGCGGCACCTTGATGGAGGTCAGCTTTGCACAACCGGTGGCGCTTGACCCGATGCGCGAGCGGATTGCCAAGCTGGGCATCAACGATGTGCAGGTGCAAAACTTTGGCTCAGCGCGTGATGTGCTCATCCGCATGCCCGCCTTGAAGGGCAGCACCGCCACCGAGCAAAGCACCAAAGTGATGGCCGCCTTGAAAGAAGCCGACCCCAGCGCAGAACTCAAGCGCACCGAGTTTGTCGGACCCCAGGTGGGCGACGAACTCGCCATCGATGGCTTGAAAGCCCTGGCCTTTGTGGTGGTGGGCATCATGATTTACTTGGCCATCCGCTTCGAATGGAAATATGCTGTGGCGGGCATCATCGCCAACTTGCACGACGTGATCATCATCTTGGGCTTTTTTGCCTATTTCCAGTGGGAGTTCTCGCTCCCCGTGTTGGCCGCGGTGTTGGCCGTGCTGGGCTATTCGGTGAACGAGTCGGTGGTGATTTTTGACCGGGTGCGCGAGAACTTTCGCCGCTTTCGCAAAATGAACACGGTGGAAATCATTGACAACGCGATCACCTCCACCATCAGCCGCACCATCATCACCCACGGCTCAACCCAACTCATGGTGTTGTCCATGCTTTTGTTTGGCGGCGCCACCCTGCACTACTTTGCCTTGGCGCTGACCATTGGTATTTTGTTTGGCATTTACTCCTCGGTGTTTGTGGCAGCCTCCATCGCCATGTGGTTGGGTATTCGCCGCGAAGACCTGATCAAATTCACGGGCAAAAAAGAAGAGGAAGACCCGAACGACCCGAACTCGGGCGCGGTGGTTTAAACCACGCTATCCAACAAAAAAGGCACCCGTGGGTGCCTTTTTTGATGAGCTGACTGACTCAGTGCGCTACACGAGCCGATTGATCGTCACACAGCTCATCAAGCACCAAGGCATCGGGCTCGATGCCCGCACTCCAATAGACCATGAGCACGATGATTTTCAAATCATCGAGACTGACCGGGTAGTTGGGCACGGCCATGACGCGGTCCACCACGATCTCGCGCATTTGCGCTGGCAACACGCCCGCGCCTTCCATGAAGGTGAGGAAACCCAAACCATCGGCCCCGATATGCTGTTGCTCGGCGTCCGAGTAGATGCGCATGCTGAGGGGGGATTGCACGTAGGCGGGTTGCAAACCAGGTTTGCTGTGGCCCACGTGGATGATGTCGGCTTGGGCGGCGATGTTGAGACCGGCCAGCCAAGACAGGGCTTGTTCAATTTCGTCGGCGTCGAAGCCAGCGGCGCTGAGTTTGCGGCTTAGCAGAGGCAACTCTGGACACGCTTCGCCGCGCCAGTAGTGCTCGTAGACATACACAAGGACATCGAACATGGGGGGCAATATAACCTGTTTTCTGCGCCCCTTTGAAAATAAATTTTGGCTGTTTCATGCGTGGTTCTGCACCTCAACAAGGGCCTTGGTTTCAAGGCCATGGCCGGGGCCAACACAGCGCCCACAAGGGTCTTTGCTCAAGCGCCAATGCGCTGGTACAAACCACCGGGCAAGCGCGCCAGCACACCGCGACTCTCTAGTTCGTGCAAAGCCACCAGCGCGTCTTCCAAGGCCAGCTGGCTGCGCACCAACAACACGTCCAAGCTTTGCGGGTCGTGGCCCAGCGCAGCGCACAAGGCGTGTTCGGTGGCGCCTTGCGGCTGCGCGTGAGCAGGCGGCGCATCATCGGTATCGACCTGAAGTTGCGAGGGCAATTCTTCCAACACGTCTTGCGCGGTTTCCACCAACTTCGCGCCTTGGCGCAACAAGGCATGGCAGCCGCGTGACAACGCCGAGTGAATAGACCCCGGCACGGCAAACACCTCTTTGCCTTGCGACAAGGCCATGTCGGCGGTGATGAGTGAGCCCGACTTCAACGCGGCTTCGACCACCAAGACACCCGAGCTCAAACCAGCAATCAAGCGGTTGCGGCGCGGGAAATGGTGGGCAATGGCGGGTGTGCCTGGCGTTAATTCACTCAGCAGCCAACCGTGTTGCGCGACTTGCCGGGCCAAACCTTGGTGGGCGCGTGGATAGACCTGGTCCAAGCCGGTGCCGACCACGGCGATGGTGGCGCAGGTGAACGGATTCGCCGCTTGCAAAGCGCCTTGGTGCGCCGCGCCATCGATGCCCAGCGCCAAACCCGACACCACACAACAGCCCGCTGTTTGCAAACTGTGCGCGAAGGCCCGCGCGTTGTCGCGGCCTTGCGCGGTGGGGTTGCGGCTGCCCACGATGGCTACGCTGGTGTTGCAAGAACGCTCGAGTTGACCTTGGACAAACAACAAAGGTGGCGGGTCGTCCAGTGCCAACAATCCCGGCGGGTACTGCGCATCGCCCCAAGTCCAGACCGCGTGTTGCACACCCTCAGCCGCTTGCGACAGCCAGGCCTGGGTGCGGGTGCACAGTGCCAGCCAATCGGGCGGCTCAAGTTGCAAGGCCTGCACTTGTGCGTGGCTGAGCACTTGTTGCAAGGCCTGTGGCGACTGCGCCAGCACGGCTTGCACCGAGCCAAAAGCTTGCAAGAGTTGGCGCAAGGTTTGCGGGCCGACGCTGGGGGTTTGCGACAGGCGCAGCCACAATGCCCATTCGGGCAAGGCGTCAAGGCGGGCGGCGCGGGCGCTGAGTGAGGCGTTCATGGCGTGTGCACAAAGAGTGAATCAGGCTTCAGCTTAAAAACACGCGAGGCACTTGGGTGACAGTGCGGCTTCCTGTTTTTGAAGCTGGCACTGCACCCGGGGTTTTCAAAAAAGCGACAATATCGCCATGGCTTTACTCCCCATTCTTTCCTTCCCCGATCCGCGTTTGCACACCGTCGCCAAGCCGGTGGCCGAGGTCACCGATCAGATCCGCCAAATGGCTGCCGACATGATTGAAACCATGTACGAATCCAAAGGCGTGGGCCTGGCCGCCACCCAAGTGGATTTCCACCAACGTTTGGTGGTGCTCGATGTCTCTGAAGAGCGGGATCAACCCATGGTGCTCATCAACCCCGAGTTGCTGTGGCAAAGCCCCGAGCGGGTGAAAAACGAAGAAGGCTGTCTATCGGTGCCGGGCATCTTCGACGGCGTCGAACGCGCCGAGCGCGTCAAGGTGCAAGCCTTGAACGAGCACGGTGAACTGAAAGTTTTCGAGGCCGACGGTTTGTTGGCCGTGTGTTTGCAACACGAAATGGACCACCTGATGGGCAAGGTGTTTGTCGAGTACCTGTCGCCGCTCAAACGCATGCGCATCAAAGGCAAGCTGCTCAAAGCCCAGCGCGAAGCCGAGCGCTCTTAAATGCGCATCGTGTTCGCCGGTACCCCGGCGTTTGCCCAATCGGCGCTGGCCGCATTGCACCAAGCTGGCCATGACATCGCCTTGGTGCTGACCCAACCGGATCGCCCCGCCGGTCGCGGCATGAAACTGCAAGCCTCGGCCGTGAAGCAATACGCTTTGACGCACGGCATGCCTGTGTGCCAACCGACCAGCTTGCGTTTGGACGGCAAACACCCCGACGAAGCTTTGCAAGCGCAACAAGCCATCGCTGCTGCACAAGCTGAGCTGATGGTGGTGGTGGCCTATGGTTTGCTGCTGCCTGCCTGGACTTTGCAAAGCCTGCCCTTGGGCTGCTTGAACATCCATGCTTCTTTGCTGCCGCGCTGGCGCGGTGCCGCGCCGATTCAACGCGCCATCGAAGCCGGGGACGCACAGACGGGTGTGTGCATCATGCAGATGGACGAAGGCCTGGACACGGGTGCGGTGCTGTTGCGCGAAGCCTTGCCGATCGCGCCTGACGACACCAGCATCACGCTGCACGACAAACTCGCCTCGTTGGGTGCGCGGCTCGTGGTGCAAAGCTTGGCCGAGTGGCCAGCGTTGAAAGCCACGCCACAACCCACGCAAGGAGCTTGCTACGCCGCGAAAATTTTGAAAGACGAAGCCTTGCTGGACTTTGCGCTGCCCGCGCTTGCCTTGTCGCAACGCATCCGCGCCTTCGATCCGTTTCCGGGGGCGCACACCTTGCTGCGCGGCCAAGTCTTGAAGATTTGGTCGGCGCAGGTGGCGGCTGAACGGCCTGCACACGATGCAGGTCTGGGCCCAACCGCCACTGCACCCGGCACCGTGCTGCAAAACCCATCGGATGCTGCGCTGGATTTAGCCACCCCCGGCACCGTTGTGCAAGCCCAGGCCGACCAGCTGCTGGTGGCCACCGGCCAAGGCGTGTTGCGCATCCTCCAAGTGCAGCTGCCTGGTGGCAAACGCATCAGCGCCCAAGACTTTTTGCACAGCCACCCCGGCTTGCAAGGTCTGGTGTTGGGCGCCTGAGCGGCTTCATGTTTTTCGACCCTGCCAATTACAAACACCCCGCCTTCAAGGAGGGCATGCGCGATATTTCTTCCGTGGCCCCCGGTATCTGGGCATGGGGGCTGATGACCGGTGTGGCCATGGTGCAGTCGGGCTTGAGCGTCGAGGTGGCCACCGCGATGACGGTGTTGGTCTATGCCGGAAGCTCGCAACTGGCAGTCACCCCCATGTTGGTCGCTGGAGCGCCTTTTGGGGTGGTGTTGGCCACTGCTTTTTGTGTGAATTTGCGCTTTGTGGTGTTCAGCATGCACCTGCGCCACTACCTCATGTGCTGGCCGCGCTGGCAGCGCTTGTGTCTGGGCTACATCACTGCAGACATGAGCTACGTGATGTTCACACGCCGCTTTCCCCAACCGGCTTCAGACCCTGCAGGGCAGCGCGCTGAGATGGCGTATTTGTCCGGGAACAGCTTTTTAAACTGGATCGGCTGGCAGATTTCCAGCTTGGTCGGCGTGTTCACAGCCAGCCATATTCCTACCCAATGGGGCTTGGGCTTTGCCGGTGTCTTGGCCTTGGTTGGCGTCATGTGCTCGCTGTCGGACAGCCGCTTGCGCCGGGTCTCGGCGGGCGTGTCCGGCGCAGCAGCCGTGGCAGTCTTCGCCCTGCCTTTGAAACTCAACATCGTGGTGGCCATCGCTGCGGCGGTGGCGGTGTGTTTGCTTTTAGAAAGCAGCCGATGGGCGGGCAAGGAGCGGCGATGAGTGACTTTGGTGTGTTTCTGCTGGTAGCCGCCTTGGGCGGGGTGACGCTGGTGACCCGCAGTTTTTTCTTCATGTTCAAAAAAGAGCTGCCTTTCCCGACCTGGGCTGATCGGGGCTTGCGGTACGCGCCGATTGCCGCTTTGAGCGCCGTCATCATTCCGGAAATCGTGATGCGCCAAGGCGCTTTGATCACCGATTGGCGCGATGGCCGGATTTTTGGCGCGGCGGCTGGCGCGGCCTTTTACTTTTGGCGGCGCGGCCAGGGGCAGGCGGTGCTGGGCACCATCGTGGTCGGCATGGCAGTGTATTTGCCGCTGCACATCGGGCTGGGTTGGTAGTCTGGGGCGCCCCAAGTCGGGCGTTGGCGCTGTCCAAACAGGCAGTTTGGGGGGTGCGTCAAAACCCCTTGTTTTGAGGGGGTGGTCATACTGGACGGTGCTTTCAGCCGTTTTTATGATACATGATTTCAAAGATTTGCCGATTTCTTGTATCACTCGGCGCAGAATATTCACATCAGTTTGACAGACGTTAATTGGGGTCAGATTCCAATTGTTTTGGCTCTGAAGTGATGTTTCGGCAGAAGGTCGCACGGATTTCAAAAAAACGCTTTCAGCCATTTGGGCAACCAATCAAGCTACTTCAGCTTGCGAACATGGTGGGTCGGCCCGCGTAGCGAACGTTGCCGCTTGCGGCGGTGAGCGGCGGACGAGCCCACCGTGCTCGGCAAGCAGGCGTGAATTAATTGGAATCTGACCCCAATTAGTAAAGTGAGGTTTCGAAACAATTGGAATCTGACCCCAATTACTGGTTTTCATTTCAAAAACGCCACCACCCCCTCCGCCTAAAATGTCATGAAAAATTCATACGGAGACAAACCCCATGAACATCATTCGCTTCGCCGATCTGTGCGCTCAAGGCCGCGCCAAGGATCAACGCGTCTTCATCCGCGCCGACCTGAACGTGCCATTTGACGACCACGGCCAGATCAGCGAAGACACCCGCATCCGCGCCTCCGTGCCCTGCATCCAAATGGCCCTGGCCGCCGGTGCCGCCGTCATGGTCACCAGTCATTTAGGCCGCCCGACCGAAGGCGAGTTCAAACTCGAAGACTCCCTCGCGCCCGTGGCCAAGCGCTTGGGCGAGTTGCTGGGCCGCGACGTGCCCGTGCTGGCCGACTGGGTCGGCGGCGTGACGGTGGCCCCCGGCCAAGTGGTGATGCTGGAGAACTGCCGGGTCAACAAGGGCGAGAAAAAGAACAACGAAGCCCTGGCCCAACAAATGGCTGCGCTGTGCGACATTTATGTGAACGACGCCTTTGGCACCGCGCACCGCGCCGAGGGCACCACCTACGGCATCGCGCAATTCGCCCCGATCGCTTGCGCCGGGCCGCTGTTGTCGGCTGAGATTGACGCCATCACCAAGGCGCTGGCCAACCCGAAGCGCCCGCTGGCGGCCATCGTGGCGGGCAGCAAGGTCAGCACCAAACTCACCATCTTGCAAGCGCTGGCCAAGAACGTGGACCAACTGATCGTGGGTGGCGGCATCGCCAACACCTTCATGCTGGCCGCGGGCATGAAGATTGGCAAGTCCTTGGCCGAGCCGGATCTGGTGGGCGAAGCCAAAGCGGTGATCGAGGCCATGAAGGCGCGTGGCGCGGAAGTGCCGATCCCCACCGATGTGGTGTGCGCCAAATCTTTTGGCGCAGACGCCACGGCCACGGTGAAAAAAGCCACCGAGGTGGCCGACGACGACCTGATTTTGGACATCGGCCCCGACACTGCGGCGCGTTTGGCCACGCAACTGAAAGTGGCGGGCACCATCGTTTGGAACGGCCCGATGGGCGTGTTCGAGTTCGCGGCTTTTGAGAACGGCACCAAGGTGGTGGCGCACGCGATTGCCGACTCCGACGCTTTCAGCATCGCCGGTGGCGGCGACACCTTGGCGGCGATCGCCAAGTACGGGATTGAGCCCCAAATCGGCTACATCTCCACTGGCGGGGGCGCTTTCCTGGAAGTGCTGGAGGGCAAAACCCTGCCCGCGTTTGAGATTTTGATGAAGCGGGCTGCGGGCTGAAAACGGCTCAGGCAACAAAAAGCCCCGCAGTGAACTGCACCCCAAAAGCTGGACACCAGTCCAACCTTTGGGGTGTTTTTCATGGCGAGATATGACGAGAGATTCAAGCAACAAGTAGTTCAGGAATACCTGACAGGCATTGGCGGCTACAGAGCGCTTGGTACCAAACACGGCATCGATCAAGCGATGGTGCGTCTGTGGGTAGACAAGTACCGCCAGCACGGGGACGCAGGATTGCGTCGCAAATCGAGTCGCTACAGCGCGCAGTTTAAGCTTGCTGTCTTGCAACAAATGTGGCAAGAGGAACTCTCTTACCGTCAAGTGGTGACGTTGTTTGATCTGCGCGGGGGTACGGGGGTTATTTCTGGCTGGGAGCGCCTGTACCATGAAGGCGGCTTGGAGGCATTGCAGCCCAAGCCCAGAGGACGCCCGAAAGACATGAAACCATCACAGACTCCCGAGCCTGTTACGCAGCAGGCACCACAGGCGCGCACATCAGAAGAGCTGCGCAAGGAAAACGAGTACCTGCGCGCGGAGGTGGCCTACCTAAAAAAGTTGGATGCCTTGGTTCGAGCCAAGAAGCAGGCTGCGCGGCCAAAGCGCAGGCCGTGATCGAACTAAGGCAGCACTACCCACTGACCACTTTGCTCAAAATTGCCGCACTCTCACGCAGCACGTTCTACTACCAAGTCAAGGCACAGCAAGCTGGCGACAAGTACGCTGGGCTAAAGGCCAGCATTGGGGCCATTTACGATCGCCACAAAGGGCGCTACGGCTACAGGCGCATCACGGATGAGTTGCGCAATGCGGGATCACAGGTCAACCACAAGACTGTGCAGCGCTTGATGCAACTGCTAGGCCTGAAGTCGCTGGTTCGCCCCAAGAAATACCGTTCCTGGCGGGGGCAGTTCAATGTCAAAGTGGCCAATGTTCTGGATCGTCAGTTCCAGGCAGATCGGCCCAACCAGAAATGGGTGACCGATGTGACCGAATTCAACGTCCGAGGGGACAAACTCTACCTCTCGCCAGTGCTAGACCTGTACAACGGAGAGATCGTGGCTTATGAGACGCAAAGACGCCCACGGATGCCGCTGGTCAGCAACATGCTCAAAAAGGCGCTGGCAAAGCTAAAGGGGGAAGATGCACCGCTGCTACATTCGGATCAGGGCTGGCAGTACCAGATGCCTGCCTGGCAGCGCCAACTGGCCGAGCGTGGACTGACCCAGAGCATGTCCCGAAAAGGCAACTGTCTTGACAACGCGGCTATGGAGAGTTTCTTTGGCACGCTAAAGACAGAATTCTTCTACTTGAACAAATTCGACAGTGTGGAGCGTCTCGAAGATGGATTGCGACAGTACATTCATTACTACAACCACGAGCGCATCAGGAGCAAATTAAAAGGGCTGAGTCCTGTGCAATACAGAACTCAGCCATCTTTGGGTTAACCGCCCGTTTCAACTGTCCAACTAATTGGGGTCAGTTCATGAGCGGGGCTTGATGCAAGGGCTGTCGACTTGAATAGGGGGTTCATCACTTTTGAGTTGTGCCCCAAGCCTGAGGCTCAACACTCAAAACGGAATGTCGTCGTCCATGTCGTCAAAGCCCGACTTGGCAGCGGCGGGGGCAGATGCGCGAGGTGCAGAAGCAGGCGCACTGCGGGCGGGGGCGCGGTTGCCGCCGCCGTCTTCCGAGGGGCCGCCCATGCCTTCGCGGCCACCCAAGAGTTGCAGTTCGGTGGCGATGATGTCCACCGTGGCTTTTTCTTGGCCCGTGGTTTTGTCGGTGTACGAGCCGTATTTCAAGCGGCCTTCCACGTAAATAGGACGGCCTTTTTTCACATACTCGCCAGCGATTTCAGCCAAGCGGTCGTAAAAGGTGATGCGGTGCCATTGGGTTTCTTCGACCATTTCGCCGCTGTTTTTGTCTTTGCGCTTGGTGCTGGTGGCGATGGACACATTGGCCACGGCCTGGCCGCTGGGCAAATAACGCACCTCGGGGTCGCGCCCGCAGTTGCCCAGCAAAATCACTTTGTTCACGCTTGCCATGGTGGTTCCTCTAGAGTTCGGTGTGGAGATGTCAACAGATTATGCGGGCAGCTGGCCTTCAGCGACTGTGTGCTGTGACCGCGCCGATTGGTGATTTGTGCACGTAATGGGTGCCCCAAGCCACCAGCAGCCAAACCAGCATCAGGCCGGTGCTGGCCGCAAACACGCCCATGGCGCCGACCGACTTGAGCAACAAACCACCCAAGGCGCCGCCGGCAAAAATGCCCAAGGACTGCAAGGTGTTGTAAACGCCCAAGGCCGCGCCGCGCGAGCCCATTGGCGCCAGCCTGGAAGCCAAGCTGGGTTGGCTGGCTTCCAACACATTGAAGCCGCAGAAAAACAAAAACAGCAACAAACCCAACACCCAAAGCTGGGGTTGCCCCAACGTCATCCAGCCCCAAGCGGCTTGCACCAGCATCACCAAGCCGATGCTGCACAAAAAGAGCGGGCGCAATTGGCCACGCCGCTCCATGGGAAAAAGCGTCAAACCCATCACCACGAAGGACAGCAAAACCGCAGGCAAATACACCCAGCCGTGGTCGTCTTGGGGCACACCGGCTTGGATCAGCAGGGCGGGAATCGCCACCCAAGAGGCCAATTGCACGGCGTACAAAGCGAACACACCAAAATTCAATCGGATCAAATCGGGGTGCACCAGCAAGCCCCACAGGCTGTGTTTGGATTCAGAGGCGTCGGGCAGGGCGGGCTCGGGGGGCGTCCAAAAACGCACGATCAATACACCGGCCAAGGCCATCCAAAAGGTCACCGCAAAAATGGCTGGCAGGCCGCCCCAGCCCGACAGCAAGGGGCCCAAGACCAGGCTGAGCGCGAACATCAGGCCAATGCTGGCACCCACCAATGCGGTGCCTTTGGTGCGCACTTCGTCGCGGGTTTGGTCGGCCAGCAAGGCCGTGACCGCCGCAGAAATAGCCCCACCGCCTTGCAAGCCGCGGCCCCAGGCCAAGCCGGTGACGCTGGTGGCCAGCGCACCCACCACGCTGCCCAAGGCCAACAGGGCCAGACCCATGTAAATGACTCGCTTGCGACCAATGCGGTCGGCGGCCATGCCAAAAGGAATTTGAAGCAGCGCTTGCACCAGACCATAGACACCCATGGCCAAACCAACGCTGGACAGGTCGGACCCGCCTTCGTACTGGCGTGCTTCGAGCATGAACACGGGCATCACCATGAACAGGCCCAACATGCGCAGCGCGTAAATGCTGGCCAAAGAGAAAGCCGAGCGGCGTTCGTCGGCAGTCATGCGCTCGGGGGGCGCGGCGGTGGAGGGGGTGTGGTCTGACAAAACAGCTTTGCGAAGGTGAACAGCGCACATTGTCGCCCAAGCCCCAGCCGTATCATCCTCGGATGGCCAAAGACAAAACCCTTTTCAGCTGCAGCGACTGTGGCGGCACCAGCCCCAAATGGCTGGGCAAATGCCCCCACTGCGGCGCTTGGAACACCTTGGTCGAGTCGGTGGTCAGCGACAGCAGCGCCAGCAAAAACCGCTACAGCGAACGCGCAGGCTTGGCCCCCGCCTCGGCCGTCATGGCCCTGAGTGCCATCGAAGCGCAGGACATGCAACGCACCCCCACCGGGCAAGATGAACTGGACCGGGTCTTGGGCGGCGGCATGGTGGAGGGCGGCGTGGTGTTGATTGGCGGCGACCCTGGCATTGGCAAGTCCACCTTGCTGCTGCAAGCCTTGGATGGTTTGCAGCGCAGCGGCCAACACACCTTGTATGTCACCGGTGAAGAGTCGGGCGCCCAAGTGGCTTTGCGGGCGCGGCGTTTGGGCCTGGACCACAGCCAAGTGAATGTGCTGGCCGAAACCCAGCTGGAAAAAATCATCGCCACCTTGCAAGCCCAGTCGCCACAAGTGGCGGTGATTGACTCGATTCAAACCGTGTACTCCGACCAGCTCACCAGCGCCCCGGGCTCGGTGGCCCAAGTGCGTGAATGCGCCGCCCACCTGACCCGCTTGGCCAAATCCAGTGGCACCACCGTGGTCTTGGTCGGCCATGTCACCAAAGAAGGTGCTTTGGCAGGCCCTCGGGTTCTCGAGCACATGGTGGACACGGTGTTGTACTTTGAAGGCGACACGCATTCAAGCTATCGGCTGGTGCGGGCCATCAAAAACCGCTTTGGTGCGGTGAATGAAATTGGCGTGTTCGCCATGACCGAAAAAGGCTTGAAAGGCGTCAGCAACCCCAGTGCCATTTTCTTGAGCCAGCATTCCGAACCGGTGCCTGGCAGTTGCGTCATGGTGACGCTGGAAGGCACACGGCCTTTGCTGGTGGAAATCCAAGCACTGGTTGACAGTGGCGGCCCCAGCCCTCGCCGCTTGAGTGTGGGCCTCGATCGGGACCGCTTGGCCATGTTGTTGGCCGTGCTGCACCGCCATGCTGGCGTGGCGTGCATGGACCAAGACGTGTTTGTGAATGCCGTGGGCGGTGTGCGCATCAGCGAACCCGCTGCCGACTTGGCGGTGATGCTCGCCATCCAAAGCAGCTTGCGTGGCAAGCCGCTGCCGCGCGGCTTTTTGGCGTTTGGCGAGGTGGGCTTGGCCGGTGAAGTGCGGCCTGCACCGCGCGGCCAAGAACGATTGAAAGAAGCCGCCAAGCTGGGTTTCAGCGTGGCCCTGATTCCCAAAGCCAATATGCCGAAAAAGCCCATCGAGGGCCTCACCATCCATGCGGTCGAGCGCGTGGACGAGGCGGTGGCGGTGCTGCGACAACTCGATTAAGGTCAGCCGCACAAGCGCTCAGTCGCCAAAAAGGCTCAGGGGCTTGAGGCTCAGTCAATCAGCCGACGGGTGTGCCATGTCTGGCATCAGCATTCAGCCGCTTTCTTGTTTTGCATCAAGGCAAAGCGTCGGCCAAGCTTCAAGAATGGAACTTCCATCTTCAAGGGAGCATTCATGACCAACACCAAACAATGGGCGATAGGCGCGGCAAGCTTGCTGATGGGCTTGGCCCATGCGCAAGTGCGTGTGCCCATGCCCGCCTTCACGCCCTACACCCAGCAGTGCAATGTGTGCCACTTCGCGTATCCCCCTGGCATGTTGCCCGCAGCCTCGTGGAAAAAACTGATGGACGCCATGCCTCAGCATTTCACAAGCCAGGTGATGATCAACATCGATACCCAGGAAGAGATTTCCAACTGGCTGCAAGCCCATGCCAGCACATTCCCGTTGGTGGCCGAAGAGCCGCCGCAACAACGCATCACCCAATCCGCTTGGTGGACCAAGATCCACATGAACAACCCCAAGGTATCAGCCGCCGTTTGGAAAAAACCGTCGGTCAGCAATGGCGCGTCTTGCGTCACCTGCCATCAAGCTGCGGCCAATGGCGAGTACAACGCCAAGACGGCGAGGGTGCCAAAATGAGGCCATGAACTGGCGCAACCTATGGATACCCTTCGCCCTGGCGGGGCTCTTGTATTTGTCCTTCCGAGCCTTTGGCTGGTGGGGCTTTTCATTGGTGGCCAGCGGCATTGTTTTTTGGCTGCTGCAGCACACCAGCCGTTTGCTGTTGAGTCTTCAGCGAGCCGCCGATCAGCCCATGGGCACCGTGCTCAACGCGGTGATGTTCCATGCCCAGTTGCACAACGGTTTGCGTTTGCTCCAAGTGCTGTCTTTGGCCGGCAGCTTGGGCCGTTTGGATTCACCTCAAGGCCAACAGCCCGAGGTGTTTGTTTGGCGGGACGAGGCGGGGAGCGAAGTGCAATGCAGCTTTCAAGAAGGCCGCTTGATGGATTGGGTCTTGAGCCGTCACCCCGAGGAAGAGGACAAAGTGGCTGGCGCTTAGAATCGCCGGTCTCCATTTGTGCTTCCCCGAAAGGATTTTCATGAGCGCCCTGCCCCCTCCCATGCACGACCGTGACGGCAAAATTTGGATGGACGGCGTGCTGGTCGACTGGCGTGACGCGAAGATCCATGTCCTCAGCCACACCCTGCACTACGGCTGCGGCGCTTTCGAGGGTGTGCGTGCCTACGACACGGCCCAAGGCACCGCCATCTTCCGTTTGCAAGAACACACCGAGCGCTTGTTCAACAGCGCCAAAATTTTGCGCATGAAAATCCCATTCACCCCTGAGCAGGTGAACGACGCCCAATGCACCGTGGTGCGGGAAAACAATTTGAAAAGCGGCTATGTGCGCCCACTCACTTGGATCGGCTCACAAAAGCTGGGCGTGTCGCCCAAAGGCAACCAGATTCACCTGATGGTGGCCGCATGGACCTGGGGCGCGTATTTGGGTGAAGAAGGTCTGAAGCGCGGCATCCGCGTGAAAACCTCCAGCTACACGCGCCACCACGTGAACATCACCATGACCCAGGCCAAGGCGGTCAGCAATTACACCAACTCCATCTTGGCCAACATGGAAGCCCTGGACGACGGTTACGACGAGGCCTTGTTGTTGGACGCGTCCGGCTTTGTATCTGAAGGCGCGGGTGAAAACATTTTTGTGGTGAAAGGTGGCGTGATCTACACGCCCGACTTGTCGGCTGGCGCCTTGAACGGCATCACCCGCAACACCATCTTCCACATCGCCAAAGATTTGGGTCTCGAGATTGTGCAAAAGCGCATCACCCGTGACGAGGTGTACATCGCCGACGAAGCTTTCTTCACCGGCACCGCTGCAGAAGTGACACCTATTCGCGAATTGGACCGCATTGAGATTGGCATCGGCAGCCGCGGCCCGATCACCGAAAAAATCCAAAGCGCCTTCTTTGACATCGTCAATGGCCGCAATCCCAAGTACGCCCATTGGCTGACCAAGGTTTGACATGAAAACCATCGAGTTGCTGGCCAAAGACTTGAACAGCCACGGCGGCGTGTTCTGCCCCAGCCCCAAGGCGGACATGCAGTTGTGGAACACCCACCCCAAAGTGTTCCTCGACCTCTCGCATGAAGGCCATGCCAAGTGCCCTTATTGCAGCACCGAGTACCGCTTGAAGGAGGGTGAGCATGTGGCGGGGCACTGAGTCCACAAAGGCTGCTTGACAGCGCCCTTCTGAGCCGATGGCATTTTGCCAATCGGGCTTGTTGGAAACCCAGCTTGACTATGATGGCAGGTTGCCCATCGATACCACCAACGCTGTGAACTCACCCCAAGACGCCAATTACCTGTCACATCACCTTGCAGGACGAGGCGCGTTCGGCCAGATCAGCATTCGTGGAGCTCGCACCCACAACCTGAAGAATATTGACATCGACATCCCACGCAACCAACTGGTGGTCATCACCGGGTTGTCGGGGTCGGGCAAGTCCAGTTTGGCGTTTGACACGCTGTATGCCGAAGGGCAGCGGCGCTATGTGGAAAGTTTGTCGGCCTATGCACGGCAGTTTTTACAGCGCATGGACAAGCCCGATGTTGATTTGATCGAAGGCTTGTCGCCAGCCATTGCCATCGAGCAAAAAGCCACCAGCCACAACCCGCGTTCAACGGTCGGCACGGTCACTGAAATCCACGATTACCTGCGTTTGTTGTTTGCCCGTGCTGGCACGCCGCATTGCCCTGAGCACGGTGTGCCCTTGCAGTCTTCCAGCGTGGCGCAAATGGTGGATGCGGTCTTGGCCATGCCGCCAGAAACCCGCATCATGGTGATGGCCCCAGTGGCGCGTGAACGCAAAGGCGAGTTCGCCGAGGTGTTCACCCAAATGCAGGCCCAGGGCTTTGTGCGTTTTCGCATCGATGGCAATGTTGTTGAGTTGGCGGACTTGCCTACCCTTGAGAAAAAAGAAAAGCACGACATCGATGTGGTGGTTGATCGGCTCAAGGTGCGACCAGACATGGCCACCCGTTTGGCCGAGAGCTTGGAAACCGCGTTGCGCCTGGCCGATGGCCGCGCCGTGGTGCTGGACTTGGACAGCCAAACCGAGCGGGCTTTCAATGCGCGTTTTGCCTGTCCGCATTGCAATTACGCCATCGGCGAACTCGAGCCACGTTTGTTCTCTTTCAACTCGCCCTTGGGGGCCTGCCCGGCGTGTGAAGGCTTGGGCGAGCAAACTTTTTTCGACCCCGCCCGCATCGTCGCCTTCCCCAGCATCAGCTTGGCCAGTGGTGCCATCAAGGGCTGGGACAAGCGCAACGCTTATTACTTCGCCATGCTGCAAAGCTTGGCCAAGCACTATGGCTTTGATTTGGAAACGCCGTTTGAAAATCTGCCTGAAGCAATTCAAAACGTGCTGTTGTTTGGCTCGGGCGAGGAAGAAATCAAGTTCAGCTATGTGCTGGAATCCGGTGCCAAAGCAGGGCGCAAAACCAGCAAACTGCATCCGTTTGAAGGCATCGTCAACAACATGACGCGCCGATTCCGCGACACCGACTCGGCGCTGGTGCGCGAAGAGTTGTCGCGCTACCGTGGCCACCGGCCCTGTTTGGAATGTGAAGGCACCCGACTGCGTGTGGAAGCACGGCATGTGCGTTTGGGCGAAGGCTTGTCAGCCCGCACCTTGCACGATGTGAGCCACATCACCTTGGCCGAATGCCAAGCGTATTTCCAAGACCTGCATTTGCAAGGCAACAAGGCCGATATTGGCGACAAGGTGATTCGTGAAATTGCAAACCGTTTGAAATTCCTCAATGATGTCGGCCTCACTTATTTGAGTTTGTCACGCAGTGCAGACACTTTGTCCGGCGGCGAAGCGCAGCGCATTCGCTTGGCCTCGCAAATCGGTTCGGGCCTGACAGGCGTCATGTATGTGTTGGACGAGCCCAGTATCGGTTTGCACCAACGCGACAATGACCGATTGATCGACACCCTGAAACATTTGCGCGACATTGGCAACAGTGTGTTGGTGGTCGAGCATGACGAAGACATGATCCGCGCCGCCGACCATTGCTTGGACATGGGGCCGGGTGCGGGTGTGCATGGCGGTCGTGTCATGGCACAGGGCACACCGGCTGATATTGAAGCCAACCCCAACTCCTTGACGGGGCGCTACATGTCGGGCGCCTTGCAAATTGCGGTGCCCAAAAAGCGGCGCTCTTGGCTTTTGCAACAACCCGCCATCCCACAAGCTGCACCCAGCAAAAACGTGTTTGGTGCCATGCCTGTCGCGCCAACTTCAAACAGCGCCAAGCAATCCCTGACCATTTTAGGTGCACGTGGCAACAACTTGAAGCACGTGGACGCTGAATTCCCTGTGGGCCTGCTCACCTGTGTCACGGGCGTGTCGGGCTCGGGCAAATCCACCTTGGTGAACGACACTTTGTACGCCGCAGCAGCGCGGCAAATTCACCGTGCCCATGAAGAACCCGCAGCGCATGACGACATCTTGGGGCTGTACAACTTCGACAAAGTCATCAACGTGGACCAGTCCCCGATTGGGCGCACGCCACGTTCCAACCCGGCCACTTACACCGGCTTGTTCACGCCCTTGCGCGAGTTGATGGCCGAGGTGCCGATGGCCCGCGAACGCGGCTATGGCGCCGGTCGTTTTTCCTTCAACGTGGAAGGTGGTCGTTGCACCGCCTGCCAAGGCGACGGCATGGTGAAAGTGGAAATGCACTTCTTGCCCGATGTCTATGTGCCTTGCGATGTTTGTCACGGCGAGCGCTACAACCGCGAAACCTTGGAGGTGCAGTACAAGGGCAAAAACATCGCGCACATATTGAACATGACGGTGGAAGATGCGCTGGCGTTTTTTGGCGCCGTGCCCAACTTGGCACGCAAGCTGCAAACCTTGATGGAAGTGGGCTTGGGTTACATCCGGTTGGGCCAAGCGGCCACCACCTTGAGTGGCGGCGAGGCGCAGCGCGTGAAATTGGCCCTGGAGCTGTCGCGCAGAGACACTGGTCGCACGCTCTACATCTTGGACGAGCCCACCACCGGCTTGCATTTCGCCGACATCAATTTGTTATTGAAGGTGTTGCACCAGTTGGTGGAGGCGGGCAACACCATCGTCGTCATCGAGCACAATCTGGACGTGATCAAAACCGCCGACTGGGTGATCGACATGGGCCCCGAAGGTGGCAGTGGCGGCGGCCAAGTGGTGGCCGTCGGCACACCCGAAGATATGGCGGCCAACCCGGCCAGCATGACCGGGCGTTACTTGAAACGCTTGTTGACTGAACGCTGATCAGTTGACGGTCTCATAGACCGAGGCGGCGGCATCGGCCAGCTCGTCAATGATGGCGTAGGCTTGGTTTGTGGGCACCAAAAACTTGGTGCGGCGGTTGTTGCCTTCAAAGGTCAATTCAATCAAGCCTTGGTTCAGCAGGTCGTTGATTTTGCGGTGCAGCATGGCGGGCGAACCGATGTGAGCCAAGTTCATGGCCTGGGTCACGTTCATGGATGAGCCTGCATGGTGGGCCATGGCCACACGCATCAGCAACAACTGGGCATTGATGTCGGGTAGCACCTCGTGGTGTCGATCTTCAACTGCATTGACTCTAGCGATCAATTCAAAAAACCCGGCTCTGTTTGACATGGAAAACTCTAATAGTTACCCTCAAACCATAGCTTAAATGGCCGCGCCGCGCATTAGTCCACCAGATAAATTGGCTTTTAAAGTAGCAGGGTTTTTAAAATAAAAACTGTTTTCAAAAGATATTTGATTTGTGTCAAACAAAGTTGGCCGCCTGCGCCACAGCCAATGCGTCCCGGGTCTGCAAAGCAGCCATTCTTGCCGCGTGTGAAAAATCCGGGCCATCAGAGGCATACAACACCGCGCGTGAAGAGTTGACGATGATGTTGCCACTCACCTGACCATTCGTCGCACGCAAACCTGCTTTCACGGTGGCTGCGGCATCACCGCCTTGCGCACCCACGCCTGGGATCAACAAAGGCAGCGTCGGTGCCAGTGCCCGAACCCGCTCAATCTCTGCTGGGTAGGTGGCGCCCACCACCAAACCCAATTGACCATTCAAATTCCATGGCCCTTGCGCCAAGCGTGCAATGTGTTCATAAAGCAAGGGTTGACCTTCAACCGAAGCCAATCGTTGGTTTTGAAAATCGTCGCCCCCCGGGTTGGACGTGCGGCACAACAAGAACGCAGCTTTGCCGTGGTATTTCAAATAGGGCGCGACAGAATCAAAGCCCATGAAGGGCGACAGTGTGACCGCATCTGTACCATAGCGCTCAAAGGCTTCCACGGCATATTGCGCCGCTGTGGAGCCAATGTCCCCACGCTTGGCATCCAAAATCACCGGCACATGCGGCGCCACAGCTCGAATGTGAGCGATCAATTGCTCCAACTGGTCCTCTGCGCGGTGCGCCGCGAAGTACGCGATTTGCGGCTTGAATGCACACACCAAGTCGTGTGTCGCGTCCACAATCTGGGCGCAAAAATCAAAAATGCGTTGGCTGTCGCCGCGCCAATGCTGTGGGAATTGGCTGGGCTCAGGGTCCAAGCCCACGCACAGCAGAGATTGTTGGCGGTGGCTCGCGTGTTGCAGCATGTCGGTGAAGTTCATGCGTCAGATTGTAGGCAGGGGCTGTTCTGGGTTGCAGTTGCCAAGCTGCGCAGAGGCACTAAGCGCTGATGGGACGCACTTGCTGCAGGGCCAAGATCAAATCCGCCCAAGCCTTGCCCTTGTCCGACGGACTGCGCAACAAATAAGCCGGGTGGTAACTCACCACCAGCGGGCGGCCTGAAACCTGGTGCACCTGGCCGCGCAATTTACCCAAGGGTTGACTGGCCGCATCGCCCAAGCTGTCTTGCAACAATGTTTGTGCGGCCAAGCGACCCAGGGCCAAGATCACTTTGGGCTGTAACAGTGCAATTTGCCGTTGCAAAAAAGCGCTGCATTGTTTGATTTCATCAGCGGTCGGCTTGCGATTGTCCGGCGGATGGCATTTCACGGCGCTGGTGATCACCAAAGAAGCTGGGTTTGCAACGTCGGTTTTGCGTGACAAACCCATGGCTTGCAGCATCGCGTCGAACAACAAACCTTCTTCGCCCACAAAGGCCTCGCCCGCCAAGTCCTCGGCATCGGTGGGGGCGTCGCCAACGATCAGCCAATCCGCAGGACCTTGAACGACAGAACCACTGGCAAACAAACTGTGGTGACGACCTTGGCACAGACCACAGGCTTGGCAGCTCGCAGCGGCCTCTTTCAAGGTCGCCCAATCCTTGTCGGCCAAACCGTCGGGCAAGGGCGACAAAGGCAGATCAGGTGTCTGGATCTCAGCAGCGGGTGTCGGTATCGGTGCCCACACACGCACACCCATTTCGGCCAGCATGGCGCGTTGCCGAGGATCGAGTGGAGCGTTCATGGCGGCAACCTTACCACTGCAAAGACATGACCACCGCGTCCTCGCGTCGTCCCATGTGCACAGGGTAGTAGTCTCGGCGCAAACCCTCGGTGGTGAAACCATGGGCTTGATACACCTGAATGGCCCGCAGGTTACTGGCCCGCACTTCCAACCACAGATTGTGGGCACCGCGTTCAATGCTCCAGTCACGCAAATGCTGCAACAGCATCCGCGCCCAACCTTGGCGCTGGAAATCTGGCGCCACGGTGAGGTTGAGCAAATGCACTTCGTCGACACCGCGCATCGCTACCAGGTAAGCAGCGATCTGGTCTTGTTCAAGCCACAAAGGCAAGTGGTAGCCCGAAGCGATGGAGTCGATGAAGTTGCCATGCGTCCACGGGTGCGAATAGGCTGACTGCTCGACGCGCAGCACATCAGGCAGATGGTGTGCTTGCATGGCCACAGGAGATTTCATGCCGCAGCAGCTTTCAAAGCCAAGCGCTCGGCCGTGGTGAGCGCGACTTGATCGCGCACATAAACGGGAAGTGCTTGATCAGCATCCACGGCGTCGCCGCGAAGCCACGCCGCATGGGCCAATCGCAGCATGGGCGTGGCTTGCGGCCAAAGCGCGGCCTTCAGTGCTTGAGAGGTGTGTAAGTGTTGCAGGCCGTCTTGTAAATCTGGAGAAGTCAATGCATTGCCAGCGATGACACATGTTGACGGCGTCCAGCCATCAGGCAATGCCACAGCCGCAGGATAGAGCAATTGCGGTGCTTGAACGCAATGCCATTGCGCGTCTTGCCATTCATACGCCGCCGCATACACCTGTTGCATGCGCGCATCCATCAACACCAATACCCGTTCAGAACTTGTGCGAGCTGCTTCAGCCACGCACAGCAAGGTGTCGATGGGCAGCACCGGCAAATCTGCGCCCAGGGCCAAACCTTGTGCCACGGCACAGGCGGTGCGCAAACCCGTGAAAGCCCCGGGGCCGCGACCGAAGGCGATAGCGTTCAAATCTGGCAAGGACAGGTTCGCTTGCTGCAATAAATCCATGACGGCGGGAATCAGCGCGGCCGAAGACTGTGCGCCGCCTGCGCCTTCAAAGGCCCAGATGTGCCCGTCGTTTTGCACGGCCAACGACAGCCGCTCGGTGCTGGTCTCAATCGCCAAGAACTTCATGCTTTGGCTAACACCGCGGGTGCCTTTTGCACACCGAACAAAATGCCGCCGGTCACCAGAGACAGGCCCAACAGCAAGTGCCAGCCCAGCGGTTCACCTAAAAACACCACCGCACCCAAGGCCGACAAGCCGGGCACCAAGGAGGTGATCATGGTCGAGCGCACAGGCCCATAGTGGCGGATCATTTGCGTGAAGGTGATGCCCGAAATGACCACCGAACCGCCGCCTTGAAACAGCGCCTGCCACAAGACTTCTGAGACAGGCGCGGTGAACAAATGACTGGGCACAACTTGTAGCCAAGCCAACACGGTGTACAGCGGCACAAAACTGAAAAACGCAAAGCAAGTGATGGCGATGGTGGCGGGGATGGCTTGCAGGTTGAAGCGACGGCTCAGCACGCTGTAGGTGGACCAGCAAAAACTGGCGCACAAAAACAAAACATCGCCCAGCCACAAGCTGCCACCATCAAACGCATGCAACATGCTGCTGCCGCCCACCAACATCCCGCCGCTGATGATGAGGGCCAAACCCATCAACCGGTTGCCATGCAAGCGCTCGCCTAACAAAGCCAGCGCCAACAAACTTGTCCACACTGGCAAAAACCCAGGCATCAAGACCGAGCCATGGGCCGCAGGTGCAAAGAAAAAGCCGCTGTAGGCGAACATCGAATAACTCAAACCTCCAAACAGACCCACGATCACGGTGGTTCGAAAGGGCAGCGGCGAGAGTCCGCCGAAAGAACCAGAGGGCCGGTCAGGTGTTTGGCGATTCAGCCACCAAGCCCAAGGCAGCAACACGATGCTGGCGCCCATGATGCGTGCCCAGGCAATGTCCAGCGGTAGCAAATGCCCCGAGGCCGAGGCACGTGCAATGACGATGAAGGCGCTCCAAATAGAGACTGTGATGACCGCGGCCAACAGGCCGATGGTTTGCGGGGGTAATTGCCGCAGGCGTTGAATGAGAGCTGGCATCCGTGGATTATCCGTGGCAAGCGCCAAGCACAGTTTCATAATCGGGTCATGACACCAACGCCGACCTCACCCCATTTCGCTTGCAAGCCCAATGCAATCAAGACAAGCCGTTTTGTCGGCATGGTCTTATCGCTCTTGTGTGGGCTAGGTGCCGCCCAGGGTCAAACCAGTTTGCCACCCGCCGTTGAAGACGCTTTACAACGCGCCAAGTTGCCGCGGGACGCGCTCAGCGTGGTGGTGTGGCCGGTGGCTGCGCCCGGCACGCCGCGCTTGCAACACCAGGCCGATGTACCGCGCAACCCAGCATCGCTCATGAAGTTGGTCACCACCAGTGCGGCGCTGGACATGTTGGGCCCGGCCTTCACTTGGCGCACCCCGGTGTATTTGGAGGGGCAGTTGCGCGGCGATGTGTGGCACGGACAGGTTTATTTGCAAGGCAGTGGCGACCCCAAGCTGGGGGTGGAGCAACTTTGGTTGCTGTTGCGCCGCTTGCAAGGCCTGGGCATTCGGCAGATTCAAGGCGACATCGTGCTCGACCGCAGCTTGTTTGCATTGCCGCCGCACGACCCGGCGAGTTTTGATGGCGAACCCCTGCGCCCCTACAACGCCGCACCAGATGCGCTGCTGCTGAACTACAAGTCGCTGATGTTTCACTTCGTGCCCGACCCGGCGCACAAAGTGGCGCGGGTGCATTGGGAGCCCCCGCTGGCTGGGGTGCAATTGCAAGCCAGTGTGCCCTTGATGGGAGGTGACTGCGCCGATTACCGCGCCAGTTTGAAGCCCGAGTTTGGCAACCCCTTGAGCATTCGATTCATGGGTGGATTTCCAGCCAGCTGCAGCGACAAACTCTGGCCTGTGGCGTATGCCGACCCTGATCAATTTGCGTCCCGCGCGGTGTTGGGTATGTGGCAACAACTCGGCGGTCAACTCAGTGGCAGCGTGCGCGATGGCAGCGTCCCCACAGCCTTGAAGCCGGTGTTTTTTGCAGAGTCCGCCACGTTGGGCGAGGTGGTGCGCGACATCAACAAGTTCAGCAACAACGTCATGGCCGATCAGTTGTTCTTGACTCTGGCCGCGCACAAACGCGGTCAAGCCACACCCCTTGCGGCCAAAGAGGTGATGGAGGTGTGGTGGCGTGACCGCATCGGCGGCGAACCACCCTTGATCGACAAGGGCTCAGGCTTGAGCCGGGAAATGCGTATCAGCGCCCACACCTTGGCGCGTTTGCTGCAATGGACCTGGTTGCAGTCCTTCATGCCAGAACTGATGGCCTCACTGCCGCTCACCGGCGTGGACGGCACCCTCAAGCGCAGCAAAAGCAGCGCCAGTGCCCACCTGAAAACCGGCAGTTTGCGCGACAGCATGGGCATTGCGGGCTATGTGGACGGACAAAACGGCCAGCGCTTTGTGCTGGTGGCCATGCTGAACCACCCGAACGCGAACCAAGGCAGGCCGGTGATGGACGCCTTGATCGACTGGGCGGCTGGGCGCTGACACTTCACTTCAAAGCCGCTGCCCGCTGCAACCTGTCCCGCACACCATCCCAGGCCTCGCCCTCAGGCGGCGTCTCGACCCAAATCTCTTGCACACCTTTGGCATCCATGGCCCGCAGCTGCGCAAACAATTCATGGGCGCACTGCGCTGCATCCGAGGGCATCTTCACCCACCAAACACCCGCAGGCACATCCAACACAGAGCGGGTCCACAACGCCACTTGCACCGCCACTCGTGGCAAGCGGGACAGCATCTCATCAGCCGACAGCAATCGCAGCCGCGCACGCGGTGCATAGTGCGACGCCAAGCTGCCCGGTGCTGCGGGGGTTTGTTCGTTCAAGGCATCAGCAGAAGTTGCTGACGTGGTTTCAAGACTGGTTGAATTCAACACGGCCACACCACAGGCTTGAGAGAGCTGCGACAAGCTCAGCATGCCCGGGCGCAACAACACCGGCGCACCACGGCTGCAATCGACGATGGTGGATTCGATGCCCACATCACACGCGCCGCCATCCAACACCAAGAGCGATGGAAATGCTTCGCGCACATGCGCGGCTGTGGTGGGGCTGACGCTGCCAAACAGATTCGCGCTGGGGGCCGCCACACCTTGAACGCCCAAGCTTTGTGCCGCTTGCAACACCGCTTGCGCCATCGGGTGTGCAGGGCAGCGCAGCGCAATGGTTTGGTGGCCACCGGCAGCAGCATCGGCCACACCGCTTTTTTTCGGCAAGATCAGCGTCAGAGGACCGGGCCAAAACGCCGTCATCAAGTGCACGGCAAATTCAGGGACATCCTGCGCAAACAAAGCCACTTGCGCCGCATCGACCACATGCACGATGAGCGGGTGATCTGCGGGTCGGCCTTTGGCTTGAAAAATAGCACTTACAGCTTGCGGGTTCAAAGCATCAGCTGCCAGGCCATAGACCGTTTCAGTGGGCAAACCAATCAAGCCGCCTTGTGACAACACGTGGGCGGCTTGCAGCACCGCATCCGATGAAGTTTTCACCACGCAGCCATACCCAAGATGGCGGCGGCTTGCAGGGCCACTTGCTTGGCCGCTTCGGGCGTGGCGGCCGTGACCGCGAGGTGGCCCATCTTGCGACCTTCGCGTGCTTGGGTTTTGCCATACAGGTGCAAATGCACACCAGGCAAAGCCAACACGCGCGGCCAAGGCGGCTCAATGGCTTGGTCACCTTGTGCAAACCACAAGTCGCCCAACAGGTTCAGCATGACGCTGGGGCTGTGCAAGCGTGGCTGTACCAATGGCAAACCGGCCATGCAACGCACCTGCAATTCAAACTGCGACACATCGCAACTGTTGATGCTGTGGTGTCCGCTGTTGTGAGGGCGCGGTGCAATTTCGTTCACCACCAGTGGGCCCAAGGCCTCACGTTCAGGGCCGTCTTGCAGCAAGAAAAACTCGACGCACAGCACACCCACATAGTTCAAGCCGCGCGCCACCTCATGGGC
Source organism: Limnohabitans simekii (SeqCode) (assembly GCF_965234735.1). GTDB lineage: Bacteria > Pseudomonadota > Gammaproteobacteria > Burkholderiales > Burkholderiaceae_C > Limnohabitans > Limnohabitans simekii. The sequence goes on along the minus strand of NZ_OZ248542.1, from coordinate 9,470 downwards.
CGCTTTCAAGGCTTGTTGTTCGGTGGCGGCAGGCAAGGCGTTTGCAAACACCTCGGTCACTGCCAAGATGCCGTCTCGGTGCAAATTCACCTGCACCGGCAAGTGCACCATCTGACCATCAAAGCCCCGCGCCAACACCACAGAACATTCTGCGGCCAAGGGCAGGCGTTTTTCCAAAATGCACACAGCGGGGCCAGCGCTTTGCAGCTGCTTCCATGCGGCGGGCAAGTCAGCAAGCGACGTCACCCGCACCTGACCTTTGCCGTCATAGCCCAAGCGTGTGGTTTTCAAAATGCCGGGACATAAAGCTGGGGACACCGAAACCAAGTCGGCTTCACTGTGCAGCACTGCATGCGGGGCCACAGGCACACCGCAAGCCACAAAGTGTGCTTTTTCTTTTGCACGGTCTTGCGCCACCGCCACCGGCTGGGCACCCGGTGCGCAAGGCAAGCTCAAGCCCAATTGGCGCAAGGCTTCAGCAGGCACATTTTCAAACTCGGTGGTGATGGCCTGGCATTGCGCGGCCATCTGTTGCAAGGCCACAGGGTCGAGGTAATCGGCCGCCACATGAAGATGACTGACCAAGCCTCCCGGGCTGTGTGCATCGGGGTCAAGGACAGCGGTGCGGTAGCCCAAAGCTTGTGCCGCGTGGCTCCACATGCGGCCCAATTGACCGCCACCCAACACGCCCAAGGTGGCGCCTGGCAACAAGGTTTTCAAAGTGCAGGCGGCACGGTCATGGCACGTGCGGCGTCGGTTTGTTGTTGGCGAAACGCTTGCAGCGCTTGCTGCAGTTTGGGGTTGTCATGCGCCAACAGGGCCACTGCGAACAAGGCCGCGTTGGCCGCGCCTGCTGCACCAATTGCGAAGGTGGCCACTGGAATTCCTTTGGGCATTTGCACGATGCTGTGCAAGGAGTCCACGCCTTGCAAATGCTTGCTGGCCACCGGCACGCCCAACACGGGCACCGTGGTTTTAGCGGCCAACATGCCTGGCAAATGCGCCGCACCGCCAGCCCCCGCGATGATGGCTCTGAGGCCGCGTCCGTGCGCGGCTTCGGCATAGGCAAACATGTCGTCGGGCATGCGGTGCGCTGACACCACCCGGGCCTCAAAACCAATGCCGAAGTCTTGCAAGATCTGGGTGGCATGTTGCATGGTGTCCCAGTCAGAGCTGGAGCCCATGACCACACCGACAAGAATGGGGTTCATGATGAAGAGGCAGTGAACTGCGGGTAAGCTTATGCGTTGACAGAATGCCAAGGCTCGTTTGAGCTTTGGCGTGTTGGTGAGCTGATTTTATTCCCCTGGAACCGACCCCCATGATTGATGTGACCGTTGCCAATTTTGAAGCCGAAGTGATTGCCGCTTCCACCCAAGTGCCTGTGTTGGTGGATTTTTGGGCACCGTGGTGCGGCCCGTGCAAATCCTTAGGCCCCATCTTGGAAAAACTGGAAGTGGAATACGCAGGCCGCTTCAAGTTGGTGAAGATCAACTCGGATGACGAGCAGCAACTCTCGCAAGCTTTTGGCATCCGCAGCATCCCCACCTGCGTTTTGCTCAAAGACGGCAAGCCCGCCGATGGTTTCATGGGTGCTTTGCCCGAAGTCAAGGTGCGTGAATTTTTAGACAAGCACCTGCCCAGTGAGGGCGAGATGATCGCGCAAGAAGACCTGAGTGAAGCCGAAGCCTTGCTGGCGCAAGGCGACACCAGCACAGCGCTGGCCAAATTGCAAGAAGCCTTGGCCATGAACCCTGGCAACGATGACGCCCGTTTTGATTACATCAAGCTCTTGATGGCCATGGGCGAGTTGGACCAGGCCAAAGCCGCCTTGGCACCCGCGCTGGTGCAAATCCCGTTGCAGCTGCGTTTTGAAGCTTTGAAGCACTGGTGGGAAGCGCTGCACTTCGCCACCACCGACGAGCGTGCGCAATGGACCTTGGACCAATTCGATGCGCTGATTGAAAAGAACAAACGCGATTTCGACACCCGCTTGGCCAAGGCGCGTTTGTTGATGGCCTCAGCCGAATGGACCGCGGCCATGGACGAGTTGCTGGAAATTGTGATGCGCGACAAAACCTGGGCGGAAGAGGCTGCGCGTAAAAACATCGTGGCGATTTTGGAGTTGTTGACCCCGCCCAAGGCCAAAGGTGATCAGCCCGTGCCCGGCAAATCCGCCGGTGGCATTGAACTCACCGGCAAAGCCACGGCCCTGGAAGACCCGCAAGCCGAGTTGGTGTCCAAGTACCGCCGCCGTTTGAGCATGGCCTTGAACTGAGTCAAAGTATGGGCGTCAAAGACCTTTTCGAACCGCTTTGACCAACACAGCGTTGATGCGGGTTTGCCAACCCGGGCCTGTGGCTTTGAAAGCCTCCAACACATCAGCATCCACCCGCATATTCAAAGTGGGTCGCTTCACAACGGCGGCAGGCCGCCCACGCTTGATGCTTGCCGTTTGCCAAAAGGCATCCACCGCGGCCGGGTCATTCGGGTCGTACAAATCTGACGCGGCATCGCAGGGAATGCTTTGGGGCACTGCGGGCTTGCGTGGGCCCATAAGTCGAACAGGCTGAGTTTTAAGCTTTGTTTTTCCATTTGGCATACAGCAACCTTTCTTGTTTCGAAGCTGGACGTAAAGAGATGAGTCTGATTTGTGCAGACCGCTCGACGTAAACCAATATCAACACCAGCTGATGCACATCAGCAATATCCATCAAACGATCTTCGCCCACCCTGGCAGATGCGAGCGTCAATTTGTGGGGCGAAGTAAAAACCGCAATACCTTCGCGCAATGACAAACCATGTTTCAAGACGTTTCGACGGTCTTTGTCTGGATCAAAGATAAAGAAGTAAAGCGGCATTTATTGTAGGGGCAAAAATCAGAGTTCACCCGCGCTTGGATGGACATCCTTTGGAGGGAAAGATGTCTAGATTAAGCCGCCCGAAGTTTGCAGAGGTGAAGTACTGATCACTTTTTTGATGATCCAATCACCCACTCACCAAGAAAGGGCGCACATGGAAAAGCAATGAATCAAATCGGCGGCGTTGATAACCGCCTGAGCTGATTAATTCTTCAACCTCGCCCACGCCTCTTGGTATTTGTCCGCCGTGAGCGAAATCACCTCGGAAGGCAATGTGGGCGCAGGTGCTTGTTTGTTCCAAGCCGCGCCGTTCATTTGCGCGGTTTCCAACCAGTCGCGCAAATACTGTTTGTCAAAGCTCGGTGGGTTGGCGCCTTCTTGGTAGGCATCAGCGGGCCAGTAGCGTGACGAGTCGGGCGTTAACACCTCGTCCATCAGCACCAAGGTGCCCTCGGGGCTCAAGCCAAATTCAAACTTGGTGTCGGCGATCAAGATGCCTTTGGCCGCTGCAATGTCATAAGCCGCTTCATACAGGGCAATGCTGATGCTGCGGATGCGCTCGGCCAAGTCGGGGCCGATCATGGCCACCACTTGCTCAAAGCTGATGTTCTCGTCGTGCTCGCCCATCTCGGCTTTGGCGGCGGGCGTGAAGATCGGTTCGGGCAAGCGAGACGCATTCTTCAAACCCGCGGGCAGCGGCACGCCGCACACCGATTGGCTCTCTTGGTATTCCTTCCACCCGCTGCCCGCCAAATAGCCGCGCACCACGGCCTCTACTGGGATGGGTTTCAAGCGCCGCACCAGCATCGAGCGTTGCACCACGAAGGGTTTTTCGGCATCCGAGACCACGGTTTCGGGCGCGTCGCCGGTCAGGTGGTTGGGGCAAATGTGGCCAAGTTTGTCGAACCAAAACAGCGCCATTTGCGTGAGCAATGCGCCCTTGCCGGGGATGGGCTCGCCCATGACCACGTCAAACGCGCTGATGCGGTCCGAGGCCACCATCAGGATGCGGTCGTTGCCCACGGCGTAGTTATCGCGCACCTTGCCGCGAGCCAGCAAAGGAAGAGAGCCGAGGGTGTGGGTGTGCAGGGTGGGGTTCATGGGGCTGTTTTCAAAAAAGCATTGTCGGGCGAGGGCGGGGCTTACATCAATTGCAAAGCGGGTGCAATGCGTTGCAGGTGCACAAAGTCGGCGTCTCGCGCCAGCAAAGGCAACTCAGCTTCCAAAGCGCAGGCTGCCACCACACAGTCGGTCGGGTTGCGCACCGTCAAGCCTTGCCAACGGCACCGCGCATACAGCAAGGCCGCTTGCGCGTGCAAATGAGGCCAGTCTTCAGGCTCAAAGACATCGATGGCTTCGAGTGCCGTTTGCAAGGCCATGAAGTGGCTGGGCGAGCGTGCGCCTTGCAGCACTTCTTGTAACACCACGGCGGGCATCAGCACACCTTGCGGTGAACGCAAAGCGCTGGCCACGGCCAGGTCGTGCCGCGAGCCGGTGGCGCGCAAGTACTCGACCCAGGCCGAGGTGTCGATCAAGACAGGGTTGCTCACGGGCGTTTGGCCAGTCGCTTGGTCTTGGCAGGCGGCGCTTCAGCGGCCATCAAACTGAACCCAGAAGGCAGGGCGAAGGCTTCATTCGGGTCATAGTCGTCGGCCAGCACGCCGCTGCCGCGCAAGGCCGTGATGGCGCTGTAGTCGGGCTTGCGGATGAAGGCTTTGAGGGCGGCTTCGATGGCCGCTTTTTTGGTTTTGACGCCAGCGCGAAGCATGGCCTGGTGGACCAATTCGTCATCCAAAACAATGTTGGTGCGGGTTTCCATGGTGCTCCTCCTGTTCAAAGAGAAGGGGATTTTATACACATTTTTTGTGTATATGTCACCAAATCTTGGTGATCAGTGCACCAATTGCGCCAACAAACCTTGTTGGTATTTGGCCGCCATCATTTGCAAAGGCGTGCCCTTGATTTTGCTGCCTTGGCCTTCACAGCCGAACTCGAGGTAGCGCTGTTTGCAAATCGCTTTGGCGGCTTCGCGGGCGGGCTTGAGCCATTCGCGGGCGTCAAATTTCTCGGGGTTTTCGGCCAAGAATTGGCGCACCGCGGCGGTCATGGCCAAGCGGACATCGGTGTCGATGTTGATCTTGCGCACACCGTGTTTGATGGCTTCTTGAATCTCGCTCACCGGCACGCCGTAGGTTTCTTTCATCTTGCCGCCGAATTGGTTGATGCGTGCCAGCAGGTCTTGGGGCACGCTGCTCGAGCCGTGCATCACCAAATGCGTGTTGGGGATGCGGGCATGGATGGCTTTGACGCGGCTGATGGCCAACACGTCGCCGGTGGGCGGGCGCGTGAATTTATAGGCGCCGTGGCTGGTGCCAATGGCGATCGCCAAAGCATCGAGTTGCGTGGCTTGGACAAACTGCGCCGCCTCTTCGGGGTCGGTCAGCATTTGGCTGTGGTCGAGTTTGCCCACTGCGCCCACGCCGTCCTCTTCGCCCGCTTCGCCGGTTTCCAACGAGCCCAAGCAACCGAGTTCGCCTTCCACCGTGGCACCGATGGCATGGGCCATGGCCACCACTTTTTGTGTGACGCTCACGTTGTAGTCAAAGCTTGAAGGTGTTTGGCCGTCTTCCATGAGGGAGCCGTCCATCATCACCGAACCAAAACCCAGGTTCAGGGCGCCTTGGCAAATGGCGGGCGACGTGCCGTGGTCTTGGTGCATCACCAAAGGAATGTGGGGATAAGACTCGGTGGCCGCTTGAATCAGGTGTTTGATGAAGGGCTCGCCGGCGTATTTGCGTGCACCCGCGCTGGCTTGCAGGATGACGGGCGCACCCACTTCATCAGCCGCAGCCATGACGGCTTGCACTTGCTCGAGGTTGTTCACATTGAAAGCGGGGATGCCATAGCCGTTTTCGGCGGCATGGTCCAAGAGTTCGCGCATTGAAACTAAAGCCATGAAACAAGTCCTTGAAAACTAAAAAAATTAGACGACGCGGCTGATTTTCAGCATGTTGGTGCCGCCGGGTGAGCCCATCGGTTCACCACAGGTGATGGCATACACATCGCCGGCGTTGACGATGCCACGTTTTTTCAAATGCACTTCGGCCTGGGCCAAAGCGGCATCTCGATCGGTGCAAGTGTCCATCAGCAAAGCGTGCACATTGCGGTAGAGCGCCATGCGGCGTTGGGTGCGCTCGGTGGTGGTCAGGGCGTAAATGGGAATGTGGATGCGGTGGCGGCTCATCCACAAAGGCGTGGAGCCCGATTCAGTGAGGGCCACGATGGCCTTGGCGCCCAAATGGTGCGCGGTGAACAAGGCGCCCATGGCAATGGTTTGGTCGATGAACTGAAACTGCTTGCCGGTGAAGTCGGCGTCCAGCGCCACGTCTTCGGCCTCTTCGGCGGCTTTGCAAATCTGAGCCATTTGCAGCACTGTCTCCAAGGGGTATTTGCCAACAGCGGTTTCGGCACTCAGCATGACGGCGTCGGTGCCATCGAGCACGGCGTTGGCCACGTCACTCACCTCGGCGCGGGTGGGCACCGGGTTGGTGATCATGCTCTCCATCATTTGCGTGGCAGTGATCACCACTTTGTCCATCTCGCGGGCCATTTTGATCATGCGCTTTTGCAGCGCGGGCACGGCTGCGTTGCCCACCTCGACCGCCAAGTCGCCCCGCGCGACCATGATGCCGTCGCTGGCACGCAAAATGTCTTCCAAGTGGGGAATGGCTTCAAAGCGCTCGATCTTGGCAATCAGCCCGGGCTTGTGTTTGAACGGCTCGGCGGCCACGTTGCACAACTGGCGGGCCATTTCCATGTCGGTGGCGCTTTTCGGGAAACTCACCGCCACATAGTCGGCTTGAAAGGCCATGGCGGTTTTGATGTCCTCCATGTCTTTGCCCGTGAGGGCAGGTGCGGTCAGGCCACCGCCTTGTTTGTTGATGCCTTTGTTGTTGGAGAGTTCGCCGCCCATCTTCACCGTGGTGTGGACTTGCTCGCCTTTGACGGCGTCGACGGTGAGCACAATCAGTCCGTCATTGAGCAGCAGCAAGTCGCCAGCTTTCACATCGCGCGGCAATTCTTTGTAATCCAAGCCCACGCCTTGCAAATCGCCGGGCTCGGTGCGCGAGGCGTCCAGCACAAATTTGGCACCGTTTTCCAGCATGACTTTGCCCTGGGCGAATTTGCCGACGCGGATTTTGGGGCCCTGCAAATCGGCCATGATCGCCACCACCTTGCCGGCCCGCTTGGCCGCTTCGCGCACCAGGTTGGCACGGTCCACATGGTCTTGCGCTTGGCCGTGGCTGAAATTCAAGCGCACCACATTCACACCGGCTTTGATCATTTGCTCCAGTACCGCCAGATCGCTGGAAGCGGGGCCGAGGGTGGCAACGATTTTGGTGGCGTGCAGCGGCATGGAAGTCCTTGAAATGAGCCGCTATTGTCACACGCTGACAAGTCAGATTGGCTTGGTTGGGCGGGGTCGGTCAGCGCGAGTCGCACTCACGCATTGCGAAAGTGGGGCTGACACATGGCCAGGGTATCTGACACTAAAGTGCAGCCATGAACATCGACAGTTTCAGCTTTGACACCTTGATTCATGGCCAGCATCTGCCGGGCTTGCAAATGCTGGCGCGGCAAGGTCAAGTGCGCCATTACCGCAAAAGCACCTTGTTGATTCAGCAAGGCGACAGCGGCCATGTGCTTTATGTGGTGTTGAGTGGGCGGCTGCGGGAATATGCGCTTTCTGACGACAGCAAGCCGCGCGAAATCACCTTGGCCGTGGTGGGTGCCGGGCACTTGGTGGGTGCGCTGGCTTTGGATGAAGGGCCGCATTGCGCCAGCGTGGTCACTTTGACACCGGTGGTCTGCGCCGTGGTCAGCCGCGATGCCGCCTTGGCCGTGTTGCGCCACAACCCCGGGCTGGCACTGGATGTCTTGCAACTGGCCTTGCAGCGGGTGCGCATGGCCACCGAAACCACCCGGCTGGCCTTGTTTTCCGACGCCTACAGCCGACTCAGCGCCTTGTTGCAGCGCCAAGAGGCTGAACGCGAGGCTTGGTGTGCAGCCCCGGCCATGACCCACGCCCAGATGGCGCAGCACATTGGTTGCAGTCGGGAAATGGTCAGCCGTTTGCTGAAAGAGTTGGTCATGGGCGGCTATGTGGTGCGCGAGCCCGACAAGGTTTACCGGGTTCGCAAGCGATTGCCCGCCCGCTGGTAGGGGTTGGTCCCGGCGGGCCTCAACTGGCTACAATCGCCCCCACGGACTGAGAAAAACAACAAACTTGCTTTTCTTTGCGCATTACCCCTTTTTTGGTGCGCCAAAGCACCTGCTTTATGACCAACCTTGAACAACCCATTCCTATTGACGAACCCATGCCGCACCGCAAGGTGATCCGCGAGTGGCTGGTGCCTTTGTCTGACCGCGTCACGTTTGGCGCCATCGCCTTGCTGCTGATGGATTACGCCATTTGGGCCGGTTTTTTGGCCGGCACCGTGTTCTTTGAAGCCTGGTGGGCCAAATTGTTGTGCGCCGTGGCCATGGGTTTCACCATTGGCCGCTTGTTCATCATTGGCCATGACGCTTGCCACCAAAGCCTGACACCCCACCGCGGCCTGAACAAATGGCTGGGCCGCATTGCCTTCCTGCCCTCGCTCACCACTTACAGCTTGTGGGACATCGGCCACAACGTGGTGCACCACGGCTACACCAACCTCAAAGGTTTCGACTTTGTTTGGGCCCCGCTCACACAGGAAGAATTTGCCAAGCTGTCTTGGATGGGTCGTTTGTTGGACCGCATCTACCGCAGTGGCTGGGCACCCGGTCTGTACTACATGATTGAAATTTGGTGGAAAAAAATGGTCTTCCCCACCGCCAAAGAAATGCCCACTCGCCGCCCCATTTTTGTGCGCGACAGCTGGCTGATCACCGCCTTTGCCGCCTTGTGGATTGGCGGCATCGTTTTCGCCGCTTTGGCCACCAACCAGTCGGTGCTGTGGTTGCTGTTTTGCAGTTTTGTCGTGCCGTTCTTGTTCTGGTGCGGCATGATTGGCTTCGTGGTCTATGTGCACCACACCCATGTGAAAGTGTCTTGGCACGATGACCGCAGCGCTTGGGCCAAAGCCCAGCCCTTCGTGTCCACCACGGTGCACCTCACATTCCCACTGAAAATTGGCGCCCTGATGCACCACATCATGGAGCACACCGCCCACCATGTGGACATGAGCATTCCGCTGTACCGCTTGAAGCAAGCGCAAACCAAGCTGGAAACCTTGCTGCCCGGGCGCATCATCGTGCAGCCGTTCTCTTGGCGCTGGTATTTTCAAACCGCTCGCGACTGCAAGCTGTACGACTTCACCCGCCAGTGCTGGACCGACTACAAAGGCCGCGCCACCAGCACACCACCGGCTGGCTTGACGGCGGCTTAAAGTCCCTCACCCAACCAAAAAAGCCCCGCGTTGAACTGACCCCAATTAGTTGGACAGTTGAAACGGGCGGTTAACCCAAAGATGGCTGAGTTCTGTATTGCACAGGACTCAGCCCTTTTAATTTGCTCCTGATGCGCTCGTGGTTGTAGTAATGAATGTACTGTCGCAATCCATCTTC